>JBJOMW010000005.1:0-174478 GCA_046052145.1 Pseudomonadota bacterium
CCCGCCGGGGGGGCCCCCCGCGACCGGCCTTCCCCGACCCCCACCTTCCCCAATCCCCACCTTCCGGGCGTAATCCCGCCTCACCTGTCCGAGGGACGAACCAGCATGCAAATCCGACTAGATGGCCGCACGGCGCTGATCACCGGTGGCTCCAAGGGGCTGGGCCGCGCCATGGCGGAAGCCTTCACGGAAGCCGGCGCCGCGGTGGCCATCGTCGCGCGCCGCCAGGCCGAACTCGACGCTGCCAAGGCCGAGATCGAAAGCCGCTTCCAGGGCGCGCGCATCGCCGCCATCGCGGCCGATGTCTCAACCGCCGAAGGCTGCGCCCACGCCGCCGCCGAAGCCGCTGCGCGGCTCGGTACCGTGGACATCCTGGTGAACAATGCCGGCACCAGCCAGCGCGGCGCCTTCCTGGAGGTGGATGACGCGCTCTGGCAGGCCGATCTCGACCTCAAGCTGTTTGCGGCCATCCGGCTGACGCGCGCGGTGTTCCCGGGGATGCAGGCGCAGGGCTGGGGGCGGGTGATCAATGTGCTCAACACCGGCGCCAAGGCACCCGCCGCCGAAAGCTGCCCGACCTCCGTCTCTCGCGCCGCGGGCATGGCGCTCACCAAGGTGCTGGCGAATGAAGGCGCCAAGCGCGGCATCCTGGTGAATGCGATGCTGGTCGGCATCATCGAAAGCGACCAGTGGGTGCGCCGCCACGCCACCGATCCGCGCGGCCTGACCTGGGAGGAGTGGAAGAAGGATGCGGCGAAGGCGGTCCCCCTCGGGCGGCTCGGCAAGGCCGAGGAGTTTGCCGCGCTGGCGACCTTCCTCTGCTCCGACCAGGGCGGCTACGTGACCGGCACCGCGATCAATGTGGATGGCGGGCGGACCCCCGTAGTTTGACGTCCATTTGCTCGCAATATGATCAAATTGATCATATTGCGGGCGTTTATCGTGGATGCCCGGGCTGATCTGCTCAAAAAGCGCGCGAAAAGCTGATTGCTCCTCCGGCTTGGCCCGTCCATTTCCTCCGGGCCAACCCCCGGAGGACCCGCGTCATGGCCCGCCGCTTCGCCAATCCCTTCGATCCCAATACGCGCCTCGGCGCCTGTGATTGCGGGCGCGTCCATGACGCCGCCTTCGCCTGCGACGAAGTGCAGAACGCCGCCGAGAGCGACGGCACCGGCGCCTATGGCGAGATCGCCGAGCAGGCCGTTCTGCGCGCGCTCTACCCCGACGACGCAACCCGCCGCGGCATGCTGCGCGCGGTCGGCGCCGGCACCCTGTTTGCCGCCATCAACGCCTTCTTCCCGCTCGCCGCCGCGCGCGAGGCGCTGGCCCAGGCGCCGGCCGGCGGCGCGATCGAGAAGCGCGACCTGAAGATCGGCTTCATCCCGATCACCTGCGCCACCCCCATCATCATGGCCGACCCGATGGGCTTCTACCGGCGCCACGGGCTCAATGTTGAAGTCATCCGCACCGCCGGCTGGGCGGTGATCCGCGACCGCGCCATCGCCCGCGAATACGACGCGGCGCATATGCTGGCGCCGATGCCGGTGGCGATGTCGCTTGGCGTCGGCGTGGCGCAGCCCGTGCCCTTCGCGGTCGCCGCGATCGAGAACATCAACGGCCAGGCCATCACCCTCGCCACCAAGCACCGGGAGCGCCGCAACCCGCGCGACTGGCGCGGCTTCCGCTTCGCCGTGCCCTTCGACTTCTCGATCCACAACTACCTGCTGCGCCACTACCTGGCTGAGCACGGGCTCGACCCGGATCGTGACGTGCAGATCCGCGCCGTGCCGCCGCCCGAGATGGTCGCCAATCTCCGTGCCGACAATATCGACGGCTTCCTCGGCCCCGATCCCTTCAACCAGCGCGCGGTCTTCGACGGCGTGGGCTTCATCCACATCCTGACGAAGGAATTGTGGGACGGGCATCCCTGCTGCGCTTTCGCCGTGCCGCGCAGCATGGTGACGGACACGCCGAACACCTTCCACGCGCTGCTGCGCGCGATCGTCGAGGCCACTGCCTATTCCCACAACCCTGCCAACCGGCGCGAGGTTGCGGCCGCGATCAGCGGCCAGAACTACCTGAACCAGCCGCAGACCGTGGTGGAGCAGGTGCTGACCGGCACCTTCGCCGATGGCCTCGGCCGCGTGCAGCGCGTGCCGGATCGCATCGGCTTCGATCCCTTCCCCTGGCACTCCATGGCGATGTGGATCATGACGCAGATGCGCCGCTGGGGTCAGCTGCAGCGCGACGTGGATTACCGCCAGGTCGCCGAGCAGGTCTTCCTCGCCACCGACGCCGCGCGCGCGATGCGCGACCTCGGCCAGACGGTGCCCTCCGGCACGGTGCAGTCCTTCACCGTGATGGGCCGCACCTTCGACCCGGCGAACCCAGCGCCCTGGACCGAACGCGGTATCCGGGCCTCCTGATCCATGTCGTCCAAGGTTCCTGTGGCGCAGGCGGCGCTGCTCTCGTTTGCGCTGCTGGCCGCCTTCCTCGGCGTCTGGGAGTTCTCCGCGCGCAGCGGCGGCCCCACCGGCGGGGCGGCGCTCGATCCCGAATATGCGGCGCTCCTCGGTGCGGCCGCTGCGCAAGGCGGGCAGACGCCCTTCCCGATGCCGTCGGAGATCGGCGCGCGGCTGTGGGAGCTTGTGCGCGATCCCTTCTATATCCGCGGCCCGAACGACCAGGGCATCGGCATCCAGTTGGCCTATTCGCTGGCGCGCGTCGCGGCCGGCTTCCTGCTGGCGGCAGCGGTCGCGATCCCGCTCGGCTTCCTTATCGGCATGTCGCCGCTGCTGTCTGCCGCGCTCAACCCCTTCATCCAGGTGCTGCGCCCCGTCTCGCCGCTCGCCTGGATGCCGCTCGCGCTCTACACGATCAAGGACAGCTCCATCTCCTCGATCTTCGTGATCTTCATCTGCTCGGTCTGGCCGATGCTGCTCAACACCGCCTTCGGTGTGGCGAGCGTGCGGCGGGAGTGGATGAATGTCGCGCGCACGCTGGAAGCGGGGAAGCTCAAGACCGCCTGGCGCGTCATCCTGCCGGCGGCCGCGCCGACCATCCTGACGGGCATGCGCATTTCCATCGGCATCGCCTGGCTCGTGATCGTCGCGGCCGAGATGCTCGTGGGCGGCACCGGCATTGGCTACTGGGTCTGGAACCAGTGGAACAACCTCAGCCTCGCCGACATCGTCATCGCGATCCTGCTGATCGGGCTCGTCGGGCTGCTGCTCGACCGGCTGCTCGGCATCGCGGCGCGCGCTGTCGCCTGGCAGGAGTGATCCGCAAATGGCGAAGTATGTATCTGTCGAAGGCATTGCGCGGCGCTATCCGGGTGCGACGATCTTCGAGGACCTCTGGTTCGACGTGAAGCGCGGCGAGTTCGTCTGCCTGGTCGGCCATTCGGGCTGCGGCAAGACGACGGTGCTGAACATCCTGGCGGGGCTGGAAGCGCCGTCGGAAGGCGGCGTGATCGTGCATGGGCAGGAGATCACCGGCCCTTCGCTCGATCGCGCGGTGATCTTCCAGGGCCATGCGCTGATGCCCTGGATGACCGCCGAGCAGAATGTCGCCTTCGCGCTCTCCTGCCGCCATCCCTCCTGGCCGAAGGCGAAGCTGCGCGAGGAAGCGCGCAAGGCGCTCGAGAAAGTCGGGCTTGGCCATGCGGCGGAGAAGAAGCCCGCGCAGCTTTCGGGCGGCATGAAGCAGCGTGTTGGCATCGCGCGGGCGCTGGCCATCGCGCCCAAGATGCTGCTGATGGACGAGCCGTTCAGCGCGCTCGATGCGCTGACGCGCGGCGCGCTGCAGGATGAGGTCTCACGCCTTGTGACCGAAGCCGACCAGACCGCCTTCATGATCACGCATGACGTGGATGAGGCGATCCTGCTGGCCGACCGCATCCTGCTGATGACGAACGGCCCGGATGCGCGGCTGGCGGAGGTGGTGGTGAACACACTGCCGCGCCCGCGCACCCGCGCGACGCTGCACCACATGCCCGGCTATCACGAGCTGCGCGACCATATCCTGGACTTCCTGATCACCCGCAGCCGCACGCTCGCCGGCAAGCGGCCGGAGGGCTGGGACCCGAAGGCGGTGCCGGAGGTGCGCCCCGCGGAACCGCAGAGCCCGCCGCCGCCTCGCGCCGCGGCTTGAGAAACCCATCCACCACGCAAGGGAGATGCACGCCATGACGCGCGCCCAACTCACCGAGAAGATCCTCGACATCAAGCGCGAGAAGAACTGGAGCTGGAAGTACATCTGCGGCGAGATCGGCGGCGTGTCCGACACGATGATCGTCGGCGCGCTGCTCGGCCAGATGAAGCTGGTGAAGCCGCTGGCCGCCAAGGCCGCGGCGTTGTTCGGCCTCACCGAGGTCGAGCAGCGGATGCTGAACGAGGTGCCCTATCGCGGGACGGCGATGCCGCCGACCGACCCGCTGATCTACCGCTTCTACGAGATGGTGATGGTCAACGGCCCTGCCTGGAAGGCGCTGATCGAGGAAGAATTCGGCGACGGCATCATGTCCGCCATCGATTTCGACTTCCAGTTCGAGCGCATGGCCCATGAGAAGGGCGACCGGGTGAAGATCGAGATGTCCGGCAAGTTCCTGCCCTACAAGTACTATGGCAACGAACAGGGCATCCAGGCCTACGGCTTCAAGGAAGAGTAGTCAGCCGCGACCTCCCACCCCGCTTGCGAAGGCGGGCGGGGTGGGGGACATACGCTCCGCCTGTTCGCGGAGTCCCTGCCCATGTCACGCACCCTGACTGTTGGAATCGCCGGCCTCGGCGCCATCGGCCTGCATCTGGCCCGCGCGCTCGATCAGGGCGTGGAGGGGCTGGCACTTCATTCCGTCGCCGCGCGCGACCATGCGAAGGCGGCCGCCAACCTCGCTGGCTTCCGCAAAACGCCCGCCATCGTCGGCCTCGCCGATCTGGCCGAGGCCGACATCGTGGTGGAGGCCGCGCCCTCCTCCGTCTTCGAAGCCGTCGCCACCGCCGCCATCGCGCGTGGGCGCATCTTCGTCCCCTCCTCCGTCGGCGCACTGCTGCCGCGCATGCATCTGGTGGAGGAAGCGCGGAAGACCGGCGCGCGGATCGTCGTGCCGACCGGTGCGCTGCTCGGCCTCGATGCCGTGCGCGCGGCCGCTGAAGGCGAGGTCAGCTCCGTCACCATCGAAACGCGCAAGCCGCCCCGCGGCCTGGTCGGCGCGCCCTATCTCGAACAGCACGGCATCGACGTGCTGGCGGTGAAGGACGAGAAGAAGCTGGTCTTCAAGGGCAACGCCTTTGACGCCGCGCAGGGCTTCCCCGCCAACGTCAACGTCGCCGCGGCGCTGGCGCTTGCCGGCATCGGCCCGCAGCGCACGATGATCGAGATCTGGGCCGACCCGCATGTGACGCGCAACACCCACACGATCCGCGTCGAAGCCGCCGCCGCGCGCCTGACCATGACGATCGAGAATGTGCCGAGCGAGGAAAACCCGCGCACCGGCAAGATCACGCCGCTCTCGATCCTGGCGTGCCTGCGCGGGCTGACGAGCACGCTGAAGGTGGGGAGCTGAGGCGCGGGTTCCCGGGGGAGGGCGCTGCCCTCCCCGGACCCCACCCGCCAAGGGGCAGTGGCCCCTTGGAACCCGTGAGTCTTCGGGCTGTCAGGGAGGGGGCAATGCGCGACCTGGATCACGGGGGCGCCTGTGACGCCCCCTCCCTGACAGCCCGATAACTGATTGAGGTCCAGGAGGCCGCTGCCTCCTGGTGGGGTGGGTTCGGGAGGGGCAACGCCCCTCCCGAGGACCAGCCCCTCACCCCCGCTTCAGCAGCTGCTCCGCCAGCGTCGCGAACCAGCTCGCGCCGACCGGCAGGATCTCGTCGTTGAAGTCGTATTTCGGGTGGTGGACCATCGCATCCGTCCCACCCGTGCTGCCGCCGAGGAACAGGTAGGCGCCTGGCTTTTCGTTCAGCATGAAGGCGAAGTCCTCGCCCCCCATGGTGGGCTGCGGCAGCGGGCGGGTGCGCGCCTCGCCCACCACGGTGCGCGCAGCGCGCGCGGCGAGTTCCGTGCTCTCGGCCTCGTTCACCGTTGCGGGGTAGCTGCGTGTGAAGCTGCAGGTCGCGCGGCAGCCCATCGCGGCGGCAATGCCGGTGACGATCTCCTTGAAGCGTGTTTCCAGCAGGTCGCCGACCTCTGGCAGGAACCAGCGCGCCGTACCCAGCAGCCGGACCTCTTCCGGGATGACGTTGAAGGTGTGACCGCCGCCGATATGGCCGATGGTGATCACCCCCGCTTCCAGCGGGTTCACGTTGCGCGCCACGATGGATTGCAGCGCGGTGACGATCTGTGCCGCGGCCAGGATCGGGTCGACGCCGTTGTGCGGCATGGCGCCGTGGGCACCGACGCCGGTGATGGTCGCTTCGAGGTTGGCGACCGCGGCCATCACCGGGCCCGGTGCATGCAGGAACGTCCCCGCCGGCATGCCGGGCCAGTTGTGCATGCCGAAGATACGATCCATCGGGAAGCGCTCGAACAGGCCTTCCTTAACCATCACCTCGCCGCCCGCGAGGTTCTCCTCGGCCGGCTGGAAGACCAGGTAGATCGTGCCGTCGAAGTTGCGCGTCTCGGCCAGGTATTTCGCGGCACCCAGCAGCATCGTCGTGTGCCCGTCATGGCCGCAGGCGTGCATCTTGCCGGGGATGGTGGAGGCCCAGGGCTTGCCCGTCTGCTCCGTGATCGGCAGCGCATCCATGTCGGCGCGGAAGCCGATGGCGCGCGAGGAGGTGCCGGAGCCGCGGATCACGCCGACGACCCCGGTCTTCGCGATGCCGGTGTGCACCTCATCGCAGCCGAAGTCGCGCAGCTTCTCGGCAACGACGGCGGAGGTGCGGACTTCCTCGAAGCCGATCTCCGGGTGCATGTGGAAGTCGCGCCGCCATTCCGTCATCTCGGTATGGAATTCAGCGATGCGGTTGATCACGGGCATGGGCGTCGGCTCCGGTCGGTGTCGCGCGATGACGTGGGATGAAAGCCTCAGCCCGGCGGGCGGAGGAAGGCAAGGTCGGCGCCGAGCGGGGCCTGCGTCACCTGCTCATGCACCAGGCGGTCCCAGCCGCGGGCCGGGGCGGGCAGGGGTGTCCAGGCGGCGCGACGCTGGGCGAGCGTTGCCTCGTCCACCAGCAGGTCGAGCCGGCGGTCCTTCACCGAAAGCCGGATGCGGTCGCCGGTCTCGGCGAGCGCGAGTGGCCCGCCCACCGCGGCCTCGGGTGCCACATGCAGCACGATGGTGCCGAAGGCAGTGCCGGACATGCGGCAATCGCTGATCCGCACCATGTCCTTCACGCCCTGTCGCGCGAGCTTCTTCGGGATGGGCAGGTAGCCCGCTTCCGGCATGCCGGCCGCGCTGCGGGGGCCTGCGCCCTTCAGCACCATGATGTCCTGCGGCGTCACATCCAGGTCGGGGTCGTCGATCCGTCGCGCCAGGTCTTCCAGCCCGTCGAAGACGATGCAGCGCGCTTCCGTCTCGAACAGCGACGGCGTCGCGGCGCTGCGCTTCAGGATGGCGCCGTCCGGCGCCAGGCTGCCACGCACCGCAATCAGCCCGCCGACCGCACTGATCGGATTCTCCCGCGCGCGCATGATCTTGCGGTCCACGAAATGGGACCCGTCGCCGATGCGATCGCGGAGCGTGACGCCGTCGAGGTCGGGCGTATCGAGGTTCAGCAGGTCGCGCAGCTCCCACAGCAGCGCCTGCATGCCGCCGGCGGCGTGGAAATCCTCCATATAGCCTTCGCCGGTGGGCTTGAGGTCCACCAGCACTGGCGTCGTCTCGCTGAGTGCATCCAGGCGGTCGAGCTCGAAGGCCACGCCCGCGCGGCCGGCGATCGCCGCCAGATGCACCACGGCATTGGTGGAGCCGCCGAGCGCCAGCAGCACGCGCATCGCATTTTCGATGCTCGCCTTGGTCACCAGCGTGGCCGGTGCCACGGGCTTCGCGATCAGCCGCACCGCCTGGGCGCCCGCTTCCTCGGCGATGCGCAGCCGGTCGGCATGCACGGCCGGCGCGCTGGCCGCCGCAAGCGGCATGAAGCCCAGCACAGCGGCGATGCAGGCCATGGTGCTGGCCGTGCCCATCACGCCGCATGTGCCCGCGGTGGTCGCAAGCTTGCCTTCGAGCGTCGAGATCTTCTCGGCACTCACCTCGCCCGCGCGGTAGCGCGCCCAATAGCGCCGGCAATCCGTGCAGGCCGACAGACGCTCCCCTTCGAAGGATTGGGCCAGCATCGGGCCGGTGACGAGCATGACCGAGGGCGTGCCGGAGCTGATGGCGGCCATCAGCTGCGCCGGCACGGTCTTGTCGCAACCGCCCACCAGCACGGCGGCGTCCATCGGCTGGGCGGAGAGCATCGCCTCCGTGTCGAGCGCCATCAGGTTGCGGTAGTGCATGGAGCAGGGGTTCAGCGAAGGCTCGCAGAGGCTGACGGTCGGGAAGGCCAGCGGCAGCCCGCCCGCGGCGAGCACCCCGCGCTTCACCGCCTCCACCAGTTCGGGCGCGGTGCGGTGGCAGTTGTTGTAATCGCTACCCGTATCCGCGATGCCGACCACCGGCTTGTCGAGCAGGGCCTGGGAATAGCCCATGGATTTGGCGAAGCTGCGCCGCAGATACAGCGCGAAGTCGCGGTCGCCATAGTTGGAGGAGCGGGCGGCGAGGCCGTGTGGTTTCGGAGCGTCGGTCATGGCGCGACACTTCCCCCGCCCGCTTGGGGCTGTCCAGGGGGGAGGGCCGGGGGAGGGGGATGCCGCGCGGTATCATAATACCGCATCAAGAAAATCCAGTTCTCGCTTGACTTTCCCGTCCATCTCCGCGATATGCGCCGCTCTCTCCACCCCGGATCACCGGAACGAAGATGCTCACGCGCGAAACCCGCTCGCTCAAGCCGGCGGAGGTCAAGAAGGGCTGGGTGCTGATCGATGCGGAGGGCCTCGTGCTCGGCCGCCTCGCCACCCTGGTCGCCAACCGCCTCCGCGGCAAGCACAAGCCGCAATTCACCCCGCATGTCGATTGCGGCGACCATGTCGTCATCATCAACGCGAAGAAGGTCCGCGTGACCGGCCAGAAGGCGGAGCAGTCCGTCTTCTACTGGCACACCGGCTATGCCGGCGGCATCAAGGGCCGCACCTTCCGCGAGCGGATCGAGAGCGCCCATCCGGAGCGCGTCATCGAGAAGGCCGTGGAGCGCATGATCACGCGCGGCCCGCTCGGCCGGCAGCAGATGAAGAACCTGCATGTCTATGCCGGGCCCGAGCATCCGCATGGCGGCAACACGCCCGCCACGCTCGACGTCGGCGCCATGAACCGCAAGAACAAGGTGCTCTGAGAATGAGCGAGCAGACTTCCCGCGGCGGCTCGCTGGCCGAGCTGAAGGACATGGTCAACGCCGCCGGCGGCCCCGCCGCGGCGGATGCGGCCCCGGTGCGTGAGCCGAAGCGCGACGCGCAGGGCCGTTCCTACGCGACCGGCCGGCGCAAGAACGCCGTTGCCCGCGTGTGGGTGAAGCCCGGCAAGGGCGAGATGGAGATCAACGGCAAGCCGGCGGCGAAGTACTTCGCCCGCCCGGTGCTGCGCATGATGATCGCCCAGCCCTTCCTGGTCTCCGACCGTCACCAGCAGTTCGACGTCTACGCGACCGTCGTCGGCGGCGGTCTTTCGGGCCAGGCCGGTGCGCTGCGCCACGGCATCTCCCGCGCGCTGACCTACTTCGAGCCGGGCCTGCGCCCGGTGCTGAAGAAGGCCGGCTTCCTCACGCGCGACCCGCGCGTGGTCGAGCGCAAGAAGTACGGCAAGATGAAGGCCCGACGTTCCTTCCAGTTCTCCAAGCGATAAAACCGAAGGACCGGAAAATCCTCGGATTTTCTGTTCGAGATCAAGGGGTTGCGGTTCATCCGCAGCCCCTTTTTCGTGTAGTCCGCGGCTATTCCGTGCTTGGGTTTCGAAAATTCGAACCGTGCTTTTTCAGCGCGTTAGCGGAAGCCCCGAGACCCGAAGTTATTCCGTCGATATTCCGCAAACCGGTTTCCGCGACATTGCGATTTCGCACCGATTCGCCTAGAAACTCCGGAAGTCGGTGATTTTTCCTCCTATCACCAATGGCTTGGCATCTTTCGGATAAGCTTCTTCGCGCTACTATCGATCCTCGCGAGAGCGCGGAGTGGTCGGTGAAAGCCGCGGAATACGTCCATCTGACTGAGCGATTGGCGATCCTGCGCCGGGACGATCGAGGCGGCGTCTTCCATCTGCGCGCGAAGCTCATAGGTCGCGCCGGATACGTCTATCGCACCACCGACAAGATCGATCTTGAGGCGGCGAAGAGGGCAGCGTTCGAGATCTTCTACAAGCTCGAGGCTCTGCACGATCAGGGCGTCGTAGTTGGCGTTGGCACCTTCGCGAAGGTCTACAAGGCGTTCGAGCGTGACGCGCTGGTGCACAAATCCGACGCTCGGCAGCGCCAGTTCGAGGGCGCGTTTCGTCGCTACTTCCTGCCGTTCTTCAAGGAAGCGCCGCTCACCAGCATCAACGAGACGAAGATCCGCAGCTTCTGGGAATTTCGCATCAACTACCACGCGTCAGAGGACGTGAGCGCACGCCAGGAAAAGGCGTCCAGGGCTAAGCGCGGTCCAAAAGCTGAAGGCAAGCTGACCAAGCGTCGCAGCACGCTCCAGAACATCATCAAGCCGAGCGCGGCGACGCTGAGGGTAGAGAAGGGTTTGCTGGGCGAGTTCCTGCGCTATGCGCATTCAAAGGGGCTCATGACGCGGCTTCCGACGCTCGATGTGCCGAGCAGCTTTGGATATCAGAAGGGCGGAGTAAGCAGGCGCGACCACTTCACGCTCGAAGAGATGCGCAAGCTGCGCGACCACCTGCGCAGTTGGGCAGCGGAAGAGGCTGATCCAGAAATCCCGAAAAACAACGGGCGTTTCAGCAAGGCGCAGCGCGGTGTTGCTCGCCCGAACAAGATGCATCGCTTTCAGCGCGAGGTGCTACGCGAGCTGATTCTGATCCTCGCCAACACAGGGCTTCGCATTGGCGAGGCGCTGGCGCTGCGGTGGTCTGATCTGAAGCTTCGGAAACAGAAGGACGGGTATCAATACCTCTGCATCGGCGTCAGGAGTGGCAAGACGGGCAGTCGCGAGGTGATTCCGAAGAAGAATGCTGCGACCTATCTGCTGCGGCTGAAAAAGCTCTACGGCGACGGCGGCAGCGAGGGTTTCGTGTTTCGGAACTACGATGGAAGCCAGCTGCTTGAACCTGGCGTCACGTTCAAGAAGATCCTGACGCAGCTAGGGATGCTGACTGGACCAGATGGAAACCGTCGCAGCCTCTATTCCCTACGCCACACCTACATCACCAACGAACTCGATATGGGTGAGCTGAGCATCTACCAGATCGCTCAGAACGCCGGCACGAGCGTGCAGTACATTGAAAAGCACTATTCCCATGCCAGCGTTCATCAGCGTGCAAGGCAGTATGCTGAGCCGAGCATCAGCGTCAGCAACAAGGCGGATCAGGATATGAAGGCGCTGTTTGGCGAGCGGAAGGTAGCTGCGCGCTGACGGCGGTTAGAGGTGCGCGTCAGCTGGGCTCTGCATCGCGGATAAAGATGTCATGCAAATCCTGATGGGATCTGACGTCACCTTGTCCACGGTGTGGTTATCGAGTTCCGCTCGCGCGCCGCCGCAATCGAATAACAGCCTGCTTCGAAGCGAAGCAGGCTGCTAAAACAGAAATAAAAAACTATCTACCGGAGCCACATACGATCGGAAATGCGCGTATTATTCTTGGATCGCTCAGATTAGTTATGCGATTAACGGGATCAGGTCGCGTGTATTCAGAAACAATTGATCCTGTGCGATGATATCCTGTGAAATATCGAAATCCCAAGAGTCTTCCAGAATTAATATCGCAGTGAAATTCATATTTCAACTCTTGACTGCGCTCGCAGGTCGGACCTTTGCATTGAATAAGTTGTGGAGTTGGTGTTCTATTGCTGTAAATTATAGCGGTATGAACGCGGTTGCCATTTACGCGATTTCGTTCAAATGATGTTTGTACAAAAGATCTTCCATGCTGGTTGTCGAGCAGGTAATTAAATCCGCTCGCGCCATCACTCATTTTATTAAAATCTGTGATTTCCGAGTTTTTTGACTCAAATATTGCAAATATCCCAACTATAATTAATAAAATAAAGCCAATTGCTCCATATCCCCTATTGGTAAGAGTAAGTTTTTTGTCCTCTTTTTCTGATGTTAAGCCATAGCGCCTGCAGACATCTTTTATGGTTTCGATCATGTGACTTCTCCTTCTCCCTCTCCGACAATATTATTAAAATTATTTTATTCGATACATAAGGAGAGCATGTCGCATTCGTCTTGTCTCGTAAAGTGGCGAGTTAATTGCCCTGTAGGCGCTCGTCGCGTCCCGATACTCTGCTGATCAGCAGAGGAGCGGAACAATGCAGGTCGCGATCTATGCGCGGGTTTCGACTACGTCGCAGACGGTCGAGAACCAGCTACGAGAGCTGCGAGAGGCGGCGGCTCGTCTCGGCTGGACTGTGGCGCATGAGGTGATCGACGAAGGCGTCTCAGGCGCGAAGGGGCGTGCTGCAAGACCTGGGTTTGATCGGCTCTTTGAGCTTGTCGAGCGAAAGGCGGTGGGCGCGATCATGGCGTGGTCGGTCGATCGGATCGGAAGGTCTCTGCAGGATCTGGTCGCGCTGATGCGTGAGCTACAGCAGCATTCCGTCGAGCTCTACTGCCATCAGCAATCGATCAATACGGCGACGCCGGCAGGGCGAATGACCTTCAGCATCTTCGGCGCGCTTGGCGAGTATGAGCGGTCTCTGATCATTGAGCGGATTAGGTCGGGCATCGCGCGGGCGAAGATGCAGGGGCGGAAGTTTGGTCGTCCACGACTCTATGACGACGAGGTGCGAGCGCGGGTGATCGAGCTGCGTGCGTCAGGGCTGACGGTGCGAGAGATTGCGCAGATGGTAGGTGTAGGCAGCAGCAGCGTGTGGCGGATTGGGTGGCGAGATTGCGTAGGCGGCGGGAGTGGGCAGCAGCGTGTGGCGCAGACTTGAGTGGGTTCGGAACGGAAGTTAGCTTCCTCGACGGAGCCTCGTCCGGAGCTTGGCGCATGAAGACCTCTATCCGAGCATCAATACTCGCGCTGGGCTTGCTGGCGTGGCTCGTCGTTGCTCAAGGCGCTTTTGCTCAGCAGCCGCGTTCGGCGCATGTTTATTCTGAAGACTCGCAAGAAATGGATGCACAATGCGGCGTCGAATACGCTCATCTCCGCTCCATCGCCTCGAGCATACTCAGAAAAAAGGGCTATAATATAGTTTATGAATCAAATGATGAGGCGATAAATGTTTTTATTTTTGCGACTTCATTGTTTGTTAATGATTTTTGTGCCGTTCATCTAGAGGTACGTTTTGGATTTTTTGAAGATTTGCGCGCGCCTTGGGGGCAGAAATACGAGGCAGATGTGGTGGTTTGTCGTCAAAATCTTCTGCAGACAGGGTGGAGTCGCGACATGAATGCAAGACTTGGGGCAAGATTCGTTGATATTGTGGAAATGTGTATTAGTGAGGAAGAGCAGCAGCGCAGGTGATGTTCTGATGCTGCCCTCACCGCACCAGCGCGATTAGCACCACCGTCTTTGTCCTCGCTGCTGTAGCCGCATGATCAGCTACAGCTCTCACTGATTGCCCCACCGCCGCTGAGCCCATCGTGGGATTCAGATGCACGACGCGCACTTCGCGCGCCTTCTCTAGCTGTGACGCAAGCTCACGGCGCTCCGACTGCGACAGCGTCATGAGTGCACCAGCAGCCGACAGAGGTTGAGGATCTGAGGATCGCCAGTCGCGACTGCGATGGCGAGAAACGAAGACGCGGTGCTGCACACCAACACCGTCGCAAGTCGGTCAGTCTGCTGCTTGGCGTCTTTCGCAGACAGTAGCTGCTCGCGAGCGTGCCGCGTCTGAGATGCAATCTCATAAGCGATCTGCGTGACGGTTGGCGCTGCGGCGTCGGACAGGAAGCCATCATCCTGCTGCGTCTTCGTCATCGTTCGATACTGCGCGAATGTCATGGCAACACCGACTTGGTGCGGAATGCGTGAGCGCGTGACAGCAGGTCGCGCTCATGCAGCGCGTAGGTTTCGAGGTTTCGGCGCATCGCTTGGCGTATGAAGGAAGAGCGCGTCATGCCCTGGTCCTCTGCGACTTCACGCGCGCGGATGGCGAGGTCGAGTGGCATGCGTATGTTGATTATCGTGTTCTGGTAGGTCGTCTCTGTCATCTGCTTCTCCTGCTTCGGCGAGGTCGTCGCGGTGAAGCTGGAGGAGGCGGAGCGAGATCGTGTCGTCTGGCTCGCAGAGCAGGTTGAGGAGAATCTGTTTCTCCTCCGCGGCGCTCAATCTTCCTGACATGCTTGCTCCCCCTTCCTCGCAGCTTTCACAGCGGCTCGCTGTGGTTGATGCGTGTATTTAGGGAAGTCGCCGGTCTCAGGACGGTGGCGCGGTCCAGAACCAACTGGTTTCGGGACAGCGGCGGTAGCGGTGGGCTAAACCGTGCCGCGTCGATCACGGTGTGATGGCTAAATCACGGTAGTGCCGGAGCTTCGGTACGCTGTGTGTATAAATACGGTTGCAGTAGCGCATCGCTATCGCTGCGAACATCCGCTCTCGGACTCGGCGCGGTCCTAATTTCGGCGCCACGCCTCATCTGGCTGTGTGCACGGCGTTTCAATCGGGATCGGCGGAATCCTCAAGACATAAGCAAAGCGGAAGGCGCTGTGTGCGCCGGAAGCACGAAGAGGGAGAGCTAGCCCTCAAGCGCGTCGAGGTCGCCTGGATGGCACGACGTTGCTGGCGTTAATGAACAAGGCATGAAAGGGAGACCGCGTAACCGCCCCTTTCTCTGAGAAGAGTTGCCTCATCCAGGGTGTGCGACGGGGGTTTTAAACGCAGACCGCTGAACATGCTTCGGCTGGATAGCCGAAGTGTGTTCAGAGAATCATACCGCAGATGAATGACTGATGAGGTCGCTACGCGACCGCTCGCTTCGCTCGCATATTCTAGACAGGATCGAGCGAGCGAAGCGAGCAATCGCCGAAGGCGATTCGGTTGTGCTCAACGGTTTCCTAGATTTCTGGACCTTCTAGCGCCGCGGCGCAGCCACATTGATCGCGCGTCAGGCGGTCCGAGATGATCTCAGCTGAACTCGAAATCCACCTGATTCACGATGGACCTTAGGTCGGGATATCTCGTCGCGACGATTTCATAGACGCGATGAGGGTCGTGCTGCACAGCAAGATCGCGCAATCTCTTCTGAATCGCATCTGTGAGCTTGTCGATGTTTTCTCGCGTGCAGACTGCGGGGGAATCAAAATCGATCGTCTGCAGGCGCGATCTGATCGCCGGCGTCAGGTTTTCGACCTTGTTCGCGGTCATGATGAAGCGGCAGCGGACAGAGTTCTCGATGATGTATCGAAGGCTCTCTTGCACAGGCTTGGTCAGCCCATCCGCCTCATCGATGAAGGCGATCTTATCGGTCTGCTCGCCGATCAAGGTCTTATGGCATGCGAACCCTTCGACTTCCCGGGCAAAGGTCTTGTCGCCCCCGATCAGAGACCCATTCCACTCCCTGATCCAGAATGTGTCCTTCAGCCCATTGATGAATATGCGGGCAGCGGAGGTCTTTCCGCGTCCCGGCGAGCCGTAAAAAATCATGTCCATCGGTCTCGCCGACTGAAGCATCTTGTTGAGCCGCCGCATGACAGCGTCGGGCAGCAAGAGATCCTCCATCGTCTGGGGGCGAAACGCCTCGGAGAACCGACGTTCGGGAAGGGCTGGGCTTTCGCCCAGCCGATCCCAGGGACTGATACCGTGCTCAAGCATTGGCTTGCCCCTTCTCGGTCGTGATCAGGGCGAGCTGCTTCTGCAGGTTCGATTCCAGATCAATCCGGATATTGAACTCTTTGGCTGCTTGGCTCAGCCTGCTCCACAGACGAAGCCTGTCAGCCGGTTCGAGGCGTTCGAAAGCGATGTGGGCGTTGTTCGCCTGCCGCACATTCAAATTTGAACCGTCTTTGTGCTTGGCTAGGGCGACCTGCAGATCGCCGCCGGTCATGGTCGGCTTGATAACGCCGCCACGGACGAGATCTTCAAAGCGCGACGCATCGATACGAGCAAGCTCGTAAAGGGTTGTGTAGGCGCTCGGGAGTTGAGCCAGATAAGGCAGGAAACGACCGTGGTTCGCAGCGATCTTCAGAAGCCGCGTACTCGTCGCGCTCTCTGGATCGACGCCGATGGCGTTAGCGAAGGTTTGGAACTGAACGCAATCCAGCTCCCGCTTAGCCTCTGCGTAAGTGACCGCGAGCTTGATGAAGGCTTCTGCGGTCCTATAGGCGTAGACCTGGTATCGCTTAATGAAATCCATCGTCTTGTTGTCGATCACCTCCACATTGGAAGTGGAGGGAAGTACAGAGAGCGATTGATTGCCATGCGCATTTTCGAACGAGGCAGTATCGGTGTGATTATGCACAAATTCCATTTTGCAGTCTCCGTCATTAGGGCGTGGCGTATTGCCAGCCTCGGGTTCAAGATCACCAAGAACACCGCGTTCTTGATGATCTAAATTTACCCGATTGCCCGTTTGACAGAGTGGGAGCGCATAATGGGACAGGACAGCGCGGTGGTCCTGTCACATTTTGCTACTCGTATGCGCCAGGAAACCGACCCACTGCCGTGTTGGCTGCGATCTGGCGTGCTTTGCGGATGTAGCGGGAAACCTGGCGGCGATCGTCCCTCAGCGTCGCGCCCAGCTCAGAACCGCGCGCGCGCCGCCTCGTACCGCGCTCGTTGAGATATTCAACGAACCGGTTCATTGCGATCGGAATTTCAATGGGTTGGCGGTTCCAGCGGACCGTCTTGGTCGCGCCGTTAGCCAATTTGACGACCCGCCCCTTTCGGATGCGGTCGTTCCAAGCCTGAGCCCATTGGTGGTACTCGAGGGCTGTCAGCTCAAGCCGACGCCTCTCACCTGCCTCAAGGTTTTTGATCCAGAAGCGGTAGATGTTGAGCAGTAGGCGAACTTTATCGAGATTTTTCAGAAACCTAACCGATGGGTGGACAGGCTTGCCCTCAGCGCCGACGTGAAGCCGGAACTGCCCTTCGACCATGTTGTAGAGCCGCGCGCTGGCTTGGTGGCGGGCGAGAAGCTCCCTGACCTGGGCAACGGTGCGCCGAGGGTCCTGATACAGGGGCAGGCGCACCAGCAACTCGCGGTCTGACGGCGCAGGCGCCGCGCTCGGGTCGTATTCCCGCACGCCTATGTCGACAGCGAAGAGCTGCCGCCAGTGGCTGGACCACCACGCGTCGAAGCTCAGGCTCTCGACATCGCCCCAGGCTGCATAGAGCTGCCTATCGACCTGAATGTCAGGGTCTCGATACGCAAGCTTCAGGAATTCAAACCAAAGGCGATACGGCTCGACCTGCTGGACGGGAAGCAGACTGGCTTCGTCGCCCTTCCAACGCTTCGCCATAGACCCCCCACCCCCGACATGGGGGTAAGGTTATGGCGACGGAGCTTATCGACGCCAGGGCTTACGAGGCGGCGCCACACGGATGCGCCCGCCTCGCGCGAGATACTCGGCGATCAGCTCATTGGTCTCGGCGCGAAGTTCAAATTTGGACGTCGTTCTGGTGGTCATCGTCAGCCCTTCTTGATGCTGTTTGCGATGACCCACTTTTACCAGGACCGCCGTTGGCGAGCCGGGGAGCGCATAAGGTGACAGGACAATCCTGTAGTCCTGTCACAGTTCAAATTTGGACCAGCAAGTGAGCCGGTAGCCTTCATCCTCAAGTTGTCAATTCAGCCTGGGCGCGATTTGCTCAAGCATCCATGCGTAGCGCGCAGCCGCTTCGTCGAAATCTGTGTACTCCTCGCCGCCCGGCAGCAGTTCGTGTTTGCCAGCCGCGGAGACGAACGAGCGAAGCTCGGTAATCGGGATTGAGCGATCCAGAAGCCGAGACGGTCCCAAGACCTGGTAGCGTAAAGGCTCGTCCGGCGACGCGCTGAGCCGCAGCACCGAGAAATTACAGATCTCGCCTTTGAGCCGGTACGAGAGGTAGCGCAGGAAGGCGACCTTTCCACCGACCTGCGCCCCACCGGTCTTGACCCTACCAGCACTCGTCGGCTGGCGGTGCGCCCGAAAGCCCCGGTAATCGCCAGACAGACGCTCGGCGGTCTGCACGGTGAGGTCGAGGGTCTGCGTAAGCTTCGTATGCAGCTGGAAGAGCAGCTCCGCTGCTTTCTTCGCCTGCTGGTTGGTCTCAGAGCTGCGCGTTGCGCGCGGACCTGCTGCCAAAGACCGCACTGGGCGACGGGCAGCCAGTTCGGCGCGGCACATATCGCATACGTGCTCGTCACCAAGGCGCTCTGCGTTCTGAAGAATGATCTTTAATTCTGGCGGGCTCTTTAGTTTGAGGTCCTCCGGCTTCCAGGGATTCTTCAACTTCATCGGCGCCCGCCTCCGCTTTGCAGGTTCTGCCTGCTTGCGGAATCGGTAACACGCCGGTGGGGTCAATCAATAGGCGGGCTCTGATCGTCGCAGAGCCCACCGCCCTCGGCGCCCCTAGCCCTTACCCTTCTTGCCGGCTGCGACCGCCTGGAGCTGCGCGTCGAGTTCGCCACGACCCACTGCTGCAACCAACGCCTCGATCAGCTGCGGCAGGTCGGCGGGTGAGGGGACAAGAATGCCGTTCTTGCTCTTGTCGAGCTCGACGCGGCGTACGCCTACCTTGAGCGTGAAGACCAAAGACCCGTCGCGCTGCTGCCGCCACCAGGGGCGAACAAGCACGCGGCGCTCTGTCAGTCGTCGCTCGCCATCGACCCTCACCCAACGCTGCTTGAGTCGAGTGTGTTGATCGTCGCTGATGCGCGCGAGCTGATCATGCAGGCGCGCGATCATACCTTCGCGGCGCCGAACGATTGGGTCAGGTCGCGCGCTGGCGACGGTGGTGAGCTTAAGCGTCTTGAGGAATGTCATAATCAGCGTCTCCTTCGTTATCAGACGCTGATCCAGTTATCGGGATGTTTCCGCGACCTACAGGGCGTTTTGGGCGGATTGCGCGGCGAAACATGAGAGCAAGTTGGCGCTGGACGTCATCGCCGTGCTACACGCTGCGTATGACGATCAACGCGCCGATGCCGAAGGCGTCTCAACGAGGCGATATCGGAACGAAAATGTATTCCGCTCGTTCACCGCGCGCGCGAGTCCGAGGAAATTCCATATATTACAATAGCTTGGGAATGTTTAGATTTCCCAAGCGCTGACGCCCAGCGGACCGGGCGTCACGCCCGGCCGCATGGCTGGCTTATCGGGGGGGCGGGTCCGCAAGGATCCGCCCCTCTTGCTTTTTTGCCCGCGAGACTCCCCTTTTCCCGGCGGAGAGGAACACGATCATGGCCAAGGGCCCCATCCCGAGCGTCTTCATCGACGGCGAAGCCGGTACCACCGGCCTGCAGATCCGCGACCGCCTGCAGCGCTTCCCGGGCCTCGCGCTGCGCTCCATCGCGCCGGAGCTCCGCAAGGATGCCGACGCCAAGCGCGCCCTGATGGCGGAAGTGGACCTGGTCGTGCTCTGCCTGCCGGACGACGCCGCGAAGGAAGCGACCGCGATGGCGGCTTCCCTCGGCGACGCCGCGCCGAAGCTGCTCGACGCCTCCACCGCGCACCGCACCAATCCCGACTGGGTCTATGGCTTCGCCGAGCTCTCGGCCGCGCAGGAAGCTGCCATCGCCGCGGCGCCCCGCGTCTCCAACCCCGGCTGCTATCCGACCGGCGCCGTCGCGCTGATCCGCCCGCTGGTCGAGGCCGGCATCCTGCCGAAGGACTATCCCGTCACGATCAACGCCGTCTCCGGCTATAGCGGCGGCGGCAAGGCGATGATCGCGGAGTTCGAGCCCGCGCGCACCGCGTCCCCCTTCTTCCTCTATGGCCTCGGCCTTGAGCATAAGCATGTGGCGGAGATGCAGACCTATGGCGGCCTGACGCGCCGCCCGCTCTTCGTACCCTCCGTCGGCGATTTCGCGCAGGGCATGCTGGTCAGCATCCCGCTGCACCTTGCCCTGCTGAATGGCGCGCCGTCGCCTGCCGCGCTCGAAGCCTGCCTGCGCGCGGCTTATGCGCGTTCCACCTGGGTCAGCGTCGCCGCGGCCGATCCCAAGGCGCGGCTTGCACCTGAGGAGCTGAACGGCTCCAACAAGCTGGAGCTGCGCGTCTTCGGGAACGAGAAGCACGGTCAGGCGGTGCTGGTCGCCAAGCTCGACAATCTCGGCAAGGGCGCCTCGGGCGCGGCCGTGCAGAATATCGGCCTGATGCTCGGCGTGGATGTCACCACCGCCCTGCCGCTCGCCGCGGAGTGATCACATGACCCAGAACGTCCTCGGCTTCGAAGACAAGCAGCCCGCCATCCACCCGGAGGCCTGGATCGCCCCGACCGCCGTCGTCGTCGGCGATGTCGAGATCGGCGCCGAAACCTCGGTCTGGTATCACTGCGTGCTGCGCGGCGACACCAACATCATGCGCATCGGCGCGCGCACCAACATCCAGGACGGCTCGATCCTGCATCTGAATGCGGGCGCGGAGGCGCTCATCATCGGCGACGATGTGACCATCGGCCATGCCTGCATCGTGCATGCCTGCACGCTGAAGAACCGCGCCTTCGTCGGCATGGGCGCGACCGTGCTCGACCGCGCGGTGATCGAGGAAGGCGGCATGCTGGGCGCCGGCGCCGTGCTGACGCCGGGCAAGGTGATCGGCCCGAACGAGCTCTGGCTCGGCAATCCGGCCAAGATGGTGCGCGTGATGTCGGCCGAGGAGCGCGCGCGCTTCGACCGCACGGCGGTGCATTATGTCGAACTGGCCAAGCGCCACCGCGCGAGCCTCGCCGCGCGCTGATGCGACGCCGCGCGGTCCTGCTGGCGCTGCTGCTCGGAGGATGTGAGCGCATGACCATCGAGGAGGTCGCGCAGCTTCCCCCGAGCCTCGACCGCGGCGCGGGCGATCCCGCGCGCTTCGCTGCCGAGAGCGCCGCGCACGCCTTCCTCGACCGCGAGCAGGAGTTGGCCGGCAATCCCCGCCAGGCCGCCTTCGCCGCCGCGATGGTCGAGAATGCTGCGACCGCCTTCCAAAGCGCCGGCCGCTTTGCCGATGGCCCCTGGGTGACGCGGCTGCTGCGCGAAGGGCGCACGGCGCTGCGCCAGGCGATCGGGATCGACCTCTCCGCCACGCCGCAGGCCGCGCAGGATGCGCTGCTCGCCGCCGCTGCTGCCTTTGCGCGAAACGATGTTGCGGGTGCGGCGGCGGCCCTCGCCCCGGTTGCGGCGCGGAACGCCCGCCCCGCTGAGGCGCTGTCACGGATCGAAACACCGCCGCCGTTGCGCCGCGCCCTGCGCGCGCTACGTAACATGCTGGCCGGCCGGGATCCCGCGGCCGCCAGCTGACTAGAGCAATATGCGTTCAGATGGAAACATCTGAACGAATTTCTTGCTCTAAAATCAATAACTTCTAGAGCATGCTGCGTTCGTATGAACGCAGCATGCTCTAGACCGGAGGCCCTGATGGTTTGCCGCCGCGCCGCCCTTCTGCTGCTGCCCGCACTCGCCGCCTGCGGCACCGCGCCGCTGCGCCAGGACCCCGTGCAGCTGCCCGAGACAGCGCGCGACACCGGCATCACCGATCCGACGCGCTCGGCGATCCTCTCGGCCTCCTTCGTCTTCGGCCAGCCTTCCTCCATCGCCGGCGATGCGGCGGCGGGGGCGGAGGCGTTGGCGCGGCTCGAATTCCTCGCGGTCGAACTCGATGTCGGCCCGCGCTGGATCGGGATGGACCCGCTCGTGTCGCTTGCCTTGGCGCAAGGCCGGGCGGAGGCGCGCGCGGCCTTCGGCTTCGATCCCACCGCGGCGCCGCAACGTGCGATGGATGCGCTCTACGGCGCCGCCGCGGCGCTGCGCACCGGCGACCGGCCGCGCGCCCTTCAGGCCCTCGCCCCGCTCACGGGGGCGGATCGCGCCGAGGCTGCGCTCACGCAGATGGCGAGCTTCCCCTATCTGCCGCGTGCCGCGCAGGCGCTGGCCCAGGCCCGCATCGGGATGCACCGGATGGACCGCGACGGCGCCCGCTCCTGGCCATTCTGACGCGGCGGCAGCCCGGCGCTGCCGGTCACCCCGGCTGCAGATTGTTGGCGCGGATGAGCGGCGTCCATTTCGCCAGCTCCGCGCGCAGGAAGGCGCCATACTCCTCGGGCGTGCTGTACTGCGCCTCGAGCCCCTGGCGGGCCAGCGCCGCCACCACCTCCGGCGTTTCCAGCGCGCCGCGCACCGCGGCATCGAGCCGCGCGATCGCGGCCTGCGGCGTGCCGCGTGGTGCCAGCAGCCCATAGGAGCTGAACACCTCGTAGCCGGGCACGCCTGTCTCCGCGATGGTCGGCACATCGGGCAGGGCGCGCACGCGCCGCGGTGTCGGCACGGCCAGGGCGCGCAGCCGCCCATTTTCCACATTCGGTATCGCGGTCGGCGCGGTGGAGAAGGCGTAGTCCAGCCGCCCCGCCAGCAGGTCCGTCATCAGCGGCGCGCCGCCGCGATAGGCGACGCCGACCGTGTCGATCTGCGCCACGCGATCGAGCAGCAGCCCGGACAGGTGCCCGGATGTGCCAACCCCCGAATAACCCCAGTTCAGCGCGCCCGGCCGGCGCCGCGCTTCGGCGACCAGCTCGCCGGCGGTGCGCCAAGGCCGGCCCGCCGGCACCACCAGCACGCCATAGGCTTCGACCAACGTGCCGATCGGCACCAGGTCGCGCAGCGGGTCGAAGGGCAGGTTCGGTTCCATCACCGGGTTCACGATCAGCGGGCCGATGGTGCCGAGCAGGATGGTGTGGCCATCGGCGGGTGCACGCACCGCGGCCTCGGTCGCTATATTGCCGCCCGCGCCGCCGCGATTGTCGATCACCACTTGCTGCCCGAGCAGCTCCGACATCCGCGGTGCGACCGCGCGCGCGGCGCCATCCGTGGCACCTCCCGGCGCGAAGCCGACCAGCAGCCGGATCGAGCGGGAGGGGAAGCTTTCGGTCTGCGCGCGCGCGACGAAGGGCGCGGCGCAGGGCAGGGCGGCCATCGCGGCCAGCAGGGCGCGGCGGTTGGTCACGTGGCGGTTCCTCCGAATTCGTTGAGCGGAGGATCGGGGGGCGCCGGTTGGAGTGTCAATCGCCGCGCCGCTTCGTTCTTGCCTCGTGATCCGCTAGGTCTGTGACATGCGATGGAGCGCCTGCGCATGACCCGTCTGCTGCCCCTGCTGCTGCTCACCGCCATGCTCGGCGCCTGTGCGGAGATGCGCACGCCCGCCCCCGCAAGCCGCATCCCGCCCGGCCTCGGTGTCGTGGCCGGCGACCCGCTGCCGGCCATCGCGGCGGACGCCGCCGCGGCGCTGCGGGATGCCGGCGCGGGGCTCGCGGGCCGGCCGGGCGCTGCCGCGCGCGCTTTGGGGCAGATGGAGTTGCTCGATGTTGCGCTGCGCGCCGATCCGCGCTGGGCGCCGCTGCCGACCGCGGTCGAGACCGAGATCCGCACCGCGCGGCTGGAATGGCGCGCTGCGCTCGGCATCCGCGCCGGCGCCGCGCCGGAGGCGGTGGCGGCCGCCCTCGGTCGTGTCGCGATCGCGCTCGGGGCGAATGACACGCGCGCCGCCGCGGCGGCGCTCGATCCGGCGCTGTTCGAGCCTGGCGGGGCGGTGACGCTGGCGCGGCTGGCGGCACCGGGCCCGCTCCCCACCGCGCGCAGCGCGAGCGCTCTGGCCGAGGGCGAGATGGCGCGGCTCGCCCGGGTGCAGGGCAGCGGCCTCGTCAATGCGCTCGATCCAAATGCCGGCCTGCTCGGCCTGCCGCCAGCGGGCGGCCCGCCGCCTCAGCCGGGATTGATGCTGGGCCGGTAAACCAGCCCGCGGGTATCAGTCCCGCGCCTGCACCGTCACATAGGTGCCCGGCGCATCCGCCAGCGGCTTCAGCCCGCCCGCGCCGGGCTCGCGCGCCGGCACCATCGCGCGGTCCTGGCCGAGGATCCAGCGCTGCCAATCCGGCCACCACGACCCCGCCAGCTCCGTCGCGCCCTTGAACCAGGCATCCGGCTCGGCGGGCAGCTCGTCGTGCACCCAATGGCTGTACTTGCCGCTCTCGGGCGGGTTCACGACGCCCGCGATATGCCCCGACGCCGCCAGCACGAAGCGCGTCTTGCCCGCATAGATCTGCGTCGCGCGATAGGTGCTCTTCCACGGCGCGATGTGGTCCTCCCGCGTCGAGAGGATATAGGCCGGCACCTTGATCTTCCGGAGGTCGAGCGCCACGCCGTCCAGCTCCACCCCGCCCGGCTTCACCAGATCGTTCTGCTGGTACATGCGGCGCAGGTAGAAGCTGTGCATGCGCGCGGGCATCCGCGTGCTGTCGTCGTTCCAGTACAGCAGGTCGAAGGGGAAGGGCTCCTGGCCCATCAGGTAGTTGTTCACCACGAAGGACCAGATCAGGTCGTTGGCGCGCAGCATGTTGAAGGTGGTCGCCATCTCCGACCCTTCGAGGAAGCCGCGCTTCTGCATCTTCTCCTCCAAC
This sequence comes from Pseudomonadota bacterium, assembly GCA_046052145.1. Lineage (GTDB taxonomy): Bacteria > Pseudomonadota > Alphaproteobacteria > Acetobacterales > Acetobacteraceae > Falsiroseomonas. Next base: position 24,713 of record JBJOMW010000005.1, read on the forward strand.
GAGTGCAGCTGCTCCTCGTCGATGAAGACGCCAAGCTCCCCGGCCTCGGTGAAGTCCACCATGGTGGTGAAGAAGGTCGCGGCCTTGATGCGCGTGTCCTTGCGCTGGGCCATGTGCGACAGCGTGCAGGCCAGCAGCGTCCCGCCCAGGCAATAGCCGATGGCGTTGATCGCCTTCTCGCCCGTCGCCTTCTCGATCGCATCGAGCGCGGCATAGGGCCCTTCGCGCATGTAGTCGTCGAAGCCCTTCTCCGCGAGCTTCTCGTCCGGATTGACCCAGGACACGACGAAGACGGTATGGCCCTGTTCGACCGCCCAACGGATGAAGCTGTTCTTCGGGCGTAGGTCGAGGATGTAGAATTTGTTGATCCAGGGCGGGATGATCAACAACGGTCTCTTGAGCACCGTCTCTGTCGTCGGCGCGTACTGGATCAGCTCCATCAGCGCATTGCGGAACACGACCTTGCCGGGCGTGACCGCGATGTTCTCGCCGACCTTGAACTTCGTCTCGTCGGTCATGCGGATGCGCAGCTGGCCCTTGCCGCGCTCGAGGTCCGACAGCAGGTTCGACAGGCCCTTCAGCAAATTCTCCCCGCCCGTCTCGGCGGTGCGGCGCAGCACTTCGGGGTTGGTCAGCAGGAAGTTGGTCGGGCTCATCGCATCCACGAATTGGCGCGTGTAGAAATCCACCTTCTGCGCGGTCTTCTGGTCCAGCCCTTCCGTGGTCTGCACCACATTGGTGAAGAAGCGCGCCGAGAGCAGGTAGGATTGGCGGATGAAGTCGAAGACCTCGTTCTCCCGCCAGGCCTCGTCCTTGAAACGACGGTCGGTCTTCGGCTCCTCGATCACCGCGGGCGCTGCCTCGCCCATCATGCGGCGCGCGGTGTTCTGCCAGAGCGTCAGGTAATCCTGCCAGAAGCCGATCTGCGCCTGCATCAACCGCGCCGGATTGGCCATCAGCCGGCCCGTCATTTCCAGGAAGGCGGAGCCGAGGTTGAGCGGGTCGGGGCCGGGCGTGGTGGTGCCGTCCTCGGCCTGGCGGCGGAGGAAGTCGGTGACGATGCGCTGCCCGCGCTCGGCCACATCGGCCATGGTGCGGCTGACCAGATTGGGGTCCGGCAGGCGGAAGCCGGTCTTGTCGTCTGCGTCCTGCGACATCCGCCCTTGTCCTCAACCTCGTTGTCGCGCCTGGCGCTGGCCCTGGGCGCCGCTTCCGCCGCAAGGCGGTTCGGGCTAACCCCTCCCTGCAGTCGGACAGGGAAGCGATGAGCCCGCAGGTCGGAGCCCACGGCAGGCAGGGGAAGGCTAGGGGGTGGCGGGGTGCGGATCAAGCGCGCCCGGCCCTGCTGGCCGTCCTTGCGCTTTCGATAACCGCCTGTTCGGACCGGTGGTCCGAACTCGACCCGCGGCCCGTGGTCGCCAACATCTTCGGCGCCCATCTGGAAGGGCGGGAGCCGCCGCCGGGCCTGGACCAGCCCTGGCCGAACCTCTCCTCCGTGCCCGCCCGGCCGGAGCCGCCCGATGCAGCCACCCGCGCCCGGCTGTCGGATGGGCTCGCGCAGGACCGCGCCGCCTCCCGCGAGGCGCTGCAGCCCGGCGGCCGCAGTGCAGTTGGCGGCGCCCCGCCCGCCCCGGGCGCCGCGCCGCCACCACCACCCCGCCTGGCCGCCATGCCGCCGCCGCGTCCTGCTGCCCCCTTGGGCGCCCCGCCGGCGCAGTCCCCCGCCGCGGCGCCCGCCCCGGCGGCGCCTGCCGCCGCCCTCGCCGTTCCGCCCGCCGCGCCGCCGGCCGATCTGCTGGCGCCGCCGCCGCCGCCCGCGGCGGAACTTCTGGCGCCTCGCCCCAACTGACGCGACCCGCTATACCGCCCCACCGACCCCACACGGACGCATGAGCATGACCGAGGAGTTCCACCGCATCCGGCGCCTGCCGCCCTACGTCTTCGCCGAGGTCAATGGCGCAAAGGCAAAGGCACGCGGCGTCGGCGAGGACATTGTGGACCTCGGCATGGGCAACCCCGACAGCCCGACCCCGCCGCACATCGTCGCGAAACTGGTGGAAGCGGTGCAGGACCCGCGCACCCATCGCTATTCGATGTCGAAGGGCATTCCCGGGCTGCGCAAGGCGCTGGCCGGCTACTACGCCCGCCGCTTCGGCGTGAAGCTCGACCCGGAGACGGAGGTGGTGGCGACGCTGGGTTCGAAGGAAGGGCTCGCGAACCTGGCGCAGGCCATCTCCTCCCCGGGCGACACCATCCTGGTGCCGAACCCCTCCTACCCGATCCACCAATTCGGCTTCATCATCGCCGGCGCCTCCGCCCGCTCCATCCCCTACACGCCCGACGACACGATGCTGGAGGCGATCGACCGCGCGGTGCGCCATTCGGTGCCGAAGCCGACGGCGGTGATCGTCAACTTCCCCTCGAACCCGACGGCGCTGCTCGCCAGCCGCGAATTCTACAAGGACCTCGTGGCGCTCGCGCGCAAGCACGAGCTCTTTATCCTGTCGGACCTCGCCTATGCCGAGCTCTATTTCGACGAGAACAACCCGCCGCCGAGCGTGCTGGAGATCCCGGGCGCGAAGGATGTGACGGTCGAGTTCACCTCGATGTCGAAGACCTACAACATGGCCGGCTGGCGCATGGGCTTCGCCGCCGGCAATGCGCGGCTGATCTCGGCGCTGGCGCGCGTGAAGTCCTATCTTGATTACGGCGCCTTCGCGCCGATCCAGATCGCCGCCGTCGCCGCGCTGAACGGCCCGCAGGATTGCGTCGCCCAGATGCGCGTGGAGTATCGGGAACGCCGCGACGTGCTGGTGAAGGGCCTGCATGCCGCGGGCTGGAACGTGCCGAGCCCGGATGGCTCCATGTTCATCTGGGCGCCGATCCCAGAGCGCTTCCGCCATCTCGGCTCGGTCGGTTTCTCGAAGCTGCTGCTGGAGAAGGCGAAGGTCGCGGTCGCGCCGGGCTTGGGCTTCGGCGAGCATGGCGACGACCATGTCCGTATCGCGCTGGTGGAGAACAACCACCGCATCCGCCAGGCGCTGCGCGGCATCAAGACCTTCCTCGCCGCCGACAATGCCGGCCCCACCGACAGCGCCGAGGTGGACGCGGCGTGATTGATGCCCTGACACCCGAAAAGCCCTCTCCCCCCGCAGGGGGGAGAGGGTTGGGTGAGGGGGGCTTCCCGATCACGGCGCCCCCGCACCCCACCCTCACCCCGACCCTCTCCCGCCCGGGCGGGAGAGGGCGCTTCCCGTCCAGCCTCTGATCGGACCGCGTGACACCATGACCAAACCGCTTGCCATCGGCGTCGCCGGCCTCGGCACCGTGGGCGCCGGCGTGCTGACGCTGCTGCGCGACAATGCCGCCACCGTCGCCGCCCGCGCCGGCCGGCCCATCGCCGTCACCGCCGTCTCCTCCCGCGATCGCTCCAAGGATCGCGGCGTCTCGCTCTCGGGCCTTCGCTGGTACGAGGATCCGGTCGCGCTCGCGCATGACCCGAATGTGGACATCGTGGTCGAGACCATCGGCGGCACCGAAGGTCCGCCCGCCGATCTGGTCCGCGCCGCGCTGTCGGCCGGCAAGCCCGTGGTCACGGCCAACAAGGCGCTGCTCGCGACCCATGGCGCGGAGCTCGGCCAACTCGCCGAGGCCAAGGGCGTGCCCCTGATGTTCGAAGCGGCCGTCGCCGGCGGCATCCCCGCCATCAAGGCGCTGCGCGAGGGGCTGGCGGCAAACGACATCTCCCGCGTGCTCGGCATCCTGAACGGCACCTGCAACTACATCCTGACCACGATGCGCGAGCGCGGCCGCGAATTCGCGGAAGCCTTGGCCGAGGCGCAGAAACTCGGCTACGCCGAAGCCGATCCGTCCTTCGACGTGGACGGCGTGGATGCCGCGCACAAGCTGGCGATCCTCGCGGCACTCGCCTTCGGCCGGCCGGTGGATTTCGCCGCCGTGCATGTGGAAGGCATCCGCAGCGTCAGCGCGCTCGACATCGTACTCGCCGGTGAACTGGGCTATCGCATCAAGCTGCTCGGCATCGCGCGGCGCACCGATGGCGGCATCGAGACGCGCGTGCATCCCTGCATGGTCCCCGTCGCGCATCCGATCGCGCGCGTGGATGGCGTGTTCAACGCCGTTGTCGCGGAGGGCGACTTCGTCGGCCGCGTTGTGCTGGAAGGCCGCGGCGCCGGCGCCGGCCCGACCGCATCCGCCATCGCCGCCGATTTGATCGACATCGCGCGCGGGCGCCACACGCCGGTTTGGGGCGTGGCCAATGGTGCGCTGTCGGCGCTCCCCGCGATCCCGATGGAGAAGCGCGTCGGCGCCTATTACCTGCGCCTGATGGTGCTGGACCGGCCCGGCGTCATCGCCGATGTCACTGCCATTCTGCGCGACCACCAGATCAGCCTGGAATCCATGCTCCAGCGCGGGCGGGCTCCCGGCGAGGCGGTGCCCGTCGTCGTCACCACCCATGATGCCGAGGAAGGCCGCATGCGCGCAGCCCTTGCCCGCATCGCGGCGCTGGAGACGGTGGTCGAGGCGCCGGCCCTGATCCGCATCGAGAACCTGCAATAGCCCAGCCACCCGCCCCCGGCGCGGCCGCGGACACGGTTCCGTGACCGCGCGGCAGGGGGCGCCGGGGGGCGGCAGGCTTCCGCAGCATTGCTATAACGATGTTTGATTCGCAGGAGGAACCCTCATGAGCGGCGCCTACGACCAGGTTCCCGTGGACCGCAACCTCGCCCTCGAACTCGTGCGCGTGACGGAAGCGGCGGCCCTTGCGGCCTCCCGCTGGATGGGCCGCGGCGACAAGAACGCGGCGGATGGCGCGGCGGTGGAAGCCATGCGCAAGGCCTTCGACACGGTCGCCATTGCCGGCACCGTTGTGATCGGCGAAGGTGAGATGGACGAGGCGCCGATGCTCTATATCGGCGAGAAGGTCGGGCTCTACGCCAAGACCGGTGGTGGCCAGGAAGTGGACATCGCGGTCGACCCGCTCGAGGGCACCTCCATCACGGCGAAGGGCGGGCCGAACGCCATGGCCTGCGTGGCGCTCGCCCAGAAGGGCGGCTTCCTGCACGCGCCCGATATCTACATGGACAAGCTCGCCATCGGCCCTGGCCTGCCGGATGGCGTCGTGAACCTCGGCGCGAGCGTCGAGGAGAACCTGCGCGAACTGGCGAAGGCGAAGAAGGCCGCCGTCTCTGACCTCGTGGTCTGCCTGCTCGACCGCGACCGCCACAAGGAGATCGTCAAGCGCTGCCGCGCCGCCGGCGCGCGCATCATGATGATCCCCGATGGCGATGTCTCCGGCGTCGTCGCCGTCTCCCAGCCCGACACGGGTGTCGACATCTACATGGGCTCGGGCGGCGCGCCGGAAGGCGTGCTGGCGGCCGCGGCGCTGCGCTGCATCGGCGGCCAGATGCAAGGCCAGCTGATGTTCGAGAATGACGAGCAGATCGCCCGCGCGCGGGAGATGGGCATCACCGATCCCAACCGCATCTACGGCCTTGAGGACATGGCGAAGGGCGATGTGATGTTCGCCGCGACCGGCGTGACCACCGGCCCGATGCTGCGCGGCGTGCGCCGCACGGCAGGCGCAGCGGTGACGCATTCGATCGTCATGCGCTCCAAATCCGGCACCGTCCGCTATGTCGAGGGCCACCACAATTTCGCGCTGAAGCCCACGGCCTTCGTGGCGTGACCCTCGTGGCTGGGAAGGGGGGCTGGTCATCTCTCCCTCCCCCGCTCTGCGGGGGAGGGTCGGGGTGGGGGTGCGAAGATCAGGGCGCGCTCCACACCGCACCCCCACCCCATCCCTCCCCCGCGATGCGGGGGAGGGGGATGGCGGTATGACCGACGCCCCCGTCCTCGGCGTCGAACGCTCCGCCACCGGGCGGCGCTGGATCTGGCGCCAGGCGGAAGCGCGGATGGGCCTTGGCATCGCCCAGCGCCTCGGCTTGCCGGAGCTCGTCGGCCGGCTGCTCGCCGCGCGCGGCGTCGGCATCGAGCAGGCGCAGGATTTCCTCGACCCCACGCTGCGCGCGCTGCTGCCCGACCCGTCGGTGTTGCGCGACATGGACGCTGCCGCGGCGCGGCTGGCGGAGGCCGTGCAGCGCGCGGAATCCGTCGCGGTCTTCGGCGACTACGATGTGGACGGGGCGTGCTCCGGCGCGCTCATGGTGCGCCTGCTGCGCGAGCTCGGCTGCCGCGTCGTCCACTACGTGCCGGACCGGCTGAACGAGGGCTACGGCCCGAATGCGACCGCGATCCGCACGCTGTGCGACCGGGGTGCCACGCTGATCGTCACCGTGGATTGCGGCATCGCGGCCGAGGAAGCGCTCGCCGTCGCGCATAACCGCGCCGATGTCGTGATCCTGGATCACCACAAGGCCGAAGGCCCGGTGCCGCTCGTCCGCGCCGCGGTGAACCCCAACCGGCTCGATTGCGACAGCGGGCTGCGCACGCTCTGTGCCGCTGGCGTCGCCTTCCTCGCCGCCGTCGCGACGGTGCGGGAGCTGCGCCGGCGCGGGCATTTCGTGGCACGGCCCGAACCCGATCTGCGGCTCTTCCTCGACCTCGTCGCGCTCGCCACCGTCTGCGACGTGATGCCGCTGACCGGCGTGAACCGCGCGCTCGTCGCGCAGGGGCTGAAGGTGATGGCGCGGCGCGAACGGGCTGGTCTCGCGGCCTTGCTGGAGGTCGCGCAGGCGAAGGACGCGCCTTCCGCGTTCACGCTCGGCTTCCTGCTCGGCCCGCGCATCAACGCATCGGGCCGCATCCATGAATCCGATCTCGGCCTGCGTCTACTGATCGAGGATGACCCGGTCGAGGCGCGCGCCATGGCCGAGACGCTCGACGCCGTGAACAAGCGCCGGCAGGAGGTGGAGGCCGATGTGCTCACCGCCGCCTTCGAGGCCGCGCAGATCCAGGCCGATCGCGGCCATCCGGTGATCCTCGTCTGCGGCGAGGGCTGGCATCCGGGCGTGGTCGGCATCGTCGCCGGCCGCATCAAGGAGAAGTTCAACCGCCCCGCCTGCGTCGCGGGTCTCGCTGCGGGGCTGGCGAAGGGGTCGGGCCGGTCGGTGGCGGGCGTCGATCTGGGCGCGGCGATCATCGCCGCGCGGCAATCGGGCCTGCTCGAGACCGGCGGCGGGCATCCGATGGCCGCCGGCTTCTCCTTCCGCGCCGCGCGGGAGGGCGAGGTGCACGCCTTCCTGGATGAGCGCCTGGCCCATGCCGCGACCCTGCCGTCTTCGGCCGATCTCGCGGTGGAAGGCAGCCTCGCGGTGCAGGGCGCGACGGTCGAAATGGCGCAGCAGGTCGCGCGGCTCGCCCCCTTCGGCGCGGGCAATGAGGAGCCGGTCTTCGTGCTGAGCCGCGCCCGCGTCGTGCGTGCCGATCGCGTCGGCAAGGAAGGCAACACGGTGCGCGCCTTCCTGGAAGGGGAGGGCGGGGGCGGGCGCCTCAAGGCGATCTGCTTCCGCGCCAAGGAAGGCCCGCTGGCGCAGGCGCTGCTCGGCGGCGGCCATCTGCACCTCGCGGGGCATCTGCGCGCCGAAAGCTGGAATGACAGCGTCTCGGTCGCCCTGCATGTCGTGGACGCCGCGCCGGTCGTCTGACGCTGTGTGACGCTTCGTCACGCGGCGGGACCCGCGCATTGCCCTTGAACCCTGCGCGCGGGCGGGCAACATGCCGGGCATGGAGCCGCAGCGCCAACCGCCCATCCTCGACATGACCCCGGAGGGCGAATTCCGGGACCCGACGCCCCCGCCCGCGCCCGGCAAGCTCGACCGGCTGCTCGGCCGCGTCGGCGGCATCGCAGTGCTGGTCGCCGTCGCGGCCGGTGGGCTGGTGCTGGCGGCCGTCGCCATCCTCTTCGCCGCCCTTGCCCTGCCGGTGCTGATCGTCGCCGCCGCGATCGGCGGGGGCTCGATCTGGTGGCGGCTGCGCCGCGCGCGCCAGCAGGGCCGCCCCGTCTCCTTCGTGGTGATCCGCCGCTGAGTGCGAAGCCGCCACCTTTCGAGGTGGATCAGCGGCGTCTCTATGAAGTGGGCGCCGCCGGCGCCGCCTGGACCGCCCATGAGGACCCCGACGCCCGGGCGCGCCGGCTGAACCGCATCCGCTGGCTGTTCGCGCTCGGGCTCGCGGTGAATGCGGGGACCTGGACGCTGGCGGGCCTCGCCTTCGTCCTCGGCGGGCGGGATTGGGGGGCCGGCTTCGGCATCCTCGCGCTCGCCACCGCCCCGCTGCTGGCCGCGCCCGCGCTGGTGGAGGCGCTGGCCCGCCTACGTGCCCGCCGCCGCCACGCGACAAGGCCGCAGGATTTCCCGACCAGCTGAGCCGCTTCAGGGCCCCGCAAAGCCGCCCAGCGGTTTTGCGGGGCGTTCTTACGCCGCCGCCGGCAGCGCCGCATTGGCCTCGGCCAGCAGCCGAAAGCTGGCCTGGCGGGCGGCCTGGTCGTGGCAGGGGGTCAGCACCGCCACCTCCTGCGCGCCATGCGCGGCCGCAACTGCGGTGAGCTTCGCCACCACCTGTTCCGGCGCGCCGACGATGGCCCGCGCCCGCATCCGCTCCACCTTCGCCTGCTCTGCCTCGGAATAGGGATAGGCCTCGGCCTCCTCGACAGTGGGCAGGGGCGGATAGATCCCCCGGTCCCGCGACAGCCGCCACAGCTCGCGGGAGCGGAACAGTCGCCAGGCCTCGGCCTCGGTCGGCGCGGTGATCGCGAAGACCGCGAGCGCGGCATTCGGCGTGGCGATCCGGCCGGGCTGCGGCCGGAAGCCGTCGCGGTAGAGCGCCATCGCCTCCTCGCTGCCGCGCCCATCGGTGATGAAATGCGCGAAGCAGTAGGGCAGGCCGAAATAGGCCGCGAGCTGCGCGCCGAAATCGGAACTGCCGAGGATCCAGACCTCCGGCTGTGTCGGGATCGCGGGCTGGGCCTGCACCTGCGCGAAGGGGTGAGTGACGGGCAGCCCCTCGCCGAGCCAGCCCAGCAATTCCTGCACCTGCTGCGGGAAGCGGTCGCCGGCCTCGGCGGCGTTGGGGTTCAGCGCATAGGCCGTCCGCCCGTCGCTGCCCGGCGCCCGCCCGACGCCGAGGTCGATTCGCCCCGGCGCGATCGCCTCCAGCACCCGGAACTGCTCGGCGACCTTCAGCGCGGCATAATGCGGCAGCATCACGCCGGCGCTGCCCACCCGGATGCGCCGCGTGGTGGCGGCGATGGCGGAGATCAGGATTTCGGGCGCGGTGCCGGCGTGGCTGGCGCTGTTGTGGTGCTCCGCCAGCCAGTAGCGCCGATAGCCCCAGGCATCGGCCAGCTGGGCCAGCGCCAGCGTCTCCCGGATCGCCTCGGCCGGCGAGCGGCCCGATGCGACGGTGGATTGATCGAGGATGGACAAGGCGAGGGTCATGCCGATACCTCCCACCCATCCATAACGGGCCGCAAGACGCCCAGTCGAGCCGGGGATCGTGATGTCATCGAACGACGAGGCGTTCATGCGCCACGCCATCGCGCTGTCGCGGCGCGGGATGGAGGGGGGCGCGGGCGGTCCCTTCGGCGCCGTCGTGGTGAAGGACGGCCAGGTGGTCGCGGAGGGGTGGAACCAGGTCACCTCCACCAACGACCCGACCGCGCATGCGGAAGTGGTGGCGATCCGCCGCGCCTGCACCGCGCTTGGGCGCTTCGACCTGCGGGGTGCGGTGCTCTACACCAGCTGCGAGCCCTGCCCGATGTGCCTCTCAGCCGCCTATTGGGCGCGGCTGGATGCGGTGGTGTTCGGCAATGCGCGCGACGATGCGGCCGCGATCGGCTTCGACGACCAGTTCCTCTACGACGAGGTGGCCAAGCCGATCGAGGCGCGGAGCCTGCCCATCCGCCGCCTGCTCGCCGCCGAGGCGCTCGAGGTCTTCGCCGCCTGGGCCGAGAAGCCGGACAAGGTCCCGTACTGAGGTCGCCTGCCATCTGTCGCCGCTGGGCCAGGAGGAGACGCCGATGCTGACCGTGTGGGGGCGCAAGACCTCATCCAATGTCCAGGCTCTCATGTGGTGCATTGGTGAGCTTGGCCTGCCCCATGAACGGCACGATGTCGGTCATCGATATGGTGGCAACGACACGCCCAGCTTTCTGGCGATGAACCCGAATGGCACCGTTCCCGTCCTGCGGGATGGGGCGGGTGAACCGATCTGGGAAACCGGCGCGATCCTCCGCTACCTCGCCGCTCGCTACGGCTCGGCGCCGTTCTGGCCGAGCGATGGCTTCGCGCGGGCTCGCATCGATCAATGGGCCGAGTGGGCCAAGATCAACATCACGCTCGGATTCACGGCGCCGATCTTCTGGAGGGTGGTGCGGACGGCGCCGGCCAACCAGGACCCGGTGGCCATCGGCCAAGCTGTGGCCAAGCTGGACGGGCTGCTCGATATCGCAGAAGCGCAGCTGGCCCGTGGTGCTTTCCTCGCTGGCGACGACTTCACCCTGGCCGACATCCAATTCGGCCATGTGCTGTTCCGCTATTTCGACATCCCCATTGCCCGCCAGGATCGGCCGACGCTGCGCCGCTACTACGACGCACTCACGACGCGCCCCGCATTTCGCGAGCACGTGATGGTTTCCTATGATGAGCTGAGGGTCTTGGGGTGAAGCCGGCAACCCGCGCGGCGGCGACCGGTTCGCCGCCGGGACGCGCTAAACCGCCACGCGCCCAAAAATCGCCGTCAGCAGCACGAACAGCGCACCACCCGCCAGGAACCCCACCAGCGTACCGTTGATGCGCACATACTGAAGATCGCGCCCGACCCGCAGCTCGATCTTCTCCGTCACCGTCGCGGTGTCCCAGCTGCGCACCACGCCCGCGATGAACTGCGCAAGCTGCGCCCGCGCATTCGGCAGCAGCGCCAGCAGCACGCCCTCCGCCGCGCGGTTGAGCCGCGCGCGCGCGCCCTCATCCTCGGCCAGCACCTGGCCGAGATTGCCGAGCATCCCCGCCAGCACCTGCACGGTCCGTCCATCTGCGTGCCCCGCATCCTCGGCCAGCGCCGCGCGCAGACGCGCCCAGACATCGCCGAGCCAGGCCGCGACGGCGGGGTGCCGGAGCGCGTCGCGCACCGCGCGGCCGATGGCCGCCGCACGTTCCGGGTCGTCCTGCATGCGCGCGATCTCGGCCCGCACCCATTCCTCGAAGGCACGGCGGAGGTCGCTGTCGCCGGGCTCCACGCGGTCCAACTCGGCATTCAGCGCGCCCAGCACCCGCCGCGCGATCGCCGCGCCCGCGATCCAGCCGACCAGCGACCCGCCCTCGGCGCGGACGCGGGCTTCGATGGCGCCGCGCAGCTGGTCCTCCTTGGCGGCCAGCACCGCCTTGAGCTGGCCGACCGCGAGCCCGAACACCTCCTGATGGCGGCCGCCTTCGAGCAGCGCGGTCAGCGCGCGCGCGACCACCTGCGCGGCACCCGGCCCGCCCGCCAGCCGCGGCACCAGCCGCACCAGCAGCCGCGCCGCGCGCCCGTCCTCAAGGCTCGCCAGCACCCGCGGCAGGGCCTGGGCCAGCGCGACGGCAGCCGGCCGCACCGCTTCGGGGTCCGCCAGGAAATCCTTGAGGATCCGCGCGAGGTCGAGCTTCGCCAGCACGCGCCGCACCTCGTCCTCGGTGAAGACGTGGTTGGCGACGAAATTGCCCAAGCCCCGCCCGAGGCGTTCCTTCTGCGCCGGAATGATCGCCGTGTGGGGGATCGGCAGGCCGAGCGGGCGGCGGAACAGCGCGGTGACGGCGAACCAATCCGCCAGCCCCCCCACCAGCCCCGCCTTGGCCGAGGCCTGGAGCAGATCCGTCCCATAGCCCGGGGGCAGCCAATAGGAACCGACCACCAGCCCGCCCATGCCGACCAGCAGGCCGGTCGCCCAGCCCCGCTGCCGGCGCAGCGCGGCGCGCATCGGCTCCTCGGGGTCCGGTTGCGGGGGAAGCGGCGGGGGGGTGTCGGGTCTGCCCTGCATGCCTTGCGGAGTTAGGGTGCGGAAGAGGCTTTGCCCAGCGCCCTTCGCACAGCTATAGGGATGCTACGTTATACGGTCACATGCCCCGCCTGATGCCTTTCCCCCTGCAAAACCCCCTCGATCTGTCGGCCGGCGCCGGCGCGCGGCTGCTGCTGGCGGCGGCGCTGCTCGGCCTGCTGTGGGCGGCGGTCGCCTGGGCAATGGGCTGACACCATGCGCGGCCCCGAACTCCGCATCGAACACCTGACCGCGACGCATCGGCGGCACCCGGCGGTGCACCACCTCTCGGCGCGCTTCGCGCCGGGCAGCCTGACGGCGATCGTCGGGCCGAACGGGGCGGGCAAGACAACGCTGCTGCGCGCCGTCGCCGGGCTCCACCCGGTCGAGGAAGGCCATGTCGCCGTCGCCCGCGCCGATGGCACGCGCGCGCGCATCGCGCTGCTGCCGCAGCAGGCGGGGATGGACCGTAGCTTCCCGATCCTCTGTGCCGATGTGGTGATGCAGGGCCTCTGGTCGCGGCTCGGCGCCTTCCGCGGCGTCTCGGCCGCCGATCGCGCGCGCGCGGATCAGGCGCTGGAGGCGGTTGGGCTCTCGGGCTTCGCCCGGCGCCCGGTGGGCGAGATGTCGGCCGGTCAGTTCCAGCGCCTGCTCTTCGCGCGGCTCTTGGTGCAGGACGCCGATCTGATCCTGCTGGATGAGCCTTTCAACGCCGTGGATGCCCGCACCGCCGCCGACCTGCTGGCGCTGGTCAAGCGCTGGCACGGGGAAGGGCGGACGGTGATCGCCGTGCTGCACGACCTCGAGCTGGTGCGCGCCGACTTCCCCGACACGCTGCTGCTGGCGCGCGAGAAGATCGCCTTCGGCCCGACGGAGCAGGTGCTCTCGGCTGCCAACCGCCTGCAGGCGCGGATGATGGCGGAAGCCTGGGACGACGCCGCCCCCGTCTGCGCCTCCCGGGCGGCGTGATGCTGGAGGGCCTGTTCGGCCCCTTCGTCGAATTCAGCTTCATGCGCCGCGCGCTGGCCGGCTGCCTCGCGCTGGCTGTCGCCGCGCCGCCACTCGGCGTGTTCCTGATGCTGCGCCGGACCAGCCTGACGGCGGAGGTGCTGGCGCATGGCGTGACGCCCGGCATCGCAGCTGGCTTCCTGATCGCCGGGCTGTCGGTGCCGGCGATGTCGCTCGGCGGGCTGGTGGCGGGGCTGCTGGTCGCGGTGGGGGCGGGCGCGCTCTCCCGCGCGACGGGCGGGCGGGAGGATGCGGCGCTGACCGCGCTCTACCTCATCGCGCTGGCGGCCGGTGTGACCATGGTCTCGCTCCGCGGCGATACGGGCGATCTGACCCATCTTCTGTTCGGCCAGGTGCTCGGCGTGGATGATGCCGCGCTGCTGCTGATGGCGGGTGTCGCGACGCTGACCCTGCCGGCGCTGGCGCTGGCCTGGCGGCCGCTCGCGCTCGAGACCTTCGACCCGGCCTTCGCCCGCGCGGAAGGTGCCAGCGGCGGGCTGTGGCACATGCTGTTCCTCGCGCTCGTGGTGCTGAACGTGCTGGCCGCCTTCCAGGCGATGGGCACGCTGATGGCCGTCGGGCTGATGATGCTGCCCGCGGTCGCCGCGCGGCACTGGTCGCGCGAATTGTCGGGCATGGTCTATGCCGCGGTTGTGATCGCCGTGTTCGCGGCCGTGGCGGGGCTGCTGGCCTCCTACCATCTCGACCTGCCCTCGGGGCCGGCGATCGTGCTGACGGCGGGGCTGCTCTGGGCGGTTTCGGTGATCGCGGGGCCCGTGGATGGGCTGGCGCAGCGCCTGCTCCGCCGCCCGCATCTGGCGGGGTGAACGGCCCTACTTCTTCAGCTTGTCGAGCACCCCAAGCACCAGGATGCCGGCAAGGAAGGAGGTGTGGATCACCAGCGCCCAGGTCACGTCCCGGTCGCTGTACTCGCCGATCTCCATGAAGATCTGCAGCAGGTGGATCGAGGAGATCGCAACGAGCGCCGTGCCGAGCTTGATCTTCAGATTGCCCGGATCCACCAGCGCCACCCAGGAGGTCCGCCGCTCCTCCTCGTCGGTGGTCAGGCGGGAGACCAGGCTGTCATAGGAGGCGATCGCCACCATGATGACGAGCGAGGCGATGAGCGCCGCATCCAGCAGATGCAGCAGCTGGATCAGCACCGTGACATCGCTGGTCGTCAGCGCGCTGGTCGCGAACTTCCACAGCTTGCCCAGGAAGTGCAGCGCATAGATGCCGAGCGCGATCACCAGCCCCAGGAAGAACGCCACCAGCAGCCAGCGGCTGGCCAGCATGATCTTGTCGAGAAGTGAGAGCATGTCAGTCTCCGTCCGACCCCAGATACAAGCGATACGCTCCCGGAGGGAAGCATGACGATCCGCCGCATTGCCGAGGAAGCCCGCCTGTCGGGTGCCGTCATGGGGGGCGGGCTGGTCTGGCTGGCCGGGCAGATCGCCGACGACACCAGCCTCGATACCGAGGGGCAGACCGCCGATATCCTGCGCCAAATCGACGCCCTGCTGGCCGAAGCCGGCACCGACAAGCGCGCGCTGCTGTCGGTGACGGTGGTGCTGGCCGACATCGCCGATGCGCCGGCGATGAACCGAGCCTGGGATGCCTGGCTCGACCCTGGCCACAAGCCCGCGCGCATGACCATCCAGGCGGCGCTGGTCGATCCGGCCTGGAAGGTGGAGATCACCGGCGTGGCCCTCGCCCCGTGATCCATCGTCGGGCCGCGCGCCTCTCCCGCTTGCCGCTCGCGGCCTGGTTGCGCGCGGTGAGCTTCACGCTGGCGCTGTCGCTGCTGGTCGCCTGGGGTGTGGGCGATGAGGGGCATCTGCTGCCCTTCGCAGTGATCGGCACGGCCGGGCTCGGGCTTGGCGTGCTGTACTGGCTGTTCCCGCGCGGGCTGCACTTCGCCTTCGGCACGGCGGCGGGGCTGGCGCTCTACGCCAGCCTCTTCGTCGTGCTCGGCCGCGCCCAGTTCCCCGACGCGCCGGCCTGGTCCCGCCCGCCCGCCTTTCTGTTGCCGGTGCTCGCCTTCCTGGCGATGGCCTGGTGGCGCCGCCGGCAATTGGCCGCCATCACCGAAGGCGCCGAGGCGGAGACTCTCGAGGAATTGCCCTATGCCTTGCGCTGGGTGCTCCTCACTGCCCTGGTCGGGCTCATCTGCTTCCTGCTGCCGCTGAACCGTCTGCCGCCACTCGGCCAGGCGGCGGCGCTGCTGGTCGCCATGGCGACGATCGCGGTGATCGTTGCGGTCGCGATGCGCGACGCGGTGCGGCTGCTGATCGATGTCGCCCTGATCGTGCAGCAGGTCGGCGACCGGCTGCGCCACCTGACCGTGCCGGTGGTGACCTTCCTGTTGATGTACGCACTGCTGGTCGTGGGCTTCGCCTCGGCCTATCGCGTGGCGGATGGGCTGTCGCGGCAGGAGCTGTTTGCGGGGCCGGATGGGCCGATCCGCCTGTCCTATTCCGATGCGCTCCATTTCTCGGTCGCCACCATCTCGACCGTCGGCTACGGCGACATCCGCCCCTCCGACGACGGCGCAAGGGTGCTGGCGAGCCTGCAAGTTCTGGCGGGCCAGCTTCTGCTGCTGTTCGGTTTTGCGGAGATCATGCGCGCGCGCCGCCAAAGGCCGGCGGATGGAAGGCCTCTCGACCCTCAGCGGCGGGGCGGGCATTCTCCGCCCGGCGAATGAGGCGCCGGCGCAGCGATCATCTTCGCGCCGGGCCGGTGACGCGCTTCCGCCGCAATCCTGCGGCACCACATGCAGGCACGGCGGTCGATTGGGAACCGTGCGGGTCGCGCGCCACCCTGGCGCGACGGGACGGGACGGCAATGCTGACGGAAGGCTGGCGCGGCAAGCGGGTTCTGGTTACCGGGGGGGCGGGCTTCCTCGGCAGCGGGCTCTGCCATGCCCTGGCCGCGCAGGGCGCGCGCGTGGTCGCACTCGATGCCATGGTGCCCGATGGCGGCGCGAGCCCGCTCAACCTTGAGGGCAGCAATGTCATGCTGGTGCGCGGCGATATCCGCGACGCGGAGCTGCACAGCCTCTGCCAGGGCATCGACGTGCTGTTCAACATGGCGGCCCAGACCAGCCATATGGGCGGCCAGCGCGACCCGGTGGCGGACATCGCCATCAACGCGGTCGCGCAGGTGCGCCTGATTGGTGCGATGCGCGAAGCCGCGCCGAAGGCGGTGGTGGTGCATGCCTCGACGCGCCAATTCTACGGCCGCGCGCAATATCTGCCGGTGGATGAGAAGCACACCGTCAACCCGCCAGATGCCAATGGCGTGAGCAAATGGGCCGGCGAGCAGTACTGGCTGCTGGAGAACCGGGTGCATCACCGCCCCGTCGTCGCGCTGCGGCTGACCAATTGCTACGGCCCGCGGCTGCGCATCAAGGATGCGCGGCAGACCTTCCTCGGCATCTGGATCCGCCGCGTGCTGGAAGGCGAGCCCTTCGAGGTCTGGGGCGGCGACCAGCTGCGCGACCTGGCTTACCTCGATGACGTGGTGGACGCCTTTCTGCGCGCCGCGCAGCAGGCCCACCGGCCGGAGGTTGGCGGCAAGGCGTTCAACCTGGGCGGCAGCCCGCCGCTGTCGTTGCGCGAGCTGGCAGAGCGGCTGATCGCCGCCAATGGCGGCCAGGGCCGCTACGAGACGAAGGAATTCCCGGCCGATCGCGCGCCGATCGACATCGGCAGCTTTGCCGCCGACGACCGCGCCTTCCGCGCCGCGACCGGCTGGTGGCCGCGCGTGGAGCTAGATGAGGGTTTGCGCCGCTCGCTCGACTGGTACCGCGCGCGGCTGGCCGAATACATCGCCTGAGGTGATCCTGATGAACGCCACCACCATCACTGTCCCGCAGGCCGATCCCGGCGCGGGCTATCGCGCGCAGCAGGCCGAGATCGACGCCGCCGTCGCGCGCGCGCTGTCCTCGGGCTGGTACATCCTCGGCAAGGAAGGCGAGGCCTTCGAAGCCGAATACGCCGCCTGGCAGGGAGCCCAGCGCGCCATCGGCTGCGCTAATGGCACGGATGCGCTGGCGCTTGCGCTGCGCGGCCTCGGCATCGGGCCGGGTGCGACGGTCGTCACCGTCTCCCACACCGCGGTTGCGACGGTCGCCGCGATCGAGATGGTGGGGGCGACGCCGCTGCTGCTCGACATCGACCCCGACACCTACACGATGGACCCCGATGAGCTCGCCGCGGTGCTGGACGACCCGCCGCCCGGCTTGCCGCCGATCCGTGCGGTGATCCCAGTGCATATCTACGGCCAGTCCTGCGATCTGGCGCCGATGCTGGCCGCCGCGGCGAAGCATGGCGTCGCGGTGATCGAGGATTGCAGCCAGGCGCATGGCGCGACCTATGCGGGCCGCAAGGTCGGCAATCACGGCCAGGTCGCGTGCTACTCGCTCTATCCCACCAAGAATCTCGGCGCGCTCGGCGATGGCGGCGTGCTGACGACGGATGATGCGGTGCTCGCCGACCGGATCGGGGCGATCCGCCAGTATGGCTGGAAGGAGCGCTACATCAGCGCCGATGTGGGCGTGAATTCCCGCCTTGATGAGCTGCAGGCGGCGATCCTGCGCGTGAAGCTGACGCGCCTCGATGCCAACAATGCCCGCCGTCAGGCGATCGCGGCGGCCTATGACGCGGCGCTGGCGGGCGGGCGCTTCGCGCCGCCGGTGCGGCGCGCGGACAGCGCGCATGTGTTCCACCAATATGTGCTGCGCGTGCCGGACCGCGCGGCGCTGATGGCGCGCTTGCGCGCGGAGGGCATCGCGACCGCGATCCATTATCCGGTGCCGGTGCATCTGCAGCCCGCCTATCGCGGCCGCACGGCGATGGGCCCAGCCGGCTGCGCCGAGACCGCGCGCGCGGCGGGGGAGGTGATGAGCCTGCCGATGTTCCCGGAACTCACCGACGCGCAGGTGGAGCGCGTTTGCGTGGCGCTGAGAGGGTTGTGACGCGGGGAGGGCGCTGCCCTCCCCGCACCCCTCCCGCCAGGGGCATGATGCCCCTGGACCCCCATTAGTTTAACGCCAAAGGGGATGGGGGCTTTGGCCCCCATCCCCTTTGGCGTTGAAAACTCATGGGTTCCAAGGGGCCACTGCCCCTTGGTGGGGGGTGCAGGGGGGCAACGCCCCCCTGCGGCAGCACACCCTACTCCGCAGCCTGCGCGTACGCCTCCAGCGGCGCGCAGGTGCAGACCAGGTGTCGGTCGCCATGGACATTGTCCACGCGCTTGACCGGCGGCCAGTATTTGCGGGCGGCCACCCAGGGCAGCGGGAAGGCAGCCTGCTGGCGGCTATAGGCGTGCCGCCACTCATCTGCCATCACCTCGGCCGCCGTGTGCGGCGCGTTCTTCAGCGGGTTGTCGCGCGGATCGGCGCGGCCCTGCTCGATCGCGCGGATTTCCGCGCGGATCGCGACCATCGCGTCCACGAAGCGGTCGAGCTCGGCCTTGGTTTCGCTCTCCGTGGGTTCCACCATGAGCGTGCCCGCCACCGGCCAGGACATGGTCGGCGCGTGGAAGCCGAAATCCTGCAGGCGCTTCGCGATGTCCTCGACCGTCGCGCCACCATTCTGCTGGAAGCCGCGGCAATCGAGGATGCATTCATGCGCCACCATCCCGTTCGCGCCCCGATAGAGGATCGGGTAGTGCGGCGCGAGGCGGGCTGCGACGTAGTTAGCATTCAGGATCGCGACCGCGGTCGCGCGCGTCAGCCCTTCCGCGCCCATCATGCGGATATAGGCATAGCTGATCGGCAGGATGGAGGCGCTGCCGAAGGGCGCCGCGCTCACCGGACCGAAGCCCGTCGCGGGGCCCGCTTCGGCCAGCATCGGGTGGTTCGGCAGATGCGGCGCGAGATGCGCCGCAACCCCGATCGGGCCGACGCCCGGCCCGCCGCCGCCATGCGGGATGCAGAAGGTCTTGTGCAGATTGAGGTGGCAGACATCCGCGCCGATCGCAGCCGGCGAGGTCAGCCCGACCTGCGCGTTCATATTCGCGCCGTCCATATAGACCTGCCCGCCCTTGGCGTGGATCAGCGCGCAGATGTCGCGGATCTCCGTCTCGAACACGCCATGCGTGGAGGGGTAGGTGACCATCAGCGCCGAGAGATTGGCGGCGTGCTGCTCCGCCTTCGCGCGCAGGTCATCGAGGTCCACATTCCCATCGCGGTCACAGCCGACGACGACCACCTTCATCCCCGCCATCACCGCACTCGCCGGGTTGGTGCCATGCGCGGAAGATGGGATCAGGCAGACATCGCGATGCGCATCGCCGCGCGCGCGGTGATAGGCGCGGATCGCGAGCAGCCCCGCATATTCGCCCTGGCTGCCGGCATTCGGCTGCAAGGAGACAGCGGCGAAGCCGGTGACGGTGGCGAGCCACCCCTCCAGCCGCCGGATCATCTCGATATAGCCATCCGCCTGGTCCACCGGCGCGAAGGGATGGATGCCGCCGAAGCCCGGGAAGGTGACGGGGATCATCTCCGCCGTCGCGTTCAGCTTCATCGTGCACGACCCGAGCGGGATCATGCTGCGGTTCAGCGCGACGTCCTTATCCTCGAGGCTCTTGAGGTAGCGCAGCATCGCGTGTTCGGCGTGATGCGTGTTGAACACGCTGGCCGTGCAGAAGTCGGAGCGGCGCGCGAGCGTGGCCGGGAGGCCGCCTTGTGGCACGATCGCTTCCAGCGGCTGGGCGGTGCTGCGCGTCACATCCGCGATCACCGCGATGAGCTGCGCGAGGTCCTGGCGCGTCACCGTCTCATCCACCGCGATGCCGACGACGCCGTTGCCGTGCCGCGCCAGGTTGAAGCCGTGGCGCAGCGCTTCGCGGACCAGCGCGTCGGCCTTCTCGCCGGCTTCGATCGCGATGGTGTCGAAGAAGGCGTCGTGGCGCACCGTAAGCCCCGCGGCTTTTGCGGCACCCGCCAGGATGCGCGCCTGCAGCGCCACGCGGCGCGCGATGCGCTTCAGCCCCTCCGGCCCGTGCCAGACGGCGTACATGCCGGCCATGACGGCGAGCAGCACCTGCGCGGTGCAGATGTTGGACGTCGCCTTCTCGCGCCTGATGTGCTGTTCGCGCGTCTGCAGCGCGAGGCGCATCGCCGGCGCGCCGGCGGCGTCGAGCGAAACCCCAACCAGCCGGCCGGGCATCAGCCGCTTATAGGCATCCTTCACTGCCATGTAGGCCGCGTGCGGCCCGCCATAGCCCATCGGCACGCCGAAGCGCTGGGTGGAGCCGATGACGACATCCGCCCCCATCTCACCCGGCGGCGTCAGCAGCGTGAGCGACAGCGGATCAGCGGCGACGATGGCGAGCCCCGCCACCGCCTGCACCGCCGCGATCTCGGGCTTCAGGTCGCGCACTTCGCCGGTCGCGCCGGGATATTGCAGGATCAGCGCGAACGGCTTTTCCGCCGCGACCGTGGCTGCAACCTCGGCCGGCGGAACGACGAGGACCTTGAACCCCAAAGGCTCGGCGCGCGTCGTCACAACCGCGATGGTCTGCGGCAGCACATCGGCTGCGATCACCAGCGTGTCGGACTTTGCCTTGCTCGCAGCATGCGCGAGCGCCATCGCCTCCGCCGCCGCCGTGCCTTCATCCAGCAGGGATGCATTGGCGACCGGCAGGCCGGTGAGGTCGGTCACCAGGGTCTGGAAGTTCAGCAGCGCTTCCAGCCGGCCTTGTGCGATCTCCGCCTGATAGGGCGTGTAGGCGGTGTACCAGCCGGGATTCTCCAGCACGTTGCGCAGGATCACCGGCGGCGTGATGGTGCCGTGGTAGCCAAGCCCGATCAGCGACTTGATGTCGGCGCGGTTGCGCGCGGCCAGCGCCCGCAGCTCCGCGATCGCCTCCGCTTCCGTCGCGGGCGCGGGTAGCGCGGCGGGGAAGCCGGCGCGGATGCCGGCCGGCACGGTCTTCGCGGCCAGATCGTCGAGGTCGGCGGCGCCGACCTCGCGCAGCATCGCCGCGATCTCGGCCTCCGACGGCGCGACATGGCGGCGGATGAATTCGCCGTGGTCCTCGAGCGCGGTGAGTTCGCTGAGCGTGCTCATGCCACCGTCTCCAGGAAGGCGGCATAGGCCGCCTCGTCCATCAGCGCGGCGACCGTCGCGGCGTCCACGCCTTCAAGCTTGAAGAACCAGCCCTCCCCGGTCGGGGCGGAGTTCACCAGCGCCGGATTCTCGGCCAGCGCCGCATTGCTCTCGACCACGCGGCCAGCGACCGGCGCATAGACATCGGACGCGGCCTTCACGCTTTCGACGACGGCAATCGCCTCGCCTTCCGTCACGTCGCGCCCGGCCTCGGGCAGGTCCACGAAGACCACGTCGCCGAGCGCGGTCTGCGCATGATCGGTGATGCCGACGGTCGCGACATCGCCCTCAAGCCGGATCCATTCATGGTCCTTGGTGAAGCGGAGTTCGGCCATGGTGGGGGTCCTCAGCGGATGTAGCGGTGGGGGATGAAGGGAAGCGGCGCGATGCGGGCCGCGAGCGGCTTGCCGCGCACCATGAGTTCCAAGGCTGTGCCATCGGCGGCGTGGCTGCGCGCGACATAGCCCATGGCGACTGGCGCGCTCGCGGACGGTCCGAAGCCGCCCGAGGTCACTTCGCCAATCTGCGCACCACCTGGCGCATGCACCGGCGTGTGCCCGCGCGCCGGCTGGCGGCCTTCGGGCTTGATACCGACGCGCAGCCGCCGCGGCCCGTTGTCGAGATCGGCGCGCACGCGATCGGCGCCCCGAAAATTCCACTCGGTGCGGCGGCGCTTGCCGATGGTCCAGGTGAGGTTCGCCTCGACCGGGCTCGTCGTCTCGTCAATGTCGTTGCCATAGAGGCAAAGCCCGGCTTCGAGGCGGAGCGAATCCCGCGCGCCGAGCCCCGCGGGCTGCACGCCGGGCAGCGCCAGCAGCGCCTTCGCGAAGGCCTCCGCGCGTTCGGTGGGGACCGAGACCTCGACCCCATCCTCCCCGGTGTAGCCGGAGCGGCTGACCAGGGCCGGCGTGCCGGCAATGTCGAATTCGCCAAAGCCCATGAAGGGCAGGGCGGCGATGCCGGGTGCGAGTGTGGCGATGGCGGCCACCGCCTGCGGCCCCTGCAGCGCGATCAGCGCGCGGTCCGGCAGCGGCCGCAGCGTGACGCCGGTCGGCAGCGCGGCGGCGATGCGGGCGAAATCCTCGGCCTTGCGGGAGGCATTCACCACCAGGAACAGCTTGTCCCCGAGATTCGCGACCATGAAGTCGTCGAAGATGCCGCCGTCGTCGGTGGTCAGCAGCGCATAGCGCTGTCGGCCGGGCTTGAGGCCCTGCACATCGGCCGGCGTCAGCGCCTCAAGCGCCGCGGCGGCATTCGCGCCGACCAACTCCGCCTGGCCCATATGGGAGACGTCGAACAGCGTCGCCGCAGCGCGGCAATGCAGGTGCTCGGCCATGATGCCGGCCGGGTACTGCACGGGCATGGCATAGCCCGCGAAGGGCACCATGCGCCCGCCCAGGTCACGATGGAGCGACGCCAGCGGCGTCTCGTGCAAAACCGCCGCCAGCGGCGGTGCAAGCAAAGCGGATGGGTCCGACGAATCGGCCACGGTGCCCCCAGAGGCATCCCGCCGCCTGGATTGGCAGCGGTTCGTCCGTGGCCCCCCTCTGTCCCGTGACCTGAGAGATTCGGCGGCGATCCCGTGGCGGCACCGTGGCGAGGCCACGGGCGGCAGGGTGTCGGCGCCTTACTCCGTCGGTGCCGGACCCCGTTCGGAGCCCAGTCTTTCCAGAGGTCCCTTCCCCACGCGGCCCTTTTGCCTGAGCGTTTCCGGGGGCCGGTTGCGCCTTCGGCGGCCATCCCAGGTCTCGGATTTGTGTCCGGAGACTCGGGCGGCTCTCTCCCGCGCGGGATCGACGGGATACTCGGCATATGGCGCAGCACCGGGCGGGGCGCAACCTAGGCCCGGTGCGCTCGCTGTCCGATCAAGAGCGCCTATCGAAAACCTGGTGATGAGCCTTGGCGGCGCCGCGGCTTTGCCGCGGCAACGCAAACTCACCTTCGAGGACGGGCGCCAAAGCCGGGGCCCCCGCAAAGCCGCGAAGCGGTTTTGTGGGGCGCCCTTAGCGCGGGCCGCGCTGCCGGTTCAGCGCCAGTTCCTCCGGCGTCAGCTGGAAGGAGACGCGCACCGTGTAATCCGCCGCGCGACGCCCGCCGCCGATCGGCATGTCGAGCTGCACCACCTGGCCCAACGCCTGGGCGCGCGGGACATTCGGGGCGAAGCCGAGGCGCGTGGTGGCGGAGACGCGCGTCAGCACCTCGCGGTCCTCGGCATCGGTCAGCACGACGAACCAGGGCAAATCCACCGTCCGGCCTTCCGCCGCCGGGCCGCGTTCGGCCTCGAAGCGCGGCGTGATGCGCACGGTCAGGCCCGTGCGGTCGCTGCCGGCGAAGTCGCAGCGCGCCTCGAAGCCCTGGATGCGGGCATCCAGCACCAGCCCCGTCAGGTCGCGCTGCATCCCCGGGCGGTGGCGCGTCAGGTCGGCGCCATCCGCCAGGATGGCGATGCGCGGGCAGGGGGCGGTGTTGGTGGTGGCTGCCGTCTGCTGCCCCCCGCAGGCCGCCAGCGCCAGTGGCAGCCCCAGGCCAAGCACCGCGCCCTTCATCAGCTTCTGACCTCGGTCCATCCGGCCCTCCCCCTCCGGGCCGCTGTCGCGGCCGGTAGCTTGGCATTCCGCCCCGATCCCCGTATCGCACCGCCACCGGCGCCGGACCACCCCCGCGCGCCCCTGGACCTTGCCGCGCCGCACCTCATGACCCCGACCGATTCCAGGCCGCCCCTGACCCTGCTGCTCGCCGCGCCGCGCGGATTCTGCGCCGGCGTGGACCGCGCGGTGAAGATCGTCGAGACGGCGATCGCCCGCCACGGCGCACCGGTCTATGTGCGGCACGAGATCGTCCACAACCGCCATGTCGTGGACGCGCTGCGCGCCCGCGGCGCCGTCTTCGTCGAGGAGCTGGACGAGATCCCCGATGACGGCCGCCCGGTGATCTTCAGCGCCCATGGCGTTGCAAAGTCCGTCGTGTCGGAGGCGCTGCGCCGCCGCCTGTTCACGCTGGACGCCACCTGCCCGCTGGTGACCAAGGTCCATCGGGAAGCCGAGCGTCACCACGCCCAAGGGCGGCATATCCTGCTGATCGGCCACGCCGGCCACCCCGAGGTCGTCGGCACCATGGGCCAGCTGCCCGCCGATGCCGTCACGCTGGTGCAGGACGTGGCCGAGGCCGAGCGCCTAGCGCCCTCCACCGGCGTGCCGCTGGCCTGGACCAGCCAGACCACACTGTCGGTGGACGACACCGCCGCGGTCGTGGCCGTGCTCGCCGCGCGCTTCCCGGGCCTCGTCGGGCCGGCGAAGGACGACATCTGCTACGCCACCTCCAACCGCCAGGCGGCGGTGAAGGCCATCGTCGCCGGGGGGGCGGAGGTGGTGATCGTGGTCGGCGCGCCGAATTCCTCGAACTCCGTCCGCCTCGCGGAAGTGGCAGAGCGGGCCGGGGCGCGCCGCGCGCTGCTGGTCCAGCGCGGCGCCGATCTCGACCCCGCCTTGCTCGATGGCTGCGCCGCTGTCGGCCTCACGGCCGGCGCCAGCGCGCCCGAATCCCTGGTGCAGGAGGTGATCGCGCGGCTTGCCACCCGCTTCGCCCTGACCGAGCAGGAGGTGCGCGTCGCCGAGGAGCGGATCGAGTTTCGCCTGCCTCCCGCGCTGACGCGGGACCCCGCCAGCCCACTTGCGTCGCGCACGCTCGCGGCGGATTGAAGGGCGCATGGCGGTCTATACGGAAGTCACCGACGAGGCGCTGCGCGCCTTCCTCGGCGAATACGACATTGGCGGGCTGGTGGCCTTCCGCGGCATCGCGGAGGGGGTGGAGAATTCCAACTACGCGCTGCGCACCGACCGCGGCGACTTCATCCTGACGCTCTACGAAAAGCGCGTGGACCCGGCGGAGCTGCCCTACTTCCTCGGGCTGATGGAATATCTTGCGGCGCGCGGCGTGCCCTGCCCGCTGCCGGTGGAGGGCCGTGACGGGGAGGCTCTGCGCAGCCTCTGCGGCCGCCCCGCAGCGATCTGCACCTTCCTCGAAGGCGTCTGGCCGCGCCGCGTGCGCCCGGAACACCTGGCTCCGCTGGGTGAGGCATTGGCGCGGCTGCATGTGGCGGGGCAGGGGTTCCCGGTGCATCGGCCGAATGCGCTCGGCCCCCGCGGCTGGGCGCCGCTTCTGGAAGGCTGCCGCCCGCGCGGGGATGAGGTGGCGCCGGGCCTGATCGCCGAGCTCGACTTGCACCTGGCCGCCATCCTTGCCGCCTGGCCGGCGGAAGGCACGCTGCCGGATGGGCATATCCATGCCGACCTGTTTCCGGACAACGTCTTCTTCCTGCCCGATGCGGAAGGCCGGCCGCTTCTGTCGGGGCTGATCGACTTCTACTTCGCCTGCACCGATCTGCTGGCTTATGACGTCGCGGTCTGCCTGAACGCCTGGTGCTTCGAGCAGGACGGGTCCTTCAACGTGACCAAGGCCCGCGCGCTGCTCGGCGCCTATGGCGCGGTGCGACCACTGACGGAAGCCGAGCGCGCGGTGCTGCCGGTGCTGTGCCGCGGCGCGGCGATCCGCTTCCTGCTGACGCGGCTCTATGACTGGACGCACACGCCGCCCGGCGCGTTGGTGACGCGCAAGGACCCGCTGGAATACCTCCGCAAGCTGCGCTTCTTCGCGCGTGCGGAAACCGCCGAGGCGATCGGCGCGTGATGGACCCGGTTGTCGAGATCTGGACCGATGGCGGCTGCAAGCCGAATCCCGGTCCGGGCGGTTGGGCGGCGATCCTGCGCTATGGCCCGACGGAGAAGGAATTGTCGGGCGCCGATCCGGCGACGACCAACAACCGCATGGAGCTGACAGCCGCGATCAGCGCGCTGGAGGCGCTGAAGCGCCCCTGCAAGGTGACCCTGCACACCGACAGCGAATATGTCCGCAACGGCATGGAACGCTGGGTGAAGGGCTGGGTGCGCAACAATTGGCGCAACAGCGCGCGCGACCCGGTGGCGAATTACGAGCTGTGGCAGCGCCTGCTGGAAGCCGCGAAGCCGCATGAGGTGGATTGGCGCTGGGTGCGCGGCCATTCCGGCGACCCGATGAACGAACGCGCCGACAGGCTGGCGACGGCCGCGCGGGCGGGGCTGGCGGGATAGACTGGCGCGCGCCTCAGCGTACGCGCGTCAGCCGCCGGTAATTCGATGCCACGCGGCGCCGGGCCGGGCTCAAGGCCGCCGCGGCGACCCGATCGGGGCGCGCCCCCAGCATCGCCGCGCGCCCGGCGGCCATCGCGCCGGCGGCGAAGGCACGCTGCTTCTCGGCGGCCATGTCGGCCAGCGCCGTCGCGGCACCAGCCGGCTCGGCCCAGAGCTGCGCGCTACGCAGCGTGAACACCCAGCCCGTGCGCCAGGCCAGCAGGGCAAAGGCGGCAGGATCGGTCATCACGCGGATCTCCCCATCCTGCCCCAACGCAGGCCGGGGCGTGCCCGCCGCGTGGCGCGGCGGGCCGGCCGGTCACAGGGCCGCGAGGACGGCCTCGGCCTTGCTGACCTCGAAGGCGCCCGGCGCCTCGACGGCGACATGCGTCACCTTGCCGCCCTTCGCCACCAGGGCGAAGCGCTGGCAGCGGACGCCAAGGCCGCGCGCCGTCAGGTCGAATTCCAGGCCCATCGCCTTGGTCAGCGCGGCCGCGCCATCGGCCAGCATCACGACCTGGTCGGTGATACCCTGGTCCTTCGCCCAGGCGCCCATCACGAAGGCGTCGTTCACCGCCATGCAGGCGATGACGTCCACGCCCTTCGCGCGCAGCGCGTCGGCGTTGGCCACGAAGCCGGGCAGGTGCTTGGCCGAGCAGGTCGGCGTGAAGGCGCCGGGCACGCCGAACAGCGCCACCGTCTTGCCGGCGAAGAGCTCCGCCGTGTCGACTTCCTTCGGGCCCTCGGCCGTGGCCTGCATGATCTTCAGCGACGGGATGGTGTCACCGGCCTTGATCGTCATCGCATCATCTCCCAGCGGGTCTGGTGGTTGAGTTGGCGGTTGTGGTGGCGGTTTAGGCGGAACATCGCGCGCCGTCCATGCGCGGCCGGGGCGGGGCAGGACGGCAACGCGGGCTGTCATCGCCCATTCTTGCGGCCACGCGCCGCCGCCGCCATCTTCGAAGCGATGGCACGATACAGCCCCAAGAAGACCCCTGGCAGGCCCACCGGGAGCAGCCTCCCGCAGGGCAAGCTTGCTGGCGGCGTTCCCGCCGGGGGCGGGGGGTGGCTCACCGGCCAGCTGCTGGTCGCCATGCCGACCATGCAGGACCCCCGCTTCGCGCGGAGCGTCATCTGCCTCTGCGTCCATTCCGACGATGGGGCGATGGGGCTGGTGCTGAACAAGCCGCTGGATGGCCTGTCCTTCGAGGATTTGCTGAAGCAGCTCGACCTCGACCCCGTCCCGCCGCAGCGGCGCATCCGGCTGATGGCCGGCGGCCCGGTGGAGAATGGCCGCGGCTTCGTGCTGCACACCGCCGATTGGGAGACGGAAGGCAGCCTGAAGGTCCAGCCCGACGTGGTGCTGACGGCAAGCGTGGACATTCTGAAGGCGATCGCCGGCGGCGGCGGCCCGCGGCAGGGTTTCCTCGCGCTCGGCTATGCCGGCTGGGGGCCGGGGCAGCTGGAAAGCGAGATCGCCGAGAATGCCTGGCTGTCTGTCCCGGCCGATGAGCAGCTGCTGTTTGGCGCCTCGCCCGAGAAGCTCTGGCGGGAAGCGCTCGCCAAGTTGCGTGTAGACCCGGCGCTGCTGTCGGGCGTCGCCGGCCACGCCTGAATTGCCGCACGGCGTCAGGGGCTGATACCCGGCGGCTGAATGAATAACCTGCGGCCTGCGAAGCAGGCCGAGGCCGCGAACGCGGCCCGCCGCTTATGCGGCGAGCCAAGCCTGCGGAGCAGGCGCCGGCGCTTGAGGGGCCGAAGGTGAAACCTTCGGCCGCCAAGTATGATCTGTCCCGGACGCGCTGGACGCGCCCGGACACGGTGTCAGACTGCGGCCGATGTCCCGTACCCTCCAGGGCGTGCTGCTCCAGCTGGTGGCGCTCGCGCTCTTCGTCTCGATGGATGCGCTGCTGAAGCTGCTGGTGGCCGTCTATTCGGTGCCGCAGCTGATGTTCGTCCGCTTCGTCATCCACACGGTCTTCGTGGCGGCCGCCGTGATGATCTTCACCGGCTCGCTCCCCTGGCGGTCGCGTTCGCCGGTGCTGCAGACGCTGCGCAGCGCGAGCCTGGCCATCGCCAATGCCGCGCTCTCCGTCGCGCTGATCCATGTGCCGCTGGCCGATGCCACGGCGGTGATGTTCGCCGCCCCCGTGCTGACCGTGGCACTCGCGGCGCTGCTGCTGGGGGAGAAGGTCTCGCCCCGGCGCTGGCTCGGCGTCGGCATCGGGCTGGCCGGGGTGATGGTGGCGCTGCGCCCGCCCTTTCTCACCGGCGATCCGCTGCACTGGGCCATGCTGCTGCCGTTGGTCACCGCGGCGATGAACACGGTCTACCAGTTGCTGACCCGCCACCTGGCCGCGAAGGACGACCCGAGCACCACCTTCCTGCACACCTCGCTGGCGGCCTGCGCGCTGACGGCGCTGGCGCAGCCCTTCGTCTGGGTAACGCCGGCGGCCAGCGACCTGCCCTGGCTGCTGGCGCTCGGGCTGCTCGGGGCGGCGGGGCATTGCCTGCTGGTGCTGGCCTTCGCCCGTGCCCCGGCCTCCGTGCTCGCGCCCATGTCCTATTCGCAGCTGATCTGGGCGGGGCTCGCGGGGGTGCTGGTGTTCGGGGACTGGCCGGATGGCTGGACCCTGCTCGGCGCCGGGGTCATCGCGGCGGGGGGGATCCTGGTGGCCCTGCCGGATCGGCGTGCCGCCACCGAAACGTCCCGTGGCTGACCCCGGCGTGACCCTTAACGGTCATGAACGTCTTGCGCCGATCCCCCGTTGGCACTAGCGAGGCACCCGGCGACGCCGGAATCTGGGCCGAATGACCATCCGCACCGACACCCCCGACCGTGACCACCCCCGCGCCGTCCTGGATGCCGAGGGGGTGCGCGACGCCTATCGTCGCTGGGCTGGGGTGTATGACGTGGTCTTCGGCGGCGTGTCCGCCCATGGCCGCCGCCGCGCCGTGGAGGCGGTGAACCGCCTGCCCGGTACCCGCGTGCTCGAGGTCGGCGTCGGCACGGGCCTCGCTTTGCCGCGCTACCGGGCGGAGAAGCGGGTGGTCGGCATCGACCTTTCGCGCGAGATGCTGGAGAAGGCGGCCGAGCGCGTGCGCGCCGAGCGCCTGGCCCATGTCACCGGCCTCGTCGAGATGAATGCCGAGAAGATGGCCTTCGCCGATGGCAGCTTCGACATCGCGGTGGCGATGTTCACCGCTTCCGTCGTGCCGAACGCCAAGGCGCTGTTCGCGGAGATGTCACGCGTGGTCCGCCCCGGCGGCCAGCTGCTGTTCGTGAACCACTTCGCCGCCGAGCGCGGACTGCGCTGGTGGGCGGAACGCTCCATGGCGCCGCTCGCCCGCCTGCTTGGCTGGCACCCGGATTTCGCGCTGTCCGACCTGCTCGACCCGGCGGTGGTGCGGGTCGAGGCGATGGAGCCCTGCCAGCCGGCCGGGCTCTTCACCCTGGTGCAGGTACGGAACCCGGGCGCGCCGGGGCTCGCCGCCGCGGCCTGACCGCGCCGAACAGCGCGGCGGCCGCGACCATCAGCCCGCCCAGCGTCCCGATCACCCCCGCAGCGTTCAGCGCGAGGTCGAGGCCGAGCGCCGCCGGCACCGGCCCGGCCAGCCCATAGCCGATGGCACCGAGCCCCGCGCCGAGCGCCGCCCCGCCCAGCACCTGCGTCCCGTAGCGGTCGGTCATCAGCCGCAGTGCGGCCGCCGGGCAGACCAGCATGGCGACGACCAGGATCGAGCCCACCGCTTCGAAGGCGGCGACTGCCGCGGCGGCGACCAGAAGTGCCAGGCCAAGCTCCACCCGCCGCGCCGGCAGGCCGATCGCCTGGGCATAGGCGGGGTCGAAGCAGACCAGCTTGATCGGCCGCCATAAGGCCGCGACCGCCAGCCCCACGGCCAGCGCCACGCCCGCCAGCAGGCCGAGCTGCCGCGGCAGCGTGGCGAGTGCCGCGGGGTCGGCCAGCGCCGCCAGCGACCGGCCTTCGGTCCAGACCAGCGTCTCGAGCTGGCCGAACAGCACGCAATCAATGTCGAGATCGACGTTGCGCGCGCCCGTCACCTCGATCAGGACCAAGCCGACGGCGAAGAAGGTGGTGAAGACGGCGCCGATCGCCGCGCCCGGATCGAGTCGCGCGGCCTTCTGGACCAGCCCGATCAGCGCGACCGCCGCGAGGCCCGCGACCATCGCGCCCAGCAGCATCGGCAGCCCCGCCCGCGCGCCGGTGATGGCGAAGCCGAGCACGATGCCGGGCAGCACGGCATGGGACAGTGCATCCCCGATCAGCGATTCGCGCCGCAGCACCAGGAACGACCCGAGCAGCCCGCAGGTGCCCCCCGCGAGCATCGCCGCCAGCAAGGGCGGCAGGTCGAGCATGAGGAAGTCCGCGAGGGTCATGTTTGTGCCCTCAAGTGCCGGGCGCGGCCTCCGGCCGCTTGGCTTGCGCGCCGCCGCACTGCCGTGTCGTGCCGGGAACGCGCTCTGTGCGCGGGCCGCCATGCGGCGGCCGGGTTCCGTTTTGCCGTCATGTTGCCCTGCGCCCCAGCGCATGCGGGCTGGAGGGCAGGGCGGAGGGCTCCGGCAGCAGCTTCGCGGCCATCTCCGGCGGCAGCCCATGCTCCACCAAATCCGCGAGCCGGTCGGCGGAAGCGATGTCGGCCGCGCCTGCGGCCAGCAGATGATGCTCCACCGCGCGATGCGCGCGCACTGCCCGCCGCGCGGCCGTGGCACCGCGCGGCGTCAGGTGCACGAGGCCCTCGGCGCGCGCCACAAGACCGCGCAGCGAGAGCCACAGCGCCAGCCGCCGGGCCTTGCCATGGCTCCAGCCGCGCGCGGCGGCAACCGCAGCGATCGGCGCCCAGCGATCGCCCGCCGTGCCTGGGCCCGCACCGGCGGCTTCCTGCGCTTCCCAGGCGGCGCGCAGGAAATGCTCGGTGTCGGCCGCGAGCCGCCGGCGCAGCAGCGCCGCCGCTCGCGCCAGCAGCCCGCGCTCGGGCGCCACCAGCAGGGCGAGGGTGAAGAAGCCGGCCGCGACGAGCACCACGGCGGCCCCCGTCGGGACCTCTGGCCGTTGCGCCGAGATCCAGGCCCCGACGGCGCCCGCAACCCCGCCTGAGGCCGCGCCGATGGCCAGCATCCGCGGCAGGCGATGGGTGATGAGCCGCGCGGTCGCCGCCGGCAGCACCAGCAGCGCCACGACCAGGATCAGCCCGACCGCCTGCAGCCCGCTGACGCAAACCAGCACGATCAGGCCCAGCAGCAGCAGATCCGTGCGGTCCGTGCGGAGCCCCTGCACGCGGGCGAAATCGGCATCGAAGGCGACGGCGCGCAGCCGCTGGAAGGCCACCAGCACGACCGCGAGGCTCACCGCCGCCACCGCTGCCGCGATCTGCGCATCCTCCGCCCGCATCGCCGCCGCCTGGCCGAGGATGAATTTCGACAGGCCCGCCTGCGCCGCGCCGGGCTGTGTCTGCAGCCAGGACAGCAGCGCGACGCCCGCGGCGTAGAAGGAGGACAGCACGATGGCGATCGCCGCGTCCTCCCGGATGCGTCGGGTGCACGCGAGCGCCTGCACCGCCAGCACGCCGAGCAGCCCTGCCACCGCCGCGCCCGCCAGCAGCGGCGGCAGCGCGCGGGGATCGGCACCGAGTGCGGCGACGATCAGCGCCGCGACCGCCACCCCCGGCAGCGCCGCGTGCCCCACCGCATCGGCGACCAGCGCGCGGCCGCGCAGCAGCGCGAAGGTCCCGACCGTCCCCGCCGCAACCCCAAGCAACGCGCAGCCCGCGAGCACGACGGCGGTATTGTAGGAGAGGATCACGCCCCCTCCGCCCCGGCGGCGATGCGCGATTCGTCGAGCAGCGCGAGGCGCGCGCCATAGGTCGCGCCGATGTTCTTGGTGGTGAACACCTCCCGCACCGGACCCTGCGCAAAAACCCGCGCATTCAGCAGCAGCACGGAGGCGAAGTAGTCCGGCACCGTGCCGAGGTCGTGGTGCACCGCCACCACATGCCGCCCCTGCGCCGCCAGCGCGCGCAGCACCGTGACGATCGCAGCCTCCGTCGCGGCATCCACCGCGGCGAAGGGCTCATCCATCAGCACCAACTCGGCATCCTGGGCGAGTGCGCGCGCGAGGAAGACGCGCTGCTGCTGCCCGCCCGAGAGCTTGCCGATCTGCCGCTCCGCGAAATCGGCCATGCCGACCTGATCCAGCGCCTCCCGCGCAGCCTCGCGGTGCCGGCGCGGCACGCGGCCCCACCAGCGCATCCGCGGATAGCGCGCCATGCACACCACATCGAGCGCGGTGGCGGGGAAGTCCCAATCCACGGACGCGCGCTGCGGCAGGTAGCCGACGCGGTCGCGCACCTCCTCCAGCGGGCGGCCGAAGAAGCGGACCTCGCCCGATAGCGCTGGCACGAGGCCCAGCGTCGCCTTCAGCAGCGTGGATTTGCCCGCCCCGTTCGGCCCGACGATGGCCGTCAGCCCCGCCGGCGCCTGCCAGGTCACGTCCCAGACCGCCGGCCGTTCGCCATAGGCGACGGTCAGGTGGGAGACCGACAGGGGCGGGGGAGGGGTCACGCCCGCCCCCTCGGTGAGGGTCACGCCGCCAGCCTTCCGTTCAGGCCTTGCGCGGGCACCCGGCCGCCAAGGGCACGGACGATCGTCGTGATGTTGTGGTCCATCATGCCCTCATAGGTGCCGAGATAGGTGCCCGGCCGCCCCATCGCATCGGAGAACAGGTTACCGCCGAGCGCAACGCGATGCCCGCGCGCGGCCGCGCCCTCGATCAACGCGCGCACCGCGCGATCGGGCACGGAGGTCTCCGCGAAGACCGCCGGCACGCGGCGCTCGACCAGCTTGCGCACCAACGCCTCGATGCCGGCGAGATTCGCTTCCGCCTCGGTGGACAGGCCCTGGATGCTCTCGATGGTCAGCCCATAGCGGCGGCCGAAATAGCTGAAGGCGTCATGCGCGGTGACCAGCACGCGCGCGTTTTCGGGCACGGTCGCGAGCCCCTCCCGCGCATAGGTGTCGAGGCGCGCGCAGCGGGTGCGGAAGCGGGCGAGGTCGTCGGCCATGCCCTCCCGCACATCGGGCGCGAGGCGCGCGAGCGGCTCGAGCACGCTGCCGGCGGCCTCCCCCCAGAGCGTCGGGTCCATCCAGACATGCGGGTCGGCGGCGTCGGGGTAGTCCGCATTCGCCAGCAGGCGGTCGCGGGGGAGCGTTTCGGCCAGCAGGACCACCGGCTTGCCGGCGGCCCGCACGCGCTCCAGCACATCGCCCATGCGGCCTTCCAGGCGATGGCCGACGCCGAAGACCGCATCCGCGCCGAGCAACCGGGCAATGTCGCTGCGCGTCGGGCGGAACAGATGCGGGTCCACGCCTTCCCCGATCAGGGTGACGGCGGCGAGGCGCCCGCCGCTCACCTCCCGCACGGCGTCGCCGACCATGGCGACGGTCGCGACGACGTTGCGCGACGTGCGCGGGGCGCCCTGCGCCAGGGCGGGCAAGGGCAGCACGGCGAGGGTCGCGCCAAGCAAGGCGCGGCGTCCGAGACCTGAACGACTGTTCAGATGTAGGCCTGTCGAGCTGTCATCCCTGTTCATATCTTCATATATTCCTGAATTTTCAATGCTTTGCGCCTTACGCGCAGGTTGTCCTTTCCCAGCGTGCCGTCAAGGGATGCTGGACGCGGCGGCGCGGCGGGCCGATGGTGGCGGGGCAGGAGCGGAACGGCCGATGGGCGTGCGGGACAGGATCGCCGAGGACCAGGTGGTGGAGCTGGCGGAGATGTTCCGCCTGATGAGCGACCCGACGCGGTTGCGCATCATCCTGGCCTGTCTGGATGCGCCGGTCTCGGTCGGCGACATGGCCGATGGGCTCAACATCTCCGCCTCGCTCGTCTCGCACCATCTCAGGCTGCTGCGCGCGGCGCGGCTGCTGCAGGCGGATCGTCGCGGGCGGCAGGTGTTCTACGTGGTGGGCGACAGCCATATCCGCTCGATGCTGACCGACATGGTGGACCATGTCGCCGAAGGCGAGGTCGAGGGCGAATCCGCCCCCGGCGGCTAACCCGCGCTGGCCTGCAGGGCCTGCGGGCGAAGAAAGACTTAACCCCTCTAAGCCATTTCCGTAGGCCGCCTTGGCAAGTGGCGCGCCGCGCTCACTTGTGCGGTGCGGGACCCGCTTCTATAGGGTCCGGTGCGGCAGCCACTCTTCAGGAGCGGCGTCGTGGCCCGGAGGCGTCCGGGCTTGAGCAGGTTCGAGGAAATGTGCGCGGCATCAAGCCGCGCCGGCGGGACGGCAGGATGAGGCAGGCAATCGGCACTCTCTTGGCACGGATGGGTCGCGCCAGCGGCACCGTCGCGATGGCGTTCGCCCTGCTGGCGCTCGGCGCCGGCGCGGCGCTTGCGCAGCAGGCGCCGATGGTCGGCGCGCCCGTCCCCTGGGGGATGGGGCTGCAGGCCTCGGGCGGGCCGATCAAGGACGCGATCTCGTCCTTCAACACCCTGGTCTTCTGGCTGATGGTGGCGGTCACGATCTTCGTGTTCCTGCTGCTGGTCTATGTGGTCTGGCGCTTCCGCGCCTCGGCCAACCCGAACCCGAGCCAGACCAGCCACAACACCGTGCTCGAGATCGCCTGGACGGTCGTGCCGGTGCTGATCCTGCTGGTGATCGCGATCCCCTCCTTCCGGCTGATCTACTACCAGGACCGGGCGGTGGATGCGGACATGACGATCAATGTCCAGGGCCGGCAGTGGTACTGGCACTACGCCTACCCCGACCATGGCAGCTTCACCTTCGACAGCTACCCGGTGGCGAATGAGGATATCCGCCCGGCGAATGGCCAGATCCGCGGCCTGTCGGTGGACAACCCGCTGGTCATCCCGGTGGGCGCCAATATCCGCATCCTGACCACCGGCCAGGACGTGATCCACAGCTTCTTCGTGCCCTCGCTCGGCGTGCAGAAGTACACGATCCCCGGCCGCACGCTGGAGACCTGGATCCGCGCCGACCGCCCGGGCGTCTATTACGGCCAGTGCAACCAGATCTGCGGCGTGAATCACTGGTTCATGCCGATCGAAGTGCGCGCCGTCCCGCGGGAGGAGTTCAACGCCTGGGCCGCCCAGGCACGGACCCGCTTCGCGGAAGGCCTGCCGCCCGCCCATCCGGCCGAGATCGCGACCGCCGCGGCTCCCGCCTCCACCACCCTCGCCGAGGCGCGCCGCTAAGGCGCCGCCCAGAACCGCAAGGATCGGACACAGACCGATGGCGAACGCCACTCACGCTGACCACGACCACCACGACCACAAGCCGTCCTTCGTGAACCGGTGGCTGTTCTCCACCAACCACAAGGACATCGGCACGCTCTACATCATCTTCTCGCTGGTCGCCGCGATCATCGGCATCGGCCTGTCGCTGCTGATGCGCATGGAGCTGCAGCAGCCGGGGATGCAGATCTTCGCCGATGGCCAGATGTGGAATGCCTATGTCTCGGCGCATGGCCTGATCATGGTGTTCTTCGTGGTCATGCCGGCGCTGATCGGCGGCTTCGGCAACTGGTTCGTGCCGATCCAGATCGGCGCGCCGGACATGGCCTTCCCGCGCATGAACAACATCAGCTTCTGGCTGCTGGTGCCGGCCTTCCTGATGATGGCGGCCTCGCTGTTCGTGGGCGAGGGCCCGGGCGGCGGCTGGACGATCTATCCGCCGCTGACGGACAACACCTATCACCCGTCCATGGCGATGGACCTCGCGCTGTTCGCGCTGCACCTGGCGGGTGCGAGCTCGATCCTCGGTGCGGCGAACTTCATCACGACCATCCTGAACATGCGCGCGCCGGGCATGACGCTGCACAAGATGCCGCTCTTCGTGTGGTCGATGCTGGTCACCGCCTTCCTGCTGCTGCTGGCGGTGCCGGTGCTGGCGGGTGCGATCACCATGCTGATCACCGACCGCAACTTCGGCACGGCCTTCTTCGACCCGGCCGGCGGCGGCGACCCGGTGCTGTTCCAGCACCTGTTCTGGTTCTTCGGCCACCCCGAAGTGTACATCATGATCCTGCCGGCCTTCGGCATCGTCTCGCACATCGTCAGCACCTTCTCGAAGAAGCCTGTCTTCGGCTACCTCGGCATGGCCTATGCGATGGTCGCCATCGGCGTCGTCGGCTTCATCGTGTGGGCGCACCACATGTTCACCTCCGGCATCGATGTGGACACGCGCGCCTACTTCATGGCGGCCACGATGGTCATCGCGGTGCCGACGGGCGTGAAGATCTTCTCCTGGATCGCCACGATGTGGGGCGGCTCGCTCCGCTTCGAGACGCCGATGCTGTTTTCCATCGGCTTCATCTTCCTCTTCACCGTCGGCGGCGTGACGGGCGTTGTGCTGGCGAATGCCGGCATCACCCAGATCCTGCACAACACCTATTACGTGGTGGGCCACTTCCACTACGTGCTGAGCCTCGGCGCGGTGTTCGGCATCTACGCCGGCATCTACTACTGGCTCGGCAAGATGTCGGGCCGCCAGTATCCGGAGCGCCTCGGCCAGATCCACTTCTGGCTGACCTTCGTCGGCGTGAACCTGACCTTCTTCCCGATGCACTTCCTGGGCAACCAGGGCATGCCGCGCCGCTACCCGGACTATCCGGAGGCCTTCGCGGGCTGGAACCTGATCGCCTCGGTCGGGTCCTACATCTCGGTCGCGTCCTTCCTGTTCTTCTTCTACGTGCTCTACGTGACCTTCGCGAAGGGCGCGAAGGCGGCCGACAATCCCTGGGGCGAGGGTGCGACCACGCTCGAGTGGCAGGTCTCCTCCCCGCCGCCCTTCCACACCTTCGACGAACTGCCGCGCATCCGCTGAATGCGCGGCGGCACGGCAACGCCGCGGGTCCTCTGACCCAATCCTGAGGGGCACGCCAGCATGAGCGGCGCGACCATCGAGAAGGGGGGGGCGCAAGCCCCCCTCGCCACATCGGCGGATCTCTCCGAGGTCCGAGACTGGATCGCGCTGCTCAAGCCGCGCGTTATGACGCTCGTCGTCTATTCCGGCCTGATCGGGATGTTGGTCGCGCCCGCGCCGATCCATCCGGTGCTGGGGCTCACCGCGATACTCTGCATCGCGGTCGCCGCCGGCGCGGCGGGTGCGATCAACATGTGGTACGACCGCGACATTGATGCGGTGATGCGCCGCACCCAGCGCCGCCCGATCCCGGCCGGGCGCATCGCGCCGGAAGCGGCACTCGGCTTCGGCCTCTTCCTCTCCGTCTTCTCGGTCGCGCTCATGGGGCTCGCGACCAATTGGGTGGCGGCAGGTTGGCTCGCCTTCTCCATCTTCTTCTACGTCGTGATCTACACGATGTGGCTGAAGCGCCGCACGCCGCAGAACATCGTCATCGGCGGCGCCGCCGGCGCCTTCCCGCCGCTGATCGGCTGGGCGGCCGCAACCGGCGATGTCACGCTCGTGCCGGTCATCCTCTTCGCCATCATCTTCATGTGGACCCCGCCGCATTTCTGGGCGCTGAGTCTCTGGGCGCATGGCGACTATGCGCGGGCCAAGGTGCCGATGCTGCCCGTGACGCATGGCGCGCGCGAAACCCGCCGACAGGTGATCGTTTACACCGTCGCGCTCTTTCCGGTGGCTCTGGCGCCCTGGCTGGTCGGCTTCGCAGGCCTGCTTTACGCGGCCAGCGCGGTGCTGCTCGGCGGCATCTTCCTGGTCCATGCCTGGCGCGTGCTGCGTGAGGCGCAGGATGCGGAAGGCCGCAGCCTTGCGAACGACGCGGCGGCGCGGGCCACCTTCCGCTTCTCGCTGTATTACCTTTTCGCGCTGTTCGGCGCGCTCGCCCTCGACAAGGCTCTCCTCCCATGACCCCCGAGGAACGCACCGCTTTCGACAAGCGCCGCCGCGCGCGGAACTGGGCGATCATGCTGACGCTGATCGGCCTGGTGCTGCTGTTCTACTTCATCGCCATGGCGCGCATTCCGCGCGCGATCATGGGCTAGGCGGGAGGGCCGGATGGACGCCGCGCGCCGCGAACAGCTGGCCAAGCGTAACCGCCGCGTGGCGGGGGGCGCCTTCGCGCTGGTGTTCACGATGGTCGGCGTCTCCTTCGCGGCGGTGCCGCTCTATGACTGGTTCTGCCGCGTCACGGGCTTCAACGGCACGCCGATGATCGGCCAGCGCGCGCCTGCAACGCCCGGCGAATTCGTCGTCACGGTCCGCTTCAACGCCAACACCCAGCCCCAGCTGCCCTGGCGATTCGAGCCCGCCCAGCCCGCCGTGCAGCTGCGCGTCGGCGAGGAAGGGATGGGCTTCTACACCGCCCGCAACCTCTCCGACCGTCCGGCGACCGGCGTCTCTACCTACAATGTGACGCCTGAGGTGGTGGGGAAGTACTTCCACAAGGTCGCCTGCTTCTGCTTCGAGGAGCAGACGCTCCAGCCCGGTCAGCAGGTGGACATGCCGCTCGCTTTCTGGGTGGACCCGCGCATCGCGGAAGATCCGAACACGCGCGGCATCCGCACCATCACGGTGAACTACACCTTCCACCGCAGCCTGCATGACGCCGAGCGCAGTGGCGCGCTGGCCAATGCCGGCCCGCATGTCGGGCGTCGGGAGGCGCCCACCGCCACGCGGTGAAGCTGCGGCGCGGGCTTGATCCGCGGCGGCTTTTCCGGGATTGATCAACCACGAAGGGCAGGGGCGCCAAGCCCCGCCGAGACCACCAGGACGAGCGATGGCAAGCCAGAGCGAAACGGGCGGCAGCCCCTACAAGCACCCCTACCATTTGGTGGATCCGTCCCCCTGGCCGCTGCTGTCGGCCTTCGCGGGCGGCGCGTTGGTGCTCGGCATCGTCTTCATCGCGCACAACAATTCCTGGTGGCTTGCGGGCCTCGGCCTGTTCGCGACGCTCGCCTGCATGTTCGGCTGGTGGCGCGATGTGCTGAAGGAAAGCCGCATCCCCGGCCTGCACACGCCGGTGGTCCGCCTTGGCCTGCGCTACGGCATGGTGATGTTCATCGCCTCCGAGGTGATGTTCTTCGTCGCCTTCTTCTGGGCCTATTTCCACTTCGCGCTCTACCCCGAACACGTCTCGGGCGCGGCTAAGGCGATCTGGCCGCCCGAGGGCGTGCTGACCTTCGACCCGTTCCACCTGCCCTTCCTGAACACCATGATTCTGCTGCTGTCGGGCTGCACGGTGACCTGGGCGCATCACGCGCTGCTGCAGAACGACCGCAAGTCGCTGATCACGGGCCTTGCGATCACGGTCGCGCTCGGCGTGATGTTCACGGGCTTCCAGATCAAGGAATACATGATCGCGCCCTTCGGCTTCCGCGACGGCGTGTATCCTTCGGTCTTCTACCTCGCGACCGGCTTCCACGGCTTCCACGTCTTCGTCGGCACCGTCTTCCTCGCGGTCTGCCTGGTGCGCGCCATCCGCGGCCACTTCACGCCGGAGCGCCATTTCGGCTTCGAGGCAGCGGCCTGGTACTGGCACTTCGTGGACGTGGTGTGGCTGTTCCTCTTCATCTTCATCTACTGGTGGGGCGCCGGCGTCATCATGCCGCACTGAGCGGCCCCCTCCGGGACCCAGGCGACGACCCCGTCCGCAGCCGCGGGCGGGGTCGTCCTGTTTTCAGCGCCCGCTTCCGGCCCCACATCCGCCCCATGCGTCGTCCTGTCCTGATCGCGAGCCTCGCCTCGCTCCCTGTCCTCGGCCTGCTGCTGCTCCTCGGCACCTGGCAGGCGCAGCGCCTGCAGTGGAAGACCGACCTGCTCGCGCGCATCGCCGCGGCGGAGGCCGCGCCCGCCGCGCCGCTCACCGAACCGCCCGAGCCCTTCGCCAAGGTCCGCGTGACGGGACGCTTCGATCATGCGCGGGAGGCGACGCTCGCGCTTGAGGTGCGCGGGCCGGTGCTCGGCACCCATCTCCTCACGCCGCTGCTGCGCGACGGCGCGCCGCCCGTGCTGGTCAATCGCGGCTGGGTGCCGGTCGAGCGCGCCGGCCCGCTCGCGCGCCCCGAGGGCGAGGTGACGATCGAGGCCTGGGTGCGCCCGGCCGAACGGGCCGGGATGTTCGCCGCGACCGACGATGCCGCGGGCCGGCGCTTCTACACCTTCGACCCGCCCGTGATCGGCGCGGTACTGGGCCTGCCGCAGGTCGCGCCCTATGGCCTCGTCGCGCTCGGCCCTGCGGGCGCACTGCCCGATCCCGCGCGCACGCTGCCGCGGCCGACCAACAACCATCTCGGCTATGCGATCACCTGGTACGGGCTGGCGCTTTCGCTGGTCGGTGTGCTGGCCGCCTTCGCTCTTCGCCGCCGGAGCCCCGCATGAGCAACGCTGCTTACGAGCGCCTGAAGGCGCGCTTCGCGCGCATCGGTGCGATCAACGAGGCCGCCGGCATCCTGCATTGGGATGCCAGCGCGATGATGCCCGAAGGCGGCGCCCATGCACGCGGCGAGCAGCTCGCGGCCCTTGCCGGCGTCGCGCATGAGCTGCTGGTGGAGCCCCGCACCGCCGAGGACCTCGCCGCCGCCACCGCCGATGGCGAATGGGACGTGGCCAACCTCGCCCTGATGCGCCGCGCCCATGCGCGCGCCACCGCCCTTTCGCTCGACCTCGTGGAGGCGATGAGCCGCGCCAATTCGGCCTGCGAGATGGTCTGGCGCGAGGCGAAGCGCGACGCCGATTTCGCCAAGGTCGCGAAGCCGCTGACGGACGTCGTGGCGCTGCAGCGCGAAGCCGGGCAGGCGCTCGGCCAGCGGCTTGGCATGGACCCCTATGACGCGCTGATGGATGGCTACCAGCCCGGTGTCACCGCGGCCGATGTCGAACCCGTCTTCGCCGCCTATGAGACGTGGCTGGCCGACGCACTGCCGCGGGCTGAGGCCATCCAGGCCCGCCGGCCCGCGCCGCGGCCCCTTGCGGGCCAGTTCGACGTCGCGGCGCAGCGCGCATTGTGCCGGGAGATGGCCGAGCGCGTCGGTCTGCAGTTCAGCCATGCGCGGCTGGATGAATCGCTGCATCCCTTCTGCGGCGGCAACCCGTCCGATGTGCGCATCACCACCTTCTACGACACGGAAAACCCCGCGAAGGCACTGCTCGGCGTGCTGCATGAGACGGGGCACGCGATGTATGAACGCCATCTGCCCGCGGGCTTCGCGCGCCAGCCGGTCGGCGAGGCGGCGGGCATGGCCGCGCATGAATCGCAGTCCTTGATCGTGGAGATGCAGGCCTGCCGCTCCGATGCCTTCCTAGCCTTCCTCGGCCCGCGCCTGCGCGAGGCGCTCTCCGTCGCGCCGGAGGTTGCGGCGCCCGAGAACCTCGCGCGGCTTTGGCGGCGCGTGGAGCGCGGCTTCATCCGCGTGGATGCGGATGAGCTGACCTACCCCGCCCATGTCATCCTGCGGTTTCGTCTGGAACGCGCGCTGATCGCGGGCGATCTCCAGGTCGCGGAGCTGCCGGGCGCCTGGAACGCGGCTATGAAGACCATGCTCGGCATCGTGCCGCCGGATGATGCGCAGGGCTGCCTGCAGGACATCCACTGGCATGACGGCGCCTTCGGCTATTTCCCCGCCTACACGCTCGGCGCGATGGCGGCGGCGCAGCTGATGGCGGCGATCCGCCGCGCCATCCCGGATCTCGACCAGCAGCTCGCGCGTGGCGACCTCGCGGCGATGATGCGCTGGCTGAACCTGCATGTGCACGGCCAGGGCGCGCGGCTCGGCTTCCAGGACCTGCTGCGGCATGCGACGGGCAAGCCGCTCGATCCCTCGGATTTCACCGCCCATCTGACGGTGCGCTAC
Source organism: Pseudomonadota bacterium (assembly GCA_046052145.1). Lineage (GTDB taxonomy): Bacteria > Pseudomonadota > Alphaproteobacteria > Acetobacterales > Acetobacteraceae > Falsiroseomonas. The sequence goes on from JBJOMW010000005.1 coordinate 66,808, forward strand.
CTCGCGGCCTGACGAACCGAGCTCCGCCCGCCGCAGGCGGGCGCGCGGCCGAACGGGGCACCCATCGAAGCATTGTCTTCGATGAGGCCCGCGGGGCGCCGCGCCTCCTGGCGCGGAACCCCAGCCTACGGATCAGGCCCCGGCATGATCGCTCCCCGTTATCCACAGCCGTCCACAGGCCGATGGGGGAGGCGCGGGCGGGCTGGGCGGTCTAGACTGCGTCGATGAACACCTTCGGGCCAGCAGGCGGCGGGACGGATGGCGGCGGGCTTTTTGGCCTGTCGCAGCGGCTGCCGCCGGCGAATCTCGAGGCCGAGCAGGCGCTGCTCGGCGCGCTGCTGGCCAACAACAAGGCCTATGAGCGCGTCAACGAATTCCTGGCCGCCGAGCATTTCGCCGACCCCGTGCATGGCCGCATCTACGGCGCGATCCAGCGCCGTGTCGAAGCCGGGCAGCTGGCCGATGCGGTGACGCTGCGCGCCGAGTTCGAGCATAATGGCGCGCTCGCGGAAGTGGGTGGGCCGGCCTATCTGGCGCAGCTGCTGTCGGCGATGGTCGGCGTCATCAATGCCGGCGAATATGGGCGCGTCATCCACGACGCTTGGCTGCGGCGCCAGCTGATCGATGTGGGTGAGACTCTGGTGAACCGTGCCTTCGGCGCGGAGCCGGAGCTGGATGCGCGCCTGCAGCTGGAAGCAGCCGAGCAGAACCTGTTCGACCTGTCGCGGGACACGGGCGGGGGCGAGAACCTCGTCACCTTCGAACGCGCGCTCGCGCAGGCGGTGAGCCAGGCGGCTGCGGCCTTCTCCAACCCGGGCGGTGTCTCGGGCCTGTCATCCGGCCTGCGCGACCTGGATAAGCGCACGGGCGGCCTGCACAAATCGGACCTCATGATCCTCGCGGGCCGGCCCGGCATGGGCAAGACGGCGCTCGCGACCAAGATCGCCTTCGGCGCGGCGCGCGCCATCCTGCGCAAGGCACGCGACGAGAACCCGAACGCCGTGCCGCGCGGCGGCGTCGCGATCTTCTCGCTGGAAATGAGCTGCGACCAGCTCGCCACCCGACTTCTGTCGGAAGAAGCCCGCATCTCTGGCGACCGCATCCGGCGCGGCGACATCCTGCAGCGCGACTTCGACAAATTCGTCGAAGTCAGCCGTGAGCTCGCCGGCCTGCCGCTGTTCATCGACGACACGCCCGCGATCACCATCAGCGCACTGCGCAGCCGCTGCCGGCGGCTGCAGCGCACGCGGGGGCTCGACCTGGTTGTCGTGGACTATTTGCAGCTGATGCGCCCCGCCGCGGGCACGCGCCCGGAAAGCCGCGTGCTCGAGATCAGCATGATCACCCAGGGGCTCAAGGCGATCGCGAAGGAGCTTGCGGTTCCCGTCATCGCGCTGTCCCAGCTCTCCCGCCAGGTCGAAAGCCGGGAGGACAAGCGGCCGCAGCTGTCGGATCTGCGTGAATCCGGCTCGATCGAGCAGGACGCGGACATGGTCATGTTCATCTACCGCGACGAGTACTACCTGGCGCAGCGCCAGCCGAAGGAGATGAACTTCGACAATTCGGAGAAATTCTCCGGCGCCATCGACAAGTGGCAGAAGGACATGGAGGAGGCGCACAACAAGGCGGAGCTGATCATCGCCAAGCAGCGCCACGGCCCGACCGGCACGATCAAGCTGTTCTTCGAGGGCGAGTTCACTCGCTTCGGCGACCTCGACACACAGCATGACGGGGGATACGGGGACTAGGTGTTCCGCCCCACCCCCGCCCCCGGCCAGGCTCTCCTCCGCGTCGATCTCGGTGCGATCGTCGCGAATTGGCGCGACCTCTGTGCCATCCATGGCAACGCCGTCGCGGGGGTGGTGAAGGCTGATGCCTATGGGCTCGGCGCGGCGGCCGTCGGGCGGGCGCTGCGGGATGCGGGCTGCACGACCTTCTTCGTCGCGCATCTGACCGAGGGCCTGGCGCTCCGCGCGGCGCTCGGGGCGGAACCCGACATCGTCGTGCTCAATGGCTTCCCGCCTGGCGCCGATGAGGATACCGGGCTTCTGCCCGTGCTGAACCATCTCGGCGATGTTGCAGCGCATGCCGCAGCCGGGCGCGCGCGGGGCGTCGCGCGCCCGGCGCTGCTGCATCTCGACACGGGGATGAGCCGGCTCGGGCTTGATGCGCGCGAACAGGCAGCACTCGCGCAGGATCGCGCGATGCTGGAGGGCATCGAACTGCGCTTCGTCATGACGCATCTTGCTTGCGCGGACGAGCCCGACCACGCGCTGAACGAAAGCCAGCGCCTGCGCTTCGACGCGGGGGCCCAGCGCATCGCGCCCGGCATTCCGCGCAGCTTTGCCAATTCCTCCGGCATCTTCCTCGGCGCGGGCTTCCGCTCCGACCTCGCCCGGCCGGGCTGCGCGCTCTATGGCATCAACCCGACGCCGGGGCAGGCGAACCCGATGCGCCAGGTGGCGCGCGTGGAGGCCGAGATCCTGCAGGTGCGGGACATCGCCGCGGGCGACACGGTGGGCTATGGCGCCTCCTGGCAGGCGCCCGGGGCCCGGCGGATCGCAACCATTGCGGCGGGGTATGCCGATGGCTACCTTCGCAGCCTGTCCGGCCGGTCCCTGGGCCTTCTCCACGGTCGCGCCGTGCCGCTGGTGGGCCGGGTTTCGATGGATCTGACGACCTTCGACGTGACCGATATCCCTGAAGCCTGCCCGGGCGACCGGCTGCTGCTGATCGGTGGCGCGGGCAACACGCCCGACGACATCGCCGCGCGCTGCGGCACGATCGGCTATGAGATCCTCACCTCCCTCGGCGCGCGCTATGCCCGCTTCCATGAAGGCGCCTGAGGCGATGGATCGCGCGCTTGACCTGACCGCGGGGCTTGGCCGCGTCGTGCTGTCCCTGCTGCGCGGCGCGGGCGCGATCGCGCTGTTCGCAGCGGAGGCGATCAGCCACATCTTCCGCCCGCCCTTCTATGGCCGGCTCTTCCTCAAGGCCTTCATCGAGATCGCCTGGTTCAGCCTGCCCGTCGTGGCGCTGACCGCGGTGTTCACGGGCATGGTGCTGGCGCTGCAATCCTACACCGGCTTCGCGCGCTTCAACGCCGAAGGGGCGGTGGCGAATGTCGTGGTGCTGTCCATCACGCGGGAACTCGGCCCGGTGCTGGCCGGGCTGATGGTCGCCGGGCGCATCGGCGCGGCCTTTGCGGCCGAGATCGGCACGATGCGCGTCACCGACCAGATCGACGCGCTGACCACGCTTTCGACCAACCCGATGAAGTATCTGGTCGCGCCGCGGCTGCTGGCGGGCACGCTGGCGCTGCCGCTGCTGGTCGTCATCGCCGACATATTGGGCGTGATGGGCGGGTGGCTGATCGGCACGCAGCAGCTGGGCTTCGCCTCGGGCGCCTATCTGAAAGCGACCTTCGACTTCCTGCAGAGCTGGGACGTGGTCTCGGGCCTGATCAAGGCGGCGGTCTTCGGCTTCATCGTTACGCTGATGGGCTGCTGGTGCGGCTATAGCTCGGGCGGCGGCGCGCAGGGCGTGGGCCGCGCGACGACGGCGGCCGTCGTTTCCTCCTCCATCCTGATCCTGGCCAGCGACTATGTGCTGACCGCGATGATGTTCAGCCGATGACCGAGGCGATGAACGGCGCGCCGGCGGGGGGCACCCCCCAACGCGCCGGAGGCGCGGAAACCCCTAAGATCCGCCTGCGCGGGCTGCAGAAAGCCTTCGGGCCGAAGGTCGTGCTGGACGGCGTTGATCTCGATATCCGCGCCGGGCATTCGATGGTGATTCTCGGCGGCTCGGGCTCGGGCAAGTCGGTGACGCTGAAATGCATCCTCGGCCTCATCCCGCCCGATGCCGGCACGATCGAGGTGGATGGGCGCGATGTTGCCACCATGACGCGGCGCGAGCGTGAGGCGCTGAACGACCGCATCGGCATGCTGTTCCAGAATGGCGCGCTGTTCGACAGCCTGCCGGTCTGGGAGAATGTCTGCTTCAAGCTGCTGGCGCAGCGCCGCATCACCCGCCGCGCCGCGCGCGACAAGGCGGCCGAGGTGCTGGCGCAGGTTGGGCTTGCGGCCAGCGTCGGCGATCTTTCGCCGTCGGAGCTGTCGGGCGGCATGCAGAAGCGCGTCGGCCTTGCGCGCGCCATTGCGGCCGAGCCTGACATCATCTTCTTCGACGAGCCGACGACGGGCCTCGACCCGATCATGGGCGCCGTGATCGACGGGCTGATCGTGGATTGCGTGAAGCGGCTGGGTGCCACCGCCGTCTCCATTACGCATGACATGGCGAGTGCGCGCCGCATCGGCGACGATGCGGCGATGATCTTCAAGGGCCGCATCGTCTGGCGCGGCGCGGCCGCGACGCTCGGCGAGACGGGCAACGCCATGGTGGACCAGTTCGCGCGCGGCGAGCGCGAGGGCCCGATCCAGATGGAGCTCAGGAAGTAGCCGCAAGCCCTGGCGGGCCCAGCTCGCTGCCGCGGAGCGCCAGGGTGAGGCGCACCGCCAGCCCCTGCGGTGTCCAGCTGATTTCGGTCCGCCCGCCCGGCAGCGTCGCCAGCGCGCGGCGCAGCAACTGGCTGCCGAAGCCCTCCCGCCGCGGGGGCGCGGCGATGGCGGGCCCGTCGCGCTCGATCCAGTCCAGCACCAGCATGGGCGCGCCTTCGGCCGGCACCACGCGCCAGGCGATCTCGAGCCGCCCTTCGGGGACCGACAGCGCGCCATATTTCGCGGCATTCGTCGCCAACTCATGCAGCACCATGCCGAGCGGCACTGCGGCGTCCGCGGGCAGGCGCACATCCGGCCCGGTTGTGCTGATGCGCCCGATGCCGAGCCGGTAGGGCGCGACCACCTCCGTCACCAGCACGCGCAGCGCCAGCACGCCATCCGGCTCCTCGAGCAGCATGGTGTGGGTGCGCGCCAGGGTGCGGAGCCTTGCGCCGAACTGCGCCGCGAAGGCCGCCGGCTCGCGCGTCGTGCGCGCCGAGAGCGTCGCGAGCGACTGCGCGGTGGTCAGCAGGTTCTTCACCCGGTGGTGCAACTCCCGCACCAGCAGGTCGCGCTGCTCCTCGGCCGAGCGGCGGCGCTCAGCGGCATCGGCCATCGCCTCGGCCACGGCATTCACCTCGGCGATTGGGGTGGCGAGGCGCGGCGGCGGGCGGCCCTCGGCGAGGGCGGCGGCGGCCGCGCCAAGGCTCGCCACCGGCGCGGCGATGCGGCGGGCCATCATCATGCTTGTGGTGACGGCGAGGCCGAGCAGCCCGAGCACCGCCGCGCCGAGGATCACGACGGAGCGCCAGGCCGGCGCCCATAGCGCCGCCGGCATCACGCCGACCCCGGCGGCCAGGCCGGTGACGGCGGAACGCGCCTGCGCCACCAGGACGGGCTCGCCCTGCGCGGTCTGGCGGCGCCAGAGGCCGTTCGGGCTGGTGCGGAGCGCAGTGCGCGCGGCGTCCGGGATCGGGCGGCCGATGGCCTCGGCGTCATCGTGCCAGCGCGTGACCAGCCGGCCTTCGGCATCCACCAGCGCGGGGATGCGCGCCGCATCGAAGCGGCTGGCAAAGGCCGGTGCGGCCAGCACCTCGTGCAGGCGCGCTGGCGGCAGGGCCAGCACCAGCAGGCCCAGCGTGCCCTGTTCGACGATCAGCAGCGCCTGGCCGCCCGAGGCTGGATCCTCCACCAGCGGCGAGACGATGCCGCCGGCTTGCGCCAGAGCCAGCGCCGCCCGGCGTGCCTCTTTGGGCAGGGGCTCGGCCCGTGTATCCGCCAGCGGTGCGCCGGCGGGATCGAGCAGCGTCAGGTGCAGCTCCATCGCCGCCCGGAAAGCGGCCATCCGCGCGACCGGTGCCTGCTCGGCGCCGTCATGCGCGAAGCGGCGCAGCGCTGCGAGCTTCTGCAGCACCAGCCGGTCGGCCTGGTCGAGCAGCGCGCGCGCATCGGCGAGCGCCGCTGCTTCCAGCTGGTGGCGCGCCTCCCGCACTTGCAGCGCGCCGAGGCCGGCCGCGAGCGCCAGAAGCGGCATCGCGAGCACGAGGGAGACCACGCCAAGCAGGACCCGCAGCGAGCGCGGCCTGGTCTGGTTCATGCCAGTCCAAATCCATTCCGACGGAACAACAGCAACAGTCAGTGTGGGTTGCGATGCCGTGCTGCACACGAAACGGGGAGAGTTGCGGGCTTTGGGCTTTATTGATCGGGCGGGCTGCGGTACTTCTGCCAATGTTCCTGTTTCGTGCCGAGGGGCGATTGGCCAAGGACCGCACCCGTTTCGTCTGCCAGGCCTGCGGTTCGCCGCACCCGAAATGGCAGGGCCGCTGCGATGCCTGCGGGGAGTGGAACACACTCGCCGAGGAGGCGCCCGAGGCGCGCGGCCCCGGGCCGGCCGCGAAGGCGGCGGGTGGGCGGCGCGTGGAGTTCGTGGGCCTTGAGGGCAAGTCCGCGCCGCCCGCGCGCATCCTGACCGCCATCGCCGAGCTCGACCGTGTGCTGGGCGGCGGCTTCGTGCCGGGATCGGCCGTGCTGGTCGGCGGCGATCCGGGGATCGGCAAATCCACCATCCTGCTGCAGGCGGCGGCGCGCATCGCGGCGTCTGGCCGCCGCGCGCTCTATGTCTCGGGCGAGGAGGCAGTGGAGCAGGTGCGGCTGCGCGCGGCACGGCTGGGGTTGGCGAAAAGCCCGCTCGGCCTCGCGGCCGCCACCTCGCTCCGCGACATCGCGGCCGGGCTGGAAGGGGAGGGCGAGGCGGCGCTGGTGATCATGGATTCGATCCAGACCGTCTGGCTCGATGCGCTCGATTCCGCGCCGGGTACGGTCAGCCAGGTGCGCGCCTGCGCGGCCGAGCTGATCCGCCTGGCCAAGACGCGCGGCTTCGCGCTGGTGCTGGTCGGGCATGTGACGAAGGAAGGCACGTTGGCGGGCCCCCGCGTGTTGGAGCACATGGTGGATGCGACGCTGCATTTCGAAGGCGATCGCGGCCACCAGTTCCGCATCCTGCGCGCGGTGAAGAACCGCTACGGCGCGACCGACGAGATCGGCGTCTTCGAGATGACGGAGCAGGGTCTGGTGGAGGTCGCCAACCCGTCCGCGCTGTTCCTGGCGGAGCGGCGCGGCAATGTCTCGGGCAGCGCGGTGTTCGCCGGCATCGAGGGCACGCGGCCCGTGCTGGTGGAGGTGCAGTGCCTGCTTTCGCCCTCCTCGGGCGGCAGCCCGCGGCGGCAGGTGGTGGGCTGGGATTCCGGGCGGCTCTCCATGCTGCTGGCGGTGCTGGAGGCGCGCTGCGGCATGGGGCTCGGGATGAACGACGTGTTTCTCAATGTCGCGGGGGGCTTGCGCATCTCCGAGCCGGCGGCGGATCTGGCGGTGGCCGCGGCGCTGGTGAGTGCGGCAACCGACCGGCCGACCGACCCTGGCACGGTGTATTTCGGCGAGATCGGCCTGTCGGGCGAAATCCGTCAGGTGGCGCAGGCCGAGGCGCGGCTCAGGGAAGCGAAGAAGCTGGGCTTCGAGGCGGCGACCCTGCCGCGCCGCGTGGCGCGGGGCAGCGCGCCCCTCGCCGCCGTGCCGGGGCTGAAGCTGAAGGAGGCCGGGCACCTGGCCGACCTCGTCGCCGAATTCGCGGCGGGGACGGTGAAGCGGAAGAAGGAAGGGGCTACGGCTGGCGGTGCTTCCGCTGCTCCTCCTCCGCCCGTTGGCACGCCCTGACATAGGCGAGCAGCACGCCGTTCATCGCCGTCTGGTAGCCGCGCCCCCGCGCCTTGAAGAAGTCCACCACCTCCTGGTCGAGGCGGAGCGACATCAGCTTCTTGGGCGATGTCGGCGTGATGATCTGGACGAGGGCAGGCCAGCCCGGCGGGGGCTCGAGCAGCGGCGGGTCGGAGTCCGGGTCCTCGGCGATCGCTTGTTCGAGATCGGCCTCCGACAGGTTGCGCACATGCTCCCAGTCGCTGCGGCTTTCGCCGCGGGCGCGCTTGGCGCGGAGCTCATCTGCCGAATAGCGCTTGATGTTGCCGTCGTTCCCCATGGCGCGATGTCCTCAGCGAGATGACGCGGATCGCGTCCTCGCGTTGCGTATAGATCAGCGTCACATAGTCCGGGCCGATGCGCCCGATGGCCTTGAAGCGGGCCGCGTCCGTGCCGGGATGCGTGGGCAGGATCAGGTGGTTTCCGTCGAAGACGACAATGGCGTCGGCGAAGTCGAGGCCGTGTTTCAGCAGATTGCGGGCGCGCTTCGTCTCATCCCATTCGAAGTCCATGAACACCAACTTTCATCGCAAAGTCGGCTCCCTCATCTTTTTGTAGCTACAATCGCAGCTACGCGCAAGCGGTATCTGCCGTGCCGCGACACCACCATGACACCCCATCCCCCAGCCGCTATACCCCGCCTGCTCAGCCGAGCTCCCGGCCCGGCCACCCTGGCCGCCCGGCGGCCCCCATCCGCGCTGACCAGTGGAGCCCGATGACCTGGGTTGACGGCATAGTCCTGGCGATCCTGCTGCTCTCGGGCGTGATCGCCTTCTTCCGGGGCGCCGTGCGGGAGGTGCTCGGCATCGGCGCCTGGATCGGGGCGGCCATCGCGGGGATCCTCGCCGTGCCGTTCACGAAGCCGCTCGCGGCCGGCTATGTCCAACCGGACTGGCTCGCGACCGGCATCGCGCTCGGCGCGGTCTTCCTCGTCGTGCTGGTGGTCCTGAAGATCCTGATCGCCTGGGTGGCGGGGCATGTGCGGCGCTCCGCCCTCGGGGGCGTGGACCGGGCGCTCGGCCTCATCTTCGGCCTGGCCCGGGGTGCCTTCATCGTTGTGCTCGCCTATATCGTCGGTGGGCTCGCGGTGCCGGCCACCGAACGCTGGCCCGAGGAGGTGCGGGAGGCCCGCAGCCTGCAACTGGCCGCCGATGGCGCGCGCTGGGTGGTGGACCACCTGCCACCCGAGTTCCGGCCCCGCCTGCCCGACGGGACCGGCCGACAGGACCCGAGCCTGGACCAGTTGCTCCGCCCGCCGGCGCGCAGCCGGAGCTGAAGGACGCCAATGGACCAGTTCAGTACCCACCCGCATGACGACGACAAGTTCCACGAGGAATGCGGCGTCGTCGGCATCTGGGGCAGCGCGGATGCTGCCGCGCTCACCGCGCTTGGCCTGCACGCGCTGCAGCACCGCGGGCAGGAGGCGGCCGGCATCGTCTCCATGGAGCCGTCGGGGGTCTTCCACGCCCATAAGGGGCGCGGCCTTGTCGGCGACAATTTCGGCGATGCCGCCATCATCGCAGGCCTGCCCGGCCGCGCGGCACTCGGCCACAACCGCTACGCCACCACCGGCGAGACGGCGCTGCGCAATGTCCAGCCGCTCTATGCCGATTTCGAATTCGGCGGCTTCGCGGTCGCGCATAATGGCAACCTGACCAATGCGCACACGCTGAAGCGCGCGCTGGTGCGCCGCGGCTGCCTGTTCCAGTCCACCACCGACAGCGAGGTCTTCGTCCACCTCATCGCCATCAGCCTCTATGCGACGGTGACCGATCGGCTGATCGACGCGCTGAAGCAGGTGCAGGGCGCCTATAGCCTGGTGGCGCTGCACAATGGCGCGCTGATCGGCGCGCGCGACCCCCTCGGCGTGCGGCCGCTGGTCATCGGCAAGCTTGCTGGCGGCGGTTATGTGCTGGCGTCGGAGACCTGCGCGCTGGATATCGTCGGCGCGGAGTTCCTGCGCGACGTGGAGCCGGGCGAGATCGTGCTGATCGACGACACCGGGCTGCACTCGCAGAAGCCCTTCGCGGCCCAGGGCAGTCGCTTCTGCATCTTCGAATACATCTACTTCGCGCGCCCCGATTCCACCGTGGAAGGCACGCCGGTCTATGAGACGCGCAAGCGCATCGGCGCGGAGCTGGCGCGCGAGAGCGGTGTCGCGGCCGATGTCATCGTGCCGGTGCCCGATAGCGGCGTGCCCGCCGCAATGGGCTATGCGCAGGAAGCCGGCGTTCCCTATGAGCTCGGCATCATCCGCAACCACTATGTTGGCCGCACCTTCATCGAGCCGACGGACCAGATCCGCCACCTGGGCGTGAAGCTGAAGCACAGCGCCAACCGCGCGGTGCTGGAGGGCAAGCGCGTCGTGCTGGTGGATGACAGCATCGTGCGCGGCACGACCAGCCGCAAGATCGTGGAGATGGTGCGCGCCGCCGGCGCAGCAGAGGTGCACATGCGCATCTCCTCCCCGCCGACGACGCATTCCTGCTTCTACGGCATCGACACGCCCGAGCGTGGCAAGCTTCTGGCGGCGCAGCACGATGTCGAGGAGATGGCGAAGATCATCGGTGCGGACAGCCTGGCGTTCATCTCGCTGGATGGGCTGTATCGCGCGCTCGGGCGGCCGGGGCGCGATGCGGCCAAGCCCGCCTATTGCGACGCCTGCTTCACCGGCGACTACGCCATCACGCTGGTGGACCAGCGCGACAATGCCGAGAAACCCCTTTCTCTCCTGCAGGCGGCCAATTCGTGACTGACGCTCTACCCTTGAAGGACCGCGTGGCGCTGGTGACCGGCGCCTCGCGCGGGATCGGTGCGGCGCTGGCCGTCGAACTCTCGCGCCTCGGCGCGCATTGCGTGCTGATCGCCCGCACCCAGGGTGGTCTCGAGGAAACCGACGACGCGATCCGTACCGCGACGGGGCGTTCCGCCACGCTGCTCCCGTTCGACCTGCAGAAGCAGGAGAAGGAGCTCGACATGATCGGGCCTTCGATCGTCGAGCGCTTCGGGCGGCTCGACATCCTGGTCCACAATGCCGGCGTGCTGAACAAGCTGACGCCGGTGGCGCATATCGAGCCGCGGGATTGGGCGGAGACGGTGGCCGTCAACATGACCGCCGCCTGGCGCCTGATCCGCACCTGCGATCCGCCGCTGCGCGCCTCCGATGCTGGGCGGGCGGTGTTCGTCACCACCGGGCGCGTGCCGCGGCCGAAGGCCTATTGGGGCATGTACGGCGCGACCAAGGCGGGGATGGAGCATCTGGTCCAGACCTGGGCGCAGGAAGTCGCCAACACGCCACTGCGCGTGAACCTGGCCGATCCCGGCGTGGTCGCGACCAAGCTGCGCGCCCAGGCCATGCCCGGCGAGGATCCGGCAACCCTGCCGCAGCCAGAGGCCATCGCGCCCGCGCTTGCCACGCTCTGCCTGCCGGCCGAGACGCGGCACGGCGCGCGGGTGGACCTCAAGCCCGCCGGCTGAACTGCGCTGCGGGCCGGCGGCCTGTGCCGCCGGCGCAGCGGCCTAGACCATGATCGGCGCCGATAGAAGCGCCGATCACGGTCTAGCCTATTGTTTGGTCGCGTGATTCACGCCTCCGACCGTTCCAGTCTTCGGCGATCACGCTCTAACGCGATTCCGGCCGCAGGCTGCGTTCCAGCGACATCGAATAGCGGCTCATCGCGAAGCACAGCACGAAATAGACGAAGGCGGCGAAGAGATAGGCCTCGGTCGGGAAGCCGAGCCAGTTCGGATCGCCCAGCGCCGCGCGCAGCGTCGTGAAGAAGTCGAAGACGCCGATGACGACGACCAGCGTTGTGTCCTTGAACAGGCCGATGAAGGTGTTGACCTGCGCGGGGATGGTGATGGTCAGCGCCTGCGGCAGGATGATCAGCCGCATCTTCTGCCAATAGGAGAGGCCGATCGCATCCGCCGCCTCGTACTGGCCGCGCGACATGGCCTGCAGGCCGCCGCGCACCACTTCCGCCATATAGGCCGCGGTGAACAGCGTGTAGGCCACCAGCACGCGCACCAGCCGGTCGATGGTGACGCCCTGCGGCATGAACAGCGGCAGCATGATCGCGGCCATGAACAGCAGGCTGATCAGCGGCACGCCGCGCACGCATTCGATCACGGCGGTGGAGAACCAGCGCACCAGGCGCAATTCGCTCCGCCGGCCGAGCGCGAGCAGGATCGCAAGAGGATACCCAAGAGCCAGCCCATAGACGGCGATAATGCCGGTGATGGCCAGCCCGCCCCATTGCCGCGTCTGGACGAAGGACAGGCCGAAGATGCCGCCCTGCATCAGGATCCACATCCCCGGCGCCGCGATGGCCCAGCCGATCAGCAGCCAGCGCCCCCAGAAGCGGCGGATGGTGGAGAGGACCACCATCGCGACCAGGATCACGATCATCGTCGCCGGCCGCCAGCGCTCCTCATACGGATAGAGGCCGAAGATCGAGAACCAGAATTTCTCGCGCACGAAGGCCCAGCAGGCCCCGCCCGCAGCACGGCAGGCGGCGGCATTGCCGTTCCAGGTCGCGTTGGTAACGGCCCAGGCCCAGAAGGGCGGCACGGCGAAATACAGCACCGCGATGCAGGCGAGGGTGAGTGCGGTGTTCACGGGGCCGTCGAAACAGGCCTTCACGAAGCTCGTCGCGCGTTCGCCGAAGGAGGGGCCGCGCGGTGCGGATTGCGCGGGGGCGGAGGGCGTGAGGGTGGTCGCGCTCATCTCAACGCTCCTTCAGCAGCGCGACGCGGGAATTGTACCAGTTCATGAGCGCGGAGGTGACAAGGCTGATGATCAGGTAGACCGCCATGAAGATGGTGATCACCTCGATCGCCTGGCCGGTCTGGTTGATCGAGGTGTTCGCGACGCTGACCAGATCCGGGTAGCCGATCACGACCGCCAGCGAGGAGTTCTTTGTCAGGTTCAGGTACTGCGATGTCAGCGGCGGGATGATGACGCGCAGCGCCTGCGGCAGGATCACGAGGCGCATGATACGCCCCGGCGGCAGGCCGAGCGCGCGCGCGGCTTCCCACTGGCCCTTGTGCACGCTCTGGATGCCGGCGCGCACGATCTCGGCGATGAAGGCCGAGGTGTAGACGACAAGGCCGATCAGCAGGGCGAAGAATTCGGGCGAGAGCGCAAGCCCGCCTTCGAAATTGAAGCCAGCCAGTTCCGGCCATTCGACGGTCGGCGCAAAGCCGGCGGCCAGCGCCAGCGCGGGCAGGCCGAGCAGCATCGCGAGCCCCGGCAGCACGGTCGGGCGGCGCTCGCCGGTCGCGATCTGGCGTGCGCGTTCGCGCTTCAGCAGCAGCCACCAGCCGATTGCGCCGATCGCCGCGGCGGCCAGCGTCACGGCCAGCGCGGTGTCGGCGGCGAGCCCCGGGATCTTCATGCCGCGCTGGGAGAGGAAGACGCCCGGCAGCGGGTTCAGCGCCTGCCGCACGGATGGCAGCTGCAGCATCACCGCGTGCCAGAACACCAGCTGCAGCACGAGCGGGGTGTTGCGGATCACCTCGATGTAGCCGCCCACCAGCCCGCGCAGCAGCGGGTTCGACGACAAGCGCGCAAGGCCGAGCAGGATGCCGAGCACGGTGCAGAGCGCGATGCCCACGATGGCCACGCGCAGCGTGTTCAGCAGGCCGACCGTCAGCGCCTTCCGATAGGTGTCGGCCGGCGTGTAGTCGATGATGCTCTCACCGATCGGGATGCCGGCGGAGCGGTCGAGGAAGCCATAGCCGAATTGCAGGCCGCGCGCGGCCATGTTGGCCTGCGCGTTGGACCAGAACCACCAGCCAAGGCCGATCACGGCGACCAGCAATCCAAGCTGGATCAGCAGGCCGCGGGCGCCGGGGCCGCCGGGCAGCGGGACGATGCCACGGGCTGGCGGCATGACGGCCGTTGTCGTGCTGCTCATGCGCGGTGTCCGGGCCGGTGAGTGGGAGGCGATAAGGCGGGCGGGGAGCTTCCCCCACCCTGACCCTCCCCCGCTTCGTCACCCCAGGCGGCAAGCCGCCTGGGGACCCCGAGCGCGGGGGAGGGGGAGGCGGTCACGCGATCAGCGCGCCGGCGGGGCGTAGAGCAGGCCGCCGCGGGTCCAGATGTTGTTCATCCCGCGCTCGAGCCCAAGCGGCGTGTTCGTGCCGAGGTGGCGCTCGAAGATCTCGCCATAGTTGCCGAAGGTGCGGATGATCTGGCGCGCGAAGTCCGGACGCGCGGCGCCCAGGCTCTCACCCATATTGCCCTCGACGCCGAGCAGGCGGCGGATCACCGGGTTGGTGGCGGAGCCCGCGATCTGCTCCACATTCGCCTGGGTGATGCCCATCTCCTCGGCGTCGATCAGCGCGAAGGTGGTCCAGGCCACGATGTTGGTCAGCTCCTCATCGCCCTGGCGGATGGTGACGGCCAGCGGCTCCTTCGACAGGCGCTCCGGCAGGATGATGTGGTCGGCCGGGCGGGTCAGCAGGGTGCGCTGCGCGGCGAGTGCGGCGAAGTCGTTGGTGAAGACGTCGCAGCGGCCGCTGTCATAGGCGCGGCGCAGCTCATCGAGGTCCGCGATCACCACCGGGGTGAAACGCAGGTTGTTGGCGCGGAAGTAGTCCGCGATGTTCAGCTCAGTCGTGGTGCCGGGCTGCACGCAGACCGTCGCGCCGTTCAGCTGGCGTGCCGAGGTCACGTTCAGGCGGCGCGGCACCATGATCGCCTGGCCGTCGTAGAAGGTGATGGCCGGGAAGTTGAAGCGGTTGACATTGCTGTCGCGCGTCAGCGTCCAGGTCGTGTTGTTGGACAGCACGTCCACTTCGCCAGCCGAGAGCGCCGGGAAGCGGCTCTGCGTGGTGACGGGGACGAATTCGACGCGGTTCGGGTCGCCGAAGATGGTGATCGCGATCGAGCGGCAGATCTCGACATTGAAGCCGCCCCAGCGGCCCTGGCTGTCGGGCACGCCGAAGCCGGGGTTGGACGGGCCCTGCACGCCGCAGCGCAACGTGCCACGCTGGCGGATTTGGTCGAGATCGCGGCCGGCCAGGGCTTCCTGGACGCCAAACGTCATGAACGCCGCCGCAGCTGCGGCCAGCATCTTCCACTTCATGGGTGTCTCCCTCGTCTCCCAGCGGTCGCCCCGTGCAGTCGGCGATCGCAGAGACCGGACATCGCAATGTCAGGAGAAAATTGCAAGAGAGCAATACAAGAGACATAATCGGGCAACTAGATGCCATATCGCACGGAAAAACGGCAACGCGCCGCTGGACGCCGTAGCCCATGGCTGCGGCATGGCTTGATCAGTCTTGGATCGTCGGGATTGGGGCGCGACGGGCCGGCGCGCGGCGCGGCTGTGCCACTTTTTGCGGCGGCGTGCGGAGCGGCTCAGCCGCCCTCGCCATCCTCCGCATAGGGATTGGCCGTCCCGCGCAGGTTCAGCCGGATCGGCACGCCCGGCATGTCGAAGGCCTCGCGGAAGGAATTCACCAGATACCGCCGATAGTCCTCCGGCAGCAGCTCCGCCCGCGTGCCGAACACCGCGATCGTCGGCGGGCGGGCCTTCGGCATGGTGGCGTAGCGCAGCTTGATGCGCTTGCCGTCCACCAGCGGCGGCTGGTGGCGTTCCTTCATCGCCTCGAACCAGCGGTTCAGCTCGCCGGTCGCCACACGTCGGTTCCAGAGCGCATAGGCCGCCCGCACGGCAGGCATCAGCTTCTCCACGCCGCGCGCCGTGGCGGCCGAGAGCGGCACCACCATGATGCCGCGGAGCTGCGCGAGAGAGGCGGTCAGCACGTCATCCAGCCGCTTGCGCGCCGCCGCGCGGTCCTCGACCGCGTCCCATTTGTTGAAGGCGATCACCACCCCGCGCCCTTCGCGCTCAGCGAGGCGGGCGATGCGCAGATCCTGCTCATCCATGCCGAGCAGCGCGTCCACCACCAGCACCACCACCTCCGCCTCCTTCAGCGCGGCGAGGGTGGCGGCCACCGACATCTGCTCGAGCTTTTGCTCGATGCGCGCCTTCTTGCGCATGCCGGCTGTGTCCACGAGCCGCACCGGCCCCTCGGCATCGGCGAATTCCAGCTGCACGGCATCGCGCGTCAGGCCCGGTTCGGGGCCGGTGATCATCCGCTCCTCGCCGAGCAGCGTGTTCACCAGCGTGGATTTCCCCGCATTCGGCCGGCCGACCACGGCCAGGCGCAGCGGGCGGGCCGCGCCGTCCCGCGGTGCGCGGCCCGTCTCCGTCAGGCGCTCCCGCACCTCGTCATGCAGCCCGCCCATGCCATCGCCATGCTCGGCACTGACCGGCAGCGGGTCCCCGAGGCCGAGCTCATAGGCCTCCATCGCCATCTGCGCGCCAAGCCGGCCTTCGGCCTTGTTGGCGACCAGCAGCACGGGCAGGGAGGCGCGGCGCAGCCAATTGGCGAAGGCGCGATCGGCGGGGGTGATGCCGGCGCGGGCATCCACCACGAAGATGACAAGGTCGGCCTGGCGCAGCGCGGCTTCGGAACTGGCGCGCATGCGGCCCGGGATGGTGTCGGGCGCCGCTTCCTCGAGGCCTGCCGTGTCGGCCAGCAGCACGGACACGCCGCCGATCATCGCCTCCGCTTCCTTGCGGTCGCGGGTGACGCCGGGGGTGTCGTCCACGATGGCGAGCTTGCGGCCGACCAGCCGGTTGAACAGCGTGGACTTGCCCACATTCGGCCGGCCCAGGATGGCAATACGTTGCATCCGGCCCTCTTAGCCTAGCTGCGCGAGGAATAGCAGGCGTTCTCGCGCCAGGCCTCCCATACCGGGCAAGCCGTTCAGACCTCCGGGGCTGACGCCCCGGGGGCCATCGGGGCGCCTCAGCGGAGTGCGATCAGCGTGCCGTCATCGGCCAGTGCCACCAGCGTGCCGCCAGCCAGGGCCATCGGCAGGGTGACGCCGGAGCCGAGCGAGACCCGCCCCGCCACCGCCCCGCCCGCCGGGTCGAGCAGCAGCAGCTCCCCGCGAGAGGAGGGCAGCAGGATGCGCCCGCCCGCGACCATCGGCCGCCCGAAGCGGGCCGTATCGGCGCGCTGGCCCTCGGCCTGCGGCTCGAGATCGGTGACCCAACTGATCCGCCCATCCTCGCGCCCGATCGCCAGCGCCTGGGCATTGCGCGTGACGGCGAAGACCCAATCCCCGGCCCCGACGGGGCCGGTGGGACCGCCGAAGGCGCGTTCCCAAAGCCGGCGGCCGCTACGCAAATCCACTGCGATGGTGGTGCCAGCGAGCCCCGTCGCCACCACCCGCCCGCGGTCGATCAGCGGCAGGCCGGTGATGCCAACGATGTCAGCGAGGCTCGCATTGCCGGTGCCCACGCTCTCGCTCCAGAGCAGGCGGCCATCGGTGACGCGCAGCGCCACCAACTCACCGGTGCCGAAGCCCGCCACCACCGTCTCGCCCTCCACCGCCGGCGCGGGCATGCCGAGCGGGATGGTGGTGAGCGCCCCAGCGCGATAGGTCCAGAGCCGCCGCCCATCCTCAACCGAGAGGGCGATCAGGTGGTTCTCGATGGTCGGGACGAAGATCCGCCCGCCCGCGAGGGTGGGCGCGCCGCGTGCCGGCTGAGGCAGGCGCACGCGCCAGCGCACCGCCCCATCGGCTACGGCGAGCGCCAGAACCTCCGCCGCGCCGGTCGTCACATAGACGATCTCGCCGCCCACGGCGGCGCCGCCGCCGAGACCCACCGCGCTGCCATCCTCGGGCGTCGTGTCGGCGCGCCAGCGCAGCCGGCCATCGGCCAGCCCATGGGCGCTGACAGTCCCCCAGGCGTCCACCGTGTAGACCACATCGCCCGCAATGACGGGGCCCGAGGTGATCCGCCGGCGATAATCGGACCCGCTGCCGACCGAGGCGCGCCAGGCCACCGCAGGGGTGGCGCTGAAGGCGGCATGACCCGGGGCGTGGCTCGGCGGCCCGCCGGCCATCGGCCATTCGGCGATCGGCGCCGGCTCGGGCAGGGCGACGGCGCGCCCGTCCAGCGCCGGGTCGGCGGCCAGCGGCGGGTCGCGACGCAGTACCGCCAGGCGCTCGCCCGGCAGAGGCTGGCGCCGTGCGCCGAAGATGCTGTCGAAGCTGTCGCAGCCTGCGAGCAGCAGCGCCGCGCCGCCGAGCAGCGCCAGGCGTCGGGTCTGGCTCATGAGCGCAGCCCCGCGGCGACACGCTGCGCGCGCTCCCGCACGCCGGGCGGGGCGGCGGTGTCGCTAACCAGTGCTTCCAGGATGCGGCGGGCCTCGTCCGGCGCGCCGCGGCGAATCGCCAGCAGCGCCTGCGCTTCCCGCGCAGAGGCACGCCACGGATTGCCCTCGGCCACCAGCGGGGCGAGGCGCGCGGCCAGCTGCGCCGGGTCGCCGCTGTCGAGCGCATGGGTCACGGCCAGAAGCGTCGCGAGGTCGCGATAGATGGCATCCGCCGCCTGGTCAGCCGCCACCTCGTTCCAGAGCGTGAGCGCGCCGGGCAGGTCGCCGGTCTCGGCCTTCAGCGCCGCGGCGCGCAGCCGGGCGAGGATGCGGTAGCCCTCCGGCGCGTCGCGCCCGAGGGTGGCGAAGCCGCTGCCTGCCCCGGCGAGGTCAGCGCCCTCGCGTTCGGTGGCACGGTGCAGCGTCAGATAGGTCTCGGCCGCGGCGGCCGCCTGGCGCGACTGGTGCCAGGTCCAGGCCTGCCAGCCGCCGGTCGCGCCCAGCGCGAGCAGCGCCACGCCCAGCGCCACGCCGCCCCAGCGCTGGGCTAGCTTGCGGGCGCGCTCGGCGCGCAGATCCTCCTCGACCTCGTCGAAGATGTCGGGCACGTCGTGTCCCTTCCGTGAGCCGCCCCGGTGGTCCGGGGGCGGGGGCCGTGCGCCGGCGCGGGGCCGGCGGCGGCGGACCATACAGGCGCGGTCACGGCACGTTAAGCCCGCGGGCCGAATGCTCCGCCCGCCATGCCGTCACCCCGCACCCTATCCCTGGCCTTGCTGGCCCTTCTGCCGCTCACCGCCTGCGGGGGGGAGGGGCTGGGGCCTGCCGCGCTGGCCTCGGGCGCCACGCTGGTCGTCACTGGCAAGACGCCGCTCGACCATGCCGCCGGGCTGGCGACGCGCCAGGATTGCTCCTCGGTGCGCTGGGAGCGGCACGGGCCCTGGTGCGTGCGCCCCGCGCCGCCGCTGCCGGAGCCCGTCTGCACGCGCTCCCTCGGCGCGCCGGATTGCTGGTCGGTGCCGCCCCGGACCGGCGCCCTGCTCGGGGTCGCCGATCCGGGGCGGTAGGTATCAGGCTGCGAAACGGACCGGCTTGCCGATCGGCGCGCCCAGCACCTCGTCCTCGCGCATCACAACCTCGCCGCGGATGATGGTCATCACCGGCCAGCCTGTGCAGCGATGCCCGGCAAAGGGCGTCCAGCCGCAGGGGGAGACGATCCAGCTTTCCTCGATCGTCCGGCTGCGCTTCATGTCCACGACCGTGAAGTCGCCGTCGTAGCCGGCGGCGAGCCTTCCCTTGCCGACCACGCCATAGACCCGCGCCGGGCCCGCGCACATCAGGTCCACCAGCCGCGACAGGCTGAGCCGCCCGGCGCTGACGTGATCGAGCATCAGCGGCACGATGGTCTGCACGCCGGTAAGCCCCGCCGCGCAATCGGGCCAGGGCTTTTCCTTGTTCGCGCGCGAATGCGGCGCGTGGTCGGAGCCGACCGTGTCCACCATACCGTCGCGCACTGCCGCCCAGGCGGCATCCAGGTGCCGCTGGTCGCGGATCGGTGGGTTCATCACCGCATAGCCGCCGAGCCTGTCATAGGCCTCGTCGGTCTGCGTCAGGTGGTTCAGCAGCACCTCGACCGTAGCGACGTCGCGGAAGTCGCGGAGATAGTCGAGCTCCTCCGCCGTCGAGACATGCAGGATATGCGCGGGCCGCCCGGTCTTGCGGGCCAGCGCCATCAGCCGCCGCGTGCCGAGAGCGGCGCATTCCACGTCGCGCCAGATGGCGTGCATGCGGTGCGGCATGCCCGAATGGTAGTCGGGTTTGCGCGCCTGCAGGCGGAACTCGTCTTCCGAATGGTAGCAGATGCGCCGCCGGCCGGAGCGCATCACGCGCTCGAGGCTTTCATCATCGGCAACCAGCAGGTCGCCGGTCGAGGAGCCGGCAAAGACCTTGATGGCGCAGACATTGGCCTGCGCTTCCAGATCCGCGAGCTCCGGGATGTTGGACATCGCCGCGCCGACATAGATCCCCATGTCGCAATAGGCGACCTTGGAGACGTGCTCCCGCTTCCAATCCACCTGCGCGCGGTTGGTGATGGAGGGGTTGGTGTTCGGCATGTCGAACACGGCGACGAGCCCGCCGAGCACCGCGCCCTTGGTGCCTGTCGCGATGGTCTCGACCGCCGCATCGCCCGGCTCGCGCAGATGCACGTGGCTGTCGATCAGGCCGGGCAGGACATGCAGCCCGCGGACATCCACCTCCTCCGCGGCATGCACGCCGCGGAGCGCGCCGATCGCCGCGATGCGGCCGTCGCGCACGCCGACATCGGCCTGTTCCTCGCCCCAGGGCAGCACCAGCGTGCCGCCGCGCAGGACAAGATCGAAATGCGTGGTCATCGGCGGCGTCTCCTGGCTGCGTCGCCGTCCCTATACCTCTGGCCGCGCGGGCGCGACAGCACCCCGCCCGCCACGTCAGCCGCGGGCCGAGAGGACCTCCCAGACGTCGCCTGCGACCGGCCGCGCCTCGATATGGGCGCGATGCCAGAGGGCGTAGAACAGCAGGTGCCAGGCGGCGAAGCCGCGATGCTTGTCCGTGCCGGCGGCCTTGAACAGCGCCGCCACGCGGTCGGGATGGGCGATCTCTGCCACCCCGGGCTGGGTGGCGACGAGGGGACCGAGCCGCTCCCCGACGCTGGCAATCCAGGCGGCGACCGGCACGGTGAAGCCCTGCTTCGGCGCGAAGGGCCGGCTACCCGGCAGGTTCTGCGACAGCCATTCCCGCAGCAGCCATTTGCCGGTCCGCCCGCGCACCTTCATCGCATCCGGCAGGCGCCAGCAGGACGCGGCGACGCCAGGGTCCAGGAAGGGCGTCCGGCCTTCGACCGCATGGGCCATCAGGCAGCGGTCAAGCTTGAGCAGCAGGTCGTTCGGCAACCATTCGGCGATGTCGGCAGCCTGCGCCGCCATCAGCCGCGTGCGGCCCGGCGCGGCAACCTCCGCCTCGGCCGCGGCGAAGCCGTCGCGCCAGCCGGTGAGCGGGATGCGCAGCACGTCCCCGACCCGGTCGAAGGAGCCCGCCGCGCGTGGCCGCCGCCCGCCGAGCCACCACGGTCGCATCGCGCTGCGGTACCGGCCATAGCCCGCGAGCAGCTCGTCCCCGCCCTCGCCAGAGAGCACCACCTTCACCTCCTCGCGCGCGCGCCGGGCGAGGAACCAGGAGGGGATGATGGCGTAGTCGGCCACGGGATCGTCCATGGCCGCGACGATCTCAGGCAGGTGGCGCCAGACCATCTGCTCGGTCACGGTGATGGTCGTGTGCCGCGCGCCGGTTGCCGCCGCGGCGGCCTGCGCCGCTTCCTGCTCATCGGCGGCGCCGGGGACATCGAAGCGCGCGGTAAAGGCCTGCACGGGCCGATCGGCCAGTCGCGCCATCATCGCCAGCACCGCGCCGGAATCGATGCCGCCCGAGAGGAACAGGCCATAGGGCACGTCGCTGCGCTGATGCAGCCGGATGCTCTCCTCGAAGGCGGCATCGAAGCGAGCCAGCGCCTCGGCTTCGGTCGCGGGCTCTGGCCCGCCCTCTGGCAGCGCGGCGCGGCGATGGCGCTCGATGATCGCGCCATCCGCCACCACCAGGCTCTCCCCCGGCAGCACGCGGGAGATGCCCTCGAAGATCGTCGCGGCGCCGGTGGTGAATTGCAGCTGCAGCAGCTCCCGCTGTGCCTCCGCGCGCAGGCGCGGCGGCACGAGGCCTGCAGCCAGCAGCGCGCGCGGTTCCGAGGCGAAGGCGATTCCGCCTGTCACCTCCGCCACGTAAAGCGGCTTGATGCCGAAGGGATCGCGCGTCAGCACGAGGCGCCGTGCGGCGCGATCATGCAGCGCGATCGCGTACATGCCGCGCATCGCGCCTGCGAAGCCCGCAAGCCCGTCGCGGCGATAGAGATGCAGCGGCGGTTCGCAATCGCTGTTCGTTGTGGTGGTCAGCGCGTTGTCGGCGCGCAGCTCGATGTAGTTGTAGATTTCGCCATTGGCGACGAGCGCCGCCGGGCCCGCGAAGAGCGGCTGGTCGCCGGTGGCGAGATCGATGATCGCAAGCCGCGTATGCGCCAGCCCGACGCCATCCGCCACATGCGTGCCCGACCCGTCGGGCCCGCGATGCGCCAGCGCGCGGGCCATGGCGGCGAGCGTGGCGTCATCCGGCGTTGCGCCCTGGCGCATGGCAAGGCCCGCAATGCCGCACATCAGCCGGTGCTCCCGCCGCGGATGCGGGCCGCGGCTTCGAGGAACAGGCCCCACGCCGCCAGCACCGGGGCTTCCGCATGATCGGTCTCGAAGGCGGCGCGGCCGGCGGCGCCGATGGCCGCGGCGCGCGCCGGGTCTGCCAGCAGCATGCCGATCGCCGTGGCGAGCGCTGCATCATCGCCGATCGGGGTCAGCATGCCGGTGCGGCCGTGCTCGATCAGCTCGCGCGGGCCGTCGGCGGCGGCGGCGACGACCGGGCGCGCGGCGGAAAACCCCTCCAGCACGACATTGCCGAGCGGCTCGATGCGCGACGGTACGATCAGCATCGTGGTTGCGGCGAGCAGCGCGCCGATATCCTGCCGCCAGCCGAGGAAGGCGACACGCGCGCCAAGGCCGAGCTCCCGCGCCAGTGTTTCAAGCGCCGCGCGGTCCGGCCCGTCACCGGCGAGCGCCAGATGCACGTCGCCCGGCAACTGCGCCATGGCGCGCAGCAGGGTGGGGAAATCCTTGTTGGGGTGCAGGCGGCCCATGGCCAGCAGGATGCGTGCCCCGGCCGGGATGGGCAGGGCCGCCGGCGCGGCGCCGGCCAGGTCAGCGGCGAAGTTCGGCAGGTGGCGCAGGCGCTGCCGCGGCCAGCCCTGGCCCTCGATCCAGTCGCAGAGGCCGCGCGTATTGGCCACCAGCAGGTCGCAGCCCCGATAATAGGAAAGATCGTATTGGCCGCCGAGCCGCCCGACCAGCGTCCAGGGCGAACCCCGCGACGCGGCGCGGGCGAAGCGCGCGGCGCGGTTCATCCAGGCGACCACGACCTGCGGGCGGAAGCCCTCCAGCGCCGCGCGCAGCCGCGGCGCGGTCATCAGGTCGAAGGGACCGCCGAAGCCGAGCTGGATCGGCGCTAGCCCGCCCGCCGTCAGCCTTAGCGCGCGGCCTTCCTCCCGCCGGATCACCGCAAGCACATCAAGCCCGCGCCGCGCCTGCGCCAGGGCGAGGCGTTCGAAGAAGGCTTCCGCACCGCCCTGGGCAGCGCCGGCCATCACATGCGCGACCCTCATGCGTGGTGCCTCATGCGGCGATCGGCGCCGCGAGCAGCTGCGTGGCGGCGGCGATGACGCGGTCGGGTGGCAGCGCCTCCATCGGCGTCCCCCCCGGCGGTCCCTCGGCGCAGACGGCGACGGCGCGCGGGCCGGCGGGGCCGTATTCGCGCGCATCCGACATGCCGAAGACGCCGACCACCGGCGCGCCTGCGGCGGCACCGAGATGCATCAGGCCGGAATCATTGCCGATGTAGAGTGAGGCGCGCCTGAGCATTGCGGCGGCCTCCGGCACTTGGAGGCAGCCCACGAGGTCAAGCGCGCCGGGCAGCGCGGCCAGCACGGGCGCGGCCATAGCGCGCTCGACCTTGCCTGGGCCGCCCATCACTGCGATGCGCGCGCCGGCCAGCGCCCCGCCGGGGGCGGTCAGGGCCCGGGCGACGGCGATGAAACGCTCGGCGGGCCAGACCTTGCCGGCCCAGTTCGCCGTCGGCCCCAGCACCAGCCAGGGCCCGCCCGGCATCAGCGCGGCAGCGCGGGCCTCGTCCTCTGGCCGTGTCCAGGCCAGCGGCAGCGGCGGCGGGTCGAGCCCGAGCACAGCGCCGATATGGCCCAGCCGATGGCCGGGCCGCCGGCCGCCCTTGCCGATGGCGCGCCGTCGCGTCGGCACCATCCAGGCCAGCGCCGAGGCGCGCAGATCCACCACCAGGTCCCAGCGCGTCGTCGCCACCCGTGCCCAGAGCCACGCCCAGTGCAGGGAGAGCGGCTGCTTCGCCACCACGATCAGTTGCTCAAGCCGCGGCATGGGCTCGAACACGCCGGCCGCGACCGGGCCGCAGGCCACCGTGAAGCGTGCCTCCGGATAGGCGCGCAACAGGTGACCGAGCAGGCCGGTCGAGAGCACGGCGTCGCCCAGCCGCGTCGAGGTGACGAAGAGAATGCGCATGGTCGCCTTGGCGCATAGCATGCCCGGCCCGGTCGCCCCACCCTGCCTGTGGCGGGCCTGGGGGCGTTGCAAGCGGGGTCAAGGCGCCCCTATCTCTCTGCCATGCCGATCGCATTGCTGCCGGGGCGGGGTGTGGTGGAGGTGACGGGCGAGGACCGCACCGCCTTCCTCCAGGGCCTGGTCTCCAACGACGTCACCGCTGGCCAGCCGGGCCGGGCGGTCTTTGCCGCGCTACTGACGCCGCAGGGCAAGTGGCTGGCCGATTTCTTTGTATTCGCCGAGGGCGAGCGGCTGCTGCTGGATTGCGCACGCGACCAGGCGGGGCTGCTGGTCACGACGCTCTCCCGCTTCCGGCTGCGGGCGAAGGTCGCGCTGCGCGATGTCTCGGACGGCTTCGCGGTGCAGGCCGGCTGGGGCGGGGCACCGATGCCGGAGGGCGCGATCGCCGCGCCCGATCCGCGGCTGGCGGAGGCGGGCTGGCGCGCGCTTTCGCCCGCGCCGCTCGGCGCCGATGCGGACGAGGCCGCCTATGACCTGCACCGTCTTTCGCTTGGCCTGCCGGATGGGGCGCGCGACATGGAGGCTCAAAAGTCCGTCCTGCTCGAGGGCGGCTTCGATGAGCTGGCGGGCGTGTCCTGGACCAAGGGCTGCTACATGGGCCAGGAGCTGACGGCGCGGACGAAGTATCGCGGCCTGCTGAAGAAGCGCCTGTTCCCGGTGGCCGTCACCGGCAAGCTGCCCGCGCCTGGCACGCCAGTGACGCAGGCGGGCGCGGAGGTGGGCGAGATGCGGTCCGGCCGCGACGGTCTCGGCCTCGCGCTGCTGCGCATCGAGGCCGTGGAAGCGGGCGGCGCGATGGCTTGCGGCGAGGCTGCGCTGACGCCCCGCATCCCGGGCTGGATGAAGCTGCCGGCGCGCGAGACGGTCTGAGATGAGCGCGGACAATACCCCCGACCACGGCCCTGGCGTGCGCGTGCCGCCGCCGGTGATCGCGACGATCATCATGGCCGCCGCCTGGCTGCTCGACCGGTTGTGGACGGTGCAGATCGGGCCGCCTGCCGTGTCGCTCGGCGGGATGGTGATCTTCCTGGCGGTCGGGCTGGTCGGCTGGGCGGTGCTGGCGCTGGTCAAGGCCGGCAACGACCCGCGCCCGGACCGCCCCGACGCCGCGCTGGTCGAGATCGGCCCGTTCAAATGGAGCCGCAACCCGATCTATCTGGGCTTCCTGCTGGCCGCGACGGGGCTTGCACTGATCTGGGGCACGCTCTGGGGCTGGGTCGGCGTCGCGGTGCTGCATGGCGTGCTGGACCGCCTGGTGATCGCGCGCGAGGAAGCCTATCTCGCCACCCGCTTCGGCGAGGCCTACGCGGCCTACAAGGGGCGTGTGCGGCGCTGGATGTAGGGCAGGGGGCGCGCCTCAGGGCGCGAGCAGCGTCTCCAACGCCCCGGCAGCGGCCTCGAGCGGGATCGCCGCCATCTCCCGCCCGCCATGGTCCTGCGCGCGCAACACGGCGGAGCGTGCCGCGACCGGGCGGAACTTGGCCGGCGAGGTCGGGCCGAATAGCGAGAGCAGCGGTGCGCCGGAGGCCGCGATCATGTGCCCCGGCCCCGCATCATTCGCGACGCCCGCCGCGCAGCGCGACGCCACCGCCACGGCGCGGAGCGGCCCGCGGATGGTGTCGGTGAAGGCCGGGTGATCCTCGGGGAAGAGCGCGCCGGGCACCTCCTGCAGGATGCGGGCGCGCCAGTCATTCTCCTGCGGGCCCAGCAGAAAGACCGGCTGCCGGCCGCGCTCGGCCTGGAGGCGCGCGAGCGCGATGAAGCGATCGAGCGGCCAGCATTTCGTGACCCCGCCGGCGCCGGGCGCGAGCGCAATGCGGGGCATCGCCTGGTCGGGCAGCGCGGCGGACGCGGCGGCTGTGAGGTCCGCCGGCAGGAGGAGCGGTGAGAGATCGCGCGCGGCTGGCGCGCCGGTGGCCGCTTCGAGCAGCGCGAAGAGCCGGTCGAGCGAATGCGGCCCGATCGGCGTGCGGCCGAGGCCGCGCCGCAGGAAGGCCGCGGAGAGAAAGCGCCGATGCGGCACGCGCCAGAGCTGCAGCGTGCGCCAGATCAGCGCCTGGGTGTCGAGCAGCAGGTCGAAGGGGCCAAGCGTCGGCGGGCGGCGCAGCAGCGCGGCCGGCGTGGCACCGATGCCGCAATGCTCCACCACATGATCGAGCAACGGCGCGGTGACGGGCGCGAGCGTGCGGGCGAAGACCGTGTCGCGCGTGGTCATCCAGGTCAGTTCCGCCGCCGGGAAGGCATGGCGCAGAGCGCGGAGGAACACGATCTTGTAGAGGCCGTCGCCGATCACCTCCTGATGGCTGAAGACGCCGATGCGGTATGGCGCCTCTGTCATGGCCTCGGCGCGGCGCGGGTCGTGCGGTGCAGTGCGCCGAGAACGACGGCCGCCAGCATCAGTGTCGCCACCCACCAATGCTGCCAGACGCCGAAGGAGAGCAGCCCCGTGGCCATGCCGGAGGCCAGCACCCCGAGCCCAGCCGCTGTGATCGCCGGCATAGCGCCAAGCGTCAGCGCCAGCGCGACCACCAGTCCCGCGGCCAGCACGGCGCCCACCAGGCCGGTCTCAAGCCAGACATGCAGCGCGGCGTTGTGTGGATGCAGCGGGAGCTGCGCGGCGTGCTGGCCAAAGGCGATGCGCTCCTCCGCCGAGGTCAGGCCGAAGCGGTCGAGCGTGCGGCCGTCGAAACTGTCGCGGTGTCCGGGCAGCGAGCGGCTGGCATCCATGCCCCAGCCCAGCAGCGGGCGATCGGCGATGCGCGCCAGCGCGAAATCCCAGATCAGCACGCGATGCGATGCGCTCATGGGCAGCGGCGAAAGGTCCGGCCCACGCGTGAGCACCGCCGCGAAGAGCAGCGGTGCTGCGAGGATCAGCAGCCCGAGCGCTGCCGCCATCAGCCGCGATGCGATGCGCGGGGCGATGCGTGTGGCGAAGGCGACTGCAAGCCCCGCGATGGTCGCGATCTTCGCCGAATCACCCGGCAGCCACAGCGCCACCGCCACGCCGGCAGCCAGCACGGCGCCTGTCACGCCGCGCGACAGGCCAGGCACCAGCAGCAGCAGCGGCAGCAGCAGCGCAAGCACGGAGACGGCGGGCTTCAGTCCGAAGGTGATGCGGATGTCCCAGGCCGGAAAGCCACGGACCGCCAGGCGGAACAGGTTGCCGCTGGCCTGGTCGAAGGCCAGCAGCGCGATGCCGAGCGCGAGGCCCGGAAGAAGGACGGCGCCGATCCGCGCCACATGCGCCGCATCGTCGTCTTCCAGCGCACGCGCCGTCATGGTGGCCAGCGCCAGCAGCGCCCCGAGCCCGAGTGCGGTGCCCGCGCCGTGCGCGGCTTCCGCTGACCAGAGCGTGGCGACCAGCGCCCAGCCGATCAGCGCGGCGCAGAGCAGCGCTGGTGCCGAGGCGCGTGGCCGGGGCAGGCGGCGGTGGTTGCGCCAATGCGCGGCGATGGCCAGCGCGAAGCCGATCGTCACCGCCAGCGCCATGGCGCGGAACTGCGCGACCGCCAGCGCCGGCGTGACGCCGAGCAGCACCGCCACCGGCAGCGCCGGTGAGCGGGCGAAGCCGCGGCGCGCGGCGTCGCTCACGCGGTGCGGTCGCCGCCGCCCGACAGCAGCGCGGCCTGCGCCGCCGCCAGGCGCGCCACGGGCACGCGGTAAGGCGAGCAGGACACGTAGTCGAGCCCGGCCTTGGCGCAGAAATGGATCGAGGCCGGATCGCCGCCATGCTCGCCGCAGATGCCGAGCTTGAGGCCATCCTTCACCTTGCGGCCCTTCTCCGCCGCGATCTCCACCAGCGCGCCGACGCCGTCGATATCGATCGAGACGAAGGGGTCCTTCGGCAGGATGCCCTTCTCGACATAGATCGGCAGGAACTTGCCGGCATCGTCGCGCGACAGGCCGAACACAGTCTGCGTCAGGTCGTTCGTGCCGAAGCTGAAGAAATCCGCGCTCTCGGCGATGGCGTCCGCGGTGAGTGCGGCGCGCGGCAGCTCGATCATCGTGCCGACCAGGTATTCGACATGGTAGCCGCTCTCGGCGAAGACTTCCTGCGCGACCTTGTCCACCATGGCGCGCGTGATCTCGAGCTCACGCCGCGTCATGACCAGCGGGATCATGATCTCCGGCACGGGGGCCTTGTGGGTTTCCTTGGCCGTGATCACCGCCGCTTCGAAGATGGCGCGGGCCTGCATCTCGTAGATCTCGGGGAAGGTGATGCCGAGGCGGCAGCCGCGATGGCCGAGCATCGGGTTGGCTTCCGAAAGCTCCGAGACGCGCCGCTTCATCGCCGCGACATCGGCGCCGAGGTCATGTGCGACCTCCTCGATCTCCTCCTCCTTGTGGGGGAGGAATTCGTGCAGCGGCGGGTCGAGCAGGCGGATGGTCACCGGCAGCCCGGCCATGATGCGGAACAGATCCACGAAATCCTGCCGCTGGAAGGGCAGCAGCCGTTCAAGCGCGGCGCGGCGGCCGCTTTCGGTCTCGGCCATGATCATCTGCCGCACGGCGCCGATGCGCGCGGGGTCGAAGAACATGTGCTCCGTGCGGCAGAGCCCGATGCCCTCCGCGCCGAACTTTCTTGCTGTCTCAGCGTCGAGCGGCGTTTCCGCATTGGTGCGGACCTTCAGCTTCCGCACGCTGTCGGCCCATTCCATCAGGGTCGCAAAATCGCCCGAGAGCTTCGGTTCGATCATCGCGACGGGGCCGATGAAGACCTCGCCGGTCGCGCCATCGAGCGTGATGACCTCCCCGGCATTCACGCGCTTGCCGCCGGCGCTCAGCACCTGCTGGGCGTAGTCCACGGTGATGGAGCCGGCACCCGCGACGCAGGGCCGGCCCATGCCGCGGGCCACGACCGCGGCGTGGCTGGTCATGCCGCCGCGCGTGGTGAGAATCCCCTTCGCGGCATGCATGCCGTGGATATCCTCGGGCGAGGTCTCGATCCGCACCAGGATCACCGTCTCGCCCTTCGCCGCGCGCGTCTCCGCCTCCTCGGAGGAGAAGACGACGACGCCGGAGGCCGCGCCGGGCGAGGCCGGCAGCCCCTTCGCCAGCGACTTTCGCGGTGCCTTCGGGTCGAGCGTCGGGTGCAGCAGCTGGTCGAGCGCCTTCGGGTCCACGCGCTTCACCGCTTCGGTCTGGTCGATCAGCCCTTCGCGCGCCATGTCCACGGCGATCTTGAGGCTGGCGGCCGCGGTACGCTTCCCGTTGCGCGTCTGCAGCATATAGAGCTTGTTCTGCTGCACCGTGAACTCGATGTCCTGCATGTCGCGATAGTGCTTCTCAAGCGTCGCGCGCACCTGGACGAGTTCGGCGTAAGCCGCGGGCATGGCGTCTTCCATGCTGCGCTCATTCGGCTTGGCGCGTTCCTTCGACATGGGCTGGGGCGTGCGGATGCCGGCCACGACATCCTCGCCCTGCGCGTTGATCAGGTATTCGCCGTAGAAGATGTTCTCGCCGGTGGACGGGTCGCGGGTGAAGCAGACGCCGGTGGCGCAATCCTGGCCCATATTGCCGAAGACCATCGCCTGGATGTTCACCGCCGTGCCCCACTCGGCCGGGATGTCATGCAGGCGGCGATAGGTGTTGGCGCGCGGGTTCATCCAGCTGCCGAAGACCGCGCCGACCGCGCCCCAGAGCTGGGCGTGGGGGTCTTGCGGGAAGGGCTGGCCGGTCACTTCCTCGACCATGTCCTTGTAGCCCGCAACCACGCGGTGCCAGTCCTGCGCCGAGAGGTCGGTGTCATCCACCGCGCCCTTGTCGAGCTTCACATGCTCGATGATCTCCTCGAAGCGGTGGTGATCCACGCCGAGCACGACGGAGCCGAACATCTGGATGAAGCGGCGATAGCTGTCCCAGGCGAAGCGCGCATCGCCGGATGCGGCGGCGAGCCCATCCACCGTCGCATCGTTCAGGCCGAGGTTCAGCACCGTGTCCATCATGCCCGGCATGGAGACCCGCGCGCCGGAGCGGACGGAGACCAGCAGCGGCTTGTGGGTGTCGCCGAATTTTGCGCCGACCGCGGCTTCCACGCGCGCCAGCGCCTCCGCGACCTGCGCGCGCAGATCGGCGGGGTATGTGTGCTTGTGCGCGTAGTAATAGGTGCAGACTTCGGTCGTGACCGTGAAGCCGGGGGGCACGGGCAGGCCGATGCTGGCCATTTCTGCCAGGTTGGCGCCCTTGCCGCCCAGCAGGTTGCGCATATCCGCGCGGCCTTCATTGTGGCCGGCGCCGAAGCTGTAGACCCACTTGGCCATCGGGTGGCGTGCTCCTGAGCTGGAAGCGAGGGGGTTGGGGGAGATCAGCCCTCGATCCGGGAGAAGTCGGCGACCGCATCCATGCCGGTGCGGAGCCGGGTGAGCAAGCGTAGCCGGTTGCGACGGAGTTGCGCATCCGGGTCGTTCACGGTGACGCGGTCAAAGAAGGCGTCCACCGGCCCGCGCAGGGCGGCAAGTGCCGACGTGGCGGAACTGTAATCTTCGGCGACCAGCGCCGCCGTCGTGGCGGGCTCGGCCGTGTCGAGGGCGGCGGCGAGCGCCTGTTCCTCGGGCGCCGTCAGCAGGGCCTGGTCCATCGGGCCGGCATGGGGGCCGTCCTTCTTCTCCTCGATACGGAGGATGTTCTGGGCCCGCTTATAGGCGGCCAGCAGATTGGTGCCGGTTTCGGATTCGACAAGCGCCTTCAGCGCGTCGGCGCGGGCGAGCAGGCGGAGGAGGTCGTCGTCGCCTGCCGTGAAGGCGGCGGCGACGACATCATGGCGCGCGCCTTCGGCGCGGAGTTGCACGCGCAAGCGCTCGGCGAGGAAGTCCACGAGGCCGGCGGCGAAGGCCGCGACCATCGGCGGATGCGCGCTGTCCTTGGCCGGCTGCCAGCCGGCGTTCAGCTTCTCCTGCGCGACGGCCATGCCGAAGTCGGGCGCGGGCGAGACGCCGACGGCCTGGGGGAAGCCGAAGAAGGTCTCGGCCAGCGCATCGGCCAGGCGGATGCGCAGCCGGTTCTCGCGGATGATCCGGATCACTCCAAGTGCGGCGCGGCGCAGTGCGAAGGGATCGCCACTGCCGGTTGGGCGCTCATCGGCGGCGAAGAAGCCCACCAGCGTGTCGAGCTTGTCGGCCAGCGCGATTGCGATCGCCACCGGCTCCGACGGCACTGCATCGCCCGGCCCGAGCGGGCGGTACTGCGTGCCGATCGCCTCCGCGACCCGAGAATCTTCGCGGCCGGCGAGCGCGTAGTAGCGGCCCATCACGCCCTGCAATTCGGGGAATTCCCCCACCATGCCGGAAGCCAGGTCGGCCTTGGCGAGCCGCGCGGCGCGCGCGGCGAGGCCAGGATCGGCACCCACCATCGGCGCGATGTGCCGCGCCAGCCGCTCCAGCCGCGCAACGCGCTGTCCCTGCGTGCCGAGCTTCGCGTGGAACACCACCTCGTCGAGCTTCGGCAGGAAATCTTCCAGCGCCTGCTTGCGGTCCTGGTCCCAGAAGAAGCGGGCGTCGGAGAGCCGCGCGCGCAGCACGCGCTCATTGCCCGCGACGAGTGCTGCGCCGCCATCCGTCGCCTCGATGTTGGCGACCACGCCGAAGCAGGGCGCGGCGCGGCCATCCGCGGTCACCATCGCGAAATAGCGCTGGTTCACGCGCATCGTCGTGCGCATCAGCTCGGGCGGCAGGTCCATGAAGGCCTCATCGATGCGCCCCAGCAGCGGCACCGGCCATTCGACGAGGCCCGCCACTTCCTCCACCAGGCCGCGATCGGGCACCACTTGCACGCCGGCTTTCGCGGCCAGTGCGGCGAGCCCGTCCTCGATGATCCGCACGCGCTCCGCGGCGTCCGGGATCACTTTTCGCGCGCGCAGCTTCGCGGCGTAGTCGTCGAAGCCCGCCACGGCGAAGGCGCCGGGCGCCATCACGCGATGGCCTTCCGTGAGCTCCGCGCTGGCCAGCCCATGCGCCGCATCTTCGCCTTGGCCGAGGGCGAAGGGCACGACCGTCCCATCCAGCAGACACAGGATGCGCTGCAGCGGGCGCACCCAGGTGAAGCCGCTGGTCCCCCAGCGCATGGATTTCGGCCAGGCGAGGCTGCGGATCACCCGCGGCATCTCGCGCGCGATCAGCGCCTCCGCCGTGACGGTCTCGCCCGGCTTGTCGAGCACGAGGAAGCCGCCGCGCTCGACCAGCTGGTCCTGGGTCGCGCAATGCTTCTTCAGGAAGCCGGCCAGCGCCGCCTCCGGCGCGCCGATGCGCGGGCCGCGTTCCTCCTTGCCGGCGGTCGTCACCTCAGCGCGCAGCGTCGCAGCGATGCCGATGCGGCGCGGGCCGTGGAAGGGGCGCGGCGCGCCATCGAGAAGCGGGGCGAGGGCGGTCGCGACCGCCTTGGCAAGGTCGTCTGCACCGCGCGCCTGCATGCGCGCGGGGATTTCCTCGGAGAAGAGTTCCAGCAGGAGTTCGGGCATCAGGCCGTCTCCCCCGCGAGCCACGCATCGCAGCAGCGTTTCGCCAGTGCGCGGACGCGGCCGATATAGGCTTGCCGCTCCGCCACGCTGATCGCGCCGCGGGCATCCAGCAGGTTGAAGCGGTGGCTGGCCTTGATGCACTGGTCATAGGCTGGCAGCGCCAGGCCCTGCTCCACCAGCGCCGTGCATTCCTTTTCCGCATCGGCGAAATGCTGGAACAGCATCGCCGTGTCGGCATGGGTGAAGTTATGGTGCGAGTATTCCACCTCGGCCCGCTTGAACACGTCGCCATAGGTCACGCCGCGGCCGTTGAAATCCAGGTCGTACACATTCTCGACGCCCTGGATGTACATCGCCAGGCGCTCCAGCCCGTAGGTCAGCTCGCAACTCGGCACCTCGCAGGGAATGCCGCCGACCTGCTGGAAATAGGTGAACTGCGTCACCTCCATCCCGTCGCACCACACTTCCCAGCCCAAGCCCCAGGCGCCGAGCGTCGGGCTTTCCCAGTCATCCTCGACGAAGCGGATGTCGTGGACCATCGGGTCGATGCCGAGCGCGCGATAGCTGTCGATCAGCAGGGCCTGCGGGTCGCGCGGGCTCGGCTTCATGATCACCTGGTACTGGTAGTAGTGTTGCAGGCGGTTCGGGTTCTCGCCGTAGCGGCCATCCGCTGGGCGGCGGCTCGGCTGGACATAGGCCGCCGACCAGGGCTTCGGGCCCAGCGCACGCAGCGTGGTGGCCGGGTGGAAGGTGCCCGCGCCGACCTCCATGTCGTAGGGCTGCAGGATCAGGCAGCCCTGCTCGCTCCAGAAGCGGTGCAGGCGCAGAATGATATCCTGGAAGGAGGGGGGCTTTTCGGGCATCTCGCAGCTTGTCGGGGCGTTTCGCCCCGGCGAGATAGACCACCCTGGCCCCGCGGCCAACTCTCGTCCCCTATCCAGGACCGTCGCCATGCCCAGCCCCGCCTCTCAGGACGCCTCCCCGCGCGAGGCCGCCGAGACGCTGGTCCGGTCCTACTACGCAGCCTTCAACACCGGCGACCGGGCAGGCATGTGCGCCCTGCTGGCCGAGGCGGTGGCCCATGACGTGAACCAGGGCGACCGGCGGCGGGGGATCGCCGCCTTCCGGGCCTTCATGGCCCAGATGGACGCGGCCTATGAGGAGCGGCTGGAGCAGGTGGTGGTGATGGCCGACGCCAGCGGCACCCGCGCCGCGGCGGAATTCGTGGTGGTCGGGCGGTATCTCCGCACCGAGCCCGGCCTGCCGGAGGCACGCGGCCAGGCCTATCGCCTGCCGGCCGGCGCCTTCCTCGAGATCGCCGCTGGACGGATCACGCGGGTGACGACCTACTACAATCTGCCGGACTGGATCCGGCAGGTCTCGGGCGTCGCGCGACCGGCAGGGATCGCATAGCCTGGGAGGCCGCTCTGGCGGCCAGCTTCCGCGTGGCCCGGGGCGCCCTGCCGCAGGAGGTCTTCCCAGGGCCTGAACCCGAGCGCGCTGCGCGTTACCGGTACATGTTCTGGCGCGTGATAAACGCCATCGCCGCATTGTCCTTGAATGCCGACCGCTCGACCGATTGCAGGTAGGCTACGCCCATATGGGCGTCCCAGATCTTCCACCCGTGATGCGGCAGCGTGATGAGTGGCCCGACGTGATTACCAACGCCGCGGCTAACCGGATCCCAGTTGATCCTGAAATTCACACCCCTGTCGAACTTCCGATAGCGCATAGTCCTGGACAGGTAAGCGCCCGCGCCTGGTGCATTGTAGCTGATGAACGGCATGTCGCATTCCACGCCGACAACCTGGGCTAGGAACCCGCCGAGCGAGTGGCCTGCCACCAGGATGAAGGAACCCGGATTCTGTGCCTGCACCCGCTTGGCATAGGCGATGCAGTCGCTCACGCGGTCCACACTGATGTTGCGGACGATCTGGACGTCATCGACCGTGAAGTCCTTGCTGCCGGCGGAGCCGCGAAAGCACAATATGAACTGTTTCGCGCCGCGGTTGTATCGGTAGAAGCCGGCCGAACCGCCCCCAGCGTCGCCTGCCTTGGCCCATCCAAGCCGGTCGTCGTTCTTGGGGTCGAAGAATCCGCCAAGCAGGGTGTAGTCATCAAAATCGTCGTTGCTATATATCTTGTCTGCTGCTTGCGCAGTATGCATGACAGTTATGTAAGACACGAACGAATGTTCCTTTTGGGACATTTTATCGAGAAATTTCTTACGACAATAAAGATTCTCCTTGCAAGAGCGTAACCCGCTCGGCGTGCGGATATCGTCCCGAGGTGGCGCTGCCGTCCGCTCGTTTCTCCAGCGTCTAGAGCCGCGCCCGATCGAGTGGAACCGCTGCGCGGTTCCGCCGATCGGGCATAAGCTGCTTGAGGAAACGCGGCCCGGCGGCGGGGGGGGCTTCGTGGCCCAGATGGACGCGGCCGATGAAGAAAGGCCGGGGGTGGTGATATCCGACGCCACCGGCAAGCGCGCCGCGGTAGAATTCATGCTGGAGGAATGCTGGCCGAGCGGTTTCTCCGCACCGAGCCCGGCTTGCCGGTGGCGCGCGGCCAGGCCTGTCGCCTGGCGCCTTGCTGGAGATCGCCGCTGGACGGATCACGCGGGTGACGACCTACTACAGCCTGCCGGACCCTGGATCCGGCAGGTCTCGGGCTGAGGAGGACGGGCATGGATCGCGCGACCTGGGAGGCTGCGCTGGCGGAAGATGGCTTCGCCGGCCCGCTCGACCGCCGGATGGCGGCAGGCGAGGTCGTGCCGGAGCACACCCACCCCTTCGACGCCCGCGTTCTGGTGCTGGAGGGTGAGTATCTGCTGACGGAGGCCGGGACGACCCGCCGCTACGGCCCGGGCGAGGGCTTCGAGCTGCCGGCCAACATTCCCCACGCCGAGGCCTTCGGCCCCAAGGGCGCGGTGTTCCTGGTAGGCCGCCGCCCGGTTTGATGCGAACAACCGCTTTCAGCGGCCATTCGCATCAGACCGTTTTTTGAGCCTCAGGCGCCGGCGGCGCTCCGCGCCTTGGCTCGCCGCACCGGCGGCGGCGGCCATTCGGCCGCTCGGCCCGCGTCGCGGGCCGCATGCATCGAACGGCGGCGGTGCGGGTCAGCGCGCGGGGCGCTGCAGCCCGATCGCGGTGGCAACCCGGCCGAGCTCCTCATATTCGCGGCGCATCACCGTGCCCATCGCCGCCCCCTCAACCCAGCCCGGCGTCACACCCTGCTGTTCCAGCATCTGCCGGAAGCGGTCGCTCGCGCCGGCCTGGCGGAAAGCGGCCTGCAGCGCGGCGATGCGGTCCGCGGGCACGCCGCGCGGCGCGATCATGCCCCACCAGATCGTCGTCTCCTCCTGCGGGATGCCGAGCGCGCGGAGCCCCGAGGCCTGCGGGAAGGCCGGGTGGTTATCCGCACTCGTCAGCAGCAGGCAGCGCGCATTGCCCGCGCGCGCGGTCGCCATCACCACCGCGACGGAGCCGCCATAGAGGTCGATATGCCCGCCGGAGAAGGCATTCAGCGTCTGCGCCGCGCCCTGGAAGGGAATCGCCTGCAGCTGCACGCCGAGGCTGCGGAACATCCGCTCCGCCGCCAGGTGCATCGTGCCGCCCGCGCCCTCATTGCCGTAGCTGATGCTTTCCGGCGGGCGGGAGCGGATCAGCGCCAGCAGATCCTGCGCATTCTGCGCCGGGTGGTTCGGGCGGACGCACATGGTGAAGGGCGCGGTGCCGACGATGAACATCGGCTCGAAATCATCCATCGTGTAGCGCGTGCCGAGGGTGTGCGGCACGGACGTGAGCGGCGCGTTCCAGATGAAGCTGATCGTGTGCCCGTCGCGCGGCGCATCCAGCATCGCCTGCAGCCCGATCGTGCCGGAGGCGCCGGGGCGATTCTCGACCACCACCGGCTGGCGCAGCGCGGGGGAGGCGAGCTCGGCCAGCATGCGCGCGAACACATCGGTGCCGCCGCCGGCGGCAATCGGCACGATCACGCGCACCGGGCGGTCGGGGAAGGATTGCGCCGCGGCCGGTGTTGCCGCGAGGCCAAGGCCGAGCGCCGCAGCACCCGCCAGAAGCGCCGCACGGCGCAGCATCGTCCCGATCATACTCATTCTCCCCAGCATCGTCGGCCGCCTTGGCCGGTTATGAGCAACGAAATGCATGCAAACAACGGGCCGTCCAGGGGGCGTCTTGCGCGTCGCTGCGCTGCGGGGCTCCATGCCATACCACCGAGGAGGACCCCGATGCCGCTGATCGATCTGAGCCGCGAGATCACCCACAAGATGGCGCGGCTGCCGAACCATCCCTCAATCGAGGTCTATCCCTTCAGCACGCATGAGGAAAAGCGCGTCGTTGACGGCTATGAATTCTCCTCCGCCACCATGGTGCTGCATATGGGCGACCATGGGGGCACGCATGTGGACGCGCCGGTGCATTTCGACGACCGGCCGGGTGCGAAGACCATCGACCAGATGCCGCTCGAGACCTTCTTCACCGAAGCCGTCTGCCTCGATCTCTCGCACAAGCCGCTCAAGAGCGACATCTCGATCGAGGATCTGCAGCAGGCGATCGCCGCGGCGAAGGTCGAGATCAAGCCGCGCGACACGGTGCTGCTGCACATGGATTTCTACCGCCGCGCGCATGGCACGGAGGGCTATGTCACCGACTTCCCCGGCCTGACCAAGGACAGCGCCACTTGGCTCGGCAAGCTCGGCATCGGGATGTTCGGCGTGGAGGCCGTGAGCCCCGGCCGGCCAGGGCGGAACAATTTCGAGGTCCACCATGTCTGCCGCGACATGGGCTTCACGCACATGGAAGGCCTGGTGAATCTCGACAAGCTGGTGGGCAAGGGGCGCTTCCGCTTCATCGGCTTCCCGCTGCGCATCAAGGGCGGCACGGGCAGCCCGATTCGTGCCGTCGCCTGGATCGAGGACTGAGATCCAGCGCTAAAGCCCGAGGCGCGTCCAGGCCGCGCGTTCCTCGGCGGCGGCGAGCAGCGCGTCGGCCGACATCCCCGGCAGCAGGCGCGTGAACCAGGGCTGGCGGCGCGCGCCGATGCCGATGATCCGCGCCTTCTCCCCGAAGCGCGCCTTGATCTCGGACGACGCCTCGCCCAGCCGGTCGGCGAGGCCGAGCTCCACCGCCTGCCTGCCCGTCCAGAAGCGGCCGGTGAACAACTGCTCCTCCGGCGCCGCAAGCTTGCCGGCGCGGCGTGTGCGGACCCAGTCCTTGAAGGTCTCGTGCAGCTCGGCCAGCAGGCCCTGCAGGCGGTCCAGATCCTCCGGCCGCTCCGGGCGGAAGGGGTCGAGGAAGCTCTTCTCCGTCCCCGCCGTGTGCAGCCGCCGCGCGACGCCGACGCGCCCGATCGCCTCCGACAGGTCGAAGCCCGCCGAGATCACGCCGATGGAACCGAGGATCGAGGCCGCGTCCGCCACGATCTCATCCGCCGCGCAGGCCAGCCAATAGCCGCCGGAGGCCGCGGCATCCTCGATGCAGGCGATGACCGGCACCTTCTTCTCATCCGCCAGGCGCCGGATGCGCTGCGCGACGAGCGAGGATTGCACCGGCGACCCACCCGGCGAGTTGATCACCAGCACGACCCCCGCGAGGTTGCGGATCGCGAAGGCGCGTTCGAGCAGCGGCGCCATGCCCTGGGCCGAGATGCCGGACGGTGCGAAGCCGCCGCTGCGCGCCGCGATCAGGCCCGAAAGCCGCAGCACCGCGACGCGGGGCGGACGTTGCAGGAAGGGAATCTTCATGCCCCATAGATGCGCCGCACCGCGGGATGGGCAAGCGGGTCGGGCCGGGCCATGTTGAGGGCCGGAGAGAGCGCATGAACCACCACCGCGTCATCGTCGCCGGCGCCGGCCCTGCTGGGCTGGTGGCCGCCGCTTACCTTGCCGGGGAAGGGGTCCCCGTCACCATCGTCGAACAGGCGCGCGACCTGCCGGATGATCTGCGCGCCTCCACCTTCCACCCGCCCACGCTCGACATGCTGGAACGCTTCGGCGTGGTGCCGGCGATGATCGAACAGGGGCTGGTCTGCCCGACCTGGCAGTTCCGCGACCGCCACGCCGGCGTCATCGCCACCTTCGAGATGGCGCGGCTGAAGGCCGACACCGCCCACCCCTATCGACTGCAATGCGAGCAATGGCGCCTGACCCGGATGCTGCGCGACAAGCTGGCAGCGAACCCGGATGTCACCTTCCTGTATGACGCGAAGGCGACCGATGTCGTGCAGGATGCGGATGGCGTTACGCTGACCATCGAGCGGCCGGATGGCAGCACGGAACCGCTCCGCGCCGCCTTCCTGGTCGGCACGGATGGGGCGCGGAGTGCCGTGCGCCGCGCGCTCGGCATCGCCTTCGAGGGGATGACGATCCCGGAAACCTATCTGACGCTCTCCACCACCTTCCGCTTCGAGCACGTGATCCCGGACCTCGCCAACATCGCCTACATCTCGGACCCGGAGGAATGGTTCGTGCTGCTGCAGGCGGCGGGGCTGTGGCGCGTGCTGCTGCCGACCGCGCCCGAGGAAGCGGCGGATGAGGCGCGCATGCTCGACCCCGCGCGGATCGAGGAACGGATGCAGGGCGTGCACAAGAACCCAGCCGGCTACGAGGTTCGCCACCGCACCGCCTATCGCGTGCATGAGCGCGTGGCGGAGACCTATGCGAAGGGGCGCGTCTTCCTGGCGGGCGATGCGGCGCATATCAACAACCCACTCGGCGGGATGGGCATGAATGGCGGCGTGCACGACGCCTTCAACCTGGCCGAGAAGTTGTCCCGGGTCTGGAAGGGCGATGCGGATCAGACGCTGATGGAGCGCTATTCGCGTCAGCGGCGGAAGGTGGCGGTCGACGTGGTGCAGCAACAGGCGCTGCGGAACCGGCAGCTGCTGAACCAGCGCGATCCTGCGGTGCGCCGCGCCTATCACGACGAGCTGCGCGGCATCGCCGCGGACCCCGCCAAGCACCACGCGCATCTGCTGCGCAGCTCCATGATCCAGTCGCTGCGGGATCTGGAGGCGGTGGCATGACGGCGGGCGCGATGATGGCGGCCAGCGGAGCTGGCCGAGGCCGCGAAGGCGGCCCGCGCACAAACCGCCAGCGCCGCCCCGCGGGCCAGCGGCCTGCGCGAAGCCAAGGCGGCGGAGCCGCCGCCCGGCGTCTGAGGGAATAGACATGTCCGGACATCCCGAAGCCGACATCTACCACCGCCAGGGCCTCGGCCAGCGTGCCGGCATGGGACAGCGGCCGGCACTGGTCATCGTGGATTTCGTCGTGGGCTTCGCCAATCCGGCGCATTTCGGCGGCGGCAATATCGGCCCGGCGATCGCCGAGACCGTGCATCTGCTGGCCTTCGCGCGGCGGCATCGCTGGCCTGTCGCGCATACCCGCGTGGTCTATGCCGATGACGGCGCCGATGCCGGCGTCTTCACGCGCAAGGCGCCGAGCCTCTTGAAGCTGACCGAAGCCTCGCCGCTGTCGCAGATCGTGCCGGAGCTTGCGCCCGCGAAGGGTGAGCATATCGTGCGCAAGCAGGGCGCCTCGGGTTTCTTCGGCACGGGCCTTGCGGCCTTTCTGACGGCGCGGGGCGCGGATACGGTGATCGTCGCGGGCTGCACCACATCGGGCTGTGTGCGCGCGACGGTGGTGGATTCCATGCAGCACAATTTCCGCACCATCGTGGCCACAGATTGCGTCGGCGACCGCGCGATCGGCCCGCATGAAGCGAACCTCTTCGACATGGGCCAGAAATACGCGGACCTGATGGCGCGGGCCGAGATCGAAGCCGCCTTCAGCGCGTAAGCCAGCCCGGCGCCAGCACCCACACGCCGTCATAGTGCGCGAGCAGGTCGCGCGCCGGGTCCATGCCTGCTTGTGCCGCCGCCAGCGTCTCCGCGCTGCCGAGCGCGTAGAAAGTGCCGTGCTCGAAGCGGCCGGTGGCGAGGTCGGCGGCGATGCGCGCATTCAGCGCCGCGACCTTCGCGGGATCGAGCCGCGCGAGATAGACCGCATCCGTCGTCAGTTGCAGCGTAGCGGCATAGACCGCGATCTCCTCCCAGTGGCGCGCCTGCATGCCGGTTGGCGTCAGGCGCACGCGCTGGTAGCGCGCGGCGGCGTCCTGCCAGAACGGGTCCTGCAGGCGCAGCGGCGCGACGGCTGCGCCAGCGGGGAAGTAGCGTTCCAGGCGCGCGAAGCCCGGGCGCATATCGGCGAATTGCACGACGACCAGCAGCGTCAGCAGCAGCCCCGCGCGGCGCGGGCCGAAGCCGCGGATCAGCGCGACGCAGGCGGCCAGCAGCAGGGCGTAGGCGAAGGGCCAAAGGAAACGTTCGGAGGCGCGCAGCGCATCTGCGTAGCCCTGCACGCGCGCCGGCAGGGTGAACAGCTCCACCACATGCCCGCCGATGGAGACGCGATGGCTGATGGCGACGGCGAGCATGGCCGTGACACCGAGCAGCAGCGGCCAGCGCGCGCGCAGCCACGGCCAGGGCCGGCGCAGATACGCGACCGCGCCGAGCGCGACCGCCAGCAGCCCGCCAAGCCCGGCATAGGAATGCCCCGTTTCCCAATGGTCGGGCTCCGGCAGGTCGGGCAGCAATGCGCCCCAGGGCGAGGGATCGAAGGGGGCGAGCAGGTCGAGCTGCATATGCCCATAGCCGCCCCAAGTGCCGCCGAAGCCGCCTGCGAGGGCGAAGAAGCCTGCGAGATAAAGGCCGAACACGCCCGCGCCCGGCGAGCCAATCGCCTCCACCGCCAAGACCAGCACGCGGCGGTCGCGCGCGACAGCACGCGCCAGCCAGTCGCTGGCCCAGAGCCCAGCGACCATCGGCAGCAGATAGGAATGGATCAGCGACGCCAGCAGGATCAGCGCTGCCCACTGCGCGAAACGCAGCCACGGCGCCGCGCGCGTCAGGCAGAGATAGAGCCCCGCTAGTAGCAGAAAATGTGCACCCAGCGCGAAATGCCCGCCGAGCCGGTTCAGCATGGTCGGCGACAGCGCGAACAACGCCGACCCCGCAAGCCGCGGCAGCGGATGCGTAGTGAACAGCCCGATCAGCTTCCAAGCCAGTACTGCCTGCAGCGCGCCGCAGGCAAAGAGCCAGAGGCCCCAATACTGTGTGACCTCGATGAGCGGATGCAGCGCCTTGAAGGCGAAGGCCAGCAGCGGGATGGAATCCGCATAGAAGATCGAGGAGCCGATCTCGATCCCCCAATCCGGATTGAGGCCGGGCGGCCACATCCAGGGGCTGCGCTTGAAGAAGCTGTAGCCCAGCCAGTACTGCACCGGGTCGGGGCCGATCGTCCCCGTCAGCATCCAGCCGGTATGCGACGGCGGTAGGACATGCAGGCCGAAGGTATGGGCGATCACCGCCGCGCCGATCAGCGCGGCGATGATCCAGCCCAGGCGGTGGAAGATCGCCGTCAAACGACCTGGTTGAACAGCTTAGTCTCGCCGCGGCGCAGCCGGGCGAGGTTCTCCTCCATGAAGTCGAGGACATTGTTCTCGTAGGAGCGCGTCTCGCCGCCAGTGTGCGGCGTGATCAGTACATTCGGCATCGCCCAGAGCGGGCTTTCGGCCGGCAGCGGCTCATCCGCCGTGACGTCGAGCCCGGCCATGCCGATCTGCCCCGATTGCAGCGCCGCGACCAGCGCCGCCTCGTCGCAGACGCGCCCGCGCGCGACATTCACCAGGCACGCGCCGGGCTTCATCGCCGCGAAGGCCGCGGCATCCATCAGCCCGCGCGTCTCCTCCGTCAGCGCGCAGGTCAGTGCGACGTAGTCGGCCCGCGGCAGCTGCGCGCGCAGCGCCGACATGGGATGGATCTCATCCGCGCCTTCCGCGCCGTTCGCCGGATCGCGGCGGAGCCCGATGACGTTCATGCCGAAGGCCTTGGCCAGCCGTGCGAGCCTGCCGCCGATGCGCCCGATGCCGACCACCAGCAGCGTCTTGCCGCCCAGCTCGTCCTCGCGCCGCGTCAGGTCGCCGATCATGCCGCGCCAGTGCTTCTTCGCCTGGTTGTCGCGCGCTTCCGGGATGCGGCGGGCGAGGGCGAGGATGAGTGCGATCGCATGCTCGCTGACCGCATTCGCATTCGCCCCCTGCGCGGAGGCGAGCCGGATGCCGGCACCCGCCAGCACGGCCTTGTCGTACTGGTCGACGCCCGCGCTGATGGACTGGATGAACTTCAGCCGCCCGCCCGGCTTCGCAAAGTGGTTCCGCCATAGGCCGGAGACGAGCAGCACATCGGCGTCCACGACGCGCGCCTCCAGCTCCTCCAGGCTGCGCACCTCAATCACCGGCAGCTGGCCGCCGCGCGCCGCATAGGCCTCGGCGAAGCGGTAGGCGACATGGGCGAAGAGCAGGGTGGGACGTTCGGGCAGCATAGGTCTCTCCTCGTGTCCGCGGACCAAAGCGCCGGATGATGGCGGAAGCAAGTCAGCTGCGGGGGTTCAGCCGCGGGCGTGCAGCAGCCGGGCCAGCCGGTCGAATTCCGCGATCGTCAGCGTCTCCGCCCGGCGGGTCGGGTCGATCTCCGCCGCGTCCAGCAGCGCCTCCGCCTCGCCAAGCGATTTCAGCGCGCCGCGCAGCATCTTGCGGCGCTGTCCGAAGGCGGCAGCCGTGAGGCGCTCCATCGTCGCGAACAGCGCCGGCCCGGGGTCGTCGGGCAGCGGGGTCAGGCCGACCACGGCGGACCAGACCTTGGGCGGCGGGCTGAAGGCGCCAGGCGGCAGGGTGAGCAGCAGCGAGGTGCGGCAGCGCCACTGCGCCAGCACGCCAAGCCGGCCATACATCTCCGTCCCCGGGGCTGCGGTGATGCGCTCCGCCACTTCCTGCTGGAACATCAGTGTCATGGATTCGATGGCCGCCGCGCCGCGCAGCCAGCCAACCAGCAGGGGCGTGGCGACGTTGTAAGGCAGGTTCGCGACGATCCGGCGCGGCGCGGGCAGCAGCGCCGCCACATCCACCTTCAGCGCATCCGCCTCCATCACCTCAAGCCGGCCAGGATGGGCGGCGGCGAGTTCGGCCAGCGCCGCCACCGCGCGGCGGTCGAGTTCCACTGCCAGGACCTTCACGGCCGGCGTCGCCAGCAGCGCGCGGGTCAGCCCGCCGGGGCCGGGCCCAACCTCCAGCACATGCCGCCCCTCCATCGGTCCGGCAGCCGCGGCGATGCGCGCGCAGAGCGCGGTGTCGAGCAGGAAATGCTGGCCGAGCGACTTCCGGGCATCGAGCCCATGCCGCGCGATGGTCCCGCGGAGAGAGGGGAGGTCGGTGTCTTCACCCATCCGCTTCAGACCTCCGGTGCTCGCGGCGTATCGCCGCTGCGCGCTCCGGTCATCGGATGGGTCAGGACCGCTGCTCGATCTGCGCGCGGCGACGCAGGTCGCGCTGTGTCTGGCGCGAGAGCAGCTCGACGCGCTCGCGCAGGATCTGGCTGCGCGCCATCTCCGGCGTCGGCTCGGCCTCGTTCCGTCGCTCGCGCGAGCAGACCATCACCACCGCGATGCCGTCCGGGGCGATGATCGGCTGGCTGGCCTGGCGCAGCGGCAGGCCGGAAATCAGCTGGCGCAGCGCTGGCGGGTTGAGGGCGTCCTCGCGCACCTGGCCCGGATCGGCCGGCCGCTCGGAACCGGATGTGCGCGCGGCCGTCTCCATCTGTTCGCAGCTGCGCGCATTAGC
Source organism: Pseudomonadota bacterium (assembly GCA_046052145.1). GTDB lineage: Bacteria > Pseudomonadota > Alphaproteobacteria > Acetobacterales > Acetobacteraceae > Falsiroseomonas. Next base: position 111,155 of record JBJOMW010000005.1, read on the forward strand.
CGATAGGCCGCGTGCGCGCTCCAGCTGCTGGATCTGCTGCGGCGTCGGTGCGTCGGGGTTGAGCGGTGCGGTGAAGGGGAAAAAGACCTGACGCATCGAGAGGAAGGTGGCCTCGTCGCGCCCCACTTCGCGCCGGGCGCGCAGCGTCACGATCTGGAAGCCGCCCGGCACACGGATGGCGCCGCTGATGGCGCCGGGCGGCATCTGGGTCACGATGCGTGCCACCTCCGGGTCCAGCGCCTCGGTGCCCACCCAGCCGAGGTCGCCGCCCTGCAGCGCCGTCTGCGCCTGGCTGAACTGGCTGGCAGCGATCGGGAAGGGCACGCCGCCGCGCAGCTGGCCCACGATGTCATCCACGAAGCGCCGCACCTCGGGCTCCTCAGACGGATCGTCGATCGGGATGAAGATCTCGGCTGCCAGGAATTCGGGCTGGCCGGCGCGGGCGCGCTGCGCGGCGATCCAGTCGGCGATCTCGGCCTCGGCCGGCGTCGCCTGCCGGCCAAGGAGGGAGCGGATCAGCCGCGACCAGCCGATTTGCGTTCGGAGCTGATCAAAGAGCACGCGGGGCTCGACCCCCGCCCGGCGCAGCTGGGCCAGCAATCCGCCGGGGGGCAGGCTGTTGCGCCGCTCCAGATCGGCGATCGCGCCCGCGATGTCATCATCGGTCACCGCGACGCGTCGGCGCTGCAACTCTTGGAAGCGCAGCCGCTCGTCGATCAGCAGGCGCGTGACCTGCGGGGTCAGCCGGTCCAGCACCTGCGGGGAGGCCGGCAGGCCGGAGGTGATGGCGAAGAGCCGGCGGCGGCCATCCACATCGGCGCTGGTGACGATATCGCCGTTCACGATGGCCACGATGCGCGATTCCTGCGCCCGCGCCGGTGGGACGAGCGGGACGGCCAGGAGGGCTGCGATCAGCAGGGCGCGGGCGAGGAGGCGCATGGTCATGTTCCTAGGCGTGCCGGGCGCCGGAGGGAAGGGGCCAGCTGGCGCTCGCCGCGCCCCGATGGCTCATACGGCCGCCCGGCCCCGCCGCCGCAACATCCGGGCAGGGCTGCGCCGTGCCGGTCAGAGGGCCCGGAGGGCGAAGTCGCCAACAGTCTTCAGGGTGAGCCGAAACATCAGGAGCGTGCTGCCGGGAAGGGGGTCGGTGGAGCCGGGATTCTCGGCCCAGCGACGGGCGAAGAGCGTCTCGAACACCAGGCACTCATCCTCATAGGCAATGCTCGCAGCCGCCGCGACCGGGCGGTCGAGCGCCTGATCGTAGCGGCCGAAGCCGCCGAGCCGCCAATTCTGATCGAGCCGGACCTGGCCGCCGAGGCTCCACTCGTCGCGCTTGCCATAGCCGCCAAGAGGGGCAGGTCCCGATTCCAGGTAGCCTGCCGTCAGAGAGAAACGCCCGGCGAAGACCGTGCCCGACACGTCCCAGAGGTTCGGCTCAAGCCCCTCCCCGTCCAGCCGCGTGCGACCGGTGATCTCGAACCATGGCACGGGCGACAGGCGCGCACGCGCCACCCAGTCCGAGGCGCGGTCTTCGAGCCCCGAGCCGGCGGGGAACAGCGCTTCCGTCGAGGCGCGGAAGCTGCGCCCCACGAGGCCTTCCACCTGGCCACCATTCGGAAACAGCCAGGCGCTTCGCATGGCCGCGTCCACGCGCGTGCCGCCTTCCTGTCGGTCGCGTCCGGCGAAGCGGTTGAGCGCGAACAGCGTGGCGTCGGTGAATTCGAGGTCGAGGCTGTCCTCGGGCGGGATATTGGACTGCAGCCCGGTGTTGGGGCCGGTCACGAATTGGACTCGCGGCTCGATTATCTGCGCGCCCCAGTCGCCGGCGCTCCGCATCAGCGGCCAGCGCCAATCCAGCGCCGCGCGGATATTGCCGTTGGTCCAGCCGCCATCCGAGCCCGCAGGCCCGTAGAAGGGTGCCTGATCCACCTCCAGCGCATGGCCGGCCAGCAGGTCGGCGCGGGCGCGGACGGTCCAGATCGCGCCCTGCGAATCCTGCAGCGGCAATTCGTAGCCAAGCCGGGTCGCGATGCGCCGCGAATCCGTGCCCGCCTCGCGGAACAGCGAGTAGCCCTGGGTGTCGAGCGTGAATCGGCCGCCCGCAGCGTCCGGGGCGAAGCTCCATTCGGCGAAGCCGAAGGGCAGCACGAAGGGGATCTGGCCGGTATTTGAGCGGCGCAGCAGGCTTTGGTACAGGCGCGTATCCGCGCGGGCATAGCCTTCGATCCCCCAAAACCCCTCCAGATAGGCGGTCGAAGTCAGCACCTGCGGCGCGCCATAGCGCCAGGTGCGCACATAGTCGCGCGACGAGGCGCGGTTCAGCCCGAAGCCCGTCCGCCAGGTTTCATCCAGCGCGAAGGTGCCGTTGAGGTAGAGGTGCCAACCAAGCCCCTCCAGGTCCACATCCGGGCCCTGCAGATTGCCGATCGAGCCGTCCAGCGTCAGCGCGCCGGTGTTGAAGCGCCGCCGATAGGCGAGGCCGACGCTGCCCACCTGATCGCTCGACAACTGGGTGGTGAACAGCGCGTCGGACTGGTCATCGATCGCCCAATAGAACGGCAGTGAGGCGAAGGCGCCGAGAAGGCGCGTAGACCCGAAGGTCGGCGAGAGGAAGCCGCTCACCCGCGGCGCGCCGGGGGCGGCATGGCTGAGATAGGGCGTGTAGAGCAGCGGCCAGCCGCCGAATTCCACCGCGGCGTCGCGGTAGCGCACGCGCTGCTCATCCTGGTGGAGGCTCGCGATGCGCGCACGCAGCTGCCACAGCGGCGGCCGGTCCGGATCCTCAGCGCAGAGGTTGCAGGGTGAATAAACAACGCGGGCCAGGTCGGTGACGCGCCCATCGGTGCGCCGCCCACCCGCTGCCGCGATGCGAGCATTGGCCGCGAGCAGCCCGCGCAGCCCTTCCAGGGCCGCGTCGCGCATGCCCCCCGAGAGCTCGGCGCGATCGGCGAAGAGCACCTGCCCGTCTGGCTCGATCAGAACGACATTGCCTTCGGCCGTCGCAACGCCGGTGTTGCGGTCGTAGGTGAAGCGGTCGGCGCGCAGCACGCGGTCGCCCTGCCAGGCCTCGACACGGCCGCGGGCGCTGACCACGCCGCTGGTCTGGTCGAACTCCACCTCCTCGGCCGTGAAGGTCACCGGCTCGTCGGTGGCGATGGTGCGGCCGCCGGTCAGGGGCGATTGCGCCTGCGCAGCGGGGGCGACAAGCATCGGCAGAAGCGCGGCGGCCAGACCGCTGGCCAGCGGGGCCGCCAGGACCAGCAACCTCGTGGCGCGCCGCATCAGCCATCCTCCAGGTGCAGCAGCAACGCGATCGCCAGCAGCAGCCCCGCGCCCGTCGGCGCCCAGGCCGCCAGCACCACGGGCAGCGATCCTGCCTCGCCGAACTCGCTCGCGATACGGTCCAGCACGAACAGCGCGAAGCCCGCCGCGACGCCGGCTGCGATCATCTGCGCCACGCCGCCGCGGCGGTTGTGGCGCATCGAGAAGCCGGCCGCCAGCAGGGCCATCGCGACCGAGAGCAGCGGCAGGGCGAGCAGGGAGTGGAACTGGATGCGATGGCGCACGGCCGAAAAGCCGGCCTCCTCCAGCACCGCGATGAAGCCTGGCAGCGCCCAGAAATCGAGCGTCTCGGGCGAGGCGAAGCTGTCCTCGATCCGGCCGGCGGTGAGCTCGGTCGGCAGCTCGACCCGCATCGGCGCGTCGGCCTGGCGGTCCGTGCCGAAGACCACGGCCTGCTCCAGCACCCAGCTGCCGGGCGTGAGGATCGCCCTCGGCGCCTCGATCCGCGCCAGCGGCCGATCGCCGGCAGATAGCCGCCAGACGGTGACGCCCTGCAGCTCGAACGGGCTGCGCTCGCTGCGGGGATCGGCGTTGCGCGTCGCTGCGGGTCGTCCGCTGATGATCGCGACGCCCTGCGGGTCGATGTCCCGGTCGGCTTGGCGCAGCCAGAGCCGCCCCCCCGCCAGCGTGGACATCCCGCCCCCTGTGCGCAGCTGGCTGAACTCGATCCGCTCCGCCCGCGCCAGCAGCGTCGAGGAGATCGGCGACAGCCCCGTCATGGCTGCGAGGCCGAGCCCGAAGGCAACCAGCAGCGGCCCCGACAAGAACCCCCAGGCCGACACCCCGGCCGCCCGCGCCACGATAAGCTCCGAGGAGCGCGTCAGCCGCCAGAAGGCGATGATGCCGCCGAGCAGCACGGCGAAGGGCAGGATCTGCATCGCGACAAAGGGCAGGCGCAGCGCAGCGACGGTCGCCGGCACGTCGAAGCCCACATCGGGCCTGGTTGCTGCGCGCCGCAGCAGCTCGATGAAGTCGAACAGCGCGACCAGCCCCGTAAGGCCGGCGAGCGTCGCCACGGTCGCGGCCAGGAAGCCGCGCCCCACATAGAACGAGAGCGTCGGGGTCAATGTCATGCCGGCGCCGCCGGTGGCAGACCAGGCCGATGCCGCGGCAGGCCTGGCGCGCCGATCAGCCACCACAGCGCGACCAGCGAGGGGGCTGCGGCATGCGCCCAGACCAGCCAGACGAAGGCGTTGTCTCGCGTTGCGAGATTGCCGGTGGTGAGGCCAAGCGCCAGCAGCCCGACGGCGATCCCGATGCCTGTTGCAAGCCGAAGCCCGCCGCCATGCCGACGGAACTGCCCGGTCAGCGCCACGGCTAGGCCGATCATCGCATAGCTCAGGGCCGTGAGCGGTGCGGCCAGGCGCTGATGCGCCTCCGCGCGGAACCGCGCGATGGTCTGCGGACGCAGATTTTCGGCCGGGTCCGGGTTCAGCAACTCGTCCACGCTGCGCTCGCGCATGTCGCGGATCCGGATCTCTTCCTGCCGGGTGGCACGCGCGAGGTCCACGCTGTTCTCGCTGAAGGACAGCATGGTGAGCCGCGGCGGCTGGCCGGGAGCGGGGCGTTCCAGCTGCTGGCGCACGCCGTTCAGCAGGATCACGCGTGGGCCCTGCGGGGTGGAGGTGATCCGCCCTTCCTCGGCCAGGATCGTCACCGGTTGGCCGGCGTCGCGCGTGTCATGCAACAGAATGCCGCGCAGCCTGCCGTCGCGCGTGCGTTCGCGCGCATAGACCGTCAGGCCGTTGCCGACCGAGGAGAAGACGCCCTCCTGCAGCAGGATCGCGGCCATCTGGTTGCGGATCTCGAACTGCCAGACGCGGAAGGCGCCATGGGTGAGCGGCACCACCCAGAGGTTCAGCACATAGAGCATTCCCACCGACGCCAGGGCGACAAGGATGCCGGGCCGCGCGAGGCGCAGCTGCGACAGCCCTGCGGCGCGCATCACCACGATCTCGCGGTCGGTGTTCATGCGCACATAGACGAACAGCACGACGATGAAGGTCGTGATCGGCAGAATGACGGCGACGAAGCCCGGCAGCATCAGGCTGGTCAGTTCAAGGAAGACCAGGAAGGACAGGCCGCGATCCAGCACCAGCTCGATGAAACGCAGCGACTGCGTCAGCCACACCAGCGCGGCAAGCCCCGCCGTGACCGCGAGCAGCGCGACGCCCAGCTGGCGGAGAATGTACCGATCGATGCGGCTCATCGCGGCGGCTTCAGGGCAGCACCTTGCCCGGGTTCATGATGCCGCGCGGGTCGAGCGCGGCCTTGATGGCGCGCATCGCCCCAAGCTCCGCGCCCCCGCGCCATTCTTCCATCATGTCGGTCTTGAGGCGTCCGACGCCATGCTCGGCGCTGAAGGAGCCATCCAACTCGCGGACGATCGCGTTGACGCAGTCCATGATGTCGTGCGCGCGCGCCAGGAAGGCCGCCGGGTCCATCCCCTCCGGCTGTTCCAGGTTCATGTGGATGTTGCCGTCGCCGATATGGCCGAAGGGCACGGGCCGGCTGCCGGGGATCAGCGCAACCAGCGCCGCCGAGCAGCGGCGGATCATCTCCGGCACCTTCGAGACGGGCACGGAGACGTCGTTCTTCACGCTGGCACCCTCGCGCTTCTGCGCCTCGGGGTGTTCCTCGCGGATGCGCCAGAGCTTCTGGGCCTGCGCCTCGCTTTCGGCGAGTGCGGCGTCGAGCACCTCGCCGGCCTCCATCGCCTCGGCCAGGACCTCCTCGGCCATGCCGCGCAGCCCGGCATCGGGGCGCGGAGAAGCGAGGTCCACCAGCACGTAATGATCCGCGCGCGTGGCCAGCGGCAGGGTCACGCCCTCGATATGGCGCACGGCGAAATCGACGCCGAGGCCCGACATGTATTCGAAGGCGCGCACCGCGCTTTCGTCGCGGCCGCGGAAGCGGCGGAACAGCGCGAGCGCGGCCTCCTCATCCGCCACGGCGCAGAAGGCGAGCGCCGTGTCCTGCGGGCGCGGAAAGAGGCGCAGCACCGCGGCCGTCACGATGCCGAGCGTGCCTTCCGCCCCCACCAGCAGGTGGCGCAGCGCGTAGCCGGTGTTGTCCTTGCGCAGGCGCCTCAGCCCGTTCCAGATGGACCCATCGGGCAGCACCGCCTCGAGCCCCAGCATCAATTCGCGCGCATTGCCGTAGCGCACAGTTGTGTTGCCCCCGGCATTGGTGGACAGCACCCCGCCGATCGTTGCCGTGCCCTCCGCCCCGAGGCTGAGCGGGAAGAGGCAGCCGGCCTCCGCCGCGGCCTGCTGCGCGGCCTTCAGCACCATCCCCGCTTCCACAGTCATGGTCATGTCGGCGGTGTCGAGGTCGCGCAGCCGGTTCATGCGGGACAGCGACAGCACCAGATGCCGCCCGGTCTCGTCCGGAGTCGCCCCGCCCACCATCGATGTGTTGCCACCCTGGGGCGTGATCGGCGTGCCGGTCTCGGCGCAGAGTCGGACAACGGCCGCAACCTCCTCGGTGCTGGCCGGCCGCGCGATGGCCAGCGCCTGGCCCTGGTACAGGGCGCGCCAATCGGCGAGGTGGGGCGCCATGTCGGCCGAGTCGGTCAGCAGCCCCTTCGGGCCGAGGATGGCGGCAAGCCGGCCCAGCAGGCCGGACGGGAGATGGGTGTCGGGCATCGTCCCTCGCATATAGCCCCGCCCGCCGGCGCTGTCGCCCGCTGCCCGGCCTCTACCGCGCTACAGGAGTGCCGCCCCCACCGCCGCCCCCGCCGCCAGCACCCAGAGCGGGCTGCGGTCGCTGCGCCAGACGAACAGTGTCGAGCCCAGCGTCAGCGCGACCGCCACCCACCCGCTCGCCGCCGCCTGCCCCAGCAGGATGCCCGATGCGAGGATCAGCCCGACCGCGACCGGGACCAGCCCCTTCTCGACCAGGCGCATCCCCGCCCGGCCGGCCAGCCGCGTTCGCATCCGGCAGAAACCATAGGCGAGCAGGCCAGAGGGGATGGTCATGGCCGCGGTGGCGACCAGCATCCCGGCGAGGCCCGCCACCTGCCAGCCGATCAGCCCCACCACCAGCACATTCGGCCCGGGCGCGGCCTGGGCGAGCGCGAAGAGCTGGGTGAAGCGCGCATCGTTCATCCAGCCATGCACATCCACGACCAGGCGGTTCATCTCCGGCACCACCGCAATGCCCCCGCCGACGGCGATCAGCGAGATCGACATGAAGCCGATGGCCAATTGCCACAGGATGCTGCCGGGGGAGGTGGCGCCCTCGGTCACGGCGCATCCCTCCGCCGCAGCGTCCACCAGGCGGCGGCGATGCCGAAGGGCGCGAGGCCGAGCACGATCACCGGCAGTGGTACGCGCAGCAGCGCACCGGCCAGCGCGGCGATCCCGACCGCCACGAGCGCGGGCGGCGGCTTCAGGTTCTGCGTCATCTTGAGCGCGGTGCCGATCACCATCCCCGCCGCGGCCGCGCCGGTGCCGGCCAGCACCGCCTTGATCAGCGGGAGGTCCCCCCAGCGGTCATGTGCGATGGCCAGCAGCAGCAGCACGCAGAGCGGCCCCCCGAACAGGCCGAGCGGCGCCACCAGCGCGCCCGCCGCGCCGCGCCACCTTTCGCCGAGGAAGATCGCGACATTCAGCGCATTCGGCCCTGGCAGCGCCTGGCCGAGCCCGAGCACCTCGGCATAGTCCTGGTCGGTGAGCCAGCGCTTTTCCTCGACGAGGGTGCGCCGCGCCCAGGCGTTCACCCCGCCGAACCCGATCAGCCCGATCCGAAGATAGGTCAGGAATATCTGACTGACGGTCGGTGGATCGGGTGGCATGGAGCCAGCGGAAACCGGGTGCGGCGGGGGATCAAGCCCCGCTGGCGGCGGGTCAGCCACGCGGCGCCGCGGCCCGCGCCAGCCGGTCGGCGATGGCAGCGCCAAGCCCGTCCTCCGGCACCGGCATGGCCGCGATTCGCCGAAGTCCGAGCCGCTGCCCTTCCGCATCCAGCCAGCGCAGCCCGGCGAAGAGCCGCCGTGCCGCCTCTGTCACGTCGCCACCGGGCGAGAGGTTCCACATCGCGCCAGCGCCGGGCAGTGGCGCCGGGCCGAAGGCCAGCAGCGCCTCGTCCCGCCCGACCTCCGTCGCCTCCAGCCGCACCGGCAGGGAGGGGGCGTAGTGGGACAGCATCATCCCGGGGCTGCGAAGGCTCCGTGTCGCTGTGGCGGCTGCAAGCGGCAGGGGCCGGCCGACCGGGCCGATCGCCGCCTCGATCGCCTCCACCGGCACCCCGCCCGGGCGCAGCAGCGCCGCGCCGCCGGCCGAGAGGTCCAGCACCGTGCTCTCCACCCCCACCATGCAGGGGCCGCCATCGAGCACCGCCGCGATCCGCCCCGCGAGTCCTTCCAGCACATGCGCGGCCGTCGTCGGGCTGACCCCGCCGGAGCGGTTGGCCGAAGGGGCTGCGATGGGCGTCCCCACCTGGCGCAACAGCTCGAGCGCGAGGGGATGGGCGGGCACGCGCACCGCCAGCGTGTCGAGGCCGGCGCCTGCCAGCAAATCCACGCGGCAGGTCGGGCGGCGCGGCAACACCAGGGTCAGCGGGCCGGGCCAGAAGAGGCGGGCCAGTTCTCGGGCGCGGTCATCGGCCCGCACCTCCTCGAAGGCAGTGTCGGCTGCGTGAAAATGGCAGATCAACGGGTTGAATTGCGGGCGGCCCTTGGCCGCGAAAATCCCCGCCACTGCGGTGCCGTTCCGCGCATCGCCGCCAAGGCCGTAGACCGTCTCTGTCGGGAAGGCGACGAGCTCGCCCGCGCGCAGCAGCGCGGCGGCCTCCGCGACATCGGCGATGAGCCGTGTCATGCCGCGCCGCGGGCCAGAAAGCCGGGGTTGCGCCAGCCGGGCTTGCCGTAGCGCAGCGCGGCACCGTCCCAATCGGTCATCCGCCCGCCCGCGGCCAGCAGCACCGCCTCCGGCGCGGCGGTGTCCCATTCCATGGTGGGCCCGAAGCGCGGGTAGAGATCGGCCGTGCCCTCCGCCAGGCGGCAGAACTTCTCGGCGCTGCCGATGTTCACGATGCGCTGCGCGCCATGCGCCTTGGCGAAATCGGCGATGCGCGGGTCCGTCTGGTAGTGGCGACTGGCGATGACGAGCGGCCCCTCGGGCGGGAAGCCCCGCACCCGGATCGGGCTGCGCCGGCCGGCGGCGTCCTCCTTCCAGGCCGGACCGCCGACGATGCCGCCGAACACCTCCCCGGTCGCGGGCAGCGCGACGACGCCGAGCAGCGGCCGCCCGGCCTCCACCAGACCGATATTGGTCGCGAAGCTGTCATGCCCGGCGGCGAATTCGCGCGTGCCGTCGAGCGGATCCACCAGCCAGAAGCGCCCGCCCGGCGCGGCGGCGACCAGCCCGGCCTCGAACTCCTCCTCCGCCACCACGGGATAGGGGGCGCCGGCGCGCAGCCCCTCCACGATCAGCGCCTCGGCGATGCGGTCGGCGGCGGTCACGGGGCTGGCGTCGCGCTTCTGCTCGACCGCGAAGCCGGCCTTGCGCACCGCCATCACCGCCGCCGCGGCCTCGCGGGCGAGCTTCGTGGCCAAGGCGAGCAGGGTTTCGGGTTCCATGCAGCGGCCTTACCTCTCTGGGCGCCCCCCGCCAAGCAGCCCCGCCGCTTGCCGCCGCGCCCTCCACCGGTGGTAGGTTGGGGGAAGCCAGCCCCCAACGGATCCGCGCCGCATGCCCGATATCGCCTTCGTGAAGCCCGCCCTGCCGAAGACCGGCGTCCTGGTGCTGCCGATGACCGAGGGCGACCCGCCCGCGGGCCTCGCGCGGGAGGCTGCGGAGGCCACGGGCGGCCTGCTCCCCAAGGCGCTGGAGGCCGCCGGCTTCAAGGGGCGCAAGGGCCAGGTGACGACGCTCTACGCCCTCGGCCCCTGGTCGAAGGTGGTTGCGCTCGGGCTCGGCAAGCCCGCCGATCTCGGCCCCGAGGCGGCGGAGGCCGCGGGCGGCGCGCTGGTGCCGGCCATCGCCACGGAGCGCGAGGTGCTGGTCGCGACCGATGCGCTGGACGCAGGCCTCGCCGCGCATCTCGCCTTCGGCGCGACGCTCCGCGCCTGGCGCTTCGACCGCTACCGCACCACAGAGAAGGAGGAAGACAAGCCGAAGCTCGAACGGCTTGCCTTCGCGACGCCCGGGGCTGCGGCTGCCAAATCCGCCTTCGCGCCGCTGCGCGCCATCGCGGATGGCGTGTTCCTCACGCGGGAGCTGGTCAGCGAGCCGCCGAATGTCCTGCACCCCGTTGAATTCGCCGAACGCTGCAAGGGGCTCGAGCGGCTCGGCGTCGAGGTCGAGGTGCTGGGGCCGAAGGAGATGAAGCGCCTCGGCTTTGGCGCGCTGCTCGGTGTCGCGCAGGGCTCGGCGCAGGAACCGCGGATGGTGGTCATGACCTGGCGCGGCGCGCCGAAGGGGAAGAAGCAGAAGCCCATCGCGCTGATCGGCAAGGGCGTCACCTTCGACACGGGCGGCATCTCCATCAAGCCGGCCGCGGGGATGGAGGACATGAAGTGGGACATGGCCGGCGCCGGCGCGGTGGTCGGCGCGATGGCAGCCCTCGCCGGGCGCAAGGCCAAGGCGGATGTCGTCGGCCTGGTCGGGCTGGTGGAGAACATGCCGTCGGGCACCGCGCAGCGGCCGGGCGATGTGGTGAAATCCTATTCCGGCCAGACGGTGGAGGTGATCAACACCGATGCCGAAGGCCGCCTCGTTCTGGCGGATGTCATGTGGTACTGCCAGGAACGCTTCGACCCGCGCTGCATGGTGGACCTCGCGACGCTGACGGGTGCGATCATCATCGCGCTCGGCCACGAGCATGCGGGGCTATTCAGCAATGATGACGACCTGGCGCAGCGCATCGCCGCCGCCGGCAAGGCGGTGGGCGAGGCGTGCTGGCGCATGCCGCTCGGCGAGGCGTATGACAAGCAGATCCGCTCCGACATCGCCGACATGAAGAATGTCGGCGGCCGGCCCGCCGGGTCCATCACCGCCGCGCAATTCCTGCAGCGCTTCACCAACGGCAAGCCCTGGGCGCATCTCGACATCGCGGGCACGGCCTGGAGTGCGAAGGACCAGCCGACCGTGCCGAAGGGCGCGACCGCCTTCGGCGTGCGCCTGCTGGACCGGCTGGTGCAGGAGATGGCGGAGGAAGGCTGAGCGTTTCGGCATGGGCAGCGCGCGATGCTGAAGCTCGGCATCCGTTCGCGGCCAGCCGATCCCGCGCTGCCGCGCATCATCCCGGTGCGGGAGGGCCAGATCCCGCCGCGCTTCGCCGCCGCAGCCGCCAGGCTGGGCTTCAGCGGCAAGGCAGGCGAGATCGCGGAGCCCGCCGGCGCCACGCGCAGCATCCTGCTCGGCCTGGGCCACGCAACGACGCGGCGTGCCGTTGAGGCCGCCGGCGCCGCGGCAGTCGCGCGTCTCGCGGAGGCGCCGCACATTGTCCTCGAAGCCGATCCGCCGGTCGGCGCGACGGAGATCGCCTGGCTCGCGGCGGGCATCGCGCTCAGGTCCTGGCGGTTCGACACGCATCGCACGCGCGACCTCACGCCAGGGACACAGAGGCTCAGCGTTGTGGCGCCGCAGGCGAAGGTCGCGCGCGCAGCCTGGGCGCGGCAGGAGGCCGCGGTGCGCGGCTGCCTTTTCGCGCGCGACCTGGTCTCCGAGCCTGCCAACCACCTGACGACGCGCCGCTTCGCGCAGCGGCTGGAAGCGCTCGCGGAATTCGGCATCCATGTGGATGTGCTGGGGCGGAAGCGGCTGGCGCGGGCAGGCTTCGGCGCGTTGCTCGCGGTTGGCGGGGCTGCGGACTCGCCGCCGCGCCTCGCCGTACTCCGCTGGCGCGGCAGCTTCGATGCGCCGCCCGTTGCCTTCATCGGCAAGGGCCTCGTCTTCGACACCGGTGGCGTCTCGATCAAGCCGGCGGCGGGGATGGAGGCGATGCGCGCCGACATGGCCGGTGCCGCGGCCTGCGCGGGGGCGATGCTGGCGCTCGCGCTGCGCGGCTCGCCGGCGCCCGCCATCGCTGTGCTGGCCTTGGCGGAAAACGCGACGGGGGCGGCGAGCTACCGCCCGTCCGACGTGATCCGCACCCTCTCGGGCCGCACGGTGGAGGTGGTGGACACCGACGCCGAAGGCCGCCTGGTGCTGGCCGATGCGCTGACCTTCGCTGCGGGTTTGCGCCCGCGCGCGATGGTGGATGTGGCAACCCTGACGGGCGCGATCATCTCCGCGCTCGGGCATCATCGCGCCGGGCTGTTCGGCAATGATGCGGCGCTGATGTCGGCGCTGGCCGCCGCCGGGGATGCGGTGGGCGAGCCGCTCTGGCCCATGCCGATCGGGGCCGGCCATCGCGTGGATCTGACGAGCGACATCGCCGATTTGCGCCAATGCGTGCCCTCGGCGCGCGGGGAGGGCGGCTGGCCCGCGCGCTTCATCCCCGATGCCTGTCACGCCGCGGCGTTCCTGCGCGAATTCGCGGGTGCTGCGCCTTGGGCGCATCTGGATATCGCCGGGGTGGATACGGCGGAGGCACCGCATGCGCTCGGGCCCGCCGGTGCGACGGGCTTCGGCGTCCGGCTGCTCGACCAGCTGGTCGAGGCGCAGTTTGAGACGCCGGACCACCACGCGCCGTCAGCCTTCCCCGTGGCGTCCATCTCCGGTCGCGTGTAGAGCCCGCGCCATGGCGGAGATCGGCTTCTACCACCTCACCCAGACGCCGCTGGAACAGGCGCTGCCGAAGCTGCTCGGGCGCGTGCTGGCCTCTGGCGGGCGCGCGATGGTGCTGCTGGCGACGCGTGAGCGGCTGGAGGCGCTGGATGCCGCGCTTTGGACCAGCCCCGACCCTGATTGGCTGCCGCATGGCACGCCGACCATGGGCCATGCGGAGCTGCAGCCGATCTGGCTGACGACCGAGGATGCCGGCGAGGCCGGTGCCCCGAACGGCGCGCGCTTCCTGGTCCTGCTGGAGGGGCGCGAGAGCGCGCGGCTCGATCGCTTCGACCGCGTGCTCGACCTGTTCGATGGCGCGGACGAGGCGGCGGTGGAGGCGGCCCGCACGCGCTGGAAGGCCGCGAAGGCGGCGGGCCATGTGCTGACCTATTGGCAGCAGGGCCCGCGCGGCTGGGAGAAGAAGGCGGGCTAAGCGCCCGCTCTTTTGTGCCCTCATGCGCCGGGCGCGCGCTCCGCGCGCTTGGCTCGCCGCATTGGCGGCGGCGCCCATTCGGGCGCTCGGCCGGCTTCACGCCGGCCGCAGGCCCGACCCTTCTGGCCTCAGCCGTCCAGCCGCACGCCCGTCAGCTGCACCATCTCCTGCCAGCGGGCGACCTCGGCGCGCTGGAAGGCGGCGAAGGGCGCGGGGGTCAGCGGGTCCAGCGTGAAGCCGGCCGCGGCCAGGCGCCGCTGCACTTCGGCATCCGACAGCGTGCCGATGAAGGCGGCCGCCAGACGCTCAGCGGTCGCCGCCGGCAGGCCGGCCGGGCCGAACAGGCCGAACCACGCATCCACGGCCATATAGCCGACACCGGCTTCCTCGGTGGTCGGGATGTCCGGGAAATCCGCGAGCCGCCGCGGCGCGCCGACCGACAGCGCGCGCAGCCGCCCTTCGCGGATCAGCGCGGCGACGGTCGGGAAGGTGGAGACGTAGAAATCCACCTGCCCCGCCACCGTCGCCGTCGCGGCCGGCGCCGCGCCGTTGAAGGGCACATGCGTCGCATCCATGGACGAGCGGCGCACGAAGGTCTCCGCAATCACATGGCTCGCCGAGCCGGCCTGGGAGGAGGCGTAGTTCAGCCGCCCGCCATTGCGGCCCAGCGCCTGCAGCTCTGCCATGGTGCGCGCGCGGGAATTCGCCGGCACGACCGTCGCGTGATGCACGGTGCCGAGCTTGGCGATGGGGGTGAAGCCATCCACCACATGGAAGGGCAGGCGCGCCATCATGTGCTGGTTGGAGGCATGGGTCTGGTTGTGGCCGACCATGATGGTGAGCCCATCCGCCGCCGCGCGATGCGTCGCCTCCGACCCAATGACGCCACCGGCGCCGGCGCGGTTGTCGATCACCACCGGCTGGCCGAGCGTGGCCGCGGCCTTCTCCGCCGTCACGCGCGCCAGGATGTCGGTCGGCCCACCCGGCGGCGCCGGCACGACGAGGCGGATCGAGCGTTCCGACTGCGCCCGCGCCAGCGAGGGCAGGGTGAGGCCCAAGGGCAGGGCGGCCAGCGCAAGGGCGTGGCGGCGCGTGGTGGACATGGAACGGTTCTCCCCGGGTTTCAGCGTGTCACCTGCCATCGCAACGGGCGCGCCATCGGTCAAGAGATTGCCGACGCGCAACCCTAGATTGCATTTTGGCAAGAAACTCCCCTAGATAGTGGCGGCCCAACGAGGCTGGGGGAGGCGATCCATGACCGAGACCGGGACACACCCGGCCGAGCAGGCTGCGCTGCGGCGTCTGCCGCCGGCGCCCGAGCCCGCGACGCCGCGCGCCCTGTGGCCGACCTTCCTGCGCCGCACGCTGGAGGAGGAGGCGCTGCGCCCCGCGCCGCAGGCTGTTGGCAGGCCAGGAGCACCTTTGGGCTGAGGCCGCTCAGGGCCGCGCCGCGGGCGGGTCTGACGTCTGGCCCAGGCCGAACAGGCCGCGCAGGAAGCCCGGCGTCAGCGCCGCGAGCGGGTTCACGCTGACCTGCGGATCATCGAGCGGCCCCTGCATGCGGAAGGTCGCGGCGAAGAGCCCGCCGCCCGTCTCCGGCGAGAACAGCCGCCCGAGCAGCGGGATATTCCCGAGCAGCGTGTTGAACAGATAGGCGGGCACGATCGTGCCCTCCATCGCCAAGGCCTGCCGGCGGCGGTCCAGCGTTCCCTTGGCCGTCAGGCCGAGCGAGGCGGAGAAGGCGCGCGCTTCCTCCAGCACCAGCGCGTCCGGGGTCAGGGTGAAGGGCGCGACCATCCGCGCGAAGCCAAGCCCCGGGCCCGACAGCGCTTCGACCATGCCGTAGAGCGTCATCGCCTGCAGCAGCTTTGCGACGGCCGGCGCGTTCTGCACCACGAAGTTTTCCATCTCCGCCGTGCCGCGCAGCGGCGCGCCGGGCCCGTTATGGGCATAGGCCGCCGTCACATTGAGCTGCCCGCCATCCAGCGTGCGCAGCACACCGAAGGCGCGCAGCAAGGCGCCGGCATCCTCGGCCGTCACGCGCAGCGCGCGGCCACGCTCGGCGGGGGTGATCGTCGCTTCGAAGGCCTTCTGCGGGCCGGTGCGGCCGGCGATCCGACCGTCGCGCAGCACGCCCCTGCCATCCAGCTGCACCCGCGCTTCCAGCCCCTGCAAGGCGCGCTGCGGGCCGAGCAACACGCGCTCGAACCGCGCGTCGATCGCAACCGCTGGCCCTGGCTCCGCACCGGGTGGGCCGGACGGCGTGTCATCCGCCATCATGCGCTGAAGGTCGAGCACCGGGCCGCGCAGCGTCACCGTCCAAGGTGTGCCCGGCCGTGCCGGCGGGCGCGCCTCGCCGCTGAACCGGCTGTCATCCACGCGCCCTTCATTGATCGTCACGCGCTCCAGCCGCGCGCCGCGCGCGAAGGCGGCATTGCCGCGCAGCAGCAGCGACGGCGCCTCGATGCGGAAGCTCTCGACCGCTTCCAGATTCTCGCCGGTGAGCCGCAGCACCGCCTCGGCGCCGGCGTTCTGGCCTTGCGGCTTGCTCCAGGCCAGCGGCTCGATCGCCAGCGCCGCCTCGCGCAGATCGGCGCGCAGCAGCACGCGGCCCTGCCCGTTGCGCCGCCGCTCGGTCCGCACATCGAGCGCGACGGGGCCGCGCAGCACATCCTCTGCCGCGAGCCCAAGTGCAGCGAGCTGGCGCGCATCGGGCCGCGCGGTGACGGTCTCTCGCATCACCACCTGGCCGGGCGGGCCGCCGCGGAAATCCATCTCCACCGCCAGCCGCGCGGGGATCTCGGCCAGTGTCGCGGTGCCGGTGGCGCGCAGCCCGTTCGTATCGACGTTGAGCTCGAACTGCCCGCGCTCCAGCGGCTTGCCGAACAGGATGTCGCCAAGCCGGACCTGCCGGAGCTGCGCCTGGGCGCGGATCTGCATCTGCTCGATCTGCAGCGCATCCAGCAGCGGGAAGCCGAGATCGAGCCGCCCGTCCAGCACGCCTTGCGGGTTCACCAGCGGCAGCGGCCGGCGGTCGAACAGGCGTAGCCGCGGATGCCGCAGCACGCCGAGCACCTCCGGCACCGGTCCAGCCAGCCCGATCCGCATCTCTGCGGCGGGGTCCTGGCCGTCCGGGAAGGTGAAGCGCAGCAGCGCATCGCGTGCCGCGACCTGGGTGCCCGCCTGCCGCGCCGCGGCGACCTCGACCTCGATCGCATCGAGGCCAAAGCGCACCTGGCCCTGCGCGCCCTCCACGGGCGGGATGGGGCGTAGCCAGTGCACGGTTGCGTCCGCGACATCGAGCGTGCCCGACAGCGCCGTGACGGCGAGGCCCGAGAGATCCTCCGCCGCTTCCGCCTCCACTTGCCAATGGCCGTTGCGCGCGACGCCGGCGGTGATGTTCTCCAGGATCCAGGCCCGTTCCCCCGAGCCCAGCCCCTCCGGCCACCAGCGCCCGAGCTCTGCGACGGGCAGTGCATCCAGCCCGAGTGTCGCGCGCCCGCGCCAGCCTCCGTCGCGCCGCGTGGCCTCTCCCTGGGCGGAGAGCCGCGGCGTGCCGGGCCCGTCGAGCGTGAGGTTCGCGCGTGTCAGCCGCAGCCTCTCCGCCTGCCACTCGGCTGCTGCATCCAGCCGCGCCAGCTTCAGCCGCCGTCCCGCGCCGAGATCGAGCGTGCCGGCGCTGGCGCCGAGCACCAGCCCGGCCTCCTGCACCGCCCCGCTCATGTCCATCCGCACCGAGAGGTCGAGCCGCGCGGGTGCATCCAGCGCCGCGAGCGCGGCGAGCGGTGGGGCCAGTGCGGACAGCGCGGCCGGGCGCAGCTCCGGCAGGGCCAGCCGCAGCGTGATCTCGGCTGGTGAGCCACGCGCCTCGATCGAGCCGGCAAGCGGAATGCGCTCCGCGCCCAGTTGCAGCACCGCGTTGAACCGCCCTGCGATGCCGCCCGCCGCGCCGCGGCGCAGTTCGATCGCGGCGTTGTCGAGCGACCAGGTGACGCCAAGCTGCGCATCCTCCACCACCAGCTGCGCGCCGGTCACGGCGAGTTGCGCCAGCGCGCCGAGGGGCGTGTGGTCGTCCGGCGCATGCATCAGCCCGGCCAGGATCGCCTCGAGCCCGGCGCTGCCCGGCGCCGCCTCCACGCCTGGTGGCGCGAGCGCGATGAGGAGCCCGCCCTCGGCATCGCGCGCCAGGCGCAGCATCGGCCTGTCGAATTCCAGCCGGCGCGGCGCGACGTGACCGCGCAGCAGCCAGGGCAGGGACAGGCCGACTTCGGCATCGGGCAGCGCCGCCCGCAGCGTGCCGTCGGCACCGACCAGCCGCACGCCCGCCAGCCGCAGTTGCAGCGGTGAAAGGCCCGCGCTGTGCAGCCCCTCCCAGCCGATGCTGGCCTGCCCGATCTCCAGCCTGAACGCCGCATCGCGCGGCGCGGCCTCGGCTTCGATGATACGGGCGAGCCAGGGCAGCTCGATCGGCCCCTGCGCCAGCCGCCAGCCCAGAACGGCCAGTGCCAGCAGCCCGAGCATGAGCGTGCCGAGCAGCAGGTGCAGCGCGCGATGCGCCTGCCGGGCCACTTGACCCGCGGCCTGCCTCACCACCACCCTCGCGCCGCATGCCGAAGACCAAGGGGGCGGCCCCGCCCGCAGGGACGGGCGCACCCGCCCCGAAATCCGCCCCATTGGCCGCCGCGCGCCTGCCGCGCCCCTTCGACCCTGAGGCCGCCGCGCAGCTCGCCGGCCGCTTCGCGGAGCGCGGCGCGGCGGAGCGCGCCTTCGCCGCAACCGCCGAAGGTGCTGCGCTGCTCGCTGCGCTCGGCGGGCATTCCAGCTACCTGGCCGATCTCGCCGTTCGGGAATCGGCCACCCTGCTGCGCCTGGCGGAGCGCGGGGCGGATGCCGCGATGGCGCTCGCCCTCGACCCGCTCGGCCGCGCCGATCCGAAGGCGAGCCGCCCGCAGGTCGCGTCCCTGCTGCGCCAGGCGAAGCGTCAGGCGGCGCTGATCGCGGCGGCGGCCGACCTTGCGGGGCTCTGGCCGCTCGATCGCGTCACCGGGGCGCTGTCGGACCTCGCGGATGCCTGCACCGACTATGGCTGCGCCCATCTGCTGCGCGAGGCGCAGGCGCGCGGCGAGTTGAAGCTGTCCAATGCCGCGCGCCACGACCCGCGCGCCACCGGGCGTGGCTCCGGTCTTGTCGTGCTCGGCATGGGCAAGCTCGGCGGGCGCGAGCTGAACTATTCGTCGGATATCGACCTCATGGTGCTCTACGATCCGATGGCCGCAGCCTACGATGCGGACCGGGCGGGCGCCATCTATGTCCGCCTGGCGCGGGACCTGGTCCGGCTGCTCGAGGACCGGACGGAGGATGGCTACGTCTTCCGCACGGATCTGCGCTTGCGCCCCGATCCTGCAGCAACACCATTGGCCGTCTCCCTGCCTGCAGCGATCACTTATTACGAGAGCATGGGGCAGAACTGGGAACGCGCCGCGATGATCAAGGCGCGGCCGGTCGCGGGCGACCGCGCGCTTGGCGAAAATTTCCTGCGCGAGATCCGCCCCTTCGTCTGGCGACGGCATCTCGATTTCGCCGCCGTCGCCGACATCCATTCCATCAAGCGCCAGATCCACGCCCATAAGGGAGCGAAGGGCGCGCATGCCGAGGTGCAGGTCTCTGGCCATGACGTGAAGCTCGGCCGCGGCGGCATCCGGGAGATCGAATTCTCCACCCAGATCCTGCAGCTGATCTGGGGCGGGCGGGACCCGGCGCTGCGCGACCCGACGACGCTCGGCGCCCTCGCGGCGCTGGCCGCGGTCGGCCGGATCGAGCGGCGCTCGGCGGCGGAACTGGCCGATGCCTATGTCTTCCTTCGCCATGTCGAGCACCGGTTGCAGATGGTGGCCGACCGTCAGACGCATCGCCTGCCGGAAGACGAGGCGGGGCTGGCCCGCATCGCAAGCTTCATGGGCTTCGACGGCGCCGATGCCTTCCGCGCCGCGCTACTCGGCCATCTGACCCGCGTCGAGCGCTGCTATGCGGGGCTGTTCGAATCCGCTCCCGACCTCGGCGCCGGTGAGGAGGGCGTGCAGGGCAGCCTGGTCTTCACCGGCGTCGAGGACGATCCCGCGACGATCGAGACGCTGCGCCGGCTCGGCTTCCAGAACCCTTCGGCCATCGCGGGCATCGTGCGCGCCTGGCATCACGGCCGCACGCGCGCCACACGCAGCGAACGCGCGCGCGAATTGCTGACCGCGCTGATGCCGACGCTGCTGACCGCTTTCGGTCGTCAGCAGCAGCCGGATCAGGCGCTGATGCGCCTCGATGCCGCCTTCGCGCGGATGCAGGCTGGCGTGCAGGCGCTGAGCCTGCTGCACCGCAATCCCGCGCTGCTGGATCGGCTGGCCTTCCTGCTGGCCGCGGCGCCGGCGCTGGCGGATCACGTCGCGCGCAGCGCGGCCGCGCTCGATGCGCTGCTGTCGGGCACGCTCTCGGCGAGCGATCCCGCCGCCGCGCTGCCCGCGCTGGTCAAGGAGGCGCGCTACCTCGAGGAAGCGCTCGACGCGACGCGGCGCGTGGTGGCCGAGCGTCGCTTCGAAGTGGATGCCGCAGCCCTCGAAGGCCGGATGGATGTGGATGCGGCTGGGATGGCGCGGAGCGACCTCGCGGATGCGGCGATCGCCGCGCTGCTGCCCTCCGTCGCCGCCGATTTCGCCGCGCGCTACGGGAAGATCAGCGGCGGTGCCTTGGGCGTCGTCGCGCTCGGCAAGCTCGGCGGGCGGGACATGCTGCCAGCCTCCGACCTCGATCTGATCCTGGTCTATGACCACGCTGAGGACGCGGCGGAGAGCAAGGGCGGCGCGAAGGCGTTGCCGCCGAGCCAGTATTTCGGCCGCCTCGCCAACCAGGTGGTTGCGATGCTGACCTCGCCGGGGCCGGAGGGAAAGCTGTTCGAGGTGGATATGCGGCTGCGCCCTTCGGGCTCGAAAGGGCCGGTCGCGGTCTCGCTCGCGGGCTTCGCGCGCTATCACGCAGAAAGCGCCTGGACCTGGGAGCGCATGGCGCTGACGCGCGCGCGCTTCGTCGCGGGGCCCGCCGGGCTGCGTCGGAAGGTGGAGGCGGCGATCAAGGCCGCGCAGACCCGTGCGGCGGATTCTGCCCAGGTGCTCGCTGACGCAGCGGCGATGCGCGCGCGCATGCTGCGCGAAATCCCGGCCGAGGATTCCTGGGATGTGAAGCTGATGCCGGGCGGCCTGGTGGAGGTGGAGTTCATCGCCCAGGCGCTGCAGGTCGCCCATGCGCATCGCACACCCGCCCTGCTGTCGCCGACGACGCGCCTGGCGCTCGGCGCGCTGGCGAAGGCTGGGTTGCTGTCCGCCGAGGAGGCATCGGCGCTGGTGGCGGCGGAGCGGCTCTGGCGCGCCATCAGCGCGCATCTGCGCCTGACGGTCGGCCGCCGCGCGGATGAGGCGCTGCCGGCGGCCGTCGCGGCGGCGCTGCTGGGTGCGGTCGCGCCGCTGCTGCCGCGGCCGCCCGTTGACCAATCTGATCTTCGCACACAGATGCGCGAGGTGGCGGACGAGGTGCGCGCGATCTTCCTGCGCCGCATCGGGCCGCTGGACATCTGACGGAAGGATCCCGGGATGGCTGCGACGAAGACGCCGGCGGCGAAGGCGCCGGCCAAGGCAAGCGCGAAGCCGGCATCGAAGCCGGCGGCCGCAAAGGCGGCGCCCGCGAAGGCGACGGCCGCGAAGACTGCGGCCCCGAAGGCCGCGGCGGCGAAGAAGCCCGCGGCGCCGAAGGCCGTCGTCGCGCCGGCTTCCGCCGGCCCGGCGGAGGGCGCGAAGGCGCCGGCCTTCTCCATGCCGGCCAGCGGCGGGCGCGTGGTCAGCAGCGCGGGCCTGAAGGGCAAGCCCTATTTGCTGTATTTCTACCCGAAGGCCGACACCCCCGGCTGCACCAAGCAGGCCTGCGGCGTGCAGGAAGCGCTGCCCGCGCTCGGCAAGCTTGGGCTTGAGATCATCGGCGTCTCGCCGGACCCGATGCCGCCGATCGAGAAGTTCGCCGCGAAGTACAAGCTGACCTTCCCACTGGCCTCCGACGCCGACCAGAAGGTCGCGACTGCCTATGGCACCTGGGTCGAGAAGAGCATGTACGGCAAGACTTACATGGGTATGGAGCGGTCGAGCTTCCTGGTGGATGCCGCAGGCAAGATCGCGAAGGTCTGGCGCAAGGTGAAGCCGGAGGCGCACGCGGCGGAGGTGCTGGAGGCGGCGAAGAAGCTGGGCTGAGCTAGATCCGCTCCACCGGATCACCGAGGCGGATCGCCGCGCCCTTCACCACGCGCGCGGTGATCCCGCCATGGCCGCGGACGGCGTTGTAGCCGCCGGGGCCGAACTCCTCCTCCATCCGCGAACAGGGATGGCATTCGCCGCTGCACTCCAGCAGCGCCGCGCCGATCCGGAAGCGCTGGCCCTTGAGCGCCAGCAGGTTCACGCCTTCCACCACCAGGTTGCGGCGGAGCCGCGTGGGTGCGACGGCATCGAGGCCCAGATAACCCGCGATGGCGCGGAGATGTTCGGCGGCGATCAGCGTCACCTGCCGCCCGCCCGTCACCGCCCCGCGCCAGCGATCGCCGATCAGGCCCCGGCCGGGTTCCAGCAGGGCCTGCTCCACCTCCACCATCGGGGCGCGGCGTTCGGGGCGAAGCCCGATCCACACCAGCCGCCCGGGGCGCATCGGCGCGTCGAGCAGGCGCGCCATCAGCGAGCCCGCCGGCGGCTTCACGCGGGGCGCACCAGCAGATGCTTCTTCTTGCCGAGCGAGAGCTTCGCCGCGCCGTCACGCAGGTCGGCAGCCGTCACCTGCGCCGCCACATCCGCAACTGGCGCGTCGTTCAGCCGCACACCGTTCTGCTGGATCAGCCGCCGCGCCTCGCCCTTGCTGGCGACGAGTTTCGCTTCCGCCAGCAAGTCCACCACGCTGGCCGGCAGCTGGGCGACCAGCGTCGGCAGCGTCGCGGCCGTGACACCTTCCTCGAAGGTGCGGCGCGCGGTCTCGGCTGCGGCCTCGGCGGCCGCGCGGCCATGCAGCAGCGCCGTCGCCTCGGTCGCCAGCGTCTTCTTCGCGTCGTTGATCTCGGCACCTTGCAGCGCCGCGAGGCGTGCGACTTCCGTCATCGGCAGGTCGGTGAACAGGCCAAGGAAGCGCGCCACATCCGCATCCTCGGTGTTGCGCCAGAACTGCCAGTAATCGTAGGGGCTCACCTTCGCCGCATCGAGCCACACCGCCCCCTGCGCCGTCTTGCCCATCTTGGCGCCGGAGGCCGTGGTGATCAGCGGCGTGGTCAGCCCGAAGGCCTCCTTCTGATCCACGCGGCGGATCAGGTCCGCGCCCATGATGATGTTGCCCCACTGATCGCGCCCGCCCATCTGCAGGCAGATCCCATGCCGGCGGTTCAGCTCCAGGAAGTCATAGGCCTGCAGCAGCATGTAGTTGAATTCGAGGAAGCTGAGGTTCTGCTCCCGCTCGAGGCGCAGCTTCACGCTGTCCATGGTCAGCATGCGGTTGACGCTGAAATGCCGCCCCATGTCGCGCAGGAAGGGGATGTAGAGCAGCCGGTCCAGCCATTCGGCATTGTCCAGCATCACGGCATCCGTGGGGCCTTGGCCGAAGGTCAGGAAGGGCTCGAACACCTTGCGGATGCCGGCCTTGTTCGCCTCGATCCGGGTGTCGTCCAGCAGCTGCCGCGCTTCATCCTTGCCCGAAGGGTCGCCGATCTTCGTCGTGCCGCCGCCCATCAGCACGACCGGCCGGTGGCCGGTCTTCTGCAACAGGCGCAGCAGCATGATCTGCACGAGGCTGCCCACATGCAGGCTGTCCGCGGTCGCGTCGAAGCCGATATAGCCCGCGACCGGCCCCTGCTGCAGGCGCGCGGCGAAGGCCGGCTCCTCGGTGACCTGGTGGATGAAGCCGCGCGCGCGGGCTTCCTGAAGAAAGTCTGAGCTGGGCATGTCGGGATCTAGGCTTCCGGAAGGCCCGGCGGCGTAGCACACTCGGCAAATGCTGAGAACGATCGGGCTGATGAGCGGGACCTCGCTGGACGGGGTGGACGCGGCCTGGGTGGAGACCGATGGCGAGCGCATCGGCCGCCTCGGGCCGGCCATCACGCTGCCTTACGAACCCTCGCTGCGGCGCGACCTCCGGACGCTGCTCGACCGCGCGGCCGAGATCGGCCCCGACGACCCCTTCCTGGCCGATTGCGTCACCCGCCTGACCACCCGCCATGTGGAGGCCGTGCGCGCCGTGGGCTGGCAGGCCGATCTGGTCGGCTTCCACGGGCAGACGATCCTGCACCGGCCCGCGCGCCCGGGCTCAACCCACGCCCCCTTCACCTGGCAGGTCGGGGATGCGGCGCGGCTGGCGCGGGAGACGGGGCTCTCGGTCGCGCATGATTTCCGCTCGGCCGATGTCGCGGCCGGCGGGCAGGGGGCGCCGCTGGTCCCGATCGTCCATGCCGTGCTGGCGCGCGACCTGCCGAAGCCGCTGGCGGTGCTGAACCTCGGTGGTGTGGGCAACGTCACCTGGATCGGTCCGGATGGGGAGCTGGTGGCCTTCGACACCGGCCCGGCCAACGGCCCCCTCGACGATTGGGCGCGCCGCGCGACCGGGGAGGCCTATGACCGCGATGGGCGCCTGGCACTGACCGGGCAGCCGGATGGCGGGGTGCTGGCGCGGCTGATCGCGCATCCCTACCTGGCCGCGCCGCCGCCGAAATCGCTGGACCGGCTGGATTTCGACCGCGCCTTGAAGGAGGCCGGCGCCGCCGCGCTCTCGCCCGCCGATGGCGCGGCGACGCTGGTCGCCTTCTGCGCCGTCTGCGTCGCCGCGGCTTCGCGCCATTTCCCGACGCCGCCCGTGCAGTGGCTGGTCGCCGGCGGCGGGCGGCGCAACCCGGCGATCATGCGCGCGCTGGCCTCGGCGCTGACCGAGCCGGTCCGCCCGGTCGAGGTCGCGGGCTGGAACGGCGATGCGCTGGAAGCGCAGGCCTTCGGCGTGCTGGCCGCGCGGGTCTGGCGCGGGCTGCCGCTGACCTTCCCCGGCACCACCGGCGCGCCCGAGCCGCTGCGCGGTGGGCGGATCACCGGCCCGCTGATCTGAATACAACCAAGCAAAAGGGCCGCCCCCTTGCGGAGGGCGGCCCTTTTGCGCTGCGCGTCGCGCGTCAGTCGGCGGCGAGCGCCATGCGGGTGCGGTTCAGCGCGCGGTTGATGTGGTCTTCCGCCGCGGCGGCGACCTCCTCGGCCTGGGGCGGGGTGAAGATGTGCCCGGCCGCCGGCATCACGCGGTAGTCGATGTTGATGCCCTTCTGGGTGTTCAGCTTCTCGACCAGCTTCCGCACGCTGCCCTCGGGCACGAGCTCGTCATCGGCGCCGTGCAGCATCAGCCCGTTGCAGGGGCAGGGGGCGAGGAAGCCGAAATCATAGTGGCTGGCGGGCGGGCTGATGGAGATGAAGCCCGACATCTCCGGGCGGCGCATCAGCAGCTGCATGCCGACATAGGACCCGAAGGAATAGCCCGCGACCCAGAGCGAGGAGGCGCTCGGGTTCACCGCCTGCAGGAAGTCGAGCGCCGCCGCGGCGTCCGAAATCTCGCCGATGCCGCCATCATAGCGGCCCTGGCTGCGCCCGACGCCGCGGAAGTTGAAGCGGAGCGTCGAGAAGCCCATCGCCTGGAACCGGGTGTAGAGCGCGTGGGCGATGCGGTTGTTCATCGTCCCGCCATGCAGCGGGTGCGGATGCAGCACGAGCGCCACCGGGGCGTTGGCCTGCTTCGCGTGGTGATAGCGGCCTTCGAGCCGACCGTCGGGGCCGGCGAACATCACTTCGGGCATCGCGCGTCAGGTCCAGTCTCGGTTGTGGCTGTGGCGCGTCATCCGCGCCAGCGGCCATTTGGGGCGCCACCTGCGTCGGCCCAGGGCGCATGCCCCGGCCCGCCGCGCCCTGTCCGGGCCTGCCCAAATCCGCGTGCCTTGCCCCCGCCTCGTCCGATCACACCCCTTTGTTGACGGGGTGCGTCGGCGACAATAGCCTCTCCCTGCCGACGCGCTGCCGCGGTCTTCGGGTTCGGCCCTGGTTCTGGCGGGTGCGCGGTGGTTCACGCCCCTGGACGCCCGCAGGGCGGGCTCCCGTGCCCTGCGGTGCGCGCAATATAGGGAGGCGAGGGCCGATTTCATATCGGATTCATGGCATGGACCCCATGTTCCTGCATCTGGACTGGCGAGGCGGCTCTCACGATCCGGCCAGGACCGTGCGCGCAGCCTCGGTCCGCCCTGAGGCGGGCGCGGCGCTGCGATGAGGCTCTCCACCCGGGGCCGCTATGCGGTCATGGCCATGGTCGAGCTCGCCGCGCGCCAGCCCCCGGACGGGCCGGAGGACAGCCAGGCCCGCGTCAGCCTGGCCGAGATCGCCCAGGCCCAGCACCTGTCCCTTGCTTATCTTGAGCAGCTCTTCGGCCCGCTGCGCCGGGCCGGGCTGGTCGCCTCCTCGCGCGGCCCCGGCGGCGGCTATCGGCTGGCGCGCCATCCCGGCCGCATCACCGTCTCCGAGATCGTGCTGGCGGTGGATGAGCCGATCCAGGCGACCCGCTGCGAGGAAGGCGGCCCGGGCTGCCTCGCCGGGCAGCGCTGCCTGACCCATGACCTCTGGGCCGAGCTCGGCGACCAGATCCGGCTGTTCCTGGAAGGCGTGACGCTGGCCGATGTGATCGGCGGGCGGATCCTCGGCCGGGCCAGCACGCCCCACAGCGCCGAGGATGCGGCGGCCGGGCAGCGCCGCGCCGCGGCCCAGTAGCGGCCAAGCCGGGCGCGGCCGGTAGCGCGCGGCCGGTAGCGCGCGATCGCCTGGGGCGCCATATCGGGACCGATGGACATCTACCTCGACGCCAACGCGACCGAGACGCTGCGCCCCGAGGCGCGGGCCGCGGTGCTGGCTGCGCTCGACCTGCCGGGCAACCCGGCCTCGGTCCACGCCGCGGGCCGGGAGGCGCGGCGGGTGCTGGAAGCGGCGCGAGAGGCGGTTGCGTACGCCTTCGGCGCGGCGCCCGGCGATGTCGTCCTGACCGCGGGCGGGACGGAGGCCAATGCGATCGCGGTCCGGGGCCTGGCGGAGGGACGGCGCGTGCTGGTCGGCGCCACCGAGCACCCGGCGGTGCTCGCCGCCGCGCCCGGGGCTGAAACTTTGCCGGTGCTCCCCGACGGGACGCTCGACCTCGACGCGCTGGAGGCCGCGCTCCGGGCCGGGCCGCCGGCGCTGGTCTGCCTGATGGCCGCTAACAACGAAACCGGCGTGCTGCACCCGTTGGCGCAGGCGGCCGAGCTGTGCCGGGCGCAGGGGGCGCTGCTGCATGTGGATGCGGTGCAGGCGGCGGGGCGGGTGCCGGTCTCGCTCGCCGGGATCGGCGCCGATTCGCTGGCCATCTCTGGCCATAAGCTCGGCGGGCCGAAGGGGGCCGGGGCGCTGCTGCTGCGCCCGGGCCTCGCCCTCCCGGCGCTGATCGCCGGCGGCGGGCAGGAAAAGGGCCGCCGCGGCGGCACCGAACCGCTGCCCGCGATCGCCGGCCTTGGCGCGGCCGCCGCGGCCGCGCGGCCCGAGGCCGCCGCGCGCCTCGCCGCGCTGCGCGATGCGATCGAGGCCGCCTGTATCGCTCAGGGCGCGGAGGTGGCGGGGCAGGGCGCGCCGCGCCTGCCCAACACCACCAGCCTGATCCTGCCCGGTGTCGCGGCCGAGACGCAGGTGATCGCGCTCGACCTCGCGGGCGTCCGGGTCTCGGCCGGGGCGGCCTGTTCCTCGGGCAAGGTGGCGCGGAGCCATGTGCTGGCGGCGATGGGCCTCGGGGACCGGGCGGGGCAGGCGATCCGCGTCTCGCTCCCCTGGAACGCGCCCGAGGATACGGCGGAGCGTTTCTTCGCCGCTTGGTCGGCCATGCGCGCGCGCCTCTCGCGCAAGCCCGCCTGAGAGGCCAGATAGCAGCCGCGATGAGCCGTCCGAACCGCCCCATCTACCTCGACAACCACGCGACCACGCCGGTGGACCCCCGCGTGCTGGCGGCGATGCGCCCCTGGTGGGAACAGAACTTCGCCAATCCCGGCTCGGTCGAGCACGCCATGGGCCGTGCGGCAGAGGAGGCGGTGGAGACTGCCCGAGGCCACGTCGCCGCGCTGATCGGGGCGGAACCGTCGGAGATCCTGCTGACCTCCGGCGCCACGGAATCGAACAACCTTGCCATCAAGGGCGCTGCCCGCTTCGCCAAGGGCCAGGGCACCGACCGGCTGCGCGTCGTCACGCTCGCCACCGAGCACAAATGCGTCCTTGAGAGCGTGAAGGATCTCGCCGCCGAGGGGTTCGAGCCGGTGGTGCTGCCCGTCGGCGCCGATGGCCTGCTCGACCTGACCCTGCTGGAGACGACGTTGGCCGAGCAGCCAACGCTGCTGGTCAGCGTCATGGCGGTGAACAACGAGATCGGCGTCATTCAGGACCTCGCCGCGATCGGGGAGATGGCAAAGCGCCACGGCGCGCTGTTCCACACCGATGCCGCCCAGGCGGCCGGCCGCATCCCGCTCGATGTCCGCGCGATCCGGACCGACCTGCTCTCGCTCTCCGGCCACAAGCTCTATGGGCCGAAGGGGATAGGGGCGCTGTATGTGCGCCGCCGGCCGCGCGTCCGCCTCGCGCCGCTCTTCTCGGGCGGCGGGCAGGAGCGGGGCTTGCGCTCCGGCACGCTGCCCGCGCCGCTGATCGTCGGCCTCGGCGAGGCCTGCCGGATCGCGGCCGACGAGGCGCTGCTCGACCAGGGCCGCATCGCCGGCCAGCGGGAGCGCTTCCTGGCCGCGCTCGCGGCCGAGGTGCCGGGGATCGAGGTGAATGGCGACCGGGCGCGGCGGGTGGCGGGGAACCTCTCCCTCGCCTTCCCCGGCGGGGTGACGGCGCAGGCCATTATGGCCGGCGCGCCGGAGGTCGCGGTCTCGACCGGCTCGGCCTGTTCCTCGGCCGAAATCGAGCCCTCGCATGTGCTGAAGGCGCTGGGGCTGGCGGAAAGCAAGGCACGCGCCACCTTGCGGATCGGGATCGGGCGCTTTACTTCGCCCGCCGAGGTGGACCTGGCCGCCGCGGCGCTTGGCGCCGCCTGGCGGGCCGCCACGACCTCTCGGATCAGCCCTGCGAGCGCGGCGGAGTGACAGTTTCCATGCCCAAGATGACCTTCATCGAGCGCGACGGCACGCCCAAGGAAGTGGACGCGCCGCTTGGCCTTTCGGTGCTCGAGATCGCGCACAAGCACGGCGTGGATATCGAGGGAGCCTGCGAAGGCAGCCTCGCCTGCTCCACCTGCCATGTCGTGGTGGACCCGTCCTGGTACGCCAAGCTTGCCGAGGCGACCGAGGATGAGGAGGACATGCTCGACCTCGCCTTCGACCTGCAGGAGACGTCCCGCCTCGGCTGCCAGATCATCATGACGGATGCGCTGGACGGGCTGGTGGTGAAGCTGCCCGCCGGTTCGCGCAACGCCGGGGGGTGAAGGCCGTGGAGCACCCGCCCTACGGTTCCGAGGGCGGGCTGTTCCGCCGGCTGAAGCAGGCCTGCGCCGCGGAGTGGCAGGCCTACACCTGGCACCCTTTCGTGCAGGGCATCGCGGACGGCTCGCTGCCCTTGCCCGCGTTTCGGCGCTACCTGCTGCAGGACTACCTGTTCCTGGTGCAGTTCGTCCGCGCCTATGCGCTGGCCGCCTACAAGGCTGAGAGCCTCCCCGCCTTTCGGGACAAGGCCGCCGCCATCGGCGCGCTGTTGCACGAGATGACACTGCATGTCGGCTACTGCGCCGAATGGGGCATCGCGGAGGCGCAGATCCTGGCCGAGCCCGAAGCCGCAGAGACGGTCGCCTATACGCGCTGGGTGCTGGACCGCGGCATTGCGGGCGACATCCTCGACCTTGAAGTGGCACTCGCGCCCTGCACGGTCGGCTATGGCGAGATCGCGCTGGCGATCGAGGCGAGTGCATCGCGCAAGCGCACCGGCAATCCTTACGAATCCTGGATCGCGATGTATGCGGGCGCGGAGTACCAGGCGCTGGCGCGCGGCTCCGCCGCGCGGCTTGATGCGCTCGGCGAGAGCCATGGCGGTGCAGCGCGCTTCGCATCCCTCGCGGCCGATTTTGCCAAGGCCGCGCGGCTCGAGGCCGATTTCTGGCAGATGGGACTGAGGGCCGGCTGATGCGGGTTCTCGTAGCCATGTCCGGCGGCGTGGACAGCTCCGTCGTCGCGGGGCTGATGAAGCAGGCTGGGCATGAGGTGATCGGCGCGACGCTGCAGCTCTATGACCATGGCGCCGCCGTGCAGAAGAAGGGCGCCTGCTGCGCCGGGCAGGACATCCACGATGCGCGCCGCGTCGCCGATACGCTCGACATCCCGCATTATGTGCTCGACCGCGAGCAGCGTTTCCGCAACGCCGTGATCTCCGATTTCGCCGACAGCTACGCGCGCGGCGAAACGCCCATCCCCTGCATCCGCTGCAACCAGACTGTGAAGTTCCAGGATCTGGTGGAACTCGCCCGCGACCTCGGCTGCGAGGCGCTGGCGACCGGCCATTACGCCCGCCGCGTCGAGGGCGCGGCGGGGGCGGAGCTGCACCGCGCGGCCGATCCCGCGCGCGATCAGTCCTACTTCCTGGCGATGACGACGCGCGCGCAGCTCGACTTTTCCCGATTTCCGCTCGGCGACATGCCGGACAAGGCGGCGGTGCGCGCGGAAGCCGCCCGCCTCGGCCTCGCGGTTGCCGACAAGCCGGACAGCCAGGACATCTGCTTCGTGCCCGACGGCCATTACGCCGCAACCGTCGCGAAGCTCCGCCCCGAAACGGCCGAACCGGGTGAGATCGTGGACCTCGACGGCCAGGTGCTGGGCACGCATGGCGGCATCG
Source organism: Pseudomonadota bacterium (assembly GCA_046052145.1). Taxonomy (GTDB): domain Bacteria; phylum Pseudomonadota; class Alphaproteobacteria; order Acetobacterales; family Acetobacteraceae; genus Falsiroseomonas. Next base: position 141,607 of record JBJOMW010000005.1, read on the forward strand.
GGCGCTACACGGTCGGCCAGGGGCGGGGGCTCGGCATCGGCGGCACGGCGGAGCGGCTGTTCGTCGCGGCCGTGGATGCGCCGCGCCGGCGCGTCGTGGTCGGCCCGCGTGCCGCGCTGCCGCGGGCAGAGGTGCTGGCGGGCGAGGTGAACTGGCTGATCCCGGCGCCGGCCGCGCCGATCCGCGTGCAGGCGAAGCTGCGCGGCCGCGAAGCGCCGCGCGATGCGACAGCCTCCTGGGACGCGGCTTCGGGCCTGCTGCGGCTGGAGCTCGACGAGCCGAATGTGGTCGCGCCGGGCCAGGCCTGCGTGCTGTACGATGGCGATCGCGTGCTGGCCGGCGGCTTCATTCGCGCGGCATCGCCCGAGGCCGTTGACAGTCCCCGAGCCCGGGCGTAACCGGGCGCCCTCCCGCAGAGGAGCCCGATGCGGGTTTCTCGGGACTGGGGCGGCGTAGCTCAGCTGGTTAGAGCACGGCACTCATAATGCCGGGGTCAGCGGTTCAAGTCCGCTCGCCGCTACCAAATATCTCATTAATATCATTGAAGTTTCTGGGGCGCGCATGAGCGCGGCGCAACGCTTTCGGTTGCTGGGTAACCACATAGGGGACCAGATGCCCTTGGCGATTCCGAGCCGAACCGGCCTTCCAGACCGCGAGTTCCACCCGCACACCGTGCGTGAGTCTATCGCGGGCGAGGGGCAGGCCGGAGTCAGGCATCAGATCTGCGTGGCCTGCGTCACTCAACTCGACCCGCCCTTGTAGCGGTGTAGCGGCGAATTCCGGGACAGGGCGGGTGGTGTGGGGAGGCATCCAAGGGGAAGCCATGAGATCTGCACAGCCGCAGGCCCGGGGATTGTAGCGGTGTAGCGGCAAAAATTTGGATTGAAGGCAGGCCAGCACCGGTCAAGGAGCCCCTGGTGGGGATGGGACCCAGCGGCCGAGGGTAGGGGTGTAGGGGGCTGGAAAATGACCCCCGGCCTCGATTTAGGGCCTGTTAGCGCCTGAGCCAGTCGGCGGTGGCGGCGAGGCAAAGGACGCCGAGGAAGGAAGTGGCGGTTTTCTCGTAGCGTGTTGCGACGGCGCGCCATTCCTTCAACCTCGCCCACAGGCGCTCGACGCGATCGCGGTTGTTTTAGATCGGCTGCGGGCAGGCGACGTGCGCTTCATTGATCTTTGGCGGGATGGCGGGCCGCGCACCGCGATGCCAGAGGTACTCGCGAAAGGCGTGGCTGCTATAGCCACGATCGGCCACGACCCAAATGGGCACGCCCGGTAGGCGCGCGAGCAGCGGCACGGCATGGGGCAGTTCGTGCGCCTGCCCCGGCGCGAGAGCGAAGGCGACTGCGCGCCCTGCGCTGTCGGCGATCACGCAGGCCTTTGTGCCGTAGCCTCCACGAGAGCGGCCAAGCGCCTCACCAGAACCTCGCTGCGCATGGTCGGCGTCTTTTTGGCCGCCCCTGCGGCCTTTTGGTTGGCGCGGATCGAGGTGCCGTCGAGGAAGGCCATGCCAAGCTCGACGCGACGCGACTGCGCCATGGCGAGAAGGCGCTCCCAGACACCAAGCCGGGACCATCGAATGAAGGTCTGAGCCGCCATCCACCATGGCCCGAATTCCCCGGGCATGGCACGCCATTTAGCCCCATTCCTGCGACGCCAGAAAATGGCCGAGGTCGTCCGCCGAAGATGGCTCGGCGGTACCTTCGCGTGGGGACGGCATGCCTCCACCAGTGGCTCCAAACCGCCCACTCCGCATCCGTCAGCGCCATCGCCGCCCTCCATAAAGGCAGCCAAACGCCGATAGTGCCATCCCGTTCAGGCGCTAACGGACCCTAGGGTTAGGGGCGCCTCACTGAGTAAACATAGACGTGAGTAGAATCTTGCGGTACAATTGCAAGTATTACGTTACAGAAGCGTACGATCAAATGAGCCCAACGCTCCGGGTGCTCCACATAATTCCTAGCCTTGAGCAGGGTGGAGCCGAGGCACTCCTGGCAGCCCTCGTGAGAGAGAGCGTAGACAGTATCGACCATCACGTCTGTACTATGGTGGCTGCGAAGCCGTTCTTCCACATTGACGATGAGCGCTTGCATGCAGGACCGGGCCAGCGTGGCCGGCTTGAAGCGGCACTTGTTCAACACCTTTGGCGTACCGTCAAACGACTGCGTCCGCAGATCGTGCACGCGTGGATGTATCATGCGAATTTAGCATCCCTCGTCGCTCTCAAATCGGGAGCACAGATTATCTGGTCGATCCACAACACTCATCTCTTTCCTGATCAGACCAAGGCGACGACCCGTCTCGTGAATCGTGGCTGTGTCAGCCTCTCGCGCATGGTTCCTTCGGCGATCGTTTATGTTTCCGAAGCTGCGCGGAAGGTACACGAGGCCCAAGGCTATGAGCCGGGCAAGGGTCTCGTCATTCATAACGGTGTCGATCTAGACCGCTTTGCGAATGGAATAAAGACGCCAGACCCGCGCATCGCGCCAGCACCAGGCCGCATCGCTCTCGGAATGATCGCCCGGTTCGAGGCGGGCAAGGGGCACGAGTTCCTTATCGATGCCGTCAACGGCGATCCTCGGCTGCGAGACAGCCTCCACCTGGTCTTCGTGGGGCGCGGATGCACCGCGCCGAGGCTGCGGGAGCGTCTCATTGCGGCGGGCCTCCTCGAGCATGCAACCCTACTGGAGGCTCAGCCTGACATTGAGCGCATCTATGCGGCATGCGATGCAGTCGTCCTGCCGTCTTTTGGCGAGGCGTTCCCAATGAGCGTGCTCGAGGCTGCCGCAATGGGAAAGCCCGTTGTGGCGAGCCGCGTCGGCTATATTCCCATGCTCGGTTTCTCCGCTGCCCATCTCTTCGAGCCAGGCGACGCCAACGGCTGCGTGCGCGCACTCCTCGAGGCACTGGCGGCTCCCGCCCGCCACGCGGACACGCAACGTGCGATCGCGGAGCGGTTCAGCATTGGCACTGTGAGGCAGCGCTACGCTAGGCTCTATCGCGACGTGGCCGAACAAAGAACGGCGCAGCGCGCTTCGTGAGCTGCGCGTAGAGTTCTTCGTAGCGCGACACGCTCTTTTCGAGCGAGAACTGTGCAAGGACACGGGCTTGGTTCGCCGCGCTCATGCTGGCCCGGCCAGACGCGTCGTGGGCGAGCTCAAGCAGTGCGCTGGCTAGGCGGTCTGGATCACGCGGCTCGACTAGAAGACCGTTCTGGCCCTCGATAACAAGTTCAGGGATGCCTCCCACGCGACTCGCGACGATCGGTAACCCGGACGCCATCGCCTCGATAATCGAGTTCGGTAATCCTTCCTCGTGTGATGGCATGACGTGAATGTCCGCGGCGGCGAGGATTTCCGGCACGTCGTCGCGGTGGCCAAGCAATGCGACGCGATCTTCAAGACCGAGTTCCGCGATCATGCGACGTAGCACCAGTTCGTGGCCTGCACGGTCGCTGCCTGCAATGAGGAGCCGCCAAGGCTGCGGCAGTTTCTCCGCGATGCGCGCTACGGCCAGGAGTAAATCAATGTGGCCCTTGTAAGGGTGTAAATTTCCGACCGCAGTAAAAACGAGCGTCTCCGATGAGAGGTTTAGCATCTCTCTTGTACGCGCGCGGCGCTCACCTGAGGGCCGGTATCCCTCGCTAACTATCCCGTTGTACAGCAGGAATAGCTTTCGCTCGGGGATGCCCTCCTCGACGAGGTCGTTGATAACGGCCTGCGCGTTACCAACGGCTATTTTGACAAATCGATGTAAAAATTGCCGCTCAGAAATAAAATAGAATGGCATCTGCTTCTGATATTTATTGAGAGATAGTCTGCTCATTGCGATTTTTGTGCGGCCAGCAAGCAAAGCTGCGATCGTTCCGTAGAAATAGGCATTCGGCAGGATACAATGAACGACGTCGATCCGCTGCTGACGAATGAAGCGTGCCATTGGCACGATCACCCTCATGTACTCACGGCCAAGCATGTATGCGTTCGGAATTTTCCAGCGAATTTTCCAGCACAGATCAGCGAAGGGCTTAGGCGTCATTGAAAGGATGTGGTTCAGGAGCAGGCGCCCCGTCCGATAGAAAAAGCTGGTCTGTTGTGCTGTCGCATTATTGGCAGCGCCAGCCTCAGCGCGAGGTTTCGCCATCGATGCACGCTCAAGGCGCTCGGCTACCTTGCCGGGCTTGCGGAGGACACCGCCATGTACGGGAATACCCGCAGCTTCCATTGTCGAGGCGAGAGTGCCAGGCGCAGTGAAAGTGTAGACTAGGACTTCGAACTTCTCGCGATTGATCGCAGGGAGGTTGCGAACGAGGTCCATCTCGGCTCCGCCGACCTCCAGCGTCCCAATCACCACCAGAACACGAGGACGCCGTACCCTCATAGCATATCCAGTCCACTCTCCAGTCGAATACCAGCCTCTAACCCGAGCATGCGCGATGCCATCTCGGTGGCGCCTCGGGAATGACGAATATCGCCACCCCTTGCCGGTGCATGAATGATCTCGGCGCCGCTGCGGCGCGCGATCATTGCGGCGAGGTGCCTGATCGTGACGGCTGTTCCTGTCGCGACGTTGACAACCGGAGCTGCGACATCGGTGCGCGCCATGGCCGCTTCAAGAAAGGAGATCACGTCTAGGACGTGAATAAAGTCCCTGGTTTGCTCGCCGTCTCCCAGGATCGAGATAGGCTGATTCTTTCTCGACTGCTCCATGAAGATGGAGATAACGCCGGAATAGGACGATTGGGGGCTCTGACGAGGACCGTAGACATTGAAAAAGCGCAGCCCAAAGCTCTTCAACGCATGGGTTTCGCCGAGCGCGCGCGCATGATGCTCGTTGGCAAGCTTCTCGGCAGCGTAAGGCGATATCGGTTCAGGAGTGACGTCTTCGGATAGGGGCTCCCCATTCTTGCATGCGCGGCCGTAGATAGCGGCAGAAGAGGCGAAGACAACAGGAACGCTCATCTCTGCCGCTGCTGCAAAGACCTCAGTGGTGCCTAAAATATTGACGCTGGCCGTAAGTGCCGGATCCTCGACGCTGCGTGCGACCGAAGCGATGGCACCTAGATGGAAGCAGCCATCGGCCTGCGCCATTGCGGCGCGTATGACAGAACGGTTGCGGATGTCGCCAATCTCAAGAAGCACGGATGCGGGAAGATTACCAATTTCGCCGCTGCTAAGGTCATCGAACGCATGGACGAAATGTCCAGAATTAAGCAGTCGTTCGCAAAGGTGCGATCCTATAAAACCTGCTCCGCCCGTAACTAAAAATCGACGAATTTTTTTCATATCTCTCGACGGCGATGCAAAAAATGAAACTTCATTTATATTTCTTTATATTGTACAATGCGGGTGGGACCCTGAAAATCCCCCCCCCCCCCCCTTCACTACTGAAGCGCCCCGGATTTGTTGGGGGGGCCAACTCCTAAGAGGCTGAGGCGATTGACCAGCCCCCATCGAGTGGTCCGGGTGGAATTTCAGTGGGCCATCGCAGCCGGGCCTCCTCCCGAGCTGATCTGCGACCTGGCCATTGGCACCGTCTCCGGGGCGGGAGGGCGATACCCGAGTGACGAGTGCGGCCGGACCCGGTTGTAGTGGCGGCGCCATTCCTCGATCAGCACCTGAGCTTCCTTGAGGGTATTGAACACCTCGCCGTTCAGCAGTTCATCACGCAGCTTGCCGTCGAAGGATTCGACGTAGCCGTTCTCCCAGGGGCTCGCCTTTTCGATGTACGCGGTCTTGGTACCGACGCCGGTGATCCAGGCCTTCACCGCCTCGGCCACGAACTCCGGTCCTTGGTCCGAGCGGATATGCGCTGGCGCGCCACGGGCGATGAACAGGTCGGCCAGGGTGTCGATCACGTCCGACGACGACAACCTTCGCGCCACCCGGATCGCCAGCGCCTCGCGCGTGAACTCGTCCACCACGCACAGCATCCGAAACTTCCGCCCGTCCCGCGTCCGGTCTTCGACAAAGTCGTAGGCCCAGACATGGTTGGCGTGCTCCGGCCGCAGCCGCACGCACGAGCTGTCCGCCAGCCACAGCCTGCCGCGCTTCGGCTGCCGCTGCGGCACCTTCAGACCCTCGTAACGCCAGATCCGCTCGACGCGCTTCCGGTTCACCGCCCAGCCCGCGTCGCGCAGCAACGCCGTGATGCGCCGATAGCCATACCGCCCATAGCGCTTTGCCAGCTCGACGACCTCCGCCGTCAGCGAAGCCTCGTCTTCCGCCGAATGCGGCGCCTTGCGCTGCGTCGACCTGTGCTGCCCCAACACCGCGCAGGCCTTCCGCTCCGACACGCCGAGTTCGCGCACGACATGTTCGACGCAGGCCCGCCGCCGTGCGGGGCTCACCACTTTCCCGAGGCAGCTTCCCTCAGAATGACCTTCTCGAGCGTCAGGTCCGAAACTGCCTTCCGAAGCCGGGCGTTTTCCCGTTCCAGTTCCTTCAGCCGCTTCACCTGGTCCAGCTTCAGACCACCAAACTCGGTGCGCCACCGATAGTACGTAGGCTCCGTCACACCAATCGCTCGGATCGCCTCGGCCACCGTCTTGCCCTGGCCCGTCAGCACCTCAACCTGCCGGAGCTTCGTAACAATCTCCTCCGGCCCATGCGCCTTCTTCCGCGCCATCTCCATCCCCCCGCCGCTGCCGCCGGGCTACATTACCGGCGGACCGCTTCTAGGGGGTCAGGTCAGTCGTTAACGCCGAGCGTTGACCGGCCTCGGCGCATGAAGGGCATCATCCGCCAGCATCAACAATCCCGCTCGCCAGCCACATTGCCGAGCGGCGCATCGCCTTGAATCATCACTTCTAGAACAAATCGGTAGCGGTCGGGGCTGGTCTGCAGTTCGCTTCGTACCTCGACCGCATCATCCACGGCGTAAAGAAGCGCGATGAGCCGGCTCCGTGCCGCATAGGGCAACGCCGATATCAGGCGGATCAGATCGCTGCCTGCAGAATGGTCGCTGATCTCCACGGTCACCTGGCCTTCCCGCAGTTATCCGCGATCCATGGAGCGCAGCGTCAGTGGGTTGCGTGCCCGGGTTTCAAGCCGGTGCGCGCCGAAGGCCAACACCGCGAGGGCCAGGGGGTACAAGAGGGCGAGCGTCTGCATCAGCAGAAGCGCGACGCAGAGAGCAATCACCGCCGCCGCAAGCACGCGGTGGAAGACGCGGTCCGACAAGGCGAAGAGAGCCGCGGCTGTCAGGCCGTAGAGGATCAGAAAGTTCTGGCCGGCCAGCCCGATCAGACGCGGCAGCCCAATACCGACAATGGTGTCCAGCACGACGACCACCAACAGGATGCTGGCGACGACAACAACCGCGAAGCGCGGTGAGCCATCATGCGTGCGCTCGAACACGCGCGGAATCACATTCTCCCTCGCCAGCGAGAACACCAGGCGCGAGACGCCCCAGATCGCGCCGGCGAGGTTCGCGAAGACCAGCAGAACCGCCGTCGCGGCAACCGCCGCGCCGCCCCAGCTACCCAGGATGGGCTCGACGATCGCGACGAACGGCGATTCATAAGCGCCGTCGAGGTCCGTCTGCTGGGCGACGAAGGCGATCGCCAGATAGAAGCCGGTCGCAATCACAAAGGAGCCGACCATCGCGATGGGGAAGTCGCGGTGCGGCTTCTTGAATTCCTCGGTGACGCCGGCACCGACCTCCCATCCGGTGAAGGCGAAGAACAACATCATGAAGGGGATCAGCATGACGCTGATCTCCGGCCATGCCGACGGAAGGCCGACACCCTCGGGCGGCCGCGTTGCGATACCCGCAACCCCGATCGCGAGAAAGCTGGCGATCACCACAAGCACGAGCGAGGCGATGAAGGCGTTGGCCTTCGCAGCGCTCTCGCTCGACACGAAGTGCGAGAGCGCTGCCAGCACAAGAAGCGCACCCGCCCAGAGATGGGGTGATCCGCCCACCAAGCTGGCCGCGTAGTGCCCCCCAGTCAGTGCGATCGCCGGCAGGCCGAGAACGACCGCACCCAGGAACAGGATCGAGGCAATCCGGTAACCCGCCGGGCCGAAAGCTCTGCGCGCGAAGCTCGCGACGCCACCGGCATCTGGATAGTTGCGTCCCATGATGACGAACACTGCCAGCAGCGGGGCCGCGGCAAGCGCGCAGAACAGCCAGGCGTGGAACGCCGCCGTGCCAACCTGCTGGATGGCCAGCCCCGGCAGCGCGAGCAGGCCGGCACCGATCACCATGTTCAGGAGAACCGCTGTCCCCCTTGGAAGGGAGAGCGACTTGGTCAGCGTGCTGGCGCTCATGGTCAGATCCGCACGGGTTGGAAGGCAATGAGATAGGTGGCGCCTCGGTCCTGGGCGATGGAGCCGTGCCGCGTTTTCGCCGGCAGCGACACCACGTCACCCGGCCCGCAGAGCTGCTCGCCATCGTCCCAGTAGAACCTCAGCTCCCCATCGATGACCACGATCGTCTCGTCGACCTCGTGCATGTGCCAGCCATGCTCGCGGCCAGGGACATCGCGCTGCACCTCGATGCAGCCCTGGTCGGGCAGAAGCCGCTGGATCAATGCCGCGATGTCGCTGACATCGACGCGCTTGGAATGGACTTCGGTCATGCGAAGGGGCTTCATGCTGCTTGTTCCTCCGTCTTCGGCTTCGGCATCTTGGCGAACGGGCATTTTGGCTTTTCGTTCGTGTCGTCGATGAAGTACTGCGCATATTCGCGATTGCTCAGATCGCCGTAGTGACCGAGCGATGGCGCAGCGGGGATGAGGTCGTAGGGGGCAAGCCGTGCGCGCACCTTCGCAATGGCGCGCTCGGCGCTCTTCCGGGTCCCGAGAATTTTGTCGAAGACCCAACGCGGCTGGAACGTCATCACGAATGTCGATGCTCGTCGGCTCTGCCGCGCGACATGGGCTGGCGTTGCACAAACCACGAAGAAAGGCTGTCCGGCGAAGCAGAATTCCCAGCTCGGGTGGTCCAGCTCTTCCGAAATGGCGCTCGGCCAGGGGCTTTCGTCGATGGCGCTGAGTGCGCCCAGAAGGCCCCAGAACCGATCGCGGTAGACCTCGATTGGCAGCACCGGCCCCGGTCGCGCCATGACGACGAGGGACGTATTCGCCCCGAAATCACGGGCGCCGGCGAGATACTCCACCAGAAGCTCAGCCAGTGCGTGGGGCGTGAGGGGGTCTGGAAAGGCGAAGCGAAGATGTCCGGCTTGCAGGCCCTGGACGCCGAAGACGCAGGGGAAGGGGCGCTCCTCGCTCAGCAAGGTGGCGCCGAACTCGGCCATCATGACCGATCGCCAGTCCTGTGGCCCGAAATGCGCGATCACCTGGTCTCGTGATTGGAACAGCACCGACACATCATCCTCCAGACGAGTTCCATGTGTGGACCATCCGTTACGGTTGCATAACGCGCGAGCCAACCCTTAAAAGTGGTGGAACGCAGCCAAAATGCCGGGGGCCAGTAGATGAGATTCGCGACCCAGGAAGAGGGAGCATCCGGTCGTCGCCAGCGTCGCATGCGGGTCACCGAGGTCGACCGTCAGATCCTCAGTCTGCTCGAGCAGGATGCGCGTCGTACCGTCAGCGATATGGCCCAGCGGGTCGGTGCGTCGAGGACCGCCGTGAAGGATCGCATGATGCGGCTTCAGGAAGCCGGCATCATCAAGCGGTTCACAGTGGATATCGAGCGGGAGGCCGTGGAGACTGGTCCGCTCGGCTCGGCCTTCCTGCTGGTGCGGCTTCATCGCGCAAGCTGCAAATCCATTCACGAGGCCATTCGTGGCTGGCCCGAGGTGTTGGGCTGCTGGTCGATCGCTGGCGACCTCGACATGATCATCCTGGTGTCCGCCTGTTCCAGCGCTGAACTCGAGAACCTGCGTGACAGGCTGGCACGGAACTCGCTGATCAAGTCCCTCACGACGCTGTCGGTCCTGCGCGAGTGGATGCACCGTCCAGCGGCTGTCGCTGTGAAGGCAGGGTTGAGGCCGCCCCCCCATGGTGCATGACAAGGCTTCGCCCAGCTGCGCAGCCGGCCCGCCCCAAGAGGGCGAGGATGTCCCCCACCCGCGCGCAGCACGCGCCCTGGATCGCGCAATTGGCACCAGGCTACGTGCGCGTCGGAAAGCACTGGGGCTCTCTTTGGACGCGCTCGCGACCCAACTCGGCATCAGCTACCAGCAGGTGCAGAAATACGAGAGGGGTGAGAACCGGATCGGTGCGGGTCGGCTGCCTCACATTGCACGGGTGCTCGGCTGCAGCGTCGAGGATCTCGTGCCTTCGACACTGGTCTCGCAGACTGACGAGAGCAGCCCTGTCTCTTCCGGTGTGGAGGAACGAGGTGTGGCCCTGCAGCGTGCGCTGGCCAAGCCAGAGGTTGTCCGCGCGGCTTTGCTGTTCGATGCGATCCAGGCTGCTGACCAGAGAGAGACAGCCTTGGCGGTGTTGGAAGGCCTCGGCCGTGTCCCGGGGGATGCCAAGGCGTAAGCGTGCGCCAACGGTCCCTGCCATGACCGCTGGCATGCGTCTGGTGCTTGGGGCAGGGCAACGATGCGGCACCCTGCCTCAGGCGGCGCGGGCCTGGGTCAATTGGCTGACCAGCGCCGCAAGCTCCTCCTGGCGATAAGGCTTGGCCAGCCGCGGCAGCCAGGGCGCCGCGCCGGAGGCCACCTCGGCATAGCCGGTGGCCAGCACCACCGGCAGCTCGGGCCGCTCGCGGCGCAGCCGATCCGCCAGCTCAAGCCCGGTCATCCCAGGCATTGCATAATCCGTGAGGACGAGGTCGGGCGCGGACTCCCGCCCGAGCTGCGCCAGCGCCTCATCAGCGGAGGCGGCGACAGAGGCGCTGTGGCCCAGATCCTCAAGCATCATGGCCGTCCCGGCTGCCACCAGCGGGTCATCATCCACCACCAGAACGCGGCGTGGCGCGACGCTGTGCAAGGCAGGCCGCAGCACCGCCGCGGGGCGCGCCTCGACCCCATGGCCGGCTGAGGGCAGCCAGAGCTCCGCTGTGGTGCCCGCCCCGGGTCGGCTGGACAGTCGCAGCCCACCGCCCGATTGCTGCGCAAGCCCCTGCACCATGGACAAGCCCAACCCCGAGCCCCGCCCGACCCCCTTCGTCGTGAAGAAGGGTTCGGTGGCGCGCGCCAGCGTCGGCGCATCCATCCCCGCACCGGTGTCGGCGATGGCAAGGCGCAGATAGGTACCAAAGCCGAGGCCGGGCAGCGCATAGGCCGAAGGCGCCTCGGCCACCGCGACCGTGATCGCCACCTGCCCCCCTTGCGGCATCGCATCGCGCGCATTCACGACAAGGTTGATCAGCGCGAGCTCAAGCTGGTTCGCATCCACAAAAGCTGTCGGCAGACCGTCTGGCAAATCCATGACGATGCGCACCGTGGGGCCGGCCGAGCGTTCCAACAGCGCGCCCATCCCGCGCACCAGCGCGGTGAGGTCCACCGGCTCGGGGCGCAATTCCTGCCGGCGCGCGAAGGCCAGCATGCGGCTGGTCAGCGCCGCGCCGCGCTCCGCCCCCTGCTGCGCGCCGTCCAGCAGCCGCATCAGCCGCGGCTCTTGCGGCAGGCGCTTGCGCAGAAGGCCGAGATTGCCGAGCACGACCATCAGCAGGTTGTTGAAGTCATGCGCGACGCCGCCGGTCAGCTGGCCGAGCGCCTCCATTTTCTGCGCTTCGCGCAGCCTGGCCTCGGCCGCCTTGAGATCCGTCAGGTCGTGCCCCTCCGCGACCAGCCAGGCGGTGCCGCCTTCGGGGTCGGTAACCGGCCGCAGCGAGACCTGGACCGGCGCCAGACGCCCCGTGCTGGCGCGGGCGGCCATCTCGCCCCGCCGCGCCGCGCCGCTCGCGGCATCGGCGATCGCGCTCGCCAGAGCCGTCCGGGTCGCCGCGTCCGGCCAGCAGCGCAGCTCCTGGATCCGCTGCCCGATCGCCTCGGCCCGGTTGAGGCCGAGGAAGCCGAGCGCCGTCTCGTTCATCTCCAGGATCCGCCCCTCGCGGTCGAGCAGGGCCATCAGCTGGAAGGTGCTGTCGAAGATCACCCGGAAGCGCGTCTCGCTCGCCGCGAGGTCCCGGGTACGCTCGGCCACCCGCGTCTCGAGCCCGGCCGCCGCCGAACGCAGCGCCTGATTGGCCTTGGCCAGTGCGGCGCGCGTCTCCGCTTCGCGCCCCGCGAGGCGGATCACGAACAGGGAAAGCAGTAGCAGGCAGACCGCCACCACGCCGATCAACTCCACCGACCAGCGCACCGCGCCCCGCCAGGGCGCCAGCGTCTCCGCGACAGGGATGCTGGCGGTCACCACCACCGGCCAATCGGCCACCTGGCGGAAGGCCAGGATCCGCTCCTGCCCGTCGAAGGCGACGACCTGGCGCAGGATCCCAGCTGGCTCGCCGGAACGGATGCGGGCTAGCACCTCGTCCGGCAACCTTAGGCCGAGCTGCTCAGGCGTGAGCCCTGTGCGTGCCAGCACACGCCCCTCGGCGTCGAACAGGCCCATGGCGGTACCCTGGCCGAATTCGGTCCCGAGACGCGGGTGCTGGAAGAAGCCGGTGCGCACCGCGACCTGCACCACGCCATCCAGCGCGCCGTCGGGCCGGCGGAGGGCACGCGAGTAGGTGAAGAGGATCTCGTCGGTGATCCGGCTTTGCAGGGCCTTGCCGATATGCGTGGCCAGGCCCGCCTCCGCATGGGCGCGGAACCAGCGGCGGTCGGAGAGATCCACCTCATGCGGCGCGGGATGGACGTGGGAGCTGATGACGGGCCGGCCGGCCGCGTCCATCACCATCACGTAATCGCCGGCCATGCGGTCGGACACCTCGCGCAGCCAAATGAACAGTCCGAGATCGTCGCGCGCCGCTGCGACGCCGCCGAGTGCCTCGATCCGCGCGATCACCTGGGTGGTGACCAGCTCCGAGGTCTCGAAGACGCGCTCGGCATATTGCTCGCCGACCAGGACGAGCGACCGCATGGCCGCATCCGCGGCGGACAGCGCGTTCTCCCGGTCCTGACCGAGCGAGTGGACGCGCAGCCCGATCAGGGCCGCGACGAACAGCAGCACCAAGCCGAGAAACGCTACGCAGACGCGATGCGGAACCAACGAACCTCCCTCACCGCGGTGCGCGGCACGGAAGCGTTACCGCCCGCGGCGGCGGGCATGAAGCCTTCGCGAACGACCTCGCGGGTTCGTGAAGTCAGCCCTGTCGGCGCCGGCAGGAGGTGTCAGGCCGCGTCGAGACGTTCCGACAGCTCCAGCCATTCCTCCTCGAGCGCCGCGGTCTCCTTCGCGATGGCCGCGCGGCGCGTCGTCGCCCAGGCGATGTCCTCTGCCTTGCGCTTCGCATAGGTCTCGGGGTCGGCCAGCCGCTTTTCGATCAGCTTCGCTTCCAGCGCGAGGCGCTCCAGCTGCTTCTCGACCTCCTTCAGGCGCTGACGCAGGGGGGCGAGCTGCACGCGGCTTTCGGCCCGCTCGCGCCGGGCTTCCGCCCGCGCGCCGCCGGCCGGGGCGGCCTCACCGCGGGAGGCCGCGCGCGCCCGCTCGGCCAGTAGCGCGCGGTATTCGTCGAGGTCGCCATCGAAGGACCGGACCGTGCCATCCGCCACCAGCCAGAGCCGGTCGGCCACCAGCTCCACCAGATGCGGGTCGTGGGTGATCAGCAGCACCGCGCCTTCGAACTCCGCCAGCGCCTTCACCAGCGCCTCGCGCGCATCGATGTCGAGGTGGTTCGTCGGCTCGTCCAGGATTAGCAGGTTCGGCGCATCCCGCGTGCAGAGCGCCAGCAGCAGCCGCGCCTTCTCCCCACCCGAGCATCGGCCGATCTCCGTCTCCGCCTTCTCGCCCGCGAGGCCGAAGCGGGCGAGATGCGCGCGGCATTCGGTGTCGGTTGCGCGCGGCAGGGCGGCGCGCATATGCGTCAGCGGCGTGCCGGCGGGGTCGAGTTCCTCCGACTGGTGCTGGGCGAAGAAGCCGACCTTGAGCCGGCTCGCGCGCCGCACCTCGCCGCGCGTCGCGGTGAGGCGCCCGGCGACCAGCTTCGCCAGGGTGGATTTGCCGTTCCCATTCGCGCCGAGCAGCGCGATGCGGTCATCCTGGTCGAGCCGGAGATCGAGCCCGCGCAGCACCGGCGCCCCGCCATAGCCGACCTCTGCGCGCTCGATCGCCAGCACGGGCGGGGAGAGGGCTTCGGGGGTGGGGAAGGCGAAGCGGGTCGGCGTGTCCTCGATCACCGCATCGAGCGGCGGCAGCTTCGCCAGCGCCTTGAGGCGCGACTGCGCCTGACGTGCCTTCGACGCCTTGTAGCGGAAGCGGTCCACGAAGGCCTGCATATGCGCGCGCTGGGTGGCGATCTTCGTCGCTTCCGCCGCCTGCTGCGCCGCGCGCTCGGTCTTCTGGCGCACGAACTGCTCGAAATTGCCCTGGTAGGTCGCGATCTTGCCGCGATCCAGATGCGCGATGATGTCAACGCACCGATCGAGCAGGTTGCGGTCATGGCTGACGACAATCGCAGCCCCGGGGAAGCGCGCCAGCCACCCTTCCAGCCACATGGTGGCTTCCAGGTCGAGGTGGTTGGTCGGTTCATCGAGCAGCAGCAGGTCGGGTTCGAGGAATAGCGCGCGGGCGAGGGCCACGCGCATCCGCCAGCCGCCGGAATAGGAGGCGAGCGGCCGGGCCTGCGCCGCCTCGTCGAAGCCAAGCCCGGCCAGGATCGCCGCGGCGCGGGCGGGGGCGGCATCCGCGCGGATGGCGATCAGGCGGTCATGCAGCTCCGCCGCACGATGCGCCTCCGGTCCCGCATCCAGTTCCGCCAGCAGCGCCGCGCGTTCCGTATCCGCGGCGAGCACGGCGTCGAGCAGCGTGCCCTCGCCGCCTGGCGCCTCCTGCGCCACATGGCCAAGGCGGGCGCGCGCGGCCAGGCGGATCTCGCCGCCATCGGGCTGGATCTCCCCGATGATCGCCTTCAGCAGCGTGGACTTGCCCGCGCCATTGCGCCCGACCAGCCCGAGCCGGCGCCCGGTGTCGAGCGTCATATCCGCGCCTTCGAGCAGCGCGCGGCCGCCGACGCGGAGCGTGAGATTGCGGATGGCGAGCACCGTCATGGCCGCCTTGTAGCCCGGCCCGTCGCCGCCGCGTAGGGCGTGACCCCGGCCCTCATATCGGCCGCCCCTGCCGTCAGGGCTTGCGCCGCCGGCCGCTTGCGCCTATCCGGCCCGCGCCTTCGCACACGCAACAAGGACCGCCCCCATGGCCATCGAGCGCACCTTCTCCATCATCAAGCCCGACGCCACCCGGCGGAACCTCACCGGCAAGATCAACGCGATCTTCGAGGAGAACGGGCTGCGCATCGTCGCCCAGAAGCGCATCTGGATGAGCCGCGCCCACGCCAAGAAGTTCTACGAAGTCCATGCCGCGCGGCCGTTCTATAACGACCTGGTGGATTTCATGGTCTCCGGCCCGGTCGTGGTACAGGTGCTGGAAGGCGAGAACGCGGTGGCCAAGAACCGTGAGCTGATGGGCGCCACCAACCCGGCCAACGCCGCCCCCGGCACCATCCGCAAGCTCTTCGCCGAAAGCATCGAGGCGAATTCCGCGCATGGCTCGGACAGCGCCGAGAATGCGGCGATCGAGATCGCGTACTTCTTCGCCGGCTACGAACTGGTCGGCTGACAGCCGCCCAACGCCCAGGCGGGCGGAGCCGCGGCGCGGGTCCGCCCCTTGGGCCTAGGAGAACCCCGCAAGACCGCATCGCGGCCTTGCGGGCGCCCGGCCATCGGGCTGCCCTTGCAGGGCTGCCCTGCGTCATCGCGGGGCGTCCGTAATCTTCCTTCAATAAGCTTCGCGTAACACGACCGCAGCTTTCAGGGTTGCGGGAGAAGCCGTATGCGCCGCTGGCGTGCCTCCATCGGTCTCAGGCTTGCCACAGGCCTGCTTCTTCTGGGCCTCGTGGCGCTCGGCGGCGGCGCCATGTCCTTCCTCGCCCTCAAGCAAAATTCCGCCCGGCATGCCGAGCTGATGCGCCTGGCCGAGGGCGAGGCGCTGATCGAGCGGGTGCGGGTCGGCGTCTTCGCCGTGGTGATGGAAAGCCGCGGCCTCTATCTCGCGCGCGATCGGCGCCAGGCGGAGAGCTTCGCCAACGGGCTCAACCGGCATCTGCAGGCGATGCAGGCCGCCTGGGCCGAGTTGCAACCCCGCCTGCCGCCCGGCGAGGCCGAGACGGCGCGCCGGCTGGAGACGGCGCTCGCCGATTTCGTGCGCCTGCGCACCGAACTCGCCCGCATCGGCGTCGAGCAGGGGCGGGAGGCTGCCGACCGGCTCGGCAACAACGATGCCAACCGCTCGAACCGCACCGCCTTCTCCGACGCGATCGATGCGCTCGCTGTCTCGCTCGCCGCCACGGTGGAGCGTGCCCAGGCGGAGATCGAGGCGGAGGCCCGGCGCATCGCGCTGCTGATGATCGCGCTGGCGCTCCTCGCGGTGGTTTCGGTGACCGGCGTGATGCTCCACCTGGCCCAGCGCGACATCGCCCGGCCTTTGCGCAGCTTGGCGCAGGCGTTGCGGGAGATGGCCGATGGCCGGCTGGATGGCACGCGCCTGCCGCCCGCCGGCCCCGATGAGGTCGGCGCTATCGCCGCCGCCGCCGTCACTTTCCGCGCGCGCCTGGCCGAGAATGGGCGCCTCGCCACCGAGGCCGAGGCCGCGCGCGCTGCCGCGGAGGCCAGCCAACGCCAGGCCGCGCGCGAAGTGGCCGATGGGCTCGAGGCCGCGCTGGGCGAGGTGGTGCGGAGCCTGTCCGGTTCGGCCGAGGCGCTGCGCGGCACGGCCGGCCGTCTGGAGGGCGCAGTGGGCCGCACGGCGGAGGGCGCGGTTTCGGCCGCCGCCGGCGCCGGGCAGGCGAGCGGGAATGTCCAGGCCGTTGCCGCCGCGGCCGAGGAGCTCACCGCCGCCATCGCCGAGATCACCCGCCAGGTCGGGGAGGCCGCCACTGGCAGCCGCCGCGCCGTGGAGGATAGCCGCCGGTCGGATGCGACCATCCAGGGCCTGTCGGAGGCCGCGTCCCAGATCAACGATGTGGTGCGGTTGATCAGCGACATCGCCGGCCAGACCAACCTGCTGGCGCTGAATGCGACGATCGAGGCCGCCCGCGCGGGGGAGGCCGGCAAGGGCTTCGCCGTGGTGGCCGGCGAGGTCAAGGCGCTGGCCGCCCAGACGGCGCGCGCGACGGAGGAGATCGGCCGCCAGATCGCCGCCATTCAGGCCGCGACCGGGGAGGCTGTCGTGGCGATCCGCGGCGTCTCCACCCAGGTCGAGGCGGTGGACCGCATCGCGGGTGCCATCGCCGCGGCGGTGGAGCAGCAGGGCGCCGCCACCCAGGAGATCGCCCGCAGCGTCGCCGATGCCGCGCGCGGCACCGGTGCTGTGTCGGCCGCGATCGGCGGTGTCCGCGCCGAGGCGGAGGACAGCCAGGCCTCGCTCGCGGAGCTGCGGCGGGCGGCGGATGGGATCGCGACCCAGGGCGGCGGGCTGCAGGCCGCGCTGGCGCGCACGCTCGACCGCCTCCGCGCCGCGTGACGCCCGGCGCTACAGCTTCAGCTTGAAGCCTTCGTGCGAGGCCACGAAGCCCAGCCGCACATAGAAGCGGTGGGCGTCGTCGCGGCTTTTGTCGGTGGTGAGCTGCACCAGCCGGCAGCCGCGTGCGCGGCATTCCGCGATCGCCCAGGCGAAGATGCGCTGCCCGAGCCCGGTTCCGCGCTGGCTGCTGGCGACGCGGACCGATTCGATCTGCCCGCGCCAGGCGCCCTTGTGGGACAGGCCAGGGATGAAGCTGAGCTGCAGTGTGCCGACCACGGCGCCGTCCAGCTCTGCCACCGCCAGGAATTGGTTGGTATCGGCCGTAATCGCCGCAAAGGCCGCCAGATAGGCAGGCGCCAGCGGCAGGGAGGCGTCCTCCCGCCCAGCCCCCAGCCCGTCATCGGCCAGCATGGCAACGATGGCGGGCAGGTCTGCCTCTGCGGCGCGGCGGAACGACAGCGCGCCAGACACGGGCGCGCCCGGGTCGCGGATCAGACCAGGAAGATCCACATCAGGGCGAGGATGGCGATCGTCGCACCGGCCGACCAGGTCGCGCCGGTCATGAACCAATCATACATCGCCTTGCGCTCGGCCATGATGTCCTCGGCCTTGACCTCGACCAGCTCGATGGTCTGCGCGCCATGCTCGGCCATGTTCGTCCCCGTTTTCGCTCAGCGTTCCGCAGGCGTTGTAGGAAGCGGCGCGGGACCGGGCAAGGGGTTCGCCAGCGCGCCCGCCGCCCCTGGCGCCGCGATCCGCGCGATGTCCCCCTCGATCCGCACCAGCCCGGCCGCAAGCCAGCCCAGCGCCGCGGGATAGAGAAGGTGTTCCTGCTCCAGCACGCGCGCGGCGAGGCTGGCTTCCGTGTCCTCCGCCAGCACGGGCACGGCGGCCTGGGCCAGGATCGGGCCCTCATCCACGCCGGGGCGGACCAGATGCACCGTGCAGCCATGCAGCCTGACGCCGGCCGCGAGCGCCCGCGCATGGGTGTCGAGGCCGCGGAAGGCGGGCAGCAGCGAGGGGTGGATGTTCACCAGCCGGTCGCGCCAGCGCGCGCAGAAGCCCTCGGTCAGCACGCGCATGAAGCCGGCCAGCGCCAGCAACTCGACACCATGCCGGGCGAGTTCGGCGTCCATCGCGCGCTCGAAGCCTTCCCTGTCGCGGCCGAAGGGGCGGGATTCGACGATGGCCGTCGGCACGCCCCGCGCCGCGGCATGGGCAAGCCCCGCCGCATCGGCGCGGTTCGACAGCACCAGCACGATCTCGGCCGGATAGGCCGGGTCGGCCGCGGCGGCGAGAAGGGCCGCCATGTTGCTGCCGCGGCCCGAGATCAGGACCGCGGTCGGGACGCGGCGCATCAGCCCGGCCAGTGCGGCCCGAGGTGGTCCACCCGCACCGCCGCGGGGCCCTCGGTGGCCTCCAGCACGCCGATGCGGCTGACCGTCTCGCCGCCGGCGCGCAGCAGCGCTTCCGCCGCTTCGGCCTGCGCGGCCGCGACCACGACGACCATGCCGATGCCGCAGTTGAACACCCGCAGCATCTCATCGGCCGCGATGCCGCCCGCCTGCGCCAGCCAGGCGAAGACCGGCGGTACGGCGAAGGCGCGGGCGTCGAGCGCGGCCAGGACGCCGGCCGGCAGCACGCGCGGCAGGTTGCCGGGCAGGCCGCCGCCGGTGATGTGCGCGGCCGCCTTCACCAGCCCCGCCCGGTGCGCCCCCAGCAGCGGCTTCACATAGATGCGCGTCGGCGTGAGCAGCGCTTCGGCCATGCTCTGGCCGGGGGCGAAGGGGGCGGGGTCGGCCAGCGTCAGCTTTGCCGCCGCCAGCACCCTTCGGACCAGGGAAAAGCCGTTGGAATGCACGCCGGAACTCGCGAGCCCGAGCAGCACGTCGCCCGGGCCGATATCGCCCCGCGGCAGCAGCGAGCCGCGCTCCGCGGCACCCACCGAGAAGCCCGCGAGGTCATAGTCCCCGCCCTTGTAGAGGCCCGGCATCTCTGCCGTCTCGCCGCCCACCAGCGCGCAGCCGGCGATGCGGCAGCCCTCGGCGATGCCGGCGACGACCTGCCGGGCCTGGTCCACCTCGAGCTTGCCGGTTGCGAAATAGTCCAGGAAAA
Source organism: Pseudomonadota bacterium (assembly GCA_046052145.1). GTDB lineage: Bacteria > Pseudomonadota > Alphaproteobacteria > Acetobacterales > Acetobacteraceae > Falsiroseomonas. The sequence goes on from JBJOMW010000005.1 coordinate 161,261, forward strand.
ACAAAGGCTCCGCGCCCTGCACGACCAGGTCGTTCACGCACATCGCGACCAGGTCCTGGCCCACCGTGCCATGGATGCCGCTGTCGATGGCCAGCTTCAGCTTGGTGCCGACGCCATCGGTGGAGGAAACCAGCACCGGGTCCTGAAACCCCGCCGCCTTCAGGTCGAATAGTGCGCCGAACCCGCCGAGGCCGCCCATGGTGCCGCTGCGGTTGGTGGCCTTGGCCAGCGGCTTGATGGCCTCCACCAGCGCATCGCCGGCCTCGATGTCCACGCCGGCGTCGCGGTAGGTCAGGCTGGTCATGGCGGCACCCGATCGGCTATGCGCAGAGGGTCGGAAGGGGAATGCGCAATGCCGCTCGGCACAGACGGCACTAGGCAAACGCAGGGGACCCGCGCGGAGCGCGGAAACAACCACGCGGGGCGCTGCGGCGCAATCGCCGCCGCGGCGCTGCTGGCCGGCGTCCTGCTGCTGCCAGCCCTGCCGGCCGCGCAGACCCAGGCCCCCTTCGCCGAGGCTGCCTCGGCCGACAACCCGCTGGTCCAGCGCGATGTCCCGGCCGAGGCGGTGGCCGAGAACGCCGTTGCGGCCCGCGACCGGGCGCTCGCCGCCGGCCAGCGCATCGCCTATGAGCGGATGGCCGCCGCGATGGGCCTGCCGCTCAATCTCTCGGACCAGCAGATCGAGGCGATTGTCTCCTCCCTCGTCATCGAGAGCGAACGGATCACGCCGCGCGGCTACAGCGCGCGCATCACGGTGAATTTCAACCCCGCCGGCACCGGCCCCCGCCCGCCCCAGGCCCCGCCGCCGACCAGCGCGGCAGTCGCCAGTGTGGAGGCGGTGGCGCGCTATCGGTCCTTCCGGGATTATGTGGACCTCAGCCGGCGCCTTGCGGCCCAGCCCGCCGTCGCGCGGGTGGAGGTGCTCGCCATCTCGGGTGAGGCAGCGCGGCTCCGGATCGGCCTGCGCAGCCAGCCGGATGCGGCGGCGGCGGAGTTGGCCCAGGGCGGGCTGCTGCTCGGCCAGGGTGCGCCCGGCGAGGGATGGCGCATCGGCCTTGCCGGGGGGCGCTGACACCGGCCAGGGCGGCCCTGGGGCGGGCGATCCGCCCGCGGCGGGGCTGTTCACCCTGCCCAATGCCATCACCTTCGCCCGGCTCTGCGCCGTGCCGCTGGCGGTGTGGCTGGTGATGCAGCACCGGCTCGACCTTGCCTTCTATGTCTTCGTTGCCGCGGGTGTGTCGGATGCGGTGGATGGGTGGCTCGCGCGGGTGATGAATGCGCGCTCCCGGCTTGGCGCCATCCTCGATCCGGCGGCGGACAAGGCGCTTCTGGTCTCGATGTATGTTACGCTCGCGGCGATCGAGGTCTTGCCGGATTGGCTGGCGATCCTCGTCGTGTTCCGTGACCTCCTGATCGTTGGGGGCGTTCTGGTGCTCTACCTGCTCGGCCAGCCGCCGGCGATCCAGCCGATCCTGCTGTCCAAGGCGAATACGGCGCTGCAGATCCTGCTGGCCGCCGCAGCGTTGCTCGTGGCCGGCTTCGGACTGCAGGCGGCGGCGCTGCTCGATGCGCTGGTGCTGGCCACGGCCGTGACCACCTTCGCCTCGGGCGCGGCCTATGTCTGGCACGCGGCACGGCGCAACCGATGAGGGAGGATGCGAAGCCCCCCATTGTCGCGCCGCCCGCGCCGCCACCGGCGGAGCCCTTGCGTGCTGCGGGCTGGCGCCCGGCGGATGGCGCGCGCAACGCGACGCGGGCGCAGCGTTTGGCGCTGATCTTCGGCGTGCTGGCGGCGCTGATCTTCGCGCTCTGGACCTTCTCGCCGATCCTGACGCCCTTCGTGCTGGCGGGCTGCATCGCCTATTTCCTGGACCCGGTGGCGACGGTGCTGGCGCGGCTTGGGGTGAACCGGGCGTTTGGCGCCTTCCTGCTGATCCTTGGCTTCGCGGCGCTCTGCCTGCTGGCGATGCTGCTGCTCTATCCGCTGCTGATCGCGCAGATCGGCATCATGATCCAGCGGCTGCCCGCCTATGTCGCCGGCATCGGCACGCTGGTCCGTCAGGCGCTGGAAGCCGCGCAGGAGGCTTTCGGGCCTGAGGTCGTGGACGCGCAGCTGCGGGACCTGGCGGTGCGTCAGGCCGGCGCGATGGTCACCTTCCTCGGCACCGCGGTGGGGCGCCTGATCGGCGGCGGCTTCGCGCTGTTCAACGTCTTCACGCTGCTTGTCGTGACGCCGGTCGTTGCCTTCTACCTGCTGCGCGACTGGCCGCGCATTCTCGCGCGCGTGGACAATTGGCTGCCGCTGCGCTCGGCGCACACGCTGCGGCAGCTCGCGCGCGACACCGACCGGGTGCTGTCGGCCTGGCTGCGCGGGCAGCTGCTGTGCTGCCTGATCCTCGGCCTGTTCTACGCGATGGGGCTGCAGCTGGTCGGGCTGGAGCTTGGCCTGATCGTCGGGCTGATGTCCGGCGTGCTGAGCTTCATCCCCTATGTCGGCTCCATCACCGGCTTCGCGGTTGCGCTTCTGCTGGCGGCGGCGCAGTTCGGCACCTGGGAAGGGGTCGGCCTTGTCGTCCTGGTCTTCGTGGTGGGCCAGGTGGTGGAGGGCTACATCATCTACCCGCGCCTGCTCGGCAACCGGGTGGAGCTGCATGCGGTGTGGGTGATCTTCGCGCTGTTTGCCGGCGGCGTGGCCTTCGGCTTCCTGGGCGTGCTGCTGGCCGTGCCGATGGCCGCGGCGGTCGGCGTGATCGCGCGCTACTGGCTGCGCCGCTACCTGGAAAGCCCGCTCTACCTGGATCCGCCGCGGACGGGATCCTGAATGACGGGTGATCCCGCCGCACCGCGCCAGCTTCCCCTGCCGCTGCCCATCGCGCACTCCGCCGCGCGGGCCGATCTGGCAGAGGACGCTTCGAACGCCGAGGCGCTGGCCTGGCTCGACCGGCCCTTCGACTGGCCGGCGCATCGCCTTGCGCTGTTCGGCCCGCCCGGCGTCGGCAAGTCGCACATGCTGCGCGCCGCCGCGACGGCGGGCGGCTGGCGGCTGCTGGATGGGCGCGCGCTGACGCCCGCTTTGGCGCTCGCCCCCGCCGAGGGCACGGCGCTCGATGACGCCGAGGCCGCGCCCGAGGTCGCGCTGTTCCACCTGATCAACCGCGCTGCCGAAACCGGCGCGCCGCTTCTGCTGGCGGCCCGCGTGGCGCCGGCCCGCTGGCCTGTCGGGCTGCCCGACCTCGCCTCCCGCCTGCGCGCGACCTTCGCCGTCGGGATCGGCGCGCCGTCGGACGGGTTGCTGGAAGCGCTGCTGGCCAAGCACCTGGCCGATCGGCAGCTCCGCGTGGCGCCCGAGGTGCGCGCCTGGCTGCTGGCCCGCCTGCCGCGGGAGGCCGCGGTGGTCGCGGCGGCCGTCGCGCGGCTCGATGCCGCGGCGCTGGCGGCGGGCGCGGCCATCACCCGCCCCTTCGCGCGGGAGACGCTGGCCGGGCTGCTGGCCGATGATGACCATTCCGTTGCAGGGGCCTCCGCCACCTCGCCGCCCCCGGGCGCCTTGGGCTAGTCTGCCGCGTATGGACACGCTGCCGACCGAGCCCGCCCCCTGCATCGGCGCCGAGGATCCCGCGCGCTTCATCAACCGCGAGCTCTCCTGGCTGGCCTTCAACACCCGCGTGCTGGAGGAGGCGGCGAACCCCCGCCACCCGCTGCTGGAACGCCTGCGCTTCGTCGCGATCTCCGCTTCCAACCTCGATGAATTCTATTCCGTGCGCGTCGCGGGGCTGGTCGGGCAGGACCGGGCGGGCGTCGCCAAGCTGTCCTCCGACGGGCTGACGCCCGCCCGTGCGCTGGCGGCGATCCACACCGAGGCGCAGGGGCTGATCGAAGGCCAGCAGGCCGCCTGGCGCGAATTGCGCGCGTTGCTCGAAGACGCCGGCGTCACCGTCTGCCGGCCGGAGGCACTGACGCTCGCCGACCGGACCTGGCTCGAAGGCTATTTCGCCGACCGCATCTTTCCGGTGCTGACGCCGCTGGCGGTCGATCCCGCGCATCCCTTCCCCTTCATCGTCAACCTCGCGCTCTGCATGGTGCTGAAGCTGGTGCGCGAGGAGGATGGCGGCACGATGCGCGCGCTGCTGCCGCTGCCGCCGCAGGTCGAGCGCTTCATCCGCCTGCCGCCCGAGGATGCCTGCCGGGACGACCCCCGGGACGTGCAGGCGAAGCATCCGGCCATCCGCTTCGTGATGCTGGAAGACCTGATCGGCCTGTTCCTCGACCGTCTCTTCCCCGGCTTCGTTCCCGCCGAGACCGGCCTGTTCCGCCTGATCCGCGACACCGATGTGGAGTTCGAGGAAGAGGCGGAAGACCTGGTGCGCAGCTATGAGACGGCGCTGAAGCGCCGTCGTCGCGGCCGTGCCATCCGCCTCAGTGTGGATGCGCGCATGCCGCAGGACATGCTGGAGCTGGTCGCGGGCGAGCTGGACGCCGATCTGCAGGGCGTCTTCAAGGTGGATGGTCTGCTCGGTGTGTCGGACCTGACGCAGATGATCGTGGATGACCGTCCCGACCTGCTCTTCACGCCCTACACGCCGCGTTTCCCGGAACGCATCCTGGATTTCGGCGGCGATTGCTTCGCCGCCATCGCGGCGAAGGACATCGTTGTCCACCACCCCTATGAGAGCTTCGACGTGGTGGTGCAGTTCCTGCGCCAGGCCGCGCGCGATCCGAATGTGGTCGCGATCAAGCAGACGCTCTATCGCACCACGCGCGACAGCCCGATCGTCAAGGCGCTGATCGAGGCGGCGGAGTCGGGCAAATCCGTCACCGGCATCGTCGAGATCAAGGCCCGCTTCGATGAGGAGCGGAACATCGCGCTGGCGCGGGAGCTGGAGGCGGCCGGCGTGCAGGTCGTCTTCGGCTTCGTGGAACTCAAGACCCACGCCAAGGTCTCGCTGGTGGTGCGGCGCGAGCGCGACGGCTTGCGCTCTTACGCGCATTTCGGCACTGGCAACTACCACCCCGTCACCGCGCGCATCTACACCGACCTCAGCTTCTTCACCGCCGATCCCGCACTCACGCGCGACGCGCAGAAGCTCTTTAACTACATGACCGGCTATGCGCGGCCCGAGACGATGGAGGCGCTGGCCTTCGCGCCGCTCACCATCCGCCCCGCGCTGCTCGGCCTGATCGAGCGCGAGATCGGCTTCGCCCGGGATGGCAAGCCTGCCGGCATCTGGCTCAAGATGAACAGCCTGGTGGATGAGCAGCTGATCGACGCGCTCTACCGCGCGAGCCAGGCAGGCGTGCGTGTGGAATGCGTGGTGCGCGGCATCTGCTGCCTCCGCCCCGGCGTGCCGGGCCTGTCGGAGAACATCCATGTGAAGTCCATCGTCGGCCGCTTCCTGGAGCACAGCCGCGTCTATGTCTTCGGCAATGGCCACCGCTTGCCATCCCGCCGGGCGCGGGTGTTCATCTCCTCCGCCGATCTGATGGCGCGGAACATGGACTGGCGCGTGGAGACGATGGTGCCGATCGAGAACCCGACCGTGCACGCGCAGATCCTCGACCAGGTGATGATGGTGAACCTGCAGGACACGATGCAGAGCTGGGAACTCGGCCCCGACGCCGTCTATCGCCGGCTGGAGCCCGGCGAGAAGCCGGTTTCGGCGCATGAGTACTTCATGACCAATCCGTCGCTGTCAGGCCGCGGCAGTGCGCTGCAGCCGCGCGTGGCGCGCGCGCGCGTCTCCTCCGGCGCGCCGCCGCGGCGCCGGGCGGACCGCGTGACGCAGGACTGAGGGCATTGGCTGATTTCTCGCTCACCCCGCCGCGTGCGACGACGCGGCGGGCGGACCGGCCACGCCGCTTCGGCGTCGTGGACCTCGGCTCCAACTCCGTCCGCCTCGTTGTCTTCGAGGGGCTGTCGCGCAACCCGCTGCCGATCTTCAACGAGAAGGCGGTGCTCGGCCTTGGGCGCGGGCTGCAGCAGACGGGGCGGTTGAACGAGGCGGCGATCGAGCCGGCGCTGACCGTGCTCGGCCGCTATGCGGCGGTGGCCAATGCGATGGGCGCCGACCCGATCGAGATTCTGGCGACCGCGGCGACGCGCGATGCCGGGAATGGGCGGGACTTCATCGCCGCCATCAATGCCCGCCTGCCCGATATCCCCGTCCATGTGCTGTCGGGGCGGGAGGAGGGGGCACTCTCGGCCGATGGCGTGCTGCTCGGCTTCCCGGGCGCGGATGGCGTGCTGGGGGATATGGGCGGCGGCTCGCTCGAGCTGGTGGAACTCAACCATGGGCGGATGGGGCAGGCGGCGTCGCTGCCGCTCGGCGCGCTGCGCCTTGCGGACCGCGCCGGCGGTGAGGCTGCGAAGGCGCGCGCGATCGTGGAAGGCGACCTTGCCGACGTGCCTTGGCTGAAGCGCGGCGAGGGGCGCGACCTGTTCCTGGTGGGCGGCGCCTGGCGTGCGCTGGCGCGCATGCACATCGCCCAGACCAGCTATCCGCTGTCCATCGTCCACCACTATGTGCTGCCAAGGGAGGAAGCGCGCGACCTGGCGGGTGTCGTCGCCAAGGCCGACCGCAAGCTGCTGGAGAAGATGCCCGGCGCGCCCGCCAAGCGCCTGCAGGACATGCCCTTCGCCGCCGTGGTGCTGCGCAGGCTGCTGCGCATGACGGGGGCGCGGCGTGTCGTGTTCAGCGCCAACGGCTTGCGCGAGGGCTGGTACGCCCGCCTGCTCCCGCGCGAGGTGCGGGAGGAGGATCCCTTGCGCGCCGCCGGGCATGAGCTGGCCGCGCGCTATGGTCGCGATCCCGAACTCGCCCCCGCGCTCGCCGCCTGGACCGCGCCGCTCTTCGACGGTGAATCGCCCGAGGCCGCGCTGCTGCGGGAGGCCGCCTGCTGGATCGCCGATATCGGCAGCCATGACCATCCCGATTATCGCGCAGAGCAGGCCTTCTACCGCGTGCTGCGCCAGCCCGGTGTCGGTGTGGACCACCACCAGCGCGCTTTCCTCGCGCTGGTCGCGGCGCTCCGCTACGAGGCGGATGCGGATGCGCCCTTCCTGGCCGCCGCGCGGCCGCTGCTGGATGCCGCGGCGCTGCGCCGTGCGGAGGCGCTCGGGGCTGCGCTGCGTCTGGCCTTCACGCTCTCGGGCGGCACGCCGGTGCTGCTGGCCGGCACGGCGCTGCGGCGCGTCGGTGCCGAATTGCGCCTGCGCCTGGTCGAGGGCAGCGGCGTCTTCGCGGGTGAGAGCGTGCAGCGGCGGCTCGATACGGTTGCCGCCGCACTCGGGCTGACGGCGACGGTCGAAGTCGCCGGGCGCTGAACAGCGCCCCACGCGCCTTCGTCAGCGCCAGTTCGCGCGCTGCATGATGCGCAGCGCTTCCGGGCTGAGCTCGGCCAGGCGCGCCGCGTTCAGCGGGTCCTGCTTGAAGGCGCCGAGGCCGCGCAGGAAGGCGTGGGGCTGCGCGTCGGCCACCACCGGGTATTCCATGTTGCCATCGGCGAAGATGGACTGCGCTGCCGGCGAGGAGAGGTATTCCAGGAAGGCCTGCGCGGCCTCCCGGTTCGGCGCGGTCCGCACCACGCCGGCGCCGGAGATGTTCACATGCGCCCCACGGTCGCCCTGGTTCGGGAACAGCACCGCCATGCGCGCCGCGATCTCGCGCTCCTCGGCGCGCGCCGAGCGGTGCAGCAGGCCGAGGTAATAGGTGTTGGAAATCGCAAGCCGCCCCTGGCCGGCCGCGACCGCCCTGATCTGGTCGCTGTCCCCGCCCTGCGGCGGGCGGGAGAGGTTGGCCGCGATGCCGCGCGCCCAGGCCTCCGTCGCCTCCGGCCCGTTGGCAGCCAGCACGCTCGCTGTCCAGCCGATCGAATAGATATTGGAGGAGGAGCGGGTGGAGACCATCCCGCGGAACTCCGGCTTCGCCAAATCCTCGTAGCGCGCGAGGCCCCCAGGCAGGCCAAGGTTGCGGTCGTACATCACGACCCGCGCGCGGGAGGAGAAGCCGAACCAGAACCCCTGCGGGTCGCGCAGATGCGCGGGGATGCGGCTGGCGAGCACGCTGGAGCGAAGCTGCGCCAGCACATTGGCGTCCTTCGCGCGCGCAAGTCGCCCGGCATCCACGGTGACCAGCACATCGGCGGGCGAGTTCGCGCCCTCCGCGCGGATGCGCTCCAGCAACTGGTCCACATTCGCCTCGATCAGGCGGATGCGCACGCCGGTCTGCCGCGTGAAGCCGTCATAAAGCTCGCGGTCGGTGTCGTAGTGGCGCGAGGAATAGATCGCGAGCGTGCGGTCCTGCGCCCGCACCAGGGCGGGCGCGAAAAGCGCGGCGCCGGCGCCAGCGAGGAGCATGCGGCGAGAGGTGGTCATGGCATCTCTCCGTCAGCGGGCGGCGATTCGGCGGGCAGGGTGCCCGAGACTCGCGTCCGTGTCGCGTTGGGGGCGATGTAGCGCAATTGCGAAGCATTCGCAAATAGCGCCTGGCCAGGCTCCCTCCCGCGGCATTGCCCTTGGCCGTTCGCGCGAAGCCGGCGCGGCGGCCTGCCTCGGCCATGCTCACCCTCGCTTAATCCTGATCGGCAACGATGCGGCCGAGACCAACTGGGCTGCCACGGGGAAAAGGGCTTCGGATCATGCATTTGCGGGTTGCCACGCTGTTGATCCTGCTGCTGTCCAGCATCGGGGTGCTGACGACGGCCAGCGCCGTCTGGGGGATCAACCAGCTCCGCCAGCAGGCGGTCGTGCTGGAGCGCATGAAGGGCGGCGTGGTCCTGCCCATGGCGGAGCTGAAGGCCATCTCCGATGCCTATGCGGTCAGCATCGTGGATGCCTCCCACAAGGTGCGGAGCGGCGAGTTCAGCTGGGAGGAAGGCGCCCAGGCGCTGCGCACGGCGGAGGCGACCATCAACCGCTCCTGGTCGAACCTGCTGCGCGTGCCGCTGGACGAGGCCGCGGTCGCCCAGATGCGGCAGGCCGAGCTTCGCCGCCGGCCGGCCGACGAATTGTTCCGCGATCTGGTCCGCGTCGTGACGACGAAGGATGCCGCGGAGCTGGAGCGCCTCATCCAGGTGCGTCTCTATGCCGCGATCGACCCGCTGACAGAGGCCATTGGCGGCCTGCTCGACGCGCAGATCGCCATGGCGGACCGCCAGGTCACCGCCGCCAGCGCCGCGGCCGATCGCACGGCGCTGATCCTTCTGGTTCTCACCGGCTTCGCCGTGGTGCTGCTGGCGGGCGGCGCGTTTGCGGTGCGCATGCGGGTCACGCGACCGCTCGCCACGCTGACGCGGACGACGATGGCCCTCGCAGGTGGCAATCTGCAGGCTGAGGTCCCGTTGCGGGAGCGCCGGGATGAGGTCGGCGACCTCGCCCGCTCGGTCGTGGTCTTCCAGGAAAATCTTCTCGAGGCCGAGCGACTCCGTGCCGCACAGGCCGAGGCCAAGCGGGCGAGTGAGATGGAGCGCGCCGCCGCCTTGCGGGCGATGGCCGAACGGGTGGAAGCCGAGACACGCGACGCGGTCGGCGCGGTCGTCTCCACCATGAACAGCATGACGGCCAGCGCCGGCGCACTCGCCCGGTCGGCGGCCGCCATCGCGGCCAGCAGCGCGGAAGTCTCCGGCGCCGCCGGGGAGGCTCGCCAGAACATCTCCTCCGTCGCCTCGGCGGCAGAGGAACTCGGCGCCTCCATCCGGGAGATCTCGCGCCAGGTGGAGGGCACCAGCGCCTCCACGCGCCGCGCCGTGGAGCGTGGCTTGCAGGGACGCGACACCATCGCCGCGCTCTCGGCAGAGGTCGAGAAGATCGGCAGCGTCGCGCGGCTGATCGCCGACATTGCCGGCCAGACCAACCTCCTCGCACTGAACGCGACGATCGAGGCGGCGCGGGCCGGCGACGCGGGCAAAGGCTTCGCCGTCGTCGCCAGCGAGGTGAAGTCGCTCGCCGGCCAGACGGCGCGGGCGACGGAAGACATCACCCAGCAGCTGCAGGAGGTCTCGGCCGCCACCGAACGCGCCGTCAGCGCCGTGAAGGACATCGCCGATCTGGTGAGCGAGGTCGAAGGCGCGGCCTCGGCGATCGCGGTCGCCATCGAGCAGCAATCGAGCGCGACGCAGGAGATTGCGCGCGCCATCACGCAGACCTCCGCGGCAACCGATGCCGTCGCCGGGCGCATCGCCCTGGTGTCTGGCGAGACCGATCTTTCGGGTGAGCGTGCGGCGGAGGTGAGCCGCAGCGCCCTTGATGCGCAGCACGCGGTCCAGCAGATGCGCGGTGCCCTGATCCGGATCGTCCGGGAAGCGGCGCCCGAGGCCGACCGGCGCCGATCGCCGCGCGTGCAGCTGGCGCTGCCGGTGCGGATTCACGGGGCGGGTCTCGACAGCCAGGGCCGCGACGCGACGCTGGCCGACCTCTCCACGGGCGGGTGCCGCATCGCGGCGCCCGATCTGCGGCTGCCCGCGGGCGGCTTTGTCGAACTGCACCTGACCGGGCCGCTCCAGGGACTGCGCCTTGGCGCCAAGCTGGTGGAACAGGATGGCGCCGAGGCGGGCTTCGCCTTCACCCAGCTTGATCCGAAAGCCGCCGCGCGCCTCGCGGCGTTCGTGGAGAAGCAGGGCGGCACGGCGCGGGCCGCCGCCTGATCGCCGGATTGCCGGGCGGGGGGGATATCGCCCGCCCGCCCGGCGACCCCGCCTGAATCACCCGCACCGTCCGCCCATCCACGCCGATGGCGATCCGCCCTGCCGTCAGCGCCAGGGCGGCGCTGCGGGCGCCGCCGCGCTTGCAGGGATAGGGATAAAATTCCTAGTCTGTCGGCATGACGCCCGACCCCCCAACCGCGCCGCCGGATATGCCGCCGTCCTGGGCCCCGATGACCGATGCGGAATGGGAGGCGCTGGCGCCCTATGTGACGCACCGCCGCGGCCGCCCGCCGCGTGACCCGCGGCGGAGCTGGGACGGCATCTTCTGGATCGCCTGTTCCGACCTGCCCTGGGCCGCGCTGCCGCGGGCGCTCGGCCATTATCGCACCGCGCATAGCACGCTGATGGATGCCGGGCGGACCGGCGTGCTGGACCGGCTGTTGATCGGCGTCTCCCGCCATCCTTTCGCGGATGCCGGGCTGGCGCCGCTGGAATGGCGCGTGCTGCGCGCGGTGCGCCGCGCCAGCCGCCAGCTGCGCCCTTCGACGCTGTATCTGGCGCGCGACCTGGGGCTGGTGGCCGCGCTGTATTGCGCGCCGGAGGCGCTGCCCGGCTTCGGCCCACCCGGCCCCCGCGCCGTGCCGCCGCGTGCGCTGGGCTTGAGCCGCCTGCCCTACATCCCCCGCCGCGTGCTGCGCGGCCTGGACCCGCCGCGGGGCGTTTCCCGAGAGCCACGGGCCGCGCCGGTGGAGCGCCCCCCGGCGCCGCGGCGGGCGAGCCAGCGGGCGGGGTGGGGGAGGGGGCGAAGGGTGGGGTGAGGGGTGGGGCGGTAACGATGGGCAGGAAACTGATATCCGCGCGTAGCACAACGCTGATCGGCGATCCCGAATTGCGAAGGCGAGTTACCAAACGGCCTGCTCGCCGAGGCAGTGCATACACGTCACCAACTCACGTCACCAACTTCTGACCTTATCCCTGTAAAGCAGCCTGCGTAGGATCGGCCGGCTGCACCGGGGCAGTTCCAGCGGCTATTGCTGTCGCGGGGCTGGGTGCGAGGGCATCAAGTGTTTTATACAAGGCTACGCCAAAGGCCCGCAGCATTTCGAGATCTGTGATGATTTTATCGGGCCCGCTCGACTGACGAATATTTAGCGCATGTGCTATGCCGTTTCGGCGTTCAAAAAAATCATTGATACCATTTAGCATTTTACCATGCGCTTTGCCCGATTCTATCTCGCCAAAGAAAGATAATATATCCTCCTTATCAGATATTGATTTGCATATATCTTGAAGTCCAGAAATTTTGAATAGTGAATTTATCTGGGCGGGCCGCATGTTATTCTCATTATGAATGAGGTCATTATAAATATCTTTACTCAAATCACCCTTAATGAATTCGAATACGACTGCAAATCGTGCTTGAGCGTCAATCGTTAATTTTTCACGCGCTGCCTGTTCGATGTCAAATTTAACGCGCGCCAAGCTCTCCAGTGAGCGCTTCCACGCGGTTGAGGCTAAATTTTTTGGTAGTTTGTCGAGGGATGTTGCATTCGTGACTACGGCGCGTGCATACGTGCGCGCCATATCACGCACAAATTCCTCGAAAGTTGCTGCCAATAAGAGTGTGGACGAATTGGCGGCAGCGATGCTGATTTTGGGACTCTGGCCCTTGCCAGCAAAATTTTTCACCAGTTCTATAATTGCGGCAAGTTCGATTTCGAAGTCTTCATTGATAATTTGAAATTCGCTTGTTGGCATGGGTGGATCACTCCGGCCGGAGCAATGCTCGCATGAGCGCGATGCGGTCCCTGACTGCGTTTGCTGTGTTGCCAGCGCCAGTCAGCAAATTGAGTCTTTCGGTATCGGTGAGGGCTGCGTTCATCCGATAGCGTACGCCCTCGGCATCTCTAGCGATGGCCTGATGATGCTCCCAAAGTTTGTTAGCTGCGATCATCGATGCGTCGTAAATTGCCGCCGAAATCCTAATCCTACCCTTGTGGTCTGCCGGCAGTCGGAAGGGGAGACCCTCAAATATGCGATCGAGAAAAGAAAGCCGTTCTAGGTATTCAGTTTTTAGTTCCTCTCCCCGCTCTGCGTTGATATCCATCTCCATGGCGCGATCAAGCATAGATTTCATTGATCCGCGGATATTTCTAGGATCTATGAGTGCAAAATATCTCAGAACTAGTTGACAGTCGCCCATAGTTGAATAAAGAGAATTCTTTTGTCTCTCGGGATGCTCGTAATATTCGCTTGGATCTGATTCGGAATATTTTGGTATATCAAATATTTTTGTAAATAATGGATTTCGGGTGAGGTCAATAATGACTTTATTCAGAACTCCTGGATTGAGGGCGTTTCGTATTTCTTGTGGGTTAAGTTTGGTGCCGCCGGTGTTGAGCCGATCAAAAATGAAGCGACGAATATCCGTCAGGGTGAGCTTTCCTGTAATGACGTGCTCCCCTGAATGTATCCACTCAGACGGAGAGTCCTCTGGTTTGATGGCTGATGGTTGAGGTGATGGCAACGGGGTTGGGGGCATGCCCCCAACCCCGTTGGCCGGCGATCTCGGCGGGG
>JBJOMW010000006.1:0-166906 GCA_046052145.1 Pseudomonadota bacterium
CCCCGCCGAGATCGCCGGCCAACGGGGTTGGGGGCATGCCCCCAACCCCGTTGCCATCACCTCAACCATCAGCCATCAAACCAGAGGACTCTCCGTCTGAGTGGATACATTCAGGGGAGCACGTCACCACGCGGCGCCCCTCTGTCTTCAGGCGCTCGACGATCCGCCGCTTGTCCTCGGGCAGGACCTCGGCCTCGATCTCGGCGATGCCGAGGCGGCGGACGACCGCTGTCGCCGTGGTCCTGTTGTCGCCGGTCAGCATCACGACGCGGATACCTTCCGCCGTGAGCTCTGCCATCGTCGCCGGCGTCGTGTCCTTCACCGGGTCGGCCACCGCGACGAGGCCGGCGGGGCGGCCATCGGTGGCGACGAAGAAGACCGTCGCCCCGTCGCCGCGCAGGCGCTCCGCCTCGGCCGCCAACGCGCCGGGGTCCACGCCGATCTCCGCCATCAGCTGACCACTTTGGGCGGAAAGCGGCCGTCCGTGGGGTGGCACCCAGCAGGCAGCGCCGAACAGCTTGATCCTTCCTCGTTGTGTTCAGGCCGCGAGGTCGTGCATCACCTTGATCAGGTCCGACTTCCCCTCGAAGCCGATGCCCGGCAGTTCGGGCATGACGACATGCCCGTTCTCGACGCGCACGCCATCGGGAAAGCCGCCATAGGGCTGGAACAGGTCGGGGTAGCTCTCATTGCCGCCGAGGCCGAGGCCTGCCGCGATCATCAGCGACATCTGGTGCCCGCCATGCGGGATGCAGCGCGACGGCGACCAGCCGAACTGGCGCAGCACCTCGAGCGTCCGCAGATACTCGACCAGACCATAGGACAGCGCGCAGTCGAACTGCAGCCAGTCGCGATCCGGCCGCATGCCGCCATAGCGCAGCAGGTTGCGCGCATCCTGGTGGGAAAAGAGGTTCTCGCCCGTCGCCATCGGGCCCGGGTAGAATTCCGACAGCGCGGCCTGGAGCGCGTAGTCCAGGGGGTCACCCACCTCCTCGTACCAGAACAGCGGGTAGTCCCGCAGCATCTTGGCGTAGGCGATGCCGGTCTCGAGGTCGAAGCGACCATTGGCGTCCACGGCAAGTTGAGCTTGGCTGCCGATCTCCGCCAGCACCGCCTCGATGCGCGCGCGGTCCTCCGTGATGGACGCGCCACCGATCTTCATCTTCACGACGTTGTAGCCGCGGTCGAGGTAGCCGCGCATCTCGGCGCGCAACGCGGAATTGTCCTTGCCGGGGTAGTAGTAGCCGCCCGCCGCATAGACGAAGACCCGGGGGTTCGCCTCGCGCCCGTGGCGTTCCGCGAGCAAGCGGAACAGCGGCTTGCCTTCGATCTTCGCAACCGCGTCCCAGACCGCCATGTCGATCGTGCCGACGGCGACCGAGCGTTCGCCATGGCCGCCGGGCTTCTCGTTCTGCATCGCCGCCGCCCAGACCTTGGCGGGGTCGATGTTGTCGCGGGAAACGTCGAGCAGGTTCTTCGGGTCGGCCTGCAGGATCCGGTCCCGGAACCGCTCGCGGATCAGCCCGCCCTGGCCATAGCGGCCGTTGGAGTTGAAGCCATAGCCGATAACGGGCTTCCCATCGCGGATGACGTCGGTGACCACCGCCACCAGGCTCGCCGTCATCTTGCTGAAGTCGATGTAGGCGTTGCGGATGGGAGAGGCGATGGGCTTGGTCACCTCGCGGATCTTGACGATGCGCATTCGGCATACTCCTCAGGCTGGCGGTGGTGCCGCTTTCCTACGGCAGCGCCCTGGAATAGATTGGATCCAGGTTCGAACTCCAATGCCAAGGTTGCCTCTCGCTATGCACATTCGGCATCGGCCATGGAGCTAAACTGGCTCGAGGACTTCCTCGCCCTGGCGGAGCACCGGAACTTCTCCCGCGCGGCCGAGGCACGGCACGTCACCCAGCCCGCCTTCAGTCGGCGGATCCGTGCGCTGGAGGACTGGGTCGGCACGCCGCTGGTGGTCCGCGCGCCCGGGGGCGTGCTGCTGAACGCCGCGGGCGAACACCTGCTCGAACGCGCGGCAGGCCTGGTGAGCGACCTGCATCACATGCGCCGGGCGGCGCTGAAGGCGGCGGGGCGGGAGGGTGCGGCGCTGACCATCGCCGCGACCCACGCCCTGTCCTTCACCTTCTTCCCCGCCTGGATCCGGTCCTTCGCGCCGCTGGAGACGATGGGCACTCTCAGCCTCGTCTCCGACACCATGGCGGCCTGCGAGCGGATCCTGCTGGCCGGCGATGCGGATTTCCTGCTGTGCCATACCGGCGGCGAGGCCCCGGCCAGTCTGCCTACGGAGGTATTCGCCAGTATTGTTGTCGGCGCCGACCTGCTGGTGCCGCTGTCGGCGCCGGACGCGGTTGGCGCCCCACGCTGGACGCTGCCAGGAAGGCCCGAGGCGCCATGTCGCGTGCTGGCCTACAGCGCGGCGTCAGGGCTGGGACGCGTCGTCGAGGCGGCACGTAAATCTGGTGGTGAGGCGCTGTCGCTCGACGCCGTGTTCACCGCGCCGCTGGCCGCGACGCTTCAGACCATGGCCCGACAGGGCCACGGCCTCGCTTGGCTGCCGCGGACCATGGCCGAGGAGGACATCGCAGCCGGTCGTCTTTTGGATGCCGGAGATGGGCGCCACTCAATCAATGTGGAAATCCGCCTGTTCCGTCCGAAGCACCGACAGTCGAAGGCCGTCGAGGCCTTCTGGAAGTCGATGGCGGCGGCGGCCGCGCTCCAGTGCTCAAGGCCATCATAGTCTGGGCCAGGAGCCTGCTAGCTCCTCTCATGATGTGTGCGCGCGGTGGGCGAACGTCTGGTTTGGGTCGCAAGCAGCCGTGCCTGCCCCGATCAGACTCGGTCTGTCATTGCCGCGGGTCTAAAAGCCTGCTTCAGAATGGCGACGGAACAGCTGCCTCCGACCCAAAGCGGATCTTTGAGCCACGCCAAACTACTCGTCCGAACCCGCTGGTCAGGCCGGGCGCGCCCGCCGCAGTGCCGGCCAGACCCCCCCGCGAGCAGGCCCGCGGTGACCACGGCCAGACCCGCCCATTGCAACGTGCTCGGCGCCTCTCCGAGGACGGCGAGGCCGATGAGCGCCGCCATGATGGGCATCGCCGGCGCGAGCGCGGCGACCGGCGTGCTACCGGCAGCCTTCACGGCCCAGGCGTAGAGAACGAGCGCTGCCACGCCCACCAATGCGCCCTGGTACACGACCTGCACCATTAGGGCGGTGGCCGGCGCGGCGAGGATAGGCTCGACGCCCCGCCACAGCATGTAGGACGGCAGGTAGAGCAGCGCGGAGAGCGGCGCCGTGGTGGCCAGCACCTCGCGAGGCTCGACCTTCCACGCCTTCAGCGCCACCGCGTACCCGCCCCACAGCGCTGCTGACAGGACGAACAGCCCGACGCCGAGCAGGACGCCCGAGCCGGCCGCCACCGACCGCTGCTGGTCCACCAGTACGAGCAGCAGCCCGCCCAGGCAGACGAGCGTGCCAATCAGGTTCGGGAGGGCGGGCCGTTGGGCAAGCAGCACCGCCGAGAGGGCGATGACGGCGAGTGGCTGGAGGCCGGGCACCAGGGCCGCGCCGTAGGCCACGGGCGCGAAGACGAGCGCGCCAAGGAAGACGCAGCTGTAGGGCGCTCCGCCCAGGACGAAGAGCGCGAGCAGCCGCCCGGCGCCCAGCCGACGGAACGCGGGCGTGGCGCCCGCCCATGCGAAGGGCAGCAGCAGCAAGGCGGAGACGCCGAAGCGGATCGCGGTCTGGTCGAAGCCGTCCAGGCCGTGCGCCGCCCCGTGCCGCCCAGCGGCGAACATCCCGGCATAGATTGCGATGGCCGTGAGCGCGGCCAGCAGCCCCGCGCTGCTCACCGCGCGGCGCCAGAAGCGGCCGACATCGCGCGGGCTCGGAAGGCGCGCACCTTGGCCGCCGTGCCGCAGGTGGCCATGGCGCACCAGCGCCGCCGCCCCGCCTTGGACGTGTCGAGGAAAAGCCACCCGCAGGCCGGGCAGGCCCCGATGCGGCCCGGCGGCAGCGTCGCCAGCGCGCGGACGGCGCGCCAGGCGAGGGCGGCGTGCAGGCGCGGCATGCCCCGGCCCTCGAAGCCCTCGGCGGCGGCGCGGAGGAGCGCGGCGATGGATAGGGGCGGAGGCTCCCCGCCCGCCGCGAGGGCGGCGAAAGCGTCGTGGGTCGCTTCGCGCACGGCGCGGACGAGGGGAACGTCGGCTTGGACGATGGGTGCGGTCCCCGCGTCGAGGCACAGCGAGCGCGCCCAGTCGGCAAGGTCGCCCGGGTCGGCGACCCGGTCCTCGGCGAGCGCGGAATCGCGGCGGTGCGAGATGGTGTTGGCCAGCTCCAGCGCGGGGTCGTCGGCGACAAAGTTCTCGGAGCGCCAGCGGCCGACGGGGGCGAGCGGCGGGGAAACAGGCGTAACCATTGAAAGGCGTTTAAAGGTTACCGTCGGCAGTGGCAAGGACGCCCGAGGATGGTCGGAAATGTCCGCTTCCCGCTCTTCTCGGCTGTTCCGTCCGCATTATGAAGCGGGCTCTAACAGTCTGCTGAGGAACAATCCGGCCGGCTCCTGGTCGCCAGCGCGCACCCAATTGCTGCTGCGGCCGAAGACGGACAAGAGCAGTATGTTACGATATAAATCTAATCTCTTGGGCTCATTGCTGCGTAACCTCAGCATAGTCGGTAACGGCGTCTAGCGGTCAGAACGGCCTTTCTCTGATGCGATTATGCGATCAGAAAATCCAGCTATCGGGCTCAGAAAACATCCCAATTCAGGCGCGGCACGCAATCCGCGACTGTCGGTGGCTGCCTGTCCCCGATACGAACCCGGCGTCGCGTCCCTACCTCAAGGCTTTAGCATACGATGCTGCTGGGCGACCGCTGTTCGGTACAGGCGGCTCCAGGCTCCCTGGACCCACCCTTGCCGAACACGGCTCAGGCAAAGTGCAGGACAACCCGTGGCGTTGGCGTCCTACGCGTCAAGGCGGCGGTCTTCGCGGTCGGACGCGCCAGCTGACATGGAGCTTTCCCGCAAGGCGATGAAGCCCACGGGCTCCTCGGCGCCGCGCGTGATTGCGGCTGGGCGCTGACGTCTGGGTTGCAGGTTGCATACTGCTCGCGCTCCTGGTGCCGGTCAGCTGGCTGTTCCCGCACGGTGGGAGCTGGGCAGTGCTCGCCGCGCATGAGAGCGGCGGGGCGAGGTCGTCTGCGGCGCCGTAGCCAGCGCTGTGGTCGCCGAGGGCGTCGCACCGGGCAAGACCGTCAGGCTGTTCCAGCTGAGTGCGCTCCGCGACAGCGCCCGCTTCGGCCGTGCGGGATGAGCCGCGGCCGGCGCGGACGTTCACCTGGATCGAGGGCAGCAGGAGCTTCGGCGTGGCGAGCTTTGCGTCGCGCTGCGTCAGGAAGGCGACGAACTCTTCCTCGGCCAGGTATGCTTTCCTCCTCGTGGCCGCCAGCTACATGACCGGCAGATCGCTTCTAGGAGAGCAGATCGTCGGTAACTGCTTCGCCGCGCCCGCATGCAGGAATGCCGCCAGATCACGCCGCAGCCTGACCGAAATCGCTCCGTGCAGGTTCCCCGGGAACACAAAGATCGCATCGATTAGGGCGACCAGCGCCTCCGTCACCGGTCTCTCCATTGCAGTACCGACAAGCGCCTCCTCGCTCCGCCTGAAAAGCGCCAGGGGCGCATGTCGTCCAATTGATCGCGGCGCCAGTGCAAGGTGCAAAAGCACAAAGCCCGTTCCGGAGGATTTGCGATACCGTTGAAAGCGCTACTGGTCCGATAGCCGGTACAGTTGGCCTACGTGTTTTGTTGGTACGGCCGCGCGCCGTTCCGCTGCCTTTTCAGCTGAGGGAGGTCCGCATGAAGGTGCATCTGTGGGCAGCAGCGACGGCAGTCGCAATCTGCTGCTGCGGTACAACCGCGGGAGCCCAAGACAGCGAGGGTGTCCTGTGCGTCGTTCCCATGGATTACAGCCCGGGCGGTGCTGCGCCTGAGGTTCAGATTGCTGATGCCGTTCGACATTGCCGGCCTGGCGATATTGTTATCGTATCGGGGCACAGGGGCTCTCGGAGCGCGGCGAGCTACGTCGCTGGCCTGCTGTGCGACTATTCCAAATTCATAGATGTGTCGGAAAGCAGCCTAGGGTGTGTTTTCGCTGGCGTCCGCCGCGTCAACCGCAATTGACTTACGAAAGTCGCACAAACGTCACTCAGAAGATGATCTGCAGCCGCAGTCCTAGGAGCGCGACGGTCGGATTGCTCGCCGCTGTCGCGTTCCCGATCTGCGGCCCGTCCCTGCGCGTGGTGATCGCGGGGGATATGACCTGGGCGTTAGCCGTCATGCGCATCCATTGCGTGATCGCGTAGTTGTAGAAAAGCTCTGCCCCGTACTCGTCGCGAAGCGTCACCACCGGTTCAAGAAGCCGCTTCAGATCCTCGCTGTAGCCATAGTAGAAGACGCCGGCGCCGAACCTGTCGTGCGGCCGTCCCGGAAGTGGACTAGCGCCGCCCACCCCGCCAACCGCCTGCCAACGATAGGAACTGGGGTTGCCATCCGATAGTCCGACCTGCCCGAACAGACCCCACGCCCGCGCGGGATCACCGGGATCCTGCCAGAGCGTCTGCTCGAAGGAGTAGCCGAACCAGAACCGCCCACGCTTGTCCTCCAGGCCGGGCACCCGCGTCCTCTCGCCCCAAAGGGCGTTGGTCGTCAGTCTCTGCACCAGATCCCTCCGCTGTTCCGGCGTGAGGGTGCCGGCGAGGCCCGAAGAACTCGCGAAGTCTGGACCAGGCTCGCTGCTGATCGCGACCATGAAGCTGTCGGTGCGCGGGAGACCGGACAGGGTGCCCGACACGTCGACGGAGCCCCTGAATGTCACTCCGTCGCTGAACGGATCCTCGAAACCCGTGCGGTTGAGCGCGTCGTTCGGATCGTACAGCATCGCCGTGATGCTGACCGGATCCAGTTTTAGGACGCCGATCGCGCCGAAGGCCGCGACCGGCACGAAACCGCTGGGCGGGCCGACGAAGGCGGTGTGCCAGAAACCCTCGATGCCGCGGCCTCCGCTGAAGCGGTGTCCTCTCGCATAGAAGTCGAACATGCTCATCTTGCCGGCCATGAGCGTGACGTTCGATCCGAAGCGCTGCGATAAGAAGACGCTCGTCAGGTCTCCGCCGGTCTCGTTCGCGTGCGGGAAGAACATCGCGGTGCTGTTGGGGATGGTCGTCCCACCCGCAACTCCCGGCGTCCGGCCATAGTTGAACTCGCCGAGCACGTGGATGGAGAAGCCGTCCCAAAGCCCGGCCCGCGCGCCGTCCACGTCGAGGAATATGTCGCCCCTGCCGCCATACTCGAAGCTGCGCCCGGTGTTGCCCGCGATGGCTCCCTGGTAGAACTGCGTCAGCGACGACCTGACGGAGATGCCCCGGCGGGCCAATTCGTCGCGCGCGCCGCCCCAGTCCCCCGTGAGGTTCGGACTGTCACGCAACGAGCCGCGGTCCGGAGCGCCCCCCGGCGCCGTCTGCTGTGCACCCACCTGCTGGGCGGCCACTGGCGCGACCGGCAGGCCCGCCAGCACGGCGACCGCGAAAAGCACACAGCCTCGGGCCAGCGGCATTTGCCTCGGACCTCCGCCGCAGTCCTCACTCCATGAACCAGCCGTGGCTGACCACCAGCGACTGGCCGGTGAGCGCATTGGTTGGGAAAGCCGCGAAGAATAGCGTCGCTTGCGCGACATCCTCGACCGTCGTGAACTCGCCGTCGACCGTGTCCTTCAGCATCACGTTCCGGACCACCTCCGCCTCGGTGATCCCGAGCGCCTTCGCCTGCTCGGGGATCTGCCTGTCGAGCAGCGGCGTGCGCACGAAGCCGGGGCAGATCACATTGGCATGCACCCCGTGCGGCCCGCCTTCCTTCGCCACGACCTTCGCCAGCCCGAGCAGGCCGTGCTTCGCCGTCACATAGGGGGCCTTCAGCTTGGACGCCTCCTTCGAGTGCACCGAGCCCATGTAGATCACGCTCCCGCCGCGACCCGATCCGTACATATGCGGCAGGCAGGCGCGGGTCGTGAGGAAGGCGCCGTCCAGGTGGATCGCCAGCATCTTCCGCCAATCCGCGTAGCTGAACTGCTCCAGCGGATGGACGATCTGGATGCCGGCGTTGCTGACCAGCACGTCCACGCCGCCGAAGGCGGCGACGGTCGCGGCGACGCCTGCCGCGACGGCGTCCTCGCTGCAGACATCCATCGCGACGCCGATGGCGTCCCCGCCCTGTGCGCGGATCTCCGCGGCGACGGCCTCCGCCGCGTCCTTGTTGAGGTCGGCGATCGCGACATTGGCACCCTCGCGCGCGAAGAGCAGCGCGATCTCCTTGCCGATCCCGCTCGCGGCGCCGGTGATGATGGCGGATTTGTTCCTGAGCTTCATCGCGGTGCCTCTCCTGCTGCGAGGTAGTCGTGGACGACCGTGCCCAGGCCGAGCGTCATGTCACACATGATATGGACGCCGCCGATGACCTCACGCACCGGCAGCGACGCCACAGGTGCCAGGGCATGTTGGAACAGCTCGAGGCCCGCCGGCCCTTCCCACGCGCCCTTGAGGGTGATGTCCTCCATGAAGTAGCGGACGAGCTCGCAGATGCGCGGAGTCCCGTCGACATGCGGGATGATCTTCAGGAGGAAGTTAGGTCCCAGCAGGGACTTCAGGATGGGCTCATGCGCGAGGGCGCGGTGCTTGTAGCCCATCGTGGCAACGGCGACGGGCATGGGCCCGTAGCGCAGCACGCCGCCAAGCGTGTCCTTCTCGACGCGCAACTCAGGCGAGGCGAGCTTCTTGGGAAAGCCCCAGAGTTCGCGCCCGCCCGCGATCGGCGGGTGGTCGTTCAGGTACATCGCATGGACATAGCTTCCGTGCTGCCCGCGGAAGCTGACGGGGATCACCTGCCCGCTTTCGGTGTAGTCGCCGAAGCCTGTCGAATCCGGCATGCGGATGAACTCGAACTTCACGACGGGATCCGTCATCTCGAGCGGCGCCGGGATCACGGCCCGCAGCGTATCGGGATCGGTGCGGTAGGTGATGATGAAGAACTCGCGGTTCACGAACCGGTAGGGGCCGGGCGGGAAGGCCGGGCTGGTCAGCGGCATCGCGAAGGCGCGCTGCCTGACTTCGTGCTCCTCCACGGAGGTCTCCCTTCACATGCCATAGGCCGGGCGGATCGCGACGGGACATGGGCGCCCGGCCGCGAGGATCAGCCCGCGTGATCTACAGGTCGAACGCGCGCACGCCGTTCCCGAAGTCGGTCATTCGGCAGCTGTCCGGACGCGTCAGGACTTGCCGGATATCCGCGTGCCCGGCCTGCCAGAGTTCGAGGACGGTCGCGCGCGAGAACTCGTAATCCTTGAAGTCGGACGACTTGGTGTCGTGGCGGTTCACGAGGTGGACCAGCGAGACCCGGCCTCGCCGGCTGATCGCCGAAAGTCTCTCCACCTCTGGGTCGGAGCGCATCTCCGGCGGGAGCCTGGCGAGAAGGTCGGCCAGAGCGCTTCTCAGCGACTCCATTTCCTTGATCTTGGCATAGGAGAAGCGCTGCTTGCTCTGATACTGGATGTCCTTGGCGCGCTCCTGCACCTGGTTCAGGTTCTGCGGCAGGTCGCCCGTGCCGCTGAACAGGTCGACCTGCACGATCAGCGCGCTCATGCGGAGGTCCTCGCCCACGTACTGGAGCGGCGTGTTCGACATGATCCCGCCATCCCAGTAGTGCTCGCCGTCGATCTCGACCGGTGGGAAGCCCGGCGGCAGCGAACCGCTGGCCATCACATGGCTGGCGCTGATCCGGTGCGTCCTGCTGTCGAAATAGACGGACTCACCGCTGCGCACATTCACCACGCCGAGCGACAGCCGCACGTCGCCGCGGTTGATGCAGTCGAAGTCCACCAGCTCCTCGAGCGTCGCGCGAAGCGGTTCCGTATCGTAGTAGCTCAGCGCGCCAGGGCTTCCGGCCGGCGCGAAGTGCGGCGGGATCGTGCGGGGCTGGTAGAAGCCCTGGATTCCAAAGACGGCCGCCGAGACCGCGCTCATCTGGTTCATGAAGGGGCGGGCGAAGTCCATCCCGGCCGGCAGCACGACGGTGGAGCGGCCCGAGACGCGGTTCCAGAATTCGCGCAGCCGCTCGATCCGTCGCTCGGGTGGATTGCCGGCGATCAGGGCCGCGTTGATGGCACCGATCGACACGCCCGCAATCCAGTCCGGCGCGAAGCCGGCGGCGGCGAGACCTTCGTAGACACCCGCCTGGTAGGCGCCGAGTGCGCCGCCGCCCTGCAGGACGAGGACACGGTGGTCGTGCTGCCGGAATGGCTCCGCCGCGCTGCCCTCGGGCTGGTCCGTCGCCCTGCTACCGATGTCCATGTCGTCTCCCGTGTCGGCTGAACGCCTGGCCCGCATCCGCGCGCGTGACCGGTCAGTGCGCCTGCAGCAGGTAGTTGTGCGCGAGCGAGAGCATTCCCCCCGAGACGTTCCTGGCCTTGAATCCGTTCTGCAGCAGGATCCGCGTCGCGAGGTAGGCGCGCTGGCCGGAGCGGCACATCACGTTGATCTCGCGGTCGCGCGGCAACTCGTCGAGGCGCGCGCGGAGCTGCCCGATCGGGATGTTGATCGCGCCCGGCGCGCTTTCCACCGCCAGCTCGGACGGCTCCCGCACGTCGAGCAGGAAGCTGCTGCGGGCGGTGCTCCAATGGCTGAGCGGCATGTCGCCGCGCAGCACGTCCGCCGCCACCATGCCGGCGAAGTTGACGGGGTCCTTGGCGCTGCCGAAGGGCGGCGCGTAGCACAGCTCCGCCTCCTCGAGGTCGTACACTGTGGCGTTCATCTGGATCAGCGCCGCAAGCGCATTGACGCGCGCGGTCACGCCATCTCGCCCAAGCGCCTGGGCCCCGAGCAGCAGCCCGTCGGATTTCCGGAAGATGACCTTCAACGCGATCGGCTTGGCGCCCGGATAGTAGCCGGCGTGCGAGTTCGGATAGAGGTAGATCTTCTCGTAATCCGTGTGGCCGAGCCGCTGCAGGGTCTTCTCGCTGGCGCCGGTCCAGGCGACCACCGCGCCGAACAGCCCGATGATCGAGGTGCCCTGCGTCCCCCGGAAGCGAGAGTCGCGCCCGGCGATCACATCCGCCGCGATGCGCCCCTGCCGGTTCGCCGGCCCGGCCAGCGCGACGAGGCTCCATTCGCCCGTCACATGATCCTTCACTTCGACCGCGTCACCGACGGCGAAGATGTCGGGGTCGCTGGTCCGCATCCGCTCGTCCACACGGATCCCGCCGCGCTCGCCGATCGCGAGCCCAGCCGCCTTCGCCAGCGCGGTGTCCGGACGCACGCCGAGCGCGAGGATCACCACATCGGCAGGATGGATCTTGCCGGATTTCGTATGGACGGCGATCGCGCCGCCCGCGTCCTGCTTGAACGCGGCGACGCCGTCCCCGAGTGCCAGATGGACGCCGTGCCGCGCGAGATGCGCCTCCACCACCCTGGCATTCTCCGGATCGATGGGTGGCAGGACCTGGTCGGCCAGCTCGATAAGGGTCACGTCGAAGCCGCGATGAACGAGGTTCTCGACCATCTCCAGGCCGATGAACCCGCCGCCGACGACCACGGCCCGCGTCTTGGGCCGTACCGTCTGGAAGCCGGAGTATTTGTCCATGCCGGACAGGAAGGCCGTGCCGCGTTCGATCCAGCGCCGGATCTCCCGCGCATCCGGCACCGTCCGGACGTGGAAGATGCCCGGCAGGTCGATGCCGGGCAGCGGCGGGCGCACTGACGCCGCGCCGGGGGACAGCACAAGCTTGTCGTAGCTCTGCGTGGTGACCTCCCCGGTCTTCACGTCGCGCAGCCTGATCTCCTTCGCCTTCGGCAGAATCTCGACGGCTTCGCAGTTGGTGCGCACATCGATGGCGAAGTGCTCGCGGAACAGCTGCTCGCTGGCCACCAGCAGGCTCGCTTCCTCCTCGATCACGTCACCGACGTGATAGGGCAGGCCGCAATTGGCGTAGGAGACATAGGGGCCACGTTCCACCATCAGGATCTCGGCCTTCTCGTCCAGCCGCCGCAGTCGCGCTGCGCATGACGCCCCACCGGCAACGCCGCCCACGATTATGACTTTCATCCCTTCCTCCGATGCCTGGTCGTCCCGGATGGGCGTGCCCAGCGGCGAGTGGCAGCGTGCATCCGGCGGCCCGCACCGCATCCGGTTCGTTGACACCTGCCATGTGCGGTCGCCGTGGGTGGCGTGGCTTGATGGTGCGAGGCTACCAAGTGGCGGCGCGTGCCGACACGAAAGACGCTATCCCTTTTCGGCAGACGCTCGCCCGCGGCTTCGCTTTTGCAAGCGGCTTCGCTGTTGCAACTGACGTGGCCGTGCCCGGCAGGGTGCGTCCCGTAGCCGTGATCCACATGGCGTGGCGCAATCCGCATATCGTTCCCGCAACCGCGTTCACGCTGGATGGCTATGAAGGCTGGGGCATCTGCCCTGGCCGCTGCGCCATGCGCCGCAACGACCGCGCGCCGAGGCCGCCGCCGCGCTGCGGCAGCCGTGGTGGAGAGGATGCGGATGGCGATGCAGGGGGAGAGCCCGATGCAAGTGAGTGGCCCCACGCGGGATTTCTCCCTCATCGGAGGACCGCTGCACCGGCTTGGCGGCAGGCTCGGCCTGGTCCGCGGCGGTGGCTCGACGGTGTTGCTCGGCCTCGCGATCGCAGCCTTCCTGTGGCTTGTCTGGTTCGTGCTGAAACTGGTGGATGGTGCGAGCGGCGCGTTCTTCTCCTGGACCTTCGTTGGCGGGCATGTGCGCATTCTCGTCGCCATCCCGATGTTCTTCGTGTGCGAAACCCTCGCCAATCCCCGCATGGCGGTGTTCGGACAGGGGCTCGTGCGCATGGGGATCATGCCGGATGCCGCCCTGCCGGCGATGCAGGCAGAGATCGAGCGCCTGGCGCGCTGGCGGGATTCCTGGCTGGCGGAGGGAGCGTGCCTGATCGTCGCGCTGCTGATGCTGGCCGCGCCGAGAGAGGTCATCCCGGGCTCGACGGCCGCCTACACGCCGGGCTTCGCAGGCGCCGACACCCTGGCCGGACAGTGGTACCTGGTCGTCTGCCTGACGGTGGTCCGCTTCCTTCTGC
Organism: Pseudomonadota bacterium; assembly: GCA_046052145.1. Classification (GTDB taxonomy): domain Bacteria; phylum Pseudomonadota; class Alphaproteobacteria; order Acetobacterales; family Acetobacteraceae; genus Falsiroseomonas. Next base: position 13,174 of record JBJOMW010000006.1, read on the forward strand.
TCCGCTGGCTGCTGCACCTGGTGCTCTGGTACCGCTTTCTAGTCTTCGTCGCGCGGCAGGATCTTCGCCTGGTCGCCATTCATCCGGACGGCGCGGCGGGGCTGGGCTATCTGGAATTGGTGCAGGCACGGCTTGTGCTACTTGCATTCGCGATGTCGGCGATCCTTGCGGCCTCCTTCGCCGAGGACATCCTCGCCGGCAGGATGGCATTCGAGGCGACCTTCCTCGGCGTCGCAGTCATCCTGGCGGTCTATGCCGTGCTGTTCCTTGGGCCGTTGCTTGTCTTCGCCCCGAAGCTTGAAGCGTGCCGCGCGCGTGCCTCCAGCGACTACAAGGAATTCGCGCAAGGCTATGTGCGCGGCTTCGAGGAGAAATGGCTGGCCGGAACTGCGCCGTCGAAGACGCTGCTTGGCACGCCGGACCTGCAATCCCTCGCCGATCTTGCGAACAGTGTGAACATCGTGCGCGACATGCGTGTGGTGCCGATCAGCAAGCAATTGGTGCAGAAGCTGCTGGTGGCGGCGGTGGTGCCGATGCTGCCACTCGTGCTCCTGAAGTATCCCGTCGCCGAACTGATCGGCGTCGTTTTCAAGCGGCTATCCGGCATGTGAGGCGGGTCGCGGACGCGTCCTCACGGTGATGCGTTGGCAGGCGTGCCGTCCTGATGGCGATGTGGCGTGATCATGGGCGACAGCCTGCCTAGGGTCGCTATCCAGCTCCGAAGGATCGTGATCCCGAGAACCATCGACGATGTGCCGCGCTGTGCGGCCGCACGGGCCGGATGGTTCGCGGCAAGCGCAGAGGAGCGGTCTCGCAGGGGAGGTCGCCTAGCAATGACGGCAGAAGGAAAACGGCAGATGAGAAGAGCAAGGCTGATCCCTCTCCTGATGGTCGGAGGGGCGCTGCTTGCGGCGCCGGGCATGGTCTCCCCGGCCTTCGGCCAGGCGGCGCAGCCCTCTGCGCCTGGCGCGGTGGTCGCCTGGACGACGGAGATGCGGGCGACCGTCGAATCTATCGACCACGCCACGCGCCAGGTCGTGCTGCGCGGGCCCGAGGGGAACCGTCTCGCCCTGACGGTCAGCCCCGAGGTGCGCAACCTCGACCAGGTGCGCGCTGGCGACCAGGTCGTGATCCGCTACACCGAGGCGCTGGCGGCGAGCCTTGCCAAGCCTGACGAGCGCAGCGGCGCGAATGTGACGCGGCAGGAAGGCGTGGTGCGGAGCGAGCCGGGGCAGCGGCCCGGGGGCGTGATCGGCGGGCAGGTGCGTGCGACCGTACAGGTGGAAGCTGTCGACCGCGCCAGCAATACGCTCACCATCATCGGGCCGGCCGGTGTGGCGCGTACGATCGCGGTGCGGGATCCTGATGCGCAGCGCTTCCTGCAGACATTGAAGGCCGGCGACCGCGTGGAGCTTGTCTACACCGAGGCCCTCGCCATGGCGGTCGAGCCGATGCAGCGCTGATACCCAGCGCACGAAGTTCCGACCTGCGGCCCGAAGGGCCGTCACGCCGGAGGCGTGCCTTCGGCACAACGCGTCTGAGGCGCACAAAGGTGAAACTTTTGTGCGCTTGGTATGAGTCCGGCAGCCGCCCTGGCGTCGGCAGGGATGCATCCTCCGGCGGCCACCGCTTTGCCCAACCGTTGATCGAGCGCCTCGCGGAACTCGATGCCTCCCGCGGCGTGTCAGGAGGGTAGGCACCCTGTTCGCGCCGCGACCCGATCGAGCGGCGGTTCTGGTTGGCGGAGGATCTGCGGATGCGAGGGGAGACGGCGAGTTGCGTGGCTAAGCCTGCCATGGCCCTGCGCGCAGACGCCGCTCTCACACGCACGGCCAAGATGATGGCCGAGCGACGTCCGCGTGCCGTCGCACATGCACTCCGTATCGTTGCGGCGGCCGAGGCCGTCATGGACGCCGATCTGACGCGGCCGGTGTACACCGAGCAACTCTGCGCAACGCTCGGCGTGTCCGCACGGTGCCTGCACGATGCCTTCCGCGCCACGCTGGGGGTCAGCCCGCACGCCCACCTCAAATCGCGTCGACTCATGCTGGTTCGCCGCGCCCTGTTGCGCCGGCAAGAGGGTCCGGAACTGGTCAAGTCCGTCGCCCTCGGACATGGCTTCTGGCATCTCGGTCACTTCGCGCGCGACTACCGCGCAGTGTTCGGTGAACTGCCTTCGGAAACGCTCGCGCCGCGCGGTACGTCAGGCTGAGCCGCGCGCAGATTGCTGTGATCCGCGCGCGACATCCACTGGTGGTCCTGCAGGCATCATCCGGGAGGCGCCGATGAGAAGGGTCGGAGCGTTCGCCGCAGGCGTCGTGATTGCCGTTGTGAGCCTCGGCCTTCCGGCGTCGAAGGCCGCCGCGCAGCAGCTGCGCGGGACGCCGGGCGGGCCGAATGCGATCGAATTCCCGAATTCGCGCGTGCTGCCCGGGCCGCAGGCCCCCTTCCAGGGCGCCATCATGCCGAGTGCGCGGGACAGCACGCCCGCCTGGCCGCCTGCGCTCGGCGCACCGGAGAGTGCACCCAACGTGCTGGTCATCCTGACCGATGATGTCGGCTTCGGCGCGCCCTCCACCTTCGGCGGCATCGTTGAGACGCCGGCGCTGGAACGCGTGGCGCAGGCCGGGCTGCGCTATACGCAGTTCCACACCACGGCGCTGTGCTCGCCGACGCGTGCATCCCTGCTCACGGGCCGCAACCCGCATTCCGTCGGCTTCGGCGTGATCTCGGAACTCGCCACCGGCTTCCCCGGCTACAACGCCATCATCCCGGCCGAGACGGCGACGATCGCCGAGACGCTGCGGCAGAATGGCTATGCCACGTCCTGGTTCGGCAAGAACCACAATGTGCCGCCCTGGGAAGCCAGCCCGGTCGGCCCCTTCACTCGTTGGCCGCAAGGCATGGGCTTCGACTATTTCTACGGCTTCGTCGGCGGCGATACGAGCCAGTGGCAGCCTGGCAACCTCTTCCGCAACACGACGCGCATCCACCCCTTCCTTGGGGAGCCTGGCTGGAATCTGTCCACCGCCATGGCGGACGACGCCGTCGCGTACATCCGCGCCCAGCGCGAAGCCGCGCCGGGCCGGCCCTGGTTCATCCACTACGCGCCCGCTGGCACGCATGCGCCGCACCAGCCGCCGCCCGAATGGATCGAGCGCTTTCGCGGCCGCTTCGACATGGGCTGGGAAGTGCTGCGCGAACGCATCTTCGAGAACCAGCAACGCCTCGGCGTGCTGCCGCCCAACGCCGCGCTGACGCCCTGGCCGGCGGAGCTGCCGCGCTGGGCGAGCCTCTCGGCCGATGAGCGTCGCCTGTTCCTGCGCCAGGTCGAGGTCTATGCCGCCTATCTTGCCTACACCGACCATGAGATCGGCCGCGTCATCCAGGCGGTCGAGGATGCGGGCCAACTCGACAATACGCTGATCATCTACATCAGCGGCGATAATGGCGCCTCCAGCGAGGGCCAGTTGCGCGGCACGCCGAACGAGGTCGCCTATTTCAACGGCATCGAGACGCCGGTCGCCCGGCAGCTCGAACTGCTCGACGCCTGGGGCAGCGACCGCACCTACAACCACATGGCGGCGGGCTGGGCCTGGGCCTTCAATACGCCCTATCGCTGGGTCAAGCAGGTCGGCTCCCATTTCGGCGGCACGCGCAACGGCATGGCGATCGCCTGGCCGCGGCGCATCGCGGAGCACGGCGGCATCCGCCACCAGTTCCACCATGTGATCGATGTGGTGCCGACGATCCTGGAGGCGATCGGCATCCCGGAACCGCAGGTGGTGAACGGCGTGCCGCAGCGCCCGATCGAGGGCGTCAGCATGGCCTATACCTTCGATGCGGCGAACGCGCAGGCCTCGTCGCGCCGGCGCACGCAGCATTTCGAGATGTTCGGCCATCGCGGCATCTACCATGACGGCTGGTACGCCAATACGACGCCGCCGAACCCACCCTGGGACAGCGCGGGCCAGCCGCCGGCGGATGTGGTGAATGGCTATCGGTGGGAGCTCTATAACCTCACCGAGGATCCGACGCAGTCGCGCGATTTGGCGGCGCAGCACCCGGACCGGCTCCGCAATCTGCAGCAGCTTTTCCTGGTCGAGGCGACGCGCTTTGGCGTGCTGCCGATGGATAACAGTACGCTGCCCCGCCTGTTGGTGCAGCGGCCCGGCTTCGCCGCCGGCCGCACGCAGTTCACCTATCGCGGGCCGGGTGTTGGCCTTACCTCGGACAGCGCGCCCTCGTTGCTCAACCGTGCCTATCGCGTGACGGCGGAGATCGAGGTGCCGCAGGGTGGGGCGACTGGCGTGCTGGTCACGCAGGGTGGCCGCTTCGGCGGCTATGGTCTTTACCTGCGGGAGGGACGCCCGGTCTGGACGTGGAACATCCTCGACATCGAGCGGGTGAAGTGGGAGGGGCCGCAGGCCCTGCCGCCCGGCCGCCACAGCATCGTCTTCGAGTGGCGCCCTGATGGGTCGGGGCCGCCGGTTGGACGGGGCGGCACCGGGACGCTTTCCGTCAACGGCCAGCGCGTGGCGGAACGCCGCATGGAGCGGAGCATCCCCTTCTACCTGCAGTGGGACGAGCCCTTCGATGTCGGGCAGGACACCGGCACGCCGGTGGACGACGGGGACTATCAGGTGCCCTTCGGCTTCACCGGCACGCTGCGCAACCTGACGATCGATCTGGGCGCCAGCACCTTGCCGCAGGCCGAGGCGCGGAACTGACGTCCATCACGGGGGCGGGGTGGTACTGTCGCCGGCTGGCGTGTTGCGTGCGCACGCTCGTTGCCTCTGTGTCGCTCCGGGATCACGCACGCCCAGACCAGACCGGCCCGGGGGACGAAACTGCCCATGCGGCGGGCGCGACGCCCCGTCTCAGGGTCAAGGTCCGCTTCCCAGAGATCCCCATGGTGGCTGATCATGCAGGTCTTGATGAAGGCTACAGCGAATGGTTTTTCGAGGTGACCTCTGTTCGGTACAGGCGGCTCCAGGCTCCCTGGACCCACCCTTGCCGAACACTGCCGAGGCGAACTGACCCTAGACCGGCAGCCTGGCTCACCGATTTTGAGAGTTTTCGGCCCGGCCTTGCAGTGCGGCGCAACCGACCTGATGATTACGCCGGTGCCCAAGCTGATCGCCTATATCTCCACGATGCTGCCGCTGCTGCCCGGCGATTTGATCGTCTCTGGCACGGCTGGCGGTGTGGGGGCTAAGCGCAACCCCCCGTTCTGGCTGAAGCCGGGCGACGTCGCGGAGGTGGAGATCGGCTGCATCGGTATCCTGCGCAACACGGTGGAGGCGGAGGCATGATCCGGGCGCTGGGCTATATCGGTATCCGCGCGAGCCGGGCGGCGGAGTGGGACGATTATGCGACGCGACTGCTTGGGATGCAGCGCGTGGATGCGGGCGGCGGCACGCGCCTGTTCCGCATGGACGACCGCGCGCAGCGCCTGATCGTCACGCCGGAAAGCGACGACGGCCTCGCCTTCCTCGGCTGGGAGGTGGCGGACGCCGCCGCGCTGGACGCCCTTGCCGCCCGACTGGAAGCTGCCGGCGTCGCGGTGCGGCACGGCGGCGCGGCGCTGGCGGCGGAGCGGCACGTGCGCGACCTGATCGTCTTCCACGACCCGGGCGGCAACCGGCTGGAGGCTTTCCACGGACAGGAACTCGCCGACACGCCCTTCGCGCCGGGACGCCCGATCTCCGGCTTCCGCACGGGGCCGCTCGGCATGGGGCATGCGGTGCTGAACGTGGCCGACGCGCAGGCGCTGCTTCCCTTCTACCGCGACACGCTCGGCTTCGGGCTGACCGATTACGGCCGGACGCCCTACGACCTGTTCTTCTTCCACGTGAACGGGCGTCACCACTCCTTCGCCATGGTCGGCTCCGGCCGGGCGGGCATGCACCACTTCATGGTGGAGCTCGGCAGCCTCGACGATGTCGGACAAGGCTACGACCTGGCGGGTCTCGAGCCGGGCCGCCTTGCCTACACGCTCGGCCGCCACTCGAACGACCACATGACATCCTTCTACACCACCACGCCCTCAGGCTTCTTCGTGGAGTATGGCTGGGGCGCGCGGGTGATCGACCCGGCCAGCTGGCAGCCGCACGAGACCTTCGACGGCCCAAGCTACTGGGGCCATGAGCGCCTCCACCTGCCGGAGGACGGCCCCCGCGCACGCCTCAGGCAGATGCGGCTCGATGCCGCAGCGCGGGGGCTGCGCGCGCCGGACCCGGCGCCTTCCACCGGCTGCACCTGGGCCGATGCCGTGATGAGGACCGAATAATGCGCCGTCGTCTGATGCTCTCGCTTCTTGGTCTGCCTCTCCTCGCCGCGCCCGCGCGCGGGCAGGAAGCCTTTCCGGCGCGGCCTATCCAGATCGTGAACCCCTATCCGGCGGGCGGCGCGACGGATTTGATGGCCCGCGCACTGGCTGCAGGGCTCGCGGCGCGGTTCGGCCAGCCAGTGGTCGTCGTGAATCGCGACGGCGCGGCCGGCGCCATCGGCACGGCGGGCGTCGCGCGTGCAGCGCCGGATGGCTACACGCTGGCCTTCGTGCCGGCGCTCGTGCTGTCCGTGCTGCCCGTAACGCAGCCGAACAGCGGCTTGCGGGCAGATTCGCTCCGGCCGGTCTGCCAGATGTTCTCCAATGCGCAGGCCATCGCGGTGCGGGCGGATTCGCCCTGGCGCTCGCTCGGCGAACTGGTCGCGGCGGCCCGTGCCGCGCCGGGGCGGGTCACCTATGGCAGCCTTGGCGTCGCCTCCATCCCACACCTCGCGATGCTGCAATGGACAGCCGCCGCGGGGCTCGACATGGCGCACATCCCCTATCGCGGTGACGGGGCGGTGCTGACCGAGGTGCTGGCGGGACGGCTCGATGCCGGCGCGATCGTGCTCGGCTCCGCCTCCGGCCGTACCGACATCCGCCTGCTGGCCATCTTCGATACTGCCCGGAACCCAGCCTTCCCGGATGTGCCCACGGCGATCGAGGCTGGCTTCGATGTCGCGCCAACCAGCTTTGGCGGCCTGATGGCGCCGGCCGGCACGCCGGACGACCGCATCGCAGTTCTCGAGGCAGCCTGTGCCGAGGTGGCAGCAAGCGATAGCTACCGTGCCGCGGCGCGCAGAGGCCTGCAGCCCGAGGTCTTCCATACCGGCGCCGCGGCTTTCGCGGCCCGCCTGCGCGCGGACGCCGCGCTGAAGGCCGAACAGCTTCGCGGCATCCGTCTCGAATAGCGGCTGACATGCACCGGCGGGCTCGCGCGAAGACACCACGCCCCGGTGGCGACGTCTCATCCTAGACGCGTCTCAGCCGGTTTCGTCCAGGGCCGGCTGCCCGGCTGCCCGGCTGGCAGATGCTGCGGCGCGCGATGCAGTAGGATTTCAGACGGGCACCTCGATGTATTGGCATCGTCGGTTGCGCGTCCCCGCATCCACTGACAGTTGCACAGCCCCCACGGCTCCCAGCCTGGGGGTTTTTGCTTGTCCATACGCCACCAACGACTCCGCAGCGTCCGAACGCGGGAGAGGCCGGCAGATCGCAGCAAGCCTTCACGTGCGGGGACGATCACCATCGCTACCGCAGGATGCGGTCCGGCTCACGGGCTGACCGGAGGCGCTGGAAGCACTGCGCGAGCGCTTTGAACGCCAGCTTCTTGGTCGTCTTGTCCTCGGCGATCACTCCTTTGCGGTTGAAGCCGACCTGCTCGCGCGTTTGCCGCCGCATCGAGCGGAAATCGTACAGCAGCCATGCAGCGAGGCCGCGCACATACCCGGCCTGCTCCAGCGCGCTGGCCTGGCCCTCGTAGAAAGCAGCCTGGCGTTCCTCACTGAAAAGCGGCGCCGAAGCGTCGCGATGACCCGGGCGCGCATCGGCGCCCGTCTCGCTGATGATGACGGGGCGATCGGGCCGTGAATTGGCCAGCAGCCGCGTCAGCCCCTGAAAGCCCTGCTCGTACCAGCCGAAATATTCGTTGAGGCCGATGACATCGAGATGCTCCGTCAGACGGTCCTCGATACAGAACCGCTCCCGATTGATGAGGCAGGCGGCGCTGATAAGGCGCGAAGGATCGGCCGCGCGCGCGGCGCGCGCGAGCTCCGCCATGAAGGCGAGGCGCGCATCCGTGTCCGCATTCTCATTCCCGACGCCCCATAGAATGACGCTGGCACGGTTGGCGTCGCGCGCGATCATCTCCTCGAGTTGGTTCCTCGCATCGGCAAGCGTTGCGGGATTGTCGAAGGCGATGGCCCAATAGACCGGGATTTCGCTCCACAGCAGGAGCCCGGCCTCGTCGCAGAGCTGAGCGACGAGCTCATCATGTGGATAGTGGGCCAGGCGGAGGAAGTTGGCGCCCAGTTCGCGTGCATGCGCGATGCGTTGCCTGATGTCGGCTTCATCGGAGCAGCGGCCGGCTTTCAGGTCGTCCTCATGCACGCAGACGCCGCAGAGCACGAGATCCTGCCCATTGAGCAGCATCCGTGTGCCCTCGGCGCGGATCTCACGGAATCCGACGCGATCGCGAAGCACCTCGCCCCCGTGGTGCAATTCGACATCCAGCAAGACCGGGTCGGCTGGCGACCAGAGCGGCGGGGCCGCATCAAACAGGAGGTCCGCCACACCGGCTCGGAACGGCACCTCGGCGTCCAGGCCGAGCGCCGGGATGACGAGGCGCCCGGTGCTGTCCAGCGGCTGCGACAAGCTGGCGCGCAGGTGGATGCGGCGGTGGGCGGAGCCCGGTTCGAGCCATATCGCGAAACGACGCAGATGCAGCCGCGGCAGGCGTAGCAGCGCGACGCTGCGATGAAGGCCGCCATAGTTGAACCAGTCGAAATGGTGCATCGGCACGCGCTCGGCCCGCCGCGCATTCTCGACCATCACCATCAGCCGGTTGCGCCCCGCGCACAGCGCTGCTGTTGCGTCGAGGCTGAAGGGCGTCGAACCGCCGATGTGACCGCCGAGATGCATGCCGTTGAGGAACACCTCGGCCCGTTGGGCCGCGGCGCCGAATTGCAGCAGAACGCATTCGTCCGGCCCGGGGGCGGCGGCATCGAAGTCGCGCACGTACCAGACCGCACCTTCGTAATGCAGCAATTCGGGTCGCAGCAGGTTCCAGCAGCCCGGGACCGGCGCGGGTTCGCCCGCATCCCATTGCCAGTCGCGCGGCGTGTCCCATCGGTCGGGCGGAGCGTCGTCATAGGCGAACCAGCGCTGGCGCAATCCTTCCTCGAAGGGATCGAGCGTCAGGCGCCATGTGCCGTCAAGGGATTGGCTTGCTCGGCCATGCGCGTTCACCAGCGTGGCGACGCCAGCGCGGCGTGCCGCGAGCGGTGCGTCGTAGGCCTCGTCGTGCAGATGCGCGAAGGGGTCCGCCGCGTCGTTCATGGCATGGGCATCCGATATCCAATGCCGACCATGCCGCGGGAGCGCCAGGGCCAGCGGCCGGGCCAGAGCAGGTCGGCGATCATCGCGATCGCGATCCAGCGGAACCAGGTCGCGAAGGTGTTGGAGAGGCCCTGGGGTTCCTCGTAGCCGCGCACCCAGCCATCTTGGCGGCGCGTGCCGGTTCGGACGTCGCAGAAGCCGCCATCGGGCTCCTGCCAGTCCAGCAGACGCGGCAGCAGTGCGGCGCACCAGGCGCGGATTTCCGCTGCGCGATGGCCGGTCAGCGCAAGGCCATGCACCAGCAGGTCCACTGCATCCGCATCGATGCAGGCGCTGTCCACCACCGGCGGCAGGGTTAGCACGTAGTCCACGGCGCGGGTGTGGAAGGGCAGGGGGCGCCGTAGCGCGTACCACAGGTGGAAATTGTGCATCGAGCCTGCAAAGGCGTGCAGCAGCGCCGTGGCGTCATGCGCCTGGTTCAGTCCCCAGAAGCCGGTCGAGGGTTCCTGCAGTCGGTCGTGCCAGGCGAAGAGCGCCTCCATCGCCGCATCCGCCCGCGTCGGCTCCGCTCCGCGCAGTCCGAGCAGGAAGGAGCCGAGGTTGACGATGTTGTTCCCCTCCTGCCACGGGTCGCGCAGGTCGCGCAGCGCGAGCCAGGCGAGAAGCGCCTGCGGGTCGAGGAAGCGGCGCGCGAAATCGAGGTTCGGTCGACGGTCCGGGTCCAGCACCTCGATCGCGCCAAGGCTGTAATTGGTGACGTGGAAGTCGATATAGCCCCAGGTCTCTTCCGGATCGGGCTTCTTGAATACGGCGTCGTCGCGCATGCCGGGGATGCGGAACCGGCCATCGGCCAGCCGGTGCGATTCGAGCCAGGCGATGAGCGCGCTACGGTCCGCCGGGCCGAACGTGTCCAACCCGCCGATCAGGGCCCGGCACATCACGGCGTTGTAGGTTCCGGGTAGCAGGACGCCCGGCCAGCGCGCGACATCCTGCGCGACACTGATGCGCGTCACGCCGCGCGGCAGGCCGGGGGCCTGCATCGAATCCAGCCAGGCCAGCGTGCGCTGCCGCGCAGCTTCGATTCGAGAAATGAGTGCCGTGTCCGTCATCCCTTCACGGCCCCCTGTGCCATGCCCTGCATTACGCGCCGCTGTGCCAGCAGGAAGAGGATCGCGGGTGGCAGCGTTGTCAGCACCGCGAGCGCCATGATCCCCTGGAAGCTCGCGCCGAGTTCGGTGTTCAGCGACAGCAATGCGACCGGCAGCGTGTAGGTCTCCGGCCCGCGCGAGATCACCAGCACCGGGAACCACTGCGCCCAGGTCAGCAGGAAGCCGATCAGCGCGACGGTCACCGTCACCGGCATCGCCATGGGCAGTACGATCCGTACCAGAACCTGCCATTCGCTGGCGCCGTCGATCGTCGCCGCTTCGATCACCTCTTTCGGGATGGCGCGGAAGAATTGCTCGAACAGGAAGAACTGGATCGGGCCGAGCGAGAGGAAGAGCACGATGCCGAGCGCAGAGCCCAGCAGGCCGAGCTGGTGCATGACGATGTATACGGGGATCACCAGCAGCATGTAGGGATACATCACCGTCAACAGGAAGCCGGCGCGCAGCCAGCGGAAGCCCGGCAGATGCGGCTTGCGCGTGATGGCATAGGCGCCGAGGGCTGCCGCCAGCGTGCCGATGAAGGTCGCAAGCGCGGTGTAGAGCAGCGAGTTGACGATGAAGCCGCCGAGCGGCGCGCCGCCGATCCGCGCGATATCAGCCAGCACGTCGAAGTTAAACTGCTCTGGCCAGAGACGCAGCGGGTCGGACAGCACGTCGCGCGTGCGACGGAAGGCGCCGGACAACATCCAGGCATAGGGAAAGAGGAACACGGCCGCGATCGGGATCGCGATCGCATAGGCCAGCAGCGAGAGAAGACGGCGCTTCACGAGCGCCCCCGCTCGCCGAGCGCATAGGCCAGCAAGGACAGCAGGATCACGACCGCGAAGAGGATGGTCGCCATCGCCGTCGCCTCCCCATACCGGGCCTGGTCGAAATACTGGTAGGCGAGATAGCTGACGAAGGTCGTGCTCTCCGCCGGGCCGCCCTTGGTCATCACAACGACCACGGTGAAGGTCTTCAGGAACTGGATCGTCGCATAGACCAGGTTGATGACGATGGCAGGGCGCAGTTGGGGCAGGATCACATGGCGGAAGCGCGCCCAGGCGCCGGCACCGTCCACCTTCGCCGCTTCCTCCAGGGCCGGGTCACGGATCGCTAGGTTCGCCAGGAAGATCAACATGTAGAAGCCGGCATGGTGCCAGAGCTCGGCGATCAGGATGGCGGGCGTCGCGGTGGCGACGCTGGTCAGCCCCGCGAAGGGTGGCAGGCCGAGCAGCTCAAGCGCGGCGTTCACCGCCCCGAAGCTGTGGTCGAACAGCCAGCGCCAGACGACATAGCCCGCGACATCTGGCGTCACCACCGGCAGGAACAGCACAAGCCGCAGCGCGATGTTGCCGCGTGGCAGCAGCTTCGAATCCAGCAGCAGCGCGGCCGCGAGCGCGAAGGCGAGGTTCGCCGCAACCGCGAGCGCGGTGTAGGCCAGGGTGCGCCAAAGGCTTGCGCGGAAGAGCTCGTCGCCCAGCACGCTGGCGTAGTTCGCGAGCCCAACCCATTGCGGGTCGGGCCGCAGCGCCGTGGCCGATGCGGTGAAGGAGACCTGCACCGACAGTACGATCGGCCAAAGGCCGAACACCACCGTCAGCGCCGCGAAGGGCAGGACGAGAAGATAGAAAATCCCCTCGGCCCTGACCTTCGCGAGCATCGGTGTCAACTCAGCCGCGCGACAGCCGCTGCGCTGCGTCGCGCATGTCGCGTGCCAGCTCGCGGATGAAGACCTCCATGTCGCGCGGCGGGCTGCCGATGGCGGCGAGCAGGCGGCGGTGGAACTGCGCCTCAAGCTCAGGGTACCAGGCGTGCGTCGCCTCGGGGAAGTCATAGGCGACGAGCTTGTGGTTGGCGCGGGCGAACCACTGCTGACGTTCGGACAGCGACGACACGTCCAGGTCCTTGCGCACGGCGGCACCCATGATCTCAAGGCTCGCCTGCTGTGCCGGCTGCGTCAGCATGAACCGCGCGAAGGCGACCGACAGGTCGCGGTTTGGCGCGTTTTCCGGGATGCCGACGCCGCGCATGCCGCCGATCACCACGGCCGGGTCGCGGTTCGGGAAGAATTTCGGCCAGGGGTGGGACACGAAGTCGCCGTTCAGCGTGTTCGCCTGGTCCCAGCGCCGGACGTTCCAGTCGCCAACGCGGAACATGCCGCCACGGCCGCCCTCGATCACCTGGTACATCTCGGTGAAGGAGTGGTTGATCGTGTCGGGCGGCACGAAGCGATAGGTGGAGTAGGTCCGCAGGAACTCGGCCAGAACCAGCGCATGCTCGGGCTGGTCGATGGTGATGTTCCCCTGCGGATCCAGCAGCGTGTGCGACAGGCCCGCACCGAAGGTGAACAGATCCAGCATGTGGATCAGGTCGCGCGGCCGCGCAGCCTGCAGCGCGAAGCCGAAGGTGTCGGCGCGGCCGTTCCCGTCGGGGTCGTTCTCGCGGAACTTCTGCGCCACGCGCTTGGCGTCGTCCCAGGTCACAGGCACCTGCTCGCCCACCTTGGCCAGCCAGGACCGCCGCGTACCAAGCGCCATCTGCACGCGCTGCATCGGGATGATGATCATGCGGTCGCGGAAGGTGCCGACGCGCAGATCCTCGGCGGAGAGGAAATCGCGATCCTGCACGCCGTCCAGCACGGCGCGCATATCCATCACGCGGCTGGTCTGGGTCTGGATGCGGATCACCCGCTCGTAATTGTTGAAGATAAGGTCTGGCGCGCTGTTGGTGTTGATCGCGCCGATCACGCGGCCGAACCATTGGTCGGTCGGGAAGGACTGGCTGCGGATGGTCACGCCCGGCCTGGTCTGCGCGAAGGCCTGGCCCATGCGTTCGAACCAGGCGATCCCGTTGTCGCCGAGGTCGTGCCAGATGGTGAGCGTGGCGGCCTGGGCTCGCGCCAGGCTCGGCAGGCCGAGAGCCGCTGCGGCAGCGGCGGCGCCGAGCGTGCGGCGCGTCATGCGGGCTTCGCCCGCGGTCTTGTGCGTCATGGCGTTCTCCCTGTGTGTTTGCCTTGGGCCGCGTGTGCCGCGGCCCGGCCTTGCCGCCCAAGTACCAGGGCGGGTAATCGATTACCCAAAGCGTAGCGCGGAGAGGTGCCGAGTGTCCACACTGAAACGAGCCGCTGCCGCCGGACCTGCGACGCTACGCGAGGTCGCCGCCGCGGCCGGCGTCTCCACTGCCACAGCCTCCCGCGTGCTGAATGGAATTCCGGGCAAGGCGACGGAGCAGACCGTGCGACGCGTGCGCGAGGTCGCGGACCGCCTGGCCTATCGCCCCCTTGCTGCGGCGCGTGAGCTGCGCCGGGGCGTCGCCGAACTTGTCGTGTTGCTTGCGCCGAACCTCGCCAACCCGACCATGGCAACGCTCGCAGCCGCCATCGAGACGGCGCTGCGCCCCGACGGGATCGGGGTTGTGCTCTGCGATACGCATGACGAGGTCGCCTTGCAGGACGAGGCCCTGGCCGCGACGCGCGCGCTCCGCCCCCGCGCGACGGTGCTTCTCGGCGCTGTTGCCAGCCCGGCCCTCGCGCACCGGCAGGCGGAGGGTGAGAGGCTCCTGTTCGTCGGGCGCCGCTGCCCGGATGCGCCACATGCTCCTTTCGTCGGCATCGATGACAGGGCGGCGGGCCGCGCGGTGGCCGAAGCGCTGCTGGCTGCCGGTTGTCGTCGTCTTGGGGTCGTGCACGGGCCGCTATTCTCTTCAGCGACTGCCGAGCGGGTGGAGGGGTTTCGCGCCGCTGGCGGGCGGGCGCTTCGTGCAGCGGATGTGCTGGGCGGGGACGGGCTGGACCATCTCAGGATCGGCGCCGCGGCGGCGGAGCGGTGGCGGCAGCGCGCCACCGGGCCTGACGGGATCATGTGCACCTCGGACCTCATCGCGCTTTCCCTGCACCGCGTGCTGGTTGCGTTAAGGCCGGCGGTGGCGCCGGTGATCTGGGGTTTCGACGGCAGCCCGCTGAACCGTTGGGTGGCGCCGTGGCTGTCCTCCGTCTCGCTGCCTTATGTCGAGATCGGCGCGGCGGTGCGCGGCTGGGTGGTGGGCGACGCTGCGGCCGCCGAGGGTGCGATCCTGCCATTCCGGCTGGAGGCGGCGGGTGCGTGACGATCGCGCCTCGTCTCACCAAGGCTCGCGATCATGGAGGGCACCGTCATGCCCGGGTTGCGTGTCGATCGGCGCCGCGGGCTGATCAGCCCTTGGCGCGGCTGGCGGCGAGCGCCTCCAGGATGCCCGCCATGCGGTCCTGCGCCTGTGCCTGCAGCGAATCAAACAGGCTGTTGCCATGTGCGTCGATGCCGACCGTCACCGGCCCGAGGGCCGAGACCGCCAGACGCACCAGGCGGTAATGCGCGACAAGGTCCGGATAGGCGACCTCCCGCACCGCCGTGATGGCCGATGAATGCAGCGGCGCCCCGCCGCCGAGGAAGGAGAGGTAGACGCAGCCGACCTCCGCCATCGCGGCGACGGAGGCTGAATCCAACCCGCCCTTGCCGCCAACCGCCGTCAGGCCGAAATGGCGGATCAGCCGCGGCATCAGCGCGTTGAAGCGCGTGCTGGTGGTCGGGTTCATGTAGAGAATCTCAAGCCTACCATCCGCGGTATCCTGCGAATAGGAACCGAGATGCAGCAGCGATCCGCCATCGAGCGCGATGGGCGGGGCGCGGCCCTCCTCGACGCAGGCGACCAGACGCTGCACCGTGGGCAGGCCGGCGGTGATGATGATCTCGCCATCCAGCAGGATCATGTCGCCGGCGCGGAGGCTGCGCGCATCCTCGCGCGACATCGGCATGCGGATGCGGCGGAAGCCGTTCATTCGAAGCGCTCCACGCTGCCATCCGCGTGCAGGCGCGCGCGGGTGCGGCGGTTGATCCAGCAATTGAAGCAGACCGCGACCGGCGTGTAGCCGTGGCCGGACGCGTAATCCACATGGACGGCAAGCGCCGTGGTGTCGCCGCCCGTGCCCATCGGCCCGAAGCCCGTGGCATTCACCGCGCGCAACAGCCGGTCTTCCATCGCGGCCAGCGTCGGCTCCGGGTTCGCGCTGCCGACCGGGCGCAGCGTTGCCTTGCTCGCGATCCGCGCAGCCACGTCGAAGGTGCCGCCGATCCCGACGCCAATGATGACGGGCGGGCAGTGCTGCGACCCGGCCTGCATCACCACCTTCATCACATACTCCTCGATCTGCGCGAGGGAGGGGAAGGAGAAGGTCTCGAGCGCCGCCCAGCGGCCCGAGCCCAGCGCCTTCGGCTGGCACAGGATCTCGACCCAATCCGCGCCGCCCGCCACGTCCCAGGTGACGATGGGCATGTCCTTGCCCTTGTAGCCGCGCTCATTCGTCAGGGGGTTCGTCACATGCTTCAGCAGCGGCGGCTGGATGGTGGCGACCAGCTCGTCGAAGCCATCGCTGATCGCCTGCTTGATGTCCCCCTGCAGCGGGGCGGCGGTGCCGATCGTGACGTGATAGGTCGGCACGCCGGCATCGGAGCAGATGAAGCGATCTTCCGTCTCTGCGCGCTGGGCGGAGCCGAGCATCATCTGCAGCACCTTCCGCGCGCCATCCTGCGTCTCGGCCGCAAGGGCACGGCGCAGGCCGAGCTTGGTGTCATCCGGCACGCGGCGCAGCGACCAATCGTAGAGCTGGGCCGAGAGGTGTTTCACGGCCTCATAGGTGATCGGCATCGTGGCCTCATCTCCTCCGGCCGGGGCCCGCATATCCGCCGCGGCGGCGGGCTGGACGGGGGGCGGCGATCCTGTTTAAGTCATATGACTGGCCTTTAGGCCTGAACGCAAGGGAGGCGCGCCAAAGGCGCGGCGCTGGCCATGATGAAACTGCATTGGTCCCCGCGCTCTCCCTTCGTGCGCAAAGTGATGGTCGCGGCGCATGAGCTCGGCCTCGCTGACCGTATCCAGACCGTGCGCACCGTCGTCGCCATGCAGAAGCCGGCGCGGGAGCTGCTGCCCGACAATCCGCTCGGCAAGATCCCGACGCTGGTGCTGGCCGATGGCAGCGTGCTCTACGACAGCCAGGTGATCATCGAGTATCTCGACAGCCTGGCCGGTGGCGGCCGCCTCATCCCCGCATCCGGCCCCGCGCGCTTCACGGAATTGCGCCGCCATGCGCTGGCGAACGGATTCCTCGATCTTCTCATCCTGTGGCGGAACGAGCGGGACAAGCCGCACCCCTTGCCTGCGTTGCTCGACGCTTTCGCGCTGAAGACCGATGCCGCCCTGCGCGCGCTGGAAGACGAGATCGGCGCCATCGCGGCGGGACCGGTGGGCCTCGCGCAGATCACCACGGCGATCCTCGGCGCCTATATGGATTTCCGCTTCCCCGACCTGGGCTGGCGCGAGCGCTGCCCGGCCTTCTCCGCCTGGCAGCTTCGCTTCGCGGAGCGGCCTTCCATGCGCGCGACCGAGATCGTGGACGCGTGACGCCGATGCCCGGACCGCTTTCCCATATCCGCATCCTCGACCTTGGCCGCATCATGGCCGCGCCCTGGGCGACGCAGATCCTGGCCGATCTCGGCGCCGATGTGATCAAGATCGAACGCCCGGGCGCGGGCGACGATACGCGCGCCTGGGGCCCGCCGTTCCTCGCGGCCGAGGACGGTACGCCGACGCGGGAGGCCGGCTACTTCCTCTCGGTCAATCGCGGCAAGCGGTCGGTGACGATCGACATCGCGCGGCCGGAAGGCCAGGCGCTGGTGCGCGATCTGGCGCAGCGCTGCGACGTGGTGGTGGAGAATTTCAAGGCGGGTGCGCTGGCGAAATACGGGCTCGACGCCGCCAGCCTGCGCGCCATCAAGCCGTCCCTGATCTGCTGTTCCGTTACCGGCTTCGGCCAGGATGGGCCACGACGCGCCCAGGCAGCCTATGACTTCATGATCCAGGCTATGGGCGGGCTGATGTCCCTGACTGGCGAGCGCGACGGCGCGCCCCAGAAGGTCGGCGTGCCGATCATCGACCTGATGACGGGCATGTATGCCGCCGTCGCCATCCTGGCGGCCGTCGCGAAGCGCGAGAAGACAGGGCAGGGGGAAACCATCGACCTCGCCATGCTCGACGTCGCCTCTGGCATACTCGCCAACCAGGCGATGAACTGGCTTGTCGGCGGCAAGGTGCCGCACCGCGCCGGCAACCGGCATCCGAACATCCAGCCGCAGGACGTCTTCCCGGCGAAGGACGGCTTCATTGTGCTGGCGGTCGGCAATGACGGCCAGTTCGCGAAGCTCTGCGAGGCGATCGGCCGGCCGGACTGGGCCGCCGATCCGCGCTTCGTGAAGAATGCCGACCGCGTTCGCAACGAGGCCGCGCTGACGCCGCTTCTGACGGAGCGGTTCCGCGACTTCACGCGCGCCGAACTCACGGCGCTGCTCGATGCGGCTGGCGTGCCCTGCGGGCCGATCAACGCGGTGCCCGATGTCTTCGCCGATCCGCAGATCCAGCATCGGCAGATGCTGCGCCACCTGCCGCATCCGCTCGCCGGCAGCGTGCCGCAGGTGGTCAGCCCGATCCGGATGCAGGATGCGCCGCTCTCCTACGACCGAGCGCCGCCGACGCTTGGCCAGCACACGGCGGAGGTGTTGGCGGAGCTCGGCCTGGATGAGCCAGCGCGCGATGCGTTGGCCGCGAAGGGGATTGTCTGATGGCGCCGCGTATTCCCCTGCCGGCCTCGCGCGATGAGCTGGACGAGGCGCAGCGCGCCGTCTGGGACCGTGTCGTCTCCGGCCCGCGCGGACAGGTGATCGGCCCGCTGCGCGCGGCGATCCACAATGCCGAACTCGCCGCGCGCTGGTCGGCGATGGGAGAAGCGCTGCGCTTCAACACCTCGCTGCCGAAGCGCTTGTCGGAACTGGCCATCTGCGTCACCGGACGCCGCTGGAGCAGCCAGGTGGAATGGTGGGTGCATGCCCGCGTCGCTGCCGAGAATGGCATTGCGGCGGAGGCTCTGGCCGCGATCCGCGATGGGCAGAGCCCGCGCTTCGCCGATCCGCAGGACGCGCTGGTCTATGACTTCGCCCGCGCCCTGCAGCTGGACGGGCGCGTGCCGGATGCAACCTACGCCGCTGCGCGCGAGGCCTTCGGCGTGAAGGGCGTGGTCGAGCTGACGGCCCTGATCGGCTACTACACCATGGTTTCCATGACGCTGAACGCGCATGGCATCCCGCTGCCAGAAGGTGAGGCGGAGCCCCTGTCCGCGCCGGCGGAGGGGCTGTTCGCCCTGCCGCCCCGGGACACCGCGCGGTGACGCCGCGGGCACCAGCCCCCGCCGTATCGGCCGCGTGCCGCACGGTGCCTGCTGGTGCCTGCGACACCCATACGCATGTCTTCGGCGGGCCGGAATTCGCCTCTGGCCCTTCGCCCTATGCCCTGCCGGATGCGCCGCTTGAGGTGCATGCGGCCCTGCGCGCGACGCTCGGTGTGGCGCGCGCGGTGCTGGTGCAGCCCGCCCCCTATGGTCGCGACCCCGCTTGCCTGCTCGATGCGCTGGGCCGCGGCGGCGGTGCGCTGCGCGGGGTGATGATCGCCGACGAGACGGTCACGGATGCGACGCTCGAGGCCTGGCATGCCGCCGGCATACGCGCGCTGCGCTTCGTCGAGATGCGCGCGCCCGGCGGCTCTGGCCGCTATCCGGGCAGCATCGGCGTGGAGGCGCTGCGGGCGCTGGCACCGCGGCTGCGGGCGCTCGGCTGGCAGGCGCATCTCTGGGCGAGCGCCGCGCAGAGTGCGGAGCTGCTGCCGGGGCTCGCGCGGCTCGGCGTGCCGCTCGTGCTCGACCATCTGGCGATGCCCGCAGGCGCAGACGACCCAGCCTTCGATGCGGTGCTCGGGCATCTGCGCGAGGGGGCGGTTTGGGTGAAGGCGACGCTCTGCCGCGTGCCGCGCGGCGGCGCGGGGATCGAGGCGCTGCGCCCGCTGCAGGACCGGCTGGTTGCGGCCAATCCGGACCGCGTGCTGTGGGGCTCCGACTGGCCCTATGTGCGGATGGAGCCCGCGCCCGACGCCGGCGCGATGCTCGATCTGTTTCTCGGCTGGCTGAATGATCCGGACCTCGCGCGCCGGATCCTGGTGGACAACCCGGCCGCGCTGTTCGGCTTCGACGACTGAAAAAGAAGGGGAGGAACCATGATGATCGGACGCAGGACCTTGCTGGGCGCGCTGGCACTGCCGGCACTGGCACCATCCGCGCGGGCGCAGGGTTTTCCGGACCAGCCGGTCCGCATGTTCGTGCCCTTCGCCGCAGGCGGGCCGGCCGACATCATCGCGCGCGTCGTCGCGCGCGTGATGACCGATCGGCTGGGCCGGCCGGTGGTGGTGGAATCGCGCCCCGGCGCGGGCGGCACCATCGGCGTGGACGCGGCGGCGAAGGCGCGGCCAGACGGGCACACGCTGGTGATGGCCAGCAGCGGCGCGGTGGTGATCCTGCCGCATATGCGCTCCAACATGCCCTATGACCCGCTGCGCGACCTCGCGCCGGTGAGCCAGGTTCTCGGCGTGCCGCAGATCGTCTCGGTGGCGCCGAACCTTGGCGTCCGCTCGCTGCAGGAGTTGGTGGCGATGGCGCGGGCGCGGCCGGGGCAGCTCGCTTTCGGCTCCGCCGGCATCGGCTCCTCACTGCACATGGCGGGCGAGTTGCTGAAGCTGCGGGCCGGGATCGACATCACTCATGTGCCATACAATGGCGCGGCGCCCGCGGTGACCGACCTTCTGGCCGGGCGCATCCAACTGCTGCTGGCCGATGTGCCCGCCCTGGTTGGCCAGGTCCGCGCCGGTGCGCTGCCCGCGTTGGCCGTCACGGCCGAGGCGCGGATCGGCGTGCTGCCCGATGTGCCGACCGCGATCGAGGCCGGCGTCCCCGGCCTGGTCAGCGAGACCTGGTACGGCGTGCTCGGCCCGGCCGGCATCCCGGCCGACCGCATCGCCACGCTGAACGCCGCGGTCCGCGCCGCGACCGAGGATCCGGAGGCGCGCCGCGTGCTGACCGAGCAGGGCGGGCGCATCGTGGGCGGCACGCCGCAGGCCTTCGCCGAATTCATCCGCCAGACCCATACCACCTGGGGCGAAGTGGTGCGCGCCACCGGCGTGCGGATGGAATAGCCGCGATGCAACGTCGCCTTCTTCTCGCGGCTGCCGCCGCACTGCCCTTCGCGCCCGCCGCGGCGCAGCCCGCCTGGGCTCCGGCCCGCCCGGTGCGGATCATCGTACCGCTGGCACCCGGCGGCACGGCGGATACGATCGCGCGGCTGATCGCCGATCCGCTGGCGGCGCAGCTCGGTCAGCCGGTGATCATCGAGAACCGGCCCGGGGGCACCAATACCGTCGGTGCGGTCCAGGTGGCGCGGGCCCCGGCGGATGGGCTGACGCTGCTCTATGCGCCGCCGCCGGTGCAGATCCTGAACCCGCTGATGATGCGCAACATGCCCTACGACGCGATGGCGGATTTCGCGCCCGTCGTGGCGCTCATGCGCGCGCCGAAGCTGCTGGTGGTGCGGCCCGATTTCCCGGCGGCCAATGTGGCGGAGTTCATCGCGGTCGCGCGCGCCAGGCCGGGCGCGATCACCTATGCCAGCTCCGGCATCGGATCCTCCGCGCATCTCGCCGGTGCGCTGTTGGCGCAGATGGCGGGGATCGAGCTGCTGCACGTGCCTTATCGCGGCACCGCGCCGGGCGTACAGGATCTGATGGCGGGCCGGGTGGACATGACGCTCGACACCGCGGCCGCACTGCTGCCGCTGGTCCGCGAGGGGCGGCTGAAGGCGCTGGCTGTCAGCACGCGCGACCCGGCCCAGGCCGCGCCCGAGCTGCCGCCCATTGCGCGCACGCTGCCCGGCTTCCACGACGCCTCCTTCAACTACCTGCTTGCGCCCGCGCGCACGCCACCCGAGGCGATCGCGGCGCTGAATGCCGCGGTGAACCGCGTTCTCGCCCAGCCCGCGGTGCGCGATCGCTTCGCGGCGCTGGGTGCTGAGCCGGTCGGCGGCACGCCGCAGGAACTGGCCGCGATGGTGCTTGAAGAGATCGAGCGCTGGCGCGGCGTCATCCAGGCCCAGGGGATCACCATCGAATGAGGCTGCACCGTCGTTCCCTTCTGGTCGCCGCGCTGGCCCTGCCGGCGCCCGCGCTGGCGCAAGCCTTCCCGACCCGGCCCATCCGGATGATCTGCCCCTTCGCAGCGGGTGGTTCGGCTGATGCCTCCGCGCGGCAGCTGGCGGAGCCGCTGTCCGTCGTGCTCGGCCAGCCGGTGGTGGTGGAGAACCGCCCGGGCGGCGGTGCCACGCTCGGCGCGCAGCTTGTCGCGCGCGCCGCGCCGGATGGCCACACGCTGCTCTACGGCACGCCGGGGCCGCAGATCGTCAACCCGCATCTGATGCGCAGTGTGCCCTACGACCCGGTGCGGGATTTTGCGCCGGTCTCGGGCTACAAGCGCGCGCCGAACCTGCTGGCGATCCATCCCTCCATCCCCGCGCGCAATGTGGCGGAGCTGGTGGCGCTGGCCAAGTCCAGGCCGGGCATGCTGACCTTCGCGTCATCCGGCGTCGGCTCGTCCTCTCACCTGGCCGGCGAGATGCTGAAGTTCCTGGGTGGCGTGGACATCACCCATGTGCCCTATCGCGGCACAGGCCCGGCGATGACGGATTTGCTGGCGGGCACGGTCAGCATGGCGCTCGACACGCTCTCGATCCTGCTGCCGCCCTCGCAGGCGGGCAGCCTGCGCGCGCTGGGCGTCACCACGCCGCAACGCTCTCGCCTGGTGCCGGAGCTGCCGGCACTGGCCGAGACGCTGCCGGGCTTCGACGCCGCGCCCTTCAACTATATCTCCGCCACCGGCGGCACGCCCGCCCCCATCATTGCGCGTCTGAACCAGGCGATCGTCAGCATCCTGAACGATCCCGCCTATCGCGCGCGCATGGAGGCCCTGGGCGAGGAAGCCACGCCCTCCACGCCGGAGGAGTTGGCGGCGACCATCGCGGCCGAGAGCGCGCGGTGGAAGCAGGTGATCGAGGCTGCGGGGATCCGGGTGGAATGAGCGACGCATACGAGACGTTGAAGCTGGAGGTCGCGGATTTCGTCGCGACCGTCACGCTGGACCGCCCGCCGGTCAACGCCATGAACCGCGCGATGCGGGAGGAGATCGTGCGCGTCTTCGACGTGCTGCACGACCGTCCGGATGTGCGGGCCGTGGTGCTCACCGCGGCTGGCAAGGCCTTCTGCGCCGGCGCCGACCTCAAGGAACGGCCGGGCATCGCCGGCGAGCACGGCGCCTATCCCCGCCACAACCGCCTGACGCGCGCGGTCTTCGACAGCGTGATGGAATGCGGCAAGCCGGTGATCGCGGCGGTGAACGGCCTTGGCATCGGGGCGGGCTGCGTGCTGGCTCTCTGCGCCGACATCATCCTGGTGGCGGAGGACGCCTATCTGTCGATGACAGAGGTGGATGTCGGCCTCGCCGGCGGCGTGAAGCATGTGCGGCGGCATTTCGGGGAATCCGATGCGCGTCTGATGATCTACACCGCGCGCCGCATCACCGGGCCCGAGCTGCTGCGGATGAACGCGGCCTCGATGTGCCTGCCGCGCGAGGCCTTGCTGGGTGAGGCGCAGCGCATCGGGGCCGAGATCGCGGGCAAGGTGCCCCTGGCCGTGCAGGCGGCGAAGAAGAGCTTCCAGGTGACGGAGTATCTGCCGCTGCACGAAGGCTACCGCTTCGAGCAGGGCCAGACCACTGCGCTGGCCGCGACCGAGGACACGCAGGAGGCCTGGCGCGCCTTCGCGGAGAAGCGCAAGCCCGTCTTCAAGGGCCGTTGAGATGGCGCCGCGCGAGACGCTGCTGCTGCTCTGCCCCATCCCGGCGGATCTGCGCGCCGCGCTCGCCGCACGCTACGATCTGGTGGAGGATAAGCCGGGTGAGGGTGTGCGCGCCGGCGTCCGCATCGCCGTGACGACGGCGATGAATGGTGCGGGCGCCGCGCAATTCGACAGGCTGCCTGACCTCCGGCTGCTGTCGAGCCAGGGCACGGGCCTTGAGCGCATCGACCTTCCCGCCGCCGCGCAGCGCGGCATCGCCGTCGCCTATACGCCGGATGTGATGACCGAGGATGTGGCCGATGCCGCGATCGGGCTGATGTATGGCGCCGCGCGGCTGGTGGCGGAGGCCGACCGCTTCGTCCGCGCCGGGCGCTGGGGGAAGGAGCGCATGCGCCCCGGCCTCAGCCTGCATCGCAAGACCGCCGGCATCGTCGGCATGGGGCGGATCGGCCAGGCCATCGCGCGGCGCTGCGCCGGCCTTGGGATGGAGGTCGCCTGGACCGGGCCGCGGCCCAAGCCCGATCTGCCCTATGCCTATCTGGACAGTGTGCTGGCGCTGGCGGCGCGCGCCGATGTGCTGATCCTGGCGCTCGCCGCCGGGCCGGGCACGGAGCGCATGGTGGATGAAGCCGTCCTTCGCGCGCTCGGCCCGAAGGGCATCCTGGTGAACATCGCGCGCGGCACGATGGTGGAGGAGGCGGCGCTGATCGCGGCGTTGCAGCAGGGCACCATCGCGGGCGCCGGGCTCGATGTCTTCGCCACCGAACCAGCGCTCGACCCGCGCTTCCTCACGCTCGAGAACGTCGTGCTCGCGCCGCATTCGGCCTCCATCACGCAGGAGACGCGCGCGGCGCTGATCGCGCGGATGCTGGCCGATATCGAGGCCTTCCGCGCCGGCCACGCCTTCCTGGACGCGGCCGCGGCCGGCCGGTAACGAGATCCGATGCCCCCGGCCCCGAACCGAGCTCCCGCAGCTGCACCCGCGATTGACCTCAATCGCAGCGCGGTCTCGCGCTACATCCAGCTGGCCACGCTGTTCCGTCGCCGGATCGAGCAGAGCGTCTGGCGGACGGGCGAACAGATCCCGACAGTGGACGATCTCGCGGCCGAATGCGGCGTGGCGCGCGCGACCATCCGGCAGGCGCTGGACCAGTTGGAGGCCGAGGGGTTGATCGAGCGCTTCCGCGCCAAGGGCACCTTCGTGCGCGAGGCCCCCGCCGCGAACCGCCTGTGGTGCGAGGTGGAGACCGACTGGTCCGGCCTGCTGCGTTCGCGCGAGGGCGCGGAGATCGAGGTGCTGGGCGAGACGAAGGGCGTTACGGGCGATGCGACGCCGCCGGCTGCGATCGGCACCGTGGCGCCGCGATACAGCCATATCCGCCGCCGGCACTGGCGCGACGGCCAGCCCTTCCTCGTCACCGATGTGTTCCTCGACGAAAGGCTGCGGGCGAAGGTGACGGCGGAGGATTTGCGCGGCAAGACCGCGCTGAAGCTCGCGGCGAGCATCCCCGGCGTGCGCATCACCGATGCGCGCCAGTCCCTGACCATCGGCACCGCCGACATCGAGACCGCGACGGCGCTGCAACTGCCGCTGAACGCGCCGATCGCGCATGTGCGCCGCGCCGCGGTGGACCAGCGCGGCGTGCTGATCCTGGTCGCCGATGGCATCTATCGCGGCGACGTGGTGCGCATCGACATCAAGCTGCGCTGAGCACGGGCCAGCGGGCCGGCGGGACCGGTTGAGAGAGCTTCGAGAGCGTCAGGAGGGATTGGCATGAAGGAACGCTCGCCGGGCTACGCAGGCCTCGCCATGTCGCGTCGGCTGTTGCTTGGCGCGGGTCTCGGCTGGCCCGCCCTGGCCGTCGCGCAGCAGCCATGGCCGCAGCGCGCGATCACCATCGTGGTGCCCTTCGCGCCGGGTGGGCCGGTGGACAATGCGGCGCGGCCGCTGGCCGAAGGGCTGCGCCGCCAGCTCGGCCAGCCCATTGTCATCGAGAACCGCGCCGGCGCCGGCGGGCTGGTGGGCACGCGCCTCGTCGCGCAGGCACGGCCCGATGGTTACACGCTGCTGGTCGGATCGCCGGGCCCGCTGACCATCGCGCCCGCCGCATCGCCCGACGCGCCCGATCCGCTCCGCGTGCTAGCGCCGGTCGCGTTGATCGCCGAAAGCCCGCAGGTGCTGGTGGTGTCGCCCTCCTCCATCGCCACGACGCTCGAGGCCTTCGTCGCGCTGGCCCGCAGGCGGGAGCTGAACCTCGGCTCCGCCGGGATCGGCACGACGCCGCATCTGGCGATGGAGCTGTTCGCGCGGATTGCCGGGCTGCGCTTCGAACATGTGCCCTATCGGGGCACCGGCGCGGCGCTGCCCGATGTCATGGCCGGCAAGATCGACGGGTTGTTCGGCGATATCTCCGCCGTGCTGGGGCCGGTCGAGGCCGGGCAGCTGCGCGCGCTGGCGGTGACGGGGGCCGAGCGCTCGGCGCTGGCGCCGTCCATCCCCTCCGCGGCGGAGCTCGGCTATCCGCAGCTGATGGTGCGGAACTGGCAGGCGCTGCTGGCGCCGGCCGGCACGCCAGAGCCGGTGGTCGGCCGCATCGCCGATGCCGTCGCAGCCGCGCTGGCCGATCCCACCGTGCGCGCGGCGCTGGCGCGCCAAGGCAGCACGCCGGGCGAGGGCGGCCCCGAGCGCCTGACCGCCTTCCTGCGCGAGGAACGCGCGACCTGGGATCCGGTGGTGCGCGCGATCGGCTTGGTGATGCAGTGAGCGGCGCGCGCTGCGTCGCCCAGCCTGCCTAGCGCCAAAGATCGCGCGCGAAGGCGAGCAGCGCCGCGACGACGGCTTCGGGCTGTTCGGGCAGCAGCGCATGACCGGCGCGCTCCACCACCACGCAGCGGGCGAGGGGGCCGAGCGCGGCCTGCACCTCCGCCTCGGACGGCGGCGGGGCGATCGCGTCCTCGGCCGCGGCCAGGTAAAGCAAGGGCTTCGTCTCCGCCGCGCGCAGCCAGGCGCGGTCCTGCGTCGCGGCGCGCGCCGCGCGTTGCGCCCGCGCGACAGGGGGATGCCACCCGGCCAGCCAGACGCTGGCATCATGGCCAGGCGCGAAATAGGCGCGTTGCAGGTGGCGCAGCCGTTCCGCATCGGGCAGCGACAGGTCGAAGCTCGATGTGATGGCGCGGCTGATCTCGGGGTCCACCTCCGTGCCTGTCACAGCGGCCAACATGGCGATGCCGCGCACGAGCTGCGGGTGATCATGGCCCATCATGCGCGCCACCCAATTGCCGGCGGCATGGCCTGCGACTAGCGCGGGACCGGTGGCGAAGCGCTCCATCACCGCGGCCACATCGGCCGCCATGTCGTGCAGCGTTGCGCCGTCGCGCAGCGGGGCGGATCGGCCGATGCCGCGCGCCTCGGGGCGGAGAACGCGACAGCCGGCGGAGACCAGCGCGGGCGCCACCGTGTCGAAATCCTCCTGCCCGCGGCCAAGCGAGGGGATAAGAACGACCGGATGGCCATTGCCGGCGACCTGGACCTCCAGCACGCCGCGCGGGAGGTCCAGCAGATGGGTCTCGCCGTGGTGGCCGGTGATCGGCGCTGCGTCCTTCATGCTGTCTCCTCACGGCCGCCGCCGACGCAGCCCCGCCGCCCTCAGGGGTCAATAGGTCATATGATTGACATTTAACGTGCGCGAAGGCCAGCCGCCCCGGCAAGAGTGCAGGTAAGGCTTGCCTGTCCGCCGGCCCGACGCATGATGCGCTTAGCGCGGATCGTGCAGCCGGTGCGGATCGCAGGTCTTGCCAGGGAGCGGGTGGGATGACGGCACGCGATGGCGGGGCACCCGACGTGCCCAATCGTTTCGAACCCTGGCCGGCAGGCATCGAGCCCGATGTGCCGGTGCCGGGCTATCCCAACACCTGGCTCTTCACGCCGGCCCAGGCGCTGGTTCGGCGCCCGGCGACGCGAACCGAAGCGACCGGGCCGCTCGACCTTCAGCGCAAGCTGCCCTGCGGTGATGCGAACCTGGCGCAGCTCGCGCCGGGGCGGATCGCCATAGGCCAGCTCATGCACATCGCCGGCCGGATCCTCGACGAGGATGGCCGGCCGGTGCGCGGTGCGGTTGTCGAGCTGTGGCAGGCGAATGCGGCCGGGCGCTACTTCCACCCGATCGACCAGCGCGCGGCGCCGCTCGATCCGAACTTTATCGGCAATGGGCGCGTGCGTACGGATGAGGAAGGCCGCTACGCCTTCTTCACCATCAAGCCTGGCGCCTATCCCGTGCCGGTGAAGGAGACCTGGTGGCGGCCGCCGCATTTGCATTTCTCCGTCCTCGGGCCGTCCTCGCTGTCCCGCCTGGTCACCCAGATGTATTTCCGCGGCGATCCGCTGAATGCGCTGGACCGAATCCTGAACTCGATCCCCGACGCCGCCGCGCGGGAGCGGCTGATCGCGCGCGACCTGCCGCCGGCAGAGGTCGGCGACGAATGGCTCGGCTTCACCCATGACATCGTGCTGCGCGGGCGCCACGCCACGCCGATGACGCCATGAGGAGCGCACACGCATGAGCCTCGCCCCGCCCGCCGCGTCGTTGGCGCCGACCTCGCAGCACACGATCGGCCCCTTCTTCCCGCGCACCTTCTTCCAGCCCGGCGACAACGACCTCACTATCGTCGCCCATGGCGCCCCGCCCACGCGACGAGGGGAGACGATCCTGCTGCGCGGCCGGGTCACGCGCGCGGAAGGCCTGCCCTGCCTGAACCAGATTTTGGAGGCATGGCAGGCGGATGCGGCCGGCCGCTTCAATCACCCGCTCGACCCAGAGCGGCATCTGGCCGATCCGGATTTCCTTGGCTGGGGCCGGGCCTGGACGGATGAGGACGGGCAATTCGAGTTCCGCACCGTGATACCGGGCGGCTATGCCGAGGCCGGTGAGCAACGGGCGCCACATGTGAACCTGACCGTGATGGGCGCGGGGCTGATGCGCCGGGTGCAGACGACGGTGTTCTTTCCCGACTTCCCCACGAAGAACGCCGCTGATCCGGTGTTAGCTTTGGTGCCGGCCGACCGGCGCACAAGGCTTGTAGCGTCGCCGGATGGCAGAGCAGAGGGGCTTCGTATCTTCCGCTTCGACATCCGCCTGCGCGGCGATGCCGATGAGGAGACGCCGTTCTTCGAGGAGTGAGGGGGCGGCGGAGACTAGAGGGGCAAAGCTGGAAACGCGTCTCTATGCGTCCTTGAAGAATGGTGGCAGCCGCGGCTGTTTGCGGCGCGAAACGCAAAGCTCAAAAGAGACCCTAACCCCGTCGCACAAGCGTGGCGCGGAACTGCGCTGCGCATGCGTCCCAAGACCATGTCTCGGCGTGACGCCGGCAGGCCACGCGGTCGCAATCGAGTGCGCGCAAGCAAGCTGCGCGCAGATCCTCATCCAATGCACCGACTGACGGATCCGTAATGACGTCCTTGGGCCCCGTCACCGGATATGCGGCAACCGGCGTTCCGGTCGCCAGCGCCTCCAGCAGGACCAGGCCAAAGGTGTCGGTGCGAGAGGGAAAGACGAAGACGTCGGCGCCCGCATAAGCCCGGACGAGCGCCCCATTCTCGCGGTAGCCCGTGTAGGTGACATGCGGGAAACGTCGCTTGAGACCCTCAAGGGCAGGGCCGTCTCCGACCACGACCTTGCTGCCCGGCAAGTCGAGCGCCAGGAACGCTTCGATGTTCTTCTCGACAGCCACGCGGCCGGCGTAGAGGAAGATCGGACGTGGTAGCCCTTCCCAGGCTTCGCCATCGCCAGGCCGGAAGCGGGAGAGGTCCACGCCGCGTGTCCAGGGGCGAATCTTGGTGAACCCGCGCGCGGCCAGTTCCGCCCGCAAGGAGGGCGTGGCTGCGAAGGTCCCGTCTCCGGCCTCGTGAAAGCGGCGCATGACCTGCCACGACCAATCAGCGGGGATGTATGTGCGGGCTTGCAGGTAGTCCGGGAAGCGCGTGTGGAAGGCCGTGGTGAAGGGCCAGCCATGCCGCTGGCAAAGTGCGCGCATGGCCCAGCCCAGCGGACCTTCGGTGGCGATGTGAACAGCGTCAGGCGCGAAAGCCTCCACGAGCCTACGCAGCTTGGCTTTGGGCGCGACAGCGAGGCGGATTTCCGCGTAGCCCGGCATCGGGAGATTATAGAAGCGGTCGGGCCCGATCACCTCGACAGTGTCGCCATTGGCGCGCAGCCAATCTGCGACCACGGATAGTGTTCGGACAACGCCGTTTATCTGAGGGAACCACGCATCAGAGACGATAAGGATCCGCATCAGGTCAGGCCGCGGGCACGGCGCGCGGCGCGTCGGTTCGCCGCGGCGAATCTGCAATCGAAAGCTGGCTCTCCTTGGCCCAGTCCAGCAGCTCGAAGCGCCCGTCGGCGTGCTCGACCAGCGCCGTGCAGCTCTCTACCCAGTCGCCGTCATTGATGTAGAGCACGCCCTGGACCATGCGCATCTCGGCATGATGAATGTGGCCGCAGATCACGCCTTCCATGCCGCGGCGCTTTGCCTCTGTGGCGAGCGCGACTTCGAAGCGGTCAATCGCCTTGACGGCCTCTTTGACCTGCCGCTTCAGCCACTGGGAGAGCGACCAATAGGGATAACCAAATCGGCGCCGCGCCATGTTGAACCAACGGTTCAGAATGAGCGCTGTGTCATAGGCCCAGTCGCCAAGATGCGCGATCACCTTCGCATAGCGAATCACGCCGTCGAATTCATCGCCATGAATAACGAGGAATCGACGGCCGTCCGCTGTCTCGTGCTCGGCCTCGCGCAGGAGCTTGACCCCCGCCACCTCGAGCCCGAGCCAATCCCGGAACAACTCGTCATGGTTGCCCGGGATGTACGTCACCTCGGTACCATTGCGCGCCATGTTCAGGATCAGCCGGATCACCTCGTCATGGCCACTGTCCCAGTACCAGGATTTGCGGAGCCGCCAGCCGTCCACAATGTCGCCAACGAGGTAGAGTTGCTTGCACTCGACCGAGCGAAGAAAGGAGACGAGAAAGTCGCTGCGGCAGCCGCGTGTGCCGAGATGAATGTCGGAGATGAAGATGCTCCGGTATCGGCGGCGCTGTGCAGGATCCTGCATCCGGCGAATTCTCCATCAGCGGGCCGTACAGCTGATCCAGCGAATCTTTGCCGTACGCAGCCTCGCCGGCGCGATACAGCACCGCGGCTCGATCGCGAGTGAATCTTGCATGACGGTTGGGGCGCATGCGATCCGGGCAGCGATCGTCATCAAGCGTTCATAAAAACAACGCTCAGCTGCCAAGTTGTTGGGTCAGACGGTCGAGACTCATGCCGTCCCGAATCGTCATCGTCTTCAACCCGGCTGCGGGCGCGCGGCGCCGAGCGCGACTCTACGCTGCGCTCGATCTGCTGCGTGGCATCGGACTTCGCCTCGAGATGCTCGAGACGCAGCGGCGGGGCGATGCCACGCTGCTTGCCCGGGATGCCGCCAGACACGGTGGAACTATCGTCGCTGCGGGAGGCGATGGCACAATCGCAGAAGTGGCCGCCGGCATCGCTGGCTCTGACGCGGCGCTTGGTGTCCTGCCGCTCGGGACGGCGAACGTCTTTGCGCTGGAGCTGGGCATTCCCCTGAAGGCTGAGGATGCGGCGGTCGTGCTGGCGATGGGGCGGACCGTGCCCTTTCGTCCCGGGCTCAGCCGCCGCGGCACTGCATCCGACCTCATGTTCGTGCAGATGCTGGGAGCCGGCATTGACGCGGCAGTGGTGCAGGCACTGTCCCTGCCACTCAAGCGCGCGCTCGGGAAGGGCGCCTATCTGCTGCAGACGATACGCGAGATCACTCGCCATGACCTGTCGCCTCTGCGCGTCGTGGCGGATGGCAAGGAGATCGACGCGACCTCCGTGATTGTCACCAAGGGTCGTCTCTATGCAGGGCGCTTCACCATCGCGCCCGGCGCGGATGCCAGAGATGAGGGATTCCACGTTGTGGCGCTGAAGCAATCGGGCCGCATAGACCTGATCCGCCACGCCGCAGCACTTCCGCTCGGGCTGGTGCCCAGATTGCCCGAGGTGCAGATCCTGCGCGCCAGGCATGTCAGCATCGGAGGAGCGGAGGGGCCTCTCCAGGCGGATGGCGACCCGGCAGGGATCCTGCCCGTGGATATCGCGCCATCCTCCACAATGATCCGTGTGGTCGTTCCTTGATGCCTTCGTGCCTGTTCCGCATCGGGCCACCGCAACCGGAGGCGTGCGGCGGCCTTCCTGTTGTGGGTGTTGCAGAGATCTAGCCGGTGCTGCCTGTGGCGCAGCGCTTGTGAAAGCACGTTCGGCTCCGGCTGCAACAGCGACGTCACATATCCGTCAATTCCGTGTCACCGGACGCCTGTATAGGCCCGCCGGCATCGGAGCGGCGGGGATGTTGGAACTTCAGGGACTGACGCGACGCTTTGGCTCGGTCACTGCAGTGGACCAGGTCCGCCTGCTGGTGCCGGAAGGCCAGATGGTCGGTGTGATTGGCCGCTCCGGCGCTGGCAAATCCACCATGCTCCGCATGATCAACCGCCTGACCGAGCCTTCCGAGGGACGCATTCTCCACGGCACCCAGGACATCACCGCCCTGAGGGGCGCCGCGCTGCGCCGCTGGCGCACGGACTGCGCGATGATCTTCCAGCAGTTCAATCTCGTCCAGCGGCTGGATGTGCTCACCAATGTCCTGATCGGCCGGTTGAACCACCGCCGGGGCGCGCTCGGCACGCTGACGAGCATGCTCAAGATGTTCACGGCCGAAGAACGCGCCATGGCGATCCAGGCGCTGGATCGCTTCGACCTGGCGGAGACGGCGCTGCAACGGGCAGACACGCTCTCGGGGGGGCAGCAGCAGCGCGTGGCCATCTGCCGTGCGCTTCTGCAGGAGCCGAAGCTGATCCTGGCCGATGAGCCGATCGCGAGCCTCGACCCGCGCAACGCAAAGACCGTGATGGATGCGCTGCGGCAGGTGAACCGCGAGGACGGCATCACGGTACTGACCAACCTGCATCATCTCGATACCGCTCGTCAGTATTGCGATCGGATCATCGCCATGCAGTCCGGGCGCGTGATGTTCGACGGCACGCCGGCCGAGCTCACCGGTGCTCGTGTGCGCGCCATCTACGGCGTGTCGGAGGACGAGTTCGAAGACCAGGCGCAGGAGGCCGTCAGTCCCCGGACCGCCGCTGCGCTGCCGCAGGGCGGCCTCGCCCTCGCCTGAGCCTTTCCCCCCACCCATGGAGCAGACCATGATCACCCGCCGCCTTCTCGTGGCTGGCGCCGCCCTGGCGCCCTTCGCGGCCCTCGCGCAGGGCGCCGCCCCGGTGATGCCAGCCCCCGGCCGCCGCGCCTGGGCGCAGCAGGTGCCGCAGATCCGCATCGGCCTGCTCGGCGGTGAGAACGAAAGCGATCGGCTCGGGCGCTTCGAAGCCTACCGCACCCTGCTGGAGACCACCTTTGGCGTGCCCGTGCGGCTGTTCCCGGCCGCTGACTATGCCGGCGTGATGCAGGCTTTCGGGGCGCGGCAGATCGAAGGCGCGGCGATGGGTGCGTCCGCCTATGCCGGCGCCTGGCTCGACACCAATGGCGGCGTCGAGCCGCTCTGGGTCGCGCGCGAGAGCGATGGCAGCATCTCCTATGTCGCGGTGATGGTGGTGCGCGCCGATAGCGGCATCACCAGCCTCGAGCAGATGCGCGGTCGTAGCCTGGCCTGGGCGGATGCCAACTCCACCTCCGGCTACCTCGTCCCGCGCAGCGAGCTGCGGAATGGCGGCATCGACATCAACACCTTCTTCTCTCGCACCGGCTTCGGCGGCGGGCATGAGCAGGCGGTGGTGGCTGTGCTGCAGCGCCAGTACGACGCGGCCGTGACCTGGGCCAGCGGCCAGGGCGAGGTGAGCGAGGGCTTCACCCGCGGCAATCTGCGCGCGATGGTGCAGAAGGGCATGCTGAACATGCGCGACCTTCGCATCATCTGGACGTCGCGCCCGATCCTGAACGGCCCGTTCACGGTGCGCCGCGACCTGCCGCAGGCCTTCAAGGACGATCTGCTGGCCTTCCACGTCGCGCTCGCCGCGGCGCATCCGCAGGTCTATGCGCAGATCGAGCGCGGCGGTGGTCAGGGCTACGCCCCGGTGAACCACAGCATGTTCGAGCCGATCGTGCAGCTGCGCCGCGAGGAAGCGGCTGAGCGGCGTCGCCGGTCCTGATGTCTGGAGCGGCCTTCGCCCTGCCCGGCTCCGCGGTTGCGCGGGGCGAGGCCGCCTTCCAGGAGGCACGGCGCCTTCGTCGCCGTGCCACTCTGGTCTCCTGCGCCGTCCTGCTGGTGTGCGTCTTCGTCTCGGCCTGGATCAGCGAGGCTTCGCCCGCGCGCCTGGCCGAGGGGCTGCCGCGCATCGGCGAGTATTTCTGGCGCGTGCTGCCGAGCTTCCGCGCGGATGCGTTCTTCGCGGATTGGGAGACCGATGGCAGCTTCGCGGCCTGGATGTACCGTGCCGATAAGTGGCTGTGGCTGATCTTCGAGACCAGCCAGATGGCCGTCCTCGGCACTTTGTTCGGGACGGCGATCAGCCTTTCGCTGTGCTTCGTTGCCGCGCGCAACCTTTCGCCCAGCCCTTGGGCCTATCAACTGGCCCGGCGTGTGCTGGAGTTCTGCCGGACAGTGCCGGAGATCGTCTTCGCGCTGATCTTCGTCTGGGCCTTCGGCATCGGCCCGCTGGCCGGCATCCTGGCAATCATCATCCACACGGCTGGCGCGAATGGGAAGCTGTTCGCCGAAGTCGCCGAGAATGCAGACACCAGCCCGATGGAGGGCGTGCGCGCCGCCGGGGGCAACTGGTTCGAGCGCATGCGCTACGGCGTGCTGCCCCAGGTGCTGCCGAATTTCATGAGCTACACCCTGCTGCGCTTCGAGGTGAATGTGCGCGGCGCCAGCGTGCTCGGCTTCGTTGGCGCGGGCGGTATCGGCGAGGAGCTCTACCACGTGATCGCCTTCAACTATTATGAGGAGATCAGCGCCATCGTCGTGCTGATCATCCTGACCGTGGCCTCCATCGACCTCATTTCGGAGCGTGTTCGCAAGGGGCTCTCGGGCGCTGACGGACGCGCTGCGGCGGGGTCCCCGCGATGAGCATCGCCCGTCCCTCGGCCGCGCAGATCGCCGAACTGCGGCTGCGTATGCCCCGCGCCTTCGGGCCGCCCGGGGCGGTGCGCGCCCTACGCCTTCTCGTGCTCTCGGCCTGCCTGGGCTGGGTCGGATTTTTGCTGTGGTGGTTCGGCTTCTCGCCGCAGCGGATTTGGAACGGGCTGTCCGGGCTCGGCACCATCGTGGTGCTGATGGTGCCGCCCGCGCCGGGCGAGCTATGGCTCGACATCCTCAAGGGCATCGCCGAGAGCGTGGCGATGGCGTTCCTCGGGACCTTGGTGGCAGCGTTGATCGCCGTACCGCTCGGCTTCCTCGGTGCAGGCAATGTCGTGACGAATGCGTTGGCGCATTTCTCGATCCGCCGGTTGTTCGATGGCTTCCGTGGCGTCGACCAATTGATCTGGGCGCTGGCCTATGTCCGGGCAGTCGGGCTGGGGCCGCTGGCAGGCGTGCTGGCTATCGCGACGGCGGATATCGCCGTGCTGGCGAAGCTCTACGCCGAGGCGATCGAGAATGCCGAGAAGAAGCAGGCCGAGGGGATTGATGCCGTCGGTGGCAGCCAGGCGCTTCGCACCCGCTTTGGCATCCTGCCGCAGGTCTTGCCGGTGATGCTGGCGCAGGCGCTTTACTTCTTCGAAAGCAACACCCGTTCGGCTGCTATCCTCGGCGTGGTCGGGGCGGGCGGCATCGGCCTGCAGATCGCCGAGCGGATCAGGGTTCGTCACTGGGACGAGGTCGCCTTCATCATCATCCTGCTGCTGGCCACCGTCGCGCTGATCGACTGGCTGTCCGCGCGTATACGCACGCGCCTGATCGGCACGCGGAACGCGACGGGACGGTAGTTCAATGCGGTGGCGGAGTTCCGGGACCCGCCATAGGATCCCGGCATTGCCTTTCACCGGTACAGGCCAACCAGCGGAGCAGTGCGCGCTGTCATGATCCGATCCATCCGCCTCCTTGCCCTCGCATGTGTCGTCGCCGTACCGGTCACCGCGTCGGCCCAGGAGCGGCAGGTCTTTCACCGGATCGCGACGATCGAAGCTGTGCGCATGCTTCCGCCCGATCGCGACCGCGCTCGCCGTTCGATCGCGGAGATCGTGGCAGCGGCCCAGGATGGCGGGCTGCTGGTCTATGTCGATGGAGAGCAGCGCGGTATCGGCTTTGTCGATATCGCCGATCCCGCGGCACCACGCCCGGCCGGCTTCCTGGCGATGGACGGCGAGCCGAACTCTATCGCGACGCTGGGTGGCCGGGCCTTTGCCGTGGTGGACACTTCACCCTCGAAGGACGCCCCGTCCGGCCATGTCGCCGTGGTGGATATTGCCGCGCGCCGCATCGAGGCTCGCTGCGAGCTGGAAGGGCAGCCCGACGCCACGACGGTGAGCCCCGATGGCCGCTTCCTCGTGGTCGTCATCGAGAATGAGCGCGACGAGCGACGCGACCAGGGGCGCATCCCCCAATTGCCGCCTGGCAATCTGACCATCATCCCCATCACA
This sequence comes from Pseudomonadota bacterium, assembly GCA_046052145.1. Taxonomy (GTDB): domain Bacteria; phylum Pseudomonadota; class Alphaproteobacteria; order Acetobacterales; family Acetobacteraceae; genus Falsiroseomonas. The sequence continues at coordinate 49,177 of JBJOMW010000006.1, forward strand.
GCAGCCGGGCTTGAGTGTTCCGCACTGCGCCGTGTGGACCTCACCGGCCTTGCGGAGATCGCGCCCACCGATCCCGAGCCGGAGTTCGTGGACGTGAATGCGCGCGGCGAGGCGGTCGTCACGCTGCAGGAGAACAACCATATCGTGCTGGTGGACATCGCCACGGGGCGCGTGACGGGCCATTTCCCCGCCGGCCGAGTCACGCTTGAACGCGTCGATGGCCGCCGCGACGGCGCGATCCGCCCCAACCAGCGCCTTGAGAACCTGGTGCGCGAGCCGGATGCCGTGAAATGGCTGGATGACAGCCGCTTCGTCACCGCGAATGAGGGCGACATGGTGACCGGCTCGCGCGGCTTCACCATCTTCCGCCGCGACGGCACGGTGGAATGGGATTCGGGCAACCTGCTCGAACATCTCGCGATCCGCATCGGCCACTACCCCGAATTGCGATCGGGCAACCGCGGCAATGAGCCGGAAGGCGTGGAGATCGCGACCTTCGACGGCGAGCGGCTGATCTTCATCGGCTCCGAGCGCGCCTCCATGGTGACGGTCTGGCGCGACGAGGGGCCGGGGCGAGCGCCCACCTTCCTGCAGGTGTTGCCGACCGGCGTGGCGCCGGAAGGCCTGCTCGCCATCCCCTCGCGCGGGCTGTTCGTTGCGGCGGGCGAGGGGGACAATCCGGAAAGCGGGCTTCGTTCCTCGCTGACAATCTATCGTCGCGGCCCGGGGCCGGTGAGCTACCCGACGATCGAGTCGGCCGATGCACCCGATGGGACGCCGATCCCTTGGGGCGCGCTGTCGGGGCTGGCGGCGGACCGTCAGGTGCCGGGCCGGCTCTACGCCGTGACCGACAGCTTCTACGCTGAGGCGAGCATCCTGACGCTGGACGCCAGCGTGACACCGGCGCGCATCACCGAGGCGCGCACCGTGACGCGCGACGGGCAGCCGGCGCGCAACCTGGATATCGAGGGCATCGCCACGCGGCCGGGCGGCGGCTTCTGGCTGGTCTCGGAAGGCAATCCGGAGCGGCGCGAGGGTGCGCTGCCCGACCTGCTGCTGCGTGTCTCCGCCGCCGGTGCGATCGAGGAGGAGATCCGCTTGCCGGAGGCCATCGCACGTCACGCGCTGCGCTTCGGCTTCGAAGGCGTGACGGTGGCAGGTGAGGGTGCGGGCGAGACGGTCTGGATCGCCGTGCAACGCGAATGGGCCGATGATCCGCGCGGGCGGGTGAAGATCCTGCGCTACCAGGTCGCCACGCGCGAATGGGGCGTGCTGCATTACCCGCTGGATGCCACCCCCGCGGGCTGGATGGGCCTGTCCGAGATCACCGCGACCGGGCCCGACAGCTTCGTGGTGATCGAGCGCAACAACCAATGGGGCGGGACGGCGATCAAGCGCCTCTACGCCTTCTCGGTAGCTGGCCTCACCCCCGCTGCGCTGGGGGCGGCAGAGGTGCCGCTCATCACCAAGCGCCTTGTGCGGGACATCGTGCCCGATCTCGGCCGCACCGGGGGCATCGTGCTGGAGAAGCTGGAAGGCTTCGCGGTGGATGCGGCGGGCGACGCCTTCGCGGTGACTGACAATGACGGCGTGCAGAATGTCTCCGGCGAGACACAGTTTCTCCGCCTTGGCCGGCTGCCGCTGCGCTGATGGCTGAGAGCGCACGCTTCGATCTTCTGGTTGTCGGCGCCGGCATTGTCGGGCTGGCGCATGCGCTGGCCGCCGCGCGGGCGGGGCTTCGCGTTGCGGTCGTGGATCGCGACGCGCAAGCCAACGGTGCGTCCATCCGCAATTTCGGCTTCGTCACCGTCACCGGTCAGGGATTACCTGCCACCTGGCCGCGGGCACGGCGCGCGTGCGATGTCTGGGCCGATCTCTGCGTGGCGGCGAAGATCCCGGTCCTCCATCGCGGCCTGCTGATGGCGGCCCGCCGACCGGAGGCGGTGGCAGTGATCGAGGAATTCGCCGGCGGACCGATGGGGGAGGGGTGCACCATCCTGCCGCGGGCCGCGCTGCCGGCGCCACTGCGCGGCGACGGCGCGGTGCTGGCCGCCCTGCACTCCCCGCACGAACTCCGCGTCGAAAGCCGCGAGGCGATCCCACGCTTGGCCGCCTGGCTGGCTGAGACGCTCGGCGTGACCTTCCTGTGGCGACGCAGCGTGGTGGCGGTCGAGGCCGGGCGCGTGGTGACGCCCCAGGGCACGCTCTACGCCGAGCGCATCGTGGTCTGCCCGGGCACGGAGCTGGCCGCGCTCTTCCCCGACGCCTTTGCCCGGCGCGGCACCACGCTGTGCAAGCTGCACATGCTACGTCTGGCGGACCCTGGCTGGCGCTTGCCGGCGGCGGTGATGAGCGACCTCGGCCTGCACCGCTATCGCGGCTATGCCGATTGCGCGTCCCTGCCGGCCCTGCGCGCAAGGCTGGCGGCGGAACAGGCAGCGCAGCTCGAGCACGGTGTCCACCTGATCGTGGTGCAATCGGCCGATGGGACGCTCGTGGTCGGCGACAGCCACCATTACGGCGCCACCCCCGATCCCTTTCAGCCCGAGGCCGTGGACGCCTTGATCCTGGAGGAGTTCGAACGCGTGCTCGGCGCGCCGCCGCCGACGATCGAGCGCTGGGTCGGTCTCTATCCCTCCGGGCCAGACGATGCCTTCCACGAGGAGGTCGCACCCGGCGTGCGGTTGGTCTCCGTCACCTCCGGCACCGGTGCCTCTACAGCCTTCGGGCTGGCGGAGGAGGTGCTGCGCGACATGCAGGTTCTCTCATGATCAAGGCCATCATTCTCGACTGGGCCGGCACGGTGCTGGACCATGGCTCGCGGGCGCCGATGGGTGCCTTTGTCGAGGCCTTCGGGCGCTTCGGCGTGGAACTCAGCATCGCGCAGGCCCGCGGGCCGATGGGGATGGCGAAGGCCGACCATATCCGCCTGGTCGGCCGCGCCGTGAACGAGGCCTGGCGCGAACGCCATGGGCGCGACTTCGACGAGAGCGATGTGCAGGCCATCTTCGAGGTGTTCGAGCCGCTGAACATCGCAGCTGTCGAAGCCCACAGTGCCCTGATCCCCGGCGCGCGGCAGACGCTGGAGTGGTGCGCGGCGCGCGGCATCCGGATCGGCTCCACCACTGGCTATACGCGCCCGATCATGCAGCGCCTCGCCCCGCTCGCAGCCGCGCAGGGCTTTGCGCCGGAGGTGATGGTCTGCGCTGGCGATCTGGCGGCCGGCCGGCCGGCGCCGCTGCAGATGTGGAAGGCCATGGCCGAGATGGGCGTCTGGCCGGCGAGCGCCGTCATCAAGGTGGATGACACGCCGCCTGGCATCGGCGAGGGACGCGCCGCCGGCACCTGGGCGGTCGGCGTTGCACTGTCGGGCAACATTGCCGGGCTGACGGAAGCGGAACTGGCCGCCTTGCCCGAGGCCGAGCGGGCCGCCCTGCGCCGTCAGGCCGAATCCGAGCTGACGGCCGTCGGCGCTCATCTGGTCATCGACTCTATCGCAGACCTCCCCGCGGCGGTGGCGGAGATCGAGGGGTGGATCGCGCGCGGAGAGGACCCGTCGTCATCGCGCGCAATATGACGCGGAACTGCAATCTGTCCGTCACGCAGGTGTCGCTTCGTTCCGCTAGGGCATGGGCCGCCAACCCAGCCAGGGAATGCTGTCCATGCGACGGAGTCTTGTCCTCACCGGTCTCGCCCTTGGGCTTGGCCTGATCGCCGCGCCGGCCGCCGAGGCCCAGCAGCGCACGCGCCTGACCGTCTACACCGCGCTCGAGAATGAGCAGCTCGCGCCTTTCAAGCAGGCCGCCGAAGCGGCCGTGCCGGGCATCGAGATCGCCTGGGTGCGCGACAGCACCGGCGTCATCACCGCGCGCCTGATCGCGGAGCGCGCCAACCCGCGCGCCGATATCGTCTGGGGCCTGTCCGTCTTCTCGCTGCTGCAGCTGGAAGGCATGGACATGCTGGAGCCCTACACGCCGCGTGGTGCGGAGGCACTGCGCCCCAACATGCGCTCCGCCCGCAACCCGATGACCTGGACCGGCATGGACGCCTTCGTCTCGGCCGTCTGCTTCAACACGGTGGTCGCGCAGCAGCGTGGCCTGCCGCGCCCGAGCACCTGGGCCGACCTTCTCGACCCGCGCTTCCGTGGCCAGATCGCCATGCCGAACCCCAACAGCTCCGGCACGGGTTTCCTGACCATCGCGGGCTGGATCGGTACGCAGGGCGAGGCGCGCGCCTGGGACTACATGGCGCGGCTGCACGACAACATCCAGGTCTACACCCACTCCGGCTCGGCGCCCTGCAACAACGCCGCGCGCGGCGAATATGCAGTCGGCCTCAGCTTCGACATGCGCTCCGTCGCGCTGAAGAACCAGGGTGCGCCCATCGACATCATCGTGCCGAGCGACGGTGTGGGCTTCGACCTGGAGGCGACGGCGATCGTCCGCGGCACGCGCAACCTCGATGCAGCGCGCCGCCTGGCCGATTTCGCCGTCAGCCGCCAGGCGATGGAGCTTTATGGCCGCTACTACGCGCTGCTGGCCCTGCCGGGCGTGGAGCCGACGGTGCGCGGCTACCCGACCGAATTCGCCGAGCGTCTGGTGAGCGCGAACTTCACTGAGATTGCGGCGAACCGCGACCGTATCCTGCGCGAGTGGGCGCAGCGCTTCGACGGCAAGTCCGCGCCGCGCTGATGTCGGTGGCGCTGGAGGAAGGCGGCGCGACGACCGGCGGCCATACGCCGCCGGCACGCCCGCCCTTCCTCGAGATCGCAAGCGTCGGCAAGCAATTCGGCAGCTTTGTCGCGCTGAAGGACGTCTCGCTCTCGATTTCCGAGGGCGAGTTCGTCTCTTTCGTCGGCCCCTCGGGCTGCGGTAAGACGACCTTGCTCCGGGCGATCGCCGGGCTTGATCCTGCGACCACAGGCGTGATCCGGCAGGCGGGGCGGGAGATCACCGGCCTGCCGCCGGCTGCGCGCGATTTCGGCATCGTGTTTCAGTCCTATGCGCTGTTCCCAAACCTCACGGTCGCGCAGAACGTCGCTTATGGCCTGCGTGGCCCGGGCTGGAGCCGCAGCCGCACCGATACGCGTGTTGACGAGTTGATCCGCCTTGTCGGCCTGGCGGAGCATGCGCGGAAGTATCCGGCGCAGCTCTCAGGTGGGCAACAACAGCGTGTGGCGCTGGCGCGTGCGCTTGCGCCCGAGCCGGGGCTGCTGCTGCTCGACGAGCCGCTCTCCGCGCTCGATGCCATCGTCCGGCTGCATCTGCGCCAGGAAATTCGCGCACTGCAGCGGCGGCTGGGCGTGACCACCATCATGGTCACCCACGATCAGGAAGAGGCCATGAGCGTGTCCGACCGCATCGTGGTGATGAGCCGCGGGCGCGTCGAGCAGGTCGGCACGCCGGAGGATGTCTATCGCCACCCGGCGAGCGCCTTTGTCGCCGGCTTCGTTGGTCGCTCCTCTATGATCGAGGGGGTGGTTGGTGCGACCCCGGCGACGATCGAAGCGGGCGGCCATGTGATCCCGGCGGAGGCGGCGGGCGGCATGCTCTACGGCGCCGAGCTCCGCGCCTTCGTCCGGCCCGAGGATGTGCGGCTTGGCGATGCGGCGCGCGACATGCCCGGCGCGATGCTGATGGATGTCGTCCATGTGGAGTTCCTGGGCGCGACCTGCCGCGTTGCGTTGGAAGCCGGGCGGCTCAGGCTGGAAGCGGATGCCCCAATGGCGTCGCTTCGTGCGGCCGGTGCGGTTCCAGGGGGCCGTCTCCTCGCCGCCATTCCGGCCGCTGCGGTGATGGTCTTTCCGGCCGATGTCTGATGCGACGCTCGGCGAGCGTCTGTCGGTGCCGGGCCCGGGGCGCGGCCGCGTGGAGGGCCCGCCGGTGCGCCTGCGGGCTTCACTCGATGACCGTCTGATGCAGGCGGGGCTTTGGCTGGCGCTCGCCTTCCTGCTGGCGGCGCTGGTGCTGCCCATGGCGATGCTGCTGGTGCGGGCCTTCCAGGACGCCGAGGGCGCCTTCGTCGGGCTGGCGAATTTCGTCACCTATGTCTCGACGCCGGCGCTGGTCCGATCGGTCTGGAACAGTGTGTGGACGGCGGCGGTGACCACTGTGATCGTCGTGCCCTTGGCCTTCGGGTATGCCTATGCCCTGACGCGATCCTGCATGCCGTTCAAGCCAGTCTTCCGCGCGGTGATGCTGCTGCCGATCCTAGCGCCGTCCCTGCTGCCGGCGCTGGCGCTGATCTACCTCTTCGGCAACCAGGGCATGCTGCGCTGGCTGCTGTTCGGCGAGAACATCTACGGCCCCTGGGGCATCATCGCGGCCCAGGTCTTCTACTGCTTCCCTTCGGCGGCGATCATCCTCGCCGTCGCGCTCGCGACCGCCGATGCGCGGCTCTATGAAGCGGCGGAGGCGCTCAAGGCTGGGCGTGCGCGCATCTTCGCCAGCGTCACCCTGCCCGGGGCGCGCTATGGGTTGGTGTCGTCCGCGGTGGTGGTGTTCACGCTGGTCGTCACCGATTTCGGCATCCCGAAGGTCATCGGCGGCCAATTCCAGGTGCTGGCGACCGATGTCTACAAGCAGGTCGTCGGGCTGCAGAACTTCAACATGGGCGCGGTGGTCGGCATCGTGCTGCTGCTGCCCGCGCTGGCCGCCTTCGCCCTGCAACGCTGGGCGGAGGGCAAGCGCAGCGCGACCCTGACAGGGCGTGCCGTCCCTTATGTGCCGCGACCGCGCCGCGCGCGCGACCTTCCCTTGCTGGTGCTCTGCACGGTGATCGCGCTGCTGCTGCTCGGGATCGTCGGCGTTGCGGCATGGGGTTCGTTGATCCGCTTCTGGCCGTGGAACCTGTCGCTCACGCTCGACAATTATGACTTCGCGCGATTCGATTCGGCCGGCTGGGGCGGGTTCTGGACCTCGGTGCAGATGGGCTTCTGGGCGGCGACGATCGGCGCCGTGATAATCTTCGTCACGGCCTGGCTGCAGGAACGTGCGCCGCGCGCGACACGCGCCGACCGCGCGCTGCGCATGGTGGTGGGTCTCTGCGCGACGGCGCCTCTGGCGATCCCGGGGCTCGTCCTCGGCGTGGCCTACATCCTGTTTTTCAACCACCCAGCCAATCCGTTGGTCTTTCTGTATGGGACGCTGGCGATACTGGTGCTGAATTGCCTCGTGCATTTCTACACCGTGGGTCATCTGACGGCCGTGACGGCCGTGCGGCAACTCGACCCGGAATTCGAAGCGGTGGGGGCCAGCCTGAAGGTGCCGGTCTGGGTGACCTTCGGGCGCGTGACGCTGCCGATCTGCCTGCCCGCGCTGCTGGAGATCTGGGTCTATCTGTTCGTCAGCGCGATGACGACGGTCAGCGCCGTGATCTTCCTCTACGGACCCGACACCAAGCCGGCCTCGGTGGCGGTGGTCCATATGGACGAGGCCGGGCAGGCGAGCGCGGCCGCCGCCATGGCCTGCGTGCTGCTGGCTGCCACAACCGTGGCGAAGCTCGCACAGCTGGTCGTCGGCGCCTTGGCCGACCGCGCAACCCAGGCGTGGCGCCGACGCTGAGGCGCGAAAGACCGCCGACGGTCATGTCGGCGTCATGCGGCCGCAACACGCCGCCGCTACATGCCCGTCACCATCGAAGAACGGGAGATATCGATGCGGTCCCTTCTGCTGTCCTGCGCCGCCGCCCTTGGCCTCGCAGCTGCCGCTCATGCCGACCAGCGGTTCGAATCCACGCTGGTGGGCCATGCCATCCTGCCGGCCTTCACCATGGCGGTGCCGCCGGCCGATGCGCCGCGCGACGCGCTGGTCTCGGGCAAGTTCGCGGGCCCGGGCAATCTGCGCGTGGATCGCCCCGGCGCGGTGATGGGCGATACGGGCCCGATGCATGGCCGCCGCGCGACCGGCATCGCCTTTCCCTTCATCGGCCAGCCCGTGCAGGGCTTCTCCGGCATCAAGCCTGTGACTGGCGAGCCCGGGAATTTCTGGGTGCTCACCGACAATGGCTTCGGCAACCGCCGTAACAGCCCCGATGCGCTGCTGATGTTCCACAAGGTGCGCCCGAACTGGCAGACCGGCCAGGTCGAGATGCTGCAGACCACCTTCCTCCGCGATCCGGAGCGCCGCATTCCTTTCCGCATCGCCTATGAAGGCACGGAGGCGCGCTACCTCACCGGCGCTGATTTCGACCTCGAGAGCATCCAGCCGCTGCCCGATGGCAGCTTCATGATCGGCGAGGAGTTTGGCCCCTTCCTGGTGCATATCTCTGCCGATGGCGTGGTCCAGCGCGTGATCGAGACGCGGATGGACGGCCAGGTTCTGATGTCGCCGGACCATCCGGCGCTGCAGGTCGCGGCCAGCCCGACGCAGGGCGTGCCGTACCGTGCTCGCCGCTCCGGCGGGTATGAGGGCATGGCGCTGACGCCGGATGGCCGCACGCTCTGGGCCATGCTGGAGCAGCCGCTCTTCGCGTCGAATTCCGACCAGTCGGAAGGTCAGTTCCTGCGCGTGCTGGAATTCGACGTGGCCCGCATGGATTGGACGGGCCGCCAGGTCCGCTACCGTCTGGAGCCCGGCGCCACCGCGATCGGCGATTTCAACTTCATCGACGCGATGCGCGCCCTGGTGATCGAGCGCGACAACGGAGAGGGCGATCCCGGCCTCGCTTGCGCCCAGGGCGTGCAGCCCAGCGTGCAGGCGCCCTGCTTCCCGCTGCCGGCACGCTTCAAGCGCATCTATGTAGTGGATCTGGCGCAGACCGATGCCGACGGCTTTGTCCGGAAGATCGGCCATATCGACCTGATGGCGATGCGTGACCCTGAGGGCCGTGCGCGCATCCGCGGCGCGCTGCCGGCCAACACGCCGCGCGACCGCTTCACCTTCCCCTTCTTCACCATCGAGAACGTCGCGATGGTGGATGCCGACCACATCATCGTCGGCAACGACAACAACCTGCCCTTCAGCGCCGGCCGCCAGTTCTTCGAGGCCGATGCGAATGAGCTGATCCTGCTGCGCGTGCCCGAATTGCTGCGCGCGCGCTGAACCAAAGCCTGGGGGGCGCGCCACGGCGCGCCCCTTCGCGACAGAGACGAAGGAGAGCCCGCATGATCCGCCGCCGCGCCACGCTTCTCGCGCCTCTTGGTCTGCTCGCCGTCCCGACCATCGGCCGCGCCCAGGCCGGCTGGCGCGCGCAGTTCCGGGAGATCCGCTACGGCATCATCTCTTCGGAGAATGAGCGCGACGCGATCGCGCGCCTCCAGGGCCTCGCCGCCTATAGCGAGCGCAAGCTCGGCGTGCCGATGCGCGTCACGCGCGGCACGGATTACGCGGCGGTGGTGGAGGCGCTGCGCTCGAACCAGCTGGAATTCGCCCATCTCGGCCCGGCCGCCTATGCGCTGGCGCGGCGTTCGATGGGCGAGCGCGTCGTGCCGCTGCTGCGCCACCGCGGCCTTGATGGGGCGGAGGGCTACTTCTCCGTCATCTTCGTCCGCGCCGACAGCCCGGTTCGGACGCTGGCCGATCTGCGCGGCCGTTCCTTCGCCTTTGCCGATCCGAACTCCGCCTCGGGCTTCGCGGCGCCGAGCTACTTCCTCCGCAAGGAGGGTGTGGAGCCGGCGCGCTTCTTCGGCCGCACCGGCTTCTCCGGCAACCACGAGCAATCGGTGATCGCCGTCCTGAACGGGACCTTCGACGCGGCGGCGACCTTCTGGAACAATGAGAGCAGCGGCAATATCCAGCGCATGGTGGAGGAGGGCATGATCCAGCCTGGCTCCACGCGCATCATCTGGACCAGCCCGCTCATCCCGAACTCACCGACCGTCACCCGCGCCGAGGTGCCGCAGGATCTGCGCCGCGACTTCATCGCGATGATGCAGGCGATGCCGCAGGAGGCGCCGGAGGTGCTGCGCCAGATCAGCGCCAACACCGCGGGCTTCGCGCTTGCCCGCCACGAGGACTACGCCGACGTCATCGCCATGACCGACGAGAACCAGGCGCAGCGCCGCGAGCGCCGTTCTTGAGCCTGACCGTCGCCGCCGTCACGGCGCGGTGGCGGGAGGAGACCGCGGCCCGCCGCCGCCGCGGCCTTGGCTGTTTCGCGCTCTTTGTCGCGGCGACGCAGGTGGCGGCATGGGTGGGCGAGGTGGACTTCGCCCGGCTGATGGAAGGGCTGCCGCGCGCGGGCGATTACATCGCGCGCACCATCCCCGTGCTGCGCTGGGAGAGCCTGGGCGCCGATCTCGGCGAATGGATGTGGGGCCTCGACCTCTGGGGGGAGCTCCTGCTCGATACGGTGCTGATCGCCTATACCGGCACCGTGCTGGGCGGGGCGGCGGCGCTGCTGCTCTCCTTCACGGCAGCGGCGACCTTTGCGCCGCCCTGGGCGGTGATGCTGTCGCGCCGCGCGCTGGAATTCGCGCGCACCGTGCCGACGCTCGTTTTCGCGCTGATCTTCGTCTACGCCTTCGGCCTCGGTCCCTTTGCCGGCGTGCTGGCGATCGCGCTGCACACAATGGGCGCCTTGGGGAAACTCTTTGCCGAGGTGCATGAGAACGCCGACCCCCGTACGCCGGAAGGGATCCGTGCCGCGGGCGGCAGCTGGACGCAGGCGATGCGCTTCGGCGTCCTGCCGCAATCCTTGCCCGGTATGCTTTCCTTTGGGCTGCTCCGGCTCGAGATCAATGTGCGGGAGGCGAGCGTGCTCGGCCTGGTCGGCGCCGGCGGCATCGGGGAGGAGCTGTATCTCGCCGTTCGGCAATTCGAGTATCCGGACATCTCCGCGATCATCGTGCTGATCCTGCTGACGGTCGCCGTGATCGACCAGCTCTGTGCGCGGCTGCGCCACCGCATCCTGGGCGCGGAGGCGCTGCGCGTCGTATGAGCCTCTCACGCACCCATCTGCTTTTTGCGGGCGGCTTCCTTCTGCTGCTGGTCGGGCTGTGGCGCGTGGACGCCTCGCCGACGCGCATCTGGGAGGGCTTGGGCAAGCTCGGCTGGCTGGTGGCGCTGATGTGGCCGCCCACGCCGGGCGCTTATCTTCAGGACCTGCTGCACGCGCTGGCTGAGACGGTGGCGATGGCCTTTCTCGGCACGCTGCTGGCAGCCGTGATCGCGCTGCCGATCTGTTTTCTCGGCGCAGGCAATGTGGTCGGCAGCGTGCTGCTCCGTTTCACGGTCCGGCGCAGCTATGACGGGTTGCGCGGCGTGGACAGCCTGGTCTGGGCGCTGATCTTCGTCTCCGCTGTCGGCATGGGGCCCTTCGCGGGGATCCTCGCGCTTGCCGTGCCCGATATCGGGCTGCTGGCCAAGGTCTTCTCTGAGGCGATCGAATCGGCCGAGCGGCGGCAGGTGGAAGGTGTGCGCGCCTCGGGCGGGTCGCGGCTGCAGGCGATCCGTTATGGGCTGCTGCCGCAGGCCGGGCCCGTCATGCTCTCCCAGATCCTCTACACCTTCGAGAGCAACACGCGGTCTGCGACCATCCTGGGCGTGGTCGGGGCAGGGGGCATCGGCCTCGCGCTCGGTGACCGCATCCGGCTGAACGATTGGGATGAGGCGGCCTTCATCATCTTGCTCATCCTCGTCACCGTGGCCGCAATCGACTGGGGAAGCCGGCGCATCCGGCTGAGGCTGATCAGAGCATGACCGAGACGATGCTGTTCCAGGACCCCGGTACGGCGGCCAAAAAACTAGGGCTGGAGCCCTTCATCCATCCGACCGCCAGCGTGCGCGAGAGCACGCTTGGCGCCTATACCGAGGTCGGCGCGCGCACGACGCTCGCCGAGGTGGAGATGGGCGACTACTCCTATGTCGTGCATGACGCGCAGATCATCTACGCGACGATCGGCCGCTTCTGCTCCATCGCCAGCCACACGCGCGTCAATCCCGGCAATCATCCGCTGGACCGCGTGGCGCTCAACCACTTCACCTACCGCGCCAGCGCCTATGGGCTCGGGCCGGACGAGGCAGGCTTCTTCGACTGGCGGCGCGGCCATCGCGTGACGCTCGGCCATGATGTGTGGCTCGGCCATGGCGTGATCGTGCTGCCGGGGGTGAGTATCGGCACGGGGGCGGCGATCGGCGCGGGGGCGGTGGTCACGAAGGACATCCAGCCCTTTGCGGTCGCGGTCGGCAATCCCGCGCGTGTCATCCGCCTCCGCTTTCCGGCGGATATCCGTGCTGCGCTGATGGAGATCGCCTGGTGGGATTGGCCGCGTGAGCGCCTGTCTGCGGCGCTTGAGGACATCCGGACCCTGTCGGCCGAGGAGTTCTGCCGCCGGCATGCACCATAACCGGCGCACTCAACGGCTTCGCACCGTAGGCGATCGCGTTGCGAAGCCGGTAGGCGAGGGCTGAGACGCGAGAGCGCAGCGCCTTTGTCGCGGCGCTGCCCAGTGGCGTCCCGTCCCGCTGGCCTCAGCCGCGGAGGCAGCGCGCCACGGCTGGCATGAAATGCCCGACCGCCGGGGTTTCCAGGTCCTTCACCTTCGCCTGTTCGTCGTAGCGGCGCAGCTGTACGGCGTCCCTATGCTCCGGCAACGCTTCGAATGTCGCGACCTCCTCGGGCGACATGGGGCCACCCTGCAGCGCGAGGCTCTTCACGCTGTCGGGCGAGAGCTTGGCGAAGTAGTCGGGCTCGACCGCGCAGAGATAGCGCTTGGCGGCGACATGCAACCGCACGGGTTCGGTCACCTCGGGGCCGAAATGGGCCTGCAGCCAGGCATGGCCGAGGTCCTCGTGGCGGTCGTCGATCCCTGCATCCGCGGGGTTCTCACCGAGGTTATGCACCATGTGGCCAACATCGTGCAGCAGCCCCGCGACAACCATGGCGTCGCCCTTGCCCTCCTGCTCCGCAAGCCAGGCGGCTTGCAGGGCGTGCTGCTGCTGGTTGATCAGCGTCAGGCCGTAGCGACCATTCGCCTTCTGCTCGAGAAGGCGCTGGATCTCCGCGAGGATGTCGGAGCTCTGGTTCATCGGGTTCCCTTCTCGAAGTAGACGGGGTTGGTCCAGGCGCGGCGGCCGAATGCATCGGCGATGACAATGCGGGCAAAGCCACCCGCCTGCAGCGCGGTATGGGTCAGGCGCACGCGGGTCTGCCCCGGCGCGACCGACTGCACCGCGCGCGAGCCGCGGCCAAGCACCATGACGCTGGCCGCTGCGGTACAGGTGATCTCCACCTCCGCAGCGCCCCAGGCGACGTCCTGGATCAGCGGCCCCTGCGTTGCGTAGTAGTGCCCGGCCTTCAGCGCGGCGAGCAGTGCGTCGGGCTCGTTCGCCTCGGCCTTGACCATCACCCATCCGCCGAAAGCGTCCATGCAGGCGAAATGCGCGTCGTCCACCGCGATCAGCCCGATCCGCCGCCCACCGGCAAGCAGCTGATCGGCGAGGTAGACGCCGTCGCCGCGTTCGGTGCGGAGCTGCGAGGTGTGGTTATAGACTTCCACCGCATGCGCCCCGGGCAGGGTGGCTGCGTCCTCCGCGGTCAGGGCGTACCAGCCGGGATGCGGGATCGCGACGAAGGCGCCGGCGGCGGCTGCCCGCGCGGCCAGCGCGGCCCCAGTCTCGCCGGGTTGCAGGGGCGCAAAATCAGCCGGCAGGCCGACGGCAAGGATGTGCCAGGTCTCACCCAGCGAGGTCGCTGGTGCGTGCAGCTCTGCGCCCAGGAGGGTGGTGAAGCCGCCGGTCCGGAAGGGCCGCGTATCCACGATCGGGAAGCCGTACTTCGCCATGAAATGGTCGGTCAGCGCGAGGAAGTCGTAACCGGCCTCGCGATAGGTCGCGCAGACGGCTTCAGGCGTGCGAACGCCGTCCGAGGCCGTGGAGTGCGTGTGGATATTCCCTTTCCAGAAGCGGCCAGGTGCAGTGAAGGCGGGATCCAGTGGTGTCACGTCGAGCACGGCTCCGTCACGGGGCGGCGAGAGCTGGTGCTGCCATGCCGCTGGTGCGGATGACGGCGCCGAGCCCCGCGACAGTTTAGGCGTCTGCGAGCGCGCGGAAAACCGGCGCTGTGCGCGATACCGGCACGCATTTGCGCGGCAGCTTGGCTTCGCGCAACGCAGCCCTGGGCACTGGCGAAGCGGTACGGAAACTCTGCGCCGCCCAATCAGCGCTGCTCAGTGCCTGAGTGCCTGCCCGACAACTGACAGACAGGTACGGCCATGAACCCGGCATCTGATGCGGAAAGGCTGACTTTGCAGCCTGTGCTGTTCAGCGGCCGGGGGAGGATCGCTTCCGCCCCGCGCCCTGCCGGCGTGCAGGCTGCGTCGCTTCCGGCTTGGCGGCCAGATGCCCGGTTGGGAGCGCGGTCGTGTACTTCACCTGTTCCAGTGCGAAGCTTGAGCGCAGGTTGGCGACGCCCGGGATCGTCGTGAGGTGATCCACGACGAAGCGATGGTACTGCGCAAGATCCTCGACCACGACGCGCAGCAGGTAGTCGGCGTCGCCGCTCATCAAGTAGCACTCCATCACCTCCGGCCGTCGCGCAATGCGCGACTGGAAGGCGCGCAGCGCCGCCTCGTTCTGCTTCTCCAGCGTCACCTGCACGAAGACATTGACCGCGAGGCCGAGCGCCAGCGGGTCCACAACGGCGACTGAGCGGCGGATGACGCCGCGGCTGCGCAATTCGTCGAGCCGACGCCAGCAGGAGGAGGACGTGGTGCCCGTTGCGTCGGCGAGTTGCGCCAGGCCGATATCACTATCCTCCTGCAGCTTTTCGATGATGCGCACACTGATCGGGTCCAGCGCTTCATGTGGTGATGTTTTTCGCAAGAGGCCATCGCTTCGGTGGGTTGTTCCGAAATGGAGCCATAAGGCGGGAAGTTTGCAAGCCCTTCCCGGCGCGTACGCTCTAGCATTTCGGCGTTGGCGGCCTGTGCAGAGCCGCCACGGAGGAAGCGCCATGCCCGACCAGATCGCCGCCCCCCTCGCTTCGTCGCCGAGCCAGATGGCCGAGGCACGCCTGCTGGCGGCGCTCGAGCGCAAGGTGCTCTGGCTTTCGGCCTGGATGATCCACCACGCCAACCATGTCCGGCCGTCAGCTGACGGGCTGAAGGTGGGCGGGCACCAGGCGTCCTCTGCCTCCATCGCCACCATCATGACGGCGCTCTACTTCGCCGTGCTGCGGCCGCAGGACCGGGTTGCGGTGAAGCCGCATGCCTCGCCGGTCTTCCACGCCATCCAGTACCTGTTGGGCAACCAGAGCCGTGCGAAGCTCGAGGCCTTCCGTGCGCTCGGCGGGGCGCAGTCCTACCCGTCGCGCACGAAGGACGTGGATGATGTGGACTTCTCCACCGGCTCCGTCGGCCTGGGCGCGGCGCAGACCATCTTCGCAAGCCTCGTGCAGGACTATGTCCGGCTGCATGGCTGGGGCGGCGCGCAGCCGGAAGGGCGGATGGTGGCGCTGGTCGGCGACGCCGAGATGGATGAGGGCAACATCTACGAGGCGCTGCTGGAAGGCGCGCGGCACGGGCTGCGCAACACCTGGTGGGTGGTGGACTACAACCGCCAGAGCCTCGACGCCGTGATCGGTGAGGGCGTGAACGACAAGATCCTCGGCACCTTCGCCACCATGGGCTGGGACGTCGTGGTGCTGAAATACGGCCGCTTGTTGCAGGCTGCCTTCGCGGAACCGGGCGGTGAGCAACTGCGCGCCTGGATCGACGCCTGCCCCAACCAGCTCTATTCCGCGCTGACCTTTCGTGGCGGCGCCGCGTGGCGGCAGCGTCTGCTCGACGACATCGGCGACCAGGGCGATGTGAGCGCCCTGATCGGCCGGCGCGACGACGCCGCGCTGGAGGCGCTGATGACCAATCTTGGCGGTCACGACCTCGGCCTGCTGCTCGATGCCTTCCGCGGCGTGGAGCATGACCGCCCGGTCTGCTTCCTGGCTTACACCATCAAGGGCTTTGGTCTGCCGCTGGCGGGGCACAAGGACAACCATGCCGGCCTGCTGAACCCGATGCAGATGGAGCGCTGGCGAGACGCGATGGGCATCCGCCCGGGCCATGAATGGGACGCGGCTGAGGGCCTCGGCATCGCAGAGGCCGAACTGCGCGGCTTCCTCGCCCGCGTGCCCTTCAACGCGCATGGCCCGCGCCGGACCTCCGCCCCCGCACTGCCGGTGCCCGAGGGCATTGCCGCGGATCCGCAGGCCCATGCCTCCACCCAGGCTGGCTTCGGCCAGCTGCTGCATGCCCTGGCGAAGAGCGATGCGCCGATTGCCGATCGGATCGTCACCACCAGTCCGGATGTGACCGTATCCACCAATCTCGGGGCCTGGGTCGGCCGTCGCGGGCTCTTCGCGCGTGAGCCGCGGCGCGACCTGTTCCGCGAGGAGAAAATCCCCTCCGCCTTCCGTTGGGAAGCCGGTCCAAGCGGACAGCATATGGAACTCGGCATCGCCGAGATGAACCTGTTCCTCACGCTCTCGGCCTTCGGTCTGTCGCACGAGATCTTCGGGCAGCGCGTGATCCCGATTGGCACGCTCTACGATCCCTTCATCGCGCGCGGGCTCGATGCGATGAACTATGCCTGCTACCAGGATGCGCGGTTCATCCTGGCGGCCACGCCGTCCGGGATCACGCTTGCGCCTGAGGGTGGCGCGCACCAGTCCATCGGCACGCCGCTGATCGGCATGGCACAGCCTGGTCTGTCTTGCTTCGAGCCCGCCTTCGTCGACGAGCTCGCTATCATCCTGCGCTGGGCGCTCGGCCATGTGCAGCAGGAGGGCGACGACGGCGGCTCGGTCTATCTGCGGCTGTCCACGCGCAGCATCGAACAGCCGCAGCGGCAGATCGCGCCCGCACTTGCCGACGACATCGTCGCCGGTGGTTATTGGCTGCGCCCGCCCGGCCCGAACTGCACCGTCGCCATCGCCTATGCGGGCGCCGTGGCGCCGGAGGCGATCGCCGCCGCTGGGCTGCTCGCCGAACATCGCCGCGACGTCGGCGTGCTTGCGGTCACATCGGCCGACAGGCTGTTCTCCGGCTGGCGCGCAGCTGAGACGGCGCGCATGGCAGGGGAGGCGACGCCGCCGAGCCAGGTGGAGCGGCTGCTTCGTGCGCTGCCGCGGGATTGCTGCCTCGTGACGGTCGCGGATGCCCATCCGGCGAGCCTCGGCTGGCTTGGCTCGGTGGAGGGGCACCGGGTGAAGGCGTTGGGGGTGGACCGCTTCGGCCAGAGCGGCAGCATCCAGGAGGTCTATGACGCCTATGGGCTCGACAGCGCGGCGATCCTGCGCGCGGCACAAGCCGGTTCCCCGGGTGCGCCGCTGCCTGTCTGAGTGCCGGCCCACTCGCCGAGCCGGGCGGCCTCAGCCATGCTGCGGGCCGCTCGGCATCGAGCCCTGCGCCGTCTCCGTGCATTCTTCCTTAGACTAGGGGAGCTTCGCTGATGAAGGCCGTCTGCTACCGGCAGCATGGCTTGCCGATTTCCGATCCACGCGCGCTCGAGGACCTGGATCTCCCCGATCCTGGCCCACCTGCGGGTCGCGACCTGCTGGTTCGCGTGCACGCCGTTTCGGTCAACCCGCGCGATGTGAAGAGCCGCATGGCCTTCGCGGTGAAGGGTGGGATGCCGGTCGTGCTCGGCTATGACGCCTCGGGCGTCGTGGAAGCGGTCGGGCCGGAGGCGGAGCTGTTCCGTCCCGGCGACGCGGTCTTCTACGCCGGTGTGCTGGACCGCCAGGGTGCGAATGCCGAGCTGCAACTGGTGGATGAGCGGATCGTCGGGCGGAAGCCAGCCACAGTTGGCCATGCCGCCGCGGCGTCCCTGCCGCTCACCGCGCTCACAGCCTGGGAAATGCTGTTCGATCGTCTGCAGATTCCGCGTGGCAGTGCTTCGGAAGGGGCCTTGCTCGTTATCGGTGGCGCGGGCGGCGTCCCCTCCGTCGCGATCCAGCTTGCTCGGCTGCTGACGGATGCGGTGGTGGTGGCGACGGCGTCGCGGCCGGAAAGCGCCGCCTGGGTGCGCGATCTCGGCGCGCAGCACGTCGTCGACCATTCGCGTCCGCTTGCGGCACAGGTCGCCGGGATCGCCGGCTTGCCGCCGGTGCGCTGGATCTTCTCCACCCATACCGACACGGCAAGCTGGTCGGAGATGGCGAAGATCGTCGCGCCGCAGGGCCGCATTGGCCTGATTGACGACCCCGAGCCGCTCGACCTCCGGCTGGTCAAGTTCAAGAGTGTCTCGATCCACTGGGAGGCGATGTTCACCCGCCCGATGTTTGCGACCGCCGACATGGTTCGCCAGCATGAGATCCTCGATGAGGTCGCGGCCCTGGTGGATGCCGGTGCGTTGCGCGCGACGGCATCGCAGAGCTATGGCGTCATCAACGCGGTGAATTTGCGTCGCGCCCATGCCGCGATCGAGTCAGGGCGTGCCGTCGGCAAGATCGTCATGGAAGGCTTCTGAGGGAGACCCCGCGTCATGGAGGCGACACAGGCGTGGGCCGCGTCGGACCTGCTCGTTCGCCATTGGCGGGCGGGCACGGTGCTGGACGCGCTGCCAGAAGGGCTCCGGCCTGACACGCGCGCGGAGGGTTATGCGATCCAGTCCGAGCTCGAGAAGCTGAGCGCGAAACCGCTCTGGGGCTGGAAGATCGCGGCGACCAGCACGGCCGGCCAGCGGCATATCGGCGTGGACGGACCTCTCGCGGGCCGGCTGCTGGCTGAGATGGTCCACGCCGATGGTGCGACACTGCCATTCGGCGCGAACCGCATGCGCGTGGCTGAGGCGGAGTTCGCCTTCCGCATGGCGCACGACCTGCCGCCGCGGGCCGAGGCCTACACGGTGGAGGAGGTGCTGGATACCGTCGCGGCCCTGCACACAGCCATCGAGGTGCCGGATTCGCGCTTCGTGGATTTCGTGACAGCGGGCGCGGCGCAATTGCTCGCCGACAATGCCTGCGCGCACCAGTTCGTACTCGGGCCCGAGGCCCCCGCAATCTGGCGCGACATGGACCTCGCAGCCCATCGCGTCATCGGGCGCGTGACCGGCCGGCTTGAGCGCGAAGGGTTGGGGGCGAATGTGCTTGGCGACCCGCGCATTGCTCTCACCTGGCTTGCGAACGAATTGTCGCGCCACGGCATGACGCTGGCCGCTGGGCAGGTGGTAACAACCGGAACCTGCTTGGTCCCGATGGACGTGGCGCCAGGCGACGAGATTACGATGGACTACGGTGATCTCGGCCGCGTCGGGATTCGCTTCGCCGCCGCGTGATACTAGGGGCGGGCAGCTGTCCCGTCCGCGCGCAGGCGGTGGGTGCGACTGGTCGAGCGGTTCGCCGCTTCGGGTGAGGTGGCGACCGAACTGATGGTCGACAGCACAGACGTGAAGGCGAACTGCACAGCCTCCGCCTCTGGCTCGCGACGCGCGGCACCGAGGCGGTTATCCCATCCAGCATCCCCCCGTCGTGGGCCATCGCGGCAAATCGTGGAGGGGGGACGCGCGCCCCAAGTGCTACCCGCCCCGGGATGATGTGCCCGCAGGATTACGCCCGTGCCTGCAAGCCGCGTCCAAGCAGCATCGCTGCCAGCGCAGCGACGAGAAGGGCCAAGCCCGGGAAGATGGCCAGCCAGGGTGCGGCTGTCAGGTAGTTGCGGCTCTCCTGAAGGCTCGCACCCCAGTCGGGCGTCGGGGGCGGAACGCCAAGACCGAGGAAGCCAAGTGCCGCCTGGATCTGCAGCGCCAGCGGGAACAGGATCACACACTGCAACAGCACGGTCGGCAGCACGTTCGGCCCGACATGGCGGAGCAGCACCGCCCATTCGCCGTGGCCTAGAGCGCGCGCGGCCTCCACATAGGCGCGGGCACCTTCGGCCAGCGCCGCGGCGCGCGCGATGCGGAAGAATACTGGCGCGTAGATGATTCCGAGCGCGATGATCAGGTTGGTCGCGCCCGGCCCGAGCGTTGCGGCAATGACGACGCCGAGGATGATCGGCGGGAAGGCAAGCAGCGCGTCGGCGCTGCGCGACAGCGCCATGTCGCCAAGCCTGCCGAAGAAGCCGGCCACCGCGCCGGCGCTGCCACCGAGGAGCGCCGCTAGCAGCACGGCGGCGCCGACGATGCCGAGCGTGGTCCCCGCGCCGTGCATGATGCGGGCATAAACGTCGCGCCCCGTCTCGTCCGTGCCGAACCAGTTGGCGGCGGAAGGCGGTGCGAGGCGTCGGGCAATGTCCACCGTGTCCGGCGCGCCGGCGAACAGGCCAGGTGCGACCGCCACCAGCAGCAGGAAGCCGCTCAGGGCGAGGCCGATCCCGTATTCGATGGACGAACGCCGGTTCATGCGCCGCGCACCCGCGGGTCGATGGCGGCGTAGAGCATGTCCACGATCAGGTTCACCAGAAGGGCGATGAGGACGGCGACCAGCAGCGCGCCCTGCAGCACGGGGTAGTCCCGCGCCTGGATGGCCGCCAGCAGCGTACGGCCGAGGCCGGGGATGGCGAAGAGCGTCTCCACAACCACGACGCCACCCAGGATCTGCACCAGGATCACGCCGGCGAAGGTCACCAGCGGGATGGCGACGTTCCGCAGCAGGTGCCGCCCATAAACAACGCGCGCCGGCAGGCCACGCGCGATTGCCGCGCGGACGAAGTCCTGCCGCATCACCATCGCCGTCTGCTGGCGCGCGAACTGTGCATAAGCGGCGGCCTGCAGCAGCGCCAACGCCAGCACGGGCAAGGCAATGCTCTCGAGGTTGGCGGCCAGGTCCTCGCCCGGCCGGCTGTAGATCAGGGGCGGCGACCACTCCAACCAGGAGCCCGCCGCGATCAGCAGCACCATCCCTGTCCAGAAGACTGGCGCCGAGAGCGCGAGCAGGGAGAAGGCCTCGACGAGCAGATCCGGCCAGCGCCCCTGGCGCACGCCGGCGATGATGCCGAGCGGCACGCCGACCGCCAGCGAGATTGCCAGCGTCACAAGCCCAATCTGGAGGGTGACGAGGAAGGCTTCCCCCACGATGCCCGCGACCGGCAGGCCCTGCCGCCAGGACAGGCCGAGCTCGCCGCGGAGCACGTCGCCCGCCCAGCCGAGGTATTGCTGCCAGAGCGGGCGGTCGAGGCCGAAGAAGGCGCGGAGTGCTGCCTCTGCTGCTCGGTCGCCGGCGCTCTGGCCTAGCATCTCGCCCACCACGTCGCCTGGCACGGCACGGATCAGCAGGAAGACGGCGGCAGTGGAGAGCACCGCCGTCGCCGCCGCTGCGCCGAGCCGTGTGGCGATCGCGCTGAGCATCGGATCAGGCCGCGATCCAGGCGCGCGCCAGGCCGAACCACCAGCCGGTCGGGTGCTGCGCATAGTTCCGCACGCGCGCCTGCGTCACGGAGACCAAGTTGGGCGAGTAGAGCATGATGGTCGGCACGGTGTCGCTCATCAGCTTCTGCAGCTCGACATAGATCCGCCGGCGCGCGGCCGGGTCGGAGGTCTCCATCCCCTGATCGAGCAGGCGGTCGGCGTCCGCATTCGCCCAGTTGCGGAAGTCTGCGCCCTGCGGCGGGCTGCGGAAGTGCCGGTAGTAGAGGATGTGCGGATCGGGCTGCGTGCCCCAGTCGTTGAAGGTGAAGCGCATGTTCCGCGTACGGAACGCGTTGAGCCAGACGCCGAGCTCGACGCGCTGGATGTTGAGCCGGATGCCGATGCGCTGCAGCTGCTGTGCGATGGTGACGGCCGCCGGGTCCATCCACTCGAAGCCGATGATGCTGACGAGGTCGAGCGCGAAGCCGCTGGCCAGCCCCGCCTCGGCCAGCAATGCGCGGGCGCGGTCGAGGTCTGGGCGCTGCGTGGACAGCTCGGCCAGCGGCGCGCCCCAGCTGTCCTGCATGGCGGCGACGGTGGTGCCAAGAACGGTGCCGTTGTTGCCGATCGCGGCCTGCATCACCGCTGCCTTGTCGATGGCCAGCGCGATGGCGCGGCGGACGCGCACGTCGCGCAGCTGGGCGAAATTGCCATCGAGGTCGAGCGTGCATTGCCGCAGCGAGGGCGCGGTGCCGATGTTCAGGCCCTGGACGTCCCGCAACTGGTCCGCATCCTGCGGCCGCGGCAGCAACGCGACATCGGCGCGGCGGTTGCGCACGGCCTGGAGCAGGCTCGCCGCATTCGGCTGCACGCTGAACAGGATGCCCTCGAGGTAGGGTTGGCCTGCCTCCCAGTACTGCGGGAAGCGCGCCATGCGGATGTGGCTCTGCGGGCGGAACTCGGCCAGGCGGAAGGGACCCGTGCCGACGGATTGCTGCGACAGCCGCGCGCGCGCATCGGGGCGCGCAAAGGTGTCACTTGGGACAACGCAGCCGAAGCGGTTGGTCAGCGTCATCGGCAGCGACGCGTTGGGCCGTGCGAGGCGGATCACGACGGTGTGGTCATCGGGCGTCGCGATCTCCGCGATGGCGCCGAAATCGGCCGCACCCGGGCTGCCGTTGCTGGCATCGCGGATGTAGTCGTAGCTGTACTTCACGTCGGCCGAGGTCATGGGCTGGCCGGTGTGGAAGGTGACGTTGCGCCGCAGGCGGAAGGTGTAGGTGAGCCCATCGGGCGAGATCTGCATGCTCTCCGCCAGCAGGGGCCGCGCCTCGCCGGACGGATGCTCGTACATCAGGCCCTGATACATCAGCACCGTAACCGCTGTGCGCGCGTCGCCGGCCTGGTGAAACGGGTCGAGGTTCGGCGGCTCGTTGGCGATGGCGACCGTCAGCGTGCCGCCGCGCCGTGCCTGCGGGTCGGCCGGGCCGTAGATGTCAAGGGCTGCGCCCTGCGCCCAGGGCAGTCCCGGGGCAGCAAGTAGGCCGCCCGTGCCCAGCAGCGCGGCACGGCGGGTGATTGAAGGCGTCCACATCGTTTCCGTCTCCCTTAGTGTTCGAGGAATGCGTTGAGGAAGGTGACCGTGCGCGCGACGGCGGTGCCGATGATGTCCTCGCCGGCCTCGGCGGTCGCGAGGCGCGCATCGCCGAAGACGCCGTTGCGCGTCTGCTCGTGGAAGGGGATCGGCACCTGCAGGAAGAAGGGCTGCTCATTGGTGCCGAGCGGCAGGTCGAGCGGGATCATGTCGCCGGGTGCGAGTGTCTCGGCGCGCACCAACTCCGGTGCGAGCGCCTGCGCGACGGAGACCTCCACTTCGCAGGCATGGCCGAAGCGCGGTGTCTTGCCATGCGCTTTCACGCGGTCCGCGGCCTGCTGGAAGTAGAAGCTGACAGCGGCCTTGATGCCGACCTCGTAGAGGATGCGCGACGCCGCCACGGCCAGCGCCGTCGTGTTGCCGTTGTGGCCGTTGACCAGCAGCAGGTGGGTCACGCCATGCGCCTTCAGGCTGCGCGCGACGTCCACGCAACAGCCCTGGAAGGTCTCCTCGGACAGCGTGATCGTGCCCGCGAAGCGCATATGGTGGCGTGACAGGCCGAAGGGGATCGGCGGCAGGACGACCGCGACCGGCCCCATCGCCTCAGCGATGCGTTGCGACAGGCGATGGGCGATGACGAAGTCGGTCCCCATCTCCATGTTGGGCCCGTGCTGCTCCGTCGCGCCGACCGGCAGCAGCGCCAGCCGCGGCCGCGCAGCGGCAAACTCCACCGTCGTCATCTCCGCCAGTTCCAGCCAGGCCATGGTCAGGCGTCCTTCAGCGCGAAGACGAACTCGATTTCCACCGGCACCCCGCGTGGCAGCATCGCGACGCCAACCGCGCTGCGCGCGTGCCGGCCGTCATCGCCGAACACTCGGCCGAGCAGGTTCGACGCTGC
Source organism: Pseudomonadota bacterium (assembly GCA_046052145.1). Classification (GTDB taxonomy): domain Bacteria; phylum Pseudomonadota; class Alphaproteobacteria; order Acetobacterales; family Acetobacteraceae; genus Falsiroseomonas. The sequence continues at coordinate 72,890 of JBJOMW010000006.1, forward strand.
GTCGATCACCCGTGGCTGTTCGACGAAGCCGGGCGCGGAGGCGACGAAACCGGTTACCTTCAGCGCGCGCGCGACGGCGTCGAGCGATCCAACTGCCGCGCGCAGCACGGCCAGCCCCTGCAAGGCGCAGAGCTCCGCTGCGTGGCGCGCGGCCTCCAGTGAGACATCCTCTCCGAGGCGCCCGAGGACCGGCAGCGTGCCGTCCGCTGCGCGTGGCAGTTGCCCGCTGACCCACACCAGGCCGCTATGCACCACCGCAGGGACATAGTCGAAGGCCGGCGCCGTGACCGGCGGCAAGGTGATGCCGAGGCTGGCGAGCCTCGCCTCGTGGCTCATGCGCCCCTCCCCATTTCTGTCAGTGTGTCGTCCAGGATGTCCCTGAGGCCGCGCCGCGCTGCCCAGCCCAGGGCCCGCAGCCTTGCGTCGTCCACCAGCGGGAAGGCGGCGGGCGCGTGCAGCGGCACAGCCTCAATGCGCGGCGAGAGCGCGGTGGCAATCGCGGGCAGGCTGGTCGTCAGCCCCGCCATGTTCAGCAGGCGCGGCGGCCCGCGCAGCGCAGCCAGGAGCAGGACCGCCTCCGCCGCGTCGTCGCCATGCACGACGTCGAAGGGCGCGGCGGGCACCTCCTCCCTGAGCGGCGTACCGTCCGCTGCGGCGCGCAGCATCCGCGCATAGGCGCCGGCGGCGCCCGCGTACCAACGGCCTGGCCCGAAGACGAGGGGCAGGCGCAGGGTCACCACATCCAGGCCGAGCGCCTCCGCGGCCCATGCCGCCGCCTGCTCGGCCATCAGCTTGGTCAGGCCGTAGGCTGTGCGCGGGGCAGGGGGCGCGGCTTCGTCCACGCGTGGCGCGGGGTAGAGTGCGGCCGGGCCATATATAACGGTTGAGCCGCATTGCACCACGCGCGCGACGCCCGCCGTGGCGCAGGCTGCCAACGCGGCGGCGAAGGCGCCCGCATTGACCGCGACCGCGCGCGCGACGTCCGCTTCCGCAGTGCGCGCCAGGCCGTCGCCACCGGGGTTGTGGCCAGCCGCCCAGACCACGGCGTCCGGCCTGAAGGCCGCCAGCGCCTCTGCCAAGGCGCGCGTTTCCTCGGCGCTGCCAGCGAAGCGTGCGATGTTGAGGTCGGCCGCCAGGTCGCGCCCTGCGGGGCCGAAGCTGGCGCAGCTCATGCCGCGCGCCACGCCAGCGCGCAGCACGCGGCTGCCGACGAAACCGCCCCCGCCGATCACGAGAATCCGTTCCGTCATGGCAGCACCAACTCGTCGCGGATGCAGGCGGCGCGCCGGCCGAGCCCGACCTCGCGCAGCGCCGGAATCTCTCTCGCGCAGGTCGGGCCCGCATGCGGGCAGCGCGTGCGGAAGACGCAGCCCGAAGGCGGGGCCGCCGGGCTCGGGATCTCGCCCGCGAGGACGATGCGCGGTCCGCGCGCGCGTCCGGGCCGGCCGGGCGAGGCGGAGAGCAGAGCCCGCGTGTAGGGATGCCGCGGGTCGCGGAACAGCGCCTCTGCCGGTCCTTCCTCCATCACCCGGCCGAGGTAGAGCACCGCGACCCGGTCGCAGAGCGCGCGCACCGCGCCGAGGTCGTGCGAGACGAACAGAAGCGCAAGGCCGCGCTCCGCCCGCAACTCCCGCAGCAGCGCCAGGATTTCCGCGCCGACGGAGACGTCGAGCGCCGAGACCGGCTCGTCCGCCACCAGGAAGTCGGGCTGCACCGCGAGCGCCCGGGCGATCGCGACGCGCTGGCGCTGCCCGCCCGACAGAGCCCGAGGCGGGCGGCCCATCGCTTCCGGCGGAAGTCCGACACGCTCCAGCAGCGCCGCCGTGCGCGCCCGCGCCTCCTCCCGCCCGGCGAGGCCATGCAACAGCATCCCGTCCGCCACCGCCGCGCCGATGGTCATGCGTGGGTTGAGGCTGCCGAAGGGATCCTGAAAGACCATCTGCATCCGCCGGCGCAGCGGCCTGAGCGCGGCGCGGTCGAGCGCGGTGATGTCGGTGCCCTCGAAGCGGACACTGCCCGCGGTCGGGCGCAGCAGGCGCAGCAGCATCCGTCCGATGGTGGACTTGCCGCTGCCGCTCTCGCCCACCAGGCCGAGCGCTTCACCGCGACCGATCGAGAGGTCCACGCCCGCCACCGCGCGCACCGGCCGGCGCCGCGGCGCGAACAGGCTAGGCCCGCCGAATTCCATGGTCAGCCCGCGTGCTTCCACCAGCGCGCTCATGCGACCTCCTCGGCACGCAGGCAGCGGCTCGAACGGCCCGGCGCGACGGCACGCAGCGGCACAGGCGCCTCGCGGCAGGCTGTGGCGGCCAGCGCGCAGCGCTCGGCGAAGCGGCAATGCGGCGGCGGGGCGAGGGGGCTCGGCATCCGCCCGGGGATGCCGCGCGGCGGCGCGCCGTCGCCTTCCATCTCCGGTACGCAATCCAGTAGCGCGCGGGTGTAGGGATGTCGCGGCGCGGCCAGCACCTCGGCCGCTGGCCCTTCCTCCACCACTTCGCCCGCGTAGAGCACGCAGACCCGGTGCGCGAGGCCCGCGACAAGGCCGAGGTCGTGGCTGACGAAGATCATCGCCATGCCCTCGCGCGCCTGCAGGTCCTGCAGCAGTTCGACGATCTGCGCCTGGATGGTGACGTCGAGCGCGGTTGTCGGCTCGTCGGCAATCAGCAGGCGAGGCTGCCCTGCGAGCGCGAGCGCGATCACCGCGCGTTGGCGCATCCCGCCGGAGAGCTGATGCGGATACTCGCCGGCGCGCCGATGCGGGTCTGGGATCCCGACGCGTTCGAGCAGCGCCACCGCATCCTCCTGCGCCTCACGTCGGCCGGCGCCGCGCAGGTGGCGCAGCGTCTCGGCGATCTGGTCGCCGATGCGGAAGACGGGATCGAGCGCGCTGCCCGGATCCTGGAACACCACCGCGATGTCCCGCCCGCGCAGCCGGCGCAGCGCCTCGCCGCGCAGCGTGGCGAGGTCGAGCGCCGCGCCGTCGCGCGCGGTCCAGCTGAGCTGGCCGGTGACCCGCACCTCGGGCCCGTGCAGCCGCGCCACCGCCATCGCGGTGGCCGATTTTCCGCTGCCGCTCTCGCCGACCAGCGCGAGTGTCTGCCCCTCGGCCACCGTGAACGACACCTCCTCCACCGCGCGCAGCCAGCCGCTCCCGGCCGGGAAGGCGACCGAGAGGCGGTCGGCGCGCAGCAGGGAGGCGGGCGCGCTCACCGCGGGCGGAAGCGCGCGAGTGCGGCGCGGTCCGGCTCCACGCCGAGGCCGGGCGCCATGGGCACCGCGATGCGGCCCTGCACGGGGCGGAGCGGTGCGAGCAGGATTTCGTCGCGCAGCGGGTTGTCGGCGACGTCGTACTCGACCCAGGGCGGATCGGCCTCGTTGGTGGTGGCCGGATAGGCCGGGTGCGCGGCCACCAGATGCACCGCTGCCGCAAGGCCTAGGCCGCTGCCCCAGACATGCGGCGACAGGCGCGCATGGCGCAGCGTGCAGAGCTGGGAGATCAGACGCCCCTGGCTCAGCCCGCCGACCAGGGCAAGGTCGGGCTGCGCCACGTCCATGGCGCGCGGGGCGAGCAGTCGGTCGAAGGCGAAGGCGGTGTAGAGCGCCTCCCCGGTTGCGACGGGGATGGTCGCGCGGGCGTGCAGCAGGCGGTAGCCTTCCTCCTCGGCCGGTGCCAGCGGTTCCTCGAACCAGCCGACATCGAGCCCCTCCAGCGCGCGCATGGAGGCGAGCACTTGGTCGAGCGTGTAGTTGCCGTTCGCGTCCACGAAGATGCGCATCGCCGGGCCATGCGCGTCGCGCACCAGCCTGACGCGCGCCGCGTCATCCGCCGCGCCACGGCCGATCTTGATCTTGCAGGCCGGAAAGCCCGCGAAGCGGGGAAGCTGGGCGGCCAATCCGCGTGCCGGATCGGCTGTGAAGTAGCCGCCGGAGGCGTAACAGAGCACCTCCTCCCGCGCGCGGCCGCCGATCAGCGCATGGACCGGCAGGCCGAGTTCCTTCCCGAGCGCGTCATGGATGGCGATGTCGAGGCCGGAGAGCAGCACCATCAGCGCGTTTTGCACGCCGAAATGGTAGTTCTGCGCGATCAGCCCGTGGAACAGCGCGGCGTGGTCGGTCAGCCGCGCGCCCTTCCAGCGCGCCTCGACCATCGGAAGATAGGCGGCGGGGAAGTCGGGCGGCCCCCAGGCCTCCCCCCAGCCGGTGACGCCGGTGTTGGTCTCGATCTCGACCAGCGTCGCGCCGCGCGCCGCCGTTAGGCCGCGGGCCATGCCATAGGCGTGGTCCTCGGGCATCTGGTGGAGCAGCGGGTGCAGGCGGATCCGCGCGATGCGGGCTGCGCTGTCGGTGGGTGGCGTGGCGGCGGGGTCGGTCATGGCACAAGGCGCTCCCGGGAGCCTTCGAGATGGGCGGTCATCGCCGCCTCGGCCGCCGCGGGGTCGCGGGCCTCGAGGGCGGCGAGCAGGCGCTGATGCTCGGCTGCCGTGTCCTCGGCCCCGGTCTGCGCGGCGAGATAGAGGCGCGAGACGTGGATCTGCGCGTTGAGGGCGGCGAGCGCCTGGCGGGCCGGAGCGTTGTCCGCGGCCTCGGCGATGGTGTCGTGGAAGGCCTCGTCGGCCGCGGCATGTGCGTGGTGGCGCTGCCAGGGGCCGTGGCGGGCCTCCGGCGCCATGGCGGAGAGCGCCTCGCGCAGCCGGCTGAACTGCGCTGCCGTGATGCGGGACGCGGCGCGCCCGGCGAGCCATGGTTCGAGCCGAAGCCGCGTGTCGAACATTGCGTGCAGGAACGCGGCATCGGGCATCGGCGCGACGGAGAAGCCGAGGAAGGGCTCGTTGCGGACCAGCCCGCGCGCCGCCAAGGCCGACAGGGCTTCGCGGAGCGGGGAGGAACTGACGCCCATCTCACGCGCCAGCGCGTCGATGTTCAGTCGCGCCCCGGGAGGCAGGTCGCGGTCCATGATGCGCCCGAGCAGTTGGGCGCGCACCTGTTGCGCCAGTCCGACCCGCGTGAGGGCTCGTGCATCCTGCATCGTGCACGATCCTGCAATCGGACCGCGGCGGGCGCAAGTCGACTTTATCGGTGCGGGGGCATGCCTCGTGCGGCTGCACCGGCAGGCTGCTTCCACGGGGGCGGGTGAGCGCAATGGACCGCAAGGCCGCAGCCCTGCTGTTCATGCGCAGCACCACACCACTCTGAGCCACGCGGCTGCCGCATCAGCCGTCACCGCGCCTGGCGCCGGAGCCTAAGGTGCTGATCAGCTGTCGTAAGCGGAGATGATCGCTTGTGTGCCGACCTCGCCACCGAGCGTTGCGGCGACGCGCTCGAACAAGCTGCGGGCCTGGGCAAGGCCGGGAAGGGCGAGGCCCATCGCCTCGGCCTCTGTGACCGCGATTCCAAGGTCCTTCAGGAAGTGCTTCACCATGAAGCCGGGTGCGAAGTCGCCCGCCAGCATCTTCGGTCCCAGCGCTGTGAGTTGGAAAGAGCCTGCGGCGCCCGGCGCGAGCGCAGCGATCACGGCCTCACCATCCAAACCCGCCCGGCGCGCATAGGAGAGCCCCTCCGCGACGCCCATCACCGTGGAGGCGATGGCGATCTGATTGGCCATCTTCGCATGTTGCCCGGCCCCCGGCGCACCCATCCGACGGATCGTCTTGCCCATGCGCGCGAAGACAGGCTCCGCGCGCGCGAAGGCTGCCGCATCGCCGCCAACCATGATGGAGAGCGCCGCGTTGCGCGCACCCGGCTCACCGCCCGAGACCGGCGCATCGAGCGCCGCGCAGCCGCGCTCTGCCGCGGCCGCGGCGAGGCGTACGGCAAGGCGCGGGGCAGAGGTGGTCATATCGATCAGCAGTGTCCCTGGCCGCGCCCCGGCCAGCAGTCCGCCCGCGCCCAGCCAAACCTGCTCGACGTCCTGCGGGAAGCCAAGGATGGTGATGATGATGTCGCTCGCGGCCGCCAGATCCGCCGGCGTCTCTGCCCATGCCGCGCCGGCGTCCAGCAGTGCCTGGATGCGCGGCGTGCGGGAGCGGTTGGCAATGGTCAGCGCATGGCCAGCGGCCAGAAGGTGCCCGGCCATGGGCGCGCCCATGATCCCGAGGCCCATGAAGCCGATGCGTGGCAGCGTGTTCGTCATGTGGTGTCCTTCGCCGCCTGCAGGGCGGCCCAGATGCGCGCCGGGGTGGCGGGTTGGCTTTCGAGCCGTGCACCGGCTTGGCGCAGCGCGTCGTTCACGGCGTTCATGAGCGCACCGATGCCGCCCATCGTACCGCCTTCCGCCATGCCCTTGATGCCGGCGGGCGTGCCCGGGCTCGGTGTGTCGTGGTGCGAGAGGTGGAAGGCGGGCAGGTCGGTGGCGCGGGCGACGGCATAGTCCATGAAGGACCCGGCAAGCGCCTGCCCGTCAGCGCCATAGGCGGCGTGCTCCATCAGCGCGCCGGAGAGGCCCATGGCGGTCGCGCCATGCGTCTGGCCCTCGACAACCAACGGGTTGATGCGCGTGCCGGAATCCTCGGCGACGACGTAGCGCAGGATGGACAGCGCGCCGGTGGCTGGGTCGATCTCCACCGCGCAGCCATGCGTGGAGTTCGAATAGGTCATCGCCGGCGGATCGAAGGCGAGCACCGTGTGCAGCCCCGGCTCCATGCCCGCCGGCAGGCGCAGCGGATCGAGATGCGCCGTGCGCGCCACCTGCGCCAGTGTGAGCCCCGTCGCGGCCCAGCCGCCATCAACTTCGCGCAGCACCTGGCCCTCGCGGAGGTCGAGACCATCGGCGCTGTTCCGGTCAAGCATCGCCGCGGCGATGGCCAGCACCTTCGCCTTCAGCCGCTGGCCAGCCATGTAGAGCGCGCCGCCGCCCGCCGCGGCGCCGCGACTGCCGCGGCTGCCCATGCCATAGGGCGCGATGTCGGTGTGGCCAATCCGGACCGTCACCTCGTCGAAGGCGGCACCGAGGCCGGCGGCAGCAGCCTGGGCCAAGGTGGTCTCGTAGCCTTGCCCCGAGCCCATCAGCCCGCAGGAGGCGATGACAGCGCCGGAGGGCTCGATACGGATCGTCGCCACCTCGTGCCCGGACCCTGGGATGCCGGCCGCCTTGTAGAAGGCGGAGCCATAGGTGGTGCTCTCGACAACGGTGCAGAGCCCGATGCCAAGCAGCGTCTCGCGCGTGGTCGCCTGCTGCGCGCGCAGGGCGCTGTAACCCAGCTGATCTGCGGCTGCGTCCAGCGTGGCGCGGGGCGTGATCGCATCGTAGCGCTCGCCGGTGGCGGTCACGAAGGGCAGGTCGGTCTCGGCGATGGAGTTCAGACGTCGCACCTCCAGCGGATCGAGGCCAAGGTCCCGCGCGATGGCGTCCATTGTCCCTTCCATGACCCAGGACGTGACGGCCATCGGAGCGCGCATCGGACCTGCGGGACACTTGTTGGTCAGCCAGACCTGCACGTCGTAGCCATACTCCTTCAGGCGATACGGCCCGGGCAGGATCATGGCGACGACGCGCGCCATGTAGTTGGCTGGGAAGAACGACCAGGCCCCGAAATCCGCTTCCATCGTGCAGGTCAGACCGAGCAATCGCCCCTCGGCGGTGACGGCGGCGCGGGTGATGAGGGTTTCCTCGCGCGCCATCATGGACGCGATCAGGTTTTCGCCGCGGGTCTCGCGCCAGCGTACAGGGCGGCCCAGCAGGCGCGACGCTGCGGCAAGGCAGAGATCCTCGCGCAGCGGAATGATCTTCTGGCCGAAGCCGCCGCCCATCTCGGGGCTATCGACCGTGACCTGGAACTCCTTCAGCCCCAGCCGCGCGGCAATGGCGCTGCGATAGGGGTGCGGCGCCTGGGTGCCGACATGCATGGTCAGCTGCTCGCGCCCCGCATCCCAGATCGCCAGCACGCCGCGCGGTTCCAGCGGCACATGGGTCTGGCGGTGCTGACCGAAGCGCGTTTCCACGATGCGGTCTGCGCGCGCGAAGGCAGCCTCCAGCCCCGGCGTGGAGAAGGCCTGGTGGGAGACGCGGTTGCCTGGCACGTCTGGGTCCACCAATGCGGCAGCGGCCTTCGCCTGGTCGATATCGGCGATCGCGGTCAGCGGGGCCCAGTCCACCGCGACGAGCTCCGCCGCGTCCTCGGCCACCACGCGGCTTTCGGCGAGCACCAGCGCGACAGGATCGCCCACAAAGCGCGCCGTTTGCAGCGGCAGCACGGGCATCTCCATCGGCAGCAGCCCCTCGATGGGCGGGGCCATGCGGAGTGGGGCGACATGGTCGGCCAGATCGCGCCCGGTCAGAACCGCGACGACGCCGGGCAGCGCGCAGGCCGCCGCGCTGTCGATCGCGCCGATGCGGGCATGCGGATATGGGCTGCGCACGAAGACCGCATGCAGGCAGCCTGGCGGAGCGGCGATGTCGTCCAGGAAGCGGCCCTGGCCCATCAGCAGGCGCCGGTCCTCTCGCCGCGCCACCGCCCTACCCAGCAGGCCGCCCGGCTCTGGGGGCGGCGGGACGTTCACAGCCGCATCTCCGTCATCTTGTCGAACAGGTGCAGCCGCGCTGGATCGAGGCCGAGCGCGATCGTCTCGCCTTCCTTCGCGCGCCATTCCTTGGGCACGCGAAGCGTCAGCGGCACGTCGCCTGGCGCAACCACCTCCAGCAGCGTTTCGGAGCCGAGCGGGGAGACGAGATCGACGCGCGCCTCCAGCGTGGCGAGGCCGGGCGCGGGGGCGCCGACATCCTCGGGCCTGAGGCCGAGGATCACGGCGCAGCCGGGTGCGGCCGCGCCTTCGGGCAGAGGCAGCCGCAGCGCGCCGCGCACGAAGGCACCGTCCGGTGCGACCTCTCCTGCAATCAGGTTGATCTGCGGACTGCCGAGGAAGGAGGCCACGAAGGTATTGGCGGGGCGGGAATAGATGCCCTCCGGCGTGTCGAGCTGCTGGATCAGCCCGCCGCGCATGACCGCGATGCGGTCGGCCAGCGTCATCGCTTCCGCCTGATCATGCGTCACATAGACGAAGGTGGCGCGCAGGCGATGGTGCAGGTGCTTGATGAGACTGCGCATGGACAGCCTGAGCGCTGCGTCGAGGTTCGAGAGTGGCTCATCCATCAGGAAGACGCTCGGCTTGCGCACGATGGCGCGTCCAAGCGCCACGCGCTGCCGCTGCCCGCCCGAAAGCTGCGAAGGGTGGCGGTCGAGCAGATGCGCGATCTCGAGCTGTTCGGCCACCTCCTGCACGGCCCGCTCGATCTCTGCGCGCGGCGTGCGGCGGAGCTGCAGGGGGAAGGTGATGTTCTCCCGCACGGTCTTGTTGGGATAGAGCGCGTAGGATTGGAACACCATCGCCACTTCCCGCTTGTGCGGCGGCTGCCAGGTGACGTCGGTGTCGTCGAAGCGCAGCACGCCGTCGCTGATCTCCTCGAGGCCGGCGATCATGTTCAGCGTGGTGGTCTTGCCGCAGCCCGAGGGACCGAGAAGGACCATGAATTCGCCATGGCGGATGGTCAAGTCGAGCCGGTCTACCGCGGTGACGGCGCCATAACGCTTGGTGACCTTCTCGCAGGTAATGGTCGCCACGGGATCAGCCTTTCACGGCGCCGGCGGTGAGGCCGGAGACGATGTAGCGCTGGAACAGCACCGCCATCAGCACTGGCGGGATGATGGCGATGACACCTGCCGCATTCACAAAGGAGAAGCTTGTGGTGAAGTCCATCACGAAGCCGGAGATGACGATCGGCAGCGTCTGCGCGGCGACGTTCTGGGTTAGCACCAACGCGAAGACGAACTCGTTCCAGGAGGTAAGGAACGCGAAGGTGAGCGAGGCCACCAGCGCCGGCAGGGAGAGCGGCAGGTAGACATGCCGCAGCGCACCCCAGTGCCCGCAACCGTCAATGCGCGCGGCCCGATAGAGATCGCGCGGGATGCCTTCGAAGTAGGAAATCAGGATGAAGATGGTGAAGGGCACGGTGATGGCGAGGTAGGTCACGACCAGCGCGCCGAGCGTGTTGATGAGCCCGAGGTTTCGGATCACGAGAAACAGCGGCACGATCAGCGCGATATCCGGCACCACGCGGGTGGCGAGCACGGTGTAGAGCGTCGCGCGCCGGCCGCGGAAGTCGATCACCGCGATGGCATAGGCGGCGGTGACTGAAAGAAGCAGGTTCAGCGCTGCGACCCACAGTCCGACCGTCAGGCTGTTCCACAGCGAGGGAATGAGGTTCGCCGCGCCGGAGGGCAGGAAGCCGCCGGATGCCGGGTCACCCTGGCGCCGCGTTTCGTAGGTCACCTGCCGCTCCGCGGCGTTCAGGATCGCATCGAAATTGCCGAGATTGATCTCCGGCGGCAGCCAGTTCGGCGGGATGGCGGTGATCTGCGCCTCAGTCTGCAGGGAGGAGGAGACGAGCCACCCCACCGGCCCGGCGACGTACAGCACGAACAGTGCCGAGAAGAAGGCCAGCAGCAGCGCGCGGCCGATGCGGGGGGCGACGGGACGACCAGCCATCAGATGCGCTTCCCGAGCCAGCGGATCAACGCCCAGGAGAGCAGGAAGGTCGCCATCGCGAGGACGTAGCTCATCGCGGCCCCCGTGCCGAAGCGGAGCGAACGGAAGGTCTCGACATAGATCAGCCAGGACAGCGTGAAGCTGGCGTCCCCTGGGCCACCCTGGGTCATGATCAGGAACAGGTCGAAGTGGCGGATGCTGATCATCGTCTCATAGACCAGCACCAGCATCAGTCCCGGCCGCAGCGCTGGCAGGGTGACATGCATGAAGCGCTGGAAGACATTCGCGCCGTCCACCTTCGCGGCGCGGTACAAATCCTCGGGGATGGCCTTCATGGTCACGATCAGCAGCAAGGCCGCCAGCGGCATCTGCTTCCAGATTGCGGCATTGGCGATCAGCAGCAGCGTCAGGTCCGGGTCACCGAGCCAGGCCCGGTAGCGCTCGATGAGGCCAAGTTGCAGCAGCAGCGCATTCAGCAGGCCGTAGGTCGGATCGTAGATCCACTTCCACATCAGCCCATTGACGACGGACGGCGTGGCCCAGGGCACCAGCAGCAATGCCGACAGCACGCGGTTCCCGGGGAAGGTCTCGTTCAGCAGCAGCGCAACGAGAACCGCGAGCAGCGTGGTCACGGCCACCGTTACCACCGTGTAGACAGTGGTGCGGGTAACAGCGAGCCAGAAGCGGTCGTCGCCGAAGATGCGAAGGTAGTTGTCGAAGCCGACGAAGGGACGGCGCAGTGGCCGGGTCAGCACGATGTCGTGCAGGCTGACCCAGAACGAATAGAATATGGGATAGGCCGCCACGACGAGCAGCACAGCCACCACCGGGAAGACGAGGATGGCGGCGCTGCGTTCGTCGTAGCCGAAACGCCTGTTGAGTGCGGCAAGCACGTCAACGGAAGGCGCGACGGAGCTCGGTCCACTTCGCCGCGGCCGTGCGCAGCGCCGCTTCGGGCTCTGCACGGCCGAGGCAGACGGCCTGCCAGGCTTGGTTCGACGTCTCCACCCATTCGCCGAACCAGGGCGAGATGGTGTCCTTCTTCTTCGCCAGCATGGCCTGCTGCGCGATCACCGCGCCGCCGCCGGCCCAGCGATCCCAGAAGGTCTTCACATCCGCGTCGTCGTTCACCGGCATCGCGCAGGAGGGCAGACCGACATCGGTCAACAGAAGCTTCTGCATCGAGTAGTTGCCGGAGGTGTCACGCCCGCCGAAGAACTCCATGAAGCGCACGGCGCGCTCGCGGCGCGCACGATCGGCCTTGGCGGCCGGGGTCATGCCGTAGAAACGGATCCAGCCGAGCGTATTGTTGGTGCCGTCCGGCCCGCCCTTCGGCATCAGCGAGATGCGGATCTTGCCCGCGGCAGAGGCCTGGGAGGGGTCGTTCAGCGCGCGGATGCGATAGGTGGGCACGATGGCGAAGGCGTGCTGGCCGCTGCCGAAGGCGCGCAGCCCGTTGATCTCGCCGGTTTCGACCGCGCCGGGCGAGAGGATGCGGTGCGTTGCGATCGCCTCCCGGATGAAGCGCGCCGCGCGCACCGACCCGCGATTCGCATCCGCCATCACCGCATTGCCCTGGTCGTCCACCATGCGGCCGCCGAAAGCATAGGTCAGCGCGCTGACGAACTCGATCAGCCAGGTGTCGGCGGCGAGCGAGAGCAGAAGCGGGAAATCCACGATGCCCTGCTGCTTGATGCGCAGCGACTGCTGGACGACCTCGTCCCAGGTCGTCGGCGGGGTGGAGATGCCCGCGCGCTGCAGGAGTTCCGTGTTGTACATGAAGCTCATGTGGTCGCCGTAATAGGCGAGGCCGTACTGCTTGCCGCGATAGGTCATGGACTGCGTGCAGTAGTCCGCGGCTTCGGCATTGTAGCGCATGAGCTGGGGAATATCGTTGATATCGGCCAGCCAGCCGGCTTCGGCGAACTCGGGCAGCCAGGCGTCCGAGATCCAGGAGAGGTCGATTGGGGCGTTGCCGACCAGTCGCGTGACCAGCGCGGTGCGGAACTGCGCCCAGGGGAAGTTCTCGTAGTTCACCCGGATGTTGGTCGCACGCTCGAAGGCGGAGATCTGCGCCCTCACCTGGTCCACGGCAGCCGACCAGCCGATGAAGTTGACCGTGCCTGCGCCCTGCGCGGCAGCGCCGCCCGCGGTCAGCAGCGCCGGCGCGCCGAGCAGCCCCGCAAGTGCTTTGCGGCGGGATAGAGCGTTGGTCAGAGCTCGCATCATGGCCTCCCAGGTGTCGCGCATTATTCTTCTGCCTGATTGCGGAACCTGTCCAGGCCCGCTCCTCGTGTGCGAACCTCCGCTATCCTGGGGCTTAAGCCCGCGACTGCGTAATCAGCGCGGTCCCCGTGCTCCTGGCCCACCGAACCTGTCCGGCAGGGCCGCAATCGGAGACACCGTTTATCCTCGAAGCCGGAAGCTCAGTTGGTCTCGGCTTTCTGTCCCCGCATTCCTTCGCATGCCCACAGATCGCCTGCTCGCAAGCCCGTTGGGACATGCCGGCAAGCGGCGCTGCTGTGCGACGCGGTGGAGGAGGCACTGCACGAACCGCTGTGCCGCGTCGCCTCCATAGCCCCGGAGCTCTCGGCCCCCATCGCCGCGCTTTCGGGGCGGTTGCGCCTCGCCTGGTGGCTGCGATCCTTACGAATCAGCCGTGATGTTCGCGCGACGGATCACCGCGCCCCAGCGCTCCAGCTCCTCGCGCTGGTAGCGCGCCAGCACCTCCGGCCCGCCGCCGATCGCCTCCACGCCGTTGCGTTCGAGCGTGGTGCGCGTCTCCGCCTCGCTGAGCGAGGCGGCCAGGATGCCGGAAAGGCGCTGCGTGATGGGCGTGGGGAGGTTGGCTGGGCCGAACATGGCCCACCAGCCTTCCGCGTTGATGGCGGGCAGGCCCTGTTCCGCGAAGGTCGGCACGTTGGGCAGCAGCGGGCTGCGCTGCGCGCCCGTGATACCAAGGCCAATGAGCTGCCCGGCTTCGATCTGCGCGCGCACGAATTGCGTGTGGTAGAACATCGCATCCAGCGTACCGTTCAGCGCATCGGTCATGGCGCGCGCGCCGTCACGATAAGGCACATGGGTGGTGGTGGTGCCCGTCGCCTCGCTCATCGCCGCGTGGTTGAGGTGCCCCGCCGTGCCGGTGCCCGATGTGCCGACGGACAGTGGCCGCGCCCGCGCCATTGCCGCGAAGTCCGCCATGGTGCGGGGGCCAAGCTGCGGGCGCACCACAAGCAGCAGGGCCGTCTTGGAATGCAGAAAGAGCGGCGTGAAGTCGCGCACCGGGTTGTAGGCCAGGTTCGGCATCAGGTTCGGGTTCACCGCGTGGGTGCCGATGGTGCCGAGGAGAATCGTGTGGCCATCCGCCGGCGCCTGCGCCACGGCGAGCGAGCCGATGGTGCCGCCCGCGCCGGCGCGATTGTCCACCACCACCGTGTGCCCGTTCAGCCCGCGCGAGATCTGTCCCGCGATCATCCGCCCGATGATGTCGGTGCTGGTCCCCGCCGCAAAGGGCACCACAAGGCGGATCGGCCGGTCCGGCCAAGCCTGGGCGCGCAGGGAGCCTGGCGCGGCGATGGCGGGCAGGGCGAGGGCGTAGGAAAGAAGGTTACGGCGCTTCATGTCTCGTGATCCTCCCCGGATATGACTGCGGGATTGCACAGCAGCCTGCCCTGTCGCAAGCGGGTGGCCGCCCGGACCGGCGGCTACACTGCAAGAGGCGGGGCCGAATCGGGCATCATGGGGAAGCTTGACCCCATGCGCATGGGCCGACCAGGGTTGAACAGCCAAACGCGTTGCGTCGCCGCGCGACTGCAGGTGGCGCCATTGAACAAGGGCAGGGAAGGGACGAGTGGTGGAGCACGGATTGCGCGGGACAGGGGACGGCGCCGGACCTCAATTGCCGATCGGTCTTGCTGACGCGACGGGACGCAGCAGGCGCTTGCGCGAGCTTCTTGCCGCGCCCGACCTGCTCGTCGCGCCCGGCGCATTCGACTGTGTCGGGGCGCGCCTAGTGGAGGCGGCTGGCTTCGATGCGCTCTACATCACGGGGGCGGGCATTTCGATGAGTGCGCTGGGTGCGCCGGATGTCGGCGCCCTGTCCTTCGGCGAAATCCTGGATCGGATCCGCAGGATTTGCGACGTGGTCTCCATCCCCGTGATCGCCGATGGCGATACCGGCTATGGCGGCCCGCTCAACATCATCCGCACCGTCCGCGAGTACGAGCGCGCCGGCGTGTCCGCGATCCAGATCGAGGACCAGGCCTGGCCCAAGAAATGCGGCCATGAGCCGGGCCGGCGCCTGGTGGACACGGCCGAGATGGCGGCCCGGATCCGCGCCGCCGTGGAGTCGCGCCGCGATCCGGATTTCGTGGTGATCGCCCGCACCGATGCCCGCGCCGGCGAGGGCCTCGCGGCCGCCATCCAGCGCGCGCAGGCCTATCGCGAGGCCGGCGCCGACGTCATCTTCGTCGAAAGCCCCCAAAGCGAGGCCGAGCTGGCCGAAGTCGGCCGGTCTTTCGCCGGCACGCCGCTGCTTGCCAACATGGTGGAGGGTGGGCGGACGCCGATCCTGCCCGCAAGCCAGCTGCAGGCGCTCGGCTTCAGCCTGGCCATCTATCCGAACGCGCTGACGCGGCTGTTCGCCAAGGCTGGGCTCGAGATGCTCGCCTCGCTCCGGAGCACGGGTTCCACCACCGCCATGTCCGGGCGGATGCTCAGCCATGGCGAGCTGTGGGAGTTGTTCGACAACAAGACGTGGCGTGCGCTGGAGGACCGCTACATGGCGTCCGCCGCCGGGCGCTGACACGAGGATCGGCCCGCAGATCGGCGTCTGGCGCCGCAGCCGCGGCGCTCAGGCGTCCGGCGGTACGTCGCCCCGTACCGCCGGCCCGGCCGTGATGGCGTCGAGTGCGCCGGTATGCCTGCCCCGCCGCATCGGCACGCAGGCCTCCGGGAAGTCCTGCCGGAAGCGGGCCCCTGCGTCAGCGAGGCGGCCGAGGAACCGGTCGAGGTGACGCATCGCGCCGGTCGTCAGGTCGTGCAGGACGAGCACGGGGCGCGGTTCCGCGAGGCATTGCTGCCATGCGCGCTCGGGCCAACCTTCCGGGTCGTGCCAGTCACCGGGCACGGCCGACCACAGCACAACCGTATGAGCCCGTGCTGACAGGTGCGCGCGCGCCTCAGGGCTGAGCAGGTGCGGGCCGATCCGCCCGCCACCGCCGACGGGCCGGAACAGCCGGTCCGGATGCCGGAGCGTGCCGAGCAGCGCCTCGGTGCGGCCGATCTCGGCATCGGCATGGCCCGCTTCGCCCGCGCAATCGCCCAGCGGGCGATCATGGGAGAAGGTGTGGTTGCCGATCCAATGCCCGTCCTCATGGGCGCGCCGGGCCAGGGCATGGCGCGCCGGCTCCGCCATCTTGTGGCCGAGCACGAAGAAGGTGGCGAGGATCCCGCGGTGGCGCAGCACGTCGAGCACCTGCGGCGTCACCTCTGGCTCCGGACCATTGTCGAAGCTCAGCGTCACCTCGGGCAGGCTCATTGGGTGCTCCCCCTCCCGGGCAGGAAGTCGATCTTTCCCGATAAAACGCCATCGTCAATCCAGTTTGTCGTTTGCCTGTTGCCCTTCGCCTCGCGGCTGCGGCATCGTGACCTGCCGTGTCCCTACAGATTCCCGAACCCACGACAGCCGCCGCCTCGCCCGAAACCCTGGCAACCGCCGTCTTCCGGCGGCTGCGCGCGGAGATTCTCGACGGCCGCCTTGTCCCCGGCGCGCGGCTCAAGGTGCAGGACCTGGCCGCAAGCTATGGCGTCGGCGCCGCCCCCCTGCGCGAGGCGCTGGCCCAGCTGGCCGCCGAAGGGCTGGCGCGGCGGATCGAGCAGCGCGGCTTCCGTGTGGCCGAAGCCGACCCGGTGCATTTCGCCGGCCTGATCCGCACGCGCTGCCTGGTGGAGCCGCTGGCGCTGCGCGAATCCGTCGCACGCGGCGATGCGGCCTGGGAGGATGCGCTCGCTGGTGCTGAGCGACGCCTCGCGCGGCTGCCCCGCTCGCTCGATGCGGCGCGCTATGTGCGGAACCCGGAATGGGAAGCGGCGCACATTGCCTTCCACCGCGCCCTGATCGCCGCCTGCGACGCGCCGCCGTTGCTCGCCTTCTGTGAGCGTCTGCGTGAGGAGGCGGACCGCTACCGCATGCTGGCGGTTGCGATCGCCTATCCGACGCGCGACGTGGCCGCCGAGCACGCCGCGATCGCCGCCGCCGCGCTCGACCGCGACGCCGCGCGTGCGGCCGAACTTCTTGCGCGGCATCTGGCCGCCACTGGCGAGTTCGTACACCGCGGCCTGATCGAGGGCCGGCCGGGCAAGACGGCGCGGCAAGGCCGCCGCACCGCCACCGCCTGCAGCGACGACAATTCAGGGAGATGACGTCATGACCGCCGAAACAAGGCTGCTGCCGACCACCGTGGTTGGCAGCTATCCGCAGCCGGACTGGCTGGTGGACCGCGCGGTGCTGGCCAAGAACCTGGTGCCGCGCGTCCGCATGAAGCAGATCTGGCGCGTGGCTGAGGATGCGCTGGAACAGGCGCAGGACGACGCGACGCTCGTCGCCATCCGCGACATGGAGCGTGCGGGGATCGACATCATCACCGATGGCGAGATCCGGCGGGAGAGCTATTCCAACCGCTTCGCCCTCGCGCTCGATGGCGTGGATGTGGACACGCCGGCTGAGGTGATCGGGCGCACCGGCAAGGTCACGCTGGTGCCGCGCGTGGTGGGCAATCTGCGTCGCCGTAACCCTGTGGAGCTGCGCGACATGCAGTTTCTGCGCGCCAACACCGAGCGCGGGGCCAAGATCACCCTGCCCGGTCCCTTCACCCTTTCGATGCAGGCGCATGACGAGCATTACGGCGACGAGGAAGCGCTTGCGATGGCCTATGCCGAGGTCGTCGCCGCGGAAGCGCGTGACCTGAAGGCCGCCGGCGCCGATGTGATCCAGCTCGACGAGCCTTGGCTGCAGGCCAGGCCCGAGCAGGCGAAGCGCTATGGCGTGAAGGCGATCAACCGCGCGCTGGAAGGCGTCGCGGGCCCGACCGTCGTGCATCTCTGCTTCGGCTATGCGGCGATCGTGTCCGACAAGCCTTCGGGCTATTCCTTCCTGCCGCAGCTGGCCGATAGCACGGCCGCGCAGATCTCGATCGAGGCCGCGCAGCCGAAGCTCGACCTCGGCATTCTGAAAGATTTGTCGAACAAGACGATCATGCTCGGCGTGCTCGACCTCGGCTCGGCGGAGGTCGAAACGGCGGAGACGGTGGCGGCGCGCATCCGCGCCGGCCTCAAGCATGTGGCAGCGGAGCGGCTGGTCGCGGCACCCGATTGCGGCATGAAGTACATCCCGCGCGAGCGCGCCTTCGGGAAGCTGAAGGCGCTGGCCGACGGCGCTGCGATCGTCCGCCGCGAGCTGGCGGGCTGAGGCGATGCGGCTTCTCGGCCTCTGCGGCAGCACGCGCACCGGGTCCTTCAACCGCGCGCTGCTCGCCGCGGCGGCCGAGCTCGCGCCGGACGGTGTGGCGATCGAGCCCTGGGATCTGCGGCGCCTGCCGATGTATGACGACGACCTCCGCCTCTCGGGCTTCCCTGCGGAGGTCGCAGCCTTCCGGGAGGCGTTGCGCGCGGCGGATGGGCTGGTCTTCGCGACGCCTGAGTATAACCGCTCGCTACCGACGATCCTGAAGAACGCGATCGACTGGGCGTCGCGCGCGCCGGACCAGCCCTTCAATGGCAAGAAAGCGGCGGTGCTGACGGCGTCAAATGGCGCGCTCGGCGGTGCCTTCGCGAACCACCACCTGCGGCAGGTTCTGGTCTACCTCAATGTCTTCGTGCTGCCGGGGCCGGAAGTGATGGTCGGCCTGTCGCCCACCAAGTTCCAGGACGGGCGCCTGGCGGACGAGCCGACGCGGGAGGTGGTGCGGCGGCACATGGCCGCCTTTACCGCCTTCGCGAAAGGGTAGCGCCGCGCGCGCTATCCCTTCTTCGCCCGCGCCGCCAGGTACTGCTCCAGGCTGATGCGGCCGGGGACGACCATGCCCGGCTTCGGCTCCACGCCGGCGAAGGGCGAGGCGTCGTCGTACCAGCATTGCGGTGCGGGATAGCCCCAATCCATCGTCGCCTTGCGCTTCGCCTCGTCCCAGCGCTGCGGCTCGAGTTCGAGGTCGAGCATCTGCTTCGGCGATTCCGGGATGATCTCGCAGCGGTGGCCGTCGGGATCGCGGAAATAGGTGTACTGGACATGACCCTGGTTGTGGCGGCCAGGGCCGCGTTCCACCAGCTGGCCGAAACCATGGATGCCGGCCGCGTCGCAGCCCTTCATCATGTCGTGCACGGACGGCGTGCAGTAGGCGAAGTGGTGCAGGCGCGGACCGGGCCCCGGCATGAAGACGATGTCCCAGGGGATGTCCTTGCGGTGCATGAAGACGCCGATCAGCGTGTCGTCCGGCCCGCCCGCGACAAAGTCCGAGGTGCGGAAGCCGAGCGACGTCCAGAAGGCGCAGGCGCCGGGAATATCGGCGCTGTGCACCTGAAGATGGTCGAAGCGCAGCGCCGCGGCGCCGGGGAAGTGGTCCGTCTCGATCGTTCGCCGGGGCATCGGCGTCATGCGCGCGACGAACTCGACCGGCATGCCGGCGGGGTCGCGCACTTCCAGCGTGCGGTCCTGCCAGGGCCGGTCCACCCAGGCCGCGTGCAGGCCGAGGCCCTTGAAGTGGTCATGCGCACGGTCGAGCTCGAGCTCCGTCAGCACGCGGAAGCCGATGCGCTCGCAGCTAGGCTCCTCGGTGCTCTCGCGCAGGATCAGGCTGTGGTGGCCGACCTCCTCGATGCCGCGGAGATAGGCCGTGTTCCCCTCGCGCGCGCTGACGACCAGGCCGATCACGCGCGTGTAGAAGCGGAGGCTCCGCTCCAGGTCGCGCACCGTCATCGCGGCGTAGCCGACGCGGGTGATGTTGAAGGGCGGGTAGAAGACGGGCGGCGGGATCGTTGCCATGCGACGTGTCTCCGATGCGGGGGCGCGTTCTAGCAGCTTTGTTGATGCATTTTCCAATTCGCCAAGCGAAGCCGCTTGGCTTGAAAATGCTCAGGCCCGCTTGAACCAGGGCTCAAGCGCAACCTTGAGCGGACCGTTGATGCGCGCGACCGCATTGTACCAGGCGACCGCCATGACGAGATCCATCGCCTCGCGCTGCGGGAAGACCTCGACCAGCGCGTTCCAGGTCGCATCCGAGACCTCGATCTGTGCCGTCGCCTCCGCCGCATAGGCCAGTACGGCACGTTCCTTCGCGTCGAAAAGTGGTGAGGCGAGCAGCGCCTCGACCGAGGCGCTGGCCTCGATCGCCTCAAGCTGCTCGCGCCGCGCACCGGCCTTCAGCGCGTGGTTCCAGTGCTTGTTGAATTCATAGATGGAATGCGCGGTGTGGGCGGTCATCACCACGCCCATTTCGCGATAGCGCGCATCCATCACCGCGCCGTGCCGCATGGCGCTGGTGAAGTCGAGCAGCGGCTGCAACAGGCCGGGGATGTTGCAGAGGGCGAGGAAGACATGCGGCGCTGGGTCGCCGCGCTCCTTCAGCATGCGGTCATAGACGTGGCGGAGCTCCTCGGGGAACTCCTCGCGGGTCGGCAAAGGCACGCGCGCCATGCGGTCTGGCTCCGGGTCTGGATACGGCGTCGGGTCAGGCGGCGATATTGCGGTCGCGGATCACCTTGCCCCACATCTCCCACTCCCGCTCCACCTTGGCGCGGAACTCCGCCTGGCTGAGCACGGGGGCGAGCATCGAGGCTTCGGCGACACGCTGGACATTGTCCGGCGTTGCCATGATCTGCGTGCACTCGGCGTGCAGCCGGTCCACGATCGCCTGGTCGGTGCCGGCGGGCGCGAAGAGACCAAGCCAGAAGTCGGAGTTGACGGCGGGCGCCACGGTTTCCGACACCAGCGGCACATCGGGGAAGTTCGGCGAGCGCCGTTCCCCCACCTGGGCCAGTGCGCGACCATAGCCATTGCGGACCAGCGGCGCGCCGTTCAGCACGTCGAACAGGGCAACATGCACCTGGCCCGACATGACACCCTGCGCCAGCTGCGCGCCGCCATTGAAGGGGACATGCACCATCTCGGTCCGGGTCTCGGCCATGAACATCTCCATCGAGACGTGGCTGAAGGCGCCGATGCCATGGCTGCCGAGGTTGAACTTGCCCGGGTTCGCGCGCAGCTCCGCGACCAGCTCCTGGATCGTGTTCGCGCGGATCTCACGCCCGACGACGATGATGGAGGGGCCGGCCAGAGTCTGGACGATCGGAACCAGGTCGCGCGGCGTCACATAGGGCGCTGGGCGGCGCAGATGCGGCCCCACGACCATCGGGCTGGATGAGGCGAAGAGCAGCGTGTGCCCGTCGGGTGTCGCGCGGATGACGTGCTGGGTGCCGACGATGCCGCCCGCCCCGGCGCGCAGCTCCACCGCGAAGGGGCGGCCGAGCCGCCGCTGCAGCGGCTCGGCCAGGACGCGGGCGAAGATGTCCGGGCTGCCGCCGGGGCCGGTCGGCGCCACGATGGTGACCGGCCGGTTCGGATAGCTGCCCTGGCTCAGCGCAGGCCGTCCCGCGGCCAGCACGCCTGCGCCTGCAATCAGTGCGCCGCGCCTCGTGATCACCATCTCCGTCCCTCCCGTTCTGCCATGGTCGCTGTGCGGGCGACATGCGGCGCTGCGGCGCAACGCGAGCGGTGCGGAGGAACCGACCGTGCTGTCGCCGCCCGGGCAGGGTGCCAGGGCGGGCTCGGTCGTCTCCTCCACACGCCCGGATTGCGGGCAGGCGCCATTGTTCCGCCGGCGCTCTCGTTCAGCTTCAGCCCCTGGCCGGTTTCCGTCCAGCCCCCGGCCGATACCGGTCAGGCTTCGTCCGCGACCGTGTTGCGCAGCAGGCCGACGCGGTCGATCTCCACCTCCACCACATCGCCTGCCTTCAGCCAAAGCGGCGGCGTCCGGCGCGAACCCACACCACCTGGCGTACCCGTCACGATCACGTCGCCCGGCTCCAGCCGCGTGAAGGTCGAGCAGTATTCGATCTGGCGGGGAATATCGAAGATCATCTCGCCGAGGGTCGTGTCCTGCACGACCTGCCCGTTCACCCGCGTCTGCAGGCGCTGCGGGCCGATCGCGCCCACCTCGTCAGGCGTGACCATCCAGGGGCCGAAAGGACCGGTGCCGAAGAAGTTCTTGCCCGGCGTGAACTGCGGCGTGTGGCGCTGCCAATCGCGCACACTGCCATCATTGTAGCAGGCATAGCCCGCGATCTGCGCGAAGGCGTCGCCGCGCGACACATGCCGGCAGGAGGTGCCGATGATTGCCGCAAGCTCGCCCTCATAGTCGAAATCCGTCGAGATCTTCGGCCGCACCAGCGGGGCCAGG
This sequence comes from Pseudomonadota bacterium, assembly GCA_046052145.1. Taxonomy (GTDB): domain Bacteria; phylum Pseudomonadota; class Alphaproteobacteria; order Acetobacterales; family Acetobacteraceae; genus Falsiroseomonas. The sequence goes on from JBJOMW010000006.1 coordinate 94,819, forward strand.
TGGCCGATCTGGCTGTTGGCGAAGCGCGTGAAAATGGTGGGGTGCGCGACCTCCGCCCGGCCAGTTTCCTGGCGGTGCATCTCGTAGTTCAGGCCGATGCAGATGATCTTGTCGGGGTTCGGGATCACCGGCAGCCATTCGATCGCCGCGAGCGGGATCCGCGGCGCGTCCGGCGCCGCGCGGCGGGCGTCGTCGAGCGCCTGGTTTGCGATCGCCGAGCGCAGGTCGGGGAGCTGGCGCAGCACGGCGCCGACATCGTGCATCACGCCGTCGCCGACGACGCCCCAGCTGCTGATCCCGGCATGGCGAAAGCTGGCAAGCTTCATCGGTGGTCCCCGCGATTCCTCGGTGAGCGCCGTGCCCGCCGCTGCTCCGCGCATTCAAGTGTCGATAATTTGGGAAGGCAAGAGATTTTATCGGTAATTCCTGCGGGCTGCTGCCCGATTCCTTTGCCTGGATCAGAGAGCGCGGCGCGTTGGGCGACACCGCAACGCCTCGTGGCGAGGCTGGCCCGGTCCTGCCCGGTCGGTACGCGACGTGACATATCCTTCGGCCGAGACTTGTCGCGCCGGGACGGGGCGTTCCTGCGCGCCCCGTCCCGTAGCAACGCACGCTTCTGCCGCGCGGGACCTCCCCGCGTTGTTCAGGTCAATGGCGAGCCCGGCAGCGGCGTGCAGATCCAGGACCGCATGTCCGGGCTGAGCCAGGTTGGGCCGCCGCGCGGCGGCCAGATGCCACGCTCAACGGCGGTGGCGCGAATTGCGGCGCGCGTGTCCAGGGACGGATAGGGCCAGATGTGCGTGAAGCGCGTCGGCCCGTCCAGCGTGTGCATCGCGACCAGCAGGCGCGAGAGTTCGCGCCGCGCCGGCAACTGTTCGCGCCACGCCTCAATGGTCGGTCCAAGGCCATTCGGGCGCGTGACATAGGTCCGCACCTCGTAGAACGGACCGAAGGCGCCCGTCTCGACCGGGGGCACGAAGTCGAGTGGCGCATAGGCATCGAGTTCCATCCCGCCCAACCACTCCGCGCAGCCGAAGGGATTGGCGCTGGCCTGGGTGCGTCGGCGCTCTGTGCGAAGCTCTGCCTCGTCAGAGAAACCGCGCAGCACCAGTACGCGGTTCAGCGCACCGACTTCAGTCACGAAGGTGCCGAGCAGCCGGCCGCGCGCGCCGTCTTCCGCGCAGAAGGCAGCGATGGCAGGCCCGAATCGCCCAGTCGCGCCAACACTGGCCGCGGTGAGGGTTGCCAATTCGTAGACTTGCATCCGTGTGTCTCCTCGGGATCGGGCGATAGTCAGCAGAGGCTGCGCGCATTGGCGCCGGAAGCCAATGCCTGGCGGTCGCAGCGGCTGCAGCGTTTCTCTGCTTGAAAACACCCCTAGACGGGCGTGAGATGTCCCTCCGGCCGCGCAAGCCGTCACGAATCTGCCGACATGATCGGCGAGCTGCAAACGGGGGAACGTCATGCTCACAAGACGCAGCGTCGTCGCAGCCGCGGGCGCCGTGCTGGCTGCGCCACCGCGCGCCAGCGCTCAATCGGAGCGCCAGATCAGCCTCATCGTGCCCTTCGCGCCCGGCGGCGGCACCGATCTCAGTGCACGGCTCATCGCGCCCTACATCGAGCGGCACCTTGGTGCACGGCTCGTGATCCTGAACCGCGCGGGCGCCGGTGGACAGATTGGCGCTACGGCGATTGCCCGTTCCCGACCGGATGGCACGACCATCGGCTTCATGAACGTGCCGAATACGATGATGAAGCCGCATGAGCGCGACGCAGGTTATACCGTCGATAGTTTCGAGCCGATCGCAAACCTGGTCTTCGATCCGGCCGTGCTGGCGGTCCGCGCCGACAGCCCGTTCCGTACCCTGGCCGACGTCGTCGCCGCAGCGCGGGCGCGGCCGGACCATGTGACAGTCGGCTCGGCCGGCATCGGCTCCAACACGCATCTTGATCTGATTCAGCTGGAGAGGTCCGCTGGGATCAGGTTCGACCATATTCCCTACGATGGCGGCGCTGCCCCCCGAACTGCGCTGCTCGGCGGCCAGGTGCAGCTTCTCGCGACCGCCCTCGGCGACGTCTTCCGCTTCATGCAAGACGGCAGCATCCGTGCGCTCGGCATTCTCTCGGCGGAGCGCTCTGCTCTTGCGCCGCAGATCCCGACCTATGCGGAGCAGGGCTACAACGTGGTTGGCGGTGCCAGCCGTGGCCTGGTCGGGCCGCGTGGCATGCCGCGGGAGGCGGTGGAGGCGATCGCGACAGCGGTGGACCGGGCGCTGCGCGATCCGGAGCTCGCTGCTGCGGCCGCCAACATCGCCCTCGCCCTGGCCTATATGGGTCCGGCGGATTACGGCCGTTACCTGCAGGAAGCGAATACCGAACTCGCGCGCGTATGGCGCGAGACACCCTGGGTTGCGCGCGAGCGCCCGCGGTGAGCGGCGCCATCGCGGACCCGGCAGCCTTCCCGGTGCTCCGGGCCGCAGGCTCCTATGCAGTCTTGCTGCGTGGCAAACCGGGCGACACAGTCACTGCGCTCTTCGGCGGCTATGGCCGTCGCACCGTTTCCTTCGAAGCCTGAACCATGGAAGGCCGCACATGACCGACAACGCCCCTGTCGTCCGCAACAGGGTTCGCGAGAAGCTCGCGCGGGACGAGGTCGTCGCCTCCATGACCGCACGCCTCGTCCGCGGCATCGAGGTGGCGCAGATCGCGGCAACTGCAGGCTTTGACAGCCTTTATGTCGATCTCGAGCACGGGCCGCTGACGATCGATATCACCGGGCAGATCATGCTGGCCGCGCTCGCGGTGGGTGTGACGCCGTTCGTTCGCGTGCCGGCGCTGACGCCGGAATTTGTCGGGCGTGTGCTGGATGCGGGCGCGCTTGGCATCATCGCGCCGCATGTCCATTCGGCAGACCAGGCGCGCGCGGTCGTTCGGATGGCGCATTTCCCGCCGCTCGGCACGCGCTCTGCGGCGGGCCACCTGCCGCAATTCGGTTTTCGTACCTGGCCGGCGAAAGTCGGTGACCCGGTGCTGGATGCGGCGACTATGGTCATCCCGATGATCGAGACGCTGGAGGCACTGGAGAAGGTTGACGAGATCGTGGCGGTCGACGGCGTGGACATGGTTCTCGTCGGCACCAATGACCTCACCGCGGAGATGGGCATCCCTGGCGAATTCGATCACCCGGATGTCCGCGCTGCCTATGCGCGGATCATCGCGGCGGCCCGCAGCCGGGGCAAGCATGTCGGCATCGGGGGCCTGGCCGGGCGCCCGGACCTGACGGCAGAATTCGTCAAGATGGGCGCGCGCTACGTCTCGACCGGTACGGATCTCGGCTTCCTGGTCGGAGCCTGCGCAGCCAAAGCGCGCGAAGTACGCGCGATGGCCACCTAAGCCGCATGATGGCAGGACGGAGAATGACGATGGTCCTCGGACGACGCGAGCTGCTGTTGGCAGGGGCCGCGAGCCTTGCGGCGAGTCCGCTGCGCGCGCAGGGACGCGACTGGCCAAGCCGGCTGGTGCGCGTGATCGTGCCCTTCGCGCCCGGCGGCGCCACCGATGTCATGGGCCGGCTGATCGCGGACCGCTTTGGCGCGATGTTCGGGCAATCCTTCGTCGTGGAGAACCGCCCGGGTGCGGCGGGTATCATTGGTGTCGAGGCTGCAGCGCGCAGCCCGGCGGATGGCTACACATTGCTGATCGGTACCATCAGCACCCATGCCATGAACGTGCCGCTCTATGGCGCGCGACTGTCGTATGATCCGCTGCGCGACTTCGTGCCGGTGACGCGGCTGTCGGGCGGCGTGAGTGCGGTTGTTGTCAATCCGTCACTGCCCGTGACGGATCTGCAGGGCCTCATCGCCTATGCCAAGGCGCATCCGGGCCAGTTGAACTACGGCTCGGGCGGCGCTGGCACGACGACGCATCTGGCGGCCGAGATGCTGAAGCATATGGCCGGCCTCGACATCGTCCATGTGCCGTTCCGTGCGCCGACGGCGGCGACGGTCGCGCTCTCAGCCGGCCAGGTCCAGGTTATGGTGGACACGCTCGTCGCCACACGGGCGCTCGTGCGGGAGGGCAAGCTGCGGATGCTCGCCGTGACGTCTCCGACGCGCCTGCCGGAATTCCCTGACCTGCCTGCAGTTGCCGAACTGCTGCCGGGTTTCGAGCTGAACGGATGGACCGGGCTGTTCGTCCCGTCCGGTACGCCCCCCGCGCTGGTTGAGCGCCTCGATACGGCGGCTCGTGCCGTGCTGGCCGAGCCCCAGATCATTCAGCGGGTCGAAGCTGCCGGTGCGGTCCCTGCGCCTCTTGGCCCTGTTGCTTTCGAAGCCTTCATCCGCACTGAAATCTCGCGCTGGACCAGCGTTGTCAGGGCAGCCAATATTTCGCTGGAGTAGAGACGCGAAGCGGGGGCCACGTCCGTGGCTCTTCTGTAGCGAGCGTGGTTCATGCGGCGAGAGGCACGCCGCGTCGGAACAGGCCGAAGCTAAGGCGTTCGAAGTGAATCTGCTGCCTCGTTGCCGTGGTGTTAGGCGGGCTCTGTTCCGCATGCGGCTTGGTGCCCATCCTTGGGTAGTCCGTGCTGGCGTCAGCGCGCGATTGCATAGGCCTGCATGAGGCGCGGCGTCGCCGCCGCCACCACGAAGCCATCGCGTCGGCCTGCGGCGCAGACGCGCCCGAGCGACCATGCGGGCTCCACCGAGATCCCATGGCCGCGCCGCTGCAGGGCGGCGATCACCTCCGGCCCGAACCGGTCCTCCACCAGCAGGCGCCCCGGCTCGGCGATGCGCGGGTAGAAGGATTGCGGGAAGTGACGGCTGGTGAACATCGGCAGGTCGATGGCCGCCTGCAGGTCCAGCCCATGATGCAGGTGGCGCAGCAGCACCGCGAGCGTCCACTGGTCCTGCTGGTCGCCGCCCGGTGTGCCAATCGCGAGCCACGCCTCGCCATCGCGCGTCACCAGTGTCGGCGTCAGCGTGGTGCGCGGCCGCATCCAAGGCCGGAGGCTGCTGGGATGGCCGGGCGCGAGCCAGCACATCTGGCCGCGCGTCGAGATGGAAAAGCCGAGGCCTGGCACTGCCGGAGAGCTTTGCAGCCAACCGCCCGATGGCGTCGCGGACACCATGTTCCCATACCGGTCCACGACGTCGAGGTGCACCGTGTCGCCCCATTCCACCGGCAGCGGCGCGAAGGTCGGCTCGCCATGCCCGAGGCCGACGGGCGTCTCCGCGCCCGACATCGCGAGCACCTCCCGCAGGCGCTCAGCGGCGCCGGGGAGGTTGCCGGGCACGAGCGCGAGGGAGGCGTCCTCCCCGACCAGCCGTCGGCGTGTCGCCGCATACTCGGCGGAGAGCAGCGTGCTCAGCGGCACGTCCACCACATCTGGGTCGCCGTAGAAGACCTCGCGGTCGGCATAGGCGAGCTTCATGCATTCCACGACGGTGTGCACGAATCGCTCGCCAGCGGGATCCATCGCGGCGAGGTCGAAGCCCTCCAGCAAGGCCAGTGCCTGCAGCAGCACAGGACCCTGGCCCCAGGGGCCGGTCTTGTGGACCGTGACGCCATGATAGTCGCGCGCGACGGTCGTCTCGGTCCGCGCCGCATAGCGCGCCATGTCATCCGCTGAGAGCAGCCCGCCATGACGGCGGCCAGATGAATCGATCAGTGAGGCGCTGCGATAGAAGCGGTCCACCGCCTCCGCTACGAAGCCGCGGTAGAAGGCGCGGCGCGCTGCTTCGATCTGGGCGTCCCGACCGCCGCCGGCCGCCTCCGCCTCGGACAGGATGCGGCGGTAGGTGGCCGCGATCGCCGGCGTGCGCAGCAGCGAGCGGGGGCGGGGCACCTCGCCGCCCGGCAGCCAGACCTCCGCCGAGCTCGGCCATTCGGCGGTGAAGAAATCGCGGGCCGCGAGGATCGAGCCGGCGACCTTCGGCAGCACCGGGAAACCATTCTCGGCATAGCCGATCGCTGCTTCCAGCACCGCGCGCGGCGTCCAGGTGCCGTGGTTCCGTAGCAAGGTCATCCAGGCATCGAAGGCCCCCGGCACCACGGAAGGCAGCAGCCCGGTGCCGGGCATCTGTTTCAGGCCGAGCGCTGCGAAGCGCTCTGGCGTCGCGGTCATCGGCAGCGGACCCTGGCCGCAGATCACCTCCGGGTCTGGCGCGTCGTGGCGCTTCAGGATGATCGGCACCTCCCCGCCAGGGCCGTTCAGGTGCGGCTCGACGATCTGGAGCACGAAGCCGGCCGCGACGGCGGCGTCGAAGGCATTGCCGCCGCGCTCCAGGACCGACATGCCGACGGCGCTGGCGATCCAGTGCGTGCTGGCGATCGCGCCGAAGGTACCGCGAAGCTCCGGGCGGGTGGTGAACATCGACGTCTCCCGATTGCGCCGCGCCCGATATTGCATTCGGCGGTGTCCGTGCACAGTCTGCCGCGGCCTCGTCGATCGGTGGAGATTTGGCACCACCGATCAGGACGGGCCGCGAGGCTGAGGGGAGAACGCAGACCATGACCCAGACATTCCGCATGACGCGCCGCGCGGCGCTGTCGGCAACCCTCGGCGCCGCGGCCGGCATGACCGGGCTGCTGCCCGCAGCGCAAGCGCAGGAGCGCTATCCGGCCCGTCCGGTGACCATCATGGTGCCCTGGGCGACCGGGGGCACGACCGACATCCTGGCCCGCATCCTGGCGGAGCCGCTGCGGCGCTCCATGGGCCAGCCTTTCGTCGTGGAGAATCGCTCGGGCGCGTCCGGCAACCTCGGCTCCAACGCCGTCGCCCGGGCGCGGCCGGATGGCTACACGCTGCTGTTTGGTTCGATGAGCACGCATGCGATGAACGACGCGCTGTTCCGAAACATGCCATTCAACGGTGTGGACGACTTCACGGCGATCGCGCGGCTGGCCTTCGCGCTGAACACGATGGTCATCCATCCCTCTGTGCCGGCGACCAACGTGGCGGAGTTTATCGCCTATGCGCGGGCCAATCCCGGCCGCATCGCCTACGCCTCGGCGGGGCCGGGCTCTACCAACCACATCTGCGCCGAGATGTTCGCGCGCATGACCGGTATTGAGATGGTCCATGTCCCTTATCGCGGCGGGGCGCCGGCCGTGCAGGATACGGTCGCGGGGCAGACCCAGCTGTTCTTCAGTGCCGCGACCCAGACGCTGCCGCATGTGCAGGCCGGGCGCCTGCGCATGCTCGGCGTCACCGAGGCGACCCCTTCGCGCCTGTTGCCCGGCGTGCCGACGGTCGGCCAGACCGTGCCCGGCTATGAAATGACGGTCTGGTACGGCGTGCTCGGCCCGAAGGGCATGCCGCAGGACCTGGTCGCGCAGCTGAACCGGGAGATCAACGCGGCGATGGCGCTGGCCGAGGTGCGCGAGCGGCTCGCCGCCATTGGCGTCGAGGTCCTGGCGGAAAGCGCGGACGCTTTCGCCACGACGCTCAGGGCCGATGCGGTGAAGTGGAGCCGGATCATCCGCGAGCTCGGCATCGCCATGACCGATGCCTGAGGCGGTGCCAGGCCCGCTGCTGACCGCCGCGCAAGTCGCGCGGCTGGCTGCAGCAGCGCGGCTGCCCGGGCCACTCGCCATGGTGCGCGTCGCTGACGCGATCGGCGCGGAGGTGACGGGCCACCGGCTGTGCACCGCCATGCGCTTCGATGCTGCGGCGATGACGGTGCAGCGGCTCTACAGCTCCGATCCGATCGCCTATCCGGTCGGTGGCGCCAAGCCGAAGCGCGACACTGCATGGGGGCGGCAGGTCCTGCTCGAACGCCGGCTTTACTGTGGCCAGGGTGCCGAGGATCTGCGCCGCGACTTCCCTGATCACGCGGTGATCCTTGGCCTCGGCCTCCGCTCGGTCGTGAACATTCCTATTGTGGCTGGCGGCGAATGCCTTGGTACGCTGAATTTCCTCTGGGCTGAGGAGCGGGTCGGGCCGATGCAGGTGGCGCTCGCTGAACTGCTCGGTCTCATCGTTACCTCCGACTGGACTCTGCGTTCTGCAGCCACAAGCGCGGACGCTCTCCTTCCGGGCTGAGCGGTTTCCATTCGCCGCCCCGCCTGAGATTCCGAGCGGCCCGGCCTGTATCAGATGCGCCCGGATCGCGGTGATGCGCTGGCCGGCGGTCGGTGCGCCCGGGCTCATGGCAAGCTCATCCCAGCGTCGCAGATAAGCGTCCCCAAGCACGCGAGCTCCGCGCGGTACCGCGCCTTCTGGACCCGGCGGCGACCTCACGGTGGTCATCCGCTCGCGAAGGGTCGAAGGATGGCTGGAGCGGCATGCTGCGCCTCATGTGGCAGGACCTTGGCGCGGAACCATTATCACCGGCCATTTGGTCCCTGGCTGAGGCCCTCAGGGCATGTGCAGGCCGCCATTCACCTCGATGATCTGCCCTGTGACGAAGGAAGAGAGCTCGCCGGAGGCCAGGTAGAGATAGGCACCGACGCACTCCTCCACCGTTCCCTGGCGGCGCATGGGCGTCATGCGCAGCGCGGCCTCGAGTTGGTGCGGTGGAGTCGTCCAGCTCTTGTTGGGCTTGTCGATCACGCCGGGCGCCACGGCGTTCACGCGGATGTTGAAGCGCGCCACCTCCTTCGCCAGACCGCGTGTGAAGGAGGAAACGAAGCCCTTCGCCGCGGCATACAGAACCGACCGGCCGCCCCCGCCGTTCCGCGCGGCAAGTGAGGTGGTGGAGATGATCGCACCCCCGCCGGCCGCTTCCATGATCGGCAGCGCTGCCCGCGAACAGGCGAAGACCGAGGTCGCGTTCAGCGCCATCACCTGGTCGAACAGGAGATCAGCCGCATCGCGGATCGGGCTGCGATCCACCACACCGCCGGCATTGTTCACCAGGACATCGAGGGCGCCGAGGGCCGCATGCGCCTCCTGCACCAGCCGCCCGCAGGCCTCCCGGTCGCGCACATCGGCGCGCAGCACCACAGCAGTGCCGCCGGCGGCGCGGATGTCGGCGGCCACCTGCTCGGCCTGCTCCATATTGCTGTTGCCATGCACCGCGACGCGCATGCCCTGGGCGCCGAAGCCGCGCGCGACGGCCGCCCCGATCCCCGTTGAGGAGCCCGTCACCAGCACGGCCTTCCCGGCCAGATCGCCAACCTGCACCGCCATCCGCTTTTCCCCCCGCTGAAGAATCCGGCTTGCCGCCCACCAAAGAATGCATTTTATAATCCACAACAACGATACCAGGGGGAAGGGCATGTCCAAGGTGCCGCACCTCGACGCCATGACCGCCGCCTTGCCCCTGCCTGCAGAGGAAAGGCCGCTGCTGTCGGTCGAGGGGCTGCAGGTCGAGTTCGCCACCAGCCGTGGTGTCGTGCGCGCGGTCGATGGCGTCTCCTGGTCGGTGCAGGCGGGCGAAACGCTCGCGCTGGTGGGCGAGAGCGGCTGCGGCAAGTCGGTCTCCGCGCTGGCGGTCATGCGCCTTCTGGCCAAGCCGGCGGGGCGGATCACGGGTGGCCGCATCCTGTTCGAGGGGCAGGACCTCCTCAGCCTGTCGGAAGAGCAGATGCGCGAGCGGCGTGGCCGCGACATCGCCATGATCTTCCAGGAACCGATGACGAGCCTGAACCCGGTGCTCACCATCGGGATGCAATTGGCCGAACCGCTCAAGATCCATCTCGGCATGACCGATGAGCAGGCCCGCGCCCGCTCCATCGAATTGCTGGAGATGGTCGGCATCGCCGATGCCGAACGGCGGCTGAACCAGCACCCACATCACTTCTCGGGCGGCATGCGCCAGCGCGTGATGATCGCCATCGGCCTGGCCTGCAATCCCCGCCTGATCATCGCGGATGAGCCGACGACGGCGCTGGATGTGACCATCCAGGCGCAGATCCTGGAGTTGATGAAGGATCTCTCGCGCCGGCTGGGCATCACGCTGGTGCTGATCACCCATAATCTGGGCGTGGTCGCGCGCTACGCCGACCGCGTGGCGGTGATGTATGCCGGCCGCCTGGTGGAAGAGGGCGCGGCCGCGCGGGTCTTCGGTGCCCCGCGCCATCCCTACACGGTCGGCCTGCTGCGTTCGGTTCCGCGTCTCGATCGCCCGCGCGGCGGCATGCTGGAGACGATCGAGGGTCTGCCGCCGAACCTGGCGACCCCCCCCACGGGCTGCCGTTTCGCGCCACGTTGCCGCTGGCGGCAGGATCGCTGCGCCGAGGATCCGGCGTTGCGCGCGGTGGCGCCGGGCCATTCCAGTGCGTGCCACTTCGCCGAGGCCATGCCGCCCGAGGCGCCGCCAGCCGAGGACGCTGCGGCGACCCAGCGCAACGAGGGCCCGACGCTGCTTGAGGTCGAGGGCCTCACCAAGCACTTCCCGATCCGGCTCGGCGGCTTTTTCGGCGGCACGGCCACGGTGCGGGCGGTGCAGGATGTCTCCTTCACCCTCCGCCGGGGCGAGACGCTGGGCCTAGTTGGCGAGTCGGGCTGCGGCAAGACCACGATCGGCCGCATGGTGCTGCAACTCGAGCAAGCGACGGCGGGCTCGATCCGGTTCGAGGGCGAGGACCTCACCAAGGCCTCGCGCGCGCGCATGAACGAATTGCGCAAGCGGATCCAGGTGATCTTCCAGGACCCCTACAGTTCGCTCAACCCGCGCATGACGGTGGGGAGCACGATCGCGGAGCCGCTCCGCAAGCGCCGCGGCTTCGGTGCCGACGACGCAGAGGCGCGGGTGAAGGAGCTGCTGAACCAGGTCGGCCTTCTGCCGGAATTCGCAGAGCGCTACCCGCACCAGCTTTCGGGTGGGCAGCGCCAGCGCGTCGGCATCGCGCGCGCGCTGGCGATGGAGCCCGACTTCATCGTCTGCGACGAGCCGGTTTCCGCGCTCGACGTCTCGATCCAGGGCCAGATCGTCAACCTGCTGGCGGAGCTGCAGGCGCGGCTCGGCATCGCCTATCTCTTCATCGCGCATGACCTTGCCGTGGTGCGGCACCTCTCGCACCGCATCGTCGTCATGTATCTCGGCCGGGTGATGGAGACGGCCGATCGGGACGCGCTCTACGCGGAGCCGCTGCATCCCTACACCCGCGCGCTGCTCGATGCCGCGCCAGTGCCCGACCCGGTGGTGGAGCGGATGCGCGCGCCGCGGGCGCTGCGCGGCGAGCTGCCATCGCCGCTGAAGCCGCCCACGGGCTGCGTTTTCCACACGCGCTGTCCTATGGCGAGTGCGGAATGTCGCGAGCAGGTGCCTGAGCTGCGCGAGATCCGACCCGGCCATATGGCCGCTTGCATCAAGCTGTAGGGGAGGGCCATCGGATGCTGCGCTACCTTGGCCGCCGCCTGATGCTGATGATCCCGACGCTACTGGGTGTCGCGCTTCTGACCTTCGTGATGCTGCGCGTCGTGCCTGGTGACGTGGTGGAGGTGAAACTCCGTGCCGATGGCGGGCATGTGACGCAGGAGTTGATCGAGCGGGAGCGTGCGCGTCTTGGGCTCGACAAGCCGCTGCCGGAGCAGTTCCTGGATTGGATGAAGGGCCTGGTCACGCTCGATCTTGGGAAGTCCATGTGGACCGGCCGGCCCGTAGCCGATGAGATCGGGGCGCGCATCGGGCTGACGCTGCAGGTCGCGGTCATGGCGGCGATCGTCGCGGTGCTGATCGCCATCCCGCTCGGCACCATCTCCGCGCTCTTCCGCGACAGTTGGGTGGACTATGCCGTCCGCATCTTCACCATTGCGGGGCTGGCGACGCCGGCCTTCTGGCTCGGGATGCTGATCATCCTGCTGCTGCTGACCGCCTTCAACTGGTCGCCGCCCGTCACCTACACGCCGTTCCATCAGGATCCGCTGAAGAACCTGTCGCAGCTGATCTGGCCGGCGCTGGCGGTCGGCTACCGCTACGCGGCGGTCGTGGCGCGGATGGTGCGCTCCTCCATCATCGAGGTGATGCGGGAGGACTACATCCGCACGGCGCGCGCCAAGGGTGTCTATGAGCGGCTGGTGGTCGCCCGGCATGCCATGCGCAACGCGCTGCTGCCGGCGATCACGTTGATCGGCCTTGAGTTCGCCTTCCTGATCGGCGGGCTGGTGGTGACGGAGCAGGTCTTCAACCTGAACGGCATCGGGCGGCTCTTCGTCGAGGCGGTCTCACGCAACGACTTCATGCTGATTCAGGCGCTGGTGATGCTGCTGGCCGTGGTCTTCGTCTCGGTCAACCTGATCATCGACATGCTCTACGGCCTGCTCGACCCGCGCGTGCGGCACGGCTGAGGGGAGACGCGATGTCCGCCACCACCGTACCGATCCGTACCAGCAGCGCAGGGCGCGCCGGCGTTTTGGGCCGCGTCCTGGCCTTCTGCCGCGCGCAGCCGCTCGGCGCCGCCGGCGCCATCGTAATCCTGCTCATGGCGGTTGCCGCGGTTTGCGCGGAGTGGATCGCCCCCTACGAGCCCGAGGTGATCGACTTCGGCTCCATGCTCGCACCACCCTCTATCGAGCATCCCTTCGGCACGGACGCCTTCGGCCGCGACATCTTGACCCGTATCATCTATGGCGCGCGCACGGCGCTGACGATCGGGTTCCTGTCGTCCTTCATCGGCTGCTCGCTCGGTTCGCTGCTCGGCATCGCATCCGCCTATTTCGGCGGAAAGGCGGATCTGTTCATCCAGCGCTTCGTGGACATCGTTCTGTCCTTCCCGATCATCGTGCTGGCCCTCGTGGTCGTGGCGGTGCTGGGCAAGGCGCCCCTGTTCGGCGTGGACCTGAACCTTGTCTTCGCGATCGCCATTCCGATTATTCCGCGCGCCTGCCGCGTGGTGCGCTCCGCAGCGCTGTCGGTGCGCGCGATGCCCTATATCGATGCGGCGCGAGCGGGCGGGTATTCGTCCACCCACATCATCCTGCGTCATATGGCGCCGAACGTGCTTGCGCCCTACCTGATCCTGCTGACCGCCTATGTCGCGCAGGCGATTCTGCTGGAGGCATCGCTTTCTTTCCTCGGCCTCGGCGTGGCCGAGCCGAAGCCGGCCTGGGGGCTGATGCTCGCCGGCGACAGTTCGAATTTCTACCAGGAAGCGCCGTGGATGATCATCTTCCCCGGCCTTGCCATCTCGCTCGCGGTCTTCGCCTTCAACCTGTTCGGCGACTCGCTGCGCGATTGGCTCGACCCGAAGTTCCGCACCTGACGGACAAGAACAACAACACGCACGACAACAAGCACAAGCAGATGAGGAGGGACGTCATGACACATGGTACCGCCGGGATCACGCGCCGCGCTGCGCTGCTGGGCATCCCGGGTCTCGCGCTCGGCTCCGCCGCGCTGGCGCAAACCGGCCAAACGCCGCAGCGGGGCGGGATCCTGACCTTCGCCGTGGGCGCCGAGCCGCCGACCTACGACCTGCATCAGACGGGCACCTTCGCCGTCATGCACCGCCTCGCGCCGCATTACTCGACGCTGCTCGGCTACGAACCGGGTAACTACCCGAACATCGTGGGCGACCTGGCGGAGAGCTGGACGATCGCGCCGGACCTGATGACCTACACCTTCCGCATCCACGCCAATGTGCGCTTCCACGACGGCACGCCCCTGACGGCCGAGGATGTGCGCGTCAGCTACGAAAGGCTGCGGAATCCGCCGCCCAGCGTGAAGTCGGACCGCCAGCCCGCCTTCGAGCAGATCGCCTCAATCGAGACGCCGGATGACCGCACCATCGTCTTCCGCATGAAGAAGGTGGATGCGTCCATCATGGACACCTTCGCCTCGCCCTGGAACTCGATCCACAGCGCGGCGCGGCTGCGGCAGGATCCGAACTTCCCGGTGCGCAACGTGATGGGCAGCGGCCCCTTCCGCTTCGTCGAGCACGTCGCGGGATCGCATTGGGTCGGCGCGCGCTTCGACGGCTATTTCAAGCCGGGTCGCCCGTATCTGGATGGCTTCCGCGCCATCACCATGTCGCCCTCCGCCATGGTTAATGCGCTGTCGGGGCGGCAGATCAATGCCGAATTCCGTGGCTTCACGCCGAATGAGCGGGACCGGATCGTCCGCGCCCTCGGCGACGAGGCGAAGGTCCACGAGAGCAGCTGGATGCTGCACATGATCATGAGCTTCAACTGCGAGAAGCCGCCCTTCAACGACCCGCGCGTCCGCCGCGCCCTGTCGCTGGCACTCGATCGCTGGGGCGGTTCGGCCAATCTCTCGCGGATCTCGCAGCTGGGCGCCGTCGGTGGGCTGGTGCGTCCGGGCAGCGTCTGGTCCGCAACGCCAGAGGAGATGCAGCGCTGGCCCGGCTATGGCCGCGACATGGCGGCGAACCGGGCCGAGGCACGGCGCCTGCTGCGCGAAGCAGGGCACGAGAACCTGTCCTTCACGCTGCTCAACCGCAACCACCAGCCCTACGTCACCTCCGGCATCTTCATCATCGACCAGCTGCGCCAGATCGGCGTACGCGTGGAGCACCAGCAGGTGGAACTCGCCGCCTGGTACGCCGCGCAGGGCAGCGGCGGCTATGAGGTGATGGTGGACAGCTTCACTCAGTTCAGTGACGACCCGACGAATGTGCTGGTGAAGTACATCTCCATGGATCGCGCCTCCATCGCGACCCAGCGCATGCAGGACCGCGAGCTGGATGCGATGTTCGATGCCCAGGCGCAGGAGGTGAACCCGCAGGTCCGCAAGCAGATCCTGCGGCGCTTCGAAGCGCGGGCGATGGAGCAGGCCTATGCTGTTCCGCTGCTCTGGTGGCAGCGTATCGTCGTCATGAATGCGCGCGTCCAGGGCTGGTCCATGGCGCCGACGCACATGATCTACCAGGACCTTGCGGATGTCTGGCTGCTGCCGGAGCGGCGGGGCTGACGCATGACCCGGCGTCCTGAGACCGCAGGCAGCCAGGGACGGCGCAGTGCGCCGGCGCTGGCGCGCGCCCGGGTCTCAGGCGGCTGGGGCCGCCAGTTGCTCGCTTGTCAGCAGGTCGTGCCAGCCGCTTTCGATATGCGCGACCATCTCGTCCACCGCTGCGTCGTGGTCGCCGGCCTCGACGCAGCGCAGGAAGCGCTCATGCTCCTCGATGTTCTTCATCCGGAAGCCGCCGCGCTCCTGGATGATGAAGGGGTAGCGCGCCCAGAGCACGCGGACGAACTGCAAGGTCTGCGGCCGGTCCGCCAGCTCGTACAGGCGAAAGTGGAAGCGGTAGTTTTCCGTCCGACTGGCGAGGCGCGGGCCGCCGGGCGAGATATTGGCGATCACCGCCTGGCTGTCTCGCAGCGCCGCCAGCGTCGGACGGTCCATGCGCTTCAGCGCGCGCGCCGTCAGCTCCCGCTCCAGCATGACGCGCAGCTCGAAGGTCTCGCGGGCCGTTTCTTGCCGTATCAACGGGACAATGAGGCCCTTGTGCGAGATCGCCTCGACATAGCCTTCCGCGCCCAGCATGTGCAGCGCCTCGCGCACCGGCGTGATGGATACGCCGAGTTCCTGCGCGAGCTCCCCCTGCTTGAGCTTGGTGCCCCGCGGGTAGATCCCGGCGATGATCCGCTCGCGGATGATGTCCGCGACCTGGTCCTGCTTGGTCTTGAACGCCATTCAACCAGCCTCTTGTCGCGATGCCGTGCCGGCCATGGCCCGTATCCGCGGACCCTGTGCCTGCGGCATCGCTTCGCATTCGGCAATATAAATTATGTCCAAATCCCGCGCCACAAGGCCCGCGCCCTGGCGCGCGCCCGCGCGGCAGGAGATCGCCCATGACGGATGGCTTCCGCCCCTATTCCGGGGTGCGCGTGCTCGACATGACGCACAACCTGGCGCGCTACGCCACGCGGCTTTTTGCCGACCTTGGAGCCGAGGTCATTCGCATTGAGCCGCCGGGAGGTCTGCCAGACCGGACGCGCGACACGGCGGCCGTACCGGGCGGGGCGGAGGCCTTCGCCTTCCACAACGCGTCCAAGAAGAGTGTGGTGCTGGACCTGTCGACCAATGCCGGCCGCGCGGCGCTGGCCGATCTGGCGCGTGAGGCGCAGGTGGTGGTGCTGGAGCGTGGCGGCCCGCTTGGCGCCGCCGATATTGCCTGGCTGCGGAGCCTCAATCCGACCTCTGTCATCACTCATGTGTCGCCCTATGGCATCGGCGGGCCGCTGGAAGGCGCGCCGGCCTCCGACCTCACGCTGCAGGCGGCAGGCGGCATCGCCTGGATGACCGGCCGCGGGGAGGAGCCGCCGCTGCGCCTGCCGGCGGGCCAGGCTGGCATGGTGTGTTCGGTCTACACCGCCGTCGCAACCGCCGTGTCGCTGATGGATGCCGAGACGCGCGGCCGTGGGCACATCCTCGATGTCTCCGCGCAGGAGGCGATCGCGCATTCGCTGCAAAACGCGATCCAGGTGTGGGACCTGGAACGCCGCATCTCTCATCGCGCCGGAGAGGGCACGCGCGACGCGTCCGAGAACATCTATGCCTGTCGCGACGGGCATGTCTTCCTGGCCTCACCGCCGACCAACGGCGTGTCCTGGAAGTCGCTGGTGGCCTGGATGGCGGAGCGCGGGCACCCCTCGGCAGAGGCCTTCAGCCAGCCGCAATGGCTGGACCGCAAATGGCGCAACCGGCCGGAGGCGCGTGCCGAGTTCAAGCCGCTGTTCGAAGCCTTCACCCGCGACCTGACGCGCGACGAGTTGGTGGAGAATGCGCTCAAGCGGCGCATCGTCATGTCTGCGGTCAATCGTGTGCGCGACGTGCTCGACGACCCGCAACTGGCCTATCGCGACTACTTCGTGCGCCTCGGCGGGGACGGGCCGCTGTTCCCCGGCGCGCCCTACAAGATGTCCGAGCTGGTCTGGCGCCCCGCGCCTGCGCCCGCGCTCGGCGAACATGACGCGCTGGTGCGCGGCTGACGCGGCAGGAGACGAGCATGCGCCCCGATTTCCTCAAGGGTATCCGCTTCACTGACCTGACCTGGGCCGGTGCCGGTCCCTTCGGCACCAAGGTCTTCTCCGATTTCGGCGCTGAAGTGCTGAAGATCGAGACGATGTCGCGCCCTGATCCGGTCCGCCTCGGCGGGCCGTTCCGGGACGGCATCGCAGGCACCAACCGCAGCGGCTACTTCGCCAGCCGTAACACCGGCAAGAAGTCCATCGCCCTCGACCTCAAGCAGGATGAAGCGCGGGAGATCGCGCTGAAGCTGATCGCGCAATCCGACGTGGTCAGCAACAATTTCGGCCCGGGTGCGATGGAGCGCCTTGGCCTGACCTATGAGGAATGCCGCAAGGCCAAGCCCGACATCATCTACCTGTCCATGCCGATGTATGGAGAGGATGGGCCGCTGGCGAATCTCCTCGGCGTCGGCATGACCATCGCCGCAGTGACCGGCATGATGTGGATGACCGGCTATGGCCGGGGCGAGGCGCCGATCGGGCCGGGCACGCATTTCCCCGACCATGCGGCGAACCCCTATCACGCTGCCTTCGCCGTGCTCGCGGCGCTGCGCCATCGGCGCATGACCGGGCGAGGGATGAAGATCGACCTGAGCCAGGTCGAATCCACCACGAATTTCGTCGGCCCCAATGTCGTCGAGGCCGCGACGCACGACCGGGAGCCCGAGCATACCGGCAACCGATCCCGCCGGGATGCGCCGCACAACGTGTTCCGCTGCGCGGGCGAGGATGCGTGGTGCGCCATCGCGGTGGAAAGCGATGCTGAGTGGCTGGCACTGGCCGCCACGATCGGCCGCCAGGACCTGGCCGCGCGGCCCGATCTCCGCGGTGCCGCCGGGCGCCTCGCGGCGATGGCCGAGTTGGAGGCTGCGGTCGGCGCCTGGACCGCGACGCGCGGCGCGACGGACGCGGCGCGCACGCTGCAGACTGCAGGCGTTCCGGCCGCCCGCGTCTCCTCGGCGCGCGATCTGGTGGAGGAGGACGAGCAGCTTGCGGCGCGCGGCTATTGGCAGCGGCTGGATCATCCCGAACTCGGCCGATCCGTCTTCACCTCGCCGCCCTTCCGCATCGACGGCGGGCGGCTGGAGCTGGAGCGCCCGCCGCTGTTCGGCGAACACACGGAGGAGGTGCTGACGCGCCTGCTCGGCATGAGCCGCGATGAGATCGCGAGCCTCGCGGAGAGGAAGATCCTGGCATGAACAGCGCATCCCCCGCTTTTGGTGGCCGTCACCCGAGCCCGCGCAATCGGCGCGCCGCCGCCGTGATCGGCGTTGGCCACACTGATTGGGTCCGTGACTGGGAACGCTGCCGCGCCGGCGAGCAGCCGGATGATTCGCTCGGCTACGGCCTCTCGGCCTTCCGCAATGCGCTCAAGGACGCGAATATCAGCCGCGACGAGATCGACGGCCTGATCGCCGGCCCGACCACCGCCTATGAACGCATGGGCGAGCTGGCCGGGATCAACCCGCGCTGGGGCGACCAGGCCGATGCCGTGCTGGCCGTCGCGCAGGCCGTCATGGCGATCGAGGCTGGTTATGCCGAGGTGGTCGCGCTGATCTATGGCAACGACCAGCGCAGCGTCGGCACGCAATATGGCGGGCCGGAGGCGATGGGCGGCAACGCCTTCCTGTCCTACGTCTATCACTCCCCCTGGGGCTTCACCTCCCAGGGCGCGCTCTATGCTCTGACGCTGCAGAGCTACAAGCAGGCGCGCGGCTTCACCGAACGCGAGATGGGCGAGGTGTCGGTCGCGCAGCGCGGCTGGTCCTCGATGAATCCGAACGCCATCCAGCGCAAGCGCATCACGCTCGAGGACTACATGGCCTCCCGCTACGTGTGCGAGCCGCTGCATCTGTTCGACTACTGCCTGATCAACGATGGCGGCGTCGCGCTGATCATCGCGGAGGCGGAGCGCGCCAAGAAGATCTGCCGCAACCCGGTGTTCATCGAGGGCGTCGGGCGCTTCGACCTGAATCGCGGGGCCACCAGCCTCGAGCCGCGGATCGACGATTTCTACCTGCCCGCGCAGCAGGCGGCCGCGGCACAGTCCTATGCCGTCTCAGGCCTTGGGCCGAAGGACATGGACATCCTGCAGGTCTATGACAGCTTCTCCGTCCATGTGCCGCTCGCCCTGGAAGGCTATGGGTATTGCGGCGTCGGCGAGGCCGGGAAGTTCCTCCGCGAAAGCCGCATCGGCCCGGGCGGGAAGCTGCCCACCAACACCGGCGGTGGGCATCTCAGCGAGACCTATATGCAGGGCTGGGCGCACCAGATCGAATGTGTGCGCCAGCTCCGCGGCGAATGCGGGGAGCGCCAGGTGCAGGGCGCGCGGCACGTCCACTACACCTCCGACGTCGCCGGCAAGTGCTTCTCGGTCATCTACGGAGTGTGAGCGCCATGAACGCGATCGAGGCGACGACGCCGCGCCCCGTGATGGGGCTCTACGACAAGCCGATGTGGGAGAGCATTCGCGCCGGCGGGATGAAGCTGCAGCGCTGTGCGCATTGCGCGACCTGGCTGTATCCGCCCGGGCCGTCCTGCCCGAAATGCCTCTCCTGCGACCTCGTTTGGACGCCCGTGTCGGGGCGGGGAAAGATCGTCTCCTGGGTGGTGTTCCACCGCCACTACCTGCCGGCCTATCCGCCGCCCTACAACGCGATTGCGGTACGGCTGGAGGAGGGCGTGACGATGATCACCAATCTCGAAGGCGCGATGCCGGAGGATGGCTGCATCGGGCGCGCTGTCCGGCTGGTCTATGTCACCATGCCGGACGGCTTCATCCTGCCGCGCTGGTCCTACGACGGCTGACGGCGTTGGCGGGAGAGAGGGCATCCCCCTCTCCCGCCTGCGATCACAGCCCGTAGATGCGCTTTGCGGAGCCTGCGAAAAGCGCGCGCTTCTCCGCCTCCGACGCGCCCTGCGCGATGCGCTTGAAGGCGTTCCACAGCGTGCCGTAGCCGACACCCATCTTCTCGACGGGGAAGTTGCTCTCGAACATGCAGCGGTCGGCGCCGAACAGCGTGATGCAGCTTTCGATCACCGGCGCCCAGAGCCGCGCCAGCTCCTCGGATGGCGGCGGCGCGTCCATCACGCCATAGTCGAAGGCCGCCAGCCGCATCGTCAGCCCGCCGAGCTTCACCGCCACATTCGGGCAGCGGGCGAGCTCCGCCATGCCCGCATGCCATGCCGCAAAGACCTCGGAACGCTGGCCCGCGTGCCGACCATAGCCGAGCGGGCCGCCGCAATGCCCCAGCACGAAGCGGAGCTGCGGGAAGGCGCGCGCGATTTCTGCGGCTTCTGCCAGTTGGTGGTGGAACACCCACAGGTCGAAAACGAGATCGAGTGGTGCGAGCCGCGCGAGACCGCTGCGGAAGTCGTCGCGCCGCAGCAGCCCCGGGCATGGCGCGCCATGCCCGATGACCGGGTCATCGTCCCAGGTCGCCTGCTGGCGAATGCCGCACAGCCGCACGTCCGCCGCGGCACGGTGCGCTTCCAGTACAGGCGCAACGCGGTCGCCGAGCCTCAGATCGGCATAGGCGACGATGCCCGTCGCCACGCGCGGATCCTCAGCGGCCGCGCGCGCCACCGCCATGGTCTCCCCGACCGGCCGCAACTCCTCCGGGCCATCCTCATGCCACTGGCTGTGCGCTTCGATGAAGATCGTGCCGACGAGCTGATGGCCAGAGGCGATGTCGGCCTGGAACTCCGGCAGGCCGTAGATCCAGTCCGGCTTGCGCCAGAGATGATGGTGCGCGTCCAGAATCGGCAGGTCAGGCTCGATCGCGGCCTCGGGCTGCAGCCGTGCCAGCCAGGCCTCGTCGGGTCGTGAGATCCGTCCAAACGCCGCGCGTCGTGGGCGCATGGGGCGTATCTCCTGTTGCGGCGCCGCTTCTGGCGTATGATCGGAGATTGTCATCCGTCGCCTGCTGCGTTGGTGCTGCGGCAGAATCGCTCTGCTTGCTGTGTCAGCTTCTGTTGGCCCACATACGCCGTCTAGGTGGAACGCAACCCAATCGGCAGATACGGCGGACCGCAAGGCGCAGAAACCCAGCGGAAGCGCCGTGACACCGCCCATGAAGGGGCCTCAGCGGCCGTTAGGCCAACCCGCGGTGGCGGGACTGCCTAGGGCGGCGTCAGCGGCGCATCGAGAAGCCAGGCCGTTATGGGGAAGGTCACGGCGGCCACCACCGTGGACAGAAAAACAGCCGCCGAAACCTCGCTCGCTCCCGCACCGTGGCGCTTGGCCAGCAGGAAGGCGTTTGTCGCCGTGGGCATCGCAGCCAATAGCACGCCAGCGGTCACCCAGATGCCATCGAGTTGCAGCCACGTCCCGAGTACCAGCCAGACAAGCAGGGGATAGGCCACCAGCTTCACCAGCATCGCGCCCGCGGCCACCCCGAGCAGATCCCGCCCGACCGACAGGCGCGCGAGCGAGCCGCCGAGCGCGAACAGCGCCGTCGGCCCCGCCGCGCCACCGAGAAAGGTCAGGAAACGCTCGATCGGATCCGGCAGTGACCAACCAGCCGCGGCCAGCAGCACGCCGCCGCAAATGGAGAGGATCACCGGGTTACGGGCCAAGCCTCGCACCCCATACCAGGCCGCACGCAGCCCAGCGCCCGCTGCGCCGCCACCGCGCGCCATCAGCACGCTGCCCAGCGCGATGATCACGGCGACTTCGGCGATGATGGCCATCGCGATCGGCCCTGCGGCGCGCGGGCCCAGCATCGGAAGCAGGAGTGGCGGCGCGAGGTACCCAACATTGCCCATGGCCGCTGCCGCCCCGAAGGCCGCCGCAGCTTGCCGCCCATGTCGCCGCCAGAAGGCGACCAGCATGGTCGCTGCAAAGATCACCAGGCAGGCGCCGAGATAGCCCCGGAAGTAGGCGGGCTCGAAGCTTTGCGCGAGGGGCTGCGCCGCCATCAGGCGCAGCAGCAGCGCCGGAAGCGCTACGTTGAAGCTGAACAGCCCGATGGCGTCCACCACAAGGGGCGACACCAATCGCTGTCGTGCGGCCAGAAACCCCAAGCCGACCACGGCAAAGATCGGCAGGCAAAGAGAGAGGAATCCTAGCACGGTGTCATGCCCGCTGCGTTGGTGGTCAGACACCAGCGAGGTGGCCCCGCGCCGCAGAACTTGCCTGGCCTCAGCATCTGATGGGGCAGGGCCATCTCAGCGCAACGCGGCCGTGTCCGACGCGGGTTCCGAGGCGGCCTCGGGCGGCGGCACGGCGCCAGGGCGGGGATCGAGTGGCAGAAGGCGGTGTAGCCCCGTCTCGGCCTCGAACAGTGCGGCGGCGCGCAAGGCGACATCCTCTCGCCGCGGTGGGGCGGCGATCTGCAGGCCCACGGGTCGGCCATATTGGTCGAAGCCGCAGGGCACCGCGACGGCCGGGCAGCCAGCCATGGTGATTGCGGCATTCAGCATCGAACCCGCCATGTAGTGTTCCAGCTTCACGCCGGCGATGCTGACCGGGTTGCGCAGCATCACGTCGAAGGCCGGCGTTGCCGCGCCTGGCGTGATGAAGACGTCGTAGGTAGCGAACAGCTTGGCCATGCGGCGGTAGAAGGCGGCGCGTTCGCGATCGGCCCAGGCCAACTGGCTTGGCGTGGCGGCAAGGCCGCGCTCGGTGTTCCAGATGATGTCGGGCTTCAACTGGTCGCGCATCGTCTGCAATTGCAGCTCGCGATCCACCACGAAGGATTGGCTGCGCAGCACCAGGAAAGCTTCGGCCAGCTCGCCAAGGTCAGGCGCCACCTCCTCCACCACGCAGCCCAGCGCCTCAAACCGGCGCACCTCGCGCGCGCAGATCTCGCGCGTCTCGCGGTCCACCGGCAGCTTGCCGTTGAAATCAGCGGTGAAGGCGATGCGGCGCAGCCGGTGGCGCTCGGCCTCCGCCACTGCCTGCGCATAGCTGGTGGCGGGCGCGTCATAGGTGAGCGGGTCGAGCGGGCACCAGCCCGCCATCGTATCCAGGAACAGCGCGACATCTGCCACGCAGCGCGCCATCGGGCCCTGAACCGTCAGCGGCGCGAACAAGTTGTTCGGCGTGCCTCGCGTGATGCGCCCGGGCGAGGGGCGCAGCCCGACCACCGAGCAATAGGTGCCAGGCCGCCGCAGGCTGCCCGCGTGGTCCGTGCCTTGTGCGAGCCAGACCTCGCCGGTCGCGACCGAGACGGCGCCGCCCCCGGTGCTGCCGGCGCAGGTGAGCGAGGTGTTCCACGGATTGCGTGTGCGGCCGAAGACCTCGTTGAAGGTCGAGCCGCCGGCGCCGAATTCCGGCGTGTTCGACTTGCCGATCACGATGCCCCCGCGCGCCTCGATCCGCTTTACAACGGGGTGGGACTCTTGCGGGACATGATCCTTGAAGATTGGCGAGCCATAGGTCGTGCGCACGCCCGCGACATCGGTCAGATCCTTGATGCTGACGGGCAGCCCCCCGAGCCAGCCAGGCGCGCCCTCATGCTCCCGGCCTTCGCCCTTCATCAGGCGCTTCGCGTGATCGCGCGCGCGATCGAGGCAGAGTGTGGGCAGCGCGTTCACTGCCGGCTCGACCTCCGCGATGCGCGCGGCCGCGACCTCGATCAGATCCAGCGGCGAGACCTCGCGCCGCTGGAGCAAGGCGACGGCCTCGGTGGCGGTGAGGCGGGTCAGCTCTGTCGCCATAACTGGTTGTCCTTGTGGCGCGAGGCGGCGGGCGGGTCATTCTCGGCCATCTGGCGGTGGCGCAGCAAGGCAGGGGCGTCGGCAAAAGGGTGATGGGCTCGCCTGCCCATGAACAGCCGTTCTGCACATGCAGTGCGGCTGCCTTGCCCCCCACAGCCGGCAACGTCTCCGCCGCGTCCGCGCGCAGGAGCGCAGCCAGCTGCCGATTCTTGATACTCCCCGCTGCGGACGCAGCGCGACCTTTGGCGCATGCTGCTCCAGGCGGCCAACGGCAGGCGTGCTGGCGGTCCCGTAGGCATCGTCCGGGAGAAGCCGATGAGACGGATCGGAGCGTTCGCCGCCGGCCTCGTGGTCGCCGTCCTGAGCTTTGGCCTTCCGGTATCGAACGCTGCCGCGCAGCAGCTGCGCGGGACGCCGGGCGCGCCGAACGCGGCCGAATTCCCGAATTCGCGCGTGCTGCCCGCGCCGCAGGGCGCCTTCCAAGGAACCATCATGCCCGGCGCGCGGGACAGCACGCCCGCCTGGCCGCCCGCGATCGGCGCGCCGGAGAGTGCACCCAACGTGCTGGTCATCCTGACCGATGATGTCGGCTTCGGCGCGCCCTCCACCTTCGGCGGCATCATCGAGACGCCGGCGCTGGAACGCGTGGCGCAGGCCGGGCTGCGCTACACGCAGTTCCACACCACCGCGCTGTGCTCGCCGACGCGCGCCTCGCTGCTGACGGGCCGCAACCCGCATTCGGTCGGTTTCGGCGTGATCTCGGAGCTGGCCACCGGCTTTCCCGGCTACAACGCCATCATCCCGACCGAGACGGCGACGGTTGCGGAGACGCTGCGTCAGAATGGCTACGCCACCGCCTGGTTCGGCAAGAACCACAACGTGCCGCCCTGGGAAGCCAGCCCGACAGGCCCCTTCACGCGCTGGCCGCAGGGCATGGGCTTCGACTATTTCTACGGCTTCGTTGGTGGCGACACGAGCCAGTGGCAGCCCGGCAATCTCTTTCGCAACACGACGCGCATCCACCCTTTCTTTGGGCAGCCGGGCTGGAACCTCTCCACCGCCATGGCGGACGACGCCATCGCCCATATCCGCACCCAGCGCGAAGCCGCGCCGGGCCGCCCCTGGTTCATCCACTACGCGCCCGCCGGCACGCATGCGCCGCACCAGCCGCCACCCGAATGGATCGAGCGCTTCCGCGGCCGCTTCGACATGGGCTGGGAGGCGCTGCGCGAACGCATCTTCGAGAACCAGCAACGCCTCGGCGTGCTGCCGCCCAACGCCGCGCTGACGCCCTGGCTGGCGGAACTGCCGCGCTGGGCCAGCCTCTCGGCCGATGAGCGCCGCCTGTTCCTGCGTCAGGTCGAGGTCTATGCCGCCTATCTTGCCTACACTGACCACGAGATCGGCCGCGTCATCCAGGCGGTCGAGGATGCGGGGCAGCTCGACAATACGCTGATCATCTACATCAGCGGCGACAATGGCGGGTCCAGCGAGGGCCAGCTGCGCGGCACGCCGAACGAGGTCGCCTATTTCAACGGCATCGAGACGCCGGTCGCCCGGCAGCTCGAGCTGCTCGACGCCTGGGGTAGCGACCGCACTTACAACCACATGGCGGCTGGCTGGGCCTGGACCTTCAACACGCCCTATCGCTGGGTGAAGCAGGTCGGCTCGCATTTCGGCGGCACGCGCAACGGTGTCGCGATCTCCTGGCCGCGGCGCATCGCGGAGCGCGGCGGCATCCGCCACCAGTTCCACCATGTGATCGATGTGGTGCCGACGATCCTGGAGGCGATCGGCATCCCGGAACCGCAGGTGATGAACGGCGTGGCGCAGCGCCCGATCGAGGGCATCAGCATGGCCTACACCTTCGATGCGGCGAACGCGCAGGCCTCGTCGCGCCGGCGCACGCAGCATTTCGAGATGTTCGGCCATCGCGGCATCTACCATGACGGCTGGTACGCCAATACGACGCCGCCGAACCCGCCCTGGGACAGCGCGGGCCAGCCGCCGGCCGATGTGATGAACGGCTATCGGTGGGAGCTCTATAACCTCACCGAGGACCCGACTCAGTCGCGCGACCTGGCGGCGCGGCACCCGGACCGGCTGCGCGACATGCAGCAGTTGTTCCTGGTCGAGGCGACCCGCTTCGGCGTGCTGCCGATGGACAACACCACGCTACCCCGCCTGTTGGTGCAGCGGCCCGGCTTCGCCGCCGGCCGCACGCAGTTCACCTATCGCGGGCCGGGTGTCGGCCTCACCTCGGACAGCGCGCCCTCGCTGCTCAACCGTGCCTATCGCGTGACGGCGGAGATCGAGGTGCCGCAGGGTGGGGCGACTGGCGTGCTGGTCACGCAGGGTGGCCGCTTCGGCGGCTATGGCTTCTATTTGCGGGAAGGACGCCCGGTCTGGACCTGGAATATCCTCGACATGGAGCGGGTGAAGTGGGAGGGGCCGCAGGCCCTGCCCCCGGGCCGCCACAGCATCGTCTTCGAATGGCGCCCTGATGCGTCGGGTCCGCCGGTCGGGCGTGGCGGCACTGGCATGCTCTCCGTCAACGACCAGCGTGTGGCGGAACGCCGCATGGAGCGTAGCATCCCCTTCTACCTGCAGTGGGACGAGCCCTTCGATGTCGGGCAGGACACCGGCACGCCGGTGGACGACCGCGACTACCAGCTGCCCTTCGCTTTCACCGGCACGCTGCGCAACCTGACGATCGATTTGGGCGCCAGCACCTTGCCGCAGGCCGCGGCACCGAACTGACGGCCGCGCCAACGTCGGGCACGTTGCGCGCGCACGCGCGACGTCTCTTCGGTGCTACGGCGAGACGCGCATCCAGCCCGGCCCGGGGTCGAAGCGGTCGATGCGGCGGGCGCGATGCTCCGTCTCGGGGCCGAGATCGGCTTCCCAGACATCCCCATGGTGGCTGATCATGAAGGTCTTGATGCCGGTTGAGCGATAGCTTGCGGGCACGGCAAGCACGGCGAAGCCGCCGATCATCCGGCCATTCACCACATAGTCGAAGGCGCCGCCCGGCGCCGCCGGGCCCTGACCTTCCAGGATGCGGAAATAGTAGCCGCGCAGCGGTTGCGGCGCGTCGCCCGGCTGCGGCCGGGCATAACCCCCCACGCTCGCCGCGGCCAACAGCGGGCCGAGCGGGCTTGGTGGCTCGTTTGCCGCCGTCGGCCAGAAGAGGCCATCGCGCTGCCCGGGGGTCGAGAAGAAGCGGCGGGCATAGGACAGGAAGGCGCCCGCCCGGCCGGCGGTGCGCGCATACTCGTCCTGGGCCTCCGCGATGGCGTGCAGCGTCTCGATGGTATCGAGTTCATTGCGGCCGACGCGGCGGTCGATCACCGCCTGCTCGCCCTGCCGGGTGTCGAAGCGCCAGTTGCCGTCACGCCGCAGCATCGGGATGGGTAAAGGCCAGCCATCCGCACCCAGTTGCAGCACGGCGCGGTCCGGCGCGGGACGTAGGATCTCGGCCTGCTCGTCATAGGCGGCGCGGAAGCGTTCGCGCACCTCCCGATCGGCAACGGGATCGCCCGATCGGACCAGGCGACGCCCCGCGGTGCCGAGGATGCGCAGCAGCGCCCGCTCATCATGCGCGCGCATCGCCGCGGCGAAGGCCGCGAAGCCGTCCTCGGGCGAGCGGAAGGCCTGGGGCGGGACTGGCTGTGGCGCCGGTTCGCTTGTGGGGGCGCTGCCAGGCGGCGTCGCCGTCTGCTGCGCCCCGGCATCTGCAGGCTGGAGCAGGAGAAGGCCCGTGAGAAGGACAAGGTGCGCCGGGTGCCGCAGCAGCCTCATCGCCCGCGCCCCCCGCCGCCGCCGCCTCTCGATCCGCCGCCTCTTGCGCCGCCAGCGGGCGCGGCGCGGCTTGGTGCGGAAGCGGCCGAGCGGCTGGCCTCGCCGCGCTGCTGCGCGCTCCGCACCTGCCCGCCCTCGCCGAGGCCTTGCAGGCCCCGAGGCGCGCTGCGCGTTGCCGCCGAAGCCTGTTGTGGCTGCGGCCGTCCGCTCGGCGCGGTTGCCGGTCGCGCCGGCGCGTCGGCCGTCGCACGGCGTTGTGTCGCGTCGCCCGCTGGTGGTCGGTTGCCCGCGCCGGGCCGTTCGGCACCCGTACTCGGGCGGCTCGCGGCGGCCGCGCGATCCGCGGCGCTTGGCCGCGTGTCGGCACCGCCAGTCCGGGCGGCCTGGTCCGTGCGGCCGCGGAACTCCTCGCGGCTGCGCGCCCTGTCGGCGGGCGCGCCAGCTGGCGTCGCCGTCGGCCGATAGCGGTTGCCGACCTCCGGGCTGCGATAAGCGACGCCTTGGCGGTGCGCCGCGTCATGCCGCCAGGCGCTGTTGGTGATCTGCGTCCGGTTCACATTGATGTTGTTGTGGCGGTTCACATTCACATCGACGCTGCCGCGGCCCCAGCCCGGGCTCGCCCAGCCCCAGAGCGAGCCGACCAGCGCAACCCCGGCGCCAAACGCCATGCCGGTGAGAAGCGCGCTGCCGAGGCCATAGGCCGGTGGCGGCGGGTAATAGACCGGCGGCGTCGCGGGATAGGGCCAGCCGCCATAGACAACGGAAGGGTTGTAGACCGGCACGGCGACGACGTTTGGCTGGGCCGGCTGGATGACGATGACCTGCGTCGGGGGCACGACGATCGTCGTCGTGCCCGACGCACCGGGTTCTTTCGCGGTCACCGTCACTATCTGCTCCGGCCCGCTTTGCAGATGGCCTGCGGCTTGCGCGCGGGCGCGCAGCACCTGGACGGCATTCAGCACGTCCTCCTGCTGCGCCAGCAGCGCATCGCCCAGCTGCTGCGTCCACTCCAGCTGGTCGTTCATCATGATCAGGACGTCGGGGAAGGGGATGAGCGACTTCACCGCGGGATCCCAGGGCTGCGACACCAGCGCTGTTGCCAGCGCCTCGCCCTGGAGCGCGGCGTTCTGGCCTTGGCCGAGCCAGCGCCTAGCGTGCACGACCTCGAGCGGATAGGTCGCGGCCATCAGCACCTGCATCAGAAGTTCATCCGGGTAGAGCGCGATCGGCGCCAGCAGCGCCTCCAGCTGCGCCTGATCCAGGCGCTCTTCTGCCATCGGCGGAACGGGCGTGACCGCGGCGGGTGTCGACTGCGCGAGCGCGGCCGATGGCGGCCATCCCGACACCGACGCTGCCCAGCCGAGGCTGGCCGCGCTGAGCAGCAGCGCCGTCCGCCGCCAGCGCGACCATCCCCCGCCATGGCCGAGACCGCATCCCGTCATGCGCATCCTCCCGTGGTGGCGATGCCAGCTTCGATCATGGGGCCGGCGCGTTCCGGCGTGCCCTGATCTCGCCGGCCAGCGCAGCCGCCTCCCGGTCCGTCGGGTCGAGGGCCAGCGCGGCGGCGGCGTGCCGTTCCGCCTCGGCCAGACGCCCGCGGTCACGCGCGATGGTCGCCAGCGCGATCAGGCTGTCGCGATGGCGCGGATGCCGCGTGAGCAGGGCGGTGGCGTCGTCGAGCCGCCCAAGCCGATGCAGGGCCAGTGCCTGAGCATAGGCGTAGCGCGGTTCCTCCGGTGCCAGTTCCGCGGCCGCCGCCAAGTTGCGTTCAGCCTCGACCGCGCGTCCGCGCCGCACCTGCAGAAGCGCCAGCGCGTAGAGTGGCGCGGGGTCTGCGGGATGCGCGGTGACGGCGCGGCGGAGCAGCGCCTCAGCCGCCTCGGGGCGGCCGCGCGCTTCTTCGAAGGCGGATTGGTTGACCAGCGCGGGCAGGAAGGCCGGATCGCGCGCCAGCGCCGCGCGATAGGCGGCCTCTGCCCCCGCCGCGTCGCCACGCTGCGTGAGCAGGGCCGCGATGTTCACATGCGCCTCCGGGCGCTCGGCGGCGACGCGCTCGCTCGCGAGCAGCTCCTCCCACGCCAGCACGAAGGCCGGGCGCGCAGCTTCGGGTAGCGCGGTCAGCGGTACCGGGGCGAGGGCGCGAGCCGCTTCGATCCGCACCAGCCGCATCTCGTCCGTCAGAAGGCGCGCGGCGTGAAGGCGGTTCTGCGCCGGCAGGCCCTCCAGCGCGCGAAGGGCCGCGGCGCGCACCAGCGGCTCGGGGTCGAACAGCGTGCCGCCCACTGCCTCGCCCGTAGCGCGCGTGGGCGGGGAGGGTAGCAGCGAGAGCGCGGCGGCGCGCAGGATGGCCGGCTGCGCGCGGTCCAGTGCGAGCCGCGCCAGCGCCTGGTCGGCGCCGCGCGCACCTTCGCGCCCCGCATGGATGGCCAGCGCTGGATGCGGCTCGCCGCGGGGCGGCCCATGCCATTCGGCCAGCTGCGCCGCAGCCCAATGCTGCGACTGGCCGGTGTGGCAGGAGGTGCAGGTGTCGGGCGCGCCAATCGCAGCGGCGATATCGGGCCGCGGGATGGAAAAGGCATGGTCGCGCCGGCGATCCACGCCCATATAGGTGACGGCCGGCATGTGGCAGGACACGCATTGCGCGCCGGCGCTGCCGGGGGCGTGGCGATGATGCTCCGGTGCCTCGAAGCGCGCAGGCAGGTGGCATTGCGTGCAGACCGCATTGCCCTCGGCGCGGAGCCGCCCGCTATGCGGCTGGTGGCAATCGGCGCAGACGACGCCGGCGCGCTGCATGCGGCTTTGCGCGAAGCTGCCCCATTCGAACACCTCGCCCTGGATCTGGCCGTCCGCGTGGTAGTCGCCGCGCGCCAGCAGCAGCGGGGCGTGGGTGTCGAGGAAGCGCGCGCCGGGCAGCGGATCGGCGACCAGCGGACGCGCGCGAGAATGGCAGGGCACGCAGGTCTCAACACCGGCCGCGGCGGACTGACGCGGCGGCCCCTCCCAGCGGGCAATGCCGCGCGCATCTCCCTCGGCGAAGCGCCAGGCGCCGCCGGATCGGTCGCTGAGCGTCACTTCGAGCCCGCGATGCGGCATATCCGGCGACGCGCCGGCGAGCGCCCAGGCGACATGGCTGGCACCCCGGCCATGGCAGGATTCGCAGCCGACGGCGATTTCGGTCCAGCGCGTGTCGTAGCGGTCGCGCGCGACATCGTAGCCGCGCACCAGACCTGTCGAATGGCAGGACGCGCACATGAAGTTCCAGCCCTGGTCGCGCCCGGTCCAGTGCAGCGGATCGCCGGCGCGCGGCGGGGGATCGGGCATCAGGTGATACCAGCGCTGCCCACCTTCCGAGGCCGGGCGGCTGTCCCAGGCCCAGGGCAGCGCTTGCCGCCGACCGTCGGGGAACAGCACCAGGTATTGCTGCAGCGGATCGACGCCGAAGGTCTCGGTGATCGTGAACTCTGCCTCGGTGCCATCCGAACCATCGGTGCGCACCACGAAGCGGTCGCCGTCCCGGCGGAAGGTGGCGCGGCTGCCGCCTTGCTCAACGCTACGTCCATCGAAGGCGCCGAGGACGCTGGCTTCCGTCGCGGTCTGCATTGCGCGGGCGTGATCGCTGGTCTGCCACTCGGCGTGCTGCGCGGCATGGCAGGTGGCGCAGGTCGCCGAACCGACGAAGCCAGGGCGTGCCGCTTCCCGAGCGCCCGGGGAAAAGGGCGTTGCCAGCAGCATGCCCAGCAGCACGGCCAGCCCGGATGCCGCCGCAGCGGCCAGCAGACCGCGCGCTGCGGCGTTGGGCAGACGGTCCCGTGTGTGGCTGCGCATCCCGATCCGGGCGGCCCTATGCTGTCGTCAGAAGCGAAAGCTCGCGCCAATGATTGGCCCGCTCATGTCGAGGTCGATCTTCGCGCGGCTCGCCTCATAGTCGATCTGGATCCAGCGATAGCCGACGGAGGCGCTGATCCAGTCAGAAACGCGCCAGTCGAGCGTGGCCATAGCCTGCCAGGTGAATTCCGACCCGACGCCGAAGCCGCCGATATCGCCATAGCCAGTCAGGAACAGGCGCTCGTTCAGTCGCACCGATCCGCGCGCCGCTATGATGGGATCGACCCAGTTCGTCGTCTGGTCCACGGACCGCGCTGGCAGGAGGCCGGGATCGAGGTTGATCTCGGTGTTCATCCACCAGGCGCGCAGTCCGCCGCCCAACTCGAAGCGTCCGCCGGGCTGATCGAGCAGCGTGAAGAGGCCGATGGCTGACGCCTCGGTCGTCTTCAGTCGCGCGCTACCACCGCTGTAGGCGCCTTGGCCGGGGACTGGAATCCCTTGCTGCTGATTGATGTACATCAGGTCTAGCACGAGGCTGAAGTTCCTTCGCCGTGCCTCGAACAGCCCCATGACGGAGAACTTCAGATTCTCGAAGATATCACCGAAATCCGCGTTGAAGCTCTCTGACCCACGCGGCAGCGTGACCTCCCCGCCAAGGCCCGAGAACCAGACATAGGGCGAGAGAATGAAGGTCCATTCCTCCGCCGTGTTGGCCGGTGCCTGCGCGCGTGCGGGCGCGGCCGACAACGCGACGGCGCAGATCGCGCCGAGGAGAGAGGCCGCCTTCGTCCCGTGGTGCAGCGAGAGCATGCCGAGCTTCCTTCCTCTGCTGGTCCTTGACGTTTCAAAGCCTAGGTTTCGGCGAAGGCGACTGTCGACGCTCGCGGCGTTCACAAGTTGATTTTGGATATCCGCGAGCCGTCGACGCTTGTGCCGCAATCTGCAAAGTCATGATCACAGCCAGCTGCCGATCACTCTGACGGATGCGTGAAGGGAGTCTCGCCGTGATCCTCTGCCCGGTATCTGCAGTATCGCGGAGGCTCAGTGATAGAGGTGCGCCACCCGCAAATCTTGCGCTTCGGCTGGCGAGAGGCGTTGCATTCCTTCTCCTGCTGCTGACGCTGCCTGCTGTGATGGCGGCCGCGCAGCAGCTGCGCGGAGAGCCTGGCTCACCGAGCGCGGTGGAATTTCCGAACTCGCGCGTGTTGCCCCAGCCATCCGCCCCATTCGTCGGCACGATCAATCCGTCGGCGCGGGACAGCACGCCGGCCTGGCCGCCCACGCTCGGTGCGCCGGAGGGGGCGCCCAATGTGCTGCTGATTATCACCGATGATGTCGGCTTCGGCGCGCCCTCAACCTTCGGCGGCGTGATCCCGACACCGGCGCTCGACCAGGTCGCACAGGCCGGGCTGCGCTACACGCAATTCCACACCACGGCGCTTTGTTCGCCGACGCGTGCTTCGCTGCTGACAGGGCGCAATCCGCATGTGGTCGGCTTCGGCGCAGTGGCCGAGCTCTCCACGGGTTTCCCAGGCTACAACGCCATCATCCCGCCCGAGACAGCGACCATCGCTGAGACGCTGCGGCAGAACGGCTACGCCACGTCCTGGTTCGGCAAGAGTCACAATACGCCGCCCTGGGAGACGAGCCCCGCTGGCCCCTTCACCCGCTGGCCGACCGGGCTCGGCTTCGATTTTTTCTATGGCTTCATGGGCGGCGAGACGAGCCAGTGGGAGCCTGGCAACCTCTACCGCAACACCACGCGCATCCTGCCCTTCGAAGGCAGGCCCGGCTGGAACCTGACGACAGCGATGGCGGAGGAAGCGATTGCCCATATCCGCCTACTGACCGAGGTGACGCCCAACCGCCCCTGGTTCCTCCACTACGCGCCGGGCGGCGCGCACGCCCCCCATCATCCGACGCCCGAATGGATCGCGCGCTTCCGCGGTCAGTTCGACGAGGGGTGGGAGGTCATCCGCGAACGGATCTTCGCCAATCAGCAACGCCTGGGCGTCCTGCCGCCAAACGCCACGCTGCCGCCATGGCCGGAGACGCTGCCGCGTTGGTCGAGCCTTTCGGCCGATGAGCGCCGGCTTTTCGCGCGGCAGGCCGAGGTGTTTGCCGCCTATCTCGCCTATACCGACCACGAGATCGGCCGCGTCATCGCGGCGGTTAGGGATGCCGGGCAGCTCGACAACACGCTGATCATCTACATCAGCGGTGACAATGGCGCGAGCGCAGAAGGGCAGCTGGCCGGAACGCCGAACGAGTTCGCCTTCTTCAACGGCGTGCAGATTCCGGTGGAGCGGCAGCTGCCCATGATCGACGCCTGGGGTAGCGACCGCACCTATCCGAACCTCGCGGTTGCCTGGAGCTGGGCCTTCAGCACGCCCTATCGCTGGACGAAGCAGGTCGCGTCGCATTTCGGCGGCACGCGCAACGGGATGGCGATCTCCTGGCCACAGCGCATCGCAGAACGCGGCGGCATCCGCCACCAGTTCCACCACGTCATCGACGTCGTGCCGACAATCCTTGAGGCGATCGGCATCCCCGAACCGCGATCGGTCAATGGCGTCGCGCAGCGGCCCATCGAGGGCATCAGCATGCTCTATACCTTCGATGCCGCCAATGCCGCGGCGCGGTCACGCCGCCGCATCCAGCATTTCGAAATGCTGGCCCATCGCGGCATCTACCATGACGGCTGGTACGCCAACACGACGCCCCCCACGCTGCCCTGGGACAGCACCGGGCATGCACCCGAGGATGTCGTGAACGGCTATGCGTGGGAGCTCTATAATCTCGACGAGGATCCGACGCAGGCGCGGGACCTCGCGGCGCAGCACCCGGAGCGCCTGCGCGACATGCAGCAGCTTTTCATGGTGGAGGCTGCGCGCCACCAGGTCCTGCCGCTCGACAATGCGGGCCTGCCGCGCCTGATCGCGCAGCGGCCGGGGCCAGCGGCGGGGCGGCGGGAGTTCGTCTATCGCGGGCCTGGCGGCGGGCTGCCGGCGAGCGCCGCGCCTTCCCTGTTGAACCGCGCCTATCGGATCGTGGCGGAGATCGAGGTGCCGGCCGGCGGTACGAATGGCGTACTCGCCACCCATGGCGGGCGCTTCGCGGGCTGGGGCTTCTATCTCCGCGACGGGCGCCCGGTGTTCACCTGGAACCTCCTCGACATCGAGAGGGTGAAGTGGGAAGCGCCCGCAGCTCTGCCGCCGGGGCGACACACTGTCAGCTTCGAATTCGAGCCCGACCCCGCTGGGCCGCCCGTGGGGCGCGGTGGCACCGGCACCCTGGTGGTGAACGGGCAGGCTGTGGCGCAGCGCGCCATGCTGCGGACGATCCCGTTTGTCGTGCAGAGCGACGAGAGCTTCGATATCGGCTTCGACACCGGCTCGTCCGTGGATGAGGGCGATTACCGGCCGCCCTTCGCCTTCAGCGGCCGCATCGAGCGTCTCGTGGTGACGGTCGGGGAGTCCACCTTGTCGCGCGCCGCAACAGGGCCCTGACGCGTCGTCATCGTGCAGCGCTCCCTCGCGCATATCCTCTGTAGCGCGTGTTTTGGCGGCGCGATGCTCGTCGCCATGTTCGGCCCGGCATGGCCGGCCGGCGCCCAGGACGCGATTCGCGCGGATGGTTCAGCCCGTCTTGAGCAGCTTCGAACCACCTTCGCGTCCCGGCGCGGCGGCGTGCTGGGATTGATGGGATATTCCGTCATCCCCGACGGATCCGCCAACGCGCTGCAGGTGGATCGGAGCAGCCAGGGCGGCAGCAACGAAGATGGCGATCCGACGCTGACGCTCAGCCAGTTCGGCTTCGGCTTCACCTGGGGCGAATCCTTCCCGCTCTTCACCGAGATCTACCTCAGCTATGCGCGCTACGATCCGCGCGCCGTCTTCACGCGTGAGTCGGCGCGCGTCACGCCCTTTCGATGGAACAACTTCACCGGCACGCTGGGAATTGGCTACGACATACGCCTCAGCGAGACGCTCTGGCTGCGTCCGATCGTGAATGTCGCGGCCGGGTATGCGGCTTCGGATGTTGGCCTGTTCGCCAGCTTTATCGAGTACCGTCGCGACGTTGATCTCTCCCTACTGACCGATGCCGAGGTTCAGGCCTGGGGTTTCGGTGGCGCCTTGACGCTCGCCCATTACGACTATCGTCCGGAGCGGGAGATCGACGTCGAACTGCGCTATACGCAGATTCACCTCGAGACATTCGGGAACACGGTCCCTGCCGCAAGGGGCCAGTCTACGGCCCAGGCCTTGGGTCTCTGGGGCCGCTACCGCTGGCCCAGCGGGTGGGAGATGTTCGGCCGGCCGGTCCGCTGGGTGCTGGATGGCAACGCGACGGCGTATCTCGGCGACCAGCGCGATGCGATCGGCTTCTCCTGGGCGGTGAAGGTGGGCGGCGGCATAGAATTCGACACCGGTCGTTGGGAACTTGGCGCGATGGGCATCAACCTGAATCGCGTGCGGCTCATTGGCCGTTTTTTCTACGGCGATGGCAACATCACCGGATACTCCTTCGGCATCGGTATGAGCTTCTGATGCGCGTGCAGTCATCCAGCGGCGGACGATGTCCGTGGCCAGCGTCGTTCGTAGGCCGCGCCGATCGCTAGCGGGTCAAGCCAAGCCAGCAGAGAGACCGGCAGTCAGATACTGCCGCCATCCACCTGCAGGATTTGGCCTGTCACCCAGCCGGCATAGGAGCTGGCGAAGAACAGCACCGCATTGGCGATATCCTCGACCGAGCCCAGGCGGCGCATCGCCAGACGCTCGATCATCGCTTTCTGGCCGGCTTCGCCATAGCTTTCGAACTGCTTGATGGACGATGGGTTGGACAGGACGAAGCCAGGCGCCACTGAATTCACCGTCACGCCAAACGGGCCGAACTCCCGTGCCAATTGCCGTGTCAGCCCGACCAGACCGTGCTTGGCCGAGCAATAGGCCTGGATGCCGGTCAGCGAGGCCTTCAGCCCGGCGC
Source organism: Pseudomonadota bacterium (assembly GCA_046052145.1). Lineage (GTDB taxonomy): Bacteria > Pseudomonadota > Alphaproteobacteria > Acetobacterales > Acetobacteraceae > Falsiroseomonas. Next base: position 130,970 of record JBJOMW010000006.1, read on the forward strand.
CAGAGGCGATTGTGACGATCCTGCCCGCCTTCGCCCGCTTCATGCCCGGCGCGCAGGCCCGCGCCAGCGCGAAGGCTGCGTGCAGATTCACGTCGAAGATCGCGTGCCAGTCGTCTTCCGACACCTCCTCGATCGGGCGCGCCACCTGGCCGCGCACGCCACCGGCGTTGGAGATGAGGACCCCGACCGGGCCGCCGGTCGTATCCTCGATGCGCTTGATCCAGCCCGCAGCCGCGCCCTTTGCCGTCAGGTCGAAGGCGGAGGTGGTGATGCTGCCGGCGGCCTTGGCTGTGCCGGCCAGCTCCGCCTCCGACAGATCGCAGGCGAAGACGCGGGCGCCGAGCGCTGCGAAGCCGCAAGCGATCGCCTGGCCGAAGCCGTGCCCCGCGCCGGTGACCGCAACCGTGACGCCATCATAGCGGATCTGCATGGGTGTTCCCTCAGGCCTGTGAGAAGGCGGTGCGCGGCACGCCGCCGAGCGCGCGCAGCAGCGCGACCCAGGCGGCAAAGCCCTCGGCAATCGCGCTCTCCCGCCAGTTCTCGTTGGGGGCGTGGAAATCCTCATCCGCCGTCGCGAAGGAGAACATGACGGTGTCGAGCCCCGCGACGTTGCTTGCGATATCGGCCAGCGGCAGCGTCGCGCCCATGCGCACGCGCAGTGGCCGGTGGCCGGTGGTGGTCTCCAGCGCCGTCTCGGCCGCCAGCAGCAGGGGATGGCGCGGCGGGAGCGCATAGGCGAAGGTGCCTTCCCGCGTCGCGGCAACCGTCAGCTCCGCGCCCGCGGGGCAATGTGCGCGCAGATGCGCGGCGACCGCATCCGCTGCGCGCGCCGGATCCTGGCCAGGCACGAGCCGCATGGAGAGCTTCGCGTGCGCCGTGGCGGGGATCACGGTCTTCCCGCCCGCGCCGGTATAGCCGCCCCACATCCCATTCACATCGAGCGTCGGGCGCAGCCAGAGACGTTCCAGGAAGGCCGCTGAGTCGAGACCGCTTGGGGCGATGCCGATCGCGGCGTCATGCGCGGGGACGTCGTAGGGAATGCGGGCCAGGTCTGCGCGGTCGGCCTCGGTCGGCTGTGGCGCGCCGGCCCAGAAACCAGCAACGGCGACCTGCCCCTCGGCGTCGTGCAGCGTGGCGAGCAGCTTCGCCATGGCGTGCAGCGCATTTGGCGCGACGCCGCCATAGCGGCCGGAATGGAGGTCCTTCGCCGCCGTGCGCAGCGTGAGTTCCATCGCGGTGTTGCCGCGCGTGCCAACCGTCATGGTCGGCAGGTCGGCGCGCCAGCGCGCACCATCGGCGGACAGCACGGCATCGGCCCGCAACCTGTCTGCATGTTGCTTGAGGATCGCGCCGAGGGTTGCCGATCCGCATTCCTCCTCGCCTTCCAGCAGCAGGGTGACATTGACCGGCAATTTGCCCTCGGCCGCGAGGAAGGCCCCGAGCGTTTCCACCGCCAGCAGGAAGGGCCCCTTATCGTCCGACACGCCGCGGCCGTGCAGGCGGCCGTTGCGCGCTGTCAGCACGAAGGGCGGTGAGGCCCAGTCGGCCAAGGGATCGGGCGGCTGCACATCGTAATGGCCATAGACGAGCAGCGTTGGTGCCTCTGGCCCCGCGCCATGCCAATGCGCGGTGACGGCGGGGTGGCCGCCGGCCGCGATCTCCCGCACGTCCTGGAAGCCGAGCGCCACGAGCCGCTCGCACAGCCAGCGCCGCGCGGCCGCCATTCCCTCCGCATAGGCCGGGTCCGTGGACACCGAGGGACAGGCGACGAGCTCCGCGAGGCGCGCGACGAAGCCGGCGCGGTCGGCGAGCAGTCGGCCGAGAACGGGATCGCTCACGCGATGGCGTCCAGCAGCGCGGCGAAGGTCGCGGGCGATTGCTCGCGCCGGCCTTCCTCAATATCGGCGATCAGGCGGCCCACCGTGCTCAGCGCTGGTGTCGGAATGCCGAGTTCGGCCGCAAGCCGCGGCACGATGCCGAGCTGCGCGCCCGATTCCGTCTTGCGCTTGCGCACCGCCAGGTCGCGCCAGATGCCCGAATGCGTCTTGGCGCTCTGCGAGGTGAAGTCCCGCAGCCAGTGGATCACGGCAATGGCGTCCGCATCCGTGCGGCCCGGCGCGAAGGCCATCGGCTCGTAGCCGCCAAAGCCGCGCGGCGTGATGCCCTTCGCGAGTGCGACAGCCACCACCTCTCGGCCCAGCGCCAGCCAGGCGTGCATCTTCGCGGGATCGGCGAAGTTCTGCGTCATCGAGTCATGATTGAGCGCAGTGGCGAAGAGCATCGCGCCATAGCCGATCTTGCCCCAGAGATAGCCCCAGATGTCGTCGGTCAGGATCGCATCCGGCTCGAATGCCTGGCAGAGCGCGAACATCGCGCGGGTCCGGTCACGGATGGAGCCGTCGATCTCACCCACCACCACCGATCCGCGGCTGCCATAGAGGATGCGCCCCGGTTCGTGCCAATCGGCACTGAAGTTGACGAAGCAGCCCATGGTGCGCTCCGCGCCCACGGCTTCGGCGATCTCGATCTCGTTCAGCCCGTTCTGGGCGGAGAAAACGAAGCCGTTCGGCGCGAGGTGCGGTGCCAGCATCGGCAAGGCCACTTTCGTCGCCTGGGCCTTCACCGCCAGCACAATGCGCGAATAGGTGCCCGTCAGCTCCGCTGGTGTCACGGCCGGGATGCGCTGGGTGAAGGCGTCCACCGGTCCGAAGATCTCAAGGCCTTTGGTGCGGCAGGCCTCCACATGTTCGGCCACCGTGTCCACCAGCAGCACATCATGGCCCGCGCGCGCCCACCAGGCGCCCATCGTGCCGCCGATCGCGCCGGCGCCCCAGATCAGGATAGGATCGCTCATGCCCAGGGTCCTTCGAGGGCAGCGCGCGTCTCAGCGACGCCAGCCTCCCACAGGCGCTGCATGTCCTCGTCGGGCTTCTGCCAGGCATCGCCGAAGGAGCCATCGCTCAGCATCGCGCGCACCGCAGCGGGCGGGGAGGCCTTCATCAGCCCCATATCCACGGACGGCTTCGACCCGGATGGCGCCGGCGCATGGGCCAGCCGCGTCCAGGGGAAATTCTCCATCCAGTTGCCATGGCTGCCGCCGCGGGAGATGGCCATCGCCGCCTCCCAGGTGCGGGGCTGGTTGTACCAATTGTGGAACTTGATCGAGAGCTTCGGGTTCTCCGTCATCATCTGCAGCGCCAGCGCGCCGACCGGCGCGTTCCCGCCATGGCCGTTGACGATAAGGATGCGCCGGAAACCGGCGCGCGCCACGCTTTCGATCAGGTCCCGCGCGACGGCCAGTAGCGTCTCGACGCGCAGGCTGACGCTGCCCGGGAACTCCGCGAAATAGGGCGCGAGCCCGAAGGGCATTGCCGGATAGACCGGCACGCCGAGCGGTTCTGCCGCCTCCACGGCAACCCGTTCCGCAAGGATCGCATCCACGCAGAGCGAGAGTTGCGCGTGTTGCTCGGTGCTGCCGAAGGGCAGGATGCAGCGATCATCGCGGCGGAGGTACTCCTCCACCTGCATCCAGTTCATCTCGGAAATGCGCATCATGTCCTCCGCGGGTGACGGGGAGCCCTCAGGCCCCCCGTTTGAGGTCCCGCTGATCGTTACCGGCCGGCGACGGGCGTCACGTCCCAGGCGTAGGTCTCCTCGTCGCTGCGGCCGACGCGCAGCGTCACGCGGTCGCGCCGCATCGCCCAGGCCGAGCCGACGGCGGCCAGCGGGATCACGACGCGATCTGCCGTGAACTTCGCGCCGATCTCCTGCAGCAGCTGTTCGCGCCGGCGGTCGTCCAACTCGACATTCGCCGCCTGGATCAGCCGGTCCACCTCCGGGTTCGCATAGCCGTTCCAGTTGAAGGCGCCGAGCCGCAGCTGCGCATTGTTCGAATGCGCATTGGCTGCGTAGTAGTAGTTCGCCTCGCCGGTCAGCGTGCCCCAGCCCGCCATGATGTTGGACAGCTCTCCACGTGCCCGGGCGGGGAAGATCACCGCCGCCGGCTGGCCCGCCGCCTGCACCTCAAGCCCGATGCGCGCTAGCATCTGCGTCATCGCCGCGCCCACGCCGGCATCGCCGGGCAGGCGGTTGTTCGAGAAGTTCAGCACCATGCGGAAGCCGTTCGGGTAGCCGGCCTCGGACAGCAGTTGGCGGGCGCGCTGCACATTCGGCGTCGGGACGGTCAGCGACGGGTTGAAGCCGAAGATGCCCGGCGTGACCATCTGGCTGACAGGCGTGCCGAGGCCTTCCATCGCCACCTCAGCCAGCGCGCGGCGGTCGATGGCGAGGTCGATCGCCTCGCGCACCCGGGCGTCGCGATAGGGGTTGGCGGCCAGCCGCGAGCCGTCACGCGCGCTCACCTGCGGCGTGCTCTCGCGCTGGTCGAGGGCGAGGTTGAAGACATAGACCGTCTCCGCCTTGATGACGGAGAGCGTGCGGTCGCGTTCCAGCGTGGCGACATCGGCGGCGGGCACGCGGACGATCATGTCCACCTGGCCGGTGCGCAGCTGCGCGACGCGCGCGGCAGGGTTGGCGATCTCACGCCGGACATGGCGCGCCCAGGCGGGGCGGCCGTTCCAATGCTCGTCGAAGCGCTCCACCGTGAACTGCTCACGCGGCGTCCAGGACCCGAACCGATAGGGGCCGGTGCCGATGGCGGCGCGGCCGGAGTTGAACGCCTCGTTCGAATTCTCGGGCGTCAGCCCGGCGGTGGCGCGGGCGGAGGTGACGAACAGGCGGATGAAATCATTCGGCAGCGTCGGCGCCGGGCCGTCGGTGACGATCTGGATGGTGTGCGGATCGACGATCCGCACTTCCTGCACGCGGCGGACATAGATGCGCGTCGGATTCGGGCCCGACAGCGTCTGCATGCGGCGGATGGAGGCGGCGACGTCTTCCGCCGTCATGTCCGATCCGTCATGGAACTTGACGCCGCGGCGGAGCCGGAACTCCCACGTCGTCGGGTTCACGATGCGCCAGGATTCCGCGAGCCCCGGCTCCACCTGCAGGCGGTCACCAGAATGCGTCAGCGTGTCGAAGACGTGCTTCAGCGATTCCGAATGCGTGCCTGTGGCAGTGAAGTGCGGGTCGATGCTCTCGGGCCCCGCGATGACACCCATGGTGAGCGTTTGTGCATTCGCGCCGCCCGCCATCAGGGCGACCGCAGCACCAGCTAACATGAAGCGACGGCAATCTTTGCGCATTTGGACGGCCCTCCCTGAAGGTTCCTTGCATCGACATGCTAAGGACGGCTTGCGCCGGCTGTCCATGCCCCGATACTCGCGCGTGATGCTCGGCTATGTCATCCAACGCCTGATCCAGGCTGCGCTCGTCATGCTGGCGATGTCAGCGCTGGTCTTCATCGGCGTGTACGCGATCGGCAATCCGATCGACGTGCTGATCTCGCCCGATGCGACGCAGGACATCCGCGCGGCGACGATCCGGCACTACGGGCTCGACCTGCCGCTGTGGCAGCAATACCTCGCCTTCCTTGGCCGCCTGCTGCAGGGCGATCTGGGGCGGAGCTTCGTGCTGAACATCCCCGTGCTCGACCTGGTGCTGAGCCGCCTGCCGGCGACGCTGGAACTGGCGCTGGCTTCCGTGCTGATCGGCGCCTTCATCGGCATCCCACTTGGGGTCTATGCGGGCTACCGCCCCGAGAGCCCGCTATCCAAGGGGATCATGGCGGCGTCGGTGCTGGGCTTTTCCGTGCCGACCTTCTGGGTTGGGCTGATCCTGATCCTGACCTTTGCGGTGAACCTCGACTGGCTGCCGGCAGGACAGCGTGGCCCGACGGTAGAGGTGCTCGGTGTCGGCTGGTCCTTCCTGACACTGGAGGGGCTGCAGTTCCTGGCATTGCCCGCGCTGAACCTCAGCCTGTTCAAGCTGGCGATGATGATCCGCCTGTCGCGCGCCGGCACGCGGGAGGTGATGCTGTCCGATACGGTGAAGTTCGCGCGGGCCGCGGGCCTGTCAGAATTCACCATCCTGCGTCGCCACGTGCTGCGGCTGATCTCGATCCCGCTGGTCACGGTGTTCGGGCTGGAGTTCGGCTCCACACTCGCCTTCGCCGTGGTGACGGAGACGATCTTCTCCTGGCCGGGCGTCGGCAAGCTGATCATCGACTCCATCACTTCGCTCGATCGGCCGGTGATGGTCGGCTATCTGGTGCTGGTCGCCTTCCTGTTCGTGACCATCAACCTGGTCGTGGACCTGACCTATGCTCTGCTCGACCCGCGGCTGCGGCGCGGGGGACGCGTGTGATGGGCAGCTTCTGGCGGGAGTATCGCGAAAACTGGATCGCGGTGATTGCGCTGGCCGTTGTGCTGCTGGTTGTGGCGGCCGCGCTCCTCGCGCCCTGGATCACGCCGCAGGACCCCTACGATCTGGCCAATCTGAATCTGCGCGACGCGCGGCGTGCACCGGGCTTCGTCGGCTCGGGCGGTTATGTCCATTGGCTCGGGACGGATGCGCAGGGGCGTGACCTGTTCTCCGCCATTCTCTACGGGTTGCGCATCTCGCTGCAGATGGGGATTGCGGCAGGCGCGGTGGCCATGACGCTCGGCGCCACGCTCGGTATCATGGCCGCGAATGCGGGGGGCCGGATCGAGCAGGCGATCATGCGCGTGGTGGATTTGCAGCTGTCCTTCCCGGCGATCCTGCTGGCGCTGGTGCTCGTCGCGGTGCTGGGGCAGGGCAAGGTGCCGCTGATCATCGCACTGGTGACGGCGCAATACGCCTATTTCGCGCGCACCGCCTATGGCGCCGCCACTGCCGAGCGGCAGAAGGATTATGTGGAGGCCGCGCGCGCCACTCCGCTGCCGGGCCACCGCGTGGTGGTGCGACATTTGCTGCCCAACTGCCTGCCGCCGCTGATCGTTGTGGGCACCGTACAGGTGGCGAACGCCATTTCGCTGGAGGCCACGCTGTCCTTCCTCGGCCTCGGGCTGCCGCCCACCGAGCCCTCGCTCGGCATGCTGATCGCCAACGGCTTTCAATACATGATGAGCGGGCGGACCTGGATTTCTGTCTATCCGGGCATCGCCTTGATCGTGCTGATCGTCGCCATCAACGTCGTCGGGGACCAGCTGCGCGACCAGTTCAACCCGCGGCTGCGCCGATGACCCGCACGCTGCTCGAGGTCCGCGACCTGCAGACCCACTTCCATACCCGTGCGGGCGTGCTGACGGCGGTGAATGGCGTGTCCTTCGCGCTCGATCGCGGGGAGATCCTCGGCCTCGTCGGCGAAAGCGGCTCTGGCAAGTCGGTCACTGGCTTCTCGCTGATCGGGCTGGTGGATCCGCCCGGGCGCATCGCGGCGGGGTCTTCCATCCGCTTCGACGGGCAGGAGCTGGTCGGCCTGCCGCAGGGCGCGATGCGCGCACTGCGCGGGAAGCGCATCGCCATGATCTTCCAGGACCCGGCCGCGACGCTGAACCCGGTGCTGACCATCGGGCAGCAGATGACCATGGCCGTGCAGGCGCATGGCGGTGGCGGCGAAGGAGCGGCGCGGGCGCTAGCGGCGCGCAGCCTGACCCGGGTCGGCATCCCCGACGCGGCCGCGCGGCTCGATGCCTATCCGCACGAATTCTCGGGCGGCATGCGCCAGCGCGTGGCCATCGCCATCGCGCTTCTGCATGAGCCGGAGCTGATCATCGCCGATGAGCCGACCACCGCCCTCGACGTCTCGATCCAGGCGCAGATCTTGGCGGAGATGAAGACGCTGGCGAAGGAGAGCGGCACGGCACTGATCTGGATCAGCCACGATTTGGCGACCGTTTCCTCGCTCGCGGACCGAGTGATGGTCATGTATGCCGGCCGCATCGTGGAGCGCGGCCCGGTGGCGGAGGTGCTGCGCGCCCCGATCCACCCTTATACGCGCGGCCTGCTGGACAGCCTGCCCGCGCTGGCCACGCCGGGTGAGAAGCTGGCCCAGATTCCCGGCAGCACGCCCTCTCTGCTGGCGCTGCCGCCCGGCTGCCCCTTTGCACCGCGCTGCGCGCGGGTCAGCGAATTGTGCCGCACCGAGCCGCCGCTGGTCGGCGATGCGCAGCACGGTGCGCTCTGCCACCACCCGCTGGAGGTGGTCGCGTGACGCCGATCCTCGTCGCCGAGAACGTCTCCCGCCGCTTCGCACCGCGCCTCTCGCTTGGCGACCGTATCGCCGGCGCGCTCGGGGCGAAGCTGGACCGGCGCGCGGTGCAGGCGGTGACGGAGGTGTCGCTTGACGTACAGCGCGGCGAGACACTCGGCCTTGTCGGCGAATCCGGCTGCGGCAAGTCCACGCTCGGGCGCATGCTGGCCGGCATCCTGCCACCCAGCGAAGGGCGGGTGCTGCTGGATGGCACGGCGCCGATGCGACACGGCCACAAGACCACGACGCGCATCCAGACCGTGTTTCAGGATCCCTTCGCGTCGCTGAACCCGCGCATGCGCATCGGGCAGACGATCGCGGAGGGGCCGGTCACCCATGGCTTGGTCCCGCGGGCGGCGGCTGCGCGCTTCGCCGGGGAATGGCTTGCGAAGGTCGGGCTCGATCCCGCCTATGCCGCGCGCTTCCCCCACCAATTCTCGGGTGGGCAGCGCCAGCGCGTGGCGATCGCGCGTGCGCTGGCGATGCGGCCGGAGGTGCTGGTCTGCGACGAGCCGGTGGCCTCGCTCGACGTGTCCATTCAGGCGCAGATCCTGAACCTGTTCCTGGAGCTGCGGCGCGCGCTCGGCCTGACCAGTCTGTTCATCAGCCACGACCTCTCGGTGGTGCGTCATGTCAGCGACCGCGTGGCGGTGATGTATCTCGGCCGCATCGTGGAGATGGGGGAGGCTGCGAAAGTCTATGCCCTGCCGCGCCATCCCTACACGAAGGGGCTGCTGGATAGCGTGCCGAAACTGGCACTTGGCGGGAATGCCGGCGTGACCTTCCAGCCGATCCACGGCGAGCTGCCCTCTCCGCTGTCGCCACCGTCGGGCTGCGCCTTCCATCCGCGCTGCCCGCAGGCAACCGATCTTTGCCGCCGCGAACGACCGGATCTTGCGCCCCGCGCGGATGGCACGCTGGTCGCCTGCCATCACGCCTGAGGTGCAGGACGACGCCTAGATCTGCCCGATCCGCCGGCTGAGATTCGCGGCGGCTTCCCGCAGGGCGACGATCATCTGGTCCTTGCCGGCGCGGAAGCGCGCGGTGATCGCCCCGATATCGAGCGCGGCGACGATGCGGGCGTTCCGGTCGAAGACCGGCGCGGCGATACCGGTCGAGCCGAGGACGTGCTCATCCTCGCTGAAGGCGATGCCGCCCGCACGGACCTGGCGCAGGATGACCTGCAGACGCTTCTGGTCCGTCACGGTCCGGGGCGTGCAAGCGGCCAACGGGCTCCGCGCAAGGTGCGCCTCCCGGGCCTTGTCATCGGAAAAGGCCAGCAACACACGCCCCATCGCGGTGCAATGCGCGACACTGGTGCGGTCGAGATCCTTGTCGAAGCGCACCGGATTGTCGCTGACGCTCTTGGCGAGGGTGCGGACATCGCCGCGCGGAGTGAGTACGCCGAGCAGCACCGTTTCTCCGACGCGCCGCCGCAACTCGTCCATCACGGGTTGAGCAAGGCGGACCAGCACAGCGTGCCGGGACTGGCCGGTGAAGCCCGCCCGGATGTCGTCGGCGATGACGTAGCGCTCCCCCTCCTGCAGCAGGTAGCCCCGCCCGACCAGGGTCTGCGTCAGGGCATGCGCGCTGCTTTTCGGATAGCCGAGCGTCACCGCGATGTCCTTGAGCGAAACGGGCTCCAGGGCCGCGCCGAGGAATTCGAGGATCTCCAGCGTGCGGACGGCGGATTTGACCTCGTGGTTCATAAATGTGGACGTAATCCATATTGCCGTACGGCCTCAAGCTGTCTCTCATGCCTCCATGGAAGACACGTCAGCAGCATCGCGCGTTGCGCTCGTCACCGGTGGCGGGCGGGGAATTGGCCGGGGCTGCGCACGCGCGCTGGCGCGCGCCGGGTTCGATATCGCCCTGGTCGATATCCTGGTGCCCGAGATGGAGATCACGGCCGCGGAAATCCGCTCGCTTGGCCGCCGCGTTCTATGCCTGGAGGCCGATGTCGCCGATCACGCCCGCGCGAAGCAGGTGGTGCAGGAGGTCGTGGCGCAGTTCGGCCGAGTCGATTTCCTGCTGAACAATGCCGGCCGCGCGCAGCCCAAGGGCATCCTGGAGATCACCGAGGCCGAGTTCGACGGCAGCATCGCCCTCAATCTCAAGAGCTGCTTCAACTATATCCAGGCCGTCGTGCCCCAGATGCGCGCCCAAGGCGGCGGGCGCATCGCCTCGATGTCGTCGCTCAATGCGCTGTCCGGCGGGGTCACGGCCGCGGTCAGCCGCTTCGCCTATGCCAGCGCCAAGGCCGGCATCCTTGGCATGACGCGCGCCCTGGCGAAGGAGCTTGGGCCGGACATCCTGGTCAATGCGATCTGCCCCGGCCTGATCAAGACGGAGCTGGCGAAGAACCCCGTTATCATCCAGCGCGGGGATGCGCTGGCGCGGGAAGGGATCGCGCTGGGCCGGGTTGGTTCGGTGGATGACGTGGCGCAGGTCGTGCTCTTCCTCGCGACCTCCGAGCCCTGCTTCATCACCGGCCAGCATTTCGTGGTGGATGGATTCCAATACCATGTCTGACCCGACCCGCCCCTGGGAATGGCCCGAAGCGACGTGGCGCGGCATGGTCGAGCGCGCCCGCGCCGGCCGCAGCCTGAAGCCGACCCATTGGCCGGGCGGCGCGCGCTGCGCCGTCACGCTGTCCTTCGACGCGGATCACGAAACCATCCCGCTGCGCGACGGCGACCCCAGCCCGATGCGCATCAGCCAGGGCCAGTACGGCGCACGCCAGGGCGTGCCGCGCATCCGCGCACTTTTGGCGCGGCACTCCATCCCCGCGACCTTCTTCTACCCCGGCGTCTCTGCCTTGCTGCACGAGGATGAGGTGCGGGCGGTGGCGCAGGACGGCCATGAGATCGGCCTGCATTCCTGGATCCATGAGAAGAACACAGACCTGGACTATGAGGCGGAGCGTTCGGTCAATCTGCGCGCCGCCGAGGTGCTGACACGGCTGGCCGGGCGCGCACCGGTCGGGATGCGGACAGCGAGCTGGGATTTCTCGGTCAACACGATGCGCATCATCCGCGAGATGGGGCTACTCTACGACAGTTCCCTGATGGGCGACGATGATCCGTACGAGCTGACCGCTGATGGCGAGCCGACCGGCATCGTCGAATTGCCGCCCGAATGGATCCGCGACGACGCCGTCTATTTCAACATGCATCGCTTCTCGGCGCTGCGCCCCTACACGCCGCCATCGGCGGTGGAGGAGATCTTCCGCGGGGAGTTCGACGGCGCGTGGGAGGAGGGCGGCGTGTTCCTGCTGACCATGCACCCGCACCATATCGGCCACCGAAGCCGCCTCCCCCTGCTGGACCGCCTGATCCAGCACATGAAGGCGCGCGGCAGCTGCTGGTTCTGCACGCATGAACAGTTGGCGCGCTGGTGCAAGGAGCACGCAGCGTGAGGTCGCCCGGCTTCGCGGCCTGCAACGATTTGGGGGGAGATACGCGATGACGCGCTTTGCCATTCCACGCCGGACTCTGCTGGCCGCCACCGCGGCCACACTGGCCAGTCCGGCCTTGGGTCAGGGTACCTGGCCGACCCGGCCGCTTCGGATCGTCATCCCGTTTGGTGGCGGCGGCGGGACGGATGTGACGACTCGCATCCTAGCCCCGCGGCTGCAGGAGATCCTCGGCCAGCCGGTGGTGGTGGAGAACCGGGCCGGCGCCGGCGGCGTGGTCGGCACGGATTATGTGGCCAAGTTGCCGCCGAATGGCGATGTGCTGGTGCTCACCACCCTCTCGCCCATCGGGCTCTCCCCTGGGCTTCCGACGCCGATGCCCTTTGACCCGATCCGCGATCTCACGCCGATCGCGCCGACCGTCTTCGTGCCGATTTGCCTTGGCGTGACCACCAGGGGCATTGATGCCCGGACGGGGCAGGATTTCGCGGCCCTGCTGCGCGCCAATCCGGGGAGGTTCCAGTTCGGCTCCTCCGGCGTCGGCAGTTCGGGCCACATCGCGGCCGCGACCTTCGCCATCAAGGCCGGCGCGCAGGTGGAACACGTGCCCTATCGCGGCGGTGGTCAGGTCTTTGCCGCGTTGCAGTCGGGGGAGATTCACTACTGCTGCGACATCCCCTCGCTGCTGAAGCCCTTCCACGATGCCGGCACCGCGCGAATCCTGTTCACCGCGACCGATGAGCGATCCTCGCTGATCCCCGATGTCCCGACGGCACGCGAAGCCGGCCTGCCCGACTACAAGGCCTATTCCTGGTACGGCTTCTTCGGACCCGCCGGCCTGCCCCGTCCCATCGTGGACCGGATGGCGGCGGCGGTGGAGCAGGCGCTGTCCGACCCGACCATCTCTCGCCGTTTCGAGGAGATGGGCACGCCCGCCATGCGCGGCTGGACGCCCGATCGCTTCGCCGCTTACGTCCGCGAGGAAAACGCGACCTGGGTGCCGCTGGTCCGTAGCCTCAACATCCGCGAATAGCGCGGGGGAAAGGCCGCTCGCGGATGCTGCTTCGCATGATTGACGGGGTGCGCCTGGCAGGCTCACCCTTGCCACGCGCTCGCTGAGGAGGTTGCCTTGTCCGATTCATCCGCCACACGCCGCAGCCTCCTTGCCATGGGCGGCGGCGCCATCACCGCCATCACGTTGCGCGATGCCTGGGCGCAGCAGCCGCGCGCGATGACCTTCGTCACGCCCTTCGCCCACATCCTGGCTTTCGTGGATGTGCTGAATGCGAGGGGCGGCGGCTACTTCGAGCGGGAAGGCCTGAACGTCACGATCGAGCAGGGCCGCGGTTCCGCCATGGCCGTGCAGCAGATCGTTGGCGGCGGCGCGCTGCTGTCGCGGACCGGCGTCGGCGACCATATCCGTGCCTCCTCCAGGCCCGGCGGGGACGAGCTGATCGCGGTGGCGACGATCAGCCAGGGATCGCCCTTCTACGTCATCAGCCACCCCAACCGCCCGGTCCGCAGCCCGGCGGATATGGCGGGCAAGACCATCGGCATCCTCTCCGTCGGCGGCGCGACCGAGATCGTGCTGGACACCATGCTGCAGGCCCGCGGCGTGGATCGGGCGCGTGTCGCCCGCCAGACGGCGCCGAACTCCCCCGCCGGCATGCAGCTGATCGAGCAGGGGCGCCTTGATGCCTACATCGTCTCGGCCGGCGTGCCGGTGGCGTTGCAGGCGGCCAATACGCCGCATGTCTCCTGGAACACCGACGACGTCGCACCCATCCCCGGTCAGTGCTACATCGCCCGCCGGTCGAGCGTCGCGCAGAATGGCGATATGGTGGTGCGCTTCCTCCGCGCGGTGAAGCGCTCGCTGGATGACATGCTGGCCGACACCGACCTGTCCCGCACCATGGCCAATCTGCGCGGCTTCGAGATTGCGGAAATGCGCAATGCCGCCCTGGCACCGGCGATCCTGCGCAACGAGATGCAGTTCTGGCTGACCGCTGGGCGGGAGAACCTGCTGCGCAACGTGCCGGAGCGCTGGCAGCGCGGCTACGATCTGATGGCGGCGGCGGGCTTTACGCCTGCCGGTGGCCGGGCGGACGCGCTCTATACGAACGAGTTCGTGAACCGCGCGCTCGCCTGATGCGTTTCCGGCGGTCAGAAGCGGCGCTGCTGCTGGTCGATCTCCAGCGCGGCTTCCTGCACCCGGAAGGCTTCGTCGCGGCGCAGGGCAGGGACGTTTCGGACTGTGCCGCCGCCGCGCGGCAGTGCTACGCGCTGGCCCGGATCGCACGCGACGCCGGGATGCCGGTGATCTGGACGCGCCATGTGCTACGCCCCGATCATGCCGATGCAGGGCTCCTGACCACCGAGTTGCGGCCGCGTCTTGGCCAGATCGGCGCCCTGGCGCGTGGGACGGCGGATATCGAGATCCCCGCCGAGGCCGGCGTGGAGCCAGGTGACTTCGTTCTCGACAAGCCGCGCTATTCTGCCTTCTTCGGCACATCGCTCGACATGCTGCTGGCGGCGAGGGGTATCCGCGCGCTGATGGTTGGCGGCGTCACCACCTCCATGTGCGTCGAATCCAGCGTCCGCGACGCCGCCCAGCGGGATATCCGCACCTTCGTCCTGCGCGATGCCGTCGCGGATTTCGATGCTGCCCGCCATGCCGCGTCGCTGTCGGCCATGGCCTTCGGCTTCGCGCGCGTGATCGAGACGGGCGCGGCAGCGGACGCGATCGCAGCGGGCATGGCGGAGTTCCCGCTGGGCTGAGGCCGCGGTGCTGCGGAGCAACGGCGCGCGGATGGACAGCATGGCAGATTCGCGTGACCATGCTGCAACCGAGCGCGGCCTGGCCGCAGAAGACAGGATGGCCGTGATGGCCCAGCCCGCCATCGCCTTCACCGGCGTCGAGAAACGCTACGCCACCCAGGACGGGCTGGTGCACGCGCTGGCCCCGACCGACCTGGCCGTCGCGCCGGGCGAATTCGTGGTGCTGCTCGGCCCTTCCGGCTGCGGCAAGACGACGATGCTGCGGATGATCGGTGGCCTGATGCCGCCAACCGCGGGCGAAATTGCGATCGAGGGCCAGAGCCTCTGGCGCGGCGGGCAGCGCCAGGCGCAGGTGCTCTCCGACCTCGGCATCGTCTTCCAGGATGCAAACCTGTTCCCCTGGCTGTCCATCGACGAGAACATCGCGCTGCCCCTGGAATTGAAGGGCGTGGGGCGCGCCGAGCGGCTTCAGCGCGCGGCGGCGTTGACGCGACTGGTAGGCATCGAGGGTTTCGGCAAGCGCTGGCCGCGCGAATTGTCGGGCGGGATGCGCCAGCGCGCGGCGATCGCGCGGGCGCTCTCCTACGACCCGCGCATCCTGCTGATGGACGAGCCCTTCGGCGCGCTCGACGCGATGACGCGGGAAGCGATGAACCTCGAACTGCAGCGCATCTGGATGGCGACAGGCAAGACGGTCGTGCTGGTGACGCATTCGATCGTTGAGGCGGTCTTCCTCGCGGATCGCGTGGTGCTGCTCTCACCCCGTCCCGGCCGCATCGACTGCATCGAACAAGTGCCCTTCCCGCGGGCGCGGACGCCGGACCTGCAATCCACGCCGGAATTCCAGGCCATCGTGCGCCGCCTGCGCCAGCGCCTCAATGAGATCAGCTAGGACCGCCCCCGCCATGCCCGCTGCAGCGCGCGGCCCGGAGGCCGCATCCCCTGGCCCCGTCAAGCGTCGTCGATTTCCGAGCGAAGCGGCGCTGCCCTGGATCACGACGCCGCTGCTCGTCGGGACGCTGATCCTGATCTGGGACAGCTATGTGCGGATGGCCGGTGTCTCGCCGCTCATTCTGCCGCGCCCTGGTGCGGTGTGGCATGCCTGGATCGAGATGCTCGGCGACCGCCGCGCCTGGCACCACACCTGGATGACGGTCTACGCGACGCTGACGGGCTTCGCCTATGCCGCGACCATCGGCATCGTGCTTGGCGTGCTGATCGCGCGGGCGCGCTGGCTGGAACTGACGCTCAACCCCTTTATCGTCGCCACGCAGGTCATCCCGAAGGTGGCGCTGGTCCCGCTTTTCGTCCTGTGGTTCGGCTTCGGCATCACCTCGAAGGTGATCGTCGCCGCCGTGCTGTCCTTCTTCCCCATCCTGACCAACACCGCGCTCGGTGTGAAGTCGATCGAGGAGGGCCACCGCGACGTCATGGTGTCGCTGAACGCGACCCGCTGGCAGGTGTTTCGCCGGTTGGAGCTGCCTTCGGCGCTGCCCTACATCATCACCGGGCTTGAGGTCGGCATCGTGCTCGCGATCATCGGCGCCATTGTCGGCGAGTATCTCGGCGGCAGCTCGGGCCTTGGGCATCTGCTGATCGCGCGGCTGAATGCCTTCGAGACGGATCAGATGTTCGCCGTGCTGATCCACATGTCGCTGCTGGGCTTCACCTTCTACTTCCTGATCGGCGCGCTGCGGAGGCGGCTTATTCCCTGGCACGCCTCCGCCCGCCCGAGGGTATGACGCGCGCGATGCTGGGCCCCGTGACCGCAGAGCAGGCGCAGATCCTCGCCTCCGTTGAGACGTTCCTCGCGCGTGCCTTGCCGCCCGAGGAGATCCGCCGCCGCGACGCGCAGCATGTGCCGCCCTATGATTTGCTGCCCGAGATGGGCCGGGCCGGGCTCTTTGCGCTGGCTGTTCCGGTGGCAGAGGGCGGGCTTGGCGCGGATTGGCACACCGTCGCGCTGGTGCAGGAACGGCTGGGCCGCCATGCCTATATGGCCGCCTCCATCTTCAATCGCGTTGTCGGCTTCGGGATCATGTCCGTGCTCGCCTATGGCGGTGAACGCCGGCGCCGCGAATTGCTGCCGCTGCTGATGGCAGGCGAGGCCTTCTGCGCCCTTGCCTTGACCGAGCCGCAGGCCGGCAGCGATGCGGCCGCGCTCCGGACGCGCGCCGTGCGGCACGCTGGCGGCTGGCGTATCAGCGGTCGGAAGAGCTGGATCAGCGACGCCAAGGGCGCGCGCTGGCTGATCCTGCCCGCCCGCACTGGCCCCGAGCGCGAGGGGCATCGCGGCATCTCGCTGTTCCTGGTGCCGACCGATGCGCCCGGGATCGCCATGACGCCGCTGCCGAAGATCGGCAACAACTGCATGCCGTCCTTCGATATCGGCCTGGACGAGGTCGAGGTGGGGGATGACGCCCTGCTGGGTGAGGAAGGGCGCGGCTTCGCCCAGCTGATGTCGACCTTGCATTTCTCCCGCGCCTCCATGGCTGCGACGGTGACCGGCGCGGCCGAGGCCGCGTTGCAACTGGCGCTGGACCATGCGCGGAACCGGATTCAGTTCGGCCAGCCGATCGGCCAGTTCCAGAGCGTGGCGCACCGGCTGGCCGATCTGCGGACGCGCGTCGATCTCTCCCGGCTGCTTGTCGCGCATCTGGCGCGTCTGATCTCGGCGGGTGCGCCCTGCCGGCGTGAGGCGGCGCAGGCGAAGATCGTCGCCACCGAGACGCTGCGCGACGTCACCGATGCGGGCATGCAGATCATGGCGAGCGCTGGCTATGCCGCCGGCAGCGACATGCAGCGCCTGTGGCGCGACTCGCGGCTTTATACCTTCGGCGAAGGCGCGAACGAGGTCCTGCGTGACAGCATCGCGCGCGATCTCGGGCTGGCAGCAAGGAACGTGACGTGATGGGCATCCGGGCCATAGATGCGGTGGTGAATATCTGGACGCCGGAGGCCCTGGCCGGGCGGCCGGACCGCACCGGCTTCTACACGAGCAAGATGCGCGTGAAGCGCGAGATCTTCGAGGGCATGAGCCTCAAGGACATGATCGCGCGGATGGATGCCGCGGGGATCGAGAAGGCATTCCTGATCGCCGCCAAGGTCGGCAGGCTGGGTCATCCGGCCTGCTACCATGTTGACTATCGCCTGGTCGCCGATGCCGTGCAGGCGCACCCCGATCGCTTCTTCGGCCTGGCGGGGCTGGACCCGACAGAGGGCATGCGCGGTGTGCGGGAATTGCAGCGCGCGGTGACGGAATACGGCTTCATCGGCGCGCATTTCTATCCGCACTGGTACGAACTCTCACCCGACCACGCCAAATGGTATCCGTTCTACGCGAAATGCGCGGAGCTCGACGTGCCGGTGCAGCTGCAGGTCGGGCAGTCCATGGTCTATGATCCGAGCTACCCGCTGCGCTCAGTCGGCCGGCCGATCGCACTCGATGCCGTCGCCTGCGACTTCCCCGAGCTGCGGATCATCGGCATCCATGTCGGCATTCCCTGGACCGATGAGATGATCGCCATGGCGTGGAAGCATGCCAATGTCTTCATCGGCTCCGACGCGCACAGCCCGCGTTACTGGCCGGAATCCTTCGTGCACTACATTCGCAGCTACGGGCAGGACAAGGTCATCTTCGGCACCGATTTCCCGGTGCTCGACTTCGGCCGCACCATGGCGGAGATCGAGGCGCTGGGGCTGCCGGAGCCGGTGCGCGAGAAGTTCCTGCGCACCAACGCGCTGCGCATCTACAAGCTGGACGGGGGCGGTGCTTGAACCTGGCCGATGCCCTCGACGGGCACGCCAAGTCGCGCCCGACACATCCGGCGCTGATCGAGGGCAACCGCGTCACCACCCATGCTGAGCTCGCCGCCTGGGTGCGACGGATCGCCGCCTGGATCGTTGGGCTCCGCCTGCCGGAGGACCAGCCGGTCGGCGTGTGCCTGCGCGACACGGCGCAGCATGTGGCCGTGCTCTATGCGCTGGCGCGGGCCGGGCGCGCGATCCTGCCGCTCGATGTGCGCTGGACGCTGGCCGAGCAGCGGAATGTCGCGCTGCATTTCGGCGCATCCCTGGTCCTGGTCGAACCCGATGCGACGCCCATTCCGGATTGCCGCTGCGCAATCCCGGAGGAGGCAACAGACCTAGCCGCGGCCGAGATCGCCTTCGGCCATGACGACGCCGCGCCCTTCGTGCTGTCCCTTTCATCGGGCACCACCGGGCGCCCCAAGGGTCCGCTGATCACGCATGCGCATTTCCTCGCGCGCTTCCGCACGCACTGGATCAACCTCGGCCTGAATGGCCAGGACCGCTTCATCTGCGCGACGCCGCTCTATTTCGGCGGTGGACGCACCTTCGCGATGTCGGTGCTGTTCTCCGGCGGGACGGTGATCATGCTGCCGCCGCCATGGGAGCCGTCGGAGCTCCTCGCCTGCCTCGCAACGCAGCATGCGACCAGTCTGTTCCTGGTGCCGACGCAGCTGCGGCGTCTTTTGGCGCTGGACGATTCCGAGCTGGCACCGCTGCGCGCGCTGAACCTGCTGCTGTCCTCCGGCGCACCGCTCTCGCCCGAGGAGCGGGTCGAAATCCGCGACAGGCTCTGCGCGCGTTTCTTCGAATACTACGCCTCGACCGAAGGTGGCGGCGTATCGCTGCTGACGCCGGAGGATCTCGAGACACGCTCCACCTCCGTGGGCCGCCCCGTCTTCGGTGTTGACGTCGAGGTGGTGGACGCCGCGGATCGCCCCTTGGGGTCAGGCGAGGTTGGGCTACTGCGCTACCGTGGTCCTGGCTGCGCCACCACCTATCACCGCGATCCGGAAGCATCCTCCGAGGCGTTCCGCCATGGCTGGTTCTACCCGGGCGATCTCGCATCGCTCGATGCCGAAGGCTACGTCACGCTGCGCGGCCGCCAGAAGGACATGATCATCCGCGCCGGCATCAACATCTATCCTGCGGATATCGAGGCCGCCTTGAATGCGCATCCGGCCGTCGCTGAAAGCGCCGTGGTTGGTGTTCCCTCCGCGGAGTTCGGCGAGGAGATCGCTGCTTTCGTCCGCCTGTCGCAGCCCGTTGGCGTGGACACGCTGCTTCACTTTGCGCGGGAGCGGCTGCCGCGGCCGAAATGGCCACGGCAGATCGTCGTGGTGGACGATCTGCCACGCAACAGCTCGGGCAAGATCCTGAAGCGCCAGCTTGCCGAGCGCATCGCGGGGATACCGGACTGAGACACTATACCGTCTTCAGCGCGAATTCGTCTGTGTTTGCTCCAAGGGGGTGCCCTGACAGCGCTGGCTCGGTGGTGTCTTTGTGACCATTGGAATGCCGGTGCCGCTCGCAAGGTAGCGCTGGTAGGCGCCACGCCAGACGTGGATCGTCCGCGGTGTGCGGCAGCCTCTCACGCACCAGCCGGCGGTACGGCGTACCGAACCATCGCTGCTGCATGGTCCGCTCCAAGAAGCCATGCGCGCAGATGAATCAATCCCGCCCGCGTTACACCAAGCCGATGAGCCGGCGCTGTGTGCGCCGCGTATCACTCCGCCTGCGGCCGGGAACGGCGGTGTGCCGCCATGCGGACGGGCGCGTTTGCCGCGCCGAAGCCCGCGTAGTCGCCCGTGCGCTCGGCGATCTCCAGGAAGACACCGTCGCGGAATTGCCGCGTGTAGGCGTGGCGGAAAACGCCACCGGCAGGATCTTGGTCAAAGAGCAGGTGACGCTGCCTGAGCTCCTCCAGTTCGGCATCCTCCAGCCCGAAGCGCGCGGCGAGGTCCTCGTAGTAGTTCTCGGGGATATCGAGGAGCGGTGCCTGGCGCGCGGCGGCAGCCTCCACCGTGGCCGTCGCGTCCGCAGTGGCGAAGGCGATGTGGTGCACGCCCGCGCCAGCGAGCGAGGAGACGAAGCGCCCGGTGCTTGTGCGCGTGCTCTCCGAGACATTGAGCGGCAGGCGGACGCTGCCATTCGGCGCCACGAAGGCACGCGAACGAACCAGGCCATAGGGATCGGGAAGCTCCCACAGCGCGTCGGGCACGAGGCCGAACAGCGCGCGGTAGAACAGCACGAAGCTATCCATCATGCCCGGCGCGACTGCCTGCGCGGCGTGGTCAACGCCGAGTAGCGGTGCGGCGCTGTCCTCGCCCGGCTCCAGGCGGAAATCATCTTCCCAGATCGGGCGCGTGCCAGTGCTCGTATCTTCGACGAGATAGACCAGCGTGCCGTCGGGCGCGCGCACTGCGGGGATATGCCGCTCGCCTGCACCGACGCGTTCCCTCCAGACGGGGAAGGAAAGGGCCTCGGCGCGCGCGACGGCGCGGGCCGGATCGTCCACGCGGAACGCCATGGCGCAGACCGAAGGGCCGATCTGTTCGAAGCGCTCCGAGGCCGCGCTGTCGGGCTCAGCGTTCAGGACAAGGTTGGCGGCACCATTGCGCCAGAGCTCCACATCCTTCGATCGGTGCAGCCCGGCGCGGCGGAAGCCGAGGCTGCCGAGGAGACGGCCGAGTTCCTCCCGCGCGCCGCCATCCACCGCGAATTCGACGAACTCGATGCCCGACAGAACCGGCAGCTCTGGCAGCGGCGCGATCCCGACCTGCTCCTCCAGCCAGACCAGGCTGCGCAAGCCGTCGCGCGCGATGCGGCGCGAAGGCGCGGCACGGAACTCGTCGTTGAAGACCTCAAGCGAGAGCGGGCCCGACCAGCCCGTGGCGAGCAGATCCTGGAGGAAGCGCGCGACCGGCAGCTCGCCTTGGCCGGGAAACAGGCGGTGGTGGCGGCTCCAGGACAGCACATCCATCGAAAGCTTCGGCGCATCTGCTAGCTGGAGGAAGAAGATCTTCTCCGGCGGCACCGTGCCCGCCAGCGCACCAAGATCATCGCCGAGCGACAGCGTGTGGAAGCTGTCGAGGCAGAGGCCGAGCGCCGGGTGATCGGCCTGGCGCACGATGTCCCACGCCTGCCGCCAGCGATTGACATGCCGCCCCCAGGCCAGCGCCTCGTAGCACAGGCGGAGCCCGCGCCGGGCGGCGCGCTCGGCCATCTCGCGCAGATCCGCGGCGGCGCGCGCGGGGTCGTCGAGCGCTGCGGGCTGCACATTGGAACAGACCAGCAGCAGGTCGGTGCCGAGCGCCTGCATCGTGTCGAATTTGCGCTCGGCGCGGTCGAGGTTTCGCGCCCGCTGCGGCTCCGGCATCGCCTCGAAGTCGCGGAAGGGCTGGAACAGCGTGATGACCAGGCCGAGTTCCTCGCACATCCGCCGCACCTCGGCCGGCGTGCCGTCGAAGGTCAGAAGGTCGTTCTCGAAGATCTCGATCCCGGCAAAGCCCGCCGCGGCGGCGGCTTCCAGCTTGTCGGGCAGGGAGCCCGAGAGGCAGACGGTCGCGATCGATTTCGGCAGGCGGTTCGGCGCGGCCACGATACCTCCGTCAGACGTCGAGGAAGAGGGTCTCGTTCTCGCCCGGCAGGCGGATGTCCAAGTCTTCGGCGGGCGCCCGCAAGGGCGGGGTAGGGGCGGCGGCGGCACGGCGCCGCCGCCCCCGAAGGGTCACTCCGCGGTGATGCCGCGCACGCGGATCAGCTCGCCCCACTTCGCGCTCTCGGCGCGGAAATAGGCCGGCCACTGCTCCGGCGTGCCGGGGGTGGGGAAGATCGAGCTCTGGCGGAGCCGCGCCAGCACTTCCTCGTTCCGCAGCACCGCATCCTTCGCGGCCGCGAGGCGCGCGATGATCGGCGCGGGCGTGCCGGCCGGGGCGAGGAGGGCGAAGTTGCTGGTTGCCTCGAAGCCGGGGAAGCCGCTTTCGGCGATGGTCGGCACGGTCGGCGCCAGCGGGTTGCGGTTCGGCGTGGAGACGCCGATCGCGCGGATCTGGCCGGACTGCATCAGCGGCAGCGCGGTCACGCCATCCACCATCGCAACCTGCACTTCGTTGGTGATCAGCGCCTGCACCGCCGGCGCGCCGCCGCGATAGGTGACGTTCTCGATCCGGATGTCGGCCGCGCGCAGGAACAGCTCCGTCGCGAGATGCGCCGAAGACCCAGCGCCGGAGGAGGCGTAGGACATCCGCCCCGGCATGGAGCGCGCGCGCGCGATCAGGCCGGGGATGTCGTTCACACCGATGGTCGGGTTCACGCAGAGGAAGATCGGCGAGACGGCGATGCGCCCGATGCCCACGAAGGCGGTGTCGTCGTCATAGCCGCGGTTCGGGAAAAGGTGACGCGACATGGCGTAGGTGGAATTCACGCCGAGCAGCAGTGTGGTGCCGTCCGGACGCGCGCGGGCGACAGAGGCGTGGCCGACGGTGCCCGAGGCGCCGGGGCGGTTGTCCACGACGAAATTGCCGTTGAGCTCGCGCCCAAGGGCCTGCGCCATGACGCGCGCGACGAAGTCGGTGGAGCCGCCAGCGGCCCAGGCGACGACGATGGTGATCGGGCGGTTGCCCGGATAGGCGGCATCCGCGCCCTGGGCGGCGGCGGAACGGGCGAAGGCGCCGCCGGCCAGCAGGCCAAGCGCGCCGGTCGCGAAGCTGCGACGGTCAAGGGACATGGACGGGTTCCTCCTTTGAAGGGTCCAGCGCGGGCGCCTGCTTATGGTGGACGCCATCCGCTGAGCCGTGTATGTACCGGTTAGTTAACGCACTAGTCAACCAGATCTGCGGTGCAGCCGAGGCGGGCGAGGGAGGTGCCGGATGAAGAGCTGGGACGAGGCGCCGGCCGTGCTGGCCGGGCTGATCGGCCAGGGGATCGGCGCATCGCGCAGCCCGGCGCTGCATGAGCGCGAGGGCGCGGCCCAGGGGCTGCGCCTGGTCTATCGCCTGATCGACCTCGATGTCCTTCGGCTCGGCCCGGAGGCGCTGCCGGATCTGCTGACAGCGGCGGCGCGGCTCGGCTTCGCTGGGGTGAACATCACCTTCCCCTGCAAGCAGGCGGTGATCGCGCATCTCGACGAACTCTCGCCTGACGCCGCGGCGCTCGGGGCGGTGAACACCGTGGTGCTCCGGGACGGCCGCAGGGTGGGGCACAACACCGATTGCTCCGGCTTTGCCGAGGGGTTCCGGCGCGGCCTGCCGGGCGTGGCGCGCGCGCAGGTGGTGCAGCTCGGCGCCGGTGGTGCCGGGGCGGCGGTGGCCCAGGCCTTGCTGGCCGAAGGGACAGGCCAGCTTGCGATCGCCGACACCGATCCAGCGCGGGCCGAGGCGCTGGCCGCCGATCTCAATGCGCGCTTCGGTGCGGGCCGGGCGGTCGCGGTCGCCGATCTCGCGGCCGCGGTGGCCGGCGCGGACGGGTTGGTGAATTGCACGCCTGTCGGCATGACCAAGCTGCCTGGCATGCCATTGCCCGCCGCCCTGCTGCACAAGCGGCTTTGGGTCGCGGATATCGTCTATTTCCCGCTGGAGACCGAGCTGCTGCGCGCGGCGCGCGCCCTGGGCTGCCGGACGCTCGATGGCGGCGGCATGGCGGTGTTCCAGGCCGTCGGGGCCTTCCGGCTGTTCACGGGCCGTGAGCCGGATGCGGCCCGCATGCTGCGCCACTTCGCGGAGATGTCGGCCAGTGGCGTGGCGGCGCGCGCGGCCTGATACCAACCGCAGAGAGTTCTGACTTGCGGCCCGGAGGGCCGAGCGGCCGAATGGCCGCCGCCGCTTATGCGGCGAAGCCAAGGGCCGCGGATGCGGCCCGCCCGGCGTCTGAGGGGCACGAAGGTGAAACCGTCGTGCGCTGGGAATCAGCGGCCTCAGGCCGCCACGTAGCGAAGCACGACGTCGCAGATCATCCGGCGTTGCCGGGCGATGACGGCGGACGATTCCAGATCGAGGCCGAAGATCGCCCGCAGCGTGTGCCGGTTCGACACGCGGTAGAAGCAGAAGCCGTTGATCAGCATGTGGACGTCGAGCGCGCCCAGGCCGGGGCGGAACGTGCCCTCTCGCATGCCCTGCTCCAGAATGGGCTCCAGCATGCCGATGATCGTCGCATTGCGCGTGCGGATGGTGGGTGATGCGGCGACGATCCGCGCCTCATTGATGTTCTCGGTGCTCACCAGGCGCACGAATTCAGGGTGAGCTGCGTGGTGGTCGAAGGTGACCTCGACGATCCGTTGCAGCGCCTCGGCGGGCTGCAGCCCCTCCAGCCGGAGATCGCGCTCCGCGTCGCGCATGCCGCCATAGAGGCGCTCCAGCACGGCGGCGTAGAGTTGCTCCTTGCTGCCGAAATAGTAGTAGATCATGCGCTTGGTCGTGCGGGTGCGGGCGGCGATGTCGTCCACCCGCGCCCCGGCGAGGCCCTTCTCGCTGAATTCGGCGACCGCCGCGTCCAGGATGTCGCGCCGCGTTTCCTCAGGCGCACGCGTGCGCGTCGGGGCAGGGGGCTGGGTGGGGCCGGCAGCCATGTCTGAACTCCCTAGTTCGTACCAAACGCGATAGCACGTGCGGCGCCGCACCTCTATTGCGGCGACGACGCTTGCCGACGTCGCGCGCCCCACACCGCATCGCATCACGCGCCATTGACGCCAGCACACCGCCGAACGTGGCATCGAGCATGCGCGGCTCCACCTCCGCCAAGGCAGACGCCCGACCTGTGGCCATGGCGTGATGCGGAGCGGCGCGATCCGTCGGGGGAGCGATGCGGCAAGGTCCAGGGTCCTCCGCCGGCAAGGCGCGCCAGCAGGCACGCCGCAAGCGCGCCAAAGCACCGGCCCGCCTCCGCTCCGCCAGCAGCGCCGAGGTGCCGCCCGAGCCGCCGCGCGGCGTGCCCGTGGCCGATGCACCACCGCCGCTGCCGAGCTTCGCGACTCTCGATCGCTCGATCCGTGCCGCGCAAGCACGCGCGACCCAGGGGCTCTCGCCGATGGCCCTGGCCGCACCCTGGGCCGATTGGGCGTTCCATCTCTCGCGCGCACCGGGCAAGCAGATGGCGCTGGCGCTGCAGCTGCACGCGCTGACATTGCGCTACGCGCTCTGGCTCGCGCGGTCCGCGGCCGACCCTGCCGCGACGCCGCCGCTTGCGCCGGAGCCGGGCGACCGGCGCTTCGCCGATGGCGGCTGGGGCGTCTGGCCGTTCAAGGCGGTGATGCAGCTGAGCCTGCTGACCGAATCCTGGTGGGCCGAGGCCGCGCGGCAGGTGCCGGGCGTGACGCGCCGGCATGAGCAGCAGATCGGCTTCCTGATCCGTCAGCTTCTGGCACTCGGCGCGCCCAGCAACCTGCCCGGCCTCAACCCCACCATCCTGGAGCGCACGCTGCGCGAGGGCGGGGCCAATCTGCTGCGCGGGCTGCGCAATTGGCTCGATGATGGCGACCGTCAGCTTGCCGGCAAGCCGCCCGAGGGTGCGGAGGCCTTCGTCATCGGCCGGGACCTCGCGGTCACGCCGGGCCGCGTGGTGGCCCGCAACGATTTGATGGAGCTGATCCAATACGCGCCGACAACCGACACCGTGCTGGCAGAGCCGGTGGTGATCGTGCCGGCCTGGATCATGAAGTACTATGTGCTCGACCTCAGCCCGCACAATTCCCTGGTGCGCTGGCTGGTCGCGCAGGGCCACACGGTCTTCATGCTCTCCTGGAAGAATCCGGATGAGCGCGACCGCGACACCAGCCTCGACGATTATCGCCGGCGCGGCGTGATGGCGGCGCTCGATGCGGTCGGTGCGATCCTGCCGGGGCGCAAGGTGCATGCCTGCGGCTATTGCCTCGGCGGCACCATCCTCGCGATCGCGGCGGCGACCATGGCGCGCGACCATGACGATCGACTTGCCTCGCTCACGCTGCTCGCCGCGCAGACCGACTTCGCCGATGCCGGGGAGCTGATGCTTCTCGCGGATGAGCAGCAGGTCGGCTGGCTCGAAGACCTGATGTGGGACCAGGGCTATCTCGACACGCATCAGATGGCCAGCGCCTTCCAGATGCTGCGCTCGAACGAGCTGTTCTGGCCGCGGCTGCTGCGCCGCTATGTGCTGGGGGAGGCGGACGGCATGACCGACCTCATGGCCTGGAACGCGGACCAGACGCGCATGCCGGCCCGCATGCAGGGCGAGTATCTGCGCGGCCTGTTCCTGGAGAACCGGCTGACCGCGGGCCGCTTCGCGGTGGAGGGGCGGGTGGTGGCGCTGCGCGACATCCGCGTGCCGATCTTCGCGCTCGGCACGGTGCGGGATCACATCGCGCCGTGGCGGTCGGTCTACAAGGTCGCGCTGTTCGCCGACACCGACGTGACCTTCGCGCTGGTGGATGGCGGGCATAATGCGGGCGTGGTCAGCGAGCCGGGCGGGCCGTCCGGCCGCGGCTTCCAGCTGATGACGCGCCGGCATGGGCAGCGCTACCTCGACCCCGACAGCTGGGCCAGCATCGCGCCGCGGCATGAGGGATCCTGGTGGCCGGCCTGGCGGGATTGGCTGGTGGCGGCCGGCGCGGGCCAGCGCGCATCGCCACCGCCGATGGGCGCGCCGGAGCGAGGGCTGCCGCCGCTCGAGGTAGCACCGGGGCGCTACGTTCACATGCCGTAGGGACGCGGCCGCGCGCCGGCGCATCGCCGGACGCAAGGGGACAGGCACGACACGCCGTCTGGCTGGGATGAGACAGAATCTATTGCGATGCCGCAAGAATCAACGTATCTAAATCAAAATGAGTTGATCGGCGGTGCGACGATGCGGCGATATCTTCTGGCGGCGACGGCATCTCTGGCAATCTGTGGCGGATCCGCAACGTCCAGCGCCCAGACCGCAGTCGATGCCGAGATGGTGCTGGTGTTCGACTCATCTGGGTCGATCGTGAGTAACGATGTTACTCGCGCCATTGCCGCACAAGCGCGCTTGTTCAACGACCCTCGCCTTGTGCCGTTTCTGCGGCAACAAGGGATCAACTCCCTCGCCATCTCCGCTTTCAGCTTCGGCTCCCGCTCCGATGCCGCGGGCACGAGAGGCGCCATGTTGCAATTCGCCCCATGGCAGGTCATCGAAACAACGGCTCAGGCGCGGGCTTTCTCGACGGCGCTGAGCAATCCCACGGCGCTTGCGACGGCCGCCATAGGCGGTCTCTCGCCGCTGGGACCGGCGATATGGCGCGCCGGGGCTGGCCTGTCGCGGGAGCCAGACCCCACATCTGGGTACGCTGTCGGGACCTTCGACTTCAAGGTAGGGACCACGACGAACAATGCGACTGGACTCCTGGACAATCCCTTCACTGGGCGGCGGCTCATCATCAATGTCATGACTGATGGGATTGAGCTGCCTCCGGCAGTTAACGCGGGTCTTCCAGCTTTAGAGGCGTCAGATAATACAATGGGCGTTATTTCTCTTAGCGTAACGAATATCAATGCAATTGCAATCGCCTCCACTGCGGGTGCTGTTAATTCTATCGTACTCAGGGAGATCACGCTCTGGGGTCGCACCGCAAGTGGCGAAGAAGGTTTCTGGCTCAATGCGAGCGGGCTTCTCGACAACCCGGACGCCATGTTCGAGCTGGCCTGCCAGAAGTTCGGGCGCGAGTTGGTCACAACCACGCCGGCGGCGGGCGCGAGTTGTGAAGCGCTGTTGGGGCGGCTCCGCGTGATTCCACGGACCGAACGGCGCGCGAATGAGCGGGAGCGCCTGGTAGGCCGGCGACCCTTGGTGACGGATGTGGCCGTGCCCCCCGGCCGGGAACGCTCCCTGACCGCGAGCGCCTTCCTCGGGTCGTCCGTGACCGACACGGTGGCGTCGGAGACAACGCTCCCCAACGGGCAGATCGAGATCACCATCGATCGCTTGACCACGGAATACTGGCAGGACGACTACGATGTCGTCCTTGTGGTGCCGCTGCGCATGCCGCTGGAATACGGCGCGTTGACGCGGCTGGGGACGGCACTGTTCGGGGAGATGTTGGAGAACCAGCCGCAGCGGGCGCAGCGCCTGCGCGGGCAGGTGGCGCCGAGGGGGCCGGCGGCGGTGCGCGGCGATGGCGCGCCCAGCACGGCAGATCAGGCCCAGGGAGGCGTCTTCGCCGCGGCGGGGCTGAATGACAGCCTGCGCTATACCGCCTCCGGCCAATTCGCCGCGTTGCCGGGCTTCGACTTCGGCTGGGGCGAGGGCCAGGCCGGGCTCGACCCGGCCTTCACCGGCACCACCGGCGTCTGGGGCCGGCCCTTCTACAGCCGCGCTCGGATGGATGGCGGGCGGGGCGTGAATGGCTACGACCATTCGCATCGCGGCTTTGCGATGGGCGCCGATGTGCGGATCGGCCGCTACGGTCTGGTCGGGGTCTGGGGCGGCGGGTCGAGCGCCAATGTCGGCTTTTCCGGCCCAGGCGGCGGCGCCCCTTCGAGCGGCTCGATGTCGAGCTGGGTGGGCGGTGTCTATGGCTCGGCCGCGACCGGCAGCCTGGAGCGCGGGCTGTGGTACGCCGACGTCACCCTCGGCTATGGCGAGCAGGACTGGACGCTGAACCGCGTGACACTGGCCGGCGCGCCGGCGCGCGGCGAGTTCCGTAGCCCCGCGTTCGGCGCCTACACGGAAGCCGGCTACGCCGGTTATTGGGGCCAGAGCCTGATCTGGCAGCCGCATCTGTTCCTGCGCACGGTGCAGACGGAGCGTCCGGGCCTGGCCGAGACCGGCACGGATGAGGGCGTGGCGCGGCAGGTGGACAGCGCACGCTTCACCTCGGTGAAGGCGGGCCCGGGGCTGCGGCTGTCGCAGACAGTGAGCCTCGGCGATGGGCTGTCGCTGGTGCCGGAGGGCCGCATCCGCTGGGAGCGTGAGTTCGGCGACAACGCGGCGTCGGTCTCGGGCGCCTTTGTGTTCGACGGCGCGCGAGTGCCCTTTGCGGGGCGCGCGCCGGGGCTGGACCGGGACGCGCTGGGCTTGGGCGCGTCGCTGAAGCTGGTGCGGCCGGGCGGTGTGGCAGGGGGCGGGCTTGGGCTCGACCTCGACTGGGACGCCTCGGTCTCCAACGACACCACCGCCCACCGCTTCGCCCTGCAGCTGCGCTACGCCTGGTAGCGCGAGGCGCTGCGCACCGGTTGGCGTCGCCACGGCGGCCGGATCTTACAACCATGACGCAATAAATAGACTTGCCGCTTCCCGCCCTGGTTTGGTACGTACAGGGAAAGAACGGCAGGCGGCAAGCAGCGCCCGCGCGGTCCCGCAGCAGCCGAATGGCCTCTCGCCCCCGGCTCCGCAGGTCGCAGCGTCGCCCTGACCGATCGCCCAAAAGGGGCTTGGCGTCCTGCCCTTGCAACGCCGCCAGTCTCGGGCGGCTTGGTTGAGGATCGGTTGATTTGGCCTCGCCTGTCCCTCCGCCGGCGGACCACCGCCCGCAGGGCCGACCCGGCGCTCCGCCCCTGAGGCCCCTGCGCACCCGCCGGCTTGCGGTGCTGCTCGCCTGCACGGCGCTGGTTGCGCCGGGCTTCGCGCTGGCCCAGGCGCCGGCGCTGCCGCAGGGCGGGCAGTTCGTGGCCGGCCAGGGCAGCATCGGCGCGGCTACTGGCAACGCGCTCACCATCACCCAGACCTCCGCCCGCGGCATCATCGACTGGCGCAGCTTCAACATCGGGCAGGGCGCCAGCGTCACCGTCCAGAACGGCGCCGGCGCGACGCTGAACCGCGTCACCGGCGGCGACCTCTCCCAGATCCTCGGCTCGCTGCGGGCCACTGGCAGCCTCTATCTGGTCAACCCGCAGGGCGTGGTGATCGGATCGTCGGGCGTCGTCGTCACCGGCGGGCGCTTCGTAGCCTCCTCCCTCGACATTGCCAACGACGCCTTCATGGCCGGCGGGACGCTAGTCTTTCGTGGCAGCACCGAGCATGCGGAGGTGCGCAACCTCGGCAGCATTTCCTCGACCGGCGGCGATGTGATCCTGATCTCGCGCAGCGTGCGCAACGAGGGCACGATCACCGCGCCGCGCGGCACCGCCGCACTCACCGCCGGCACCGAGGTGCTGCTGCGCGAGGGGCCGGAGGGGCATCGCGGGATGGTGCGCGTGAGCGGCGCGTCCGGCGATGTCACCAACACCGGGCGGATCGAGGCGGCGCAGGCGGAACTCCGCGCGGCGGGCGGCAACATCTATGCGCTGGCGGGCAACACCGGGGGCGTGATCCGCGCCACCGGCACGGAGACCCGCCAGGGTCGCGTCTGGCTCTCGGCCGGGGCGGGCACCGGCGGCGGCAATGTCGTGCATGAGGGCCGGATCGAGGCGCGCAACGCCGATGGCACGGGCGGCAAGGTTGCGGTGCGGGCGGGCAATGCGGTGCTCAACACCGGCACGATCGCGGCCGATGGCAGCAGTGGCGGCGCGGTGCGCGTGCGCGCGGCGCGAGTGCTGCAGCAGGGCACCATCAGCGCGCGCGGGACCAGCGGCGCGGGCGGGACGGTGCATCTGCTTGGCGAGCACATCGTGCTGACGGGCGCTGAGATCGACGTCTCCGGCGCGACGGGCGGCGGCGTGGTCCGCATCGGCGGCGGTTATCGGGGCGGCGAAGGGCTGCCGCGGGCGAGCACGGTTGTGGCCGATGCGGCGACGACGATCCGCGCCGATGCGACGCGGCGAGGCAATGGCGGCGATGTGGTGGTGTGGTCGGACAACCGCACCGATTTTGCCGGGCGGATCAACGCACGCGGCGGCGCTGAGGGCGGCGATGGCGGCCAGGCGGAAGTCTCCTCGCGCGGGGTGCTGGCCTACACCGGCACGACGGATCTGCGCGCACCGCTCGGTGCCTGGGGCACGCTGCTGCTCGATCCCTACAACATCACCATCTCGACCGAGACGCAGACGACCGGCGGACCGCCGGGCTTCACGCCGAATGCCAATGACAGCGTGATCAACGCGACGGTGCTGCTGAATGCACTGGCGACGGCGAATGTCATCGTCTCGACCGGGCTGGCGGGCAGTCCGGGCAGTCAGGCGGGCAACATCACCGTCACCGCGCCGCTGGGATGGACGAGTTCAACGACGCTGACGCTGCAGGCGAACAGCGCGATCAATCTCAACGCCGTCATCACCGCGCCAGCGGGCGGGCTGACGCTGGATGCGGGCGGGACGATCGGCGCAACGGGCGCCATCGTGGTGGGGCGCTTCACCTTGACCAACGGCCAGTGGGCGCAGACCAGCGCGACCCTGCCCGCCTTCACGGCGGGCGATTTCCAACTGGGCAGCGGTACCCGCGGCAACGGCACCAGCTTCCTGCGTGCCACCGGCGGCAACGGCAGCACCATCGGCACCCCCTGGGTGCTGACCGACATCTATGGCGTGCAGGGCATGGCAACCCTGCTCAACGGCCACTTCAAGCTGACCAACGACATCGACGCCGCCGGCACCGCCAACTGGAACGCTGGCGCAGGCTTCTCACCAATCGGGACTTCGACCACGCC
Organism: Pseudomonadota bacterium; assembly: GCA_046052145.1. Lineage (GTDB taxonomy): Bacteria > Pseudomonadota > Alphaproteobacteria > Acetobacterales > Acetobacteraceae > Falsiroseomonas. The sequence continues at coordinate 162,617 of JBJOMW010000006.1, forward strand.
CTTCATCGGCAGCCTGGATGGCGGCGGGCACGTTATCAACGGGCTCATCATCAACCGGCCAACGCAGGATGATGTCGGGCTGTTCGGCATCAGCGGCAGCGGCAGTACGATCACGCGCATCGGCTTGGCCGGTGGATCGGTGAGGGGCCGCGACGACGTCGGCGGGCTGGTCGGCCAAAACATCGGCACGATCACGCAGGCCTACGCCACCGGCACTGTGTCGGGCGAGAGCAACGCAGGCGGGCTGGTCGGCCAAAACAGCGGCACGATCACGCAGACCTACGCCACCGGCGCTGTATCGGGCGCGAGCAACGCAGGCGGCCTGGTCGGCCAAAACAGCGGCACGATCACGCAGGCCTACGCCACCGGCGCCGTGCCGTCGGGAGGGGGCGGGCTGGTTGGCCGTAACTCCGGCACGATCACGGCCTCCGTCTGGGATACGGAGACCACCGGGCGGTCGCTCGCAGCCGGCGCTGGCAGCACCACCGGTACCACCGGCCTGAGCACGACGCAGGCGCGGGGCCAGGGGGGCTATACGGGGTGGAACTTCACGGCCGACTGGTTCCAGGCCGGCGATATGCGCCCCATCGGCCGGTGGGAGGCAGCGCAGCCCGGCACGGGTGACGTGCGCGTGATCCGCAACCTGAACCAGTTGCAACTGATGGCGGCGAACCTCGGCGCCAGCTATCGCCTCGGCAATGACATCAACGCAGCGCCCACCAACGCCGCGGCGAACAGCCCCGGCATCTGGGGCGTCGGCGGCTTCGTGCCGGTGGGGACCAGTGCGACGCCCTTCACCGGCAGCCTGGATGGCGACGGCCATGTCATCACAGGGCTCACCATCAACCGACCAACGGCGTCTCATGTCGGCCTGTTCGGCTTGGCCGGGGGATCCAGCGGCGTCGTGACCATCCAGAATCTGGGTCTCGTCGGCGGCAGCGTAGTGGGCGGCAGCTTTGTCGGGCCGCTTGCGGGGACGTTCGTGCTTGGCACGATCAAGCGCGCTTTCGCCACCAGCCAGGTGTCGGCAAACTCCACGTTCAGCCAAGCTGGCGGTTTGGTTGGGGCCTTGAGTGACGCCTTGCTTGAGGATGTTTACGCGACAGGCAATGTCGCCGGTTACAATGTGGGCGGTCTGGCCGGGTTGCAGGTTAGGGGCACGATCCGTAGGGCCTACGCCACCGGTGCAGTAACGGGGAGCGGCTTCGGCGTGGGCGGTTTGGTTGGAGGAGCCCGCCTAGGCAATTCGCGTTCAGGAGCCAGCGGCACCATCGAACAAGCCTATGCTCTTGGCGCCGTGACGGCCACTAATACCACCGGTACCCTCGCTTCCGCGGGCGGCCTGATCGGCATGATCGAACCAGACGTCGGCGATCCTACCGTCGAAAGCTTTACAAATCCCGCTAGAATCACCCAAGTCTACGCTACGGGCCGCGTTACGATGGCCAGCGACCCGCATCCGGATTTTCACCGGGGCGCGGGCGGTTTGGTCGGCGAAATCAAGAACAGTCACAGTGTTGTTTTCAGCTCCTCCTTCTGGGATCGGGAGACTAGCGGGCGTGAAGCTGCGATCGGCAGCAGCATTGTTCCCGGGATCGACGAACCCAAAAACTTTAGCATCCTTGGCGCCACCACCCCCCTGACCACGGCGCAGGCGCGGGTCCAGGCGAGCTACACAGGCTGGGACTTTGCAAGGGATTGGTTCCAGGCCCAAGACATGCGGCCGATCCTGCGCCGTGAATTGCCGGACCCTGTCAATGGCGTCGCGACGATCCGCAACGTGAACCAATTGCAGCTGATGGCAACCGACCTCGGCGGAAGCTACCGACTTCGCAACGACATCAACGCCGCGGCCACCAAGGCCGTGGCAACCAGTCCTGGGATCTGGGGCGCTGGCGGCTTCGTGCCGGTGGGGACCGATGCAGCACGCTTCACCGGCAGCCTGGACGGCGCCGGGCGCGTCATCAACGGGCTCACCATCAACCGACCGACGCAAGACTATGTCGGCCTGTTCGGTGTGACCGGCACCGGCAGCACCATCAGCAATACTGGCTTGGTCGGTGGATCGGTAACGGGCCGCGACGGCGTGGGCGGTCTGGTCGGCCAAAACAGCGGCACGATCATGTGGGCCTACGCCACCAGCCCCGTGACGGGCCGAGGCTCCGTTGGCGGGCTTGCGGGCATCAACTCCTACATGATCTCGCAGACCTACGCCGCAGCCACCGTGACGGGGACCGGCGACAAGGTGGGCGGGTTGGTCGGCCAGAACTCCGGCGAGATCACGGATGCCTACGCGGCCGGCGCCGTGAACGGGACCACCGACGTCGGCGGGCTGGTCGGTGCCAACCCGGAGAGCGGCACTATCACGCGGACCTACGCGACCGGCGCCGTGACCGGCACCACGAACGTGGGCGGCCTTGTTGGCGCGAACAGCGGCGGGATCAGCGCCTCTCTCTGGAACACCGACATTAACGTTGCACGGCCCGGCGTCGGTTCGGGCAGCACAACTGGCGCCACCGGCCGCACCACCGCGGACATGCAGAACATCAACACCTTCCGTACGATCTATGCGGGATGGGACTTCGCCAATGTCTGGGCGCCGCCCAATCAGGTCGGGCAGGGCAACCTGAACCCCCCGAATGCCGGGAGCGCGTTTTATCCAGAACTCTACAACGTCTCCAGCGTCTCGGCGGCCTTCGCCCGCGACATGGATCGCACCTACGGCGACGCTAACCCGACGCTGGTCGCCGACCATCGCGGGTTGCGCCGGGGCGACACGATCAGCACGCCGGCCACGATCATCACCACGGCAACCGAGAGGAGCGACGTCGGCACCTATGCGGTGACCGCGAGCGGCACGGCGGCCAGCAGCCCGCAGGGCCGGACCTACCGCATCGTCCATGTCCCCGGCACCCTGACCGTCACGCCGCGCGCCGTCACGCTCGCGGGTAGCCGCGTCTATGACGGCACGACCGACATGGTGGCCTCGGTGCTGCGCGTGACCAACCTGGTCGGCAGCGACGAGTTGAGCCTGGCCGGTGCGGGCAGCGTGACGAGCCCGAATGTGGCGGCGGGCCAGCAGACGCTGACCCTCACGGGCCTCACGCTCGGCGGGTCGAGCGCCAGCAACTACACGCTGACCGGCGGCAGCGGGACCGCGACGATCACGCCTGCCACGCTGATCGTGACGGCCGATGATGCGCGCCGCCTGCAGGGCCAGCCCAACCCGGTCTTCACCTCGCGCACCACCGGCCTTGTCGCGGGCGACACGCCGGGGGTCATCCGCGGGCTCGAACTGGTCAGCCCCGCCACAGCGGGCAGCCGGCCCGGGGCCTATCCGATCACGCCGGTGGGCGGCAGCGCGGCCAACTACACCCTGGTGCGCGTGGACGGCACCCTGACGGTCGAGCCCACGGTGGAGGAGCCGCGATTCCCACCGCCGGATGGAGGACCGCCCGTCACGGGCGAGCCCGGCATAGTGGTGCCGCTGCAGGCGACAAGCACGACCTGCGACGCCGTGCCATGGATCTTGATCGTCCGCTGCGCCACCGGCTTCACGACGCTGGACCCTGCCGAGCGCTGTTGCAGACAGTATGAGCCGATCCAGTAAGGTTGGATTCAGGTTTGGACGGGCCGCTTCAGGCCGGAGCTGATCCAAGCACCCGATGCTTGTGACTGAAGCGGGCGGGGGCCGCCGCGGGAATCCGACATCAGCCGACGCTCACCACTGTCTGCCAAAGTCGTACGAGCGTGGCAGGCCGGGCTCGACCCGGTGCTGACGGGCACCGCCTCTTTCTTGGGCCGGCCCTTCTTCAGTCGCGCGCGCGTCAATGGCGGGCAGGGCGGTGTACTCTTGCGACCGCACCCATCGCGGCTTCGCCAAGGGCCCCGCTCTACGGATTGCCTGGCGGCTGCCGGCTCTGCCGGGCGCGCCCCACCACCGCCGATGGGCGCGCCTGGGCGGCGGCTGCCGCCGCTCGAGGCGGTGCCGGGGCGCTACGTTCGCATGCTGTAGGGAAGCGGGCGCTGAGCCGTCGCCCTGGCCCATGTTGAAGCTGCGCTGGTCCATGATGCCGTGGGGGCGGCTTGGCTTGGTGGCGCCGTAGCAAGCGGAGTAACACATACAACTTTTGGGACGAAGTCTGGATTGACGTTTCGCGCTGAGGTTTGGTACGAATAAGGAAAGACCGGCAGGACACAAGGCTCGCGCCCGCTTCCGCGGTAACCGCATTGCCTCTCGCCCACGGCTCCACGGGCCGCCTGTCTCAGTGTCATGCCGGCCGATCGCCC
>JBJOMW010000007.1:0-161323 GCA_046052145.1 Pseudomonadota bacterium
CAACAAAACACCAACTTATCCGTCCGGCCACCCTTCCCACCAACTACGCACGCCTCAGCGCACGCCGTCAGCCAGATCAGGCACGCCAGACCTAACTACTTCCCTCGCAGATACACAGATTTAAAGAACAAGACCCTCACCCCGGGCTAGTCACCCAACCAGGGGCACCACCTTATCGGTGATGGGATCCCGCCGATTCCGCGGCGAGGGCGACGAAGATAGCGGCCTAAGCCGCTGCTTGCAAGCCCTGCCTTTTCGGCGAACCGGAGGACCGTGGGGTCCGTCGGTGAGCGGGCTTCTACGGGCCCTCCGCGGATGTGTCAACGCGATGTCGCAGGGGGAACGTCATACCAGCCATCCGACTCTGCATGGTTGACGCTCCCTGCCCCGAATCATCCCGCCCCGGTCATGCCGCGGCGCGCGAGTCTGCCTCCGCTTGGCTGAGCTCCAGCCCGTCGGGGCCGGCCGAGACCGTCAGCCGCTCCCCGTCGCGCACACGGCCTTCCAGCAGCAGCCCCGCCAGCCGGTCCTGCAGGCTCCGCTGGATGACGCGCTTCAAGGGCCGCGCGCCATAGGCAGGGTCGTAGCCGGCCTCGGCCAGCCATTCCCGCGCGCTGTCGTCGAGCTCGAGCGTGATCTGCTTCTCCGCCAGCAGCGTCCTGAGGCGCCCCAGCTGGATGTCCACGATCGCCGCCATGTCCCCACGGGCGAGGCGGCGGAACAGTACGATCTCATCCAGACGGTTCAGGAATTCTGGCCGGAAGCGGTCGCGCACGGCGCGCATCACCGCCGGTCGCGCCTGCTCGATATCCGCGCTCTCGGGCAGGTCGGCGATCGCGGTGGACCCCAGGTTCGAGGTCAGCACGATGATCGTGTTGCGGAAATCCACCGTCCGCCCCTGACCATCCGTCAGGCGCCCGTCGTCGAGCACCTGCAGCAGCACGTTGAAGACGTCGTCATGCGCCTTCTCGACCTCGTCGAAGAGCAGCACCTGGTAGGGCCGCCGGCGCACGGCTTCCGTCAGCGCGCCGCCTTCGTCGTAGCCGACATAGCCCGGCGGCGCGCCGATCAGCCGCGCGACCGAGTGCTTCTCCATGTATTCCGACATGTCGATGCGCGTCATCGCGCGCTCATCGTCGAACAGGAAGTTCGCCAGCGTCTTCACCAGCTCGGTCTTGCCGACGCCGGTCGGGCCGAGGAACAGGAAGCTGCCGATCGGGCGGCCGGGATCCTGCAGCCCCGCCCGCGCACGGCGCACCGCCTTGGAGACAGCTTCCAGCGCTTCTTCCTGGCCGACGACGCGCTGGCGCAGCACGTCTTCCATGCGCAGCAGCTTCGCGCGTTCGCCTTCCAGCATCTTCTCGACCGGGATGCCGGTCCAGCGGCTAACCACGGCGGCGATGCCTTCTTCCGTCACCGCCTCATTCACCAGGCGGCCATCGCCATCGCCGGCCGAGGCGATCTGCTTCTCGATCCCCGGGATCAGGCCGTATTTCAGCTCGCCCGCGCGGGCGAAGTCGCCCTTGCGCTCCGCGAGCTCCAGCTCGGTGCGGGCCTTGTCGAGTTCTTCCTTCGCCTTCTGGGTGGAGACGACCTTCGCCTTCTCCGCCTCCCAGCGCGCGGTCATCTCGCGCGAGCGTTCCTCCAGCTCGGCCAGTTCGCGCTCCAGCTTCTGCAGGCGGTCGCGGCTGGCCGCGTCCTCTTCCTTCTTCAGCGCCTCGCGCTCGATGCGGAGGCGCATGAGGTCGCGGTCCACCGCGTCCAGCTCCTCCGGCTTGCTGTCCACCTGCATGCGCAGTCGGCTGGCGGCCTCATCCACCAGGTCGATCGCCTTGTCGGGCAGGAAGCGGTCGGTGATGTAGCGGTTGGACAGAGTCGCGGCCGCCACCAGCGCGCCATCGGCGATGCGCACGCCGTGGTGGAGCTCGTACTTCTCCTTGATGCCGCGCAGGATGGAGATGGTGTCCGCGACCGAGGGCTCACCGACGAAGACCGGCTGGAAGCGCCGCGCGAGCGCCGCGTCCTTTTCGACATGCTTGCGGTATTCGTCGAGCGTGGTGGCGCCGACGCAATGCAGTTCACCGCGCGCGAGCGCGGGCTTGATCAGGTTCGACGCGTCCATCGCGCCATCGGCCTTGCCCGCGCCAACGAGGGTGTGCATCTCGTCGATGAAGAGGATGATGTCGCCCGCGGCCTCCTCCACCTCCTTCAGCACGCCCTTCAGGCGTTCTTCGAATTCGCCGCGATACTTCGCGCCGGCCACCATGGCGCCGAGGTCGAGCGCCATCACCCGCTTCTGCTTCAGCGCTTCCGGCACGTCGCCCTTGACGATGCGCAGCGCCAGGCCTTCGACGATCGCGGTCTTGCCGACGCCGGGCTCGCCGATCAGCACGGGGTTGTTCTTGGTACGGCGGGCCAGCACCTGAATGGTGCGCCGGATCTCCTCGTCGCGGCCGATCACTGGGTCGAGCTTGCCGTTCCGCGCCGCATCGGTGATGTCGCGGGCGTATTTCTTCAACGCGTCGAACTGGTCCTCCGCGCTCTTGCTGTCCACGGTGCGGCCCTTGCGGAGTTCGGCGACGGCTGCGTCGAGCTTCGCCTGATCCAGGCCGGCCAGCCGAAGCGCACCGGCGGCCGGCGTGCCGGCGCCAGCGGCAAGGCCCTGCAGCAGCCGGTCCTGCGCAACGAAGCCATCGCCTGCGCGCTGACTGATCTGCTGCGCGGCATCGAGCGCGCGGACAAGCTCCGGCGTCAGCTGCGGCTGGCCCGCGCCGCCGCCCGAGACCTTGGCCTGCTTCGCCAGCTCCGCCTCCACAGCGGATTTCGCGCGCGCGGGATCGCCGCCGGCGGCGCGGATCAGGCCTGCGGCCGCGCCCTGCTCATCGTCGAGCAGGGCCTTCAGCAGATGTTCGGGCGTGATGCGCTGGTGGTAATCGCGGATTGCGATGGTCTGCGCAGCTTGGATGAAGCCGCGCGCGCGGTCGGTGAACTTCTCGATATCCATCCTCGGTCCCTCTCTTGAGCGGACATGGCCTTGGTCGCCAGGGCCTTCCGTCCCCGATCGGGCAACGGAAGGATCACCTATGGCTGGAATAGTGGTATGCCCGGCCGGAGGGTTTCAAGGGAGTTCGCATGCGCGTCGAACGGATCACCCGCTACCCGGTGAAGGGTCTATCGCCGGAGCAGATGGAGGAGGTGGAGCTTTCGCCCGGCGCGGGCATTCCGCTGGACCGGCGCTTCGCCTTCGCGCAGGGCGACAGCCCCTTCGACCCGGCGGACCCGAAATGGCTGCCGAAGCGCAATTTCGCGTGCCTGGCGGTGAATGCGAAGGCGGCTGCCATCCACTCGGCCTATGACGCGCGCACCAACACCCTCTCTCTCAGGGCAGAGGGGCATGCGCCGGTGCTGGCCGACCTCTCCGACCCCGCAGGGCGCGCGGCGGCGGCGGCGTGGGTCACGGCCTTCCTCGGGGATGAGGCCCGCGGCGCGCTGCGCCTGTCGGAAGTGCCGGGCCACGCCTTCACCGACATCCCGGACAAGGCCGTCTCGCTCATCGGGCTGGCCTCGGTGGCGGAGCTTAGCGCGCGGGCGGGGATGGAGCTCGACCCGTTGCGGTTCCGTGCCAACATCCTGTTCTCCGGCGCCGCGCCTTTCGCGGAGCTCGACTGGATGGGGCGGGAGGTGCTGCTGGGCGGCGCGCGGCTTCGGGTGTTCCGCCGCACCAAGCGCTGCGCGGCGACCGAGGTGAACCCCGCCACAGCCGAGCGCGACGCGAAGCCGCCGCGCTGGCTGATGGACCAGTACGGCCACGCCGACCTTGGCATCTACGCGACGGTGCTGGAGGGCGGGCGCGTGGCGGTGGGGGACGCGCTGGAAGTGCCGTAGCGCGGCACGGGAGGGGCGTTGCCCCTCCCGAACCCACCCCACCAAGGGCCAGTGGGCCCTTGGAACCCGTGAGTTATGGGACGGAGAGGGAGGGGGCATCACGCGCGCGCCCGCGATGCAGGGCACAACACGCCCCCTTCCTCTCCGCCCCAAAAAACTGATCGAGGTCCAGGAGCCCTCGGCTCGTGGCGGGTGGGGTTCGGGGAGGGCAGCGCCCTCCCCACCGCATCACTCGCGCGGATCGCGCTCCCGCTGTTCGGCTTCGAGTTCGGCCTCGATCGAGCCGTGGCCATTCGGCTGGCCGTTCATCTCGGGCTGTTCGCCGCCGTCACCGCCCTCCTGCTCCGGGCCATTCTGGTAGCGGCGCTGGTGGTGCTGGCCGCCCTGCTGCTGCTGCGCCTGGTTCATGGCGCCCAGGATGCGGAAATAGTGTTCCGCATGCTGGAAATAGCTCTCGGCCATCACCCGGTCGCCGGCGCCGGTCGCGTCGCGGCCGAGCTGGAGATACTTTTCGAACAGCTGCTGCGCGGTGCCGCGCATGCGCATATCCGGGCCGTTGCTGTCGAAGACGTGGTTACGGTTCAGGGGCTGGTGGCCCCCACCGCCGCCACCGCCACCGCCACCCTGGCGGAACCCACCGCCGCCGCCACCGCCGCCGCCATGGCGATGACCGCCACGGCCGCGCATCCGTTTCATGTTCATGTGTCGGGCGTTCGCCGTCTCGCAAAGGCGCCGCGGCCGGGCCGGCCGGTCGCTCACACGTCGCCATCTGGTTGCATCGCTGCGACCGCCGGATCCGCTAGGATGCCGCTTCCCAAGGGAAAGGGACGTCCAACGCGAGGCCGACACTGCCGGGGGCGCTTCCGTGCACCCGGGCCGCAGAGGCAACCTAGTGCGGCCCAGCCCCGGCGCCAATGGGTTTTTTCGGAAGCCTCAGCCGCCCGGCCGAAGAACCAGGGCTCGCTCGATGCCGCCGAGGTCCTGCCGACACCCAGCCGGGGTCAGCCCGGCGGCCCGGGCCAGCCCTTCAACGGCCTGGCGCTGACCGAAGCCCAGTTCCAACACCGCCGCCCCGCCCGGCGCAAGCAGCCCCGGCAGGAGGGTGGCGAGCCGCCGATAGGCATCGAGCCCGTCCGGCCCGCCATCGAGCGCGCTGGCGGGCTCGTGCCGGGCGACCTCCGGCATCAGGCCGGGAATGGCCTCCGACTCGATATAGGGGGGGTTCGACAGCACCAGGTCGAAGCGCCCCGAGAGCGCGCCGGCCCAATCCCCGGCCAGGAAGGCCGCCCGGTCCTGGAGGCCATTCCGCGCCGCATTGGCCGCGGCGAGCGCGGCGGCGGCGGGCACCAGATCCACGCCCACGCCGAAGGCGCGCGGCCGTTCGGCGAGCACAGCCAGCAGCAGGCAACCCGTGCCCGTGCCGAGGTCGAGCACCCTGAGCGGCGCCTCCGGGTCGGGGAAGGCCTCCAGCGCCGCTTCCACCAGCGCTTCCGAATCCGCGCGGGGGATCAGCGTGGCAGGCGAGACCGCGAGGTCCAGCGTCCAGAACCCCTGCTGCCCCAGGATATGCGCGACCGGCGTCGCGTCGAGCCGCGCGGCCAGCGCGGCGAGGAAACGGGCCGCGGCGGCTTCGGGAACCTCGGCGCGGGGCTCGCGCAGCAGGGCCTCCTGCGTGGTGCCAATGGCGTGCGCGAGCAGCAGCCGCGCTTCCAGGCGCGGGTTCTCGATCGCTGCCGCGCGCAGAACCTGCCCGGCCTGGCAGAGGAAGGCGCCGACGGTCTCCCCCGGCTCGCAGCCTGACGTGCCCATCCGATTCAGACCTCCGGTGCTCGCGGCGTGCCGCCGCTGCGCCCTGCGGTCATCGGATGGGTCATTCGGCGTCCGCGGCCAGCCGCGCGGCCTCGTCCTCGGCCACCAGCGCCTCGATCACCTCATCGAACTCACCCAGCATCACGCGGTCGATCTTGTGGATCGTCAGGCCGATGCGGTGGTCGGTCACGCGGCCTTGCGGGAAGTTATAGGTGCGGATGCGCTCGCTGCGGTCGCCGGTGCCGACCTGGCCCTTGCGGTCGGCGGCGCGCGCACCGGCAAGGCGGGCGCGTTCCGCGTCGAAGATGCGGGCGCGCAGCACCTTCATCGCCTTGGCGCGGTTCTTGTGCTGCGACTTCTCCTCCTGCATCGCCACCACGGTGCCGGTGGGCAGGTGAGTGATACGGACGGCGCTGTCGGTCTTGTTCACATGCTGCCCGCCGGCGCCAGAGGCGCGGTAGGTGTCGATCCGCAGATCGGCCTCGTTGATCTGCAAATCCACCTCCTCCGCTTCCGGCAGGACGGCGACGGTGATGGTGGAGGTGTGGATGCGGCCCTGATTCTCGGTGGCGGGCACGCGCTGCACGCGATGCACGCCGCTTTCGAATTTCAGCTTGGCGAAGACGCCCTGCCCCTCGATGCCGGCGGTCGCGCCCTTCACGCCGCCAAGGTCGCTTTCGTCATACTCCAGCACTTCGAAGCGCCAGCCCTGGCGGGCGGCGTAGCGCTGATAGGCGCCGAACAGCTCGGCCGCGAAGAGCGCCGCCTCGTCGCCACCGGCAGCAGGGCGGATTTCGAGGATCGCGCTGCGGCTATCGGCGGCATCGCGCGGGGCGAGCATCAGCCGGATCTCGCGTTCCAGCCGCGGCAGCCGGTCCTTGAGGTCGAGATATTCGGCCTCGGCCAATTCCTTCAGCTCGGGATCACTGAGCATCGCCTCGGCTTCCGCGAAGCCTCGCTCCGCGGCGCGATAGCCTTGCACCTTCTCGACCAACGGATCGAGCTCGGACAGCTCGCGCGCGATGGCGCCGACCTGCGCGCCATCGGCGGTGTTGAGCTGGTGGCGCAGTTCCTCCGCGCGCAGCAGCAGCCGGTCGAGTTTCTGGGGGAGGCTCATGCGCCGAGGCGGCGCACCGCCTCTTCCGCCGGCAGGCTCTCCTGCGTCCCGGCATCAAGGTCGCGCAGCTGCACGACGCCCTGCGCCACCTCATCCTCACCCAGGATGAGTGCGGCGCGGGCCGACAGCTTGTTGGCGCGCTCCATCCGGCGCTTGAGGTTGCCCTTATAGGCGATCTCGGTCGTGACGCCTGCCGCGCGCAGGCGCTGCACCAGCGCGAGGGCAGCGGCTTCCTGCGCCTCGCTCACCGGGATCACCGCAACGGGCCGCGGCGCGGCCGGGGCGGCGGCGAGCAGCATGGACAGGCGCTCCACACCCGCCGCCCAGCCGACGGAGGGCGTCGGCGGGCCGCCCATCTCCTCCACCAGCCCGTCATAGCGCCCGCCCGCCATCACCGTGCCCTGCGCGCCCAGGCGATCGGTGACGAATTCGAAGGCGGTGTGGCTGTAGTAGTCGAGCCCCCGCACGATCCGCGGATTTTCACGAGTTGGCACGCCCAGGGTTGCGAGGTGCTTCAGCACACTCTCGTAGAAGCCGCGCGCGGCGTCCGACAGATACGGTGTGATGGTCGGCGCGTCGGCGACGATGCGCTTGTCGCCCTCATCCTTGCTGTCGAGGATGCGGAGCGGGTTCTTCTCCAGCCGTACCTGACTGTCATGGCTCAGCGCATCGCGGTGCCGCGTGAAATGGGCCACCAGCGCCGCGCGGTAGCGGTCGCGGCTTTCGGCATCGCCCAGCGTGTTGATCTCCAGCACCACGCCGTCGCTGATGCCGAGCTTCACGAGGATATCCCAGCCCGCGGCGATCACCTCGGCATCCGCCAGCGGCTCGGCCGCGCCCAGCACCTCGGCGCCGATCTGGTGGAACTGCCGGTAGCGGCCCTTCTGCGGCCGCTCGTAGCGGAACATCGGGCCGGCATAGAACACCTTGCGCGGCAGATTCGCCTGCGTCAGCCCGTTCGAGACCAGCGCGCGGCAGACACCGGCGGTGTTCTCCGGCCGCAGCGTGACGGAATCCCCGCCGCGGTCGGTGAAGGAATACATCTCCTTCGTCACGACATCGGAGGTATCGCCGAGCGACCGGGCGAAGACGCGGGTGTCCTCGAAGATCGGGGTTGCCCATTCCTCGAAGCCGTAGAGCGAGACGACCCGGCGGGCGGTCTCGATCACGTGGTGATGGGCGCGAAAATCCTCGCCGATGAGGTCACGGGTGCCGCGGACGGGCTGGAGCGAACTGGCCATGAGGCGCGGGTAACGCGGGCGCGGGCAGGGGGCAAGGGGCGGCAGGCTACCCCTGCCCCGCGCCGCACACCCGCTCGATCGGCAGGGCCAGCTCGCAGGCCAGCCCCTCCGGCGTCCAGTCGCGCTCCACGCGCCCGCCGAGCTGGCCGCAGATCGTCGCCTGGATCACGCGGGAGCCGAAGCCGGCCCGCGCCGGCGGCCCCGCCACCGCCGGCCCGCCGCGCTCCACCCAGCGGATGCGCAGCAGCGCCGCAGGGTCATCCACCTCCCAGGAGACGGCCAATTGGCCGCCCGGATGGCCCAACGCGCCATACTTCACCGAATTCGTCGCCAGTTCGTGGAAGGCCATGGAGAGCGCCTGGGTCGCGCCCGGGCTCAGCCGCAGCTCCGGCCCGCACAGCGACACCGAGGGGACCAGGGCTGCAGCGCCGGGCCCGGCCGGCAGGAAGGCGGCAAGCTCGGCCTCGATGATCGGACGCAGCACCGCGCCAGTCCAGTGCCCCTCGACCAGCAGCGCCTGCGCATGCGCCAGCGCATCCACCCGCCCCTCCACAGCACGCGCAAAGGCGGCCGCATCGTCGCGCGGCGTCAGTCGTAGCGCCGCCTTGACCACGGCGAGGATGTTCCGCGCGCGGTGGTTCAGCTCCTGCGTCAGCAGCGCCTGGCGCTCCTCGGCGGCCTTGGCGGCGCTGATGTCCGCGACGACCGCCACTGCGCCGCTGACCGCGCCGCGCTCGTCGCGGAGCGGCACCGCAGCGACGCGCGCCCAGGCCTGCCCGCCATCCTCCGTGACATGGCGGAACTCCACGCCAGGCAGCACCGTCTCACCCCGCAGCGCCCGCATGCCGGGATAGTCGTCTGGCAGCAGCCGTGTGCCATCCGGGTTGCGCGCGAACCAGCGCTCGCGCCGGGACGGATCGCGTGAGGGGATGATCTCCGGCACGAAGAGCCGCATCTCCGGGTTGGCGATCACGAGACGCCCATTCATGTCGATCAGCCCGACGCCGACCGGCAGCACATCGAGCAACGCGGCCAGCCGCGCCTGGCTCTCCCGCAAGGCGTGGGCGGCCGCCCGTTCCTTGGTGACTTCGCGGGCGACGACATTGACCGCGACGACGCGCCCCGCCGGGTCGTGCAAGGGGCTCCAATCCTCCAGCCAGGCGCGGCGCAGGCCAGGCTGCGCCGGCGTCTCGCCCTCGACCTCGATGTCGAGTACGGGCTGCCCGGTCTCCACAACCCGCCGGAGCAGTGCCTCGCCCGCATCGGCCAGGCCGGGCACGATCTCGCGCATGGTGCGGCCGAGATGGGCCTCGGCGGGCAGGCCGTTGATCTCCGCCAGCCGCCTATTGATGCGCAGAAACCGCCCCGTTGGGTCGAGGACGCACAGGCCGACCGGTGCCGTGTCGTAGAGAAGCGTCAGCTCCTCAGCGGCGGTATGCGCCCCGCCGATCGGACGCTGGGTCGATTGGGCCTGCATTGCCACCTCCGGGCAGGAGGCAATGCTGACGCGAGACGGGCGCAGGGACCATGCGCCGGATCAACGCGGCAGCCACACCATGCCGCGAGCAGACGCCAGCGGCACGGATGTCGGCGGCGATCCTACTCCGCCGCCGCCTTGGCCGGGCCCTCGGCCGCCTTCGCGGCCTTCAGCGCTTCGGCGCGCGCTTCCACCAGGCCCACGATGTGCTCGACCATCTCATCGGTCTTCACCGTGTGGCTCTGCTTGCCCATGCCATAGACCATATGCGTGCCAGCGCCGCCGCCCGTCAGGCCGATGTCGGTCATCAGCGCCTCGCCCGGGCCGTTCACCACGCAGCCGATGATCGAAAGGCTGATCGGCTCATTGATATGGGCCAGCCGATCCTCGAGCTTCTCCACAGTGCGGATCACATCGAAGCCCTGCCGCGCGCAGGAGGGGCAGGAGATCACCTTCACGCCGCGGTGACGCAGATGCAGCGACTTCAGCATCTCCCACCCGACCGCGACCTCCTCCTCCGGCTCCGCGCTGAGGGAGACACGCAGCGTGTCGCCGATGCCGGCCCAGAGCAGGGAGCCGAGTCCGATGGCGGATTTCACCGTGCCCGCGCGCTTGCCGCCGGCTTCCGTGATGCCGATGTGCAGCGGGTGGTCGCATTGCTCGGCCAGCTGCTGATAGGCCGCAACCGCGAGGAAGACGTCACTCGCCTTCACGCTGATCTTGAAGCGGTCAAAGCCTTCGTCCAGCAGGTGGGCTGCGTGCCACAGCGCGGATTCCACCAGCGCTTCCGGGTTCGGCTCTCCGTATTTTTCCAGCAGGTGCTTCTCGAGGCTGCCGGCATTCACGCCGATGCGGATGGCGCAGTCATGGTCGCGGGCGGCCTTCACCACCTCCTTCACGCGATCCTTCGAGCCGATGTTGCCCGGATTGATGCGGAGGCACGCGGCGCCGGCCTCGGCCGCCTCAATCGCGCGCTTGTAGTGGAAATGGACATCGGCCACGACCGGCACGTTCACCTCGCGCACGATCTCGTGCAGGGCGGCGGTGCTTTCCTCGGTCGGCACGCTGACGCGCACGATGTCGACGCCAGCCAGTTCGCTGCGGCGGATCTGCTCGATCGTCGCCTTGGCGTCCTCGGTCGGTGTGTTGGTCATGGTCTGGACGCTGATCGGCGCGTCGCCGCCGACGAGCACCTTGCCGACACGGATCTGGCGCGAGGCGCGGCGCAGAATCTGCTGGTAGGGACGATAGGACATGCGCTTCCCGTGACGGCCGTGGTCGCGCGCCCCGGGGTGCCAGGCTGGCCCCGCCGCGGCGCGCCGGGGCAGCATATGGCCTCCGCGCGCCCGATCCCAGGGGGTTCGGAAGAGAGCCGGCTAGTTGCGCGCCGGGGCTGCCGGGGAGGAAGCGGGGGCCGCGGCCTGGGCCGGGACAATGCGCTGGCGCACCCGGTCCGGGTCGAGCGTGATGTTGCGGCGCACACCCACCAGCCCCTCCAGCGTCGGCTGGGGCTGGCCGTCGAGCAGGATCTCCAGCCCATCGGCCTTGCCGGTGTCGAGCAGCAGCCCGTCCCGCAGCGGAACCGGCCAAGCTTCGCCCGGCCGCAGCACCCGGTTGACCAGCACCTGGCCCGAGCGCGGGTCGCGCACCTGCACCCAGGCCCCGTCCGGATTGCCGGCGCGGGGACGCAGCACGACGCGCGCCCCCTCAACCGATGCGGGCCCGAGGGCCACGGGGGGGGCAGCGACAGGGGCGGCCGGCAGCGGCGCGGCCGGCGCGGCCGCCGATGCGGGGGGCGGGGCCGGGACCGGCGGCAGCGGCGCGACCGGCACGGTGGCCGCCTGGGCAGCCGTGTTGGAACCCGACGTCGTGCCACCACCCGCCGGCGGCAGGGCAGGCAGCAGCGGCGCAGACGGCGCGGCGGCCTCTCGCCCCGGCAGCTGGGCCCGGCCCTGCTCGGCCGCGGCTTCAAGGCGCGGCGGGACAGGGGGGACGACATCCACCGTCCGGCCCCCGCCACCGGACCAGTTGAACCAGGCGACATAGGCCCCGATGGCCAGAACCGCGCCGACGCCGATCAGAGTGCCCGCGGGCATGCCGCGTTCGGGCACGGGTTCGGGGAAGACCAGCTTCGGGCGCTGCGCGAGGCTGCCTGAGACATCCCGGAAACGCCGGGCCATCTGGTCGGCATCGAGGCCGAGCGCCGTGGCATAGCTGCGCACGAATCCAACTGCATAGGCCGCGCCCGGAAGGTCGCGCAGGCGGCCTTCCTCCAGCGCCTCCAGATGGGCCTGACGAATGCGGAGCTCCGCCGCCAGCTCGGCCACGGAATAGCCCAATGCAAGCCGCGCCTCGCGCAGCTCGTCACCGAGCCGGCCCGCGTCGGAGCCCGCGGCCTCGGCGGGTCTGGGAATGCGATTCAGATCGTAAGGCACAGCACCGACACCTACCGCGCGTTCTCGAGACCCGCAAACCGAATCGTGATGACAACTCGCCAATTCATGATCGCCTCGGACCTTGCGGGGCCGAAACGGGACCTACTCTCCGTCTCAGCCGCGCGCAACCGGCCGCCGCGCCGCCAGGGCGGTCGCGGCCTGCGCCAGAAGCTCGCGCACGATCTCGGCCGCGGGCTGCTCGCGCGTCACCATCCCGACGCTTTGGCCGGCCATGAGCGAGCCATTCTCCACATCGCCATCGATCACCGCGCGGCGCAGCGCGCCGGCCCAGAAATGCTCGATGTCGAGCTGCGCTTCGTCCTTGGTCAGCTCCCCGGCCTGGAAGCGCTTCAGAACGGCCGCCTGATGCTCCATGAAGCGCTTCGTGCCCTCGTTCTGCAGCGCCCGGACGGGGATCACCGGGAAGCGCTCATCGATCTGGACGGAGGGCATGGCATCGCGCGCGGCGCCGCGGATGAAGGCCTGCTTGAACTTCGGATGGGCGATGCTCTCGGCGGCGCAGACGAAGCGCGTGCCGAGCTGCACGCCAGCCGCCCCCATCTCGAGGTAGGAGAGGATCGCCTCACCCCGGCCGATGCCGCCGGCGACGAAGACCGGGACGTCGCGGATATGCGGCAGGATCTCCTGCGCCAGCACATTGAGGGAGACGGGGCCGATATGACCGCCCGCCTCGCTGCCCTCGATCACCAACGCATCGGCGCCGGAGCGCACCAGCTTCTTGGCCAGCGCCAGCGCCGGGGCAAAGCAGACGACCTTGGCGCCGCCCTCCTTCGCCGCCTTGATCGCGCCCCCCGGCGGGATGCCTCCGGCGAAAACGATGTGGCCCACCTTATGCGCCAGGCAGACCTGCACCAGCTCCTC
The DNA here is from genome assembly GCA_046052145.1 of Pseudomonadota bacterium. Taxonomy (GTDB): domain Bacteria; phylum Pseudomonadota; class Alphaproteobacteria; order Acetobacterales; family Acetobacteraceae; genus Falsiroseomonas. Next base: position 12,847 of record JBJOMW010000007.1, read on the forward strand.
GAGCTTCGGGTGCATGGTGATCAGGTTCACGCCGAAGGGCTTTTGGGTCAGCGCCTGGGTGCCACGGATTTCTTCCGCCAGCCGCGCGGGGTCCATGGCGCCGCAGGCGATCACGCCGAAGGCGCCGGCATTGGACAGCGCGGCGACCAGGTTGCGCTCGCTCACCCAGGACATCGCGCCGCCCATGATGGCGCAGTCCGCCCCGAAGAAGGCGGCGCCGCGCGCCATCAGCGCGCCGATCTCCGCCTGGGCCCAGGCGGGCGGGCCGGCGGAAGCCGGGGTGTCCTGGGTGGCGGCGTCCATGCTCATTCCCCCGCCCGGCGCGCGGGCTCCGGCCCATCCAGGCCATAGGCGGTGTGCAGCGCCCGCACGGCGAGCTCGGTGTAGTCCACGGGGATCAGCACGCTGACCTTGATCTCGGAGGTCGAGATCACCTGGATGTTGATCCCCTTCTCCGCCAGCGCCTTGAACATGGTGCTGGCGACGCCGGCATGGGTGCGCATGCCGATGCCGACAACGCTGATCTTGGCGACCTCGTGGTCGGCGACGACCGCCTCATAGCCGATCGTCTCCTTCGCCTTGGCCAGGATGTCCTGGGCGCGCGGCAGGTCGGTGCGGCCGACGGTGAAGGTCATGTCGGTGGTGCCGTCGGCGCCGATGTTCTGGACGATCATGTCCACATTCACATTGGCGGCTGCCATCGGCCCGAAGACCATGGCGGCGATGCCGGGCCGGTCGGGCACGCGGCGGAGCGTCACCTTCGCCTCGTCGCGCGAATAGGCGATGCCGGACACGATGGGCTGTTCCACGATCTCGTCCTCGTCAACGACCAGGCTGCCTGGCTTGTCCTCGAAACTGGAAAGAACCTGCACCCGCACGCGCTGCTTCATGGCCAGTTCCACGGAGCGCGTCTGCAACACCTTGGCGCCGACCGAGGCCAGTTCCAGCATCTCCTCATAGGAGATCTTCTCGAGCTTGCGGGCGCGGGGGACGATGCGGGGGTCGGTCGTATAGACCCCGTCCACATCGGTGTAGATGTCGCAGCGATCGGCCTTCACCGCCGCGGCGACCGCGACCGCCGACAGGTCAGACCCGCCGCGGCCGAGCGTGGTGATGCGGCTTCGGTCAGGCTCCAGGCCCTGGAAGCCGGCGATGACCGGCACCTGGCCCTGCTGCATCCGCTCGATCAGCAGGCTGCCATCGATGCTCTCGACGCGCGCCTTGCCATGGGCGGCATCCGTCAGGATCGGGATCTGCCAGCCCTGCCAGGACCGCGCATCCACGCCGATGGTCTGCAGCGCAATGGCCAGCAGGCCGATCGTGACCTGTTCGCCGGTGGCGACCACGGTGTCGTATTCGCGCGCATCATGCAGCGGCGAGAGCTCCTGGCACCACTTCACCAGCTGGTTGGTGGCGCCGGACATGGCGGAGACGACGACGGCGACCTCGTTTCCGGCCTCCACCTCGCGCTTGACGCGGTTGGCCACGTTGCGGATGCGGTCCAGGTCGCCGACGGAGGTCCCGCCGAACTTCATCACGATGCGGGCCATGCGCGGGTCCGGGGGGCCTCGAAGCGGTTACGGGATGGCGGGGCGGGTCCGGGGGCCGGAAAGGCGGCCCCTGCCTGTTGCGCCCAGCCGGGGGCGCTCAGATAAACGGGGCGCGAGCGGCGGGCAACCGCTGGCCTGCCCGAAAGGGCAGGCCAGCTTGTAGCATGGATGCGCCGGCGGCGGGCCGCCTTCGCGGCCTCGGCCTGCTCCGCAGGCCGCCAGGGCGCGCTCTTCGGGTTGGCGGGCAAGAATGGGAGCAGGCATGACGGGCACAGCGGTCGAGACGGAGATCCGCAAGTTCGGCGCGCTGGCGTCCCGCTGGTGGGACCCGGATGGGCCCATGAAGCCGCTGCACCGGATGAACCCGCTGCGCACGGGCTGGATCGCCCGGCGGATCGCCGCGGCGCATGGCCGGCAGGGGACGGACCTCAGCGGCCTCACCCTGCTCGATGTCGGCTGCGGGGCGGGTCTGGCGTCGGAGGCCTTCGCCCGGATGGGCGCCACCGTCACCGGCCTCGATGCCGCCGGCGAAGCGCTGGAGGCCGCGCGGGAGCACGCCGCGGCGGGGGGCCTCGACATCGCCTATCGCGACGGCACGCCGGAGGCGCTGGCCGCCGAGGGCGCGCATTTCGACGCGGTGGTGTCGCTGGAGGTCATCGAGCATGTCGAGGACCGCGCGGCCTTCTGCGCGGCGCTGGCCGAGCTGGTGAAGCCCGAAGGCGTCGCGCCGGAGGCGCGCGGGGGACAGATCTTCCTCTCCACCCTGAACCGCACGGCGCGGTCCTTCCTAATGGCGAAGGTCGGGGCGGAATATGTGCTGCGGCTACTGCCGGTGGGCACGCATGACTGGCGGATGTTCGTCACCCCGGGCGAACTCGGCGCGCTGCTGCGCCAGGCGGGGCTGACCGTGCGGGACGTGGCAGGGATGAGCATGGACCCGCTGACGGGACGCTGGCGGGAAAGCCGGGACCTCGGGGTGAATTACCTGGTGGAAGCTCGACGATAAGACGCGGCGCGTCGCGCTCGACATTCTGCAACACGCGCCATGCGATACTGCGGGCGCGACTCGGGCAGACCCCGGTCGGGAGGGCCATCGCATGTTCTCGGTTGGGCAGCGGGTCTGGCACCGCGACGGCAAGCGCAGCGGCAAGGTGCTGGAGGTCGAAGGCGACCTCGTCTTCATCGAGCAGGATAATGGGGCGGAGCTCGATTTCCGCGCCCGCGACCTGACGGCAACGCCGCCTGCCAACACGAAGCCGCCCGCCATGCCGCAGGCGACTGGTACGTCCCAAGCCGGTGGCTGGCTGCAGCCGCATCGGGCGCTGATCGCGGCCGACATCACGCCTGAGCATGGCCGGGTGCTCGGCCTGGTGCCCCCGCGGACGGTGCAGGCGGTGGCGACGCTCTATGAGAAGCGGAACCCCGGGCGCCGTTTCAGCGCGCTCGACGTGGCCGGCAAGCTGAACGCCATCGCCGAGATCACCGCCGTGCCCTACCGCACCATGCGGGACTACGCCGACCGCCCCGGTGAGATGGGATTGCTGATGGGCAAGGGCCTCGCCGACAGCCAGAAGGCGGGCTGAGCGGGCGCGCTGCGGGGCGCGAGCTACCCGTCCGCCCGCGGCACCCAGGGCAGGCGGGCCACCTCGATGCCGTCCTCGGCCAGCGCCTCGGCCTCGGCATCGCTGGCCTCGCCATAGATGCCGCGGGCCTCGACCTCGCCATTGTGGATCTTGCGCGCTTCCTCGGCGAAATCCTTGCCGACGTAGTCGCAGCTTTTCTCCACCTCGGTCCGGAGCCGCTGCAGCATGGCGACCAACTGCGCAGGAATCGGGCCGGCCGCCATCTGCGGGCCGGTGGGCGATGGCGGCGGGGCCTCGGGCGCGGCGGCGGAGGGCGGCCCCGGGGGCGGTGCAGGCGGCTTCGCCTTCTTGCGGCTGGAGACGACGGCAGGCGCCATCAGGGCGCGCTCCACCTGGGTGCTGCCGCAGGCTGTGCATTCGACCAGCCCGGCCTTCGCCAGCTTGTCGAAGCCCCCGCTGTCCTGGAACCAGCCTTCGAACTCATGCCCGGCGTGGCAGCGCAGCTTGTAGTGGATCATCCCTCGCATCCCGGCCTGTCCCCAGTGGCGGGAGCAGGCCTTCACTATATGGCGCGGCAGGCCCGGCTGGCGAGGGCCGGAGCCGTTCCTCAGCCCTGCAGCAGCGGATCCAGCCCGCCCGCGCGGTCGAGCGCGAGCAGGTCGTCGCAGCCACCGATATGGCGCCCATCCACGAAGATCTGCGGCACGGTGGTCCGCCCGCCGGAGCGCTTGATCGCCTCTTCGCGGTTGGCAGACCCGTTCGGGGCGTATTTCTCCTCGAAGGCGACGCCCTTCTGGCGGAACAGCCCCACCGCGCGTGCGCAATAGGGGCAGAAGTCCTGGACGTAGATCTCGACCTTGGCCATGCCGATGAGGTCGCGCCGGCGCGAGCCGGCGTCAAGCCTCACCGGGTCATGTCGGCGCCTCCAGCCGCGGGTCGGGCACGCGGGCGGCGGCCAGCACATCCACGCTGTCCGCGCCGGCGGCCAGCAGCGCACGCGCACAGGCCTCCGCCGTCGCGCCGGAGGTCATCACATCATCCACCAGCAGCACCCGCCGGCCGCGGGGCCGCGCCACTTGGCCCGGCGCGACGATGAAGGCGCCCTCCAGCACCAGGGCGCGCTCCGCGGCGCCGCGATGCTCAAGCGGCGGGGTGGGCCGCGTGCGGCGGAGCAGATCGGGCAGGAAGGGTTTTCGGGCGCTGGCCGCGAGCTTCCGCCCGAGCAGCGCCGCCTGATTGTAGCGCCGCGAGAGAAGCCTACGCCAATGCAGCGGTACCGGCGTCAGAAGGTCGGCGCGCGCCAGCAGTTCGCCCCCCGCGCGCGCCATGCGCGCGGCCAAAGGCGCGGCGAGTTCGGTCCGGTCGGCATGCTTGAACGGCAGCAGCAGGCGCTTCGCGCCCTCATCATAGCGCAGCGCCGCGCGGGCCGCGCCGAAGCTCGGCGGATGCGCCCGGCAGCCGGGGCAGAGTCCCTCCGCGCTCGCCTGGCCCGCATGCAGGAAGGGCACGCCGCAGCGGCGACAGAAGGGGGGCGTCAGCAGGTGCAGCTCCCGCCAGCAGGTCGCGCAGAGCGTGCCCTGGCTCTCCACCGGGCTGTCGCAGGTCAGGCAAGCGGGGGGCAGCAGCGCGTCGAGCAGGGCGCCGCCGAGGCGGGCGAAGGGGGCGCGCATGTCCTTCCGTCATTGCGGGGGCCTCAGAGACCGTTTGAGAACGCCGGGCGGGTCGGCTCCGCGGGTCTTTTCCGCCCTGGCGTCGTTGCCGGCCTTGCCGATGCAACAAGCATCGGCGGCGTCCGGCGCCTAGCCAGGACGGAAAATCCCCTGTGCATCCTCAGCCGCCGGCATTCTCAAGCGGTCTCTCACCATGCCCCGAAAGGCGCATCCCCGTCGCGTGCGATCTGCTCCACCAGCTCGACCTCCCACGACAGGTAGGCGCGCATCGCCTCCTCGACGCCATGGTTGCGGTCATAGGGGCGGAGATAGGCGTCCACACAGGCCTCGTCCGGCGGGTCGGTGCGGTCGGCGGCCAGCGGGAAGCCGGAGGCCGCCCAGGCCTCGGTGCCCCCCTCCAACGCCGCGACAGGGGCCTCGACCAGCGCGCCAAGCTCCGCGACGGCGAGTGCGGCCAGCGCCGCGTCGGGCGCGGCGACCACCACGCGCCGCCCGGGCGCCAGCTGCGGCACCAGGCGGTCGAGCCGCGTGCGCACACCCCAGACCGCGCCCGGGATGTGCCCCGCGCGAAAGGCGATGGAGCGGGCGAGGTCCACGACCACCGCCCTGCCCTCGGCCAGTTCCGCGGCAAGCTCCTTCGCCGTCACGCGCGGCGTGCCCTCCGGCAAGGCGGGGCGCCGGGATGGCTCGGTGCGGCCATCGAGGCCGCCCTCCAGCACGAAGACCTCCCAGCCGCCCAGCTGGCGCAGCCAGCCACCGGTCATGTTCGCGCGTGTCCCCGTGTCGTCCACCAGCACGATGCGGGCATAGCGCACCGCGACCGAGGCATCGGTCGTCTGCACCAGCTGCCCACCGGGCGCATGCACCGACCCAGGCACATGGCCGGCCGCGAATTCCGCCGCATCGCGCACATCCAGGAGGTAGGTCGTGCGCGCGGCATCGGCGCGGAGCGCATCCAGGCTCGCGCGATCCAGCCGCTTCACTCCGTGCGCATCGGCGAAGGCGCGCGCCCGGGCGGCGCTGGCGGCGGCATCGGGCGGCGTGCCCTCAGCGTAGCGCGCGGATTTGCCATGGTCGCAGGCAAAGCCAGCCAGCTCCCAGCCCATCGTCCCGTTGCGCAGCGCGACGACGCGGTTCGGAAGCCCCGCACGGCGCAGGCTTTCGGCGCCCATGATGGAGCGCGTGCGACCGGCGCAATTCACCACCACCAGCGTCTCCGGCCGCGCCAGCATGGAGGGCACGCGATAGGCGAGCTCGCCCCCCGGCACGCTGATGCCGCCGGGGATGGACATGGAGCGGAACTCGGCCGGGGTGCGGCTGTCCACGATCAGCAGGTCCGCGCCCGCAGCCTGGAGCGCGGCCAACTCCTCGGCGGCGATGGAGGGCGTGCCGTAATGGTGCTCCACCCACTCCCCGAAGGCCTTCGATGGCACGTTGACGCCGGAGAACACCTCGAACCCCGCCGCCGCCCAGCCCGGCACGCCGCCATCCAGCACATGGACATCGGTGCAGCCGAGCCCGCGCAGCAGATCGGCCAGGCGCGCGGCATACCCCTCCCCGCCATCGGTGCAGACGATGCGCACCGACCGGCGCGGCAGCAGGCGCGGCGCGCGCAGCTCGGCCTGGGAGAGCGGGCAGGGCACCGCCCAGAAGAGATGGGCGGCGCCGAACTCGCCTTCCTCACGCGCATCGAGGATGGCGAGCTCCTGGCCGTCCCGCAGCCAGGCCTTGAGCGTGGCGGGGGCAACCACCGCGCTCAACCCTTCGGCGCCAAGCTCGGCTTCATGAAGGCCTTGTTGTAGCCGGTGACCTTGCCGGTCTCGTCGTCATAGCCCTTGCGGTGGTCCAGCACCTCGAGCGCGAGCCCGTACATGTGCAGGTGGCGCGTCGGCCCGCTGCCGGTGGTGTGGATGGAGTGGATGTCCTCCGGCATCAGGCAGATCCCCCGCCCGGGCTCCACCATGATCTCCTCACGGAGGCGCAGCTCGCATTGGTCGGGGTTCGCGCCGTCATCGGCGCGCTCATAGACCTTGTTCAGCTCCTGCCCCTCGACGGCGACGACGACGGCCCAGGTGGTGTGGTCATGCGGCTTGGTCGCGTTCCCGGGGTTGAGCGCGTTCATGTAGAGCGCGAAGCGATGATCCGCATCCTGCTGCAGGAAGTAGCGGTTGCCGCCCTTCTCGCCCGGCGCCGGCGGCGGGAAATGGGCCGAGGGGAACAAATGCTCCTGCGCGGCGAGCCGCATCAGCTCGTCCCGGATCTTCGCGAGCGCGGGGCGCGTCACGCCCTCCGCGGTCTCGATCGCGCGGATGCGGTCCACGGTGGAGGCAACGGCCGCGGCGCGCGCGGCGGCGATGTCGGTGGCGTTCATTCGGGCGTCCTCCTGCCTTGTGGGGAAAGCCTAGACCCGCTTGTCCGCCGCGCGAAGCGGGCGCATCTGGCGCGCCATGGATGCGATGCAGGTCTTCGACCGGGGATTGGTGCGGCGCCGGCGCGACCGGGCGGCGGCCAACGTCGCGCGCGTCGCCCCCATCCTGGAGGATTGCGCGGACCGGCTGCTCGACCGGCTGGACGACACGACGCGCCGGTTTTCGCGCGCGCTCGACCTCGGCGGGCGGGGCGTGGTGGCGCCGAGACTTGCGGCGCGCGGCATTCCCTTCGTGGTCTCGGCCGACCTCTCGGCACGGATGGCGGCGCGGGCTGGGGGCGTGGCGGTGGCGGCGGATGAGGAATTTCTGCCCTTCGCGCCTGGCGCCTTCGACCTGGTGGTGGCCAGCCTGTCGCTGCATTGGGTCAACGACCTGCCGGGCGCGCTGATCCAGATCCGCCGGGCGCTGGCCCCGGACGGGCTGTTCCTGGCCTCCCTCCCCGGCCTCGGCACGCTGCAGACGCTGCGGGATGCGCTGGCGGCGGCCGAGACCGAGTTGCGCGGCGGGCTATCCCCCCGCATCTCCCCCTTTCCCGAATTGCGCGATGCGGCCGGGCTGCTGCAGCGTGCCGGCTTCGCCCTGCCGGTCGCCGACCAGGAGGAGGTGCCGATCGCCTATCGCAGCGCGCTCGGCCTGCTGGCGGACCTCCGCGCGGCCGGCGAGGCGAATGCGGTGCTGGCCGCCGACCGCCGCATCCCGCCGCGGGCGCTGTTCCCCATGGCCGCGGCAGCGCTGCCACAGGGTGCGGAGGGGATCGTGCCGGGGCTCCGGCTGCTGGTGCTGACCGGCTGGGCGCCGCATGACAGCCAGCAGAAGCCGGCCCGGCCGGGCAGCGCGACGGTGCGGCTGGCCGATGCGCTCGGCACGGTGGAGCGCAAGGCGGGGGAGCGACCCGGGGGCTAACACCGGCGTGGGTTTTCGGTGACCCGAAAACGCCTTCAAACGCCAGCGCCGGCATCCGCCGGCTCGGCTTCGCCGCATAAGCGGCGGCGCCCATTCGGGCGCTCGGCCGTCGTGAAGAACGCCGGCCGCCATCGGATCACGCGAAGCGTTCACCGGTATCGGCCGCGCGCCAGTCGAGCCTGTCCCGACAAGACGGACGCAGCCTTGCCTTGCAACCGGCGCCCCCCGCGCGCATCTTCCGGCCTCATTCCAGGCGCCACCGACGGATATCCCACTCCCCATGGAGCAGCAGGGCGGCGAATCCCGCCGCATCACCATCCACACCCCCGCGGATTTCGAGGGGATGCGCCGCGCTGGCCGCCTGGCGGCCGAGACGCTCGACATGATCACCCCGCATGTGACGCCGGGGATCACGACCGAGCAGCTCGACCGCCTGCTGCACGAATTCATCGTGGCCCGGGGCGCGACCCCCGCGACGCTCGGCTATCGCGGCTACACGAAATCCTCCTGCACCTCGATCAACCATGTCGTGTGCCACGGCATACCGGGTGAGCGGGTGCTGGCCGATGGCGACATCATCAACATCGACGTCACCGTGATCCTCGATGGCTGGCATGGCGACACCAGCCGCATGTATGTGGCGGGCCAGGCCTCCACCAAGGCGCGGCTGCTGATGGACGTGACTTACGAGAGCATGATGCGCGGCATCGCCGCGATCCGCCCCGGCGCGACCCTCGGCGACATCGGCCACGCCATCCAGTCGCTGGTGGAGAAGCACCGCTTTTCCGTCGTGCGCGATTTCTGCGGCCATGGCATCGGGCGGCGCTTCCACGAGCCGCCGAATGTGCTGCATTTCGGCCGCCCCGGCGAAGGCCCCACGCTCAAGCCCGGCATGTTCTTCACCGTCGAGCCGATGGTGAATGCCGGCCGGCCGGAGGTGAAGATCCTCGACGATGGCTGGACCGCCGTGACGCGCGACCGCTCGCTCTCGGCACAGTTCGAGCACATGGTCGGCGTGACGGAGGACGGGGTGGAGATCTTCACCCTCTCCCCCGCCGGCCAGCACCGCCCGCCCTACCAGGGCTGAGCGACCCAGGCCCGGCCCGCCCGGCCGCCTCTCGTCACGGTTGAACCGCGCCGCCCGGTTGGTGCAGGCTGGACCGATCCTGGTGCGGAACGAGATGGCCCGCAGACCCCAGCTTGCCGAAGCGGCCCCCGGCCTGTTCGGCCTGCCCCAGCCCGAGGCGGCCGAGCCCGGCCATCTCGGGCATCGCAAGCGCCTGCGCGACAAGATGCTGGCGCACGGCCCGGACGCGCTGGCCGATTACGAGATCGTGGAGCTGCTGCTGTTCTCCGCCCTGCCCCGCCGCGACACCAAGCCGGTGGCCAAGGCGCTGCTCGCCCGCTTCGGCAGCCTCGCCCGGATCTTCGCGGCAACGCCGGCCGAGCTGCAGGAGGTGGACGGGATCGGCGATGTCGCCGCCTGCAACCTCAAGGCCGCGCAGGCCGCAGCGCTCCACATGCTGCGCGCCGAGGTGCGGGACCAGCCCGTGCTCAACAACTGGGACCGGCTGACCGGCTATCTCCACGCCGCCCTGGCGCGGGAGCCGATCGAGCAGTTCCGCGTGCTGTTCCTTGACACCAAGAACCGCCTGATCGCCGACGAGGCGCAGGCGAAGGGCACGGTGAACCATACCCCGGTCTACCCGCGGGAGGTGGTGAAGCGCGCACTGGAACTCGGGGCGACGGCGCTGATCCTGGTGCACAACCACCCCTCCGGCGACCCGACGCCGTCGCGCGCCGACATCGAGATGACGGCGGAGGTGAAGGCGGCCGCCGCGGCACTCGGCATCCTGCTGCACGACCACCTCATCATCGGCAATGGCCGGCACCTCTCCTTCCGGCGCGAGGGGTTGCTCTGACCGGGCGCGATTGACCGCGCCATGGCCTTCCCGGCATGGTTGGCGCCAGATGCCCCGCCGTTTCCTCCTTGCCATCGCGCTGACCGGCCTTGCGGGCGGGATGGCGGCCACGGCGGCCGCCCAGGGCTTTCCGCCCCTGCCGACCAGCAAGCCGCCGCCGCTGCCCGCCGCCGGCGTGGCGCCGCAGACGGCCAAGCCCGGCGCGCCGCCGCAGGGTGTCACGGGACGCACGCTCTCGACCGGCACCGGCTTCGTCGTGGCGCAGGGCCGCGCGATGACGAACCACCATGTCATTGAGGATTGCCGGGGCGGCGTGCAGCTGCGCACCGCCGGCGGACAGGAGATGCCGGCGCGCGTCCTGGCCTCCGATCGCGGGCGCGACCTGGCGCTGCTGGAGGTGCCGGCCAATGCCGGCCCGCCGCTGCCCTTCCGCCGCGACGGCGTGACGGTCCGCCGTGGCGAGGGCGTGGTCACCTATGGCTTCCCGCTGGCCGGCATCCTCTCCTCCGGCCCGACGCTGACGACGGGGGAGATCTCGGCGCTGGCGGGGCTCGGCGACAACCAGCAGCAATTCCAGATCAGCGCGCCGGTGCAGCCCGGTAATTCGGGCGGGCCGCTGCTCGACATGGGGGGCGCGGTGGTCGGCGTGATCGTCTCCAAGCTCAACGCCCAGCGCGTCGCGCAGCGCACCGGCGACATCCCGCAGAATGTGAACTTCGCGGTGAAGGGCACCGAGGCGCTGGACTTCCTGCGCCGCAACGGCGTGACCCCGCGCCAGGTGGAGCGCAGCACACCGCGCGCGGCGGATGAGGTGGGAGAGACCGCCCACCCCTCCGTCCTGTTCCTGCGCTGCATGGGCTGACGCGGCGGCGCACCGCCGCCGCGCGCCGACAGCCGCGCGTCAGCCGGCGCGGAGCCAGTCGCGGAGTAATTCCGTCACGGCCCCCGGCGTTTCCATCGACGGCAGGTGCCCCGCGCCGGGGATGCGCGCAAGGCGCGCGCCCGAAATGCCGGCCGCCATCTCCTCGGCCAGATGGGGCGGGGTGAGTGCATCCTCCTCGCCCACTGCAACGAGGGTCGGGACGGCGATGGTGCCAAGGCCCGGGCGGCTGTCGGCACGGTGCATGATCGCCCGTTGCTGGCGGTGGAAGGCCGGCCGGCCGACGCGCTCGGCCATGGCCATGACCTCCGCCCCGAGCGGGCCCGCCAGGTTGGCCGGCGCCAGCAGCTGCGGCAGCAGGCGGGGCGTGACGCCGCGGAACATCCCGCTTTCGGACAGGGCCAGCAGCGCACGGCGACGGCGCGTCTGCTCGGGCGTGTCGGGCCGGGCGGAGGTGTCGAACAGCGCGAGCCGCGCGACCCGCGCCGGCGCCTGGCGCATGATCTCGAAGGCGACATAGCCGCCCATGGACAGGCCGCAGACCGCCAGCGGCGCGTCCCCGGGCACGGCGTTCAGCGCGCGCGTGGCCATGGCGCCGATGCTCTCGTCATGGGTCAGGTCGGCGACATGGCAGGCAACGCCAGTCAGCGCCGCAACCTGGTCGCGCCAGAGCCGGCCATCGCAGAGCAGGCCGGGGAGAAAGAGCAGCACGGGATTGGACATTGCGGCACCCTGGGGCGGTCATCCGGGGGCGGCAAGCGGTCAAACTTGATTTTGCCGTCGCTTCCGCGCATATGACCCCCGTTCCACTAGGCTCCGCGCGCCCTTTGCGGCGCCCGCGGGGCATCCCCGCCGCGGGGAACGGTCCAGCGCCGCCCTGTCGGCGCGCCCCCGGACCCGCGCCATGGCCGACCAGAGAGCCGATCAGAGAAGCCACGTTGAACGATCCTAGCGACGCGACCGCCCCGCGCGCGGCCGAGACCGAACACACCGAGACGACCGCCGCCGCGGCCCCCGCACCGGACGCGACCGAGCCGTCCCTCGTGGTATCCCCAAGGGAAGCCCAAGGGGAAGCTCCAGAGGCGCCCGAAGCGCATGCCCCGGACGATGATCGGGACGAGCATGCCGACGACGAGGCCGACGCCGACGAGGCGTATGGCGACGACGACGAGGCCGGCCCGACCGAGGAAGACGAACGCCTCGCCGAGGAAGCCGCGAAGACCACCTTCGCCGATATCGGCCTCTCGGAGCCGATCCTGCGCGCCGTGGCCGAATCCGGCTACCTCTACCCCACGCCGATCCAAGAACAGGCGATCCCGATCGTCCTGATGGGCCGCGACGTGCTCGGCGTGGCGCAGACCGGCACCGGCAAGACCGCCAGCTTCACCCTGCCGATGCTCGACATCCTGGCCGGGTCGCGGGCCAAGGCGCGCATGCCGCGCTCCCTGATCCTGGAGCCGACGCGCGAATTGGCGCTGCAGGTCGCCGAGAACTTCCTGAAGTACGGCAAGCACCTGAACCTGAATCACGCGCTGCTGATCGGCGGCGAGAGCATGAACGACCAGCGCGACGTGCTCGAGAAGGGCGTGGACGTGCTGATCGCGACCCCCGGCCGCCTGCTCGACCTGTTCGATCGCGGGCGCATCCTGCTGGCCGACTGCAAGGTGCTGGTCATCGACGAAGCGGACCGGATGCTCGACATGGGCTTCATCCCGGATGTCGAGCGGATCGTCAGCTTCCTGCCGAAGCTGCGCCAGACGCTGTTCTTCTCCGCCACCATGGCGCCCGAGATCCGGCGCCTCGCGGATGCCTTCCTGCAGAACCCGAAGGAGATCTCGGTCTCCCGCCCGGCGACGGTGGCGCTGACCATCACCACCGGCCTGGTCTGGGCGCGCGAGCTCGACAAGCGGGAAGCGCTGCGCCGGCTGCTGCGCCAGCAGGAAGTGCAGAACGCGCTGATCTTCTGCAACCGCAAGATCGACGTGAACATCCTCTACAAGTCGCTCCAGAAGCACGGCTTTTCGGTCGGCGAGCTGCATGGCGACATGGACCAGTCGGCCCGCTTCGCCACGCTGAACCGCTTCAAGGCCGGCGACATCAAGCTGCTGGTGTGCAGCGATGTCGCCGCGCGCGGGCTCGACATCGGCGGCCTGTCGCATGTGTTCAACTTCGACGTGCCCTTCCACGCCGAGGACTATGTGCACCGCATCGGCCGCACCGGCCGTGCGGGGCGCCAGGGGCATGCCTACACGCTGGCCGCGCCCGAGGATGCGAAGTCGCTCGCCGCGATCGAGAAGCTGACCGGCACGCCGATCCCGCGCATGGAGATCGACGGTCTCGATCCCGTGACGGCGGAGGAGATCGCCGAAGGCGCCAAGGCCAAGCGCGGCCGGGGCGGCAAGCCCATGGGCCGCAGCGGCGACCGGGGCAGCGACCGTGGTGGCGACCGCGGCCGCGGCCGGCGCGAGGAAGGCCGGCGCGAGGAAGGCCGGCGGGATGACCGCCGCGAGGGCGGCAGCCCCCGCCGTGACGACCGCCCCGCCCGCGACGACCGCCGGCGGGAGGAACGCGCCGCCGAGCCGCGCCGCGACGACCGTGGCCCCGAGCCCCGCCGCGATGACCGCCCCATGCGCGATGAGCGTCCTGCCCGCGATGAGCGTCCCGCGCGCGAGGACCGTCGCCCGCGCCGCGACGAGCGCGGCCCGGAAGCCCGCCGCGACGACAGCCGCCGCGAGGACCGCCGTGACGACCGGCGCGATCGGCGCGACGACCTTGGCCCGCCCGTCCAGGGCTTCGGCGACAGCGTGCCGGCCTTCATGACCATCCCGATCCCCCGGCCGAAGCGCGAGACCGCGCCCGAGGTGGAGGTCGAGGCCGCCTGATCGGCCGGGCGGTTGCCCTCGGCGGGCAACTGCCTAGATTGCCGCTCACTGATCCCGCGCAGCCGGCCCCACCCGGCCGCGCCGCCAGGAGGAATCATAATGAACGTCGTCACCCCGGTCGGCGCCCCGGCTGCGAAGAAGTCGTCCCTGCCGCCCTTCCAGTGGGACGACCCGCTGCTGCTCGACGAGGTCCTGACCGAGGACGAGCGGATGATCCGCGACGCGGCCCGCCAGTTCTGCCAGGAAAAGCTGATGCCGCGCGTGCTCGAGGCGAACCGCCATGAGCGCTTCGACCGCGAGATCATGAACGAATTCGGCGAGATGGGTTTCCTCGGCGCGACGCTCGATGGCTATGGCTGCGCGGGCGTGTCCTACGTCGCTTACGGCCTGATGGCGCGCGAGGTGGAGCGCGTCGACAGCGGCTATCGCTCGGCCTTCTCGGTGCAGTCCTCGCTCGTGATGTTCCCGATCCACGCCTTCGGGTCCGAGGAGCAGAAGCAGAAGTTTCTGCCGAAGCTGCGCACCGGCGAATGGGTCGGCTGCTTCGGCCTGACCGAGCCCGATGCGGGATCGGACCCCGCTTCGATGCGCACGCGCGCGAAGAAGGTGGATGGCGGCTATCTGGTCTCCGGCTCCAAGACCTGGATCACCAATTCGCCGATCGCCGATGTCGCCGTGGTCTGGGCGAAGGACGATGAGGGCATCCTCCGCGGCTTCCTGCTGGAGCGTGGGATGAAGGGCCTCACCTTCCCGAAGATCGAGGGCAAGTTCAGCCTCCGCGCCTCGGTCACCGGCATGATCATGATGGATGAGGTCTTCGTGCCGGAGGCGAACCGCCTGCCGGGCGTGAAGTCGCTGGCCGGTCCCTTCCAGTGCCTCAACCGCGCGCGCTACGGCATCGCCTGGGGCGCGATGGGTGCCGCTGAGTTCTGCTGGCACGCCGCGCGCGACTACACGCTGAACCGCAAGATGTTCGGCAAGCCGCTGGCGGCCACGCAGCTGATCCAGAAGAAGCTCGCGGACATGCAGACCGAGATCACGCTCGGCCTGCACGCGGTGCTGCGCGTCGGGCGGCTCTTCGACGAGCACAAGGCGAGCCCGGAGATGATCTCCCTGGTCAAGCGCAACAATTGCGGCAAGGCGCTCGATATCGCCCGCGTCGCGCGCGACATGCATGGCGGCAACGGGATCGTGGACGAGTACCACGTGATCCGCCACGTCATGAACCTCGAGACGGTGAACACCTACGAAGGCACGCATGACGTGCATGCGCTGATCCTCGGCCGCGCGCAGACCGGGCTCAACGCCTTCGGCGGTTGATCGCGGCCGCGGGCGGCGGCGCTCCGATGGAGCCGGGATCGGTCGGTCCGGTCGGTACGGCCATCGCCGGCGCGCTGACGCCCGCCTTCCTGCTCGCAGGCGTGATGACGGCGCTCCGGGTTCTCTCGGAGCGCCGCAATCGTTCGGTGGACCGGGTGCACGCTGCCCATGACGGGCTGGAATCCGAATGGGATATCGCCAGGCTGCGCCTGCGCGCGCGCATCGCGCTGGCGGCGATGCTGTTCTGCATCCTCTCGGCGGTGCTGGTCTGCGCGCTGGTGGCGGTGACCTTCCTCGGGCTGCTCTATGATTGGCCGCTGCGCAGCGCGGTGGTGGCCTTGATGCTCGGCGCGATGGGCATGCTGGCGGCCGGGCTCATCTCTTTCTTCGCCGAGGCATTGCTGGCCCACACCGACCTGCCGCCGGCCAAGCGGGACTGACATGGACCTGATCATCGCCCGCATGGGCTCTGGCGGCGACGGCGTGGCCGAGACGCCAGACGGCGCGCTGCACATCCCCGGCGCCCTGCCCGGCGAACGCGTGCGCGCGCACGCCGCCGGCCGCGGCAAGGCCGTGTTGGAGGCAGTGCTCGCCGCCTCGCCAGAGCGCGTCGCACCGCCCTGCCCGCATGTCGCGGATGGCTGCGGCGGCTGCGCGCTGCAGCATTGGGATCTCGGCGCCCAGGCGCGCTGGAAGCGCCAGCGCCTGGCCGAAGCGCTCGCCCGCGCCGGCTTCCCCGACGCGCCGGTCGCGGAGACCGTCACGACGCCGGCGGACAGCCGCCGCCGCGCCGACCTCGCGCTGCGTCGCGCGCCGGATGGTAGCATCGCCATCGGCTTCCATGCGCGCGGCAGCGCCGAGGTTCTGGAGTTGCGCGAATGCCACATCCTCGACCCCGCCCTGTTCGCGCTGCTCCCGCCGCTGCGGGTGGTGCTGCGCCGCCTCTCGGCGCTGTCGCGGGATGGCTCGGCGGTGGTGAACCTGCTCGACAGCGGGCCCGACATCCTGCTGCGCACCGACAAGGCGCTGGACGCGACGGGCCGGCGCCTGCTGGCAGCCTTCGCGCAGCAGATGGGCATCCCGCGCATCGCCTGGGCGCAAGGGGACAAGCTGCACGAGACCGCGGCGCAATCCGGCACGGTGCGCCTGATGCTCGGGGAGGTCGAGGTCGCGCCGCCGCCCGGCGCCTTCCTCCAGGCCAGCCGTGACGGCGAGGCCGCGATTATCGCCGCTGTGATGGCCGGCCTGCCGGCGAAACTGCCCGTGCGCCCAAAGCTTCTGGATCTCTATGCAGGCATCGGCACGCTGAGCTTTCCGCTGGCCGCGCGCGGCCGCGTCACGGCGGTGGAAGGCAGCGCGGAGGCGGTCGCCGCACTCGATGCCGCCGCGCGCAAGGCCGTCGCGCGGGTGGAGGCGATCAAGCGCGACCTCGCGCGCCAGCCCTTCCTGCCGGCGGAGCTGAAGGCCTTCGACCTGGTGGTGCTCGACCCGCCCTATGCGGGTGCTGCGGAGCAGGTGGCACAGATCGCCCGCAGCACGCTGCGGCATGTCATCTATGTCTCCTGCAATCCGGTGGCGCTGGCGCGTGACGCCGCGGTGCTGCGGGGGGCTGGTTTCGCGGTCGGATCGGCCACACCTGTGGACCAGTTCCGATGGTCCGCGCATATCGAATCGGTCGTCGCCTTCTCGCGCTGAGCCTGCTGGCATCGGCCGGTTGCGCGCGCCTGATCGGCGGCGAGGCCGGCGTGGTGCTGGAGGCGATCGAGCACGGCCCGAGCCGCACCGAGCTCGGCCGCATCACGCCACCGCCTTCCCGCACGAGACTGCCCGAGGCCGATCTCTGGCTGCCGGGCGCAGGCGCGCCGCGCGCCTCACTGGTCCTGGCGCCGGGCTTCTCGGAAGACGGTCGCGACGATCCGCGCCTGCAGCCGCTGGCCGAAAGCCTGGCGCGCGCTGGCTTCGCGGTGCGTGTGCCCGAACTGCCGGGCGCGCAGCGCCTGACGCTCGACCCCGCCGACATCGCCGCGATGCGCCGCGCCGCAGCGGCCGAGGCCGCGGCGGGGCGGCGCGTGGCGCTGGCCGGCATCTCCTTCGCCGCTGCGCCGGCACTGCTGGCGGGGCAGGAGGGCGCGGCCGCGCTCATCGTCACGCTGGGCGGTTTTCACGCCATGGAGGATCTCGCCGTTTTCGCCGCCACCGGCGCGCACCGCGCCCCGGGCGAGGCAGGCTGGCGACGCGATGCGCCGAGCCCCTTCGCCGCCGGCGCCTTCCTGCTGGCGGTCGGTGCGGCGCTGCCGGATGGCACGGACCGGCGGGTGCTGCGCGTCGCCGCGCAGCGGCTGCTGGCGGACCCCGCGGCGCCGCTCGGTGACTTGGCGCCGCAGCTCACGCCCTCCGGGCGCGCGGTGCTGGCGCTGGTGCAGGAACGTAACCCGGAGGCCGTGCCCGCGCGCCTCGCCGCGCTGCCGCCGCTGGTGCGGGAGAGGCTGGCGACCCTCGACCCGGCGCGCGCGACGCTCCGCACCTGCACGCTGGCGGTCCACGGCCTGGCCGACACGGTGATCCCCTGGACGCAATCGGCGGCGCTGGGCGCCGCCCTGCCGCCGGGCCAGGCGGTGGTGGTGACGGTGCCAGGCTTCGGCCATGTCGAGCCCGCTGGCGTGCCGGCCGAGGGTCAGCTCGCGCTGATTCGCGCCATGCGGCTGTTATTGGCGTGGCGAGACGGAACCGATCCGTGCGAAGGACCAGCGCCAGGGCAGGTTGCGCCACGCCGGCCCAGCCCGAGCTAGACGGACGCCACGACAAGGGACGCCGACCGCGATGCACCGCCGAACCGCCATGCTGGGGGCGGCTGCCGCCCTCGCCGCCCCTGCCCTGCTGCACGCCGCACCCGCCGCAGCCCAAGCGCCCGCCCCGGCGCCACTGGCGCAGGCGCCCGGCTTCTTCCGTTTCCGCCTGGGCGGCTTCACGCTGACCATGCTGCACGACGGCAGCCGCACCATCCCGGTGCAGAATTTCGTCCGCAACGCCCCGCTCGAGGAGGTGCAGCGGACGCTCGCCGAGAGCTTCCTGCCGACGGACAGCTACCGCATCCCCTTCACCGCGCCGCTGGTGGATACGGGCCGGCATCTGGTGCTGGTGGACACCGGCAATGGCGCGCAGCCCGCGGGGTCCCCGGTCGGGCGCATCGCGGCCAACATGCAGGCCGCGGGCGTCGAGGCGGCGCGCGTGACGCATGTGGTGATCAGCCATTTCCACGGCGACCACATCAACGGCCTGACGCTGGCCGATGGCAGCGCTGCCTACCCCAATGCCGAGATCCTGGTGCCGGAGGCCGAATGGCGCTTCTGGACCGATGAAGGCGCGGCCTCCCGCGCGCCGGAGGCGATGCGCCCAGCCTTCACGAATGTCACCACGCGCTTCCGCCCCTATCAGGGCCGCATCCGCCAGCTCGCCGCGGGTGCGGAGGCGGTGCCGGGCATCCGGCTCGATGCCGCGCATGGCCACACGCCCGGCCATTGCGTGGTGCACGTCGCCGATGGCGCCGAGCAGCTGCTCTATGTCGCCGATCTGACCAACCGGCCTGAGCTGAATGCGCGCCGGCCGGATTTCCACATCGTCTTCGACATGGATGCGCCGGCCGCCGAGGCCGCGCGCCGGCGGGTCTTCGACCGCGTCGCGGCCGATCGGATGCGCGTCGCCGGCTTCCACTTCCCCTTCCCCTCCGCCGGCTTCATGGCGCGGGAGGGCCAAGGCTACCGCTTCGTACCCGCCGACTGGTCGGCGGCCAGCTGATCCACAGGGAGATGCAGCGATGACGAGCCTCACCCGCCGCGGCGCGCTCGGCGCCGCCCTCGCCACCGGCCTTCTGCCCGGCGCGCTGCGCGCGCAAGGCGCGGCACCGCCGCCGACCATCCCCTTCCACCGCAGCCGCGTGGGCGCGCTGGAGGTGACGGTGGTGAATGACGGCGCTTCGTGGCGGCCCGACGCCACCGCGGGCTTCGTCGTGAACGCGCAGGCCGAGGAGGTGCGCGCGGTGCTCGCCGCGCAGGGTATCACCAACACAGTGCTGCCGAATTCCTGGAACGTGACGCTGGTGCGGACGGCCGGGCGGACCGTGCTGATCGACACCGGCCGCGGCGGGCCAGGCCAGGTGCCGGCCAACCTCCGCGCCGCCGGCGTTGACCCGGCGCAGGTGGACCTGGTGCTGATCACGCATTTCCACCTGGACCATATCGGCGGGCTGGTGGGCGCGGATGGTGCGGCAACCTATCCCAACGCCCGCATCGCGGTGCCAGAGCGCGAATGGACCTATTGGAGCGACCCGGCCGAGGAAGCCCGCGCGGCGGAGAACCGCCGCCCCGGCTTCGCCGGCGTGCGCCGCGTCTTCGCACCCTATGCCGGCCGGGTGGACCGGCTGGCCGCGGAGGCCGAGGCCGCGCCCGGCATCCGCGCCGTGCCGACGCCGGGCCACAGCCCCGGCCATAGCTGTTTCCTGGTGCAGGATGGCGGGCAGCAGCTGATGGTGATGGGCGATGTCGCGACCTCGGCCGAGCTGTTCCTGCCGCGGCCCGACTGGTTCCCGGGCTTCGACATGGACCCGCCCGCCGCCGTCGCCACGCGCCGCGCGCTGCTGGACCGGCTGGCGACGGACCGCATCCCCTTCGTCGGCTATCACTTCGTCATGCCGGGCCTTGGCCGAGTGGAGCGCGCGGGCACTGGCTTCCGCATGGTGCCGCTCGGCGCCTGAGCGGTGTGATGCCGTCGTTGCCGGTTTGGCGACGACGGCGCGGCAGACTAGATTGCGGGCGACATCACCTGCCGCCTGGAGAGACAGATGCGTCGCCGCGACCTGCTGACCACCGCCGCGCTTGCCGGGCCCGCCCTGGCGCTTGGCACTGTGCCCGCTGCGGCCCAGGCCTTCCCGAGCCGCCCAATCCGCATCGTCGTGCCCTTCGCGCCAGGCGGCGCTGTGGACATCACCGGGCGGCTGTTGGGGGAGAAGCTGCAGCCGCTGCTGGGCCAGCAGATCATCATCGACAATCGCGGCGGCGCGGGCGGCAACCTCGGCGCGGATGCGGTCGCCAAGGCGGAGAAGGACGGACACACCATCCTGCTCGGCACCGCGACCATCCTGGCGGCGAACAAGTTCCTCTATGCGCGCGGCATGCCCTTCGACCCGATCCGCGACTTCGCGCCCGTCACCCGCGTCTCGACCGGAACGGTGCTACTGGTGGTGAACAGCCAGCGCCCCTGGCAGAGCTTCGCCGATCTGATCGAGGCGGCGCGGCGCGCACCGGGGCGGCTGACCATGGGCTCCTCCGGCACCGGCACGGCGAGCCACCTGACGATCAGCGCGGTCTCGCGCGCGGCGGGCGTGGACATCACGCATGTGCCCTATCGCGGCGGCGGGCCGGCCATCACGGACCTGCTTTCGGGCCAGATCGACATGATGTTCGACGTGATGCCCGCGCTGATGCCGCATGTGCGCGAGGGCCGCTTCCGCGCGCTCGCGGTCGGCAGTGCGGACCGGGTGGATTATGTGCCGGGCCTCGAGACTGTGCCGGGCATGCGCGAGCTGCTGCCGCAGGCGGGCATCGACATGCAGAGCTGGTACGCGGTGACCGCGCCGGCCGGCACGCCGGCGGACCGCATCGCGACGCTGCATCGCGCGATCCTGCAGGTGGTCCGCACCGCCGAGTTCCGCGACCGCCTGCAGCCGCTTGGCTTCAAGCCGGTCTGGGACGAAACGCCGGACGCCTTCGGCGCCTATATGCGCGCCGAGGAGCAGGTGTGGCAGCGTATCGTCCAGGCCAGCGGCGCGACGTTGGACTGAGCTTCCGAAGCTAACTCAGGAGCTGGCGGCCCGCGCTCTTCGCGCGGGCCGAGCGGCCGATAGGCCGCCGCGCCCAGACTGCGCTGGCCCCTCAGCGCGCCAGCGCGTGGCGCGAAGCCAAGGCGGCGGAGCCGCCGCCCGGCGTCTGAGGGCTTTCAAACATGAAAGCTCTCGCCGCAGCCGCAGCGGCCCTTTTCGTTCGGGTTGGTGAAGGTGAAGCCCGCGGACATCTGCTTCACCTCGTAGTCCATCACCGTGCCGATCAGGAACAGCGTCGCCTTGCGATCCACAAGGACCGTCAGGCCCTTGTCGGCGACTACCTCGTCGCCCGGCCCCGCGGCATCCACCCAGGACAGATCGTAGGACATGCCCGAGCAGCCCTTGGTCTTCACCGCGATGCGCAGCAGCTTGCCCTGTTCGCCTTGCGCGTAAAGCGCACGCAGGCGCTCCGCGGCAGCGTCCGAGAGCTGCATCAGGGGCGGCAGGGCCCGCTTCGGGCGGGCAGGCGCGTCGGTCGCGATGCTCATGGCGGTGATCCTAGCGCAGCTCCGGGTCGGTCATGCCAAGGAAAACACATCAGTACATGTTGAGGGCGAGGCGAGAATCCTCGCTCATCCGGCTCTGGTCCCAGGGCGGGTCCCAGACGACCTCGACGAGCACATCCGTCACGCCGGGGACGGCGCGCACCGCTTCCTCCACCTGCTGCGGCAGCTCCTGGGCGGAGGGGCAGGACGGGGTGGTGAGGGTCATCTCGACCTTCACCTTGCCATCGTCGCCGATCTCGATCGCGTAGATCAGGCCGAGTTCGTAGATATCCACCGGGATCTCGGGGTCGAACACCGTCTTGATGACGGCGATCACCCCATCTTCGGACACGCGGGTCGGCGGGGGCGTTGCGCCATCCGGCGTCCAGGCGCCGTGCACCGGTTCCTCCGCGGCAGAAGGGGGGGCGACGGGGGTCTCACTCACTGCTCGCCTCCTTCGCGCCGTCGAGCGCGGCGTTCAGCGTATGCCAGGCCAGGGTCGCGCATTTCACCCGGCTCGGGAATTCGTGCACGCCCGACAGCGGCGTCAGGCGCTCCACATCCTCGGCAATGTCGGCACCGCAATCGGGGCAGGTGCCGGTCATGGCGAGCTGGCGGAAGGTCTCGCCCATCGCGCGAGCCTGGGCGGGGGTCTTGCCCTTCACCGTCTCCGTCATCAGCGACGCGCTGGCCATGGAGATGGCGCAGCCGCGGCCCTGGAAGGCGGCGTCCTCGATCGTGCCGTCCGGCGTTGTCTTGAGGAACAGCTCCATCCGGTCGCCGCACATCGGGTTGTCCCCGCGCGAGGTCAGCGTCGCATCGTCGAGGCGCCGGAAATTCCGCGGCTTGCGGCCGTGATCCAGGATCACGTCCTGGTACAGGTCGCGAAGGTCGCCGAAGAGGTCGGTCATGCGAAGAACTCGCGGGCTTGCTGCAGCGCATCGGCCAGCAGGTCCACTTCCTCCGGCGTCGTGTAGAGGCCGAAGGAAGCGCGGCAGGTGCCATCCACGCCGAAGCGGGTGTGCAGCGGTTCCGCGCAATGCCGCCCCGACCGCACTGCGATGCCGGCACGATCCAGCAGGGTTGCGATGTCATGCGCATGCGCGGTGTCGAGCGCGAAGGCGAAGACGCCGCCGCGGTCCTGCGCACGGCCGAGCAGCGTCAGCCCTTCGATATGCGGCAGCTTCGCCATGGCGCGATCCACCAGCGCACGCTCATGCGCCTCGATCGCCGCCATGCCGATGGATTGCACATAGTCGATCGCGGCGTGCAGGCCGATCGCCTCGATGATCGGCGGCGTGCCGGCCTCGAACTTGGCCGGAATGGGCGCCCAGACCGACTTCTCGAAGGTGACTTCGGCGATCATGTCGCCGCCGCCGAGGAAGGGCGGCATCGCCTCCAGCAACGCGACCTTGGCGTAGAGCACGCCGATGCCCGTCGGGCCATACAGCTTGTGGCCGGTGAAGACGTAGAAATCGGCGTCCAGCGCCTGGACATCCACGCGGCGATGCACCGCCGCCTGGCTGCCGTCGAACAGCACCTTCGCGCCATGCTCATGCGCAAGGCGCGCGATGCGCTCGGCGGGCGTCACCGTGCCGAGCACATTCGACATATGCGTCACGGCGACCAGCCCGACCTTGCCGTCCGCGAGCTTCGCCGCGACATCGTCCATGTCGAGCTCGCCGGCATCGGTGATCCGAGCCACTCGCAGCTCCACGCCATGCGCGTCCCGCAGCATCTGCCATGGCACGATGTTGGCGTGGTGCTCCATCTCGCTGATCAGCACCGCCTGGCCAGGCTTCAGCACGCCGCGGCCATAGCTGTGCGCGACCAGGTTGATCGCTTCCGTGCTGGACTTGGTGAAGATGATCTCGCGCGCATCGCCGGCATTCAGGAAGCGGGCCACGGCATCGCGCGCAGCCTCATAGGCCTCGGTCGCCTGCTCGCTCATGCGGTAGGCGCCGCGATGGACGTTGGCATAGGCCGTCTCCATCATGCGCACCATCGCGCCAATCACCTGGCGCGGCTTCTGCGCGCTCGCACCGCTATCGAGGAAGGTGAACGGCTTGCCGCGCACCTTCTCCGCCAGGATCGGGAAATCCGCCCGGATCGCCGCGAGATCGAGAGCTGCGCCGACGTGCCCGTCCATCACGCTTCCTCGAGACCGCCCGCGATGCCTTGGCGTCCCCACCAGCCGGCCACGCCGCGCGTCAGCGCAGCGCGAATCGCCTCATCCGCCACGGCCTCGACCGCCTCGGTCAGGAAGGCTTCGACCAGGATGGCCTTGGCCTGGGCTTCCGGGATGCCGCGGCTGCGCAGGAAGAACAGGTGGTCGGCATCCAGCTCACCCACCGTCGCGCCGTGGCTGCACTTCACGTCGTCGGCGTAGATCTCAAGCTGCGGCTTGCTGTCGATCTCGGCCTCCGGGCTCAGCAGCAGCGCCTGGTTCATCTGGTAGCCATCGGTCTTCTGGGCGATCTGATGGACGTGGATCTTGCCCTGGAAGACGCCGCGCGAGCGGCCGGCCAGCACCGTCTTGTAGGTCTGGCGGCTGGCGCAATCGGGGGCGGCGTGATCGAGCGAGGTCGTCGTGTCCGCATGCTGCCCGTCGCCGATCAGCTGCACGCCGTTCATATGCGCTTCTGCCTTCGTGCCATTCAGCGCGACATGGATCTCGTTGCGCGCCAGCTTCGCGCCGGCGTTCAGCGTGAAATTGTCATAGGCTGCGCCCGCCGCGACCTTGGCATAGACGGTGGAGAGGAAGACGCCTTCCTGCCCTTCCATCTGCAGCCGGCCGTGGTTCAGCCGCGCGCTCGCGGCGACCTCGACCTCGAAGACGGGGTTGTGCAGGTAGCGCTGCGCGGCAGGGCCCATCGCGCTCTCGACGATCGTCAGGCTCGCGCCCGCACCGAGGCGGATCAGGTGGCGCGGATGGAAGGCCGGGGCGCGTTCCGACGCCGCGACGAGCGAGAGCAGTTCCAGCACGCCGCCCGCGACGCCGGCCGGCACATCCACGACCAGCCCATCCTCGAACAGCATGGTGTTGAGGGCGGCCATCGGCTGCTCCGCCGGCCGCGCGATCGCGCCAAGCCGGCCTTCAAGCTCCGGCAGCGCCTGGGCCAGGCTCGCCGCCGGGAAGGGCAGCGCATCCAGCGTCGAAAGATCGGGGCGGAAGCGCCCATCCACGAAGACCGCGCGCGGATGCGCGGCCGCGGGCAGAGACGGCGCATCATCCACGCTGGTCAGCGGCTCCCCGAAGGTCGCGCCGGTGACGCTGGCAAGGTCGGTGTATTTCCACGCCTCCACGCGCCGCGTCGGGAAGCCGGCAGCGCGGAAAGACGCGGCCGCGGCGTCGCGCAGTGCCTCCACCCAGGGCAGGCGCGCGCCGGGCAGGCGCGTGCGCAGCCCCTCATAGCGGGCGAGAAAGGCCGCCGCGCCGGTTGCACCCATCGCCGTCATGCCGCGGCCTGGACGCCGGCATAGCCCGACGCTTCCAGCTCCTGCGCAAGTTCCGGCCCGCCGCTGCGCACGATGCGCCCGGCGGCCAGCACATGCACGCGGTCCGGCACGATGTGGTTCAGCAGGCGCTGGTAGTGGGTGATGACCAGGGCGGAGAAGCCAGGGCCGCGCAGGCTGTTCACCGTATCCGCCACCATCTTCAGCGCGTCGATGTCGAGGCCGCTATCGGTCTCGTCCAGCACGGCAAAGGAAGGCGCGAGCATCGCCAGCTGCAGCATCTCGTTGCGCTTCTTCTCGCCGCCGGAGAAGCCGACATTGACCGGACGCTTCAGCATGTCTTCCGGCATGTTCAGCACCTTCATCCGCGCGCGGGCGAGCTTCAGGAACTGCATCGCATCCATCTCCGCCTCGCCCTTGGCACGGCGGATGGCGTTCAGCGCGGTGCGCAGGAAATTGGCATTGCCCACGCCCGGCAGCTCGACCGGCGCCTGGAAGGCCAGGAACATCCCCGCCACAGCGCGCTGCTCCGGTTCCATCGCCAGCAGGTCCTGGCCATGGAAGCTGACGGAGCCGCCCGTGACCTCATAGCCCTCACGGCCAGACAGCACGTAGGAGAGCGTCGACTTGCCCGAGCCGTTCGGGCCCATGATGGCATGCACTTCGCCCGCCGGAACCTCCAGCGAGAGGCCGTTCAGGATCGCCTTGCCGTCGATGGTGGCGTGCAGGTTCTCGATCTTGAGCATGTTAGCCGACAGACCCTTCGAGGCTGATGGCGAGGAGCTTCTGGGCTTCCACCGCGAATTCCATGGGCAGTTCCTTCAGCACTTCCCGCGCGAAGCCATTGACGATCATGCCGACCGCCTCCTCCTCCGACAGGCCGCGCTGGCGGCAATAGAACAGCTGATCCTCGGCGATGCGGCTGGTGGTCGCCTCATGCTCCACCTTCGCCGTCATGCAGCGGTTCTCGATGTAGGGCACGGTGTGCGCGCCGCACTGGTCGCCGATGAGCAAGCTGTCGCACTGCGTGAAGTTGCGCGCGCCCTGCGCCTTCGGGCTGATCTTCACCAGGCCCCGGTAGGTGTTCTGCCCCTTGCCGGCGCTGATGCCCTTGCTGACGATGGTGCTGCGCGTGTTGCGGCCGATATGGAACATCTTCGTCCCGGTATCGGCCTGCTGGCGGTTGTTGGTGATCGCCACCGAATAGAACTCGCCCACGCTGTCATCGCCCTGCAGGATGCAGGAGGGATACTTCCAGGTGATGGCAGAACCCGTTTCCACCTGCGTCCAGCTGATCTTGCTACGCGCGCCGCGGCAGGCGCCGCGCTTGGTGACGAAGTTGTAGATGCCGCCCTTCCCCTCGGCGTCGCCGGGGTACCAGTTCTGCACCGTGGAGTACTTGATGGTCGCGTCATCCAGCGCGACCAGCTCCACCACCGCCGCATGCAGCTGGTTCTCGTCGCGCATCGGCGCGGTGCAGCCTTCCAGATAGGAGACGTAGCTGCCCTCATCGGCGATGATCAGCGTGCGCTCGAACTGGCCAGTGCTCTTCGCATTGATGCGGAAATAGGTGCTGAGCTCCATCGGGCAGCGCACACCCTTCGGGATGTAGACGAAGCTGCCATCCGTGAAGACCGCGCTGTTCAGCGCCGCGTAGAAATTGTCGCCCTGCGGCACGACGGAGCCGAGGTACTGGCGCACCAGCTCGGGGTGCTCATGCACCGCCTCGCTGATCGAGCAGAAGATGATGCCTTCCTTCGCCAGCCGCTCCTTGTACGACGTTGCGACGGAGACGCTGTCGAACACCGCATCCACCGCGATCGGCATGCGGCCACCATCGGCCGGCGTGTCGCCCGCGCCCTCGACGCCCGCCAGGATCGCCTGTTCCTTCAGCGGGATGCCGAGCTTGGCGTAGGTCTTCAGCAGTTCGGGGTCCACCTCGTCCAGCGACTTCGGCTTCGCCTTCTGCACGGGTGCCGCGTAATAGTGGCTGTCCTGGTAGTCGATCGGCGGATAGCTCACCGCCGCCCAGGACGGCTCCTCCATCTTCTGCCACATGGCAAACGCCTTGAGGCGCCAGTCCAGCAGCCAGGCGGGCTCGTTCTTCTTCTTTGAGATGAAGCGGACGATGTCCTCGTTCAGCCCCTTCGGGGCGAACTCCATCTCGATCTCCGTCTCGAAGCCCCATTTGTAGCCGGACTCGGTGACGGACTGGACGGTTTCGATCGTCTCTGTGACGGCAGGCATCTCTCTGTCCTACTCCGCGACGAGTGCGGGAATGGGGCCGACGGGCGGGGGCGCGTAGCCCAGGGTGCGCGGGGCGGCAATCTGCGCGATGGTGATGCCGGACAGCGCGTCGCGGATCGCGGCATTCACCGGATCCCAGCGGCCGCGGACGGGGCAGACATGCTCCGCCTCGCACAGGCCGAAGCCGCCATCCACGCAGGCCGTCAGCGCGATCGGGCCATCAATGGCGACGATCACTTCCGACAGCGGCACCTCGGCCAGAGGCCGCAGCAGACGGTAGCCGCCGCGCGCACCGCGCTGCCCCTCGACAAGCCCGGCCTGCGACAGCATTTTCAGGACCTTGGCGACGGTCGGCTCCCCCAGCCCCGTGGCAGAGGCCAAGCCGGGCGCGGTCTGCACCCCGCCCTCCGCCTCCAGCCGGCTGAGCACCACCACCGCGTAATCCGTCAGTTTCGAGACCCGCAGCACGCGGCCCCTCCGGAAACGGCAAACCGGACCCCGTTGGTCCGGATTGGCAGATGCGCCCGCCGCCCGTGGAAGTCAAGCAGGGTCCGGTGGTCTTGCCCCCCGTCCGCCCGGGGGCAATACCTGACCGCGCGAGAGGGGAGATCAAGTCCGATGCCGATGCTGCGCACCGATGACGGCGTGAACCTGCATTACGAGGAAGCAGGCTACGGCGCGCCGATGGTCTTCGTGCATGAATATGCCGGCGACCACCGCAGCTGGGAGCCGCAGATGCGCTTCTTCGCGCGGCGCTATCGCTGCATCACCTTCGGCGCGCGCGGCTATCCGCCTTCCGAGGTGCCGACCGACCCGGCGAAGTACAGCCAGGACCGCGCGACCGACGACATCGCCGCCGTGATCAACGGCCTCGGCCTCGGCAACGCGCATGTGGTCGGCCTGTCCATGGGCGGCTTTGCGACGCTGCATCTTGGCCTGCGCCACCCCCAGCTGGCGCGGAGCCTGGTGGCGGCCGGCGTCGGCTATGGCGCGGCGCCGGGCAAGATGGCGCAGTTCCACGCCGAGACGGACGCCGCCATCGCGCGCATCCGGAAGGAAACCATGGCCACCTTCGGCATGACCTACAGCCGCGGCCCGACCCGCCTGGTCTTCGAGGAAAAGGACCCGCGCGGCTATGTGGAATTCCAGCAGCAGCTCTGCGAGCATTCGACGGAAGGCTCGGCGCTGACCATGAACGGCGTGCAGCGCCGCCGGCCGAACCTGTTCGACCTGAAGGACGGCTTCGCGAAGATGACGGTGCCGACCCTGGTGGTCGCCGGCGACGAGGACGACCCCACGCTGGAAGCCAGCCTCTACCTGAAGCGCACCATCAGCAGCAGCGCGCTGCTGGTGATGCCGAAATGCGGCCACACCATGAATCTGGAAGACCCGGACGCCTTCAACCGGGCCGTGCTGGATTTCGTGACGCAGGTGGATGGCGGCACCTGGCGCAACCGCATCCCGGCGAGCCTCGCCGGCGGCATCATCGCCGCGGCAGAGAAGTAGGCCAGAGGCCGGGAGGGACAATCCGTCCCTCCCGGCTCCGGTTCAGATACGCACGCGGTCCGCAGCCGCGGCCTTCAGCGGCGCATCCCAGATCACCTGCGCCGGCGTCACCGGGCGCGACAGACGGTTCATGCCACGCAGCTGGTCGATCGCAAGCTGCACGTTCGCGACCGTGTCCGAGGTCAGGTTCAGCCGGTGATCCACCTTGGTCATCAGCTCGGCCACCAGCCCGCGATCCTGGCGCAGGAAACGCGCGACATTCTGCACCGCCTGGTCGCGGTTGGCCGCGATCAGATCGGTCGCCTGGATCATCGAGCGCAGGAAGCGCTGCGTCGCCTCGCCATTCTGCTCGGCCCAGCCCTTGTTCATGTAGATCAGGTTGCGGATGACCTGGATGTTCTCGTTCGTCATCAGGATGCGGGAATTCGCAACGGCGCGCGTCCCGCGCGTCATCCAGGGTTCCCACACCGCATAGGCGTCGATGTTGCCGCGCTCCAGCGCAGCCACCATCTCGGGCGCTTCCACATTGACGATGGTGTAGTCGGCCGCGTTGAGGTTCATGCGCGCGACGACCGACAGCCAGAAGGTCTCGCTGCCCGTGCCGCGGGCGACGCCGATGCGCTTGCCCTTCAGCCCATCCATGCTGGTGATGTTGCGCGCAACGATGCCGAGCCAGCGGAGCAGCGCGACGCCTTCGGCCACCACGACGACATTCGGATCGACGAGGTTGGCAGAGACGCCTGCTTGTTCGGCGCCATAGGCGGCGTTGATCTGGTTACCCACCAGGAAGGCGATCATCGCCGAGCCGGACGGGCCGGTGTTCACCGTCACGTCGAGGCCGTTGCGCTCGAAGATGCCGCTCTCCTTCGCGACGTAGAACTGCGCGAAGGACGGATCGACACCCGTCGCGATGGTCATGCGGATGGGCGCGCCTTGGGCGAAGGCGGGCAGTGGCAGCGCGGCGGCAGCACCGGCGGCGAGAAGGTGGCGGCGAAGCATCGTTGGACTCTCCCTGGTCACATGGTCGGGCTAAAGCGCCCTGCGAAGGCGCGGATCAGAAGGCGGAAGACGCGGTCCGTCAGGAACCCCAGCAGGCCGAGCGAGATCAACGCGACGAAGATGTCCTCGATCTGCATGAAAAGCCGGGCGTCCCAAAGCAGCTTGCCCAACCCGTCATTGGACGCGACCAGTTCCGCCGCGACGATGGTCACGAAGGCGTTGGCCATCGCCAGCCGCATGCCGGTCAGGATGTAGGGCACCGTCGCGGGCAGGGCGACGAGGGCGAAGACCTGCAAGCGGCTCGCGCCCAGGCATTGCGCCGCGCGGATCTTGTCCCGCCCCACCGCGCCGACGCCCGCAGCCGTTGAGATGATGACAACGAAGATCGTGGTGTAGGCGATCAGGAAGACCTTGCTCTCCTCCCCAATGCCGAACCAGATCACGGCCACCGTGATCATCGCGACGGCGGGGATGAAGCGGAAGAACTCCGTCCAGGGCTCCAGCAGCATGCGCACGGGCCGAAAACTGCCGATGGCGAGCCCGATGGGAATGCCGCAGGCCGATCCGATCAGGAATCCCTGCAGGATGCGCCGCATGGAGGCGACGATCTGCTCCTGCAGGATGTTGTCCTCGATCAGCACGAAGGCGCGCGCGACAACCGGCCAGGGCGGCGGAAACAGGGCGGAGCGCACCAGGAAGACCGCAGCCAGATGCCAGACGAGGAACAGCAGCGCGAAGCCGGCAAGGTAGCCGAGGACGGTTGCCGCGCGGCTAGTGGGCACCGTGGATCTCCTCATGGATCAGCGCATGGACCTCCCGGAACGTGCGCATGAAGCCGTCGGAAGTGCGCTCCCGCGGGAAGGGCAGGTCCACCGGCACCACGGCCTTGAGCGTCCCGCCTGGCCCGCGCTTCATCACGCCGACGCGGGTGGCCAGCGCGCAGGCCTCCTCGATGTCGTGGGTGATGAACAGCACTGTCTTGCGCGTTTCCGCCCAGATGCGGGACAGCTCGCCCTGCAGCACCGCGCGCGTCATCGCATCCAACGCGCCGAAGGGCTCGTCCATCAGCAGGATGCGCGGGTCATTCGCCAGCGCGCGCGCGATCTGGATGCGCTGCTTCATCCCGCCGGAGAGTTCCGACGGATGCTTCGCGCCCTGGCCGGTGAGCCCGACCATCTTGAGGAAACGCTCTGCCGCGTCGCGACGCTCGGCCTTCGCAACGCCGCGCAGCCTGAGGCCGAAGCCGATATTGTCGAGCGCGGTCAGCCAGTCATACAGGCTGTCATGCCCCTGGAAGACCACGCCGCGATCGGCGCCAGGGCCCGAGACCGGCTTGCCGTCTAGAAGGATGCGTCCGCTGGTCGGCGCCTCGAAGCCCGCCAGCATATTGAGCACGGTCGTCTTGCCGCAGCCCGAGGTGCCGAGCAGGCAGAAGAACTCACCCTCATCCAGCGAGAGCGAGAAGTCGCGCACGGCTTCCCAGGCACCGGTGCGGCCCTGGAAAACCTTGCCAACCCCGTCAAGGGTGACAAGTCCCATTCCAATCTCCGACCCGGGCTGATTTTCAAAAACCTTACGGGCATGCCTGACCATCGGCAACCCGGCTTCACGCATCTTCTGGCCGGGATTAGAACGCCGATGCGTGTTGTGGTGACGCGGCCTGCACATCCGTTGCGCAATATGGCGCGGGGGCAGGACGCGAGGGGAGGCAGGCAGGATGATGCTCGCGGGCAAGGTGGCGGTTGTCACCGGGGCAGGCGGCGGCATCGGGCGCGAGATCGCGCTCGCGATGGCGCTGGCCGGTGCGAAGGTGGTGGTCAACGACATCGGCGCGAGCCTGACCGGCCAGGGCCCGACCAGCGCGACGCCTGGCGAGCAGACGGTGCAGATCATCGCACAGCGCGGCGGTGAGGCGGTGCTGAACACCGACAGCGTGGCCGACTGGGTCTCCGCGCAGCGCATCATCCAGGCGGCGCTCGATGCCTTCGGGCGCATCGATATCCTGGTCAACAATGCTGGCATTCTGCGCGACCAGATTTTCCACAAGATGAGCGTGGAGGACTGGAAGGCCGTCATCGACGTGCATCTGAACGGGTCCTTCTACACCTCCCGCGCGGCGGCCGAGCATTTCCGCAAGCAGGGCTCCGGCGCCTATGTGCACATGACCTCGACCTCGGGGCTGATCGGGAATTTCGGTCAGGCGAATTATTCCGCCGCCAAGCTTGGCGTCGCGGCGCTGTCGAAATCCATCGCGCTCGACATGCAGCGTTTCGGCGTGCGGTCGAACTGCATCGCGCCCTTCGCCTGGTCGCGCATGACCTCCTCCATCCCGGCGGAAACCGAAGCCGAGAAGGCGCGCGTCGCGCGGCTGCAGCAGATGACGCCGGACAAGAACGCGCCGCTCGCGGTGTTCCTCGCCTCCGACGCGGCGAAGGACGTCACGGGGCAGATCTTCGCAGCGCGCCACAACGAGCTTTTCATCTTCAGCCAGCCCCGCCCCGTGCGCAGCACCCATCGCGGCGAGGGCTGGACGCCGGAAGCGATCGCCGAGGTCGCGATGCCCGCGCTGAAATCCGCCTTCCTGCCGCTGGACCGCAGCGGCGATGTCTTCTGCTGGGATCCCGTCTGATGGATTTTCGTCTGTCCGAGGAACAAATCGCCTTCCAGGACAGCGTCCGCCGCTTCGCGGAGACGCACCTGGCCAAGGATGCGCTCGCCCGCGCCCATGATGAGCGCTTCCCCTGGGATGTCGCGAAGCTGATGGCGGAGAGTGGGCTGTTCGGCATCATGCTGCCGGAAGAGGATGGCGGCCAGGGCGGCACGCTGTTCGACGCGGTTCTGGCAATGGAACAGATCGCCTATGTCTGCCCGCGCAGCGCCGATGTGCTTCAAGCCGGCAATTTCGGCGCCTTCCGCACCTTCGCCGAATACGCGACGCCGGAACAGAAGGAACGTTTCTTCGGCCCGCTGCTCCGCGGCGAGACCATCGCCGCCGTCGGCATGACCGAACCCGATGCGGGCTCGGCGCTGACCGACCTCAAGACCACGGCGACGAAGGATGGCAACGGCTTCCGCCTGAATGGCGGCAAGGTCTTCACCTCCAATACCGAGGACGCCAACGTCTTCGTCGTCTATTGCCGCTTCGCCCCCGGCGTGAACGGCATCGGCAGCGTCATCGTCGAGCGCGGGATGGAGGGTTTTCGCCTCGGCCAGCCCAGCCGCTACATGAATGGCGAAACCTGGTGCGCGCTGTATTTCGACAACGTCTTCATCCCGGCCGAGAACGTGCTGCTCGGCGAAGGCGGTTTCCGCAAGCAGATCGCAGGCTTCAACGTGGAGCGCTGCGGCAACACCACGCGGGCGCTCGCGCTCGGCGAATACTGCTTCCGGCAGGCCAAGGCGCATGCCGAGACGCGCAAGCAATTCGGCAAGCCGCTGGCGGAGTTCCAGGGCCTGCAATGGAAATTCGCGGAGATGCGCGTCGCGCTGGATGCAGCGCAGCTGCTGCTCTACCGCGCGGCGCTCAGCGGCGAAGGCGGCCTGCCGGATGCGCAGCAGATCGCGCTGGCGAAATACGCCTGCAACCAGGCGGGCTGGATGGCATCCAATGAATCCATGCAGGTCATGGGCGGCACGGGCTACAGCCAGGACCTGCTGATCGAATACTGCGTGCGCAAGACGCGCGGCTGGATGATCGCCGGCGGCAGCCTTGAGATGATGAAGAACCGCATCGCCGAGGGCGTGTTCGGCCGCAGCTTCCCCCAGCGCGCGGAGCGCGCAAAGGCATGACATGGGCACCGAAGTGAGGCCGCTCGCCGACGCGCTGCTCAACCCGCGCCGCATCGCGCTGATCGGCGCCTCGGCGGATCAGGCGCGGCTCACGGCGCGGCCGCAGCGCTATCTGCGCCGCCACGGTTTCGCGGGCGAGTTGTTCCCCGTGAACCCGCGCGCGGCGGAGATCATGGGCGAGCGCGCCTATGCCTCGCTCGACGACATCCCGGGCGCGATCGATTTCGCCTATATCCTGCTTGGCACCGACCAGGTGGAAGCCCAGGTCGCCGCCTGCGCGGCGCGCGGCATTCCGGTGGCCTGCGTGCTGGCCGATGGCTTCGCCGAAGCGGGGCCGGAAGGCGCAGCGCTGCAAGCGCGCGTGCTGGCCGCAGCGCGCGCGGCTGGCATCCGACTGCTCGGCCCGAATTCCATGGGCGTGATCAACACCCATGCGCGCACCGCGCTCACCACCAACGCAGCATTTGAGGCCGAGGCGATCCCCTCGGGCCGCGTCGCGCTGGTCTCGCAATCCGGCTCGATGATGGGCGCGCTGCTCTCACGCGGCGCGGCACGGGGCCTCGGCTTCTCGCACCTCATCGGCACCGGTAACGAGGCGGACCTCACGACCGGCGAGATCGCGGAACTTCTGCTCGATCAGCCGGAGGTGGATGTCGTCTGCCTCTTCATGGAAGCGATCCGCGCGCCAGAACGCCTGGCCGCCGCGGCGCGCAAGGCACATCGCATGGGCAAGCCGATCGTCGCGCTGAAGCTCGGCCGCAGCCCCTTCGGCGCCGAGCTCGCCGCCAGCCACACCGGCGCGCTGGCCGGTACGGACGCTGCCGCCGATGCCTTCTTCCGCGCGCATGGCATCCTGCGCGTCACGATGCTGGAAGCGCTGCTGGAACTGCCGCCGCTGGTCGCAGGCCGTCGCCCGCCGGCGCACACGCATCGCGCGGTCGGCGTGATGACGACCACGGGCGGCGGTGGGGCGCTGGCGGTGGATGCGCTCGGCATGCGCGGGATCGAGGCCAAGCGCCCCGACGCCACCGCGGCCGCGCAACTCGCCGCCTCCAACCTGCCGGCGCATGCGCGTCTGCTGGACATGACGCTCGCCGGCACCAAGCCGGACCGCGTGATGGCCGGCCTCGCCGGGCTGCGCGCGGCGGAGGATACGGACCTTGCGCTCTGCGTCGTCGGCTCCTCCGCGCAGTTCCGGCCGCAGGATTCGGTCGCCGGCCTCATCGAGGGCGCGAAGATCCCGGGCAAGCCGATCGCCGCCTTCCTCGCGCCTCAGGCCGAGGCGTCGCTGCGCCTGCTCGCGGAGGCGGGCATCGCCGCCTTCCGCACGCCCGAAGGTGCCGCGGACGCCATCGCCGCCTTCTGCGCCTGGCGCGCCCCGCGCGAGGTCGCCGCCCTGCCCGCGCCCGCCGTCACCATCCCCGCCGCACCGGATGAGGCGGATGCGCGCGCGCTGTTCGCCGCACTCGGCCTCGCCTCGGATTCGGTGGTGATGCAGCAGGACCCGCCACCCGGGCTGCGCTATCCGGTCGCGGCGAAAATCCTCTCGCCCGACATCGCCCACAAGACCGAGGTCGGCGGCGTGGCGCTGAACATCGCGGACGAGGCCGCGCTGCGTGCGACCGCCGCCGCAATGCGCGCGCGCGTCGCGGCTGCAGCACCGCAGGCGCGCATCACCGGCATCCTGGTGCAGCCCATGGCGAAGGGCCTCGCCGAGGCGATCCTCGGCTTCCGCCGCGACCCAGAAGTGGGTCCGGTGGTGCTGCTCGGCGCCGGCGGCGTGCTGTCGGAGCTGCATCGCGACATCGCGCTGCGGCTCGCGCCAGTGGACGAAACAGAGGCGCGCGCGATGATCGCGGAGGTCCGCGCGATGGTCCCGCTGACGGGCTGGCGCAACCTGCCGCGCGGCGACCTCGATGCGCTGGCCAAGGCGGTCGTCGCCGTCTCTCGCCTCGCCGCGCTGGATGGCGTGCAGGAGGCAGAGATTAATCCGCTGATGGTCCATGCCGAAGGCCAGGGTGTCACGGTCGCCGATGCCTGGATCGTGCCCGCCTGACATGCAAGGCTGAGGGGATGGACGCCGAAGCCCTGATCCGTGCCCGCTACGGGTCGCTCCCCTTCCAGCCGGCGGAGATCCCGCCCGGGCTGGCGCTGCTGCTCGACCGGCGCGTCACGCGGCGATTCCGCCCGGACGCGGTGCCGGATGCGCTGCTCGACACCGTGCTGGCGGGTGCGCAATCCGCCCCGTCGAAGTCCGACCTGCAGCAGTATTCCATCCTGGTCACGCACAACTCGGAAAAGATCGCGGCGGTTGCGGAGGCGATCGGCACCATGCCCTGGATCAAGGAAGCGCCGGTCCTGCTGTTGTTCTGCGGCGACATCCGGCGCGGGCGGCAGGTCTGCGCGCTGCACGGGCGCGCGCATGCCAATGACACCGTGGACACCTTCCTGAACGCCAGCGCGGACGCCGCGCTTGCGCTCGGCTTCTGCGTGATGGCGGCAGAGGCTGCGGGCCTCGGCACCTGCCCTATCTCTTATGTCCGCAACCATCTGGACCTGGTCGCAGATCTGTTCGGCCTGCCCGATGGCGTCTTTCCTGTGGCCGGCCTCGCGCTCGGCTGGCCGGCTGCGCGCAACGCGACCTCGCCGCGGCTGCCGCCTGCCGTGGTGGTCCATCGCGAACGCTACGACGACAAGGGGCTGGCCGCTGCCCTGCCTGCCTATGACGCGCTGCGGCCGCCTGGAAAGCCGCGCTATCCGGAGGTTCACGGCGCGAAGCCCGAAGGCTGCGCCTGGTCCGAGAACGCCGCGCGCCAACTCTCCGTGCCGGAGCGTGCGAATTTCCGCGCCTGGCTCGCCCGCAGGGGGATCAATCTTGGCTGACACCACAAAGGCCCCCGGCAAGCCTGATGGCGGTGCCGACAACCCGGGCGGCGCGGAGCTGCGCCGTGGCCCGCCGCGTGAGCCCGGCAAGCGCGCCGTGCGGCCGCGCCATGCCGCGAGCCTGATCGTCTGGCGCCAAGCGCGCGGCGCCGAGCCTGAGATCCTGATGGGCGTGCGGCATGCGAAGCACAAATTCATGCCGAGCGTGCTGGTCTTCCCCGGCGGCCGCGTGGACCGCGCCGACCATGGCGTGAAGGCCGCATCCGAGCTGCGCCCGGAAACCGAGGCGCTGCTGCGCCACCGCGCACCGCCCTCCCTCGCGCGCGCGCTTGGCGTCGCCGCGGCACGCGAGCTATTCGAGGAAACCGGTCTGCTGCTGGGGCACCGGAAGGGCGAGCGGCTGCTGGCGGATCTCGCGCCGCTCGACTACCTCTGCCGCGCCGTCACGCCGCCCTCGCGTGCGATGCGCTTCGATGCGCGCTTCCTGCTGGCACCGGCCGAACGCGTAGCCGGCGAGATGGGCGGCTCGGGCGAGCTTGAGAAGCTCGGCTGGTATCCGCTGTCGCAGGCGCTGCAGGCGCAGCTGGCCGACATCACGCGCAGGATGCTGGGCGAGTTCGCCGGCTGGCTCGAAGTGCCCGCAGCCAAGCGCCATCTGCGCCCGAAGATCGTCTATCGCGGCAACGACAACCGGATGAGCGACGAGTAGCGCCTAAAGCGCCTCGAAGCTGTCCCCGTCGCGGGCTGCCGCGCCTTCAGCCGCCAGCTTGATCAGATGCGCGAGCAGGCTGCGCGCGGCGGCCGGGACCAGCTTCGAATCCAGCTCCGGCCCATAGGCCGCCGGCACCAGCTGCATCGCGGTCGCGCGTCGCGCAGCGCGCAGCGCATCGAGCACCTTCGCCTCACGTTCCATCCGATGCGCGGCGAGTGCCGCGACGAAGGGGGCGGGGTCAGGCAGCGGCGGGCCGTGGCCCGGCAGATAGAGCCGGTCGTCGCGCCCCGCGAGGCGGGCAAGCGAGGCCATGTAGGCCGCCATGTCGCCATCGGGTGGGCTCACGACGGTGGTGGACCAGCTCATCACATGGTCGGCGCTAAACAGGACGCCCGCGCCCGCCGCATCCTCCAGCGCGAAGCAGAGATGATTCGCGCAGTGGCCGGGCGTGTGCAGCGCCGTCACGCGCCAGTCATAGCCCTCCAACGCCGCGCCGTCCGGCAATGCGCGATCGGGGCGGAAGTCGTGGTCGCCGCCCTCGCCGCCTGCCTCAGGCGGCGTCACATGAGGGCCGAAGCCGAAGGTCGGCGCACCCGTGGTCGCCACCAGCGCGGCTGCGCCTGGCGAATGGTCCCGATGGGTGTGGCTGACGAGGATGTGCGTCACGCGCTCGCCTTCGACCGCCCGCAGGATGGCGCCGAGCTGCTCCACATCCGCAGGGCCCGGATCAAGCACCGCAACCTGTCCACGCCCGATGATGTAGGTGTTGGTGCCGCGGAAGGTGAAGGGCCCGGGATTGGCGCAGAGGATGCGCCGCACGCCGGGCGCCACCTGCTCCACCGCACCGTGCGGCAGCGCATCCTCACGCCGGAATGGAATGGTCATTCCCGCTTTCTCCTCGCCTTCAACTCGCGATGCAGGATGTAGAGGCTGGCGACGACAATCAGCGACGCGCCGACAACCGTCAGCACGCCCGGCACATCGCCGAAGGCGATCCAGCCGAACAGGATGGCCCAGAGCAGCGAAGAGAAGGAATACGGCGCCAGCGCCGAGACCTGCGCGCTGGCCCAGGCCTCGGTCAGCATCACCTGCGCCACGCCGCCCAGCAGGCCGATCAGGAGCAGCAGGCCAAGTTCCTGCCAACTCGGCGTTACCCAGACGAAGGGCAGCAGCACGGCGGCAAAAGCCGTCATCAGCACCGACTGCCAGAGCGTGATGGTCGTCGAGGCCTCCGTGGCCGAGAGGTTGCGCACCAGCATCGTCGTCCCGGCAGAGAAGACGCCATGCGCGAGCGCCACCGCCATGCCGAGCTGTGCCGTCTGGTCCAAGGTGCCGGAGAAAGCGCCCTGGCCGAGCGCAATCACCAGGATGCCCACGAAGCCCAGCGTCACCGCGCCGCCGCGATGGAGGCCCACCTTCTCGCCCAGGAAGGGGATGGACAGCAGCGTGACGAACAGCGGCGTGGTGTTCGTCAGCGCCTGCTGCTCGGCCAGCGGCAACAGCATCAGCGCATAGAAGGAACAGGCCTGCGCCGATGTGCCGGTGCAGGCGCGCAGGAAATGGGCGGAAAAGCGCTTCGTGCGCAGCGCCGCGACAAAGCCCACGCCGCGCCGCGTGCGCGCGACCACCAGCAGCACCACCGGCACCGCCAGCGCGCTGCGAAAGAACATGATCTCGACCACCGGAATGCGGTCGCCGAGCAGCTTGATCAGCGCGCTCATCAGCGTGAACAGCGCGCAGGCGCCCAGCATCAGCAGCACGCCGCGGCGGATATCGTGGCGGAGCGGCATCAATTTCCGCCCTGGGCTGCAACAGGCCGCGTCGCAGCCTCTTCGGCCCGGCGCAGGCGTTCGCGATGCAGGTTGTAGAGCCCCGCCGCGATCACCAGCGCAGCGCCACCCAGCGTCAGCCAGGACGGCACCTCCGACCAGATCAGGAAGCCCAGCACCCCGCCCCAGAGCAGCATCGTGTACTCATAGGGCGCGAGGGCGGAGACCGGCGCGATGGCGAAGGCGCGCGCGAACAGGAAATGCGCCAGCCCGTTGGCGAGGCCGAAGAACGCCAGCCCCATCACCACATCCCAGGACGGGAGAAGATCGCCCGGCGGGGGGAAGACTGGCAGCAGCAGCAACCCCATCGGGATATGCGCGGCCAGCAGCCAGAAGGCGATCGCCTGCGGCGTGTCGGTCGCGGCCAATACGCGCGTCCAGATGCGCGTCACCGCCAGGGTGGCGGCGCCGGCCAGCAGCACCCCGGCTTCCCAGCGCCAAAGATCACCGCCGGGCTGCAGCATCACCACCACGCCGGCGAAGCCGATGGCCGTGCTCGTCAGGCGTCGCCAGCCCACGCGCTCGCCCAGCAGCGGAACGGCCAGCAGCGTCATCATCAGCGGGGCCACAGCGGCGAGCACATAGGTGTCGGCCAGCGGCATCGCGTTGAACCACGCCATGTAGAAGGCACCGCTCACCAGGCAATGCAGACCGGACCGCGCGGCCAGCAGCGGCACGCGGCGCGGCATCAGCCCGCGCCCCCGCACCAGCAGCGCAATCGCCAGCATCCCGAAGACGCCACGCCATATCATCGTCATGGCGACCCCGGTTTCGGGCAGCACCCACTTGGCCGCCGCATCCGCCAACGAGACCACCGCGTAACCGATTGCGATGATCCCGATGCCGAGCAGCGTGTCCTGCCGAAGCGGCAGGCTGCGGCGTGTTCGGTCAGGCACCTCGCGGATCCAGCGTGGCCTCGGCCTGCATGCAGGTCGCGCCAGTGTCGTCGCGAGTCTCGAGCACGAAGGCATTGCCGTCGCGCCGCGCCAGCACGCTCAGCGGACGGCTGTCGAAGCAGGGCCGCTTGCCGCGGAAGGCGAAGCGCGCGAGCCGCGCGCCCGGCGCGGCCTCCAGCGCCAGCGCAGCCATGAAGGTGGCCTGCAGCGGCCCGTGCACGACGAGGCCCG
Source organism: Pseudomonadota bacterium (assembly GCA_046052145.1). Taxonomy (GTDB): domain Bacteria; phylum Pseudomonadota; class Alphaproteobacteria; order Acetobacterales; family Acetobacteraceae; genus Falsiroseomonas. The sequence continues at coordinate 52,894 of JBJOMW010000007.1, forward strand.
GATAGCCCTCCACCCCGGTGACATAGGGATGGTCGTAATGGATGCGGTGCCCGTTGCCGGTCAGCGCCGAATAGCGGAACAGCATCACCGGATCGGGCATGACGACGCGCGTCACTGCATCGGGCCAGGCGGGCGCGGGCTCGGCCGCCTTCACCGCCGCACCCTCGGCGCCGCGATAGACGATGTCCTGCTCCTCCTCGATCGCGACGCCGCCCGCGCCTTCGACCACATGCTTCACCGTGACGAAGACGAGCCGGCCCGAACCGCCCGCCTTCTCCGTCACCGAGAGGATGGTGCTGGTCCGCTGCACCGCCTCATCCGCACGCAGCGCGACGCCGGTCCAGCTGACGCGCCCGCCCGCCCACATCCGGCGCGGCAGGTCATGCACCGGCGGCAGAAAGCCGCCGCGCTTCGGATGCCCGTCCGGGCCGATCCGATCAGGCATCACCCAATCCTGGAACAGCATCCAGTGCCAGAGCGGCGGCAACGCATCCGGCGTCGCGACGCCGAGCGTCGCGGCGAAGCCCTGCAGCAACCGCGCATCCAGCCGGTCCTCACGCGTTTCGGTGCGGCCGACATAATCCTGATGGGACGACATCAATCCTCGCGCAGATAGAGAAGGTAGGTGTCCATGTGGACGGTACGGGTGTAGCGCTGCCAGGCCGCGGCGAAAGCCGGGTGGCGGGCGAAATAGGCGATCGGGTCGAACTCCTCCGCCCCGCAACGCGGAACGCCGGAGGTCTTGGCGACCAGCACGCCGGCCGGCGGCGCACGGGCGAAATCCTCGGCGACGGTGCGATAGACCAGGAATTCCGGCCGACTCATCTCCCAAGTGTCGCGATAGCGCGGCGCGCCCTCCGGGCAATCGGGATAGGCGCCGATCAGCAGCCAGAGATTCATGAAGCGCAGCGTGGACCGCGCCCGCGCATAGTTCAGCGCCGGATAGACCGGGTAGATGTCGGGCGAGAGCACGAGCAGCCGCTCCCCCGCCACCTCGCGCCGCAGCACGGCGGCCAGCTGGCCCTCGCGCAGCTCGTCGTACCAGATCTGCCGCCAGGGGCTCTCGCCACGGATACCGAACATCGCCACCGCCAGCGCCGCGGCCAGCGCGAGCGCGGGCGCCGCGGCCACGGCGCGTGCCGGCGGCAGCGCGGCGTCCAGCCAGCGCGCGGCCAGCACGCCTGCCAGCAGCGCGCCGGCCATGGTCATCGGCACGACATGGTAGCTCCAGCCCTTGTGCTGCACCCAGGCAGAGAGCAGCCCGCCAAGGCCGACAGCCAGCAGCGCCTGGGCCGGCGCCCCGGCGGCGCGGCGCACCGCGAAGGGCGCGAGGATGAGCAGCAGCAGCAGCGCCGCGCCGATCTTCTCGCCGAGCAGCACATCAAGCGCGCCGAAGCCGCCAGTGCCGAGGTAGAAGCCCATCACCAGCGGCAGGACGAAGTCGAAATAGGCCGGGAACAGCAGCGGGATCGCGGCCAGATAGGCCAGCCACAGCGCCGCCATCCCCCAAGGCAGCGGATCGCGGAACGCCGCCGCCGGCCCGCGCCGGGCCAGCACCAGCGCCTCCACCAGCAGCGGCACGGCCAGGAAATGCGGCTTCAGCGCGAAGCACGCCGCCGCGGCCAAGGTCACCGTCCAAGCCAGCAGCGGCGGCGTCCGCAGCCCTTCGATCCGGCGGGCGGCAAGGAAGGCGTAGGGAATGGCAAACAGCGCCATCAGATGCTCGCGCTGGCCGGCATCATAGGCGGCCAGTACGCAGGCCAGCGGCACCAGCGCATCCAGCACCGCACGCTCCACCGGCCCTTCGGCGCGGTCGCGGCGCAGACGCGCCGTGAGCCGCCAGGCGGCCACGCACAGCAGCAGCACCGCCAGCAGCAACGCCTGCACGCCCGACAGCGGCAGCACCCGAGCCATCGCCGCCGGGATGGCGGTCAGCACGAAGATCAGCGGCGGATTGACGTCGATGAGATCGCGGTAGAGCCGCTCGCCCCCAACCCAGCGTTCCGCGAAGTTCAGGATGGCCGCGACGTCGTGGTTGAGCGGCGGCGCCAGGACCATCAGCAGGAAGGCGAGCGCCGGTGCCAGCGCCAGCGCCGAAAGCCAGCGCGCGCCGAGCCCCGGCAGGGCCAGCGGCGCCGCGCCCTGCGTCATGGCAAGGCCCGGCTGCGGCTCGGGGGCGGGAATGGGTTGCGGCGGGTTCATCTGCGTGGCGCTGTCGCGGCATCCTCGGGGCCTGGCGGCCTGCGGGCAAGGGCATAGGCGCCTGGAAGGGGGCGGCATCGTGGCAGCCCTGCCCCGCGCGCGCCGCCAGAGCGCCTTGCCCTCGCCTTGGCCGGGCGGCACAAGACCCTCGTGGAACGCGCTGAATACGACCTGATGGACGCCGCCGAGGACGGCATGTGGTGGTATCGCGCCGCCCATGCCCGCGTGGTGGATGCCCTGCGCGAGCGCCCCGGCACGGAGGGGCCGCTGCTCGATGTCGGCTGCGGCACTGGCGGCCTGCTGCGCCGGCTCGGGGCCGAATGGCCCGCTCGGGCGGCGGTCGGGCTCGACTACCTCGCCGATGCGGCGCGCCGCGCGGCGCAGAAATCGGGCCGCCCCGTCACGGCCGGGGACGCGAACCGCCTGCCCTTCCCCGATGCCAGCTTCGGCGCCGCTGCCAGCATCGACGTGATCTGCCATGCCGGGGTCGAGCCCGCGGATGCGCTGGCGGAGCTGCACCGCGTGCTGCGCCCGGGCGGGACGCTGGTGCTGAACCTACCGGCCTATGAATGGCTGCGCAGCGCGCATGATGTGCGCGTGCACAATGCCCGGCGCTTCACGCGCCACGGCGCCACGCGCCTGCTGGAGGCCGCCGGCTTCACCGCCATCACGGGCCACTACTGGAACACGCTGCTGCTGCCGCTGATGGCATTGCAGCGGAAGGTGCTGAGCCGGCGGCCAGACGGCCCTTCGGACGTCGCCGAGTTTCCCGCCTGGATCGATGCCACGCTGTTCGCCGTGTCCGAGACGGAGCGTCGGCTCGCGCGGCTTGGCCTGCCGATGCCGGGCGGCGGCTCGGTGCTGATGATGGCGACGCGCCCGTGACGGAGAGCGAGACCGTGACCCACACCCCAGCCCCCACGCCGGACGCACCAGCCCCGGTCGGGCTGTCCATCGTCGTCCCGGTCTATCGCGGCGCCGCGACGGTCGGCCTGCTGGTCGAAGCGCTGTCGGCACTGCGTCCGGAAGGCGGGCTAGAGATCGTGCTGGTGAATGATGGCAGCCCCGACAATTCCGGCGAGGTCTGCCGCGCGCTGCAGCAATCGGCGACGGTGCCGCTCACCTACATCGAGCATGCGCGCAACTTCGGCGAGCACAACGCCGTGATGACCGGCCTGCGCCATGCGCGCGGCAGCTACGTCATCACCATGGATGACGACCTCCAGAACCCGCCGGAGGAGGTCATCAAGCTGTATGACCACGCGCGCAAGGGCGGCTGGGACGTGGTCTACACCCGCTACGCGGTGAAGGAGCATGAGGGCTGGCGCAACCTCGGCAGCCGCTTCGCCAATGGCGTCGCCGACCTGCTGCTCGACAAGCCGAAGGGCCTGTACCTCTCCTCCTTTCGCTGCATGTCGGCGATGGCGGTGCGGGAAGTGGCGAAGTACCGCGGCCCCTATCCTTACGTGGACGGGCTGCTGATGCAGGTGACGCAGCGGCTCGACAGCATCGAGGTGAAGCACCTGCCGCGCGCGGAAGGCCGCAGCAACTACACGATCAAGCGGCTGGTGCTGCTGTGGCTGAACCTGGCGACGAACTTCTCCGTCCTGCCGCTGCGCCTGGCGATCCTGGCCGGCGTGCTGATGGGCTTCCTTGGCATCCTCGGCGCGCTGCTTGTGATCATCGAGGCGCTGATCGGCGTCACGCCATCCGGCTGGGCCTCGATGATGACGGTCACGCTGCTGATCGCGGGCGTGCAGTTCCTGATCCTCGGCGTGCTCGGCGAATATGTCGGCCGCGCCTTCCTCTCGGCCAATGGCAAGCCGCAGGGCGTCGTGCGCGAAGCACGCGGGCCTGCGGTGCGCGAGGTCGTACCCGCGCGCTCGGAAACCGAGCGCGCGGCGCAGCTGTCGCAGGCCGCCGAATGACCTTCGCCTGGATCACGCTCGGGGCTGCGATCCTCACCTCCTTGATCGGGCAGATCCTGCTGAAGGCGGGCGCGTCGGGCTCGGTCGCGGCCTCGACGGGGTTCATGGACCAGCTGCTGCGCTGGCAGACCATCATCGGGCTCGGCTGCTACGGCGGCGCGGCGCTGCTCTACATCATCGCGCTGCGGAAGATCCCGATGAGCATCGCGCTGCCGACCACGGCGGCGAGCTATGTGGTGATCGCGATCATCGGCTGGGCGGTGTTCGGCGAAGCAATGGGGCCGCAGAAGATGCTGGCGATCGCGCTGATCTCCGCCGGCGTCGTGCTGCTCGCCACCACCGCCTGATCCCTTTCGGGCGGCTTGCGCGCCACGAGGCAGGGAGGATCGCAGCATGAGTCACCTCATCCGCATACTACCGCTGGCCGCGCGCCACCGCGCCGATTGGGAGCGGCTCTATGCCGGCTATGCCGAATTCTACCGCGTGACGCAGACGCCGGAGATGCGCGCGACCGTCTGGGGCTGGATCATGGACCCCGCGCATGAGGTCAACGCGCTGGTGGCCGAGGACGCCGCAGGTCGCGCCGTGGGGCTCGCGCATTACCGCCCCTTCGCACGCCCGCTCTCGGCCAGCACCGGCTGCTTCCTGGACGACCTCTTCGTCGCCCCCGAGACGCGCGGCCAGCGCGTGGGCGAGGCCTTGATCGAGGCTTTGGCGGCCCTGGCGCGAGAGCGCGGCTGGAGCGTGGTGCGCTGGATCACCGCCGACGACAATTACCGCGCCCGCACCGCCTATGACCGCGTGGCGACGCGGACAATGTGGATCACCTACGACCGCAAGCCGGGATAGGCACACCACCAAAAGAAACGGGGACCTTGCGGTCCCCGTGAAGGCGCCACCGTCGCCGGTGGCAAGCCGGCGCCCTTCCCGGGCGCCGATCCTGTCAGGCCGCCTCAGGCAGCCCGGAGCGCGCGCGGCAGGTCGGCCACGGCAGCGTCGATCATCGCAGCGTCGGTCGCCGCATCCAAGCTGGCCGCCAGCACCTCCCGCGCCGCAGTCACAGCGACCTCGGCGGCGGCGTTGCGGACTTCGGCAACCGCCGAGGATTCGGCGGCGGCGATACGGTCCATTGCCATGCGCTCACGGCGCTTCGCAGCGGCCTCGGCCTCGGCCGCGGCGGCCTCGGCGACACGCTGCGCCTCGACGCGGGCGCGGGCGAGCAGTTCCTCGGCTTCCTTCAGCGCCGCGGCGCGCTCGCGCTCGGCCTCGGCGCGCATCGCCTCGGCCTCGGCGCGCAGACGCGCGGCCTCATCGAGCTCAGCGCGGATGCGGGCGCCGCGGGCGTCCAGCATCTCGGTGATCTTCGCCCAGGCGGTCTTCGCGGCCAGCGCCACGAAGACAACGAAGGAGATGGCGACCCAGAACTTCGGATCTTGGAGCATCGGTGCCTCCTCAGCCCTGGCGGGCCGCGAGGGCGCGGCCGACGGCGGCATCCACCGCCGCGCCATCCGCGCGGCCGGTCAGCTTCGAGACCAGCGAGGTCGCGGTCTCGGACGCCACCTGGCGCAGCGCGCCCATCGCGGCATCGCGCGAAGCGGCGATGCGTGCCTCGGCCTCGGCGATCTGGCGGTTGAGGCGGGCGTTCAGCTCATCGCTGCGCGCGGCGGCCTCGGCCTGGGCCTGCTGCATGGCGGCGGCGATCGCGGATTGCGCCTCGGCGCGGGCCTTCATCGTGGCCTCGCGATGCGCGGCCATGGCGGCATCCGCCTCGGCCTTCATGGCCTGCGCTGCCTCGAGGTCGGAGGCGATGCGGCTCGCCCGCTCCGCCAGCACGTTTTCCACGCGCGGCAGCGCATAGGCGGCGAGCATGTAGTAGAGCGCACCGAAGATGATCAGCAGCCAGACGATCTGGGCGATGATCAGCGGATTGCTGAAATCGAGCTGCGGCATGGAGTCCCGTGTCCTCTTGGCCCCGACGCGGCCTTCGCATGCCCGCGCGCGCCACCCGGATGGGCGGCGCGGCGGAAGGTCCCGCTGGCTTGCGCCGGCGGGCGTGACATCAGGCGAAGAGAATGAGGAAGGCGATCAGCAGCGCGAAGAGCGCGACCGCTTCCGTCAGCGCGAAGCCCAGAATGCCGATCGGGAAGACGACGTCACGGGCGGCCGGGTTGCGCGCGACCGAAGAGATCAGCGACGAGAAGATGTTCCCGATGCCGAGGCCAACGCCAAACAGGGCGATCACGGCGATGCCGGCGCCAAGCGCCTTCGCGGCTGCGACTTCCATGAGAGTATCCTTCCGTCCGTATATCGAGTGGTGGTGGGTCTGTCCGATACCGCTACGCCTGCATCCGGGTCACATGGCCGGTCAATGCAGGTGTACGGCGTCGTGCAGGTAGATGCTGGTCAGGATGGCGAAGACATAGGCCTGCAACAGCGCGACCAGGATCTCGAAGCCGATGATCGCCACGTTGGTGGCCAGCGGCAGGACCGCGATGAAGGGCCCGACGGCGCCAAGGCCGCCCAGCAGGACGATGAAGGTGGCGAACACCTTCAGCAGCACGTGGCCGGCCGTCATGTTGGCGAACAGACGGATCGCGAGGCTCACGGGCCGCGAGAGATAGGAGATCACCTCGACCGGGATGATGATCGGCGCCAGCCAGATCGGCGCGCCCTCCGGGAAAAAGTAGCCGAAGAACTTCTTGCCATGCAGGACGAAGGCCACGACCGTGATCAGCACGAACACGATGAAGGCCAGCGTGAAGGTCACCGCAATGTGGCTGGTGTAGGTGAAGGCATAGGGCAGCAGGCCAAGCAGGTTGCCCATCAGGATGAAGGTGAACAGCGCGAAGACGAAGGGCACGAAGCGCTTGCCCTCGTGCTGGCCCACCTGGCTGCCCACCAGGTCGGCGATGAATTCGTAGACGCTCTCGGTCAGCGACTGCAGGCGCCCGGGCACCACCGCGCGGCTGGCCATGCCGATCATGACCGTGCCGATGATAATGCCGACGGCCAGAACCATATGCGCCGTGGACTGGGTAAAGCCGACGGCCTCGCCGAACGGGCCGAGCACGGTCTTCAGCTCGAACTGCCCGAGCGCGTCGATCGTCTTGCCTTCCGCGGCCACTGCTCAAGCCCCCCCGGCCGCGTCGCCGCGGCGGCGTTGATCCCTTGCCCTGCCAGCTGAGCGCCCCGGATGGGGGGCGCCTCAGCCCGGCTTGCGTGTCCTGGGGTTGAACAGCCGATAGACGTTCAGCACCCCGGCCACGCTGCCCAGCACGAAGAACAGCAGGAAGAGCCAGGGCCATGTGCCGAGCCAGCGGTCGAGGAAGAACCCCACGCCGACGCCGACGACCAGGGCCGAGACAACCTCGACCCCCGCGCGGAACCCGAAGCCCCAGTTGCCCTGCGGCGACTGCCCGGAGGTATCCGGCGCGGGGTTCACCCCATGCCGTTCCCGGGCCTGTCGCAGCCGCTCCTCGAAGCCGTTCTTGTCCGGCACGCGTGCTCTCCCTCGCGGATCCCCCGCCTGGAAGGCGGCCCGCTCCTACGTTGCGGGGGGGCTGGTGTCAAGGCGAGCCGCGCTGCGATGCAGCGAAGCGCGCCGATGTCGCGGGCCTGCGGCCTCAACGCCTGCGGGGCGGTGGGGTGCCAACGGCGATTTAGCCCTGCGCCGCCACCCCCGCCTGCTGCCGACTCGGCCGGCGGTTCAGCCCGCCACCGGCCCTTCCGCCAGTTCCACCGCGCGCTGCAGATCGACACTCAGCAGGCGGGACACGCCACGCTCCTGCATCGTCACGCCATACAAGCGGTGCATCCGCCCCATGGTCAGCGGATGGTGGGTCACGATCAGGAAGCGCGTGCCGCCGCGGCCTGCCTCATCCGTCGCGGCCATCACCTCCAGCAGGTCGCAGAGCCGCTCCACATTCGCGTCATCGAGCGGGGCGTCCACCTCGTCCAGCACGCAGACCGGGGCGGGGTTGCAGCGGAACACCGCGAAGATCAGCGACAGCGCCGTCAGCGCCTGCTCACCGCCCGAGAGCAGGTTGAGCGAGGCGAGCTTCTTCCCCGGCGGCTCGGCATAGATCTCAAGCCCCGCCTCCAGCGGGTCGTCGGACCCGACGAGGGCCAGATGCGCCCGACCGCCACCGAACAGCCGCGTGAACAGGCCACGGAATTCGTGGTCCACCTTGTCGAAGACAACCCGCAGCCGTTCCCGGCCTTCGCGGTTCAGATGCCCGATCGAGCCGCGCAGCTTGGCGATGGCGGTCGCCACCTCGGCACGCTCCGTATCGATGGCGTTGCGCCGCGCATCGAGGTCGTTCAGCTCCTGCTCGGCGCGGAGATTGACCGGCCCCATCTCCTCCCGCTCGCGCGTCAGGCGGTCGAGCTTGCGGCGCGCCTTCTCCTCCGCACTGTCCGACAGGTCGGCAATGTCCGTCGGCAGATCGGGATGCGCCTCGCCCAGGCGTTCGGCGACGCGTTCCTCCACCGACAGCGCGGCTGCCTCGGCCGTTTCCTTGGCCCCTTCCGAGCGCACCTGGCCTTCACGCGCGGCGGCGAAGCGGGCATCGGCCATGCGGCGATGCTCGGACGCGTCGCGCAGCTCCGTCTCGGCGGCCTTGAGCGCGGCGGCGGCCTCGGCATGCGCGGCCTCGGCCTCCGCCAGCGCGCGGGCGGCGGCGGCGCGGCGGACGGAAGCGGCCTCCGGCGCCTCGACCAGGGTCGCGACCTCGGTCTCGGCCTCGGCCAACCGGGCGGCGAGCTCGGCGCGACGGGTCGCAGCACCCGCGGCGCGTTCGGTCCATTCGGCGCGTTCCGGCCCGATCGTCTCCTGCCGCTGCGCGATGCGCGTGCCCTCGGCCCCGAGCGAAGCGGCGACGTCGCGCGCCGCGGCCTCGGCGGCGCGGGCCTCGGCGAGCGTGGCGCGGGCCTGCTCCACCTCAGCGCGCAGCGCGGGAAGGTCGGGCGCGGCCTCGCGCGCTGCGCGCGCCTGCGCCAGCACGGACTCGGCCGCTTCGCGCTCGGCGGTCAGGCGCTCGACCTGCGGCGCGAGCGCCGCGAGCCGCGCCTCGGCCTCCGCGGCGCGGGCAGTGAGCGCCTGCGCCTCGGACCGCGTGCGGGCCAACGTGGCTTCCGCCGCGCGGCGAGCCTCGCGAGCCTCGGCTTCGGCGCGCACGGCCTCCGCCTCAGCGCGCGCGGCAGCCTCGCGTGCGGCGCGGGCGGCCAGCGTGTCCGGGGCGGCGGCACGCACCGCGCGCGCCTGCTCCAGCGCCAGATTCGCCGCCTGCAATTCGGATTCGAGGCGCAGGAGATCGGGCTCGAGCGCCGCAAGCCGCCGCTCGGCTTCCACCGCGCGCGCAGCGATGCGCTCGGCGGCGGAGGACGCCGCGCCGGCACGGCGCTCGGCCTCGGTGCGGGCCTCGCGCAGCCGGGCTTCGGCGGCGCGCGCCGCCTGTTCGGCCAGCGCCGCTTCCTCAGCTGCGACCTGCGCGGCAGCAGCATCGGGCACGGCGCCGAGCGCGGCACGCGCGGCCTCCAGCGCCTCCTCGGCGGCGGCGATCTCGGCGGCCAGCCGCTCCATCTCGGGCGCGAGCGCGGCCAGACGCGCCTCGGCCTCGGCGGCGCGGGCGGAGATGCGATCGGCCGCGGCCACCGCCGCGCCGGCGCGGCGTTCAGCCTCGGTGCGGGTGTCGCGCCGGCGGGCTTCCTCGGCACGCGCGAAGCCTTCGCGCTCCGCGGCCTCGGCCCGGGCATCGAGCGCTGCGGCGGCCTCGGCTTCGGCCGCATCGAGCGCGACCTCGGCCGCGCGCAGCTTGTTGCGCTGCGCGAGCCGCACCGCGCCAGCGCCCGGCGTGCCGGCGCGGACGCAATGCCCATCCCAGCGCCAGAGCGCGCCTTCCTCCGTCACCAGCGCCTGGCCGGGGTGGAGTTGATCGATCAGCGCATCGCCATCCAGGCCGCGCGCCACCAGCCCGACTTGCGACAGGGCCCGCGACAGGGCCGGCGGCGCCTCCACCAGGCGGGAGAGCGGCGTCGTGCCTGCCGGCAGCAGCGGCGCCGAGCCGAAGGCCGGCAGGCTGCGCCAATGGCGGGCGGGGATCTCGGCATTGCCCTCGGGGACGAGCGGGCTTTCCAGCGCTTCCCCGATCGCGACACCGAGCGCGGCTTCAAGGCCCGGCGGGACACCGATGGCATCGAGGATCGGCGCCAACCCGTCGGGCAGCTCGCCCGCAACAGCAAGTTCGCGCAGCGCCGCGACCTCGGCCCGCACCCGGGCGAGGGCACCTTCGGCTTCGCTCGCCGTGCCGCGCGCGGCCTGGTGGCGGGCCTCGGCGGCAGCACGCGCGGCTTCCGCCCCCTCCAGCGCGGCGCGGGACTCGCGCAGCGCCGCTTCGGCGGCTTCGGCCTCCGCCAGCGCGGCGGCGCGTTCGGCATCCGGCACGCGCGCGGCTTCCGCCGCATCGCGCTCCGCCGTCAGGCGGAGCTGCTGTTCAGCAAGGCGACGCGCGGCGCCCTCCGCGGCATCGCGCGCGGCGCGCGCACGGGTGCCGGCGGCGGCGGCCTCGGCAGTCGCGGCGCGAGCCTCGGCGTAGCGCGCAGCGGCGGCGGCACGCTCTGCTTCCGCCGCATCCAGCGCGGCGCGGGCCTCGCGCAGCGCGGCCTCGGCGGCTTCGGCCTCAGCGAGCGCAGCGGCGCGGTCCTGCTCGGGGACCAGCGCGGCGCGCGCGGCGTCTCGCTCGGCGGCCAGGCGCGCATGCTGCTGCGCCAGGCGGCGCAGCGCGATCTCCGCTGCGTCCAGCGCGGCGCGGGCGCGGCTCTCGGCTTCCTCGGCCTCGGCGGCGGCGCGGCGCGCAGCCTCATGGTGCGATTGCGCGGCGGCGCGTTCGGCCTCGATCCCGCCCAGCGCGCCTTCGGCCGCGGCGAGCGCAGCCTCGGCCTCGTTGGCGGCCATCGTCGCGGCTTCCAGCGCGGCCGGCGGCACGCGGGCTTCCTCGGCCGCGCCCTGCTCGGCCGCCAACTGGGTTGCCTGGTCCGCGAGGCGCCGGGCGCGGTTCGACGCCTCGGTCTCCGCGGCGGCGAGCGAGGCTGCCTGCGCGGCGGCTTCGGCAGCGAGTTCGGTGGCGCGATCAGCGGCGCGCGCAGCCTCCTGCACCGCGTCCTGCGCCTCCGCTTCGGCGGCTTGGGCCGCGGCGATGCGGTCGGGCAGAGTCGCGGCGGCGCTCTCAAGCTCCGCGGCCTCGGCGGCGAGACGCGCTTCGGCGGCTTCCGCATCCTCCTGCATCCGCGCGGCGTGCTCCGCATCGCGCGCCAGCGCGTCGCGACGGGACTCGGCGCCCGAAAGCGCTTCCAGCGCGCGGTCAGCCTCGGCGCCGAGGGTTTCCGCCTCGACCCGGCGACGCTCGAGCGCGGTGCGCGCCAGCGCCTCCGCCTCCCGCGGGGCGGGCAGGTCCTGCTCGGCGGCGAAAGCGCGCTTCGCGGCGCCCTCGGCTTCGAACTCGGCCTCGCTGGTCGCCTTGCGCGCACGCTCGAAGGCGTCCTTCGCCTCCGCCAGCGCGGTCTGGGCGCGGGCGCGCAGGATGGCCAGCCACTCGACCTCCGCGCCCCGCACGAGGCCCGAGAGGTTGCGGTAGCGCGCCGCCTGGCGCGCCTGGCGCTGCAGGCCGGACCGCGCGCCTTCCATCTCGTTCAGCAGATCCTCGGCGCGGGCGAGGTTGGTCTCCGCCTGGCGCAGCTTCAGCTCCGCCTCGTGCCGGCGCGCACGCAGGCCGGCGATGCCGGCCGCTTCTTCCAGCACCGCGCGGCGATCCTCGGGCTTCGCCTGGATCAGCGCCGCAACCCGGCCCTGGCTGACCATGGCAGAGGACCGCGCGCCGGAGCCGATATCGGCGAACATGGTCTGCACGTCGCGCGCGCGCAGTTCCTTGCCGTTCACGCGGAAGGAGGAACCGGCGCCACGCTCGATCTTGCGCGAGATTTCGAGCTCGGTTGCGTCAGCGTTGGGCGGGGGCGCGAGGCCGGCGGCCTCTTCCAGCGTCAGCGTGACTTCGGCGAAGTTGCGCGACGCGCGGGAGGCGGTGCCGGCGAAGATCACGTCCTCCATCTCGCCGCCGCGCATGGTGCGGGCGTTGGTCTCGCCCATCGCCCAGCGCAGGCCCTCGACGATATTGGACTTGCCGCAGCCATTCGGGCCGACGATGCCCGTCAGGCCCGGCATCACCTCGACCAGGGTCGGCTCGGCGAAGGATTTGAAGCCCGCGATACGCAGCCGCGTCAGCTTCGCGCTGCGGGCTGCTTCGATCTGCGCCTCGGTGCGGCCGGGTTCCTCGGGGGAGGCCGCGGCATCCTCGGGCGGCGCGGGGGGGAGCGCCTCCATGGGGTCAGCGGGCCTCCGCGACGTTCTGCGCGAAGCGGTCGAAGGGCATGTTGCCCGGCACCACGCGGCTGCCGAAGACGAAGCTCGGCGTCGAGCTGATATTGTGCCGGTTCTGCCCGTCGAGGCGGAGTTCGAGGATGCCGCGGCCGAGGGCCTGGTCGGTGACCGTCGCGTCGAAGGTCTCCTGCGACATACCGGCCAGCGCCGCCACGCGCGCCAGCTCCCGCCGCGGATCGGAATTGCGCGCGAAGGCCCAGCGATCCTGGGTCTGGAACAGGGTGGAGATGAAGCCCTCATAGCGCTCGGCCGGCAGGGCGCGGGCCACCATCGCCGCCATGAGCGCCACCTGGTCGAGCGGGAAGTCGCGCCAGACCATGCGCATGCGCCCCGTCTCCACCAGCTCCCGCTTCACGCGCGGCCAGGTGTCCCGGTGGAAGGCGGCGCAATGGCCGCAGGTGAGGGAGAAGTATTCCAGCACCGTCACCGGCGCATCCGCGCGCCCGGTCGCACGCTCCGCGAGGCGCGGATCAGCGTCCGCCTGCTGGGCCAGGGCGGCAGCCGGCAGTCCAGCCATGGGCAGGACGAGACCGGCGGAGGCCATGACGAGGAAGGAACGACGTTCGGTCATCCGGGCTGCCTCCTGGGTGGGTGGGACTCGGGGGGGTCCTCAGCCTCTTGTAGGCCTCAGAGCGGGCCGGGCCACAAGGCCCCGCGATGGGTCGCTTCGCAACCTCAGCCGGGCCGGCCAGCTTCAGCCCTTGCGGTAAAGCCCCTGGGCCAGCTTTTCCAGCGCCTCCCGCAGCTCACCCTCCGGCAGGGCCGCCAGCCGGTCCTGCACGCCCTCGGGGATGCGCGCCGGCCGGGCCGATCGCGGGGCGGCGGGGCGGAGCGCGCCGGCCGGGGCCTGCTGGACGAAGCGCAGCCGCTCCACCACCGCCCGGCCCAGCTGGCCGTTGATCCGGCCGATCAGCTCGGGCCCCAGATGCTGCAGCTCCATCGCCACGGGGCCAGCGCAGGCCAGCGTCAGCGTGCCGGAGGTCAGGCGGAGCGGGCTGGTGACGGCCGCCAGCGCGGGGCCCACGATCTGCGCCCAATCGGCCAAAAGCTGCGCCCCGGCAGGGGAACGCTTGCGGAAGGCGGGGCGCGTGACGGCCGGGATCAGGGAGCCGAGCGGCAGGGGGGCTCCCGGAAATCGCCTGTCGGCCCCATCCTTGCTCACGCGTGACGCCTCCTGACCCTTCAGCCCTGCTCGCCTGGTACGACCGCCACAAGCGGGCGCTGCCCTGGCGGGATACCACAGGCCAGCCCGACCCGTACCGGGTCTGGCTGTCCGAAGTCATGCTCCAGCAGACCACGGTTGCCGCCGTCGCCCCCCGCTACGCGCGCTTCCTGGCCAGGTTCCCCGACGTCCACGCCCTGGCCCGCGCCCCGTGGGAGGAAGTGGCGGAGGAATGGGCGGGGCTTGGCTATTATGCCCGGGCGCGGAACCTCCATGCCGGGGCGAAGGCGCTGGCCGCGCTGAACCGCTTCCCCGACACGGTCGAGGATCTAGGGAAGATCCCCGGCATCGGCCCCTACACCGCCGCCGCCGTCGCCGCGATCGCCTTCGGCGTCCCGGTCGTGCCGACCGATGGCAATGTGGAGCGCGTCGCCGCCCGTATCCATGCCGAGGCCGCGCCACTGCCGGGGGCCAAGCGGAAGCTGGATGCGCTGGCGCAGCGCTGGATGCAGCAGGCCGCCGCCCGCGCGCGGCCCGGCGATTTCGCCCAGGCGCTGTTCGACCTCGGGGCCACCATCTGCACGCCGAAGCGCCCGGCCTGCGCGCTCTGCCCCTGGCGGGATGGCTGCGCGGCCCAGGCCGCTGGGATCGCCGAGACCCTGCCGCGCAAAGCGCCGAAGGCCGCCCGTCCGACCCGCCACGGGGTGCATTTCCTGGTCGAGGACCGCGCCGGGCGCATCCTGGTGCGCCGACGGCCGGCGACGGGGCTGCTGGGCGGGATGCTCGAACTGCCGGGCACGCCCTGGCGCGAGGAAGGATGGACACGGCAGGACGCGCTGGCCCATGCGCCGCTCCCGGGCCTGCGCTGGACAGCACTGCCAGGCGAGGCGGCGCATGGCTTCACCCATTTCGAGCTGCGCATGACGCTGCTCGGCGCCCGCCACCAGGGCGAGGCGCCCGAAGGCTGCAGCTTCATGACCCGCGAAGCGGCCACAGCGGCAATGCCCACCGCCATGCGCCGGCTGCTGGAGCTTCTGGACAACCCCGCGGCGCGGATCGCCGAGGGTGGCGCGCCGTCCTGAGGGGTCGCTCGATGGCCTACGCCCTGCACGCGCCGCGCGGCGCTGGCGCTGCTGCGCGCGTTGCGGCGCTGATCCTTCCCTCGCGCCCGGGTTGTTTCGGGCGTGCTCATTTTCCATTGTAGGGTGCATCGCGCCCTGCCATGCTCTGTGCCTCCCGCACGGAGCCCGGCCATGCAGCGCCGTTCGTTCCTCTGCCTCGGCCTCGGCGGCACGCTCTGTGCCTGCCGGGGCACCACCACCGCCGTCCCGACAGTCACCCCGGATGCCGCCGCCGCCGCCACGGCCGAGATCGGCACCACCCCGCCGCCGCTCCGCCACCAGCTGGCCGATGGGGAGGCGACGCGGACCCTCCGCCGCATCGCCGACCGGCTGGGCCCGCCCGCGCAGGAGCTTTGCGTGCAGCTCGGCGTCGGCACCTGCGACTGGTACGTCGCGGCCTCCCGCAGCCGGCAGATGAACGCCCATGCCGGCGAGGATGGGCGGGTGGTGATCAACCGCGGCATCCTGGAATACGCCCGTAGCGACGACGAGGTCGCCTTCGTCATGGCGCATGAGATGGCGCACCACGCCGCCAACCATGTCCGCGCGACCAGCGACGACATGTCGGTCGGCGCGGTGGCCGGTGCGCTGCTCGGCGCCGTGCTGGTCGGGGCAGCGGCGGCCTCGGGCGGGGTCGGGCCGCGGACGGCAAGCCGCACGGTGGACAACTGGTCGGCGCTCGGCGCCGGCACGGCAAGGCTGGCCTTCAGCAAGGACCAGGAACGCGAGGCCGATCGGCTCGGCCTGCTGATCCTCTACCGGGCAAGCTACGATCCCGACCTGGCGCGGAACTTCGTGCTGACCATGGCGCGGGCGGAGGCGCGGCGGGACCGCGGCCTGCTCGACCTCGGCTGGCTGCGCAGCCATCCGGCCGGGCCGGAGCGGCTGGCCGCCTTCGATGCGACGCTGGCTGAGCTGCGCACCAGCGGCGGGCAGATCCCGCTACGCGCAGGATAACGCAGCGGCCGGGGACGGAAGGCCCGGCCCGCCGCCTCACCCGCCTTGCGCCACCGCCTCCTGCCGCAGTTCGTCGAGCAGGCGGAGCCGGCCGTCGCGGGTTTCCAGGAACCAGAAGGTCCAGCCATTGCAGGAGGGCGCGGCTTGCAGCTCGGCGCCGACCTTGTGGATCGAGCCGGTCGCGGCGCCGCAGCGCAGCGTGCCATCGGCGCCGACCACGGCCTTCCAGCGCCGATGCCGGTCCGTCAGCGTCGCCCCCGCCGGCACCAGCCCGCGCTCCACCAGCACGCCGAAGGCGATGCGCGGCTGTTCGCGCTTGGAGGGCAGCGCCAGCGCCGCACTCTCGGGCAGCGGCTCCACCGCGGCGATGCGGGCGCGCGCGGCCGCGGCATAGACCTCCTCGCGCTCAATGCCGATGAAGCGGCGCCCAAGCCGGCGCGCGACCGCGGCCGTGGTGCCGGAACCGAGGAAGGGATCGAGCACGACCTCGCCGGGCTGGGTGCAGGACAGGATCACGCGGTGCAGCAGGGCTTCGGGCTTCTGCGTCGGGTGCAGCTTGCCGCCGTCATCGCCGCGCAGCCGCTCGCCCCCGGTGCAGAGCGGGATGAACCAGTCCGAGCGCATCTGCAGGTCGTCGTTCAGCGCCTTCATGGCCTGATAGTTGAAGCGGTAGCGGCTTTCGGGTCCGCGCGCGGCCCAGATCAGCGTTTCATGCGCATTGGTGAAGCGGCGCCCCCGAAAGTTCGGCATCGGGTTGGCCTTGCGCCAGATGACGTCGTTCAGGATCCAGAAGCCGAGATCCTGCAGCGCCGTGCCCAGGCGGAAGACGTTGTGATAGCTCCCGATCAGCCAGAGCGTGCCGTCCTTGCGCAGCACGCGGCGGCATTCGGCCAGCCATTCGCGCGTAAAGGCGTCATAGGCGGCGAAGTCGTCGAAGCGGTCCCACGCATCATCCACCGCATCCACGACCGAGCTGTCGGGGCGGCGCAGCTCGCCCTTGAGCTGCAGATTGTACGGCGGATCGGCAAAGACGGCATGCACCGAGGCCGGCGGCAGGGACCGCAGCATCTCGATGCAGTCGCCGACCAGGACCTGGTCCAGCGTCAGGTCGAGACCCGTTCCCATGATGGCGGCCACGCGCTCCCCGCGAATCGGTGGGCACCATGCGTTGTGCGGAGTCGCGGCGTCAACCGGCAGCGCTCAATCCGCGCTTAGGCGGCGGGGAGATGCTCCTGCAGGCGGGGCATCAGCTCGACCAGGTTGCAGGGGCGATGACGGGCATCGAGCTGCCAGACCAGGATGTCGTCCCAGGCGTCCTTGCAGGCCCCGGTCGAGCCCGGCAGCGCGAACAGATAGGTGCCGCCCGCCACCCCGCCGATCGCGCGGGACTGGATCGTGGAGGTGCCGATCTTCTGGTAGCTGAGCATCCGGAACAGCTCGCCGAAGCCGGTGATCTCCTTCTCCAGCACGCGGGCGAAGGCTTCCGGCGTCACGTCGCGGCCGGTGATGCCGGTGCCGCCCGTGGTGATCACGCAGTCCACATCCTTGTCGGCGATCCAGCGGCGCAGGGTAGCCTCGATCAGCGCCGGCTCATCCTTGCAGATCTCGCGCGCGGCCAGGCGATGGCCGGCCTTGGCGATGCGCTCGGCCAGCGTGTCGCCGCTGCGGTCCGATGCCAGGTCGCGCGTGTCGGAGACGGTCAGCACCGCGATGTTCACGGGCAGGAAGGTACGGCTTTCGTCGATGGGCATGTGCGGGGCTCCCTGCCCGGCAAGATAGGGCGCCGGCGCGCCCTGGCCAACGCGGCCCAAGCCAGGGGCGCCCTCAGCGCGCCGCGACCGCCTGCGGCAGCACCCAGGCCGTCACCTCGTCCGGCTCGGGGAAGCGCGGGAAGCGCCCGGCGGCCAGGGCATCGAGGCTCGGCGAGGGCAGGCCAAGCCGGTCGGCATAGATCCAGGAATAGGCCAGCACGCGCGGCACGAAGCTGCGGGTCTCCAGCACCGGGATGCTCTCGATGAACAGGAAGGGGTCGTCGCGATGGCGGACCGCCGGCTGCCAGCGCGAGAGGTTGCCCGGCCCGTTATTGTAGGCCGCGAGCACGCGGATCAGATCGCCATCCACCTGCTCATGCCGCGCCAGATACAGCAGGTAGCGCTGCCCGATCTCGAGCGAGAAGGCCGGGTCGTTGAGGCGCCGCATCCCCGCCCCGCGCAGCGACCGGTCGCCGGTCACATAGACCGCGGTGGCGGGCATGATCTGCATCAGGCCGCGGGCCCCAGCGCGCGAGACCGCCGCCGGGTTGAAGTTCGATTCCTGCAACGCCAGCCCGTAGAGCAGCGCCGGATCGGTGCGGAAGCCCTGCTGCGGCCGCAGTTCCGGC
This sequence comes from Pseudomonadota bacterium, assembly GCA_046052145.1. Taxonomy (GTDB): domain Bacteria; phylum Pseudomonadota; class Alphaproteobacteria; order Acetobacterales; family Acetobacteraceae; genus Falsiroseomonas. The sequence continues at coordinate 71,075 of JBJOMW010000007.1, forward strand.
AGCGGGAAGCGTGCGAAGTCGCGCGGGCGGCCATCAACGGTCTGCTGCAGCGCCGCGAGCTGCGCGGCAAGGTCGGTCATCCCCGCCTGAGCGGCGACGACCAGCATCGCGCGCATCACATCCGGATTGCCCTGCACCCGGGGCCAGAGCACGCGCAACTCCGCCTCGGCCCGGTCGAACTCGCCGATCTGCACCAGCCCGAGCGCGCGCCAGCCCCCGGCGGTCTCGGCCACCGCGGCGGCTTCGCTCTCACCGGCCAGCTCCCGCTCGAAGGCGATGCCCATGGGCATGCCCAGCGTGCGGCGGGCCACCATGCCGTAGAAGGTGCGCGGCTCTTGGGCGGCCTGGGTCATCCAGGACACATAGAGATGTGGCTGGCGCGCCCGCACCGCTGCGCGCGCGGCCCAGAAGGCGGCCCCGGCACGCGTCGCCGGGGAGGCAAGCTCGGCCCGGGCGGCGGCCTGGAAATGGGCGAAGGCCTGGTCGGGGAGGTCGAGACTCCAGGCCGAGAGCCCGGCGATGAAGGCCGGGAAGGCGGCTTCCGGCGCGGCGCGGGCGGCATCCGCGGCGATCCGCAGCGCGTCCTCGTCGCGGCCAGCCTGGAACAGGATCTGCGCCACTTCGCCGCGCAGCAGCGCGGCATAGCCGCGATCCGGCCGGGCGCGGGTGATGGTCGCCAGCGCGCCGGCCACATTGCCCTCGCGGGCGCGGTCGCGCACAGCGCGGTCGAGGGATGCGTTGCGCGTGACGCGGCGGGCGGGGGGCTCGCGCTCCTCCGGCACAACCTCGGCGTCCTCGGCGAGCGACTCCTGCAGGGGGGCGGGGGGCAGGACGCTGCCGCGCGGCGCCACGCGCACCAAGATGGCGTGGATCGCCATCGCATCCGGATGATCGCCATGCTCGGCAAGCCAGGCGACCAGCTCCTCGGCCGTCGCGGCATGGCCGCGCAGCCAGCGATCGGCCAGGACATGGCCGAGCAGGCGACGATCATCGAGCCGTTCGACCTCGCGCGACGCCGCCGGAATCTCGCCCCGCGCCTGCAGGTCGAAGATACGACGAAGCCGCGCCGCGTCGGACGGCGCTAGGGGTTGCGGGAACCCGGCGATCCCACCCTGCAAGGCAGGACGGGGGACGCTCATGGCGGTCTGGTCGGCCCGTTGCCCGACCGCGGGAGCCTGAACCCCCAGGGTCATCGTCGCCCCGAAGGCCAGCATCATCGCCATACGGCGAAGTCTGCCGACCGGCTGGGGGCGCCGGGCCATGGGGCAGAACGCTCGCATGGCGCAACCCCCCTACAAGGCCTCCAAGCCCCCCGGCAACCCTGAGAAATGAGATATCTTCTGGGTTTTTGGACGCCTGCCTGGGAATCAGGTGTTTGCGGATCGTTCCTGCACGAATTTTATGCGGAGCCTGGCGTGGCTTGGCCGTCCAGCGTGCGCCGCAGCAGAACGAGATCCGCCCAGGCATCCCGCTTCGCCGCCGGGCTGCGCAGCAGATAGGCCGGGTGCAGCGTCGCCAGCGCCGGCAGAGCCGCCCCGTCTTCACCCTCCATCCGGTGCCAGCGACCACGCAGCCGCGTGATGCCCTCGCGCGAGCGTAGCAGCGTCTTGGCCGCCACCCCGCCCAGCAGCACCAGATGCCGCGGCCGGACCAGCGCGATGTGGCGCAGCACGAAGGGCAGGAAGAGGTTGATCTCCGCATCCGTCGGCGTGCGGTTCCCGGGCGGGCGCCAGGGCAGGATGTTCGTGACGTAGAAATCCTTCGACCGCTCAAGCCCGATCGAGGCGAACATCCGGTCGAGCAGCTGGCCCGAGACCCCGACGAAGGGTTTCGCCAGCCGGTCCTCATCCGCCCCCGGCGCCTCGCCGACCAGCATCAGGCCGGAGGCGGCGTTGCCATCGGCGAAGACCAGATTGGCGGCGGTGTCCTTGAGCGGGCTGTCGGTCGCGCGAATCGCCGCCTGCAGCGCCTCGAGGTCGGCGGCCTCGGCCGCAAGCCGGGCGGCGGCGGCGGGGATGGGAACCAGCGGCGCCGCGGGTGCGCGCAGGATGGCGGGCGCGGCCGGTGCGGCCACGGCCGGGGCCGGCACGCTGGCGGCCGCGGCGGCCGCGAAGCGGTCCACCGGTGCCTCCGCCAGCGCCTCGTCGGCGCCCCACTCGATCTGCAGCCTGAGGGCGGCGAGCGCCGCGTCCCTGTCCATCACCCCCGATATCGGCGCGCCGCGGGGTTCCACGCAATGGCCCCCGACGCTACATCCGCGAAGTTCCGGAGCGGCGGGGAGGCAGGCATGTCGGACGAGCAGCGGGAAGCGGTCGCGCCGGAGGCGCGCGAATCCATGGAATTCGACGTGCTGGTGGTGGGCGGCGGCCCGGCCGGCCTTGCCTGCGCAATCCGCCTGAAGCAGCTCTCGCCGGACGCCTCGGTCTGCCTCGTGGAAAAGGGCAGCGAGATCGGCGCCCATATCCTCTCGGGCGCCGTTCTGGAGCCCCGTGCGCTGGATGAGCTGATCCCCGACTGGCGGGACGACCCGCCGGCGCTCGCCACCCCGGTCACCGACGACCGATTCATGTTCCTCACTGGCACGCGCGCCTTCAAGCTGCCGACGCCGCCGCAGATGCACAATGAGGGCAACTACATCGTCAGCCTCGGCAATGTGTGCCGCTGGCTCGGCGCCAAGGCCGAGGCGCTCGGGGTCGAGATCTATCCGGGCTTCGCGGCGTCCGAGACCATCATCGAGGATGGGCAGGTGAAGGGCGTCGTCGCCGGCGTCATGGGCATCCAGCGCGACGGCACCAAGGGCCCGGACTACCAGCCGGGGATGGAGCTGCGCGCCGCCTACACCGTCTTCGCCGAGGGCTGCCGCGGCTCGCTGACCAAGCGCCTGTTCGAGACCTTCGACCTCCGCCGCGACGCCGCCCCCCAGACCTATGCGCTGGGGATGAAGGAGCTGTGGGAGATCCCGAAGGAGAAGCACACGCCGGGCTTGGTGTGGCACTCCACCGGCTGGCCGCTGCCGACCGACACCTATGGCGGGTCGTGGCTGTACATGTTCGGGGAGAATTTGGTCTCCATCGGCTTCGTCGTCGGGCTGGACTACCCGAACCCGTGGCTTTCGCCCTTCGAGGAGTTCCAGCGCTTCAAGACCCACCCCGCCGTGCGCGGCTTCCTGGAAGGCGGCAAGCGCGTCTCCTATGGCGCGCGGGCGCTGAACGAAGGCGGGCTCCAGGCCATGCCGAAGCTGGTCTTCCCCGGCGGGATGCTGGTCGGCGATGCGGCGAGCTTCCTGAACGTGCCGAAGATCAAGGGCACGCACACCTCGATGAAGTCGGGCATGGCAGCGGCCGAGGCCATCGCGCCGGCGCTGGCCGCCGACCGCGCACCGGTGCTCGACGCCTATGAACAGGGCATCCGCGCGAGCTGGGCGTGGCAGGAGCTGGAGAGCGTGCGCAACATCCGCCCGGGCTTCGCGAAGTACGGCTTCTGGGGCGGCATGGTGAACGCCGCGCTGGATACCTACCTCTTCCGCGGCAAGGCGCCCTGGACGCTCGGCCATCATCCCGACCACGAGACGCTGAAGGACGCGGCCAGCGCGCCGAAGATCGCCTATCCGAAGCCGGATGGGGCGCTGAGCTTCGACCGGCTGTCCTCGGTTTATCTTGCGAACACCAACCATGCCGAGGACCAGCCTTCGCATCTGGTGCTGAAGGATCCGGGCCGCTGGCAGGGGGTGAACTGGGCGCGCTTCGCCTCCCCCGAGAGCCGCTACTGCCCGGCCGGCGTGTATGAGGCGGTGGGCGCGGCGGCAGGGAATGGCGAGGGCGAGATGAAGCTCGTCATCAACGCGCAGAACTGCGTCCACTGCAAAACCTGCGACATCAAGGACCCGACGCAGAACATCGACTGGCGCACGCCAGAAGGTGGTGGCGGGCCGAACTACATCGGCGGGATGTAGGAACTCCCCGCGACGCCGCCGCGCGTGGCGCCCGGGAGGGTGCCGGGTCGCGGGGGAGTGCGTTGTTCCACCAGGGTCGGGGCGATCCGGTCACCCTCGCGACCGACCTGACCGTTGAAGCGCCTCGCGGGTTTCGGACAAATTGCCCGGCCCGGCACCGGCTACAGCAGCGCCAATTGGCGCGGCGCGGTCTCTGGCGGGGTGAACTGGCTGCAGTCCAGCGCGCCGCCCATCCCGCCGCGGCCATCCAGGCCGAAGCGGCGCAGCGCCACGCGGAAACGCTGGGCCAGCAGCTCCGCATAAGGGCCCGTGCCGGTCTGACGCTGGCCGAAGCGGCTATTGTAGAGCTGCCCACCGCGGGTCTCCCGCACCAAGGCCAGCACGCGGGCCGCCCGGTCCGGGTGGTGGCGGGCTAGCCAGGCTTCGAACATCCCGCCGATCTCATGCGGCAGGCGCAGCAGCACATAGCCTGCCCGCTGCGCGCCCGCGCGCGCCGACATCTCCAGGATGCGCTCGAGCTCGGCATCGTTCAGCCCGGGGATCATCGGCGCGGCCAGCACGCCGACCGGCACGCCGGCCTTGGCGAGCGCGGCAATCGCCTCCAGCCGCTTCAGCGGGTTGGCCGCGCGGGGTTCCATCGCCCGGGCCAGCGTGAGGTCGAGCGTCGTCACCGACAGGCACACATGCACGAGGTTCCGCGCCGCCATACGCTGCAGGATATCGAGATCGCGCAGCACCCCGGCCGACTTCGTCACGATCGTCACCGGATGGCCGAAGCGCTCCAGCACCTCCAGCACGCGGCGCGTGATGCCGAGCGTGCGCTCGATCGGCTGGTAGGGGTCGGTGTTGGCACCGAGCGCCACCGGCTTCGCCTGGTAGCCGGGCTTCGACAGCTCCTTCTCCAGCAGCTCCGGCAGCTCGGGCTTGAACATCAGCCGCGTCTCGAAATCGAGGCCGGGCGACATGCCGACATAGGCATGGGCGGGGCGGGCATAGCAGTAGACGCAGCCATGCTCGCAGCCGCGATACGGGTTGAGCGATCGGTCGAAGCCGATATCCGGGCTGTCGTTCCAGGAGAGCGCGCTTTTCGCCTTTTCCCGGATCAGCTCGGTCGGCAGGGGCGGCAGTTCGGCGAATTCGGCCGCCAGCGTGCCCCAGCCATCATCCCAGGCCTCCGTCCGCGTGCTTTCGAAGCGGATCGGCGGGTTGGTCACCGCGCCCCGGCCCTTGCGGGCCAGGGAGGGCATGGCAGAGGCTCCTCCGTCCGGCATGATCGCTCCCCTGGCTGGGCCCCGGTTGGGGCGTGACAGAAAGTTTCGCTTTTTGTTCCTGTGGGAAAGTGCGGATGGCAGGGGCTGACGTCAAGAACAAAATGCGAATAGACGCTATCCCGGACGCTGGCGTGATCCCGGGCCTTTCGGTCGTCATCCCCACCCTGAACGCCGCCCCCGCCCTGCCCGCCACGCTGGCCTGCCTGGGCGGGGCGGCGGCAGAGGTTGTGGTGGCCGATGGCGGCAGTGCGGATGGCACGCCGGGGCTCGCCCGCGGCATGGGCGCCGCGGTGATCGAAGCGCCGCGCGGGCGGGGGGCGCAGATCGCCGCCGGGATTGCCGCCGCCCGAGGGCCCTGGCTGCTGCTGCTGCATGCCGACACGCGCCTCGCGCCCGGCTGGGCAGCGGCGGTCCGCGCGGCGATGGCCGAGCCCGGCCGCGCCTTCCATTTCCGCTTCGCGCTCGACGACGCCGCCCCCGCCGCACGCCGACTGGAACGGGCCGTCGCCTGGCGCTGCCGCATGCTGGCGCTTCCCTATGGCGACCAGGGGCTGCTGATCCACCGCGACCTGCTGGCGGCGGTGGGCGGGATGCGGCCGCTGCCGCTGATGGAGGATGTGGATTTGGTCCGGCGCCTCGGCCGCGCGCGGCTTGGCGCGCTGGATGTCGTGGCGCTGACCAGCGCGGAACGCTGGCGCCGGGATGGCTGGCTGCGGCGCTCGGCGCGGAACTTGGTCTGCCTCTCGCTCTGGTTTCTCGGCGTGCCGGCGCGGATCATCGCGCGGGTCTATGCGGGACGGCGCGGATGAAAGGGGACACCGTCATCGTCTTCGCGCGCGCGCCGCGGCTCGGCGCGGTGAAGCGGCGGCTGGCGCGCGGCATCGGCGCGATGGCGGCGCTGCGCTTCTACCGCGCGCAGCTGGCCGCGACGCTGCAGGCAGCGCGTGACCCGCGCTGGCAGCTGGTGCTGGCGGCGACGCCCGACCGCGCGCGCACGCGCTGGCCGGCGCAGGTGCCGCGCCGGCCGCAGGGCCAGGGCGACCTCGGCGCGCGGATGCTGCGCGCCTTGTCGCCCCACCGCCGCGCCGTGCTGGTCGGGTCCGACATACCGGGGCTTTCGCGCGCCGACCTCGCCGCGGCTTTTCGGGCGCTCGGGCGGGCGGATGCGGTGTTCGGCCCGGCGGAGGATGGCGGCTATTGGCTGGTCGGCTTCGGCCCGCGCCGGCCGGCGCAGCCCTTCGCCGATGTGCGCTGGTCCACACGCCACGCGCTGGCCGACACGCTGGCGAATTTCGCGGGCCGCCGCGTCGCGCTGCTGCGCAGCTTGCGCGACGTGGACACCGCCGCCGATCTCGCCGCGATCCGCCGCGCGCGCCGTTAACCCCCGCGCAAGCCCCGCGCAGGCAGGCTGGGCGCGGAGGACGCCCCAAGGGACACCATGATCGAGACCGACCCCGCGCGCGAACATCGCCTGGCGATCGCGAAGCACCTGGCGGAGCTGCACAAGCTGCACCTCGCGCTGGCGGCCGACAGCCGACGCCTGAAGCTGCTGGCGCATGACGGACGGGGGCTGGCGGAGATCGAGATCGCCGCCGAGATGCTCGAGCAATACATGGCCGCGACCGGCGCGTTCCTCGAGAATATGCGCGGCCGCTTCGAGGCCCGCCTGCCGCTGCTCCGCCGCGGCGAGCCGCAGCGGGCGGAGCTTGCCCCGGGCCACGAGGCCGTGGGGCATGGGGCCTTCTGGTACGCCTTCTCCCGCCTCTGCGTCGCGCTCAAGCAGGCCGAGCGCCGCACGGCCTGATACGCATGCCCGCCCTGCGGGCCGGATAGGCCCGGCGCGACAGGGCGCCCGTGATCTGCTCTATGGCCGGGCCATGCCGGATTTCAGCCTGGAGTCGGAGAATGGCGGCCGCGTCGCGGGGCTCGACGAGGCCGGACGCGGGCCGCTCGCGGGGCCGGTGACGGCCGCGGCGGTCGTCTTCCTCGTACCGCCGCCGGCCGCACTCGCCCGGCTGCTGGATGATTCCAAGAAGCTCACCGCGGCGCGGCGAGATGCCGCCTTCGCCGCGCTGCTCGACGCCGCGCGGGCAGGGCTGCTGGAGCACGGCATCGCGGCGGCTTCGGCCGCCGAGATCGGGCGGCTCAACATCCTGCGCGCCAGCCAATTGGCGATGCAGCGCGCGATGGCGCGGCTGCCCTATGTGCCCGACCTTGCATTGGTGGACGGCAACCAGCCGCCGCGCCTGCCCTGCGCGGTGCGCGCGGTGGTGGGCGGCGATGCGGCGAGCTTCTCCATCGCCGCGGCCTCGATCCTGGCGAAGGTGATCCGTGACCGCGCGATGGCGCGGCTCGATCTGCGCTGGCCGGGCTATGGCTTCGCCGCACATCAGGGCTACCCGACGGCGGCGCATCGCGCGGCGCTGGCCCGGCTCGGCCCGACGCCGCATCACCGCCGCGGCTTCGGGCCGGTGGACCAGGCAACGCTGCTGTAGCTTCCCTCACCCGAGGCGCATCAGGCCCTGGCCGCCGAGCAGGCCCGACAAGCCGGGGCGCATGCCCATCGCCTGGCGGGCGAAGGCGGTCTTGAGCGCGGGAATGCGGTCCACTGCTGCGATGCCGATCCGCCGCGCCAGGCGCAGCGGGCCGAAATCATTGCCGAACAGCTTCTCCAGCACATGCGTGGCACCCAGCATCAGCATCGCATCCGGGCGCGCGCGCGCCTGGTAGCGCGCCAGAACCTCGGCACTGCCCGGATCCTCATTCGCAGCGACGGCGGCGATCAGCTCCTCGGCCAGCGCGGCGACATCGCGGAAGCCGAGGTTCAGCCCCTGCCCGGCGATCGGGTGGATGCCATGCGCGGCATCGCCCACCAGTGCGAGCCGCTCGGCCGTGAAACGCTCGGCCCAGAGTGCCGATAGCGGATAGGACCAGCGCCGCCCGATCGGGCGAATGGCGCCGAGATGATCGCCCATCCGGCGCCCGAGCTCACGCCCGAAGGCGGCATCGTCCATCGCCAGGAAGCGCCGCGCGAGCGCGGTCTTCTCCGACCAGACGTAAGCGCTCGCATGCGGCAGCCCGGCCGTGCCGAAGGCGCCGGGCCCGGCCAGCGGCAGCTGCGCGAAGGGGCCGTGGGGGAGAAACATCTCAAGCGCCGTGCCCTCATGCGGGTGCTCGTGCGCGAAGGCGCCGACCATGCCGACCTGGCCGTAATCCCAGCGCGTCACGCCGATGCCGGCAGCGCGGCGGAGCGGGCTTTCGCGGCCCTCGGCGCCGATGACGAGCTGCGCGCGTATCAGGGTTTCGGCGCCACCCGCAGCGTCGGTGACACGGATCTCGGCATGGGTCGCGTGGCGCGTGACGGCGGCCTCGGCGGGGGCGAAGGCGTGCAGGTTGGGCAGGCCGGGCAGCGCGGCGTTCAGCGCGACGCGGAGCGCGCGCGCTTCGACCATCCAGCCGAAGGGGTCGCCATCGGCGATCTCGGCCGCATCGAAATCGAGCTTGAGCGAGGAGGGGCGCTGGCCGGGGCGGCCATCCCGCACGGCAATCCGCCGGATCGGCTGCGGCGGGGCGGGCAGGCGGTCCCAGATGCCGGCGGCGGCCAGCAGGCGCTGGCTGGTGAGCGCGATGGCATAGGCGCGGCCGTCGAACTCGGGCAGCTCCATCGGCGGCAGAGGGGCGCGGTCCACCACCGCCGTGGGCAGGCCGGCGGCGGCGAGCGTGGCGGCCAGCGTGGCGCCGACCGGGCCGGCGCCGATCACGCAGGCGGTGACTTCGAGCGTTGCAGCATGCGTCATGAGCCGCAAGGTCGCGCCGGCGGCGGGTTTCGGCAAGGGTTAGGCAATTGCCTATGTTTTGGGCAACAAGCTAACTGATACGCAACCTCACCAAATGGTCCCTGCGGCGGCCCGCCGTGCTGCGGCGCGGAAAACCGTCACCGGGCGGCCTCCCGCCAAGCGTGGCACGCGTCTTGGATTGTCCCCCCCATTCCGCCCGGGAAAAAGGGGATAGCGGCGCGATGAAGCTCGTGATGGCGATCATCAAGCCCTTCAAGCTGGACGAGGTGCGCGATGCGCTCACCCCGCTCGGCGTGCAGGGCCTCACGGTGACTGAGGTGAAGGGGTTCGGCCGGCAGAAGGGCCAGACCGAGATCTACCGCGGTGCCGAATACCATGTGTCTTTCCTGCCGAAGCTGAAGATCGAGGTCGCGGTGCCCGCCGAAATGGCGGACGCCGTGGTCGAGGCGATCGCGGGTGCTGCGCGCACCGGCAAGATCGGCGACGGGAAGATCTTCGTGGTGGACCTGGAGCGCGCGCTCCGGATCCGCACCGGCGAGACCGACGGCTCGGCGCTGTGACGCGCGCGGCCTTCAACACGAACAAGGGATGACGGGAATGAGGATGCTTGCGCGCGCCGCGCTGATGGCGCTGCCAGCGATGCTCGCGGCCGGAACCGCCTTCGCAGGCGATGAGCCGAAGATCGACACGGGCGACACCGCCTGGATGCTGACCAGCGTGGTGCTGGTGCTGATGATGACCGTGCCGGGCGTGGCGCTGTTCTACGCCGGCATGGTGCGGAAGAAGTCGGTGCTCGCCACCATGGCGCAGTCCTTCGCGATCTGCGCCATCGTCTCCATCGTCTGGATGGTGGTCGGCTACTCGCTGGCCTTCGGCAATGGCGGCCTCTGGCTCGGTGACTTCTCCAAGGTGCTGCTGAACGGCATCGCCTGGGACAAGCCCTTCGTGCTGGGCGCGGGCCTGGGCGAAGAGAGCGAGGTCGCCTTCACCATCCCGGAGACGGTCTTCGTCGTCTTCCAGATGACCTTCGCGATCATCACCGCGGCGCTGATCACCGGCGCGGTGGCGGACCGCATGAAGTTCTCCGCGCTCTGCCTCTTCGTCGTGCTGTGGACGGTGCTGATCTACAGCCCGATCGCGCATTGGGTGTGGCACCCGGCCGGCATCATCTGGGCCTGGGGCGCGCTCGACTTCGCGGGCGGCACGGTGGTGCACATCAATGCGGGCGTCGCGGGCCTGGTTGCGGCCATCGTGCTCGGCAAGCGCGTCGGCTATGGCAGCGAGAACATGTCGCCGCATAACCTTGGCCTCGCGGTCATCGGCGCGGCGCTGCTGTGGGTGGGCTGGTTCGGCTTCAACGCGGGCTCGGCCGGTGGCGCGGGTGCGCGCGCGGGCATGGCGATGCTGGTGACGCAGATCGCCTGCGCGGCCGGCGCCATTGCCTGGATGCTCGCGGAGTGGATGACCAAGGGCAAGCCGAGCGTGCTCGGCCTGATCTCGGGCGCGGTGGCGGGCCTGGTTGCGATCACCCCGGCTTCGGGCTGGGTGTTCCCCGGCGCGGCGCTGGCGATCGGCCTGCTGGCTGGCGTGATCTGCTTCTGGGGCGCGACGGGCCTCAAGAAGATGCTCGGCATCGATGACAGCCTCGACGTGTTCTACGTGCACGGCCTGGGCGGCATCGTGGGCGCGATCCTCACCGGCGTCTTCGCCTACGGCATGCTCTACAAGACCGACGATGCGGAAGCGGCGATCGCCTATTCGGGCCTGCTCTACGGCAACCCGGGCATGATCTGGATCCAGGTGAAGTCGGTCCTGCTGACCATCGCCTACACGGGCATCGGCACCTGGGTGCTGCTGAAGATCGTGGACGTGATCGTCGGCCTGCGCGTCACCGAGGAAGAGGAGCGCGAGGGCCTCGACGTCGCCCAGCATGGCGAGCGCCTCGGCTAGCGTTTGACCACTGTCGGGCGGCAACGCCCGGCGGCGAAGGACGGGCGTCGGGGGCAACCCCGGCGCCCTTTTTCGTTTCAGGCTGGCCGGAACGGCGCGGGCGCTGGACCCGGCACGGGCCTGGCGCGTAAGCCAGCGCCATGGCGACCCTTCCCCCCATCATCGAGGCGGCGATCACGGAGCAGTTCCTGCGCGCCTCCGGGCCCGGCGGGCAGAACGTCAACAAGGTCGAGACGGCGGTGCAACTGCGCCTGGACCTCAGCCTCGCGGGGCTGCCCGAGGCGATCCTGCAGCGCCTGCGAAAACTTGCCGGGCGCAAGGTGACCGCGGAGGGCGTGCTGGTGATCGAGGCCAGCCGCCACCGCAGCCAGGACCGCAACCGCACCGAGGCGCGCGAACGCCTCGCCGAGCTGCTCGCCCGCGCCGCCGCCCCCCCGCCCCCGCCGCGCCGGCCCACGAAGCCGACGCGGGGCTCGCAGCAGCGCCGGCTGGAGGGCAAGGCGCGCCGCAGCGGGGTGAAGCGGCTCCGGGGCGAGAAACCGCGAGCGGACTAGGACCCTGCAGATAAGTCGGCTTGGACCTTAGCCCGGCTGCGGCGCGTCGAACTCGCCGGCGAGTTCCGCGGTGCTGAGCAGCAGCACCTTGCGCGCATCGAGGATGGCGGGCGCCTGGGCGCGCAGCGTCGGCCAGCGAGCCTCCACCGCATCCAGCGCGGCATCGAGGTCGTCGAAGCGCTCGACCTCGGGGGCCGGCGTGCCCTCCGGCCGCCAGCGCAGATAGACGTGGCCCGTCTGGCTCATCCTGGTGCGTGTCCCTTGTTGCGATCCGCGGCGCAGCTATCGGCAAGGGCGGGCGCGGGATCAAGGGGGGCCGCCGAGCGCCAGCCGCACAACGGCATGGCCGGCCGTCTTGCGGCGCGCGGCGCGGGGGTGGATCGTGCCGCCGATCAAGGGAATGAACGGCATGGATCTGCGCATCAGGGACGATCTCGCGCTGGTTGTGGGCGCGAGCGACGGCATCGGGCTGGCCACGGCGGCCGCGCTTGCCGGAGAGGGCGCGCGGGTCACGATCGTCTCACGCGATGCGGCGGCACTCGCCACGGCGGCGTCGGGGATCGGTGTCGCGCATATGGCGGCAGATGCGACCGATGCAGCGTCGGTCGAGGCGCTGACGCGCGGCTGGGACGCGCAGCACGAACGGCTCGACATCCTGGTCGTCGCCGTCGGCGGCAGCCACCGCTCGCCCTTCGAGAAGCTGACGGACGAAGACTGGCAGCGGAACTGGGAGTTCAACATCCTGGCCACCGTGCGCGTGGTGCGGGGCTTCCTGCCGGCGCTGCGGCGCGGGCGCGATGCGCGCGTGGTGCTGTTCGGCGCGGCGTCCTCGCGCATGCCCTATCCGGAACAGATCGTCTCCAATGTCCACAAGGCCGGCCATCTGGCGCTGGTGAAGACGCTGGCGGCGGAGCTGATCGCCGAAGGCATCCGCGTCAACGCCGTGCTGCCGGGACGGACCGTCACGCGGCTCTGGCGTCGCCGCGCGGCGGAGATCGCGGAGCGCGAGGGCACGACGCCGGACGCCGTGCTGGCGCGCTTCGCTGAGGACATCCCGCTCGGCCGCTTCGGCAGCGCGGAGGAGGTCGCCGATGTCGCGGCCTTCCTGGCCTCGCCGCGCAGCGCCTATGTCGTCGGCCAGTCGGTGGCCGCGGATGGCGGGATCGCGCGCGGCCTGCTCTGACGCCGGCACGCCACCGATACAAGTTGGGCGCGACGGCGGCGGCCAGCCGCGCGACCTCCGCAGTGCCGGCCTAGGCTGGCACTGCCCTCCCCTGACGGTGCGGCGGAACCCGTTGCCCCGGGCGCGGTTGGAGCCCTGCCAGGCATCCGGGAGGACAATGATGCGGCCATCCATGACAGCGCTACTGACCGTGCTCGCGGTGGCGGGCTACCAGAACCGGGACAGGCTGGGGCAACTCCTGGGCGCTCCGGCGCAAGGCGACAGCGCGCCCCGCGGTCTGGGCGATGAAGCCGGACGGCAGGGTGGCGAGGCCCTGGGTGGGGCCATGGCGGGTGCCGGGCTCGGCGGCGTGCTGGCCCAGGGGCTGCGCGATGTCGTCGAGAGCTTCCGCAGCGCCGGCCAGGGCGAGATCGCGGAGTCCTGGGTCGGCCACGGGCCGAACAAGCCGGTCGCGCCGGCGACGCTGGCAGGTGCGATCGGGGCGGACACGCTCGACGCGCTCACCCGCCAGACCGGCCTGTCGCGCCAGGAGATCCTGGCCCGGCTGAGCCGCGACCTGCCCCGGACCGTGGACAGCGCGACGCCAGAAGGCCGCCTGCCCCAGGCCTAAGAAACCGCTTGCGACCACCGGGGCGTGTCGGCTCTGCGGGTCTCAACCGCCAGCAGTCCAGAACGCTCTCTGAGCGTGGTTGGCACCGGTTCGTTGCGGCCGCTTCATTTCCCTGTGACCGCGCCCCCTGTGTGGCGCCCCGCTAGGCGCGGGCAGGCGCGGCCTGAAACAGAACACATAAAGAACATTAGCGATTGGCTGACTGCAATTCCAATTACTTCGCCCCATTCGGCCGGCAGCGCTGTTAACCGCATGATCCTTGCGCTTTTTTTCGGCAGACACGGGAGCAATTCGCCCGAAATCAGCTTGTGACACCAGAAATGCCCGTGCTATCCCGTTTCATCCCGTGAGGATGCCTTGCTCGGGGGGGCATTTGGGCATCGGCAGGGGATGGTCGGGCGAGCCGGTGGGGTCGGGGGGCCCCGCCGGCCGCTGAGCGAGCGGGGGACGGCGGCCAAGCTGCTGTCGTGGGGGCGACAACAAACGCGATGACCACCTTCGTGGGCACGCATTTCGGAAAGCTGGACCGCAAGGGCCGCATCTCCGTGCCCGCGCCTTTCCGCGCGGAGCTCGAGGCGGCCGGCGTCACCCAGATCGCGTTCCGCATCTCGCACCAGCTGCCCTGCATCGAGGCACGCTCCCGCGCCGAGTTCGAGCGCATCGTGGACAGCATCCGCCGCCTCGACAGCTACTCCGAGGAACGCGAAGCCTGGGAAGCCGGCTTCATCTCCGTCACCGAAATGCTCCGCTTCGACAGCGAAGGCCGCCTTGTCCTGCCCGAAGCGATGATCACCACGGCCGCGCTGCCGGAAGCCATCGCCTTTCTCGGCAAGAGCGACCGTTTCGAGATCTGGGAGGCCGAGGCCGGCAAGGCGCATGTCGCCGAAGCGCTGGCCCAGGTGCGCGAGAAGCGCCTGCGTCTTCCCGCCCTGCCCCTGCCCCCACGCGGTACGCCATGAGCGGCCACGTCCCCGTCATGCTGGATGAGGTGCTGGCGACGCTGCGGCCGCGCGCCGGCGGCACCTATCTCGACGCCACCTTCGGCGGCGGCGGCTATGCCGCGGCGATCCTTGCGGCCGCGGACTGCACGCTATGGGCGATCGACCGCGACCCCGACGCGATCACCCGCGGGGCTGAGCTTGCCGCCCGCCATGCGGGCCGGCTGCAGCTGGTGCATGCGCGCTTCGGCGACATGCTGGAAAGCCTGGCGGCGCGCGGCGTCACGCAGCTCGACGGCGTGGTGATGGACCTCGGCGTGTCCTCCTTCCAGCTCGACGAGGCCGAGCGCGGCTTCTCCTTCCGCGCCGAGGGGCCGCTCGACATGCGGATGGGGCGCGATGGGCCGACTGCGGCGGATCTCGTGAACACCCTCCCCGTCGAGGAGCTGGCCCGCATCATCTCGGAGTTCGGCGAGGAGCGGCATGCCAAGCGCGTCGCGCGCGCCATCCTGCGCACCCGCGCCGAGGCGCCGATCGAGACGACCGGGCGGCTGGCCGAGATCGTCCGCCGCGCCGTGCCCCGCGATCCCTCCGGCATCGACGGCGCCACCCGCTCCTTCCAGGCGCTGCGCATCGCGGTGAACGACGAGCTCGGCGAGGTGGAGCGCGGCCTCAAGGCGGCGATGGATTTGCTGGCCCCCGGCGGCCGGCTGGTGGTCGTGGCCTTCCACTCGCTTGAGGACCGCATCGTGAAGCGGGCCATGGCGGAAGCGGCCGGCCGGCAGGGCGGCGCCTCGCGCCACGACCCGGCCGCGCTGCTCCAGCGCGTGAGCCCCGATTTCGCCCTTCTCACCCCCCGCGCGCTTCGCCCCGGCGAGGCCGAGACGGCGACGAACCCCAGGGCGCGCTCCGCGCGGCTGCGGGGGATCGAGCGTCTCGTTGGCGCAGCGCAGCAGGCCGCCGCATGATCCGCCCCTTCACGCTGCTCTGCTTCGCTGCCTTCGCCGGCGCCGGCGCCTGGCTCTATCAGGTGAAGCATCAGGTCGCGATGCAGGATCGCGAATTGGTGGAGATCCGCCGCCAGACCGAACAGGCGCGCCAGCGCCTCGATATCCTGCGGGCCGAATGGGCGCTGGTGAACGAGCCCGACCGGCTGCGCCAGACCGCAAGCCGCGTGCTCTCGCTCGATGCGATGCAGCCGCAGCATTTCGTGCGCGCGACGGATCTCGACCGCCGCCTGCCAGGGGCGGTTGCCTTCGCCGGCGCGCCGAACCTCTTTGCGATCCCGCCCGGTGCCGAGCCGCCGCGCGCCGCGCAGCCCCCGGTGATGCTGGCGGTCGCCCCGGTCGCGCCTGCACCCCGCACGGTCCAGCCCGCCACGCCCGTCCCTGCCACGCCGCAGCCCGCGCAGGCGCCGGCGATCCGCCTACCCGAAGCGCCGGCGCCGCAGGCCCTCGCCGCCGCGCTGGCCGCGCAGCGCGCCGAGCAGGCCAACCGCGCCAGCCCGCCCGCCCCGCGCCCCGCGCCGCCCCCGCAGGTCGCGGCCCAGCCGCGCCCGGTACAGCCGGCCGTCCACATCACGCCGGTGGCCGTGCCGGCAGAGCCGGCAACGCGCATGACCCGCGTGGCACCGCCTGAGGCAACCGTCGCCTCTGCCCTCGGCGGTGTCTCCTCGCTCGGCCGGCCCGTGCTCGCGCCGCCCGTGCCGGTTGGCTCGGCCACCGCCGCGACCCTCGGCGCGCCGGGCCTGCGATGACGTCGATCCCCCCGGGCCCACGCGAGCCATCCCCCGGCTGGAGCGCCGACGCCGAGCGCCCGCGCACCGAGGTCGTCAAGCTCACCCGTCCGGAACTGGCGCGCCGCGCCATCCTGTCGCGCACGCGGACGCGCCTTTTGATGGCGGCCGGTGGCTTCGGCGTGTTGTTCGGCGCCATCGCCTTCGGCCTCGCGGATGCGATGATCCTCGACCCGGCCGAACCGCGGCGGCTGCATGCCATGGCCGCCGCGCAGCGCACGGTCGAGCACCAGCCACAGCGCGGCCCGATCACCGACCGCAACGGCGAGATTCTGGCGGTCTCCCTGCCGGTCATCGCGCTCTACGCCAATCCGCGCGAGATCCAGGACGCGGCGGGCGCCGCGCGCCGCCTGGTGCGCGTGTTGCCGCAGCTCGACGAGGAGCGCGTGGCCGCCCGCCTCTCGGGCGAGCGCGCCTTTGCCTATATCGCCCGCTCCCTTACCCCGCGCGAGGCGCAGGCGGTGAACTCCCTCGGCATTCCGGGGCTCTACTTCGAGCACGCCGAGCGCCGCGCCTATCCGCAGGGGCGCGCTGCGGCGCATATCCTGGGCGGCGTGGATGTGGACGGCAACGGCATTGCCGGCATCGAGCGGTACTTCGACGAACGCCTGCGCGGACTGCGTGGCACGCCGCTCAGGCTTTCGATCGATGTGCGCGTCCAGCTCGCGGTGCGCGACGCGGTGCAGCGGGCGATCACCGAATTCAACGGCATCGGCGGCACCGGCATCCTGATGGATGTGCAGACCGGCGAGTTGATCGGCATGGTCAGCCTGCCGGATTTCGATCTCTCCGATCCCGTCGCACGCGAGGATCGCCCGCTGACGCGGGAGGAGCAGGGCAACAACCCGCGCTTCAACCGCGCGACGGTCGGCGTCTATGAGCCTGGCTCGACCTTCAAGCTGTTCACGGCGGCGATGGCGCTCGAGCTCGGCACGATGAATGTCTGGAACGGCTACGACGCCTCCCGCCCGATCCGCTACGGTCGGTTCACCATCAACGACTTCCGCGGCAAGAACCGCTGGCTCGCCCTGCCCGAGATCATGGCCCATTCGTCCAACATCGCCTCCGCCCATATGGCAGTGGCGGTGGGCACGCAGCGCCACCGTGAATTCATGGTGCGCATGAATATGGGCTCGCGCCTGCAGCTGGAACTGCCGGAAGTCGCGCTGCCGCTGATGCCCGCGACGCAGAACTGGCGTGAGATCAACACGATGACGATCGGCTTCGGCCACGGCATCTCGGTCACGCCGCTGCATGTGGTGACCGGCGTCGCGGCGCTGGCCAATGGCGGCATCCTGCGCCAGCCCACCCTGCTGGCCCGCCCGGCCGGCGAAGCGGCGGATGGCGTGCGCGTGATCAGCGAGCGCACGAGCGAGACGATGCGCCGCCTGATGCGCATCGCCGTCACCGATGGCTCCGGCAAGAGTGCCGACGTGCCGGGCTATTTCGTCGGCGGCAAGACGGGCACGGCGCAGAAGACCGGGCCGCGCGGCGGCTATCTGGAGAATAAGCGCATCGCCGCCTTCGTCGGCGCCTTCCCCATGCATGCGCCGCGCTACGCGATGTATGTGATGGTGGACGAGCCGAAGCCGAATGCGCGCAGCCACGGCTATGCGACCGCCGGCTGGGTCGCCGCGCCAGCGGCGGGGATGATGGTGCGCTCCGTCGCACCGATCCTCGGCATGATGCCGGAGACCGATCGCGCGACGGAGATCCAGGCTTCCATCGCCATCCCGATGCAGCCCGCCCGCCCTGCCGCGGCGCCGCGCACACCCGGGGCAGCGCCCGCCACGACGCCAGCACCGCGCCCGGGCAACGCGCCCGGCGCGCCCGCCCCAGGCACGCCGGTCGCCACGCCGGCCCCGGCACCGACCGCCGCGCCACCGGCCGCGCCCGCGCGCGCCGCGGCCCCCACCCCGCCCGCCCCGCAGCGCGAGGCGAGCCTTGCCCCCCGATGAGAGCCGCGCGCTCGCGGAGCTGCTGCGCGCGCATCCCGACCTGCCGCTTCCGGCTGGCGAAAGCCCCCGAATCGCGGGCCTGACGGCCGACAGCCGCGCCGTCGCGGCGGGCTTCCTATTTGCCGCCCTGCCCGGCGCCAAGACCGATGGCCGGGACTTCATCGCCGATGCGGTCGCGCGCGGCGCGGTTGCCGTCCTCGCGCCCCAGGGCACCGTCTGGCCCACGGGCGTGCCACCCCGCCCGCTGCTGACTTCCGCCGATCCACGCCGGGCGCTGGCGCTGCTCGCCGCTGCCTTCGAAGCCGCGCAGCCCGCGACGGTCGTCGCGGTGACGGGGACCAACGGCAAGACCAGCACGGTGGATTTCCTGCGCCAGATCTGGCGGCAGGCGGGGCACAGCGCGGCCTCGCTCGGCACGCTCGGCCTGGTGGCGGAGGCGATGCCGCCCGGGCCTTCGCTCACCACGCCCGATCCGGTCGCGCTGCATGCGATGCTGGCCGCGCTGGCGCGCGCTGGCGTCACCCATGCCGCGATGGAGGCCTCCTCGCATGGGATCGACCAGCGGCGGCTCGACGGTGTGCGGCTTGCGGCCGCGGGGTTCAGCAACCTCACGCGCGACCATCTCGACTATCACGGCAGCATGACGGCCTATCGCGCCGCCAAGCTGCGCCTGTTCGACACGCTGCTGCCGGCTGGCGCGACGGCAGCGGTGAATGCTGACATGGAGGCCGAGAGCCTTGCTCTACTACGCAGCATCGCGGCCGCGCGCGGGCTCAGGCTTCTCGCGATCGGCGAAGCCGGCAGCGATCTCCGCCTACTGGCGCAGCGCCCGCGACCCGACGGGCAGGAGCTCGACCTGGATGCCTTCGGCACGCGTGCGACGCTGCGCCTCGGCCTGCCCGGCCGCTTCCAGGCCGACAATGTGCTGATGGCCGCCGCGCTGGCGGTGGCGACCGGCCTGCCGGTGGATCACGTGCTGGCGGCGCTCCCGCGCCTCGCGGGCGTGCGCGGGCGGATGGAACTGGCCGCGCGACTGCCGAACGGGGCGGCGGCCTATGTGGATTATGCCCATACACCCGATGCGCTGGAGCGGCTGCTGGCCGCGCTGCGCCCGCATGTCGCGCCGGGGGCGAAGCTGCATGTGCTGTTCGGCGCGGGCGGCGACCGCGATCCCGGCAAGCGACCGCTGATGGGCGCGGCCGCGGCGCGCTTCGCCGATATCTGCTGGATCACCGACGACAATCCGCGCAGCGAGGACCCAGCCGCGATCCGCGCCGCCGTGCTCGCCGGCTGCCCCCAGGGGATCGATGCCGGCGACCGCGCGGGCGCCATCGCGCGCGCCCTGGCCGCGCTCGGCCCCGGGGATGTGCTGGCGGTGGCTGGCAAGGGCCATGAGAGCGGCCAGACCATCGGCGCGGTGACGCATCCTTTCGACGACGTCGCGGTGGTGCGCGGCCT
Source organism: Pseudomonadota bacterium (assembly GCA_046052145.1). Taxonomy (GTDB): domain Bacteria; phylum Pseudomonadota; class Alphaproteobacteria; order Acetobacterales; family Acetobacteraceae; genus Falsiroseomonas. The sequence continues at coordinate 90,541 of JBJOMW010000007.1, forward strand.
TGTCTTCCCTGGGGGGGCCGCCGCATGACAGCACTCTGGAACGCGGCCGAACTGCGCGGCGCCACCGGCGGCACGCTGCCCGCCGATGTCGCCGTGACGGGTATCTCGATCGACACGCGCACGATCCAGCCGGGCGATCTGTTCGTCGCGTTGCGTGACGTCCGCGACGGGCATGATTTCGTCGCCGATGCGCTGGCCAAGGGCGCGGCCGCGGCGATGGTGGATCGCGACCCCCCGGGTGTCGCGGCCAATGCACCGCTGCTCCGCGTGGCGGATACGCTCGCGGGGCTTCAGGCGCTCGGCGCCGCAGCACGGGCCCGCAGCACCGCGCGCGTGGTCGGCGTGACGGGCAGCGTCGGCAAGACCACGACGAAGGAGATGCTGCGCACAGCGCTCGGCGCACTCGGCCCGACGCATGCCTCGGCGGCCAGCTACAACAATCATTGGGGCGTGCCGGTCACCCTGGCGCGGATGCCCCGCGCGGCGCGCTTCGCCGCGATCGAGATGGGGATGAACAATCGCGGCGAGATCGTCCCGCTCGCGCGCATGGCGCGGCCGCATGTCGCGATCATCACCACGATCGGCACGGCGCATATCGGCAATCTCGGCAGCCAGGCGGCGATCGCCGAGGAGAAGGCGGACATCCTGCTCGGGCTGGAGAAGGGTGGTACGGCCATCCTGCCGGCGGACACGCCCTTCCTGCCGCGCCTGATCGAGCGCGCGAAGGAGGTGGGCGCACGCATCCTGACCTTCGGCGAAAGCGCGCGCGCGGACATCCAGCTGACCGACTATGTCGCCGGGCCGGATAAGGGCACGGCGCGACTGCTGATGGATGGGCTGCCGCTGTCGGTGCATCTCGGCGCACCGGGCCACCATCTGGCGCTGAACGCCTGCGCGGTGATCGCGGCGGTGCATGCGCTGGAGGGCGATGTGGTCGCGGCGGCCGAGGCGCTCGCTTCCTTCGGTGCGCCGGCCGGGCGGGGGGAGCGTGTGGCCCTGGCCCTGCCGGGCGGGCCGGCGCTGCTGCTGGATGACAGCTACAACGCCTCCCCGGCCTCGATCCGGGCGGGGCTTGCGGTGCTGGCGGCGCAGACGGCGACGCGGCGCGTGGTCGTGCTCGGCGATATGCGGGAGCTTGGCCCCGAGGGGCCGGCCATGCACGCCGAGCTGGCGCCGGACGTGGCGCAGGCGGCCGATATCGTATACTGTTGTGGCCCGCTGATGCAGAGGCTGTTCGACGCCCTGCCGGCGGCCCGGCGCGGCGCCCATGCGGCCGACAGCGCGGCGCTGGCGCCGATGGTGGCCGCATCGCTCCGCCCGGGCGATGCGGTGCTGGTGAAGGGCTCCCTCGGGAGCCGCATGGCGACCGTCGTGGCGGCGCTGAAATCCCTCAACGACAAGACTGGCGCAGCGGGCGCAGGGGTGGCTTCGTGATCTTCAACCTGCTCGCGCCGCTGGCCGACGACTTCCAGCTGTTCAACCTGTTCCGCTACCTGACCTTCCGGGCGGGCGCGGCCTGCATGACGGCGCTGTTCGTCTCGATGCTGCTCGGCCCGTCGCTGATCCGCTGGCTGCGCGCGACGCAGAATGGCGGCCAGCCGATCCGCGAGGACGGGCCGGAGAGCCACCTTCTGACCAAGAAGGGCACGCCCACCATGGGCGGGCTGCTGATCCTGATCGCGCTGGTCGTCTCGACGCTGATCTGGGCGGATCTGCGCAACAGCTATGTCTGGGCGGTACTGCTGGTGACTCTGGGCTTCGGCGCGCTCGGCTTCGCCGATGACTGGCTCAAGGTGACCAAGCGCAACACCAAGGGCGTCTCGGGCCGGCAGAAGCTGCTGGTGCAATGGGCCTTCGGCCTCGGCGCCGCGGTCTGGATCATGCTGCTGCTGCCGCCCGCGCTGGATGACCGCCTGGCCGTGCCGGTCTTCAAGGAAGTGCTAATCCCGCTCGGCATCCTCTTCCCGCTGTTCGGGGCCTTCGTGATGGTCGGCGCCTCGAATGCGGTGAACCTGACGGATGGGCTGGACGGGCTGGCCATCGTGCCGGTGATGATCGCGGCCGGCGTCTTCGCGCTGATCGCCTACCTCGTCGGCAACCGCGTCTTCGCGGACTACCTGCAGCTGCATTTCGTGCCCGGCACGGGTGAGCTCGCGGTCTTCCTCTCGGCGCTCATCGGCGCGGGGCTGGGGTTCCTGTGGTTCAACGCCCCGCCCGCCAAGGTCTTCATGGGCGACACGGGCAGCCTCGCGATCGGCGGCGCGCTGGGCGCGGTGGCGGTCGCGACCAAGCATGAGATCGTGCTGGCGATCGTCGGCGGGCTGTTCGTGGTCGAGACGCTGTCCGTCGTCATCCAGGTCTTCTGGTTCAAGCGCACGGGCCGGCGCGTCTTCCTGATGGCGCCGCTGCACCACCACTTCGAGAAGAAGGGCTGGGCGGAGCCGACCATCGTGATCCGCTTCTGGATCATCGCGGTGGTGCTGGCGCTGATCGGGCTTTCGACGCTGAAGATCCGATGACCCCCTTCGCCCCCTTCTCCGGCCAGCGCATCGCCGTCGTCGGGCTCGGCCGGGCCGGGCTGCCGGCGGCGCAGCGCCTGGCAGAGTGGGGGGCCGAGGTCGCCGTCTGGGACGACAACACCCAGGGCCGCGAGGCCGCAGAGCGCGCCGGCCTCCAGGTGCGGGACCTTCGCACGGGCCCCTTCGGCTTCGACGCGCTGCTGCTGTCCCCCGGCATCCCGCACCTGCTGCCCGCCCCCCATCCCGTCGCCGAACGGGCGCGGGCGGCAGGGGTGCCCATCCTGGCGGATGTCGAGTTCCTGTTCCGCGCGGTCCGGGCAGCGGGCAGCGCGGCGCGCTTCATCGGCATCACCGGGACCAACGGGAAGTCCACCACGACGGCGCTGATCCACCACCTGCTGACGGGGGCGGAGCGGGTTTCGGAGGTCGGCGGCAACCTCGGGCCGGCCGCGCTTGGACTCAACATATTGGGGGATAACGGCAGCTATACCCTCGAAATGTCGTCCTACATGTTGGAGCGAATCGCGACGATCCGCTTCAACTGTGCCGTCATGCTCAACCTGTCGCACGACCACCTCGACCGGCATGGAAACATGCGCGGCTATGCTGCTGCCAAAGCGCAAATTTTCGCGCGGCAGCAGTCGGAGGACCTTGCCGTCCTCGGACAGGATGATGAGTTTTCCACAGGCATGGCGGCTTCCCTGTGCGGGCGACTGGTCCCGGTTTCGGGGCTGCGGCGCGTCGCGGGCGGGATCTGGGCGGAGGGCAGCGTCCTCAGGGACGAGGCCGGCCAGATCGCCGACCTCCGCGATGCCCCATCCCTGCCCGGGTCGCATAACGCGCAGAACGCCGCCGCCGCCGCCGCCGTCGCCTTCGAGGCCGGGCTGTCACGCCAGCAGGTGGCGGCTGGCCTCGCCAATTTCCCGGGGCTGCCGCACCGGCAGGAACGCGTCGGCACGCTGGCGGGCGTGACCTTCGTCAATGACAGCAAGGCCACGAATGCCGACAGCGCCGCCCGTGCGCTGGCCTCCTATGAGCGGGTCGTCTGGATCGCCGGCGGCCTGGCGAAGGATGGCGGGATCGAGAGCCTTGCGCCGTTCTTCCCGCGCATCGCGCGCGCGGTGCTGATCGGGCGGGATGCGCCGATGCTGGCGGCGACCCTCGCCGCGCATGGCGTGCCGCACGAGATCGCCGGCACGCTGGATGCGGCGCTGCCCGTGGCGGCCGCGGCCGCGCGGGGCGGTGCGGCGCCGGTGGTGCTGCTCTCGCCGGCCTGCGCCAGCTTCGACCAGTTCACAGGCTTCGACGCGCGCGGCGAGCGCTTCCGCGCCTTGGTGCAGCAGATGATGGCCGCAGATGCGGCCCCGCGCGGCGGGGAGGCGGCCTGATGTCGCTCTCGCGCGCCGACACCTCGACCCTCGGGCGCTGGTGGTGGACCATCGACCGCTGGACGCTGGGCGCGCTGCTGATCCTGGTCGGCTTCGGCTATGTGATGGTGCTCGCGGCGTCGCCTGCGGTGGCCGAGCGCATCGGCGCGTCCTCGCGCAACATGTTCTTCATCCGCCAGGTTGTGTACCTGGGCATGGCGACCACGCTGATGCTCGCGGTCTCGATGCTGTCCATCCGCCAGGTGCGGCTGCTGGGCTGGGTCGGGCTCGCAGGCGCCGTGGCGCTGGTCGGCGCGACGCTGCTGGTTGGCGTCGAGATCAAGGGCGCGCGGCGCTGGATCAACGTGCCGGGTCTCGGCTCGCTGCAGCCTTCGGAATTCCTGAAGCCCTGCTTCGCCGTGGTCGCGGCCTGGCTGATCGCCGAAGGCAAGGTCAATCGCCGGTATGGCGCGACGCTGCTGGCGCTGGTGATGTTCCTTGTCATCGCGGCGCTGATGAAGGGGCAGCCGGACATCGGCATGCTGCTGGTCATCACCGCCGTTTTCTTCGCTCAGTTCTTCGTCGCGGGGCTGAACCTTTTCGTCGTCGGCTTCGTCGGTGCGCTCGGCGTGGCGGGGGCGGGGCTCGCCTATGCGATCTTCCCGCATGTGCAGTCGCGCGTGCACCGCTTCCTCGATCCTGCCTCGGGCGACAACTACCAGGTCAGCGTCGCGCTGGAGGCCTTCGGCCATGGCGGGCTGCTCGGGCGCGGCCCCGGCGAGGGGCGCGTGAAAAATGTGCTGCCGGATGCGCATGCCGATTTCGTCTTCGCCGTCGCCGGTGAGGAGTTCGGGCTCGTTATTTGCCTGGTGATCCTGGCGCTCTTCGCCTTCGTCGTCGTGCGCGGCCTGATCCGGCTGCTGGGCGAGACCGACCTGTTCATCGTGCTGGCCTCCGCCGGGCTGCTGACCCAGTTCGGCCTGCAGGCTTTCGTCAACATGGCCTCCACCCTGCACCTGATCCCAACGAAGGGTATGACGCTGCCCTTCGTGAGCTATGGCGGATCTTCCGTGCTCGCCATCGCGTTGGGCATGGGGATGCTGTTGGCGCTGACGCGCCGGCGCCTGTCGCGCGCCGAGGACGAGCGATGATGCCGGGCCCCTCCGCACGCCCGGTCGTGATCGCCGCCGGCGGCACCGGCGGCCATCTGTTCCCGGCCGAGGCGCTGGCGGCTGAGCTCGTCGCGCGCGGGGAGCGGATCGCGCTGATGACCGATGCGCGCAGCGCCGCCTTCGAAAGCCCCGCCTTCGGCGATGCCGAGCGTTTCGTGCTGAAGGGGTCGGGCATGGTCGGCCGCGGCGCGAAGGCCGCGGCGAAGGGCGCCTTCGCGCTCGCCGCTGGTACGCTGGAAGCGCGGCGCATCCTGTCCCGGCTCGATGCGTCGGCTGTGATCGGCTTCGGCGGCTACCCTTCGGTTCCGCCGATCATCGCCGCGCGCACCCTGTCGCGCGCGAAGCGCCCGGTGACGGCACTGCATGAACAGAATGCGGTGCTTGGTCGCGCCAACCGCCTGCTCGCGCCCGGCGCAGATCTGCTCGCCGTCTCGGCGCAGGACACGGCGCGCATCCCCGCGGGCGCGAAGCTTGAGGTGGTCGGCAATCCGGTGCGTCCTGCGCTCGCTGCCCTCGCCGGCCAGGGCTACACGCCGCCGGCCGAGGAGGGGGCGATACGGCTTCTGGTGCTCGGCGGTTCGCTGGGCGCGCGGATCTTCGCCGATGTGGTGCCCCCGGCCATCGCCGCCCTGCCCGAGGCGCTGCGTGGGCGCCTGGTCGTGACCCAGCAGACCCGCGCGGAGGATTTGCCGCGCGTCGAGACGGCGTATCGGGAGGCTGGCGTGCCCGCCGATCTTTCGCCCTTCTTCGGCGACATCGCGACGCGGCTGGCCATGGCGCATATCGTCATCGCCCGCGCCGGCGCCTCCACCGTCGCCGAACTCGCCGCCGCCGGGCGGCCGTCCATCCTGGTGCCGTTGCCGAACGCGATCGACGATCACCAGACCGCCAATGCGCGGTCGCTCGCCGCCGTCGGCGCTGCCTGGCTGATGCCCCAGCCCGCCTTCACCGCAGATGCGCTGGCGCGCCAGCTTGGCGCGGTGCTGACCAGCCCCGCCGTGTTGGCCCGCGCCGCCGCAGCGGCCGCGAAGGAAGCGCATCCGGGCGCGGCGCGGCGCCTCGCCGATCTTGTGCAGTCCCTGATCCGCGCGGCCGCGCCGCTGGAGTCCCGCTAGATGCGCGCCCTGCCGCTCTCCATCGGCCCCATCCACTTCGTCGGCATCGGCGGCATCGGCATGTCCGGCATCGCCGAGGTGCTGCACAACCTGGGCTACCAGGTGCAGGGCAGCGATATCGCGGAGGGCTACAATGTCACCCGCCTGCGGGAGGCCGGCATCCCCGTCGCGGTCGGCCATGACGCGCAGAATATCGGCGCGGCGCAGGTCGTGGTCGTCTCCACCGCGGTCAAGCGCGACAACCCCGAAGTCCAGGCAGCGCGCGCGCGGCTGATCCCGGTGGTGCGGCGCGCTGAGATGCTGGCTGAGCTGATGCGTCTCAAATGGTCGGTCGCGATCGGCGGCACGCACGGCAAGACCACGACAACCAGCCTGGTCGCGGCGGTGCTGGAAGCGGCGAAGCTCGACCCCACCGTCATCAATGGCGGCATCATCAACGCCTATGGCACCAACACCCGCCTCGGCTCCGGCGATTGGATGGTGGTGGAGGCGGATGAATCCGACGGCTCCTTCCTGAAGCTGCCGGCTGTCGTCGCGGTGGTCACCAATATGGACCCCGAGCACCTGGACCATTGGGGCACGGGCGAGGCGATGCGCGAAGGCTATGCGCAATTCGTCGGCAATATCCCCTTCTACGGCTTCGCCGTGCTCTGCGCGGACCACCCCGATGTGCAGGCGATGATCCCGCGGCTCAGCGACCGGCGCATCATCACCTATGGCTTCTCGCCGCAGGCCGATATCCGCGCCGAGCGCGTCATCACCGACCGCATGGGCGCGACCTTCGAGGTGATGGTCCGCGACCGCGCGACTGGGCGCATGCGCAGCCTGAAGCCGATGCGCCTGCCGATGCTCGGCCACCACAATGTCCAGAACGCGCTAGCGGCCATCGCCATCGCGGTCGAGATGGATGTGGACGAGCAGACCATTCGCACGGCTCTTGCTGGATTCAAGGGCGTGAAGCGCCGCTTCACCCGCACCGGCGAGGCCGGCGGCATCACCGTGATCGACGATTACGGCCACCACCCGGTCGAGATCGCCGCCGTGCTCAAGGCCGCGCGCCAGGCCGGCGCGCGCGACGTGATCGCGGTGGTGCAGCCGCATCGCTACTCCCGCCTCGCCACGCTGTTCGAGGAGTTCTGCACCTGCATGAACGACGCGGGCACGGTGATCGTGGCCGATGTCTATGCGGCGGGTGAGCAGCCGATGCCCGGCATCGACCGGGATGCGCTGGTGGATGGGCTGCGCGCGCGCGGCCACCGCTCCGTCGTGCCGCTGCCGGGCCCCGAGAGCCTGGCCGAGATGGTCAACGCCATCGCGCGTCCCGGCGACTACGTTGTCTGCCTTGGCGCCGGCAACATCACCGGCTGGGCGCATGCCCTGCCAGAGCAACTCGCTGCGCTGCAGACGCGCACGCGCCCGCGCATCGTGGGCGGCAGCAAGTGAGGGCGGGGATGCAGCATCACGCCACGCTGCCGCCGCTGCGCGGACGCATCCAGGAGGCAGCGCCGCTCGCGCCGGTCACCTGGTTCCGCGTCGGCGGCCCGGCGGAATGGCTGGTGCGGCCGGCCGACTTCGATGACCTGCTGCTGCTGCTGCGCGACCTGCCGGATGCGATCCCGCTGACGGTGATCGGCGCGGCGTCCAACCTGATCGTGCGCGATGGCGGCGTGCGCGGCGTGGTGCTGCGCCTCGCGGGCCGCGCCTTCGCGGAGATCGCGACGGATGGCGAGGGCATCATCGCCGGCGCCGGCGCGCTGGATGCGACGGTGGCCGAGCACGCGGCCGCGGGGTCACTCGCAGGGCTCGAATTCCTCGCCGGCATCCCGGGCACCATCGGCGGCGCGGTTGCGATGAATGCCGGGGCCTATGGGGCCGAGGTGAAGGACGTGCTCGACTGGGCGGAGGTTGCGACGCCCGCTGGCCTGCTGCGCCTGTCTGCCGCCGAACTTGCTATGGCCTATCGCAAGGCGGTGTTGCCGCCGCGCGGCGTTGTGGTGCGCGCGCGGTTCCGCGCTGCGCCCGGCGAGGCCGCGGCGATCGCCGCCCGCATGAACGAAATCCGCGCGGCACGTGAAGCGACGCAGCCCGTGCGGGCGCGCACTGGCGGCTCCACCTTCAAGAACCCGCCCGGCGCCAAGGCGTGGCAGCTGGTGGATGCAGCGGGCTGCCGCGGCCTCGCTCGTGGTGGCGCGCAGGTGAGCGAGCTGCATGCGAATTTCCTGCTCAATACGGGCGGCGCCACCGCGGCCGATATCGAGGGCCTCGGCGAGGAGGTCCGCGCGCGGGTGAAGGCGGCTTCCGGCATCGAGCTGGAATGGGAAATCAAGCGCGTGGGGGAGGAGCTGAACGGCTCGCCGATTCAGACCTCCGCGCCGTCCGGCGCTCCGGTCATCGGAGAACCGCGATGACCCATGTCGCGGTCCTTCATGGCGGTGTCTCGGCCGAGCGCGAGGTCAGCCTCGCCACCGGCGCACAGGTTGTCGCCGCGCTGCGCCAGGCCGGCTTCGAGGTCACGCCGATCGAGGTCGGGCAGGATTTGGCAGCCGTGATCGCAGCCCTGCAGGCGGCGAAGCCCGATGTCGTGTTCAACGCGCTGCATGGCCGCTTCGGCGAGGATGGCTGCATTCAGGGCGTGCTGGACTGGCTCGGCCTGCCCTACACGCATTCGGGGCTTCGCGCCTCGGCCGTCGCCATGGACAAGGGCGCCGCCAAGGCCGCCTTCGCCGCTGCGGGCTTGCCGGTGGCGCCTTCGCGCATCGTCTCCCCGGAGGAGTTGGAGGCGGCCGACCCGTTGCCGCGGCCCTTCGTGGTGAAGCCGGTCAATGAAGGCTCCTCGGTCGGCGTCGAGATTCTCCGGGATGGCGATAATCGCCGTGCGGAGATCGCACGCGGCTGGAAGTACGACCGCCGCATCATGGCGGAAGCCTATATCCCGGGTCGCGAGCTGACCGTCGCCGTGATGGGCGACCGGCCGCTCGAGGTGACGGAGATCGACACCGGCCACGTCTTCTACGACTACCAGGCGAAATACGCCGATGGCGGCAGCCGCCACACCCTTCCCGCGCCGGTGCATCCCGAAATCCGCGCCCAGGCGATGGAAGCGGCGCTGCGCGCACATCAGGCGCTCGGCTGCCGCGGCGTGTCGCGCGCCGATTTCCGCTACGACGACACGGCGGGCGAACCCGGGCGGCTCTATATTCTGGAAGTCAACACGCAGCCCGGCATGACGCGCACCTCGCTCGTGCCCGAACAGGCCGCGCATGTCGGCATCGCCTTCCCTGAACTTTGCGCCTGGATGGTGCGGGAGGCGCGCTGTGGGTAACTCACTGCTCCGCAGCGGGATGCGCAGCCTCAGCGCCGGGCGGGGTGGCGCCGGGCGCGCGCGCCGCGAACAGGATCGGCCGGGCCGGCTTCGGCTCTGGCTGCGTCGTCGTCGCGGCCTCGCCAAGCCGGCGGCCCTCGCGCTGCTCGGCCTCGGCGCGTTCGGTGCGCTCGGGCTCGGCCTTTACCTGGCCGATCCGGCGGGGCGCGTGCAGGCGCTGGCGGAACGCGCGGCGGCCATTGGCGACGCCGCCGGCTTCGAAGTGCGCGAGGTGATCCTGGAGGGCCGCGCCAATACGCCGCTCGACCTCGTGGACGCTGCCATCGGCGTCAGCCGCGGCGATCCGATCCTCGATTTCTCGCCGGCCGAGGTGCGCGCGCGGCTCGAGACCATCGCCTGGGTCGAAAGCGCGCATGTGGAACGCCGCCTGCCCGGCACCATCCTGGTGCGGCTGCAGGAACGCACGCCGTTTGCCATCTGGCAGAACCAGGGCCGCTTCGCGATCATCAACCGCGACGGCAAGGTGGTGACGAGCGAGACGCTCGACGCCTTCGGCCCACTGCCGCTGGTCGTCGGCGCAGGCGCAGAGCGGCATGGCGCTGCGCTCTATGACCTGCTGCTGGCGCATCGCCCGATCCTGGAGCGCACCCAGGCCATGGTGCGCGTCGGCGAGCGGCGCTGGAACCTGCGGCTGCACAACGGCATGGATGTGCTGCTGCCCGAGGGGCAGGAAGCGCCGGCGCTCAATCGCCTGGCGGAGATGCATACGCGCCACGCGCTGCTCGACCGGCCGCTGGTCGCGATCGATATGCGCCTGCCGGACCGCATGGTGCTGCGCCAGCCGCCCGCGCCCGAGCCCGCGCCGCAGCAGCGCCGCCAGCCTCCGGGGAGGAGCGGATGACCGCCCTCTCGCGCCTGCCCGTCCCGGTCGAGGGCGCGCCGCGGCCGCGCAAGCGCGGCGCGCGCTCCGGCGCCTTCGGCGTGCTCGACATCGGCACGACCAAGACGGTGTGCCTGATTGCCCGCATCGAGGGCGATGGCGAGCCGCGCGTGCTCGGCTTCGGCTGGCAGCGCGGCCGCGGCATGAAGGGCGGCTCCATCATCGACCTGGACGAGGCCGAGCGCGCGATCCGCGCCGCGGTTGGCCAGGCAGAGGAGATGTCGGACACCAAGCTGTCCGGGGTGATCGTCAACCTGTCATGCGGGCAGCCGGAATCGCGGCTGCTGCAGCTGGAATTCCCGATCGGCGACCGCGCCGTCACCGATGCCGATCTGCGCACCATCCTCGCCGAAGGCCGCCGCCGCGGCCATGAGGATGGGCGGGAGACGGTGCATGGCGCGCCCGTGTCCTTCACCGTGGATGCGACGCCGGGCGTCGAGGATCCGCGCGGGATGGTGTGCGAGACGCTCGGCGCGCGCATCCATCTGGTGGATGCCTCGCAGGCGGCGCTGCGCACGCTCGGCACCTGCCTCGCGCGCTGCGACCTGGAGGTGGAGGAGCTGGTCTCCGCCCCCTTCGCAGCCGGCCTCGCGACGCTGGTCGAGGATGAGAAGCGCATCGGCGCCACGGTCGTGGACATGGGCGGCGGCACGACCTCGATCGCGGTCTTCGCCGAAGGCCAGCTGATCCACACCAGCCAGATCCCCGTCGGCGGCTGGCAGGTGACAAACGACCTCGCCCGTGTGTTGTCCACGCCGATCAACCATGCCGAGCGTCTGAAGACGCTGCATGGCGGCGCGCTGTCCTCGGCCGATGATGAGCGTGAGATGCTGCCCGTGCCGCTGGTCGGCGAGGATGAGGACCACATCCTGCGCGTCCCGCGCGCGATGGTCGTGAACATCATCCGCCCGCGGCTGGAGGAAACCTTCGAATTCGTGCGCGAACGGCTGGAACAGGCCGGCGTCGCGCAGGAAGCCGGCACGCGTGTCGTGCTCACCGGCGGCGGCAGCCTGCTGATCGGCGCGCGTGAGCTCGCCGCGCGGGTGCTGGACCGTCAGGTGCGGCTCGGCAAGCCGCGCACCGTGCGCGGCCTGCCCGACACGGCCGGCGTGCCGGCCTTTGCCGTCGCCACCGGGCTGCTCGCTTGGGCCGCCGGCGAAGGGCGCCCGATCGTGGATGTCGCCCCCGGGCTTGAGAATTCGCGCGGCGCGCTGCGCCGCCTCGTCGAATGGCTGAAGGTGCGCCTGTGACGCGCGCCCCGGTCCCCACCACCAACAAGCCAGCCGCGACGCACGGCTGAGACACTTCAGGAGAGGCTAGACCCATGACGCTGAACCTCACCATCCCGGCCCACCAGACCACGGATTTCACGCCGCGCATCACGGTCGTGGGCGTTGGCGGCGGCGGGACGAACGCCGTCAACAACATGGTCTCCATGGGCCTCGGGGGGGTCGAGTTCCTCGTCGCCAACACCGATGCGCAGTCGCTGGTGCATTCCAAGGCCGACCGGCGCGTGCAGCTCGGGCCCCATCTGACGCAGGGCCTCGGCGCCGGCGCGAAGCCCGAGATCGGCCGCGCCGCGGCGGAGGAAGCGACGGAAGACCTGGCCCGCCACCTGGAAGGCTGCCACATGGTCTTCGTCACCGCCGGCATGGGCGGCGGCACCGGCACCGGCGCGGCACCGGTCATCGCGCGCATGGCGCGCGAGCGCGGCATCCTGACCGTCGGCGTGGTGACCAAGCCCTTCGACTTCGAAGGCCCGAAGCGGCGCAAGTCCGCCGAGGCCGGCATCGAGGAGCTGCAGCAATTCGTGGACACGCTGATCGTGATCCCGAACCAGAACCTCTTCCGCCTGGCGAATGAGCGGACGACCTTCGCCGAGGCCTTTAAGATGGCCGACAACGTCCTCTACATGGGCGTGCGCGGCGTCACCGACCTGATGCTCGCACCGGGCCTGGTGAACCTCGACTTCGCCGACATCCGCACCGTGATGGCGGAGATGGGCAAGGCGATGATGGGCACCGGCGAGGCAGAGGGCGAGGACCGCGCGGTGAAGGCGGCCGAGGCCGCGATCAGCAACCCGCTGCTCGAAGACACCTCGATGCGCGGCGCGCGCGGCGTGCTGATCAACATCACCGGCGGCCTCGACATGACGCTGTTTGAGGTGGATGAGGCAGCAAACCGCATCCGCCGCGAGGTGGACGAGGACGCGAACATCATCTTCGGCTCCTCCGCCGATGAGAGCATGAACGGGCGCATCCGCGTCTCCGTCGTCGCCACCGGCATCGAAGCCGCGGTGATGCGCGAGGCGGAACGGCCGAAGCTCGTCGCCGTGGGCGGCGGCGTGGCAATGCCGACGCAGGCCGTGGCCACCACGGCCATTCCCTCGGCGCAGCCGGCGCGCGCGGCGAGCGGCTTCATGCCCCGCGTCGCGGCGCAGCCCGCCGGCGCCGCGCCGGCCGCACCAGCCATGCTGCGCCAGGCGCAGCCCTTCGTCGCACCGGCGCAGCTCGCCCCGGTGCAGGAGGAGCCCTTGCCGGTCGAGGAGCCCGTCGCCCTCGCCCCCGAGCCGCAGCTCCGTCAGCCCGCCGCCCGGCCTGCCGCGCCGTCTCCCGCGCCGATGAGCCGCTTCGGCAGCATCTTCCAGCGCGCCACCGGCCTGATCCGGCGCGAGCTGCCGGCCGAGCCGGTCCCGCAGGCTGCGGTGCAGCCGGCCGCACCGCGTGTCGAGCCGGTGGCGGCGCCGACCCCGCGCGCGCAGGGCCGTACGGCCCCGCAGGAGGAGATGGGCCTCGACATCCCGACCTTCCTGCGCCGCCAGAATAACTAAGGCGAAATTGAGGCAAATCAGGGCGCGAGTGCGCCGCACCAATGCATTACTATCAATGGCTTGTAGCGTAATACGGCGAAACAACGCTTGAATGGCGTTCCGTGGAACGGAGTGGCATTTCTTCATGGGGCGTTGTGGTTTTGGGCGGCGCCCCTTCCGGATGGGGCGCCGCTTTTTTGTGCGGGTGCGCCACCGGCGCGAAGGCGGGGAAGGCGGGCCAGCGGGGCCCAGCGACCCGCCGGTGATGTGGAGCGCGACTTGGACGGTTTCCTTGCCACGGACTGGCCCGGCAGGCGGACGCTGAAGACAGCGATCGGCTGCGTGGGCGTCGGGCTGCACAGCGGGCGGCGCGTGTCGCTCACGCTGCGCCCGGCGGCGGCCGGCACGGGCATCCTGTTCCGGCGGATCGACCTCGGCATCGACATTCCGGCCCGATTCGACCGCGTGGTGGACACGCGCCTCTGCACGGCCCTGGTGGCCGCGAAGGCGCCGCAGGCGCGCATCGGCACGGTCGAGCACATCATGGCCGCGCTGGCCGGTACCGGCATCACCGATGCCATTGTCGAACTCGACGGGCCGGAAGTGCCGATCCTGGATGGCGCCGCCGCATCCTTCGTCTTCCTGATCGACTGCGCCGGCACCACCGCCCTGCCGGGTGCCGCCCCCGTGCTTGAGGTGCTGAAGCCCGTGCGCGTCACGGATGGCGAGGCCTTCGCCGAACTGCACCCGACACCCGACACCGGGCTGACCGCCGCGCTCACCATCGACTTCCCGGCGGATGTGATCGGCCGCCAGAAGATGGAACTGCGCGTGACGCGCGCCGCCTTCCGGGCGCAACTGGCCGAGGCACGGACCTTCGCCTTGGCCGAGGACGTCGCCAGGCTGCGGGCCGCGGGCCTTGCCCAGGGCGGGAGCCTCGCCAACGCCGTGGTGGTGGACGGGCCGCTGGTGCTGAACCCGGGCGGGCTGCGCTGGCCGGATGAATTCGTCCGCCACAAGCTGCTCGACGTGGTGGGCGACCTTGCGCTGGCTGGCGCGGTGCTCTCGGCGCGCTTCGTGGGCCATCGCTCGGGGCATGCGCTGAACAATCAGGTGCTGCGCGCCCTCTTCGCGGACCGCGCCGCCTGGCGCCTGACGGAAGGCGAATTGGCGGCCGAGGGTGCTGCCATCCGCCTGCCTGCCGCCGCCGCCCCCGCCATCGCCTGACCGCGCGAAAAGGACGGCTTGGCACGCCTTGCCCCGCCGCCGCCCTGCCGTGGTATAGGGGACGCGCCATGCGCCACCTCCTCCCAACGCTCCGCCGGCTGGCCCTGCCTGTCGTGCTCCTGTTGCCGCTTGCCGGCTGCACCGCCTGGGATGGGCGGCAGGATTCGCTGAACCCGCGCAGCGAAGCCACGCGGGACATGTCGCCCGAAGAGCTCTTCGCCGCCGGCATCGAGGCGCTGAACCGCGAGCAATATGCCCGCGCTGTCGAGCTGTTCGATCTGGTCGAGCGCGAGCACCCCTACTCGACCTTCGCCACCAACGCGAAGCTCATGTCCGCCTATGGCGAGTACATGCGCAACCGCTACACCGAAGCGCTCGGCGCGCTGGACCGCTTCATCCAGCTGCATCCGGCCCACCGCGACATCGCCTATGCCTATTACCTCCGCGCCCTGTCGATGTATGAGCAGATCAACGACATCGAGCGCGACCAGCGCGCGACGGAACTCGCCATGGGCGCACTGCAGGATGTGGTGAATCGGTTCCCGAACACGCCCTATGCGCGCGATGCGCGGCTGAAGATGGACCTCGCCCGCGACCACCTGGCAGGGCGCGAGATGACGGTGGGCCGCTTCTACCAGACCCGCCGCCTGCACCTGGCCGCGATCGGGCGCTTCCGCCGCGTCGTGGATGAGTTCCAGACCACGAACCACGTGCCGGAAGCCCTGCACCGTCTGACCGAGGTCTACCTGACGCTCGGCATGGTGGAGGAGGCGCGCCGCACCGCCTCGGTGCTCGGCCACAACTATCCGGGCAGCCCCTGGTACCTGGACAGCTACGCGCTGCTGGTCGCGGGCGGCCAGGCCAGCGCGCAGGACAGCCCCGGCTTCTTCAGCCGCATGCTCGGCGGCCTGTTCTAACCGCGGTCCGGCACCGCGCCCGTGCTGACCTCGCTCGCCATCCGCGATGTGGTGCTGATCGAGCGCCTGGACCTCGCCTTCGGGCCGGGGCTCACGGTGCTGACGGGCGAAACCGGGGCGGGGAAATCCATCCTTCTCGACAGCCTCGGCCTCGCGCTTGGCGCGCGGGCCGATAGCGGCCTGGTGCGCGCAGGGCAGCCGCAGGCCTCGGTCGCCGCTGCCTTCGGCCTTGCCGACGAGCATCCCGCCCGCGCGCTGCTGACCGAGCAGGGCATCACGGCGGAGGATGAGCTGGTGCTGCGCCGGGTCGTGACCGCCGATGGCCGGTCGCGCGCCTTCGCCAACGACCAGCCAGTCGGGCTTGCGCTGCTGCGCCGGCTTGGCGCGCTGCTCGTCGAGGTGCAGGGGCAGCATGAGCAGGTCGGGCTGGCAGATCCGGCCGCGCATGCCGGGCTGCTCGACGCCTCCGGCACGCCTGAGAAACTGCGCATGGCCACAGCGGAGACGCATCGCGCCTGGCGCGAGGCGGAGCGCAGCCTTGCCACGGCGCGAGAAGAGATTGCCGCGGCGCAGCGGGATGAGGAATTCCTCCGCCATGCTGTGGCCGAGCTCGATGCGCTTGCGCCCGTCGAGGGCGAGGAGGATGAGCTCGCCACGGAGCGCCAGAAGCTGCAGCAGGGCGAGCGGCGCGGCGAGGCGATTGCCGAAGCGATCGCCGCGCTCACCCCGCGTGATCGCCGCGCCGCCAACCCCTCTGCCGCGCTGCGCAGCGCCGTGCGCGCGCTGGAGCGCCTGCCGGCCCCGAACACCGAGGCAGAGCCCGCGCTGGACGCACTTGGCCGCGCGCTGGATGCGCTGGCAGAGGCCGAGACGGCGATGGAGCGGCTCGCGCATGAATCCGGCCCCGATCCGCGGCGGCTGGAACATGTGGAAGAACGGCTGTTTGCGCTGCGTGCCGCGGCACGCAAGCACATGGTGGCGGTGGTGGAGTTGCCGACGCTGCTCTCCAGTCTGAAGGCGCGGCTTGCCGCACTCGATGCCGGCACGGATCGCGTGACGGCGGCTGAACGCGCCGCAGCCGCGACGCGCAGCGCCTATCTCGACGCCGCAGAGAAACTCACCGCGGCGCGGCGCAGCACGGCCACGAAGCTCGAGAAGGATGTCGCGCGCGAATTGCCGCCGCTCAAGCTCGACCGCGCGCGGCTGGTAGTCGAGGTTGCGCCGAAGCCCGAATCCGGCTGGGGGCCGGATGGCGTGGACCGCGTGACCTTCCTCGTCTCGACCAATCCCGGCCAGGCGCCGGGCGCGCTCGACAAGGTGGCCTCGGGCGGCGAGTTGTCGCGGCTGATGCTGGCGCTGAAGGTGGTGCTGGCGCGCGGCTCACCAGTGCCGACGCTGGTCTTCGACGAGGTGGATAGCGGCATCGGCGGCGCCACCGCCGCGGCGGTGGGCGAACGCCTCGCGCGCGTCGCGGAACGGCTGCAGGTGCTGGTGGTGACGCATTCGCCGCAGGTCGCTGCGCGCGGTGCGCGGCATCTCTCGGTGGCGAAGCAGGTGAAGGCCGGACGGGCGGAGACGCGCGTGACGCCGCTCGACGCCGCGGCGCGGCGCGAGGAGATCGCGCGCATGCTGGCGGGCGAGCAGGTGACCGATGCCGCGCGCGCGGCCGCCGACAGCCTTCTGGGGGGCAGCCTGCTGTGAGCGATGCGGCGCTCCGCCTGCGCAAGGTCGAGGCGCTGACGGAGGAGGAAGCGCAGGCCGAACTCGGCGCGCTTGCCGCCGAGATCGCGCGCCATGACGAGCTCTATCACCGCCAGGATGCGCCGGAGATCAGCGATGCCGATTACGACGCGCTGGTCCGCCGCAACCGCGCGATCGAGGCCCGCTTCCCCGAGCTGATCCGCCAGGACAGCCCGAGCCGCCGCGTCGGCGCGGAGGTCGCGGAAGGCTTCGGCAAGCTGCGCCATGGCGTGCCGATGCTGAGCCTCGACAACGCCTTCTCCGACGAGGATTTCCGGCAATTCACCGCCTCCATCCGGCGCTTCCTGCGGCTTGAGGATAGCGAGCAGCTGGATTTCGTCGCCGAGCCGAAGATCGATGGCCTCTCGGTCAACCTGACCTATGAGAATGGGCGCTTCCTGCGCGGTGCGACGCGCGGCGATGGCAGCGAGGGCGAGGATGTCACGGCCAATCTGCTAACGCTCGCCGACCTGCCGCGCGAATTGCCGCCCCCCTTCCCCGCGCGGATCGAGATCCGCGGCGAGGTCTTCTGCGAGAAGGCGGATTTCCTGGCTTTTCGGGCCGCGCAGGTGCTGGCCGCGGAGGCACGCGAAGCGCGGCGCGCGCGGGGGGAGAAGGTCGGGCCTGCCATCCCCATCCCGGTCAATCCGCGCAATTTCGCCGCCGGCTCGCTGCGCCAGCTCGATCCGACGATAACGGCGCAGCGCCCGCTGAAGCTCTTCGCCTATGCGATGGGCGAGGCGAGCGAGCAGCCGGCCGAGACGCATGCTGCCTGGCTGGAGCGCCTGCGCCATTGGGGTTTTCGCGTGAACCCGTTGTCGGAGTTGCTGGATGGCGAGGCCGCCGCGGCCGCGTTCCAGCACGGCATGGCGGAACGACGCGCTGGGCTCGCCTATGACATCGATGGTGTCGTCTACAAGCTGAACCGGCTGGACTGGCAGCGGCGCCTTGGCTTCGTCGGCCGTGCGCCGCGCTGGGCGATCGCCTGGAAATTTCCCGCCGAACAGGCGACCACCGTACTGCTCGGTATCGAGATCCAGGTTGGGCGCACCGGCGCGCTGACGCCGCGCGCAGTGATGCAGCCGGTCAATGTCGGCGGCGTCATGGTCAGCCACGCCAGCCTGCACAATGAGGACGAGATCGCGCGCAAGGATGTGCGGATCGGCGATACGGTCATCCTGCAGCGTGCCGGCGACGTCATCCCGCAGATCCTCGGCAGCGTGCCGGACAAACGCCCTGCTGATGCCGAGCCTTTCGCCTTTCCTGAGACCTGCCCCGCCTGCGGCAGCCACGCCGTTCGCCCATCCGGAGAGGTGGTGCGCCGCTGCACCGGCGGGCTGATCTGCCCCGCCCAGGCCGTGGAGCGGCTGATCCATTTCTGCCGCCGCAACGCGATGGACATCGAGGGGCTGGGCGAGGAGATCATCCAGTCGCTCTTCGACGCCAGCCTGGTACGGACGCCGGCCGAGATCTTCCGCCTGGAGCGGCATATCGCGACGCTGCGCAACTGGGATGGCTGGGGCGAGCGCAAGATCGCCAATTTGCTGAACGCCATCGAGGCGCGGCGGCGCGTGCCGCTCGATCGCTTCATCTTCGCCCTCGGCATCCGCCGCATCGGCGAGGCGAATGCCAAGCTGCTGGCCCGCCACTACCACTCCCTCGGCGAATGGCGCGCCAAGATGCGCGCCGCGACGGTGATCGGTTCGGAAGCGCGAGAGGAGCTTGGCTCCATCCAGGGCATCGGCCCGGCGATCGCCACCGAACTCGCGGAGTTCTTCGCCGAACCGCACAACCGCGAGGCGCTCGACGACCTCGCGCAGGAGGTGACGCCGGAGGATGTCGTCATCGTCGCGACCGACGGCAATCCCTTCGCCGGCAAGACCATGGTCTTCACCGGCACGCTCGTCACCATGAGCCGCGACGAGGCGGAGGCGCAGGCCGAGCGCCTCGGCGCCAAGGTCACGAAGAGCGTCTCGAAGAAGACCGATTTCGTCGTGGTCGGTACCGATGCCGGCAGCAAGGCGACCAAGGCTGCCGAGCTCGGCGTGCGGATGCTGACCGAAGCCGAGTGGCGGGAGATGGCCGGCCTTGGCTGACGCGCTTGCACGCCCGACCGGCCGCGCTTAAGCCGGATACGTCATGTCCGCCGCCCTGCTCGCCGCCCTGCTCTGCTCCGTCGCGGCCTATATCCACACCCGCTCCGCCCATCCTTCGATGCGGCCGGACAGCCCGCTGGCCGACCTGGCCTGGCGGGGATTGGCCTTCGCCGCGCTGATCGCCTGGGGCGCGCTGGTCGTGCGGGGCTATGTGATGGGGCGCTGGGCGGATGCGACGGCCGCACTCCTCGGCTCCTTCGCGCTCAACTGGTATTTCGGCCATCGTGGCCCGAAACCGACCTGGCCGGGCCTGTCCATGCTGTTCGCGGTGGCTGGCCTTGGCCTCGCGGCGTATTCCTTCCTGTACGAGTAGGCGCGCCATGTTCTTCGCTGGCTTCACGCTCGAAACCCGCGAAGCCGCCGGCAAGGCGTTCCGGCTGCGCCGGGGCGGCTCGGGGCCACCGCTGCTGCTGCTGCATGGCAATCCGCAGACGCATGCGATGTGGCATAAGCTCGCGCCGGTGCTGGCGCAGCGCTTCACGGTGATCTGCCCGGACCTGACCGGCTATGGCTTCTCCACCAAGCCGCCGGTCTCAGACGACCACGCCGCCTACACCAAGCGCGCCATGGCGGCCGATATGCGCGCACTCATGCAGGGCCTCGGCTTCGCGCGCTTTGCCGTGGTCTCGCATGACCGCGGCGCGCGCGTGGCGCATCGCCTGGCGCTGGATGCGCCGGAGGCGGTGGAGAAGCTCTGCGTGATGGACATCGTGCCGACGCTCCATCACTTCGAGACGGGCGGCATGGATTTCGCCATGGGCTATTATCACTGGTTCTTCCTGGCCCAGCCGCATCCGAAGCCGGAACGCATGATCCTGCGCGATGTGGAGGATTGGTTCGACCTGCACACCTCGCGCGAGCCGAAGGACAAGGGCTTCTTCCACGCGGAGGCGCGCGCCGACTACCTCGCCGCGCTGCATCTTCCCGGCACGGTCGCCGCGATCTGCGAGGATTACCGCGCCGCCGCGACGCTCGACCTTGCCCATGACCGCGCGAGCCGCGCGGCGGGCGAGAAACTCCACTGTCCGCTGCTCGCGCTTTGGGGCGCGAAGGGGAAGATCGGAGCCTGGTACGATGCGCTGGCCGTCTGGCGCGACTACGCCGCGGGTCCGCTGACGGGCGGCGCCGTGCCATCCGGCCACTACCTGGCCGAGGAAGCGCCCGAGGCCGTCCTGGCGCATCTCGACGCCTTCCTCTGACCGAAGGGCCATAGGAGGAAGCGCGGCATCCGCGACAAGAACGCGTTCTGACCCGCCGCGTTAGTCGAGCGGCAGGACGAAAGGAAGGTCGGTGTCGCCTGTCTTTTCGCCGAAGCCGGTCAGCAGTGCATGCACCTGCCCGCGGTGATGGGTCTGGTGGTTGAACATATGCGTCACCAGCAAGGCGTTGGGCCGAGTCACGTCGCGCCCCTGTGAGCCGCTGTACCAGGTGAGGCTGCCAGCGAGCCAAGCCGGCTCCACCCGCGCGGCCCAGGCCTCGATCGCGGCATCGGTCTCGACGCGCAGCGCGCGCATCGCCGCCCAATCCGGGTGCAGGTCCACGCTCTCGCGGATGCCGCCGGGCGGCTTCTCCCAGCCATCGAAACGGTACATCCAGAAGCGGTCGCCCCAGAGCAGGTGGCTCAGCGTGGCGTGGACCGAGCCGAAGAAGGCGCCACGATCCTCGATCCGCTGCGCCGGCGTCAGGCGATCCGCCGCGGCGTAGAGGCGCCTATTCATCTCCGCATTGTAGGCGGCCATCAGCCGCACCCAGTCCGGCGTGATCATGCTCTCACCTTCTTCCAGAAATGAACCAGATCGGCTGGCTGGCGATCAGGCCCGAGCGCGCCGCCCGGCAGCGTGCCGAGCTCCGTCCAACCCGCAGTCCGGACCAAGGTCTCGCCCGGTGTGCCGCCACGCGCCTCGAGCGTGAGAAGATTGCGGCCGATGTCGCGCGCGGCCTGCTCGGCGCGCGAGAGCAGCGCGCGACCGGCGCCGCGGCGGCGCGCCGCCGGGGCGACGATCAGCATCTGCATATCCGCCCGATGCGGCTGGGTCTCCGGCCGGTCGAGCGAGAGCAGCGCGGCACCGGCCAGCTCGCCCTCCAGCCAGGCGACCAGCAGCACCGCCTTGCCGAGCGCAACGCGAGAGGACACGCCGCGCCAGAACCCCTGCGCCACCGCCGGCGCAAGTGGCGCGAACCAGCCGAGGCTCGCGCCATCCGCGACCGTGTCGGCCAGGAGCGCGGCAAGGCGCCGCTCCGCACTCGCCGCCGCGGCGGCATCCAGCACCTCCACCACCAGCCCGGCGATCGGCTTAGCGTAGCGGAACTCAAGGCTCTTCGAGAGGTCGTCGAGGACACGGATCGAGCCCTGCCGCACGAACCCGCGCTTTTCATAGAAGCGATGCGCCGTCGCGAAGCGGGTGTCGCTCCAGAGCACGAGGCGCGCGGCATCGGCCGCCCGCGCATGCGCCTCCACGGCGTCCAGCAGGTCATGGGCGAGGCCAGTGCCGCGCGCCGCCTTCGCGACATAGACCTTGCAGATCTCGAAGGCCGCGTCCTGGCCCATCGGCCGCGTCGCCGCCATGCCGATGACGCGCCCATCCTGCTCCGCGGCCCAGAGCGCGCCGCCGGCCTCGGCGAAGTAGGTCGCGAGCGCCCGCAACTCCGGTACTTCGCCATCCACATCCATGATGCAGCCGGGATATTCGGACCAGCAATCGCCGATCAGGCGGATGAAGCCCTCCGCATCCGCATCCCGGCCGGGGCGAAGAATGACCTCGCTCATGACAGGCCGCGGCAGAACTCCTGGATGCGCGCACAGGCCTCGCGCAGCCGCTCGGTCTCGGTCGCGTAGGAGATGCGGAGATAAGGGCTCATGCCATAAGCCGCGCCATGCACGACGGCGACGTGCTTCTCCTCGATCAAGGCGAGGGCAAAATCGGCATCGGTCGCGATGCGCCGCCCGCCGGCGCTGGTCTTGCCGAGACAGCCGGCGATATTCGGGAAGACGTAGAAGGCGCCTTCCGGCTTGTGGCAGGCAATGCCGGGGGCGGCGTTCAGCATCTCCACCACCATGTCGCGGCGCGCCTTGTAGATCGCGGCCCGCTCCTTCACGAGGTCCTGCGGCCCATCCAGCGCGGCGGCAGCAGCGGCCTGGCCGACCGTACTGACGCCGGCCGTCAGCTGGCCCTGCATGTTGAACATCGCCTTGATCAGGTCGCGCGGCCCGCCGCAGAAGCCGATGCGCCAGCCGGTCATCGCATAGGTCTTGGACACGCCATTGACCGTCAGCACGCGGTCCTTCAGCCGCGGCTCGACCTCCGCGATCGTGCAGAACTCGAAATCGTCATAGACGAGGTGCTCATACATATCGTCGGTCAGCACCCAGACATGCGGGTGCCGCAGCAGCACCTCCGCGAGTGCCTTCATCTCCGCGCGCGAACAGGCAGCGCCCGTCGGGTTGCTCGGGAAATTCAGCAGCAGCCATTTGGTCTTCGGCGTGATCGCTGCTTCCAGATCCTCGGGGCGCAGCTTGAAACCGTTATTCTGCGGGCAGGCGACCTGCACCGGCACGCCGCCCGCGAGCTTCGCCATGTCGGCATAGGAGATCCAGAAGGGCGCGGGGATGACCACCTCGTCGCCAACATCGCAGGTGGCGAGCATGGCGTTCATGATCACCTGCTTCCCGCCATTGGAGACCAGAATCTCATCCAGCGCGTAGTCGAGGCCGTTCTCGCGCTTGAACTTGCGCTGGATGGCTTCCTTCAGCGCCCGCGTGCCGTCCTGCGGCGGATACTTGGTGTCGCCGGCGAGCGCGGCCTTGTAGGCGGCCTCGATCGCATGACGGGGCGTGTCGAAATCGGGCTCGCCGACAGCGAGGCTGATGACCTTGATGCCCTGCGCCGCCAATTCGCGCGCCTTCTGCGTCATGACGACGGAGGCGGCAGGCGCAATCTCCTTAAGGCGGCTGGCAAGCGCGGGCATGGCGGGCGGGACCTCCGGAACAGGGCCGGCAACCTATCGCCCGGCCGCGCGCGGCTCAATCCGGCGCGCGTTCCATCTGCCAGTCGAAGGCCGTTTCGCCCGTCAGGACGAAGCCATGCCGTTCCCAGAAACGACGCGCAGGGCTTTCCTTCAGCACCTCGATGCGGAAGGGGCGGCCCGGATAAGCCGCCAGCAGCCCCCGGACGATGGTCGCACCGAGCCCACGGCGCTGCGCATGGGTGTCGAGGAAGAGGCTGTGGATCTCCACCGCCACATCCCTGGCGTCGACGCCGATGCAGCCGGCCATCGCGCCGTCCTGCTCGATGATGCGCAGGATGCCGGCGTCGAATTGCCGGCGCATGCGGTCGTGCCGGCGCTCCGGATCGAAGCGGCCGACGCGTTCCAGATGCTCGCGCATCACCCGGATGGAGAGCGCGAGCACCGGCTCGAAATCCGCCTCCGTCGCACGACGCAGGCGGAACCCCAGCGCGAACATGCGGGTCAGACCACCGGGCCGGCGGCCCGGCGGTCAGCGCACGACCTCACTTGAGGCCAGCGCAGAACTTCTGGATGCGCGTGCAGGCTTCCTTCAGCGTCGCGTCGTCAGTCGCGTAGCTGATGCGGAAGTGGCCGGGGAACATGAAGGCCGCGCCGTGCACCGCCGCAACCCCCGTTTCCTCGAGCAGGCCGATGCAGAAATCCTCATCCGTCTCGATCGTCTTGCCGCCCGCGCTGGTCTTGCCGAGGCAGCCGCGGATGTCGGGGAAGACGTAGAAGGCGCCTTCAGGCGTCGGGCAGCGCACGCCCGCCGCCTGGTTCAGCATGCCGACGACCAGGTCGCGACGGCGCTCATAGACGACGCGCATCGCCTCCACGCTGTCCTGCTGGCCGGTCAGCGCTTCGATCGCCGCCGCCTGGGAGATAGAGGAGGTGTTGGAGGTGGACTGGCTCTGCAGCTTGTCCATCGCCTTGATGAGCTTCAGCGGCGCGCCGGCGAAGCCGATGCGCCAGCCCGTCATCGCATAGGCCTTGGAGCAGCCGTTCATGGTGACGGTGCGATCCTTCAGCCGCGGCTCAACCTCGACCAGGGTCGCGAACTTCATGCCGTAGGTCAGCTTCTCATAGATATCGTCGGAGAAGATCCAGACATTCGGGTGCCGCATCAGCACCTCGGCGAGCGCCTTCAGCTCCGCGGCGGAATAGCCGGCGCCGGTCGGGTTGCAGGGGTTGTTCAGGATCAGCCACTTGGTCTTCGGCGTGATCGCGGCTTCCAGCTGCTCCGGCGTCATCCGGAAGCCCTGGTTCGGGCCGCAGGGGACGATCACGGGCGTGCCTTCGGCCAGCGCCACGATGTCCGGATAGGACACCCAGCACGGGGCGGGGATGATCGCCTCGTCGCCCGGATTGATGGTGGCGACCAGCGCGTCGAAGATCACCTGCTTGCCGCCGGTGGCGACCAGGATCTCCTCCGGCTTGTACTCGACATTGTTGTCGCGCTTGAACTTCTCACAGACCGCCTTGCGCAGCGCCATGGTGCCGGCGACGTCGGTGTATTTGGTCTCGCCGCGCTCGATGGCGGCGATGGCCGCGTCCTTCACGTTGCGCGGCGTGTCGAAATCGGGCTCGCCGGCCGCAAGCGAGATGATGTCGCGGCCCTCCGCCTTCAGGGCGCGGGCCTTCGCCGTCATGGCGATGGTCAGCGAGGGGGAGATGCGGTCGAGGCGGTCGGCGATGAGGTTCATGGCGTTTCGGCGTTCCCTGCCCGCAAGGCGGGGAAGGCACCCCCGCCCAGCGCGGCCGGGAAGGTTCCTAGCCCTATGGGCGCGGGGCGTCCACCGGTGGGGGGGCTTCCTCACCCGTCCCGAACAGGCGAAGCGGCCGGTAGCCTTCGAAGGTGAAGCCCTTCTCGCGCATGCATTCGCGCCGCCAGGCCTCTCGGGCGCCGGCATTGGCATCCACCCAGCCATAGCGCGGCGGGCGCCAGCGTTCGGTGAAGCCGCAGACCTCCCGGCCCGAATGTTCCCGCCAGCAGCGTCGCTCCCGCACATAGCCGCCCTGCTCGACGATCCGCCACGTCATCAGGGGCTGCACGGCCAGTTCCGACCGGTCCTGGCAGGCGGCGTTGGTGGCGTCCGCCTGCGCCTCGGTCGCACCGGGGCGGGTCCAGCGCTCGGCGCAACCGGCCAGCAGGGCCATCAGGATCAGGGCCAGGGGAAAGCGGGACATGCAACGATCCTGCCCCCGCGGCATGGAGGGATTATGGCGCTGTTCAGGCACGGGGGCGGCGGGCAGCGATCCACCAGGCCACCGCCAGCGCCAGCGCGACGGCCAGCACCATCAGCGTCGCCAGCGCATAGAGCTCCGGCGTCAGCCCCAGCCGGACGGAGGAGAAGATCACCATTGGCAGGGTAGAGGCGCCCGGGCCCGAGACGAAGCTCGCCACCACGAGGTCATCGAGCGAGAGGGTGAAGGCCAGCAGCCACCCCGCTGCGACGCCCGGCGCGATCAGCGGCAGGGTGATGAGGAAGAAGACCCGGGCGGGCGTGGCGCCGAGGTCCATCGCCGCCTCCTCCAGGCTGGTGTCGAAGCCGGCGAGCCGGCTCTGGACCACCACCGCCACATAGGCCGCGCCGAAGGTCGCATGCGCGATCGCGACCGTTCCGGCGCCGCGCCCGGCGGGGAAGCCGAAAGCCTGCTCAAGCGCAACGAAGAGCAGCAGTAGCGACAGGCCCGTGATCACCTCTGGCATCACCAGCGGCGCCGCCATCAGCCCGCCAAAGGCCGCACGGCCGCGGAAGCGCCCGAAGCGCGCCAGCGCGAAGCCCGCCAGCACGCCGAGGATCGTCGCCATGGTGGCCGAGACTGCGGCGATGCGGAGCGACAGGAACAGCGCCTCCATCAGCGTCTCGTTGCGCCACAGCGCCGCGTACCAGCGCAGCGAAAAGCCGGTGAAGCTTGTCACCATGCGGCTGTCGTTGAAGGAGAAGACGACCATCAGCAGGATGGGCAGGTAGAGAAAGGCGAAGCCGAAGCCCAACGGAACCAGCCAGCGCGCAGCCATCAGCGCCCCTCCCGCAAGCAAGTCATTGGCGCGCCGCCGGCGCGACTCGGGCCTGGAAGGCGGCGATCGGCAGCACCAGCACGACGAGCAGCGCGACGGCGAGTGCGGAGGCCAGCGGCCAGTCCCGGTTCTGGAAGAACTCGGTCCAGAGCACGCGCCCGATCAGCTGCGCGCTAGGCCCGCCGAGCAGTTCGGGGATCACGAATTCGCCGACCGCCGGGATGAAGACCAGCAGGAACCCGGCCAGTACGCCCGGCAGCGACAGCGGCAGGGTGACCGCCAGGAAGGCGCGCCAGGGCCGCGCGCCAAGATCCGCCGCGGCGTCCAGCAGCGCGGGATCGAGCTTCGACAGGCTGGCGTAGAGCGGCAGCACCATGAAGGGCAGGTAGCAATAGGTGATGCCGAGATACATCGCGAGGTCGGTGTAGAGCAGCGCGATCGGCTCCTCGATCACGCCCAGCGCCAGCAGCGCGCCATTGATCCAGCCCTGGTCCTGCAAAAGCCCGATCCAGGCTGTCACGCGCAGCAGGAAGGAGGTCCAGAAGGGCAGGATCACCAGCAGCAGCAATGTGCTGCGCCAGCGTTCCGGCGCGCGCGCGATGGCCAGCGCCATCGGATAGCCGATGAGGAGGCAGAACGTGGCGGAGATCGCGGCGACGCGCAGGCTGCGCAGCAGCGCCTCGGCGTAGAAGGGATCCTCGAACAGCAGCGCGAAGTTAGCGAAATTCGGCTGCAGCACAGGCCATGCGCCTTCGGCCCAGCGCAGCGGCGGGGCGTAGGGCGGGATACCCTCGGCCGGCTCCGCGAAGCCGATGGACAGCACGATGGCGAAGGGGGCGGCGAAGAACAGCAGCATCCAGGCCGCCGGCAGCGCCAGTACCAGCGCCCTTCGCGCGCCGGCAGTCATTCGGGCAGAACCATGCTGGCCTGGCGATCCCAGGTGATATGGACAGCATCACCGGCGCCCAGCGGGTGCTCCGTGATGCGGCGGCGGTTTGGCTGGCTGATGCGCAGCCTGCGGCCGCCCGCGATCTCGACGTGATAGACGAAGGCATCGCCGAGATAACCGATGTCGCGCACGCGACCTTCCAGACAGTTGTCGCCAGGCCCCGAACCTTCAGGCGCACGGGCGATCGCCAGGCGCTCCGGCCGCAGCGCCACGACAACGCGCTCGCCGACAGGCCGCGGCGCGGGCGCGTCGGAGAGGATATCGATGGGGCCGTCAGCCGCGCAGATCCGCGCTCCCTCAGGCCCCGTCGCCGCCACAACACCTTCCAGGATGTTCGCGCTGCCGAGGAATTCTGCGGTGAAGCGGCTGTTCGGGAATTCATAGACCTCGCCGGGCGTGCCGACCTGCATCAGCCGCCCGCGATCCATCACCGCAAGGCGGCTTGCCATGGTCATCGCTTCCTCCTGGTCATGGGTGACGATGACGAAGGTGGTGCCCGTGCGGTCCTGGATGGCGCGCAGCTCGAACTGCATGGATTCGCGCAGATTCTTGTCGAGCGCCGACAGCGGCTCATCGAGCAGCAGCAGCTTCGGGTGCTTCGCCAGCGCCCGGGCAAGCGCGATGCGCGCGCGCTGACCGCCCGACAGTGCCGCCGGCTTGCGATCACCGAAGCCTTCCATCCGCACCAGCGCCAGCATCTCCGCCACGCGCTCGCGGATCAGCGCCTTCGGCGCGCCGTCCATGCGCAGGCCGAAGGCGATGTTCTGCGCCACGTTCATGTGCGGGAACAGCGCATAGGACTGGAACATCATATTGACCGGCCGCGCATACGGCGGCACGCCGGCCATGTCCTGCCCGTCCAGCACGATCCGCCCGGCATCCGGCTGGATCAGCCCGGCCAGCATGCGCAGCAGCGTGGACTTCCCCGATCCCGAGCCGCCGAGCAGCGCGAAGAACTCCCCGCGCCGGATCGAAAGCGTGACGCCATCCACCGCAGCGAAACCACCGAAGCGCTTGCTCACGCCCTCGATGCGGAGAAGCGGCGCCGCGTCATCTTGCGCGCCGCGATCCGGCCTGCCGCTCACCTGCCCGCCTTGAAGCGCGCCCAGACGCGGGAGCGCGCGCGCTCCGCCGCCTGCGGCACCGGACCGATGGTGAAGAAGCTGGCGCGCAGCGCCTCCGGCGGGAACACCGCCGGGTCGTTCGCGACCTCCGCCGCCACCAGCGCGCGGCTGGCCGGCACGCCGTTCGGGTAGCGGACATGGCTGGTGATGGACGCCATCACATCGGGCTGGAGGAGGAAGTTGATGAAGGCGTGCGCCGCCTCCGGGTTCGGCGCATCGGCGGGGATGGCCAGCAGGTCGAACCAGAGCTGCGCGCCTTCCCGCGGCGCGATATAGCGCACGGTGACGCCGCGATTGGCTTCCTGCGCGCGAAGCCCCGCCTGGATCATGTCGCCCGAATAGCCGAAGGCCAGGCAGGACTGGCCCGCCGCCATCGCCTCGATCGCGCCGCCGGTCGAGAAGTTGCGGATGAAGGGGCGGATCGCCATCAGCGCGCGCTCCACCTCGCGCAGATCATCCGCGCTGGTGCTGTTCGGATCCTTGCCGAGGTAGCGCAGCACGGTTGGAATCACGTCGATGGCGCTGTCCATCATGGTGATGCCGCAGCGCGCGATGCGGCGCGCATGCTGCGGATCCATCAGCAGCGCGAGGCTGTCGAGCGGCGCATCGGGCGCCAGCGCGCGGATGCGCTCGGCGTTGATGCCAAGCCCGATGGTTCCCCACAGATAGAGCGTGCCGAAGCGGTTGTCGGGATCGGAGGCCGCCACCTGCCGCTGCAGCGCAGGGTCGAGATTCGCAAGGTTCGGGATCAGCGCCCGGTCCAGCGGCCGGAAGGCGCCGGCGCGCGCCAGCCGCGAGAAGGTCGGCTCATTCGTCGGCACGACGATGTCATAGCCCGTCCGCCCGGCCGAGAGCCTGCCTTCCAGCGTCTCCAGGCTGTCGAAGACATCGTAGCGCACGCGGATGCCGGTCTCGCGCGTGAAGCGCTGAACCATGTAGGGGTCGATATAGTCGTTCCAGTTAAAGACATTCACCACGCGCTCCTGCGCCGCCGCCGGCAGGGCCGACAGGGCGGTACTGAGCAAGGCGGCGCCGAGCAGGGCGCCGAGCAGCATCCAACGTCGCATGCGCATCTCCCGGGCAGGGATCGAGTCCGTTGCGGCGGACCCTATCACGACCGCGCCAGGGCGCAGCGGGGGCGGAGAAGGTCACTCAAAATAGGATTTTTATCTTGACTTCGTTGCGGTTTCAGCGCTAGACAGGCGCAGCCAAGGGGCGAGTTGCGTCTGCACCGCCCGGGCCTCCCCAGACCGTCCGAAAATCCCGCCCCGGCCGCGCCAACAGCCGGGCGCGATGGCCGTCCCTGTTCGCCCGGAGCCCCGCATGCCCTTCGATACCGCCGCCCTCCTCCCGCTGCTCACGCAGGGCGGCTTCACGCTCTGGCTCTACCGCACGCCCGATCCGCGGGAGCAGGCACTGACGGCCGGCTATTTCGATGCGGCCGAGCCGCGCCTCACCTCAGGCGACGTGATCATCCTGCAGGCGTCGGACGCGGTGGCGCTGACCACGGTACGCCCCGGCCCGACAGTGCCGGGCGGCATCGTGCTCGATACCGCCGCCGCACCCTTCCGTACGAGCCGCGCCGCCGCGCAGCGCGTCTCGGTCAGCCAGGCGGCGAGTGCGGTGGCGATGACAGTGCTGCTCGCCCCGCTCGCCGGCGGCATCCTGTCCAACGGGACAGTGCAAGCCTCAGCCGCCGTCGCGGGCCCGGTCGCGGAGGTGCGCTTCTCCATCCGCGATGCGATGGGCGCAACCCTGCGCGGACCGCAAGCGGCGACCGTCACGGCCGGCACTGCCAGCGCCAGCCTGCCGGCGCCTGATGCGGGCTCCGGCTACCGGCTGCGGGTGGAGGCGGTGGGCGCCCCCCTGGTTGCGGACACCTCGCCACCCTTCGCGGTCAGCCTGCCCTACACGCTGCTCACAGAAGCCGAGGGGCGGCTGCTGACCGAGGCGGGCGACGGCCTGCAAATCGTCTGAACGCGCCGCCCCCGCACTCCCTTCCCCACCACCGCTCCGCGCAGCTCCAACCCGACGAGAGGGGCCGATGCCCGATTCCAGAATCTCCGACCTGCCTGCCGCCACCGCGCTCGGCGCCGCCGACCTCGCGCCCATCGTGCAAGGCAGCGGCGCCGCGGCCGAGACGCGCCGCGCGACCTTCGCGCAGATCACCGCCGCCATGCATGCCGAGCGCATGTTCCATGTGCGCGACTTCGGCGCCGTCGGCGACGGCCTGGCCGATGACGCGGCCGCGATCCAGGCGGCGATCAACACCGCCAGCGCCGCCGGCGGCGGCATCGTCCGGCTCGGTCCGCGACGCTACCGCGCCATCGCCGCCGAGATCGTCGTGCAGGAGAATGTCGCGCTCGAAGGGCCGGTCTTTCCCGGCGGGCAGCGGCCCGGCGCCAATTACAGCGCAGTGCCGGGCACCATCCTGCTCGATCCGTCACGCACCGTGCGGGTGATGCGCGGCGCCACGTTGCGACGCGTTGCGCTGATCCGCGACGGGCTTGGCGCGCCGCCGACCACCCTGCGCGCGGCCATCAACCTCCGCGCCGCCATGGCCGGCACGGCGATCACCATCGGCAACGGCTCTGGCACGCATCATGATGCGCTGGTCGAGGATGTGCTGGTGCTGGGCTTCGACCTGGCACTGCGTGCCGACAACACCCAGCGGCTCGGCATCCGCCGCCTGCGCGGCGACAACCGCAACGGCATCTGGCTGACGCGCAGCTCCGACATCACGCGCATCCACGACGTGCATTTCTGGCCCTTCCTGACCGGCAGCCTCGCGAACATCTCGATCGTGGAGGCGCCGATCGCCGCCGTCGCCAACAACGGCGCCGGGCTCATCCGCGTCACCACATCCGTCCCGCACAACCTGGCCACCGGTGACCTCGTCAACATCTACGGCGTGAATGGCGTCGTGGCGGCGAATACGCGGGCCACGGCGACGGTGGTGGACGCGACCCGGATCGACTTGCAGGGCACCAGCTTCGCCGGAAGCCATACTGGCGGCGGCACGCTCGCGGTCTGGAACAACCGCCGGCTCGGCACCGCCTTCCGTATCGAGACCAGCGATGTCGCGGAATGCGTGAACTGCTTCTGCTACGGCTACAATGTCGGCTTCGAGCTCGGCGATGGCGCGCAATCGATCCAGCTTGGCAATTGCAGCGTGGACGACCTGCCGGCGCTGCGAGATCCGCTGACGACCGGCGCCTTGATCCGCGGCAGCGCCTTCCGCACCAAATGGGTCGGCGGCTTCATCAGCGCCATGGCCACCGCGATCCGGGTGAACTCGACCGCGGTGAGCGCCGGCGACACCCAATTCGTCGGCGTTATGGTGGGCGGCGGCGGCGCGGGCCGCACGGTCGAGGTGCTCGATGGCGGCGCAACCCTGGTCGCCTGCGATCTGCCATCGGCCAGCATCTATCTCGGCAGCGGCGGCGACGCGCTGGCGGTCATCGCCTGCGACACGCGCAGCGCCAGCTTCAACGGCCAGGCGGCGGCGGATCTCGCGCGCATAGCCCTGGTCGGCAACCGCGCGCAGGCTGCGCGCTCCTCCCCCGACCAGGCCAGCACGCTGCTGGCCCCGCGTTCCGCCAGCCTCGGGGCCAGTCTCGATCTTGCAAACCAGACAGGCGCGGTTGCCTATTCCATCGCGCTAGGCGCCGGCGCGCTGGCGCCGCTGCAGCTTGGCGGCAACGTCGCCAGCAACCCCAATGGCGGCGTGGTCTTCGGCGCCGCATCCGCCATGACGGCGCCGATGGACGTCACGCTGCGCCGCGCCTCCGCGAGCCCGGCCGCGAATCATGTGCTCGGCCAGCTGAACTTCAGCGGCAATAATGCGAGCGGGGCGGAGACGATCTTCGCCCGCGCCGGCGGCATCAGCGAGACGGTGACCACCGGCAGCGAGGCCGGCGCCTTCGTGGTCGAGACGCGCAGCGGCGGCGCCCTCGGCGAAAGGCTGCGCGTTGCGGCGAATGGTACTGTCACGCTCACCGGCCAGATGGTGCTGCCCGCCGACCCGACGGCCACCCACCACGCCGCGCGCAAGGGCTATGTGGACGCCCAGTTCACCAGCCGGCGGCTGCCGGTGGTGCCGGCCGCGGCCGCCACGCCGCTGACGCTCCTCAACCACAATGCGCGCCTCATCAGCGCGAATGCCGGCACGACGCTGTCCATCGACTGGGCGGCGACAGGCGACGGCTTCTCCTGCCTCGTCGCCAACCGCACGGCCGCCGACCTCGCCATCACGATGACCGGCTTCACCGGCACGACGCCGACCAACCCCGAGGGCATGACGCGGATCCGCGCGGGCGGCCTGGCGACGCTGCTGGCCTTCAGCCCCGATGGGGGCGCCACGCGGCTTCTGATGCTCACCGGCGCCGTGGCGCCCTGATCCGCTGAACGCCAGAGCCGATCCGCCGATTCCAGCCGAAGGACGCCCCGCATGACCGACCTGACCGACCACGCCAAGAACCTGCTGGGCCGCGCGCTGTGCGGGCGCAGCCCCACCCTGCCGAGCGCCGCCTGGGCCGCGCTCGGCACAGGGGGGGCGGATGCCACGGGGATCACGGGCGAACCGGCCGGCAACGGCTATGCGCGCCAGCGCGTGACCTTCACGGGCACCGGCGCGCAGCGCAATCTTTCGGCAATCACATTCGCATTCACGACATCCATCGGCACGGTGTCGCACCTTGGGCTGTTCGATGCGGCAACGGGTGGCAATCCGCTCACCTGGGCGCCGCTCTCCGCCCCCGTCACGGTGGCGGGGCCCGGCACGATCACCATCGCCGCCGACGCCCTGACGATCACCCCTGGGTAGCAAGCCTGCCCAACACTTCGCGTGTTATCGTCCTTGAAGCCGAGCGTGGCGGTCGGATAGCGTCGCCATGTCGGGGTTGGGGAGAGAGACGGGGTGAACCCGTTGGACGCGGCACGTCGCGTGGCGCGCGAAGCGCTGGGCGAGGGCGAGATCTGTGGCACCTGCGGGTCCCGGGTCGCGGGGCTCTGCCGTCCGCTGGACGCGGCGAGCCTCGACGATGTCCTGGCCGAAGCCGAGCAGATGACCTTCGCCCCGCGCGACATGCTGTTCCAGGAAGGCGACCGGGCGGGTCATGTCTTCACCCTGGTCCAGGGCACGGCGAAGCTGACTCGCCTGCTGCCGGACGGGCGGGAGCAGGTGCTCGGCTTCCGCTTCGCTGGCGACGTGCTGGGCTATACCGGCGCCGAGCGCTACCCCTTCGCCGCGCAGCTGCTGACGCCGGCGCATCTCTGCCGGCTGGAGCGCAAGCGCCTGGACCAGCTGCTGCGCCGCTACCCGGCCTTGGAACGCCGGCTGCTCGATCTCTGCGTGCAGGAACTGGCGGCGACGCAGGACCAGCTCGTCACCGTCGGCCGCCGCACCGCGGAGGCGCGGGTCGCCGCCTTCCTGCTCTCCCTCGCCGAGGCGGGGCAGCGCCGCCATCAGCTGGGTTCGGTGCTCGACATGCCGATGACGCGGAGCGACATCGCCGATTTCCTTGGCCTGACGCTTGAGACGGTGAGCCGGACGCTGACCGCCTTCCGCCGGCGCGGCTGGGTGCGCGAACCCGCCCATGGCCGCATCGAGATCCTGCGGCGCGAGGCCCTGACCGAGCTGACCGACGGGGCCGCGGAGCCCTGAGGGCGGCGCTGGACGCGGGCGGGGCGGCACGTCAGATAGGCGCCATGACCGAGAACCCGCTGCTCGCGACATGGACCACGCCCTTCGGCGTGCCGCCCTTCGACCGCATCCGGGAGGAGCACTTCCCCCCGGCCTTCGACGCCGCCATGGCCGCCCAGCGCGCGGAATACGCCGCGATCGCCGCGGACCCCGCGCCGCCGTCCTTCGCCAACACGATCGAGGCGCTGGAGCGCGCGGGCGGCCTGCTGAACCGCGTCGCCGCCACCTTCTTCAACCTCGCCGGCAGCCGCGCCACCGACGCGCTGCAGGCGGTCGAGCGCGACATCGCGCCGCTTCTGGCGCGGCACAACATGCAGCTCGCGCTAGACCCCGGCATCTTCCGCCGCGTTGCCGATCTGCATGCGCGGCGCGGATCGCTCAGCCTCGACCCCGACCAACTCCGGCTGCTGGAGCGCACGCATATGAGCCTGGTGCGCTGCGGCGCCGCGCTGAATGAGGACGCGCGGGCACAACTGACGGAGATCTCCTCGCGCCTCGCCACGCTGCACACGCGCTTCGGCCAGAATGTGCTGGCCGATGAGAACGCATGGCACATGGCATTGGCGGAGCACGACCTCGACGGCCTGCCGGATTTCGCCCGCGCCGCCGCGCGCCAGGCGGCGGCGGAACGCGGGATCGCGGGCTATGCCATCACCCTGGCCCGTTCCTCGGTCGAACCCTTCCTCACCTTCTCCACGCGCCGCGATCTGCGCGAGACGGCCTGGCGCGCCTGGGTCGCGCGCGGGGCGCTGCACCCAGAGCGCGACAACGCAACACTGGTGCGCGAAATCCTGGCGCTGCGCGCGGAGCGTGCGCGGCTGCTGGGCGCCGCCGACCACGCGGAATATCGCCTCGCCGACACCATGGCCGGCCATCCGGACGCGGCCGAGGCGCTGCTGCGGGCTGCCTGGGAACCGGCGAAGCGCCGCGCCGCCGAAGAACGCGCCGAGCTTGCGGCGCTGGCCCGCGCCGCAGGCCATGACGGCGCCGTCGAGGCCTGGGACTGGCGCTTCTGGGCCGAGCGCGCGCAGAAGGCGAAGCACGATTTCGACGGCGCCGCGCTCAAGCCCTATCTGGAGTTGGAGGCGATGCTGCGCGCGCTGTTCGACACGGCGCGCCGCCTGTTCGGCATCACGCTCGAGGAACGCGCCGACATCCCCGTCTATCATCCCGACGTCCGCGCCTTCGAGGTGAAGGACGCGGCGGGTGGGCATGTCGG
Organism: Pseudomonadota bacterium; assembly: GCA_046052145.1. GTDB lineage: Bacteria > Pseudomonadota > Alphaproteobacteria > Acetobacterales > Acetobacteraceae > Falsiroseomonas. The sequence continues at coordinate 125,848 of JBJOMW010000007.1, forward strand.
TGTCTTCCTGCTCGACAATTTCGCCCGTGCGGAGAAGCGCTCGGGCGCCTGGATGAGCAGCTACCGCGTCGCGGATTCGCTCGATGGCCGCGTGGCGCCGATCATCGTCAACAACAACAATCTGGCGAAATCTGCGCCGACGCTGCTGTCCTGGGACGATGCGCGCACCCTGTTCCATGAATTCGGCCACGCGCTGCACGGGCTGCTCAGCACCGCGCGCTACCCGTCGCAATCCGGCACAGCCGTGCTGGGCGATTTCGTCGAATTCCCCTCCCAGGTCATGGAGCACTGGCTCGCGGTGCCGGAGACGCTGCGCGCCCATGCCCGCCACCACGCCACCGGCGAAGCCCTGCCCGAGGCGATGCTGGCGAAGCTGCTGGCGGCCCGGAACGAGGGCCAGGGCTTCGCGACCGTGGAATACGTCGCCTCCGCCCTGATCGACCTTGCGCTGCACCGCCATCCGGCGCCGGAGGCGCTCGACCTCGCCGGCTTCGAGGACGCCTTCCTGGCGGAGATCGGCATGCCGGAGGCGATCGGCCTGCGGCACCGCCCGATCCATTTCGGCCATCTCTTCGCCGGCGGCGGCTACGCAGCGGGCTATTACTTCTACATGTGGGCCGAGGTGCTGGACGCCGATGGCTTCGCCGCCTTCGAGGAAGCCGGCGATCCCTTCCATCCGGACCTCGCCGCCAAGCTGAAGGCGATCTTCGCAGCCGGCGGCACCGCAGACCCCATGGCGCTCTACATCGCCTTCCGCGGACGGAAGCCAGAGGTTAACGCGCTGCTGCGTAAACGCGGCCTGCTGCCGGCCGAGGCCGCGTAAGCGAAGCATTAACCCCCTTCGGCCTTCTGTCGCACGCAGGAGATCTGCGGAGGCCGCCTGATGTCGTGGAAGCCGGTGCTGCATGTGCTGGACGACGACCCGGTCATCCGCACACTGGTGTGCCGCGTTGGGGAGCGCTGTGGCTACCGCGCGGAAGGCTTCGTCGAACCCGGCGCCTTCCTGGCGGCCATTGAGGCAGACCCGCCGGACCTGATCGTGCTGGACCTCGCGATCGGCGAGGCGGACGGGATCTCCGTGCTGCAGGCGCTCTCGCGCCGGCGCTGCACGGCGCCGATGATGATCTCCTCCGGCCTCGACGAACGTCTGCTGACCAGCGCCGTCCGGATCGGCCGCAGCCTCGGCCTGGCTATGCTGGCGCCGCTGCGCAAGCCGGTCACGCCGGCAGAGCTCGCGGCCGTGCTGGCCGCCGCGGCGCAGGACAGCCTGCCGATCCGCACCGGCGATCTCGACAAGGCGATCGGCGACGGCCAGCTCGTGCCCTACTACCAGCCGAAGGTCCGCGTTGCCGATCGCCGGCCGATTGGCGCCGAGGCGCTTGCGCGCTGGGAACACCCGACCCGCGGCACGCTGCCGCCCGGCGTCTTCCTGCAACTGGCCGAGCAAGGCCCCGCCATCACGCCGCTGACCTACCTGATGGTGGAACGCGCGGCGCGCGATTGCGCCGCCTGGCGCAAGGCCGGGCATGACCTGTCGGTCTCCGTCAACATCTCGGCCCGCTGCGTCTCCGAACCCGATTTCGCCGACCGCGTCGCCGAGCTGGTCGCCTCTGCCAACGCCGACCCCGCCGCACTGACGCTCGAAATCACCGAAACCGCGGCGATGGCGGATACGGAAGTGGTGACGGCAGCACTCGCGCGGCTGCGCATCCGCGGCTTCGCGCTCTCCATGGACGATTTCGGCACCGGCTATTCCTCGCTGGCCGAGCTGCACCGGATGCCCTTCTCCGAGCTCAAGATCGACCGCGCCTTCGTCTCCGGCATGCTGCACGACCGCGAGGCGCTGGTGATCACCCGTGCGGTGATCGGCCTGGCGCGCACGCTCGGCCTGCGCACCGTGGCCGAAGGCGTCGAGAGCGAAGATGTGCTGGCGGCCCTGGCCGAGATGGGCTGCGACGTGGCGCAGGGCTTCCTGATCGGCCACCCGATGCCGCCCGCGCAGTTCCTGGCCTGGCTGGCCGGCGCGAACACCGATGCGCCCAAGGCCGGCACAGCGCTGCGCATCGCAGCCGCCTGAGCCGAGCGGGGGAGCAAGACCATGCGCATCGCCGATGCCATCGCGCAGCACCACACCACCGAGATTGCATTGACCGAGGCCGCAGGCGCGCTCGATGCGCAGCTTGGCTCTGCCGGCCCGCCGGGCCTCATCCTGGCCTATGCCGATGCGCGCCACGACGCGGCGCAGCTCGCCGCCGGTCTGGCACGGCGCTTCCCGCAGGCCGCGGTGATCGGCGGCAGCTCCTGCCTGGGCGTCATGACCTCGGCGGGCTTCGCGGCGGCGGCAGGGGATGACGCGCCGACCCTCGGCCTGCTCGGCCTTACGGATCCGGCTGGCGCCTTCGGTGCTGCCATCGTCGCGCTCGGCGCCGATCCGCGCCGCGCAGCGGCCGAGGCCACCGAAGCCGCATTGCTGCAGGCTGAGCGTTCGAATGAGACGCCCGGCCTCGTCTGGGTCTGCTCCGCGCCGGGCCATGAGGAAGAGGTGCTCGCCGGCATCGCAGAGGTGGTCGGCCCCCGCGTGCCAGTGCTGGGCGGCAGCTCGGCCGACAATGCGGTGGCAGGCGATTGGTGGCAGATCGGCGGCAGCGCGGCGCTGCAGCGCGGCGTCGCGGTGGCCGTGCTGTTCCCCTCGCTCCGCATCGGCCATGCCTTCCAGAGCGGCTATGAGCCCGCGGGGCCGGCCGGCCGCGTGACCGCCACGCGCGGCCGCACGGTGCTGGCCATCGACGGCGCGCCGGCCGCCGAGGTTTATCATCGCTGGACCGGCGGCCGGATCGGCACCGCACCAGCGACGATCCTGGCGGAATCGACCTGGGCGCCGCTGGCGCGCAGAGTCGGCGCGGTGGAAGGCGTGCCCTTCTGGCTGCTAGCCCACCCGGCGCATGTGACGGAAGACGGCGCGCTCGCGCTGTTCGCGGAGATGCCGGAAGGCACCGAAGTCGCGCTAATGGCTGGCACCGAGGCCGGGCTGATCGGACGCATCGGCCGCGTCGCGCGGGAAGCGATGGACGCCGCGGAGCTCACCCCGGCCGAGGTGCGCGGCGCGATGGCCATCTATTGCGGCGGCTGCATGCTGGCCGTGCGCCCCCGCATGGATGAGGTGGTCGCCGAACTGCGCGCCGCGCTGCCCGGCGTGCCCTTCCTCGGCGCCTTCACCTTCGGTGAGCAGGGTCAGTCCGTGGCGGGGGTGAACCTGCACGGCAATCTCATGATCTCGGTCGTTGTCTTCGGCTGAATGACCGGCACCGCATCCGCGCAGGGCGAGATGCGCGAGCTGCTGCTCGCGCTGAAGCGTGCGCGCAACGACGCGGATCGCCGCGCGCTCGAAACCGCGGTGATTCTGGAAGTGCTGGAGACCTTGCTGCGGCCATTGCCACCGGCGCGCATGGTGCTGCGCGTGCTGCGCGTCGTACGCCGCATCTTGCCCTTCGAAGACGCGGTGGTGCTGGAGGCGGACGGGCCAGACACGCTGCGCGTGGCCTTCGCGACCGAAGCCGGACGGTTGGGCACGCGCTGGCCAGACAGCCCCATCTTCGACCGTGCCCGCGCGGGCGAGGTGGTGAACCTCGTGGACATCGCCCGCATGCCGGACTTTGCCGGCAGGACGAACCCGATGCTCCACAAGCCGGGCGGGGCGCTGGCGATCGCGCTGCCCGTCGGCGCGAACGAAGGCAGCGCGCCGCTGGTCGTGCTGCGAGCCGCCGAACGCGGCGGCTTCTCGGCGGAGATGGCGCGAACGGTGCGGCGGCTGATGGTGGTCGCCCGCCAGGCCTTGGCGAGCCTTGAGGCGCGGCGCCTGCGCGAGCAGGCCACATCGCTGGCCGCCGAGAAGGACGCCTATGAAGTCGCCTGGCAGGAAAGCGAGCGGCGCGAGGCGATGGTGCGCGGCATCCTCGAAGCCATCCCGGTCGGCATCTACCTCAAGGACGAGAAGGGCCGCTTCGGCTATGTGAACGCGACAGCCGAGCGCATCCTTGCCCGGCCCAAGGCTGAGCTTCTCGGGCGCCTTCCCTCCGAAGTGCTGCCGGCGGATCTCGGCGCAAGCAAGGAAGCGGATGACCGCGCGCTGCTCTCCGGCCAGGTCGCCGGGCCGCTGCGGCGCGACATGACGCTCGGCACCGCGGAGGAGCCAACGCATGTGGAGATCAACAAGGCCGCCGTGATGCTCGATGGACGCAGGCGCGTGGTCGCCACCTTGCAGGACATCACGCTGCGCCGCGCCGCCGAACGCGCCATGCTCGCCGCCAAGGAGGCCGCCGAGGCCGCGAACCGCGCGCAGAGCGACTTCGTCGCCACGGTCAGCCACGAGATCCGCACGCCGCTGAACGGCATCCTTGGCATGACGCAGGCGCTTCTCGCCCAGCCGCGCAGCGCCGCGGACCGGCGCGCCTTGGGCCTCATCCTCTCCTCCGGCGACATGCTGCTCGGGCTGATCGACAACATCCTGAACCAGGCGAAGATCGAAGCCGGCAAGCTCGACCTGCTGCCCGCGGAGACCGACCTTGCCGGCGCCGTGCACCAGGTCGCCGCCTTCTGGACCGAGCGCGCCCATGCCAAGGGCCTCGACCTCGTGCGCATCATGGATGGGCGGATGCCCGCGCGCGTGCGGCTCGATCCGCTGCGCCTGGCGCAGGTGCTGAATAACCTGGTCGGCAATGCGGTGAAATTCACCAGCCGCGGCGGCATCGTGCTGCGGCTTGGCGTGGAAACGCGAGCGGGCAGCAACCGCCTGCTCGACCTTGCAGTGGAGGACACCGGACCCGGCATTCCGCCGCAGCAGCGCCACCGCCTGTTCCGCCGCTTCTCCCAGATCGAAGCGGTGGATGGCGGCGGACGGCCGGGCGGCACCGGGCTTGGCCTCTCCATTTGCCAGGATCTGGCGCGGCTCATGGGCGGGGAGATCGCCCATGAAGACCGGCCGGGCGGCGGCAGCATCTTCCGCCTCCGCGTTCCGCTTGAGGTCTCGGACCCCACGCCGCGCTTCGGCCTGCCGCTGGCCGGGCATCGCGTCCTGGTCGCGCACAGCGCCGATGACCGGCGCCGGCAGTTGGTGGTGGAACAGCTGGAAAGCATGGGGGCTGATCTACGCGGCGCAGCCGCCTTGCCGCCGGAGCTCGTGATCTGCACCGAGACCGCTGACTATGCGCGGCTGCGGGCGATGGCCGATCCCGCGGCGCAGGCCGCGCTCGACGCGGCGCCGAAGGTGCTGCTCGGCGCGGCCTCCGCGACCGAGCTGCCGGGGCCGTGCCGTCATGTGCCGCTGCCGCTCAGCCCGGCCGCGCTCTATGACGCGGTCGAGGCCAGCCTTGGCCTGCGGCCGCCGCATCCCCCGCTGCTCGACGACGCCGCCGGCCTGCCGGATGGCACGGCGCCCCGCCATCGCCGTGGCGCGCTGGTTCTGCTGGTCGAGGACCATGAGGTGAACCGGGCCGTGGCGCGCGCCCTGCTGGACGGGCTCGGGCTGGAGATCATGGTGGCAGAGAATGGCCGAGAGGCCCTGGATGTCGCCGCGCGCCACCGCCCCGACCTCGTGCTGATGGACCTGCACATGCCGGAGATGGATGGAATGGAGGCAACGCGGCAGTTGCGCGCGGCGGGCTTCGACATGCCGATCGTCGCCTGCACGGCCAATATCCTGCCGGATGCGCTGGCCGGCATCCTCCATGCGGGGGCCAGCCATGTGCTGCGCAAACCCATCGACCGCGCGGCGCTGCAGAACCTTCTGGCCGAGACGCTGCCGGCCACGGCCGAGAGTCTGCTGCACGCGACGGTCCTCAACGAGCTGATCGACGCGATCGGAGCAGAGGCCGTACGAGAGGCCGCGGCGCTGTTCCGCCAATCAGCCCTGACGCAGGCCGAGGGCGCCCGCATCGCGCTGGCAACAGGCAATCTCGCGGCGGCGATCCAGCACGCCCATGCGCTGAAATCACCCGCGGCGATGCTGGGCGTGGACGCGCTGTCGCAGGCCATGGCGCGGATCGAGCGCGCCGCGCGCGCGGGCGACAGCACGGCGGCAAACTCAGCCGCCGAGGGGCTGGAGGCGCTGCTGGAGCAGAGCCTCGCCGGCCTCGACAGCGCGCTGGCCGCCGCGGGCTGAACGCCCGCCTGGCCGGGGATCAGGCCTTCGGCAATTCCTGCTCCACCAGCGAGGCGAAGAAGCTCGCCCCGATCGGCAGCAGGTCGTCGTTGAAGTCGTATTTCGTGTTGTGCACGGGCACCGCGCCCTTCGCGCCATCGGCCTGGCCGATACGCACGAAGCAGCCGGGTCGCTCCAGCAGCATGAAGGAGAAATCCTCGCCCCCCATGATCGGCGGCGCGTCGCGGATCACGCGCTCCACGCCCGAGACCTTTGCGGCCGCCAGCGCAGCGCGCGCGGTCTCGGCCGCGTGGTTGACGGTCGGCGGATAGCCACGCTGGTAGTTCACCTCCACCTCCGCGTCGTTCAGCGCGGCGATGCCCTGCGCGGCCTGGGTGATCAGGCGTTCCATCTCATCCTGGGTGCGGGGCAGCAGGGTGCGGACGGTGCCGCGAATCTCGGCACTGTCGGGGATCACATTGCGCGCGCTGCCGGCCGTGAACTGGCACAGGCTGATCACCGCGCTGTCGAGCGGATCCACGCGGCGCGAGACGATCTGGTGGATGCCCACCACGATCTGCGCGCCGACCAGCACCGGGTCGATCGCGAGATGCGGCCGCGCCGCATGTCCGCCGCGGCCCCGCACGCGGATGTCGAGCCCATCGGCCGCTGCCAGCACGGGGCCCGTCACCACCGTCATCTCACCGAGCTTCGTGTTCGGGTCGTTGTGCACGGCATAGACGGCATCCACGGGGAAGCGCTGGAACAGGCCTTCCTGCACCATGCGCTGGCCGCCGGCGCCGCCTTCCTCGGCAGGCTGGAAGATGAAGACTGCCGTGCCGTCGAACTGGCGCGTCTCCGCCAGGTATTTCGCAGCCCCCAGCAGCATGGCGGTGTGCCCGTCATGGCCGCAGGCATGCATGCGGCCTGGATTGCGCGAGGCATGCTCAAGCCCCGTCTCCTCCGGCATGGCCAGCGCGTCCATATCCGCGCGCATCCCGATAGCGCGGCCCGAGTGGCCCGCGCGCAGCACGCCAACGACGCCCGTGCCCGCGATACCGCGATGCACCTCGATGCCCCATTCGGCCAGCAGCCGCGCCACTGTCTCGCTGGTGCGGTGTTCCTCGTAGCCGAGCTCGGGGTGGGCGTGGATGTCGCGGCGCCAGGCCTGCATCTCGGGCTGGAAGGCGGCGATGCGGTTGATGACGGGCATGCGGGGCTCCTGCGCGGAGGCCTATCCTACCCGTTGCGCGGCGATGAGGAACTCCCGATTGCCCTCGGGGCCAAGGATAGGGCTCGGCTCGATGCCGATCACCTGCCAACCGGGCAGCTCCGACCACCAGCTGCGGATCTCCTGGCAGACGCGGTCATGCACGCCAGGGTCGCGCACCACGCCGCCCTTGGCGATGGCGGGCCCGACCTCGAATTGCGGCTTGATGAGCGCGACCGCCCAGGCGCCCGGCGCCGCGAGCGCGAGCGGCGCGGGCAGCACGGTGCGCAGGCCGATGAAACTGGCGTCGCAGACGATGCAGCCCACCGGCCCCGGCACCTGCGTGGCATCGAGGTAGCGGGCATTGACGCGTTCCAGCACGACCACACGCGGGTCGTTGCGCAGCTTCCAGGCCAGCTGCCCATGGCCGACATCCACGGCAAACACCTTGGCCGCGCCATGGTGCAGCAGCACATCGGTGAAACCGCCCGTGGAGGCGCCGATATCGAGGCCGATGCGATCCTGCGGCGACAAGCCGAAATGCTGGATTGCATGATCGAGCTTGAGGCCACCGCGGCTGACCCAGGGATGATCCTGGCCGCGCAGCTCGAGCGGTTGATCGGGCTTCACCAGATCGCCCGCCTTGGCCACGCGCTGCTCGCCGCTGAAGACGAGACCGGCGAGGATCAGCGCCTGCGCGCGGGTGCGGCTGTCCGCCAACCCGCGCTCCACCAGGGCGATATCGGCGCGGAGTTTCGGGGTGGGCATAGGGGAGGTTACCGCCCGCTCGCTGTGATGGCCCTCCCCCGCTCTTCGATTTCCCTCCCCCGCCCGCGGGGGAGGGTCAGGGTGGGGGTGCGAGAATAAGCGCCCGCTGGACGCAGCACCCCCATCCATCCCTCCCCCGCAAGCGGGAGAGGGAGCCGCTGATGCGGGGAAGGTTCTTCTCTACGCCCTTGCCGGCTGCGCGACCGGGGCGCCGAGCGCGGCCAGGGCGGTGCCCGCGATGTGCTTCGCGCTCAGCCCCGCCCAATCGTACTGCACCTTCGGCGCGGCATGATCCAGGAAGCGGTCGGGCAGCACCATCGGGCGGAACTTCAGCCCGCCATCCAGCAGCCCCTGCCACGCCAGATGCTGCGCGACGAGGCTGCCGAATCCGCCGACCGAGCCTTCCTCGATGGTGATCAGCACCTCATGCTCGCGCGCCAGGCGCTCGACCAGCTGCGTGTCGAGCGGCTTGGCGAAGCGCGCATCGGCCACCGTCGCCGACAGCCCCTGCGCCGCCAGCTCATCCGCCGCCTTCAGGCATTCCTGCAAGCGCGTGCCGTAGGACAGGATGGCAATGCTCGTGCCCTCCCGCACCACGCGCCCGCGCCCGATCTCGAGCGGCGTGCCGCGCGCCGGCACGGCGACGCCCGTGCCCTCACCGCGCGGGTAGCGGAAGGCGATCGGCCCCTCGTCGAAGGCGGCGGCAGTGGCGACCATGTGCGCGAGTTCCGCCTCGTCGCTCGGCGCCATCAGCGTGATGCCGGGCAGGCAGCCGAGATAGGCGATGTCGAAGCTGCCGGCATGGGTTGCGCCATCCGCACCCACCAGCCCTGCCCGATCCATCGCGAAGCGCACCGGCAGGCCCTGCAGCACGACGTCGTGCATCACCTGGTCGTAGCCACGCTGGAGGAAGGTGGAATAGATCGCGCAGAAGGGTTTCAGGCCCTCCGTCGCCATGCCAGCCGCGAAGGTCACGGCGTGCTGCTCGGCGATGCCGACATCGAAACAGCGATTCGGGAATTTCTTGGCAAACAGGTCGAGGCTGGTGCCGGACGGCATCGCCGCATTGATCGCGACAATGCGCTCATCCGCCTCCGCTTCCGCGATCAGCGAGGTGGCGAAGACCTTCTGGTAGGCGGGCGGGCCAGGCGGGGCCTTCTGCTGTTCACCAGTGATGACGTTGAACTTCTGCACGCCATGATATTTGTCGGCCGCGGCCTCGGCTGGGGCATAGCCCTTGCCCTTCTGCGTCACGACATGCAGCAGGATCGGGTGGTTCTCATCCGCGTCGCGCAGGTTGCGCAGAATGGGCAACAGGTGATCCAGATCGTGCCCATCAATGGGGCCGACATAGTAGAAGCCCAGCTCCTCAAACAACGTGCCGCCGGTCAGCACGGTGCGGGCGAATTCCTCGGCGCGCCGCGCGGCGTGCTCGATCTGCTTCGGGAAGCGCTTCGCGACCTTGACCATCATCTCCCGCACGTTGAGGAACGGGCGCGAGGACACGACCTTCGACAGATAGGCGCTCATCGCACCCACGGGCCGCGCGATGGACATGTCGTTGTCGTTCAGCACGACGATCATGCGGGCCTTCAGCGCGCCCGCATTGTTCATCGCTTCATACGCCATGCCGGCGGACATGGACCCGTCGCCGATCACCGCGATGACGTTGCGGTTGTCGCCCTTCAGGTCGCGCGCCACCGCCATGCCGAGGCCGGCACTGATCGAAGTGGAGGAATGCGCCGCGCCGAAGGGGTCGTATTCGCTCTCGCTCCGGCGGGTGAAGCCCGACAACCCGCCTTCCGTGCGCAGCGTGCGGATGCGATCGCGGCGCCCCGTGAGGATCTTGTGCGGATAGGCCTGGTGGCCGACATCCCAGATCAGCCGGTCGCGCGGCGTCTCGAAGATCGCGTGGATCGCGACCGTCAGTTCCACCACGCCGAGCGAGGCGCCGAGATGCCCGCCCGTGACGGAGACGGCATCGATGGTCTCCGCGCGCAATTCGGTGGCCAGCTGCTTCAGCTGGTCCGCGGAGAAGTTCCGCAGATCCTCCGGGATCCTCACCCGGTCGAGCAGCGGCGTGGCGGGACGGGCCATGGTCAGCTCTTCCTCTGCACCGTATAGCCGGCGAGTTCGCGCAGCAGATCCGCGCGCTCCCCGAAACTGTCGAGATGACGGCGCGCCTGGTCAGCCAGGCGCTCCGCCTGGATGCGCGCGCGTTCGACGCCAAGCAGGGAGACCAGCGTCGCCTTCCCCGCTTCGGCGTCCTTGCCGGTGCGCTTGCCGGTCTCGGCCGCCGAGGCGGTCGCATCCAGCAGGTCATCGGCGATCTGGAAGGCGGCGCCGACATCGCGGCCATAGGCGGCCAGCGCATGGCGCTGCGCGGAGGGCGCCTTGCCGAGGATCGCCCCGGCCTCGGCCGAGAATTCGATCAGCCGCCCGGTCTTCAGCAACTGCAGCCGACCCACAGCCGGCTCATCCAGCGGCTGCGCGGCCTCTTCGGCCAGCATGTCGAGCATCTGCCCGCCGCACATGCCCCGGGCGCCGGAAGCACGCGCCAGGCAGCGAACCAGCTCGATGCGCACCGCGGAATCGGAATGCGTATCCTCCGCCGCCAGCACCTCGAAGGCCTGGGTCTGCAGCGCATCGCCGGCCAGGATCGCGGTCGCTTCGTCAAAGGCGCGGTGCGCGGTCGGCTTGCCGCGGCGCAGATCGTCATTGTCCATCGCCGGCAGATCGTCATGCACCAGCGAATAGGCGTGCAGCATCTCGATCGCGGCCGCGACCCGCAGCGCGGAGGCGCGCGCGACGCCGAATTGCCGTGCGCCTTCCAGCACCAGGAAACCGCGCATGCGCTTGCCGCCACCCATGGCCGCGTAGCGCATCGCCTCGAACAGCCGGGCCTCCGGGCCCTCGGCCACGGGCAGCAGGGCATCCAGGGTCTGCTCGATCTCAGCCGCAGCGGCGGGCAGCGCGGCGGCAAGGCCGGTGCGGGTCAGCGTCTCCGACATCTCAGCCGGCATCCCGCAGCGTCGGGCCGCCAGCGGCCTCGACGATCGCCTGGACCTTCTGCTCGGCCTCCGCCAACAGCGCCTCGCAGCGCTTGCGGAGCGCTGCGCCCCGTTCGTAATCCGCCACCGCTTCCTCCAGACGACCCTGCCCCGTTTCGAGCTTGCGCACGATGCCTTCCAGTTCGGCGAGGGCTTCCTCAAAGGACAGGGTGTCAATCGGCCGCAACGCCGAAGTGTCAACCATACCTGACATGATGACTCATTCCCGGCCCCTTGGCCATAGTAAATGGGACGGCTTGGCGCCATGCCAGCCGTCCCCTCACCCCGCCGTCACCGGCAGGCCTTCGGCTCACTCCGGATCGATGCCGGCGGCGCGGATGGCGTTCGTCCACTTCACCGTCTCGGCGGCGACGAAGGTCGCGGCCTCCTCCGGCGTCGAGGGGCGCACGGCCATGCCGAGGCCGGAGGCCAGCCGCTCCCGCAGCTCGGGCTGTTCCATCGCGGCGCGGACGGCGGCGTTCAGCCGCGCGATCGGCAGCGCCGGCGTCCCGGCCGGGGCCGCCAGCACGAACCAGGCGAACAGCTCGTAGTTCGGCAGGTTCGCGGCTTCCGCGATGGTCGGCACATCCGGCAGCTGGGCCGAGCGCTCCTTGGTGGTGACGCCGAGCGCGCGCAGCGCCCCGGCCTGGACCTGCGGCAGGATCACCGCCTGGTCGGCCACGAACAGATCGACGCGCCCCGCGATCAGGTCCTGCACCGCCAGCGGCGAGGAGCGGTAAGGCACCATCAGCATCCGCGCCCCGGCCATGGAGGCCAGCATCTCGGCCGCCACGCGCTGCGAGGAGGAGGCCTGGGCATAGGTGATCGCCTCCGGCCGGGCGCGGGCGGCGGTCAGCAGCTCGGCCAGCGTCCGATGGGGGCTGTCGGCCTTCACCGCGGCGATCAGGGGCACGCTGGCCAGGGTCGAGATCGGCGTGAAGGCGCGCTCCATGTCGAAGGGCACGCGACGGAACAGGGCATTGGCGGCGGCATTGGTGGAGTTGGTGCCGAACAGCACGGTCATTCCATCGGGGGTCGCACGGGCCACGGCCTCGGCGCCCAGCATGCCGCCGGCGCCGGCGCGGTTCTCGATCACCACCGGGTGGCCCAGCGTCGGCCGCATGGCGTCGGCGAAGAGCCGCGCGACGATGTCGGTCGCCGAGCCCGGGGCGAAGGGGCAGATGCCGCGGATGGGGCCCGCGGGCCAGGTCTGGGCAAAGGCGGGCGTGGCGAGGACCGCCGGGGCGGCGGCCAGCAGGGTACGGCGGCGGATCATGAGCGTGCGTCTCTTCCCGAATTCATTCCACCCGGATAAGGCGCATGCCCCGGCCGGGCAAGCGCAGAGCCTTAGGGTCCAAACCCAATCATCTGCCGGGCGCCTGGCCGGTCCCGCGCGGCATCCGCGGCGTCAGGCCGCTTGCCGATGCAATCAGCATCGGCTGCGCACCCTTCCTAGCGGCCTGCCACGCGGTCCTCGGCCATTCGCCTCGGGGCCGATTGGGTTTGGACCCTAGGCCCCCATCAACGCCCGGACATGCGCCGCCGCGGAGCTCGCCAGCGCGTCGAGGTCGTAGCCGCCCTCCAGCAGGCTCACCACACGCCCGCCGCACTGCCGCTCCGCCACCTGGCAGATCTCCGTCGTCAGCCAGGCGAAATCCGCCTCCCGCACGCGGAGCTGCGCCAGCGGGTCGCGCGCATGCGCATCGAACCCGGCGGAGATGATGATCAGCTCCGGCCCGAAGGCCTCGAGTGCCGGCAGCAGGATGTCGCGCCAGGCGGCCCGAAACGCCGCGCCATCGGCGCCGGGCGGCAGCGTGGCGTTGAACACATTGCCCACACCGCGTTCCTCCGGCGCGCCCGTGCCGGGATAGCAGGGCGATTGGTGGGAGCTGGCGAAGAACAGCGTCGGATCGGCCTCGAAGCAGGCCTGGGTGCCGTTGCCGTGATGGACGTCGAAATCCACCACGGCGACCCGCGCGAGGTCATGCGCCGCCTGGGCGTGGCGCGCGGCGACCGCGGCATTGGCGAAGAAGCAGAAGCCCATCGGCCGGGCGGGCTCGGCATGATGGCCGGGCGGGCGGGTCGCGCAGAACACGCGCCGCACCTCGCCCCGGCAGACCGCATCCACGCCAGCCACCGCGGCTCCGGCCGCGCGGAGCGCCGCCTCCGCACTCGCCCAGTTCATCACCGTGTCGGCGTCGAGCGCGACGCTGTCATCCGCCTCCGGCCGGATGCCGAGGATCGCTTCGACATAGCGGGGGGGATGGACGCGGGTGAGTTGCTCCACCGTCGCCTGCGGGGCTTCGTCGCGCAGCAGGTCGGAGAATTCCTCCGTCTCCAGCGCACGCAGCACGGCCCGCAGACGGTCGGGGCATTCCGGGTGCTGCGGCCCGGGGTCGTGCTGCTGGCAGGCGCGGTGCGTATACAGCAACACGGTCATTTTTGTGTGCCCTCAGGCGCCGGGCGCCGGCTCCGCCCTCGGCGCAGTGCGCCTCGTGGCTTGCGCGCCTCAGGCATGGCGTGCCGGGCCATGCGGGCGGTCGCCGCGCGGGGCCGCGTGCGCGGCCCAAGGTCGCGCGCGCGCGATCACCCTGGCTCCTCGCGCTTCTTCAGCGTGAAGCGGAACACGCCCTTCTCCTCGCTGAAGGCCACCAGCGCATGGCCGGTCTCGGCCGCATAGGCCCGGAAATCCTTCACGCTGGCCGGGTCGGTCGCCAGCACCACCAGCCGCGCGCCCGCCGGCAGCGAGCGCAGCGCCTTGTTCGCCTTGAGCACCGGCAGCGGGCAGGTCAGCCCCTGCACATCAAGCGTCGTGTCCACCATCCCCCGAATCCAGCACCGCCCGCGCCCGCGGGCAAGCGCCGCCAGAGGACCGGCGCTTGCCGTGACGCACCCGGACGGGCCACTTTCGCGGCATGACAGAACGGAACGGAGCCTCCCCCGGCTGGCGGCTCGGGGTGGATCTGGGCGGCACCAAGATCGAGATCGCGGCACTCGACGGCACGGGTACCGCGCGGCTGCGCCGGCGCGTCGCCGCACCCGGCGACTATGCCGGCACCATCGCCGCCATCGCTGGCCTGGTGGAGGGCGCGGAAGCCGAGATCGGCGCCCGCGCCAGCCTCGGCCTCGGCATCCCCGGCAGCGAGAACCCGGCGACACGGCTGATCCGCGGCGCCAATTCCACCCATCTGAACGGCCGCCCGCTCGGCGCCGATCTCGAAGCCCGGCTCGGGCGGCCCGTGCGGCTGTCCAACGACGCGAACTGCCTGGCGATGAGCGAGGCCGCGGATGGCGCCGGCGCGGGCTTCGGCAGTGTCTTCGCGGTGATCCTCGGCACCGGCGTGGGCGGCGGCCTGGTGGTGGGCGGGCGCATCGTCGAAGGCCGCAACCGGGTCGCGGGCGAGTGGGGGCACAACCCGCTGCCCTGGATGACGGCGGCGGACTTCCCCGGGCCGGCCTGCTGGTGCGGGCAGCGGGGCTGCATCGAAAGCTTCCTCTGCGGCCCGGCGCTGGCAGCCGAGGCCGACGGGCCGGGCGCGCGCGACGCCTCCGGCCTGCCGGCCCGCGCCGCAGCGGGCGATGCGCACGCCAAGGCCGCGCTCGACCGCCACACGGACCGGCTGGCCCGGGCGCTGGCGGCGGTGGCGAATCTGGTGGACCCGGAGGCCATCGTGCTCGGCGGCGGGCTCTCCAACATGGATCACCTTTACGAGAGCCTACCGCGCCTGATCCCGCGCCATGTCTTCTCGGACGCCTTCTCGACGCCCGTGCTGCGCGCGCGCCATGGCGACAGTTCCGGCGTCTTCGGCGCGGCGCGGCTGTGGGACACGGCATGAGCACCGGCGGGCGGCGCGGCTGAGATGCCCGCGCTCTGCCGCGATTGCGACCATCTGGCGGAGGTTCCCTTCGCGCGCTGCCCCGCCTGCGGATCGCGCCGCGTCGCCGCGCATCCCGAGCTTGTGGCGCTGGCCGTCGCGCATGTGGATTGCGATGCCTTCTTCGCCAGCGTCGAGAAGCGCGACCGGCCGGAGCTGCTGACCAAACCCGTGATCGTCGGCGGCGGCCGGCGCGGCGTGGTCGCGGCCGCCTGCTATGTCGCGCGCACCCGCGGCGTGAAAAGCGCGATGCCGATGTTCAAGGCGCTCGCCGCCTGCCCCGATGCCGTGGTGATCAAGCCCGACATGGCGAAATACGCCGCCGCCGCGCGCGAGGTCCGCCTGCGGATGCAGGCGCTGACGCCGCTGGTCCAGCCGCTCTCGATCGACGAGGCGGTGCTCGACCTGTCGGGCACGGCGGCGCTGCATCGCGCCCCGCCCGCCGTCGTGCTGGCCCGCTTCGCGCGCTGCGTGGAGCAGGAGGTCGGCATCACCGTCTCGATCGGGCTGGCGCCCAACAGGCTGCTCGCGAAGCTGGCCGCCGAGCGCGACAAGCCGCGCGGCTTCGCGGTGCTGGGCGCGGACGCGGCGGCCTGGCTCGCAGACCAGCCGGTCACGCTGCTGCCCGGTGTCGGCCCCGCTTTGGCCAAGCGCCTGGCCGCCGCCGGCTTCACGCGCTGCGGCCAGCTCGGCGCGCTCGACCCGCGCGAAGCGGCGCGGCGCTTCGGGGAGGAGGGGCCAGCGCTCGCGGCCCGGGCGCGCGGCGAGGATACGCGCCACGTCACGCCGGAGCGTGAGACGAAATCCATCTCCGCCGAGACCACCTTCGAGACCGACCTGCAGAGCCTCGCGGAGTTGGAGGCCCCGCTCTGGCGGCTGTGCGAGAAGCTGGCGCAGCGCCTGGCGGAGAAGGAGCTGGCGGCCGGCGGCGTGGTGCTGAAGCTCAAATCCGCCGGCTTCGAGACGCGTTCGCGGCATGCCCGCCTGGCGCAGCCGACCCGCCTGCCAGAGACGCTCTTTCGGGCCGCACAGCCGCTGCTGGCGAGGGAAGCGACCGGCACGCCCTTCCGCCTGATCGGGATCGGCGCGCAGCCACTCGCCCCGGCGGCGGAGGCCGACCTGCCCGACCTGGCCGACCCCGATGCCGGGCGGCGTGCAGCGAAATGGCAGGCGGTGGAAAAGCTGCGCGCGAAGTTCGGCAGCGCGGCCGTGGTCAGCGGCCGGGGGATCGGCCCGAAGCGCTGAGGCATGGCGGCCCGCCGGATCGATCCGAAGGCCGCACCACGCCGTCCCGCCCGCGCAATCGCGCAGCTTTGGAGTGCAGGCCGCCCGCTTTCAGGGTCTGAGGGGGCCATGCCGCCGGCCCGATCCGGCCGCCCCCCCCAGAGCGAGCACCATGCACGACACACTCCGTAGACCCCTCAGCGCCGCGGCGCTGCGCGGCGATGACGCGCTGGCACGGGCCGCCGCCGACACCGCCGCACCGCGCCGGCGCCTACTGGCCGCGCTCCGCGACGCGCATGCCGAGGCGAAGCTGCGCATCGCCATCCTCGATCACGCCTCGCTGCCGCCGCCGCTGGCCGCGCGCCTGCGGACGGAAGCGGAAGCCCAGCAGCACCGGTTGGAGCTCATCTTCGCGCGCCTGGCGGAACGGCCCGGCATCGGCCGCCTGCGGGGCCAGCCGGGTCCGGCGGCGCGGCGCGGCGCCGAGGGTCCCCGGACGCTTGCGGCGGAGGAGCGGCGCGGGGCGGCGGAGGCGCGGGCGCTGCGCGACCTTGCGCATCTGGCTGGGCAGCATCTGGCGGCCCGGATGCTCGACCTGACTGCGGAGGAACGCAGCGCCGCTGCCGCCGCACTCGAAGAGGCCGCGGCGGCCGATGGCGCGCCGGACCAGGCAGAGGCCCGGCGCGCACAGGGCGCCACGCTGCACCGGCTGGGCGGATAAGGACGCCCCGGCCCGCGCGCCGCGCTACGGCGTTCCGCGCAGCATGGCAACGATGCCCGAAAAATCAGTGCCGCCCCCGCCCTGCTCGACGAAGGCGCGGTAGAGCGCGAGCGCCTGCGCCCCCATCGGCGTCGCCGCCCCCGTCTCCGCCGCCGCCTGCTGCGCCAGGCCGAGGTCCTTCACCATCAGCGCGGCCGCGAAGCCCGGCGCATAATCGCGGTTGGCGGGGCTGGCCGGCACCGGGCCGGGCACCGGGCAATAGGTGGTCAGGCTCCAGGACTGGCCAGAGGATTTCGACATCACCTCGAACAGCGCCTGGTGCGACAGGCCCAACTTCTCGGCCAGCACGAAGGCCTCGGCAGTGGCGATCATGGTCGCGGCGAGCACCATGTTGTTGCAGGCCTTCGCCGCCTGCCCCGCCCCCGCCCCGCCGCAATGGATCGCGGCGCGGCCCATCTGCCGCAGCACCGGCTCCGCGGCGCGGAAGGCCGCCTCCGGCCCGCCGACCATGAAGGTGAGGGTCGCGGCCTCTGCCCCCATCACGCCGCCAGACACCGGCGCGTCGAGGAAGGCGCGGCCGCAGCGCTCCGCGACCTCGCGCGCGGTCGCGACATCGATGGTGGAGCAATCCACCAGGATCGCTCCGGGCGGGCTCGCTGCGGCCATATCCCCCTGGCCGAGAAAGGCCTCGCGCACATGCTGGCCGGCGGGGAGCATGGTGATCACCAGCTCAGCGCCGCGCGCGGCCTCGGCGGCGGAAGCGGCGGGAATGGCCCCGGCCTCCGCGCAGCGCGCGACGAGCTCGGGGAGGATGTCGAACACCGCCACCGCATGCCCGGCGCGAGCCAGATTGCGCGCCATCGGGCCGCCCATATTGCCGAGGCCGACGAAACCGATGCGTGCCATGGGCCATCCTCCCTGCGCGTTGCAGCGCCGAGGGTCGCGCGACGAGCGGCGCTGGCGCAAGCGCCCGGCCTCGACTATCTCGCTTGCGTCATGCGCTGCCTTGTTCCGATCCTGGCGCTGCCGCTTCTTCTTGCCGGCTGCGGCCAGCGCTTCTCCCCCGATGCCTACGCCACGCGCGCAGTGCAGCAGATGAACCGCGTCGAGCAGGGGGTGGTGATCGGGCGCCGGGCCGTGGCGGTGCAGGCCGATGGGACGACCGGCGCCACCAGCGGGGCGGCAGCGGGCGGCATTATCGGCGCCCAATCGCCCGGCGGGGACATGACGCGGGCCATCGGCGGCGTGGGCGGGGCGCTGGTCGGCGGCCTGTTCGGCGCGGCAACGGAGCGTGTCGCGGGCGACACCACCGCCACCGAATACATCGTGCGCAAAGCGAATGGCGATCTGGTCTCGGTCACGCAGCGCGACGCGACGCCGCTCGATCTCGGCCAGCGCGTGCTGGTGATCGGCGGCGCACAAGCGCGGATCGTGCCGGACTACACCCAGCCGGTGCCGGGCGAGGCCGCGCCCGCCTCCCCACCCGCCACTGGCCGCGTGCCGGAGCCCACGCCCACCCAGGACCCCGCGCCGCCGCCCTTCGCGCCGGCCGTCACGCCGATTTGGACAGCCCCGCTCGCGCCCCCGGCTGCACCGGCCTTCCCGCCCCTGGCCGCGCCCGAGGCGCCACTCCCCGGGGGCTGAGCCCGAAGAAGCTGGCACGCCCCTTGCGCTGCCTGGGGCCATGCGACACCTCCGCTGGCTCCTGCCCCTTCTCGCCGCCCTGCTCGCGACGCCGGCCAAGGCCGAGCCCGGCCGGCTCTGCCGCGCGGCGATCCAGGCGGCGGAACGCGCGGCGGGCATCCCGCCGCAGCTGCTGATGGCGATCGGACGGGTGGAATCCGGCCGCCGCGACCCGGAGACCGGCGCCCACCACCCCTGGCCCTGGACCATCAATGCCGAGGGGAGGGGGCAGTTCTTTCCCACCAAGGCGGCAGCGATCGCCGAGGTGCGGGCCCTGCAGGCGCGCGGCGTGCGCTCCATCGATATCGGCTGCATGCAGGTCAATCTGCGCCACCACCCGGACGCGTTCACGACGCTGGAAGACGCCTTCGATCCCGCCAGCAACGCCCGCTACGCCGCGCGCTTCCTGACCGAGCTGAGGGCCGAGCGCGGCGACTGGCCGGCCGCCGCCGCGGCCTATCACTCGCGCACGCCGGAATTCGCGCAGCCCTACCGCGCCCGCGTCATGGCCGCCTGGGCCGAGGAACAGGCCCGCCCCCACCCGCCACTGGCCCTGCCGGCCCGGACAGCCGGGACGCTGGCCGCGGCAAGCGGCGGCGGGGCGATGCTGTCGAACGGGGCCGAGCGCGTCGCGCTGCCGGCCGGGGCGGCGCCAGCCGGGCGGGGGCTCGATGCCTATCGCGGCCTGCCGGTGCCGATCGCCGGACGCCCGCCGCTGGCCCGGGCGCTGCTGGCCGGCACGGCGCGCTGAGGGTCGGCACCGCGCCCGCGCTCGGGCTATCGGCAGCCGGGCGCGGTCCGGCTCGACACCGGCCCGGCGCGGCCCCAGATGCAGGGCCATGGACACTGCATCGTGGCTCGCCCTCGGCGGCTTCATCCTGGCCTGTTTCGCTGCTGCCTCCACCGGGGCGCTGTTCAAGCCGGGCGCCTGGTATGCGCGGCTCGCGAAGCCCTGGTTCAACCCGCCCAATTGGCTGTTCCCCATCGCCTGGTCGGTGCTCTATCTGATGATCGCGGTCGCCGGTTTCCTGGTCTGGCGGCAGGCGGGGTTCGGGGCCGAGATCTGGCTCTGGTGGGGCTCGCTGCTGCTCAATGCGGCCTGGTCCTGGATCTTCTTCGGCCTCCGCCGCATGGATTGGGCGCTGGCGGAGCTCGCGCTGTTCTGGGTTTCGATCGCCGGGATGATCGCCGCCTTCGCGCCGGTGAGCGCCACCGCCGCCTGGCTGCTCGTGCCCTATCTCGTCTGGGTCAGCTTCGCCGGCTTCCTGAACTGGACGCTGTGGCGCCTGAACCCGACCGAGAATGGCACACCGGACACCCCGGCCCCCGCAGAATAGCCCCCCGGCTTTTGACATCCCCGCCGCAGCGGGCATCGTGGCGCGGAGCCAAGGGCGGGAGAGGGCGATGGACGGCACAAGGCCGCGCATTGTGCTGGTGACGGGTGCGGGATCGGGGATCGGCGCGGCCTGTTGCCGGCGGCTCGCCGCGCCGGGCACGGCGATCCTGGTGCACACCCGCAAGAATGCAGAGGGCGCCGCGCGCGTCGCCGAGGCGGTGCGCGAACGTGGCGGCCTGGCGGAGACGATGCTCGGCGACATCGCCGACCCCGCCCTGCCAGCGGCGCTGGTTTCCCGCGCGGTCGAGCGCTTCGGCGGGCTCGACGTGGTGATCCACGCGGCCGGCTTCGCGGACAAGACACCCTTCGCCGAGGCTGCGGATGCCACCTTCGCGAAATCCCTCGATGCCGTGCTGTGGGGCTTCATCCGCCTGGCGCGCGCCGCGCTGCCGCATCTGGATGCAGGGCGGGTGATCGCGATCTCCTCCTTCGTCGCGCATGTCTTCCGCACCGATGTCGCGACCTTCCCAGCCAGCGCCGCGGCCAAGGCGGGGATGGAGGCGCTGGTGCGCGCGCTGGCGGTGGAAGCGGCGGCGAAGGGCACGACTGTGAACGCGATCTCGCCGGGCTACACGCGCAAGGACCCCGGCGCGCATGCCGCTCTGACGGCAGCGCAGTGGGAGGCGGTGATGGCGAAGATCCCGCTGAAGCGCCTCGGCACGCCGGAGGATGTCGCGGCAATGGCCGGGTTCTTGGCCTCGCCCGAGGCCGGCTACGTCACCGGCCAGGTGCTGCATGTGAATGGCGGGCTGATCTGAAAAGAAAAGGCCCGCCACCTTGCGGTGGCGGGCCCTTCCTTCAGGCGCTGGGCGCTGCGCTCAGTTGCCGCGCATGCGCACGTGGCGGAGCTCAAGATCCTCCGACACGCGCATGGCGAAGTCGGCCACCGTCTCGCGCACCGCGAAGATCTGCGGCTCCTGGTGCAGAGGGATCATGGGCAGCAGGTCGCGGAAGCGCGTCCAATACTCGGTCGCCAGCTGCTGGCGGCGCGGATCCTGCGGCGAGATCGTGCCGATCTCGCGCGCCAGCTCGTTCATCCGGGCATCGTTGAACTTGCCCCAGTTGAAGGCGCCCTCGCCCAGCAGCTCGCGCGCCGGGTTGGTCATGTCGAAGTTCCCGGGCGTCCAGCCGAGCAGGTAGAACTGGTACTCGCCATTGCCGCCGCCCTGCAGGAAGCGGCCGAAGGGCACCGCGTTCAGGCGGGCCTGAATGCCGACGCGCTGCAGCATCGCGGTCGCCGCCTGGCAGATCGCCTCGTCATTGACGTAGCGGTTGTTCGGGCAGTTCAGCGTGATGCGGAAGCCGTTCGGGTAGCCGGCCTCGGCCAGCAGGCGACGCGACGCATCCGGGTCGAAGGGCAGGCGCTCGGCCAGCGACGGCACATGGCCGCCAATGGCGGTGCCGATCGGCAGGCCGGAGGCAACGGTGGAGTTGCGCAGCACCACGCGGGTGATCGTGTTCATGTCGATCGCCTGGTACATGGCACGGCGCACGCGCACGTCACGCAGCGGGTTCGGGCGGCCCGGCTCGTCCAGGCTCTCGGCGCGCTCCACATCCATCGCGAAGTAGATGCTGCGCGCCGTCGGGCCCTGCACCAGGCGCACGCCCTGCGCATTCTGCACCTGCGGCACGTTCTGCAGCGGCACATGGTACATCACGTCCAGCTCGCGCGAGAGCAGCGCGGCAAGGCGCGTCGGTGCCGAGGCGATCGGGCGGAACACGGCGCGGGTGATGCCGTGGTTCATATTCGCCGCGCCCCAGTAGTTCGGGTTCGGCACCAGCACCGTGCGCTCATCGGCCACGCGCTCGGTCACGCGGAAGGGGCCGGTGCCCATGGCATTGAGCTGCGCGAAGGCGGTGTTGGCACCCGCCTGGCCGGCGCGCGCGACGGCCATCGCGTTGTTCGTCTGGACCCAGTTGCGGCTCATGATGAAGAACAGCGTCAGATCCTGCAGCAGGATCGGGTTCGGCCCGCGCGTTTCCATCTCGACCGTGTGGTCATCCACGGCGCGCACGGCGGTCACCGACTGCAGCGTGTAGGCCATGTCGTTCTGGCGCACGCGCTCGGCCGACATCACGACATCGGCCGCGGTCAGCGGCGTGCCGTCGTGGAAGCGCACGCCCTGGCGCAGGTGGAAGCGCCAGGTGGTCGGGTTCGGCTGTTCCCAGCGCTCGGCGAGCGCGGCGGCCAGGCTGCCATCGGCCTCGCGGCGGACCAGCGGCTCATAGACGTTGCTCTTCATGGCGTTGGTCACGCCATGGTTGTTGGCATGCGGGTCGAGGCCGAGGATGTCGTTCGCGGTCGCCCAGGTGAAGGTGGTGGCGCCGGCCGGCACGGCAGCGCTGATCGCCAGGGCGCAGACCGCCCCGCGCAGCACGGCGCGGAAGCTCATCATGTTCATTTTTCAATCGCCTCCCGGTGGAATGGTGGCCGGACAATGCGGCAGAGCCCCTCGGCCTGTCCAGGGTCACCCCGCCCGGCCGCCACCCGCCTGCGAAGGCCGCGCCGGGTCGGGCTCGCCCCAGCGCAGACGCCGCTGATGCAGTAAGGGACGGCCCTCCCTTACGCACCCGTCCGGACGGGCCTGCCCTCGATCGGGTATTGCGGATCGTTGTAGCCCGGCGTCGAGGGATGGCCCGCCATGACAAGCCCATCCACCAGCGCTTCATCCTCTGCCGTGAAGCGGTAGTCGAGCGCGCCGAGATACTCCTGCCACTGCTCCATCGTCCGCGGCCCGGCGATCGGGGCGGTGACAAGGCGGTTGTTCAGCAGCCAGGCGAGGGCGAACTGGCCGGGCGTGATGCCGCGGGCCTCGGCATGGGCCTTCAGCACCTGCGCGATGCGCAGGCTCTCGGGGCGGAACTCGGTTTCCATCATGCGCCGGTCGGCGCGGCCCGCGCGGCTCTCGGGCGCCGGCGCGTCCTGGGTGGCGTATTTGCCAGTCAGCACACCGCGGGCCAGCGGCGAATAGGGCGCGACGCCCAGACCATAATGGGCGCAGGCCGGCAGGTGCTCCGTCTCAGCCTGGCGGTTCAGCGCGTTGTAGAGCGGCTGGCTCACGATGGGCCGGTCGATGCCCATCTCGTCGCAAAGCCGGCAGATCTCCGCCACGCGCCAGGCGCGGTGGTTGGAGACGCCGAAATGCAGGATCTTCCCCTGCCCGACGAGGTCGGCGAGCGCGCGCACCGTCTCAGCCAGCGGCGTCGTGTGGTCTTCCTTGTGCAAATAGAGGATGTCGATCGTCTCGATCCCCAGGCGGCCGAGGCTCGCCTCCACCGCGTCGAAGCAGTGCCGGCGCGACAGGCCGCGGTCATTCGGCCCCTTGCCGGCGGGGTTGCCCAGTTTCGTCGCCACCACCCACCAACTCCGCGCGGCCTTTACGATGCGGCCCGTGATCTCCTCCGACCGGCCACCGGCATAGGTGTTGGCGGTGTCGATCAGGTTGATGCCCGCATCCTTGGCATGGGCGGCGATGCGCTTGGCGTCGGCCTCCGTCGTCGCGTCGCCGAACATCATGGCGCCGAGGCAGAGCGGCGAAACCTTCAGGCCGCTGGCACCCAGCTTACGGTAGTCCATCACGCATCTCCTTGCCGTGGCGCGCAGTGTGCGCGGGGCATGGCGCCGCGACCAGGGGCCGCGGGCGCGAAAGAGGCTTGCGCGCGGCGAGGGAATCTTCCTTGCTGTCTGTCGCCCATCTGGATGGAGCCGGGTGTGGCCCGGCTCAGGGGTTCGGGAGACATCGCCGATGATGCGCCGTCGTAGCCTGCTCGCCGCCCTGCCCGCCTTGCCGCTGGCAGCTCCTGCACTCGCCCAGGGCACGGGCGGCTGGCCGAACCGCCCGATCCGCCTGGTCGTGCCCTACCCACCAGGCGGGGCGAGCGACATCGCCGGCCGCCAACAGGCGCAGGTGCTGCAGGAGGCGCTTGGCGTGCCGGTTGTCGTGGACAACCGCGCCGGCGCGGGCGGGACGATCGGCACCGCGCATGTCGCCCAGTCGGCGCCGGATGGCTACACGATCATGATGTCGAGCCCGTCCAGCCACCTCGGCGCGCCGCTGCTGTTCCGCAGCCCGGGCTATGAGGGCGTGGACGATTTCACCCATATCGCCACCTTCGCCAGCGGCACCGCCATGGTCTGCGTCCATCCCGGCCTGCCGATCCGCAACATCCAGGAGCTGATCGCCTATGCGCGCGCCAATCCGGGGCGGCTGAACTTCGGCTCGGCCGGCGCGGGGGGCGCGAACCACATGTTGGGCGTGCTGTTCATGGCGCGCACCGGCGTGGATCTGACGCATGTGCCCTATCGCGGCGCGGCACCGGCGCTGGCCGACCTCATTGCGGGCAACATCCAGGTCGTGTTCGACAGTTTCTCCGGCATCATCCAGTCCGTGCGCGCCGGTCAGGTGCGGGCGCTGGCGGTGACGAACCCGACGCGCTGGCCGCTCGCGCCCGAATTCCCGACGGTGCAGGAGCAAGGCGTCGCCGACTACAACCTGCCGAGCTTCTCGGCGGTGGTCGGCCCGAAGGGTATCCCGGATGCGATCGCGGACCGGATGCATGCCGCGATCAACGCCGCAATCGCCACGCCGGCCATGACCGAGACCCTCGCGCGCGGGGGCAATGCGCCCTTCCCCAACAGCCGCGCGCGCTTCCTGGAGATCATGCAGGAACAGCGCGCGACCTGGCGGGAGCTGGTGCGCGTGTCGGGCGTGCAGCCCGAGGGGTAGGACACCGCAGGAGGAGGGCCAGGGCCCTCCCCGTTGGGCCATCACTCCACCGGCGCAGCGAGCAGCGCGTTGGTGAACCAGGAGGGGTGCGCGTCGTAGCGCACCTTGTTCCGCATCCCCGCCCAATTCACCCGCACATACATCAGCGGGATGACGGCGAGGTCGTCCACCGCCGCGCGCATCGCCTGCCCGACCAGCGCGTTGCGCCGCGCCTCGTCCATGGTGCGCAGCGCCTCGGCGAGCGGCGTGTCCACGGCGGGGTTGGAGTAATGACCGCGGTTGAAGGCGCCGAAGCCGGTCTGCGCATCGCGCGTCATCACCACCTGGCGCAGCATCACCGCCGCGGTGTTGGCGGTGAAGGTCGAGAAGAAGAAGCTGAACTCCCGTGCCGTGGCCCGCGTGAAGAAGGGGGCGGGCGGGATCACCTCGACGCGGGTCTCGATGCCGATGCGCGTCAGCGCCTGCGCCACCGCCTGCAATATGTCGGAATCGCCCACGATGAAGCCGTTCGGCCCGTGGATGGTCATGCGGAATCCGTCCGGGTAGCCGGCTTCCCGCAACAAGGCGCGGGCACGGGCGAGGTCGGTGGGCAAGGCGGGCATCCCCTGCGCCCGGTCGGGCAGCGCGCGAGAGGCGATCTGCTCTGCCGGCGAGCCCTGGCCGACCATCAGCCGGTCCACGATGGCCTCACGCGGCATGGCCAGGCTGATGGCCTGGCGCACGCGCAGGTCGCGCAGCGGGTTGCGGGCCAGCGGATTGCCTTGCTTGTCGGTGATGTGCGGCGGGTTGTCGCGCGCCGCATCAGGGAACATGAAGGCGGTGGTGTTGCTGTCCGTTGCGAACAGGGCGATGCGCGGATCGGCAGACAGGCGCTGCACATCCGTCACCTGCACCGCGTCGATCAGGTCCACATCGCCGGCCAGCAGCGCGGCGGAGCGCGCGCCGGGATTGGTGATGAAGCGCGTCACCACCCGGTCCCAGGCCGGGCGCGGGCCCCAGAAATCCGGGTTGCGCGCGATCTCATGCCGCTCGCCGAGCGCCAGCGCAACGTGGCGGTAGGCGCCGGTGCCGACCAGGGCGCGGCCGGCATTGAAGTCGGCCAGCTGCGCATTCGCGTGGATGGTCCGCGACAGCATCATCACCTGGGCGATGTCACGATCGAGGAACGGGGTGGGCGCGCTGGTGTGCAGGCGGACCGTCCGTGCATCCACCACCTCCACCCGGCTGATCGGGCGGACCTGGACGGTGAAGGGGCCGGGGCTGTTCGGGATGGTCGGGACGCGCGCAATGGTGAAGGCGACATCCTCGGGCGAGAAGGGCGTGCCGTCATGGAAGCGGATGCCCTCCCGCAGGCGGAACTCCCAGGTCAGCTCGTCCACCAGACGCCAGGATTCGGCCAGCACGCCGAAGACCCGGCCCTGGGTGTCGATGTCGATCAGCGGGTTGAAGATCTGGCGCAACTGCGCGTTGTTGTTGTTGGTCGAGTGGAAATGCGGGTCGTAGCCCGTCGGCGCCCCACCCATGCCGATGGTCAGCGTCCGGGCCGGCTGGGCGCTGGCGGGCAGGGCCAGGGCAGCGGCCAGGGCGGCGGCGGGCAGGGCAGCGGCCAGAAGGCTGGCCAGCGGGCGGCGTCGGATCACGAAGGGCTCTCCCAGCTTGCGGCCGCGCCTCTCCCCCCGGCGCGGCATCGCATTCATGACCATCTCGTCATGTTCCCGTCAGGATTAAAGGGGCCCGGGGCCGGCATCGGGCCCGAGGGCGGGCTGGCACGCCGCCGCACCCTGGCCGCCCACCTTCCCCCCAACCCCTGGCACCCCTGGCCCTGGACAATCCGGCCCGATCGGGCCAAGAGGCCCCTTCCCGTCCGCCCGGAGCCTGCCCCATGACGTCGCCGGTGTTCGACCGCATCCGAGACATCATCGCCGAGAACAGCGAAGTGCCCGCCGAAAAGATCACGGCGGAGGCGCATGTCATCAACGATCTCGGGATCGACAGCCTCGACTTCCTCGACATCGTCTTCGCCATCGACAAGGCCTTCGGCATCAAGGTCCCGGTCGAGGCCTGGACGCAGGAAGTGAATGCCGGCAAGGCCCCGGCCGAGCAGTACTTCGTCATGGGCAACCTGGCCCAGCGGATCGAGGAACTGGTCGCGGCGAAGCAGGCCGGCGGCTGAGACAACCCGACCCCGCGGAGGCACCAGGCCGCCATGCGGCTCGAATACTTCCAGATGGTTGACCGCGTCGTTGCCCTCGGCGACGGCGACATCACCGTCGCCTCCACGGTCCCGGACGCAAGCCCGGTCTTCGAAGGCCATTTCCCCGGCCACCCGATTCTGCCCGGCGTGCTGATGGTGGAAACCATGGCCCAGACCGGTGGCTGGCTGCTGCTGGCCCTGAACGACCTGACCCGCATGCCCTTCCTGTCGAAGGTGAATGAGGCGAAGTTCCGCGGCTTCGTGACGCCGGGGGCGGAACTCACCGTCCAGGCTAGCCTGGTCCATGACGGCTCCGGCTATGCCGTGGTCGCGGCCCGCATCGAGGCCGCCGGCAAGCGCGTGGCGGATGCCGAGATCACCTATCGCGTGATGCCCTTCCCCGCCCCCGAGCTGGAGGCGATGATGCGCGACACGGCGCGCCGCATCGGCCTGCCCGGACACGCCTGACGCATGGCTGCCAACGACATCTGGATCACCGGCATCGGCCTGGTGTCCTGCGCCGGCGAAGGCCGCGCGGCGCATCTGGCTGCGCTCGGCTCCGCCGCGCCGCCGGCGCTGGACGACGCCACCTTCACGCCCTTCGCCGTTCATCCGGGCCCGGCGCTCGAGCTCGATCGGCAGATCCCGAAGAAGGGCGACCAGCGCCAGATGGAGACCTGGCAGCGGCTGGGCACCTATGCCGCGGGGCTGGCGATCGACGATGCCGGCGCGCGCGAGCTGGTCGCCGATATGGACCTGATCGTCGCCGCCGGCGGCGGGGAGCGCGACATCGCCCTCGACGACCAGGTGCTCTCGGCGCTCGCCCCGCTGCCGCCGGCCGAGGCCGCGGTGAAGCTGAACGAGATGCTGGCCAGCGGCCTGCGCCCGACCCTGTTCCTGGCGCAGCTGTCCAATCTGCTCGCGGGCAATATCTCCATCGTGCACGGCGTCACCGGCGCGTCCCGCACCTTCATGGGCGAGGAACAGGCCGGCGCCGACGCGGTGCGCATCGCGGCCGCAAGGCTGGCGGAGGGGTCCTCCCGTATCGCCCTCGTCGGCGGCGCCTACAGCGCGGCGCGCTGGGACATGCTGCTGCTCTATCACGCGGGCGGGCTGCTGCGCCGCGGCCCTTGGGCGCCCGTCTTCTCGCGCGAGGATGCGCCGGGTGCGGTCACCGGCACCCAGGCCGCTTTCCTGGTGCTGGAGACGGAAGCCGGCGCGCGCGCCCGCGGCGCGAAGGGCCTCGCCCGGCTCGGCGCGATCGCCACCGGCCAGGCCCGCCGCAGCGCGGCCGACACGGGACACGAGGCGATGGCCCAGGCCTTCCGGCGCATCGCGCCGCGCCTTGGCGCCGGGCGCCTGCCGGTGATCTCCGGCTGCTCAGGCGCCGCCACGGCGACCGTGCTGGAGCGCGAAGTACTAGGCGGACTCTACCAGCCGCTGGCAGTCCGCGCGACGGGCAGCCGCATCGGCTGGGGCGCGGAGGCAACCTTCCCGGCCAATGTCGCGCTCGCCGCGCTCTGCCTTTCGGCCGGCGTCTTCCCGGCGCCGCTGGAAGCTCTCGAAGCGCCGCTGGAGGCCGCGCCCTCCGACATCCTCGTCACCGGCTTCGCCGCCTGGCGCGGCGAGGCAATGGCGCATTTGGCGCAGATCCCGGCGGGGGAGCAGCCATGAGCCGCTTCACGGACCATGCCGGCCGGCCGCTCGTAGCGGTGACCGGCATCGGCGTCGTCACGCCGCTTGGCCTTGGCGTGGCCGACAACTGGGCGGCGCTGACCGCCGGCCGCTCGGGCATCCGCCGCATCACCCGCTTCCCGACCGAGCATCTGCGCACGACCATCGCCGGCACGGTCGAACTGCCC
The DNA here is from genome assembly GCA_046052145.1 of Pseudomonadota bacterium. Lineage (GTDB taxonomy): Bacteria > Pseudomonadota > Alphaproteobacteria > Acetobacterales > Acetobacteraceae > Falsiroseomonas. The sequence continues at coordinate 154,694 of JBJOMW010000007.1, forward strand.
GGCGAGGACACCGGGGCGATGACCTCCTCCCAGCGCGTCGCGCGCTACGCGACCCTGGTGGCAGAGGAAGCGCTGGCGCAGGCAGGGTTCGACAAGGGCGGCTTCCCGGGCCCGCTGATGCTCGGCATGCCGCCGGTCGAGACCGAGTGGGCGTATCGCTTCCGCCTGGCCGCGCGCGCCGCCCCCGCAGCACCGCTCTACCCGGCGCTGATCGAGGCCGCTGCGAATTGGGACGAGATGTATGAACTCGCCGCCTTCGCTGGCGTCGGCGAGCAGCTGGCCGCGCGCTTCGGCACGCGCGGCGCACCCATTGCCATCTCCACCGCCTGCGCCACCGGCGCCTCCGCGATCCAGCTCGGCGTCGAGGCGATCCGCCGCGGCGAGGCTGAGGCCGCGCTCGCCATCGGCGCGGATGGCACGGTGCAGCCAGAGGCGCTGATCCGCTTCTCCCTGCTTTCGGCGCTGTCCACGCGCAATGACGACCCGGCCAAGGCCGCACGGCCCTTCGAGAAGTCGCGCGATGGCTTCGTGATGAGCGAGGGCGCGGCCTGCCTGGTGCTGGAAAGCCTGGAACACGCCCGCGCACGCGGCGCCAATGTGCTGGGCCTCATCCGCGGCTGCGGCGAGAAATCCGACAGCTTCCACCGCACCCGCTCCAACCCCTCGGGCGAGGCGATCATCCGCGCGATGCGCAACACCATCGCCGATGCGGGGCTCGAGCCCAGCGCGATCGGCTATGTCAACGCGCATGGCACCTCGACGCCCGAGAACGACAAGATGGAGACGCTCGGCCTGCGCGCCGTCTTCGGCGAAAGCGCGCCGCCGATCTCCTCCAACAAATCGATGCTCGGCCACACGCTGAGCGCGGCCGGCGCGATCGAGGCGGTGTTCAGCCTGCTGACCATCCGGAACCAGCTGCTACCGCCCACCATCAACCACGAGGAGCCGGACCCGGCCATCACGCTCGACGTGGTGCCGAACACGGCGCGCGCGGCGAAGGTGACGCATGTGCTGTCCAACAGCTTCGGCTTCGGCGGGCAGAATGTCTGTCTCGTGATCTCGGGAGAACCCGCCTGATGCGCGCGCTGCGGCTGCATGGCGACCGCGACCTGCGGCTGGAGGAGATGGCGCCCCCGCCCCCGCCGGGCCCAGGCGAGATCCAGATCCGCGTCCGCGCCGTCTCGCTCAACCACATCGATGTCTGGGGCTGGCGCGGCATGGCCTTCGCGCAGCGCCAGCTGCCGCTGACCGTCGGCGCCGAAGCCTCGGGCGAGGTGGTGGCGATTGGCGAGGGCGTGACGGGTTGGGCCATCGGCGACCGTGCGACGCCCTATGGCGCGCGCACCTGCGGCACCTGCCACGCCTGCACCTCAGGCCGCGACAATCTCTGCGAGAACGTCCAGGGCGTCGCAGGCTTCCACATCGACGGCTTCGCGCGGGAGCTGGCCAATTGGCCGGCGCGGACGCTGGTGAAGGTGCCGGCCAGCGTCACCTTCGAGGATGCGGCGTGCTCCACCGTCACCTTCGGCACGGTCGAGCACATGCTGTTCGACAATGCGAAGCTGCAGCCGGGCGAGACCATTCTGATCCAGGCGGCGGGCTCGGGCATCGGCTCGGTCGCGATCCGCGCGGCCAAGGCGCTTGGCTGCACGGTGATCGCGACCGCCGGCGATGATGAGAAATGCGCCAAGGCGAAGGAACTCGGCGCCGATCATGTGGTGAACTACGCCGAGAAGAATTTCTCGACTGTCGCGCGGCGCGTCACCGACAAGCGCGGCGTGGATGTGGTGTTCGAGCATGTGGGGGCTGCGACCTGGGCGGCCTCGCTGCTCAGCTTGCGCATGGGCGGGCGGCTGGTGACCTGCGGCTCCACCTCTGGCGTCAGCGCCGACACCAATCTGATGATGATCTTCCAGCGCCAGCTGCACATCTTCGGCAGCTTCGGCTGCCGGATCGAGAATGTGCGCAACGCGGTCGCGAAGATGGCGTCCGGCATCCGACCGGTGCTGGATACTGTCGTGCCGCTCGATCGCTTCTCCGAAGGGCTGGAGCGGCTGGAATCCCGCCGCGTCTTCGGGAAGATCATTGTAACCCTCTGACATGGCCGGCCGTCTCCAACGGCTAGGCGACGAAGCGCTCGCCGCACTTGTGCGGGGCACTTTCGCGCTGGTGCGCGCCCTTGGCCCTGATCGCGCCTCGAATCTCGGTGGCGCGGGCGCGCGGCTGCTCGGGCCGCTGACGCCGGCCCATCGCATCGCGCGCGAGAACATCGAAGCCAGCTTCCCGGAGAAGACACCCGCCGAGCGCGCTGCCATCCTCCGCGGCGCCTGGGAGAATCTCGGCCGGACCGCGGCCGAATACGTCCATATGGGCGATATCTTCGACTTCGACCCCGAACACCCGAACACCGGCCGCATCGAGATCCCCGAGGACAGCATCGCCCGCTTCGTGCAGCTGCGCGAGGACGGCAAGCCCGCGATCTTCTTCGCAGCCCATCTGGCGAATTGGGAACTGCCCGCGGTCGCCGCGAAAAGCTACGGCCTGCCGTCCGCCGCGCTCTACCGCACGCCGAACAACCCGCGCATCGCGCGCGACGTGCTGCGCATGCGCCGCGACGTGATGGGCGAATTGATCCCGGCCGGCACCACCGCGCCCATCCGCATGATGGAAGCGCTCGATGCCGGGCTGCATCTCGGCATGCTGGTGGATCAGCGCTTCGGCCGCGGCCCGCGCATCCGCTTCCTCGGCCGTGCCGCCAGCGCCAACCCGCTGCTGGCGCGCCTCGCGCGGCGCTTCGACTGCCCCGTGCATGGCGCGCGCGCCATCCGCCTGCCCGGCAACCGCTTCCGGCTGGAGATGACAGAGGAAGTCCACCTGCCGCGCGATGCGCGCGGTCAGGTGGATATCGACGCCGCGACCCAGGCCATCAATGACATCATCGAGGGCTGGATCCGCGAACACCCCGACCAGTGGCTGTGGCAGCACCGCCGCTGGCGGGTGTAGCGCAGCGGCTGCTCAGCCTTCGGGCGCGAAGGCTGTGATCTTGCTGCCGTTGATCGCCAGCGCCGCCATCAGCCCCTGCTGGTTGAAGCTGATCGCATAGACCGGCTCCGTCAGCGTGCTGGAGGTGACATTCGCCTGCACCCCGGCATTCAGCACCACCACCGAAGGCCCGGTGCCGATCTCCCACCCACCCGCGCTGCGGAGCGCGGTGAGCGCGTCCTCCCGCATGAAGAACATCGCGAGCCCCGCCGTCTGCGCGCCGGCCAGCAGCCCGAAGGACGCGCCGGCGATGCTGTAATAGCCGGCCGTCACGCCACCGCGGAGCAGCGCGCCTTCGCCATACTGCCCGCCGAGGATGAAGCCGCCGCTGAGGATGCGCGGGAAGATCAGCTGCGCAACGGAAGCCCGCAGCAGCGGCTCAGCATTCGACATGCTGCGCAGCCGGCCGAGCGCGGCGGCGACATTGGCGTCGATCTCGGCGCGCGTGGTCGCGCGCGCGGATCCTGGCATTGCGACGCCGATGGTGGCGGCGGCGGCAAGCAGGCGGACGGCGTGGCGTCTCGTCGCAGGCATGGCTTCCCTCCTCATGCGTGAGGAGGGAAGCCTACACCCGGGCTGGGCTCACGCGCCGCCGGGCGCGACGATGTGCGTGGTGATCCGCATCACGCCTTCGAGACCGGCGACGCAGACATCCCCCGGCTTCAGATAAAGCTCCGCCGCATTCGGATGCCCGATCGCGGTGCCCCGCGGTGCGCCGGTGGCGATGACGTCGCCCGGCTCGAAGGGCATGAAGCGGCTGAAATGGGCGATGATGCCCTCGATCCGGTGGATGTACTCGTCGGTGTTCACGCGCAGGCGTTGCTGCCCATTCACCTCGCAGGTCAGCCACAGATCATAGGGATCGGCGATCTCCGCCAACGGCACGGCATAGGGGCCGACCGGCGTGAAGCCCGGCATGTTCTTGGAGACCCAGAACTTGGTGCCAAGCTGCACCTCCTGCTTCTGAATCTCCCGCGCCGTCAGGTCGTTGAGGACTGTGATCGCGCCGACATAGTCGCGCGCACGCTCCCGCGGGACCTGGAAGGCGCGCTTCGTGACGATGAAGGCCAGTTCCGGCTCGTAGTCGAAGGTGGAGATGCCGTCGGGGCGCACCACCCGCGAGCCATCACCGACCAGGGTCTCGGTCAGCTTGACGAAGCTCGTCGGCTCCTGCGGGTCTTCCTTCAGCATGCCCTGCGCGACCAGCTCGGCGCGGTGCACCTTGCTGTTCTTGCCGACGCAGAAGATCTTGCCCGGGTCCGGGATCGGCGGCAGCAGGTGGCACTCTGCCAGCTTCAGGCGCAGCTTCGCCGCCGCGACGAAGCCGCGCAGCTCCGCGATCGGCAGCAGCAGCGCGCGCCGCATGTCCCAGCCACGCCCATGCGCCGCGGTGAGGTCGAGCATCTCCTCGCCCTCCACCGCGCCAAGCCTTGGGCGCACATCGCCGGGCGAGAGAAACGTCGCCAACCTGATCATCGTCTTCGCTACTCCAGTGTGATGCCGCGTTCGCGGACGACGCGCTGCCACTTGGCGATATCGGCGTCCACATAGCGGGTGAAATCGTCGGGCGTCATCGGCTCCGGCTCGGCGCCAAGCGGTGCCATGCGCGTGCGCGTATCGGCGGTGTTGAGGCCGCGCGCGGCTTCGGCGGAGATGCGCTCAGCCAGCGCCTGCGATATGCCCTTCGGGCCGAACAGGCCGAACCAGCCGACAGCGGAATAGCCCGGCAGCCCGCTCTCGGCCGCCGTCGGCAGGCCGGGGAGCAGGTCGGTGCGGCGCTCGGCGGTGACGGCCAAATTCACCACGGCGTTGGCCTGCACCGCGGCGGCAACCGTCTGCGGCGGCGCGAACATCAGCTGGATGCGCCCGCCGATCAGGTCGTTCAGCGCGGGGCCGGTGCCGCGATAGGGCACATGCAGCATCTCGATCCCGGCCATGGAGGCAAACAGCTCCGCCGCCAGATGGCTCGCCGCGCCGGTGCCGGAACTGCCGAAGGCCAGCGCGCCCGGCCGCGCCTTGGCGAGCGCGATCAGCCCCGCAACATCGCGCACGCCGAGCGAGGGGTTCACCGCAATCACATAGGCGGGCGCGGTGACCAGGCTGATGGGCGTGAGTTCGTCCCGCACCGCGAAGGGCCGTGCGCCGCCGGGGCCGGCCAGCCCCATGATGCCGCCGGTGGAGGTGACCATCAGCGTGTGGCCATCCGGCTGCGCGCGCTGGACCTGCTGCAGGCCGATGCGACCCGCCGCACCGCCGCGATTCTCGATGACGACGGATTGCCGCCACGCCTCCTGGAAATGCTGGCCGAGCAGCCGCGCGAGCACATCCGTGCCGCCGCCCGGCGGGAAGGGCACGACGATGCTGACGGTGCGGTTCGGGAAAGCGTCCTGTGCCCGGACTGCGCGCGGCAAAGCAAGCGCCGGAACAGCGGCCAGCAGGTGGCGACGGCGGATGGGCATGGCGGTTTCCTCCATCACCAGATTGGGCCGGGCGCCGCACCGGGCCAAGAGGGGGCGGCCCAGATGGATCGCCACGCGGGACGTCCGGGGGACTGGCATCCTGCCCCCGCAACCCCCTACAACGCAGCATCCTCAGGGAGAACGACCGTGAAGCTCTTCTACTCGCCCGGCGCCTGCTCGCTCGGCATCCACATCATCCTGGAGGAGATCGGCAAGCCCTACGATCTCGCGCTCGTCGCGCTGAAGGATGGCGCGCAGCACAAGCCAGACTTCGTGGCGGTGAACCCGAAGTCGAAGGTGCCGGCGCTCGATCGCGGCGACGGCAAGGTGCTGACGGAATTCCCGGCGATCGCGCTGTGGCTTGGGAAGTCGAACGCGGCGGCCGGCCTGGTCCCCGCCGATCTCGAGGGCGAGACGCGCTGCCTGGAGATGTTGGATTACGTCTGCGGCACGATCCATCCGCAGGCCTTCACCCGCCAGTTCCGCCCCGCCAATTTCGCCCTCCGCGAGGAGGACCACCCGAAGGTCATCGAGACCGGCAAGCAGAACGCCGTGAAGTATTTCGACGTCCTGCAGAAGGGCTGGCATGGCGGGACCTGGGCGCTGTCCTCGGGCTATTCGGTCGCTGACGCCGCGCTGTTCTTCGTCGAGTTCTGGGCCACGCGCCGCTCGGGCCTGACGCTGCCGCCGGCGCTGGATGCGCATCTGAAGGCGATGCTGGCGCGGCCCGCCGTGCAGCGGGCGCTGGCGCAGGAAGGGCTCGCGGCCTGATGGCGGCGCAGCCGATGGACAGGCCGGTCCTCTGGACCTCGACCTTCACCTCGGGGACGCTGGCGCACCAGGTGGCGGCGGTCTCCGGCCTGCCCTTCGAGCTGCGCTTCATCTCGCTCCGCGCAGGTGATCATCGCAAGCCGGACTACCTCGCCCTCAACCCGAAGGGCGAGGTGCCGGCACTGCAACTGCCGGACGGCACCGTGATCACTGAGGCGCCGGCGATCATCCAATGGTTCGCCGAAGCCGCGCCGGAGAGCGGCCTGCTGCCGCGCAATCCGGCGCAGCGCATCAAGGGCATCGAATGGCTCGCCTGGTGCCACTGGAGCATGGGGCGCCACTTCAACCCCTGCTTCGC
>JBJOMW010000008.1:0-160927 GCA_046052145.1 Pseudomonadota bacterium
CGCTGTCATGGCCGACATGGCATTGCAGGTGCAGGACCGACAGGCCTGCGACGTCGCCAATCGCGGCTTCCACCATCGGGTCGAGCCAGCCTCGCCCGGCGCGGTGCGTCGACAGGTCGTAGCCGCGCGGGCCAAGATGGGCGGCGGTCCGCTCGTCCCAGTTCGCCTGGTTCAGGCGGCGCCAATCAGATGTGGATGACGCGGCCATACGCATCCAGGACGGATTCGTGCATCGTCTCCGACACCGTGGGGTGCGGGAAGACGGTGTGCATCAGCTCGGCCTCGGTCGATTCCAGGGTGCGGGCAATGCCGTAGCCCTGGATCATCTCGGTGACCTCCGGCCCAACCATATGCGCGCCCAGCAACTCGCCGGTCTTGGCGTCGAAGACGGTCTTCACCAGCCCTTCCGGCTCGCCCATCGCGATGGCCTTGCCATTGCCGATGAAGGGGAAGCGACCGACGCGGACCTCGTGGCCAAGCTCCTTGGCGCGCTTCTCCGTCAGGCCGACGCTGGCCACCTGCGGGCGGCAATAGGTGCAGCCGGGGATGTTCAGCACATCCATCGCATGCGGATGCTTCCCGGCGATGGCTTCCACCGTGATGATCGCCTCATGGCTCGCCTTATGCGCGAGCCAGGGCGCGCCGGTCAGGTCGCCGATGGCATAGACGCCGGGCTCGCCGGTGTTGCCGAAGGCGTCGGTGACGACATGCGTCCGATCCACCTTCACCTTCGTGCCTTCGAGGCCGAGATCCTCGACATTGCCGACGATGCCGACGGCGGAGATCAGGCGATCGGCGGTGATCTCCTGCACCTTGCCGCCCGCCTCGATCACGGCGGTGACGTTATCGGCGCCCTTGCGCACGCCCTGCACCCTCGCGCCGGTCAGGATCTTCATCCCCTGCTTGGCGAAGGCCTTCTGGACGAAGCCCGAGATCTCCTCGTCCTCGACTGGCAGGATGCGGTCCATTACCTCCACCAGCGTCACCTGCGCGCCCATGTTCAGATAGAAGCTGGCGAATTCGCTGCCGATCGCACCCGAGCCTACGACGATCAGTGACTTCGGCATCGCCGCCGGCGTCATCGCTTCCCGGTAGGACCAGATCAGCTTGCCATCCGGCTCCATGCCGGGGATGACGCGCGCGCGCGCGCCGGTGGCCAGGATGATGTGCTTCGTGGCGATCTCAGCGACCGCCTTGCCGTCCTTGGTGACCGCGACCTTGCCCCTGCCCGCGAGCTTCCCGTGGCCGTCAAACACCGAAACCTTGTTCTTCTTCATCAGGTGCTTCACGCCGGCCGACAGCTGGCCCGCCACGCCGCGGCTGCGCTTGATCACCTTCTGGAAGTCGAAGCGGATATTGTCGGCGGCGAAGCCGTATTGGTCGAGCGTGTGGAGAAGGTGGTTGATCTCGCTCGCGCGCAGCAGCGCCTTGGTCGGGATGCAGCCCCAGTTGAGGCAGATGCCGCCCAGATTTTCGCGCTCAACCAGCGCGGTCTTCATGCCGAGCTGGCTGGCGCGGATCGCCGCGACATAGCCGCCGGGCCCGCCGCCCACCACCACGATGTCGAAGCTCTCGGCCATGCTTCTTATCCTTGAGCTGCGGCGAGCGCGGAGAGCGCCTCGCCGGTGAGTTGCTGCAACGTCCAGCCCTCGCGCGGCTTCGCGCCGAGGCTGCGATAGAAGGCGATGGAGGGCGCGTTCCAATCCAGCACCGACCACTCCATCCGCCCGCAGCCCTGCGCCAACGCCCGCGCCGCGAGATGCGCGAAGACCGCCTTGCCGATCCCCTTCCCCCGCATCGCCGGCTCCACGAAGACATCCTCCACATAGAGCGACGGGCGCCCGAGGAAGGTCGAGAAGCTGTAGTACCAGACGGCAAAGCCAACCGGCCTTCCGTCCCATTCCGCGATCAGCGCTTCCGCCCGGCGCGGTTCCTCGAACAGGAACCGCCCGAGGGTCGCCGCATCCGCCTTCACCTCATGCGCGAGCTTCTCGTAATCCGCGAGCGCGCGGATGAAGTGGAGGACCAAGTCAAGGTCCTCCAGCCCGGCATCGCGGAGACGGAGACCCATCGCCTACAGCATCAGCGACAGCGGATTCTCGACGATGCGCTTGAACTCCGCGATCCACTCCGCGGCCAGCGCACCATCCACGATGCGGTGATCCACCGACAGCGTGCAGGTCATCACGGTGGCGATGGCCAGCTGACCGTCCTTCACCACCGGCCGCTGCTCGCCAGCCGAGACGGCGAGGATGCCGGCCTGCGGCGGGTTGATGATGGCCGCGAAGTCGCGCACGCCATACATGCCCATGTTGGAGATCGAGAAGCCGCCGCCCTGGAATTCCTCGGGCTTCAGCTTGCCCGCCTTGGCGCGCGCGGCCAGGTCCTTCATCTCGCCGCTGATCGCCACAAGCCCCTTGCGGTCGGCCTGGCGCACGATCGGCGTGATCAGCCCGTCCGGGATCGAGACAGCGACCGAGATGTCCACATCGTCGTAGAGCAGCGTCGCATCCTCGGTCCAGGACGCATTGACCTTCGGCAGGCGGCGCAGCGTGACCGCCGCGGCCTTGATGATCATGTCGTTGACCGAGAGCTTGAACGCACCTGCGCCATCCTTGGGCGACGCCGCGTTGAGCTGGCCGCGCAGTGCCAACAGCGCATCCAGCTCGATATCCATCGAGACGTAGAAATGCGGGACGTTCTGCTTGGACTCCGACAGCCGCCGCGCGATGACCTTGCGCATCGTGCTGTGCGGCACGGCGGTGTGGGCGCCGAGCGCGGCCGTGTTGATCGGCGCGGCCGGTGCGCGAGCGGCGGGCGCCGGCGCGGCGGCGGCCTGCGGCGCCGGGCCCTTGGCGAGCGCGGCTTCCACATCGGCCTTCACGATCCGCCCATTCGGGCCACTGCCCGTCACGCGCGACAGGTCGAGCCCAGCCTGGCTCGCCATCCGCTTCGCAAGCGGCGAGACGGCGATGCGATCGCCCGCCGGTGCAGCATGGCCGTTCGGGACCGCGGCAGCGACGGGCGCGGCCGCCGGCGCGGCGCTCGGCTTCGGCGCAGCCGGTGCGGGCTTCGCGGCCGGTGCGGCATCGGCGGATTCACCAGGCTCCACCAGCACGGCGATCACGTCGTTCACCTTCACCGCCGCGGTGCCGCCGGGGACGAGGATCTTGCCAAGGATGCCTTCATCCACGGCTTCGACTTCCATCGTCGCCTTGTCGGTCTCGATCTCGGCGATGATGTCGCCGGCCTTGACCTGCTCGCCTTCCTTCTTCAGCCAACGCGCGAGCGTGCCCTCCGTCATGGTGGGCGAGAGCGCGGGCATCAGGATGTTCGTTGCCATCTGCTTTCTCCCGGGGCGGCCGATTCACGCTCCGCGCCTGCGGCGCTGCGCGATCGGGCGCCACGCTCCTACTTGTAGGTGACTTTGCGCACCGCCGCGACGACCTGCTCGAGCCGCGGCAGCGCCAGCTTCTCGAGGTTCGCCGCGTAGGGCATCGGCACATCCTCGCCGCAGACCCGCACCGGCGGGGCGTCGAGGTCATCGAAGCAATGCTCGATCACCTGCGTCACGATCTCGGAGCCGATGCCGGCAAACGGCCAGCCCTCTTCGACCGAGACCACGCGGTTGGTCTTGCGCACGCTGCGCGCGATCGTCGCGATGTCGAGCGGGCGGATGGTGCGGAGGTTGATCACCTCTGCACTGATGCCCTGCGCCGCCAGCGCCTCGGCCGCCTGCATGCAAAGCCCGACGGTGAGCGAGAAGGAAACCAGGGTCACATCCGTCCCCTCGCGTTCCACCTTCGCCTGGCCGATCGGCAGGACGAAATCATCCGCCGTCGGGCATTCGAAACTCTGGCCGTAGAGTATCTCGTTCTCGAGGAAGATGACCGGGTTCGGGTCGCGGATCGCAGCCCGCAGCAGCCCCTTCGCATCCGCCGCCGACCAGGGCGCGATGACCTTGAGGCCTGGGATATGCGCGTACCAGGAGGCGTATTCCTGGCTGTGCTGCGCCGCGACGCGCGCCGCCGCGCCGTTCGGGCCGCGGAAGGTGATCGGGCAGCCGAGCTGGCCGCCCGACATGTACAGCGTTTTGGCGGCGCTGTTGATGATGTGGTCGATCGCCTGCATCGAGAAGTTGAAGGTCATGAACTCGACGATCGGCTTCAGCCCGGTCATCGCCGCGCCCACCGCCATGCCGGTGAAGCCATGCTCGGTGATCGGCATGTCAATGATGCGCTTCGGGCCGAACTCTTCCAGCAGGCCCTGGCTGATCTTGTAGGCGCCCTGATACTGGCCGACTTCCTCGCCGATCAGGAACACGTCCTTATCGGCGCGCATCTCGACGGCCATGGCGTCGCGCAAAGCCTCGCGCACCGTCATGGTCTTGGTCGGGCCCCAATCCTTCTCGGCGGCAGCGACCGGCACGGCAGGGACGCTCGCAGCGACCGCCTTCTGCGCCAGGCTGCGGGCCGCGACGGCATTGGCATCCTCGGCCTTCGGCAGCGGGGCCGCGACCTCGCGCGCGGCACCGGCACCGCCATTCAGCTCGGCGATCGGCGTGTTGACGGAGACCGCCTCCGTGCCCTCCGGCACCAGGATGCGGCTGAGCGTACCCTCATCCACGGCTTCCACCTCCATGGTCGCCTTGTCGGTCTCGATCTCGGCGATCACGTCGCCGGCCTTGATGGCGTCGCCTTCCTTCTTCAGCCAGCGGGCAAGCTTGCCCTCCGTCATGGTGGGCGACAGCGCGGGCATCAGGATCTGCGTCATGGTCAGCGCGCTCCCATACCCATCGCTTCGCTGGGGATCAGCACGTCGGTGTAGAGCTCGCTCTCATCGGGCTCGGGCGAGGTCTGGGCGAAGTCGGCGCTGTCCTGGACGATGGCCTTCACCTCGTCGTCGATGACCTTCAGCTCGGCCTCGGTCACGGCGTAGCCGTCCACCAGCAGCTTGCGCGCGGTGTCGATGCAGTCCGACTGCTCGCGCATCTTCTGCACTTCCTCGCGCGTGCGGTACTTCGCGGGGTCGGACATGGAATGGCCGCGGTAGCGGTAGGTCTTCATCTCCAGCAGATACGGGCCGTTGCCGGCGCGGCAGTGCGCGACCGCGCGTTCACCCGCTTCCTTCACGGCAATCACATCCATGCCGTTCACCTGCTCGCCCGGGATACCCCAGGGCGAGCCGTTCTTCGACAGGTCCTTCGACGCGCTGGCGCGGTCCACCGAAGTGCCCATGCCGTATTTGTTGTTCTCGATGACGAAGATGCAGGGCAGCTTCAGCAGGGCGGCGAGGTTGAAGCTCTCATAGACCTGGCCCTGGTTGGACGCGCCTTCGCCGAAATAGGCGACGGCGACATGGCCGTCCTCGCGGTACCAGTTCGAGAAAGCGAGGCCCGCGCCGAGCGCCACCTGCGCGCCAACGATGCCATGGCCGCCATAGAAGCCCGTCTCGCGGCTGAACATGTGCATCGAGCCGCCCTTGCCCTTGGAGTAGCCGCCGATGCGCCCCGTCAGCTCCGCCATGACGCCGCGCGCCTCCATGCCGGTGGCCAGCATGTGGCCATGGTCGCGGTAGGAGGTGATGACCTGGTCGCCGGGCTTCAGGCAGAGCTGCAGCCCGACCACGACCGCTTCCTGGCCGATATAAAGGTGGCAGAACCCGCCAATGAGCCCCATGCCATAGAGCTGCCCGGCCTTCTCCTCGAAGCGGCGGATCAGCAGCATATCGCGATAGGCGCGGAGCAGCTGGTCGCGCGTGATGGAAGGCTCCTTGCCCCCCTTGCCACGCGGCTTCCTGGTGGCGGCTTCGGCCATCCCGTATCCTCCTTGCTCAACCCAACACCACCGATCTACGCGGCAGCGTATCGTGGTGCAAGCGGCGCCTTCGGGCAAATAATGCTGATTGTGCAATGCGGTAGAAGATTTAACCCAAAGTCGGTTAACGCATTTTTTCGGGCTTTGCTGCCCTTCCGAGGCGTCAAAATGCCCGCCCGCGACGGGCCAGATCGGCCTGGATAAATGGCTTACAGCCGGAATGAAGGGGTTACGCGGGAGGCTGGCGAGGCCAGTCCAGACCGCCCCGCAGTCCGATCGCGGCGCGGGCCCGACCCCGCCCCCTAGCCGGCCGCGGCGGCCGGGCAGGCCCAAGGCAGCACCGCTGAACGGCGATCACGATAACGATATGATGGAAAAGCGCGCCGCCCCCGATGCCGGGGCCGCGCCAACTGGCAGGTCAGAAGAGCCGGCGCTCCGGCCCGTAGGGCATCACGATCTCGTCGCGGCCGATCATGTTCAGCAGCTGCCGCGCCCGTTCCTCAAGCTGGTCTCGGTCCAGCCGGTCGCCGCGCAGGCCCTGCACGCGCCGTTCCATGGCCGCGAGTTCGCCCTGCACGCGCTCCCGCTCGGCCACGGCCAGGGTGATTCGCTCCGCCCGCTCATCCTTGGCCAGCAGCCCGCGCTCGCCATGGATGGCATGCCAGACGAAATAGCCGCAGCAGGCGAGGAACAGCACCGGAAGCACAGCGGCCCGCAGGCGCCGCGCGATCCATCCGCGCACGCTGCCCCGCTCATTCACGGCGAAATCGTCACCCAACCCGCCAGAGCCCCCTGCTCACGCCACGCGAAACGCGATCCCCTCAACCGCGCCGCGCACACAAGGAATCAGAGCGCGCGCGCGCTGTCCAGAGTCACGATGCTATCCGCGCGCAAATTTCAACGAAGCGCGCTGGAGCGCTGCCAAAAAGGCTCAGCGCCGCACCGCCGCCCGCCCACCATAGCGCGCGCTGGAGCCCAGCTCCTGCTCGATCCGAATCAGCTGATTGTACTTCGCCGTCCGGTCCGACCGCGACAGCGAGCCGGTCTTGATCTGCCCGCAATCCGTGGCCACGGCGAGGTCGGCGATCGTCGCATCCTCGCTCTCGCCCGAGCGGTGGCTCATCACCGCGCGGTAACCGGCGCGGTGCGCGGTCTCCACCGCCTCCAGCGTCTCGGTCAGCGTGCCGATCTGGTTCACCTTGACCAGGATGGCATTGCCCGTGCCGGTCTCGATCCCGCGCCGCAGGCGCTCGGTGTTGGTCACGAATAGGTCGTCGCCCACCAGGTTGACCTTCGCCCCCAACCGGTCGGTCAGCAGCTTCCAGCCCGCCCAGTCATCTTCCGACATGCCATCCTCGATCGAGACGATCGGGAACTTGCCGCAGAGCCCGGCGAGGTAGTCCACCATGCCAGCGGAATCGAGCACTTTGCCCTCGCCATCCATCTTGTAGCGGCCGTCATGGAAGAACTCGGTCGCGGCGCAGTCGAGCGCGAAGACGATATCCTCCCCCACGCGGTGGCCAGCGGCCTCGCAGGCCTTGGCGATATAGGCCAGCGCTTCCTCTGCGCTGCCGATGTTCGGCGCGAAGCCGCCCTCGTCGCCGACATTGGTGTTGTGGCCGGCATCATGCAGGGCCTTTTTCAGCTGCGCGAAGACCTCGGAGCCGATCCGCACCGCATCCGCCATGGTGCCGGCGGCCACCGGCATGATCATGAATTCCTGGATGTCGATCGGGTTGTCCGCATGCTTGCCGCCATTGATGATGTTCATCATCGGCACTGGCAGGGTGCGGGCGAAGACGCCGCCGACATAGCGATAGAGCGGCTGGCCGAGCTCCGCCGCCGCGGCCTTCGCGGTCGCCAGGCTCACCGCCAGGATCGCATTTGCCCCAAGGCGGCCCTTGTTCGGCGTGCCGTCCAGTTCGAGCATCGTCTCGTCGATCTTGACCTGCTCGGTCGGGTCCATGCCGCCGATCGCGTCGAAGATCTCGCCTTCGACATTGGCGCAGGCCTTCAGCACGCCCTTGCCGCCGTAGCGGGCCTTGTCGCCGTCCCGCAGCTCCACCGCCTCATGCGCCCCGGTCGAGGCGCCGGAGGGCACGATGGCGCGGCCGCGCGTGCCGGTATCGAGCACGACCTCGGCCTCCACGGTCGGGTTGCCGCGGCTGTCGAGAACCTCGCGGGCGATGATGTCGGCGATGGCGGCCATGGGGGGGCTCCGGATCGAGGGCTTTCGGCGCGCTTAACCCTGCCCGCCCGGCCCGGCAAGAGCCGCCGCGCCCTGCGCGGCCGCGCCTCACCGCGCCTTGTGCGTGTCCCACACCACGGCGTTGCTGCGCATCCGGGGCCGCCCCTGGTCGTCGCAGGGCTGGACGCGGCTGCGCTGCACCGCAACGGCGCGGACCAGCTCGGCCTCCCGCGGGCGGCTGTAGCCGGCGAATTTGATGTCGAGCGAGCCGTCGGCATGCACGCGAATGACGCGCCCCCAATCGCCCGCGCGGGCCGTCACAACCGGCCCATCCTCGTCCCGGCACAGCCTCACGAAATCCCCGGGCTCATAGAGATAAATTTCGGCCCCGCCCTGGCCCACCATGATTCGCATTGCGGCAGGAAACACGGCGCAGCTTGCCGAAAGGTGAAGCTCAGCCTTTCTTCGATAGCCCGCCGCCGGCGAGCAGCGTAACCAAGAGGCCCAGCATCAGCGCCAGCGAGACGCCGAGCGTGCCGAACAGCGCGCCGGCGATCACCGTCAGGATGATGGTCGCCACCAGACCATAGGCGAAGCGCTTCAGACGGGCCTTCTCGTCCATGGCGGCGCCCCTAGACCAGCCGCGCCTGGCGCACTGCCGCGCCGATGAAGCCCCGGAACAGCGGATGCGGCTCAAAGGGCTTCGACTTCAGCTCCGGGTGGAACTGCACGCCGATGAACCAGGGATGCTCCGGCCGCTCCACGATCTCGGGCAGCGACCCGTCCGGCGACATGCCGGCGAAGCGCAAGCCCACCTGCTCCAGCCGGTCCTTGTAGTTGACGTTGACCTCGTAGCGGTGGCGGTGGCGCTCCTTGATCTCCGGCGCGCCATCATAGACCGCCCGCACCAGCGAGCCTTCCGCGAGCGCGGCCGCATAGGCGCCAAGCCGCATCGTGCCGCCGAGATCGCCGCCGGCCGCGCGCCGCTCCACCTCATTGCCGCGGGCCCATTCGGTGAGCAGCCCCACCACTGGCTCGGCGCAGGGGCCGAATTCGGTGGAGCTCGCGCCAGCGAGCCCCGCCTGGTTCCGCGCCGCCTCGATCACCGCCATCTGCATGCCGAAGCAGATGCCGAAGAAGGGGATCTTCCGCTCGCGCGCGAAGCGCACCGCCTCGATCTTGCCTTCCGTCCCGCGTTCCCCGAAGCCGCCCGGCACCAGGATGCCGTGCACGCCCTCGAGGCGCTTCACCGCTTCCGCATCGCCGCCTTCGAAGATCTGGCTGTCCACCCAGTCGAGGCGGACCTTCACATTATGCGCGATGCCGCCATGGGCCAGCGCCTCGGCCAGCGACTTATAGCTGTCGAGGAGGTTCGTGTATTTGCCGACGACGGCGATCGTCACCTCGCCCTCAGGGGCGCGGATCGCCTGCACGATGCGCTCCCAGCGGCGCATGTCGGGCTCGCCGTAGAAGGACAGGTTGAAGTGCCGCAGCACTTCGCGGTCGAGCCCTTCCTCATGATAGCTGATCGGCACGGCGTAGATGCTGTCCGCGTCATAGGCCGGGATCACGCTCTCGGGCCGGACATTGCAGAACAGCGCGATCTTGCGCCGCTCATTCTCCGGGATCGGCCGGTCGCAGCGGCAGAGCAGGACCTGCGGCTGGATGCCGACCGAGAGCAGTTCCTTGACAGAATGCTGCGTCGGCTTGGTCTTCAGCTCGCCAGCCGAGGGGATGTAGGGCACCAGCGTCAGATGGATGAAGATGCTGCGCGTCGGCCCAAGCTCGTTCGCCAGCTGGCGGATCGCTTCCAGGAAGGGAAGCGACTCGATGTCGCCCACCGTGCCGCCGACCTCGACGATGACGAAATCATAGCCGTCAGTGTCGGCCTGGATCACGTCCTTGATCTTGTCGGTGATGTGCGGAATGACCTGGACGGTCCCGCCCAGATAATCGCCGCGGCGCTCGGCCGCGATCACCTCGGAATAGATGCGCCCGGTGGTCCAGTTATCCGCCTTGGCGGCATGGACGCCCGTGAAGCGCTCATAGTGGCCGAGGTCGAGGTCGGCTTCCGCCCCGTCATCGGTCACGAAGACCTCGCCGTGCTGATACGGGCTCATCGTGCCCGGATCGACGTTGAGATAGGGGTCGAGCTTGCGCAGGCGGACCTTGTAGCCGCGCGCTTGCAGCAGCGCCCCGAGGGAGGCGGCGGCGATACCCTTGCCGAGCGAGGAGACCACGCCGCCGGTAATGAAGACAAACCGCGTCATGGGACCCCCTCATAGCGCGGCAAGCGGCAGGCGAATACCCACCCGGCGCAAGATCGATGCAGCGCAGGACGCGGCCGGCGACCGCCGGCCGCTGCGGAGCTCAGTTCGTCGGTACGGCCGGCAGGGCCGGCATGGCGGGCACCGGCGCCGCCGGGGCGGCCGCGCCAGGCGCGTCCAGGATGGAGCCGCGCGGCTGCTGGCCCTTGCCGAGCATCGCCAGCGCCAGCGCCAGCACGAAGAAGGCCGTCCCGAGGATGGCCGTGGTCCGCGTCAGCAGATTCGCCGTCCCACGCCCGGACATGAAGGACCCCATCCCCTGGGAGGAGCCGATGCCAAGCCCCCCGCCCTCGCTGCGCTGGACCAGGATGACCCCGATCAGGGCAAGGGTGATGAGCAGGAACAGGACGAGCAGGACGGTTGTCATGGCAGCCTCCTCTAGCGGGTCCGGCGCCGCTTTGCCAGCGCCAGCCGGGGAACGGCCTCAGCCGGCCGCCCGGGCAATGGCCAGGAAGTCGGCGGCCACCAGGCTCGCCCCCCCGACCAGCCCGCCATCAACGTTCGGTAGCGCCAGGATGGCCTTGGCGTTGCCCGGCTTCATCGAGCCGCCATAGAGGATGCGCATCTGCCCGCCTGCCGCGCCGAAACGGGCGGCCAGCGCCGCGCGGATGGTGCCGTGAATGGCCGCGATATCGGCCTCCGTCGGGGTCCGGCCGGTACCGATCGCCCAGACCGGCTCGTAGGCGATGATGCCGGCAAAGCCATCCGGCAGGCTGCCCTGCAGCTGGCGGGCGACCACGGCCTCGGCCTGGCCAGCCAGCCGCTCGGCCTCGGTCTCGCCGACGCAGACGATGGGGATCAGGCCGGCGCCAGCGGCCGCCTCGGCCTTGGCCCGCACGGCGGCGTCGGTCTCGGCATGGTCGGTCCGGCGCTCGGAATGGCCAAGGATCACATGCGTCGCCCCGGCATCGCGCAGCATGGGCGCAGCCACATCGCCGGTATGCGCGCCCTTCGGCGCCGCATGGCAATCCTGCGCGCCCACCGCGACCGGGGACCCCGCCAACCGCGCCGCAACCGGGGCGACATGCAGGAAGGCCGGGCAGACCAGAAGGTCGGCCGGCAGGCCCGCCGCGCCGTCCCGCACCGCCCCGGCCAGCGCCGGGGCCTCGGCCAGGCTGCCATGCATCTTCCAGTTGCCCGCGATCAGCGGCCGCACGCCCGGCGTCATCCCTGGCCTCTCCCTGCCCTTGATTGTGCCGGGCTCGGCTAGCAACAGCGGGTCGGGCTGGCAACGGGGCGGGCTCTGCGCTACGCCCGCTCCATGATCACCTGGTTCCGCAAGCTGTCGCAGTCCTGGGTCGCGAAGATCCTGTTCGTCCTCCTGATCATCTCCTTCGGGATCTGGGGGATCGAGGACGTCGTACGCAAAGCGTTCCGCGACACGGCCGTGGTGCGCCTGCAGGGCACGACCATCGAAGTCCCAGAGGCCCAGGCCGCCGCCCGGCGTGAGCTGCAGCGCATCCAGCGCCAGCTTGGCCCGAGCTTCGAACCCGACCAGACGATCCGTGAGGCGATCGCCCGCCAGACGCTGGAAGGCCTCATCGCCGACCGCGCCCAGCGGATCGAAGCAGGGCGGCTGGGCCTGGCCACGCCCGATGCGCAGGTTGCGGCCTATGTCCGCACCATTCCGGGCTTCCAGCTGGGCGGCCAGTTCAGCCGCCTGATGCTCGACGAATTCCTGCGCCAGTCCGACCTGAACGAGGCGATGTTCCTGCAGCTCGTGCGCGACGATCTGCAGCGGATGCAGCTGATCGGCGCGGTGCGCGCCGGCGCCGCCGCGCCCGAGCTGATGGCCGGCGCGCTCTTCCGCTGGGAGCGCGAGCGCCGCATCGCCCAGCTGGTCGAGCTGCCCCTGCTGGAAGCCCCTGAGCCGGAGGCGCCGACCGAGGCGCAGCTTACCCGCTTCCACGCCAACAACCCCGCGCTCTTCTCAACGCCCGAGCTGCGCGAGGCGACGCTCGCCATTCTCTCGCCCGAGACACTGGCCGACCAGGTCGAGGTGCCGGCGGAGGACCTCCGCGCCGCCTTCGAAGCGCGCCGCGCCCAGTTCGAGACGCCGGAGCGGCGCGAGCTGGAACAGGTGCTGGTCCCGGCGGAAGACGCCGCGCAGCGCCTGGCCGCCGCCTGGGCCACCAACCCCGATTTCGTCGCCATCCGCCAGGCTGCGGAGGCCGCAGGCGGCAGCGCGCTCGCGCTCGGCGCGGTGACACGCGCGGAGCTGCCATTGCCGGCGCTGGCCGAGGCCGCCTTCGCCGCGGCCCAGGGCGGCGTGACCGCGCCCGTGCGCTCCCCCTTTGGCTGGCATGTGCTGCGCGTCGCCGCCGTCGCGCCCGGCAGCGCGGTGCGGTTCGAGGATGTGCGCGACCGCCTGCAGGCGGAGCTCGCGCTGGAAAAGGCCGCCGACCTCGCCTTCGACCGCGCCAACCGCGTGGAGGATGCGATCGCCGGCGGCGCGACGCTGGAAGACGCAGCGCGGCGCTATGGCATGGCGATCGCCACTGTCCGGCTGGATGCGCGCGGCAACGACGCCGATGGCTCCACCGTGCCCTTCCCCCTGCCCGCCGCGGCCCGGCCCGAGGTGCTGCGCGCCATTTTCACCGCCGAGCCCGGCCGCGCCCCGCGCCTGCAGGAGCTGCGCCAGGCCGACGCCTTCGTCGCGGTGGAGCTGCGCGGCATCGCCCCCGCCGCGCTGCGTCCCTTCGACACCGTCGCCGAGGAGGTCCGGCAGGCTTTCGTGACCGATGCGCGCCGCCGCTTCCAGGAAGAACGCGCCGCCGGGCTGCTGGGCGCGGTGCGCGGTGGCCAAACGCTGGCGACGGCTGCCGAGGCCGCCAGCCTCACCACCGACCGCATGGGCCCCTTCGGCCGCCGGCCGGAACGCGGCGCACCCGGCCTGACCGTGCCGCCCGAGCTGCTGCCCGTGCTGTTCGGCGCACGCTTGAACGAAGCCGTGATGGTGCCGACGCGCGCCGGATTCGCGGTCGCGCAGCTGCTGGAAGTGGTGGAGGCCAACCCGGCCGAGGATGCGGAAGCGCTGGTCGCCGCGCGGCGCAACGCGCAGGCCCAGGCCGCCGAGGACCTTGAGATCCAGTTCCAGGCCGCGCTCCGCAACCGCGCCGCGCCGCGCATCAACCAGGGCCTGATCCAGCAGGTTGCGCCGTGAACGCCAGCTTCGCCGATTTCGCGGCGGGGCTCGCGGCCGGGCGCGGCCAGGTGCTGTTCCGCGAACGCGTCGCGGACCTCGACACGCCGGTCGGCGCCTTCCAGCGCCTGGTGCAGGGCCGGCCCAACGCCTTTCTTCTGGAATCGGTCGAAGGCGGGGCGTCGCGCGCGCGCTTCACCTCGCTCGGCTTCGAGCCGGACCTGATCTGGCGCTGCCGCGAGGGCAAGGCAGAGCTGAACCGCCATGCGCTCGCCGCGCCGCATGCCTTCGTGCCCGAGGCCGCCGCCCCGCTCGACAGCCTGCGCGCGCTGGTCGCGGAATGCCGCATGCCGATGCCGGCGGGCCTGCCTTCCATCGCGGCCGGGCTGTTCGGCTTCCTCGGCTATGACATGGTCCGCCAGATCGAGCGCCTGCCGGAAAAGAACCCGAACCTGCTCGGCATCCCCGATGCGGTGATGTTCCGCCCGACGCTGGTCGCCGTCTTCGACCATGTGCGCGACACGCTGACGCTGGTCACCCCGATCTGGCCCGCGCCCGGCCTCGACCCCCAGGCCGCCTGGGACGCCGCGCAAGCGCGCCTCGACGAGGCGGAGGCCGCACTCGATCGCCCGCTGCCGCGCCCCGCGCCGCCCGCAGCACTCCCCGCCCTGCCCGCGCCATCCTCCAACTTCACCAAGGAAGGCTTCTGCGCCGCGGTCGAGAAGGCGAAGGAGCACATCGCCGCGGGCGATGCCTTCCAGATCGTGCCCTCGCAGCGTTTCTCCGTGCCCTTCGCGCTGCCGCCCTTCGCGCTCTATCGCGCGCTGCGCCGGCTGAACCCAGCACCCTACCTGTTCTTCCTCGACCTCGGCGGCTTTGCGCTTGTCGGTGCCTCGCCCGAGATCCTGGTCAGCGTGAAGCATGGCGAGGTGAAGCTGCGGCCTCTGGCCGGCACCCGCCCGCGCGGAGCAACGCCGGAGGAAGATCAGCGCCTCGAACGCGAGCTGCTCGCCGATCCGAAGGAGCTCGCGGAACACCTGATGCTGATCGACCTCGGCCGCAACGATGTCGGCCGGGTCGCCGAGATCGGCAGTGTGCGCGTGACGCAGAAATTCCAGGTCGAGCGCTATTCGCAGGTCATGCACATCATGAGCGAGGTGGTCGGCCGCCTGCGCCCGGGACTGGAGCCGCTGGATGCGCTGATGGCGGGCTTCCCGGCCGGCACGCTCTCGGGCGCGCCTAAGGTGCGCGCGATGGAGATCATCGAGGAGCTCGAACCCTCGCGGCGCGGCGTCTATGCGGGCGGCGTCGGCTATTTCGGCGCGGACGGCAACATGGACACCTGCATCGCGCTGCGCACCGCGCTGGTGAAGGACGGCGTGATGCATGTGCAGGCCGGCGCGGGCGTGGTCGCCGACAGCGACCCGGAGGCCGAATACGAGGAAACCCGCGCCAAGGCCCGCGCGCTGTTCCGCGCCGCCGAGGAAGCGGTGCGCTTCGCCGCCGGGCGGCGGTGAGCGTAGCAGCCACATCCACACCCACAGCGGCCCTCGCGCGCAGGCGCGGGACGGCCAAGGCGGCGCTCCCGACGCGGGCCGAGGCGCTGGCGCAGCACATCGCCGATGAAATCGTCGCCGGCCGGCTCCGCCCCGGCGCGGCGCTCGAGGAGATTCCGCTCGCCGCCGCGCATGGCGTGTCCCGCACGCCGGTGCGCGAGGCGCTGCGGCGCCTGGAATCCTCGGGCCTCGTCGAGACCCGTCCCCGCCGCGGCGCTGTCGTTGCCCGGCCCGAGCCGCGGCGGCTGCGCGAGATCTTCGCCGTCATGGCGGAGTTGGAGGCGCTCTCGGCCGCCGCTGCCGCGCGCGCCATGCCCCCCGCCGCGCGGCGCGAGTTGGAAGCACTGCACCGGCGCATGGGCGCGATGGTGCGCGCAGGCGAGCTCGGCGCCTATCGCGAGGGCAATGTCGCCTTCCACCAGGCGCTCTATGCCGGCGCGCAGAATGGCTACCTGGCGGAGCTGGCGCAGGATACGCGCCGCCGCCTGGCCCCTTTCCGCGCCGCCCAGCTCGAGACCGGCGACCGGCTGCGCCGCTCGCATGATGAGCATGGGGCAATCGTCACCGCGATCCTCCGCGGCGATGCGGAGGAGGCGGCGCGGGTGATGCGGGAGCATCTGGCGCTAACCGAGGCCGCCTGGGGGCGGATGATGCAGCTGGTGCTGGGCAACAGCACGCAGGACGCGCCTATTTCATAGGCAAACTCGCCCGTTTTTCGCGCGCGTGCATACACCGCGCGTCCGGCAACGCTCTGCGCGGTGTGAAGCGCACCGCCCTTCCCTTGCATTTCCAATAGGTTGGATGATGTCCGCCGGCGCGGCACAGGCCTTGCTGAGCCATGTCCAGCATGTCATCCGCGCCAGCCCCTGCCGACCTCTCGCTCGACCGTGCCAGCCTGCACGCGGCCTATGCAGCCGGGCTGCGGCCGGAGCAGGTGGTCGCGCTGATCCACCGGCGCCTCGCCGCGCTCGACGATCCGGGCATCTTCCTGCACCTGCTGCCGGAAGCGGCAGCCTGCGCCGCCGCCGCGGCGCTCCCGCCCTTCGATCCCGCCCGCTTCCCCCTCTGGGGCCTGCCGGTGGCGGTGAAGGACAATATCGACGTCGCCGGCCTGCCCACCACCGCCGCCTGCCCCGCCTTCGCCACCACCGCGCGGGAGAGCGCGCCCGCCGTCGCGAAGCTGCTCGCCGCCGGCGCGGTGCTGATCGGCAAGACCAATCTCGACCAGTTCGCGACCGGCCTCGTCGGCGTGCGCACCCCCTACCCCGCCCCGCGCAACGCTTTCGATGCGGCGCGCGTGCCGGGCGGCTCGAGCTCCGGCTCGGCGGTCGCCGTCGCGCAGGGGCTGGCGACGCTGACGCTCGGCACCGACACGGCAGGCTCCGGCCGTATCCCGGCGGCGCTGAACAATCTGGTGGGGCTGAAGCCCTCGCTTGGTGTCATCTCGACGCGCGGCGTGGTGCCGGCCTGCCGCACGCTCGATTGCGTCTCCGTCTTCGCGCTCAGCGTCGCCGATGCCTGGGCCGGCTTCGCCGCCATCGCGGGGGACGACGCGGGCGATCCCTTCTCGCGCATGATCCCCTGGCAGGAGCCCGGAGACGCCGCGCCGATCCTGCGCATCGGCATCCCCGCCACGCCCGAACTCGACGACGCGCCGGGTCGCGTCGCCTGGGGCGCCGCCTGCACGCGCCTCGCCGGCCTCGGCGCGGCGGTGACCGAGCTCGACATGGCGCCGTTCCACGCCGTCGCGCGGCTGCTCTACGACGGCCCCTGGGTCGCCGAGCGTGCGGCCGCCGTCGGCGCCTTCGCCGCCGCCAACCCCGATGCGGTGCATCCCGTCACGCGCAGCATCCTGGCCGGGGCGGCGCGCTTCTCGGCGGTGGATGCCTTCCGTGGCCTCTATCTGCTGGCCGAGCTGCGCCGCGCGACGGAGCCGGTGTGGGAGAGCGTGGACGCGATCGCCGTGCCATCCGCCCCCAACTTCCCGACGGTCGCGGAACTCGACGCCGATCCGATCGGCCCGAATGCACGCCTCGGCGCCTACACCAACTTCGTGAACCTGCTCGACCTCGCGGCGCTGGCCGTGCCCGGGCCCTTCCGGCCGGATGGGCTGCCGGCGGGGATCACGCTGATCGGTCCGCGCGGATCGGATGCGCGGCTTGCCGAACTTGGCGCGCGCTTCCAGGCCGCGGCGCAACCGCGCCTCGGCGCGACAGCCGGGAGGCTCGCGGCATGAATGACATGATCGAAATCGCCGTCGTTGGCGCGCATCTCTCGGGCCTCGCGCTGAACCACGAACTCACCAGCCGCGGCGGTGAGCTGCGCCGCGCGGTTCGCACCGAAGCTTCCTATCGCTTCTACGCGCTGGCGGGTGGCCCGCCGCGCCGGCCTGGCCTGCTGCGCGTCGCCGCCGGCACCGGCCATGCCATCGCCGCCGAGGTCTGGGCGCTGCCGCCCGCGGGCTTCGCCGCCTTCGTCGCCGCAATCCCGAGCCCGCTGTGCATCGGCACGCTCCGCCTCGAGGACGGCACGATGCCCAAGGGTTTCCTGGTCGAGCCCGAGGGCCTCACCGGCGCCGAGGAGATCAGCCGCTTCGGCGGCTGGCGCGCCTTCCTCGCTTCCCTTCAACCGGCGCCCGCCTGACGCGCCCGACCGCCACCACCAGACAGCAGGGAGACTTCCGATGATCCGCCGCCGCCACCTTCTCGCCGGGACCACCGCGCTGCTCGCCGCGCCGCATCTGGCCAACGCCCAGGCGCAGCGCACCGTCCGCATGGGCGGGCTGCGCCTGATCCACGCCATGACGCCGCATTTCTACGACCGCTTTCTGCCGCCCAACCTGCGCGTCGAGATCATCACCTTCGACAGCCCGACCGACGGCAAGAACGCGGTCGTCACGCGCAGCGTGGATTTCGGTGGCTTCGGCATCGCCGCGGCCATCCTCGGTGCGGCGGCTGGCGAGCCTGTGGTCGTCGCCGGCGCCTTCTGCAACCGCGGCATGGGCGTGGTGAGCCGCGCCGGCTCCGACATCCGCGACATCGCGAGCCTGCGCGGCCGCCGCGTCGGCATCTGGCCAGGCTCGACGCAGGAGGTCTTCATCCTGGAGCGCCTGCGCCAGACCGGCATGACGATCCGCGACATCACCTCCGTGCGCGTGCCGTTCGGGGAGATGCATGCGATGCTCTCGCGCGGCGACATCGACGCCTATGTGGGCGCCGAGCCGGGCCCGGGCCTGTCCATCTCCTCCGGCGTCGGGCAGCTGGTGGAATACCCCTACGGCACCGCGATGGGCGGGCTCAACATGATCTGGGCGACGAGCGAGGCGGTCGCGAACCAGGATCCCGCGCTGGTGCGCACGATGCTCGGTGTCCATCGCCGTGCGAGCGAATACATGATGGCCAACCCGCGCGAGGTCGCGGACGCGACCGTGCGCATCCTCGGCGCGCCGCGCGCGGCCGTGGAGCACGCGCTGGCCGCGGGCAATGTCGAATACATCTGGCGCCTGGACGAGACGGTGATGGGCCAGGCCCGCACTTATGGCCAGCACATGCAGGAACTGCGGCAGATCCGCCAGCAGCCGAACTGGAACACCTTCCTGAACCCGCGCTTCTCCAACGAAGTCGCGACCTCGTAAGGCGGATCGCAGGGCGTAGGGGGTGTCAGTGATGTCGGAGGCCACGGCCCCCAATCCGGGCGCGATTGCCGCGCCATCGGCGGGCGCGAGCGGCGCAAAGTTTTTTGCGCGCGCGAAGCCCGTACTGTTGGCACTCATCGTGCCGGCGCTGCTGCTGCTGTTCTGGCACTGGGCGGTGCAGGCGGGGCTGACCCGCCTGATCCCCTCGCCCGCCGATGTGGCGGAATACATGGTGGATTTCGCGGTTGGGGGCATCTGGGACGATGCCTTCTCCGCCACGCTGCACATCCATCTGCTGGCCTCGATGCAGCGCGTCTATGGCGGCTTCTTCCTCGCCGCGCTGGTCGCCGTGCCGCTGGGCTTGCTGATCGGGCGTATCCCCGTCGTCGCGCAGCTCTTCGATCCCTTCCTGCAGCTGATGCGCCCGATCCCGGTCACCGCCTGGCTGCCGCTGTCCATGATCCTGTTCGGGCTTGGCCCGCGCAGCGCCTTCTTCCTGGTCTTCCTCGGCGCCTTCTATCCGATTCTGCTGAACACCGTCTTCGGCGTGCGCAGCGTGGAGCCGCGCCTATTCGAAGCCGCCTCCATGCTCGGCTGCCGCGGCAATGCGCAGTTCTTCCGCGTGGTGCTGCCGGCGGCGCTGCCTTCGATCTTCACGGGGCTGCGCCTCGGTCTCGGCCTTGCCTGGTTCGTCATCGTGGTCGGCGAGATGACCGGCGTGCCGCAGGGGCTTGGCGCGGTGATCATGGATGGCCGCACCCTGTCGCGCACCGAGCTTGTCATCTGCGGGATGATCGTGATCGGCATCGCAGGCTTCGTCTCCGACCGTCTGGTCGTCATGCTCATGAACCGCCTGCTGCGCTGGAGCCCGATGCATCGTGGCTGAAATCCCGATCCTCGACATCAAGGGCGTGGGCAAGACCTACACGCTCGGCGACCAGCGCATCGAAGCGCTGCGCGACGCCAACCTGACCATCAAGAAGGGCGAATTCGTCTGCCTGATCGGCGCTTCGGGCTGCGGCAAATCCACGCTGCTCCGCATCGTCGCGGGCTTCGAGAAGCCGACCGCAGGCGACGCGCTGATGTGGGACAAGCCGATCGGCGAACCCGGCCCCGATCGCGGCATGGTCTTCCAGGATTACGGCCTGTTTCCCTGGCTGACCGTGCGCGAGAATATCGGCTTCGGCCCCGCGAGCCGCGGCCTGCCGAAGGCCGCGGTGCGCGAGGTGGTGGAGCGCTTCGTCTCCCTCGTCGGCCTCACCCGCTTTGCCGATGCCTATCCGCACCAGCTCTCGGGCGGGATGAAGCAGCGCGTGGCGATCGCACGCGTGCTGGCGAATGACGCGGAAGTGGTGCTGATGGACGAGCCCTTCGGCGCGCTGGACGCGATGACACGCGAACGCCTGCAGGATGAGCTGCTGGAGCTCTGGCAGCGCACCGGCCTGACGGTGCTGTTCGTGACGCATTCGATCGAGGAGGCGATCTTCCTCGCCGACCGCGTGGTCGTGATGGAGCCCGGCCCGGGCCGCATCGCCAGCGAGCACCGCATCACCCTGCCCCGCCCGCGCGACGTCGCCTCGCCCGAGTTCAACGATGTCCGCCGCGACCTCTCGGCGCGGCTGCACAGCCACCACGCCAAGAAGGCCGCCTGATGCGTCCTGTCGAAAGGCTGCGCTACGCCGCGCCTGCGGATCGTCCGCGTATCGCCCTGCCCGGCGGCAAGAAGGTCGCCGTCTGGCCGGTGGTGAATGTCGAGAACTGGCTGATCGACAACCCGATGCCGCGCCAGGTGCTGGTTGCCCCGACCGGCGCCGCGCTGCAGCCGGATGTGGCGAATTGGGCCTGGCACGAATACGGCATGCGCGTCGGCTTCTGGCGGTTTCGTGCGCTGTTCGAGCGGCTCGGCATCCGCCCGACGCTCTCGGTCAATGGCTCGGTCTGCACCGCCTATCCGCGCGTCGCCGCCGCCGCGCGCGATGGGGGGTGGGAATTCATGGGCCATGGCTTCGTGCAGGTGCCGACCCACAAGGTCGCCGACCAGCGCGCCATGATCCGCGAGACCGTGGAGACGATCCGCGCCTTCACCGGCGAGCCCGTCGCAGGCTGGCTCGGCCCCGGCCTGACCGAGACGCTGGAAACGCCGGACCTGCTGGCTGAGGCCGGCATCCGCTACATTGCCGATTTCGTGGTGGATGACCTGCCCGCGCGGCTCGCCACCGCGCATGGCGAGGTGCTGACCATGCCCTATTCGGTCGAGCTGAACGACATCCCCGTCGAGATGATCCAGCACCATGCGGGCGGCGAGCTGGCGCGCCGCGCGAAGCTGACGGCGGACCGCCTGATCGCAGAAGCGGCGTCGGACGGCCCCCTGGGCGGCCCGAAGGTGATGTGCGTGGCGATCCACCCCTATATCAGCGGCGTGCCGCACCGCATCGCTGCGCTGGAAGCGCTGTTCGACGACCTCGCAGCGCGGCCCGAAGTGGCCTTCATGCAAGGCCGCGAGATTGCCGAGTGGTACCTGGCTTCAGGCGACCCGACGTAGTCTGGGCCGGCGATTCACGCCTCCGGCGCATCCGCGCCTACGCCGACCGCAGGCCGAGGGCTTTGGCCGCCACCGCCACGCAGCGCGCGAAGACCTCCAGGCTGTCGAAGGGCAGGTCCACGCCGCCCTCCGGCAGCAGCACGGGATGCCCGCCGGTCTCGACCGCGCCTGGGATCATCAGATTGTCCGGCAGGCCGAAGCCACCGACCGTGAGCCCCGGCATCGGGTCCGGCACGCTCGCCAGCAGCGCGGCGCTGCGCGCGGCGAAGGGCGTCGCGCTGTTCGAATAGGCGAAGATCGGCCGCCCGCGGCCGAGGAACCAGCCCAATTCCACCAGCGTCCCGGCATCCGCGCTCGCCCCGCGGAAGGGGGTGAGGTTGGCGATGACGAGGTCCGCACGCTCCATCATCGCCACATCCTTGGCGAAGATGGTGCGCCAGGCAGTCTCCTGGTCCATCGCCGCGAGGCTCGCGACATCCTCGTTCAGCGGCGGCAGCGCGGTGATGCCATGCGCCGCGCAGATCGCGCTCTTGCGCGCAGCCTGGGCGGGCGCGTCGGGCAGGAAGACATCGGGCCCGGCGAGATAGGCAAGCGGCATCGGCTCAGGCCCAGCCCGACGGCGGCATCGGCTCCATCGCGCTGAAATCAGGCTCGGCCGTCGCGCCAAGCCCTGGCGTGTCGAGCGAGCCGATCTCCAGCACGCCATCGCGGATCGCGAGCCGCGGGCCACGGGATGTGTCGGCGTAAAGGTCGGGATGCGCCTCCATGAAGCGCATGGCTTCGGCCTTCGGTCGGCCCTGGAAGCCGTCCACGAAATGGTGCCCGTTCCGCTCCACGTGCGGCAGGCCCATCAGCGAGACCAGCGCGAGGTCCTGCTGCACGCAAACGCCGGCGAGCGTCGTCAGATCCTCTGCCGACATGAAGAAGCGCTCGCGCCCTTCCGCCGCGTTCCAGGCACGGCAGCGCGCGAGGTTGATCAACGACCGCCACACCCCCTTGCACGCCTTGGAGGAGACGCCCGCATAACCCAGGCCGCGCGCCGTGACGAAGGCATCGAGCGGCCCGTCGCTTTCGTCCACGATCACCGGCCGCGCAGCGGCGAGTGCGCCCATCCCGGTCTCCAGCGCGCGGGCGCGCTTCACCGGCTGCTCGATGAACAGGATCGACGCCCGCAGCTTTGCGAGACGCGGCTCCGCCTCCATCGCGCGCCAGAGCGCGAGCGCGCCCTCGGCATCCTCATACTGCTCATTGCCGTCGAGGCTGGCGTGATAGCCGCCATGCAGCCTGTCGAGCACGCTGGCGATGCGGCAGAGCCGTTCGACATCCGCCGCGACATTGCCCCCAACCTTGAGCTTCCAGTAGCGGTGACGATAGCTGGAAGCGACCTCCTCCAGCGTCTCCGGCAGGCCGTCGCCAACGCGCTCGGACTGATCCGCGGCGGTGATCGGGTCCACCAGCCCGACGGTGTGGCGGGAATGGATGCGCCGGAGCGGATCGAGCCCCGCCAGCATCGCACCGAAATCGAACCCGGGAAGGTCGGGCACCACACCATGCGCCGCCATGCCGCCGATATTGCCGCGCATCCCCGCCCAGAAGGACACGCCCTTCGCCTTCAGCACCGCATCCAGCATGGCGCGATCGAGCAACGCGCGGCCATAGCTCGCGACCAGTGGGTTCAGCCGCGCCTGCGCCGCGGCCTCGGTCACGGCGGCATAGGTGTCGGCGAAATGGCCGAAGGCGGTGTTGGCGCCCGCCGCGCGCGTCGCGTCCTCGGCGAGTTCCAATGCGCGGCGCAGCTGCTGTTCATTCTGCGCGTCCGACAGAGCCGGGTCCTTGTCGAACCATTTGGCCGCCAGCGTCTCCGCCGCGACGCCCCAATGTTCGGTCCCGTCCTCCAGCCGGATGCGCGCGCGCACCACCGCCTGGCGGCCATGTGTGACGGTGATGACGCCGAAGCGGAAGGGCATGCGCAGCCGGAAGGGCCATTCCAGGCGCTCGGTCTCGACCAGGCGAAAGCGCAGGGCAGTCATCACAGGCTCTCCATCACGCCCTGCAGATAGCCGATCGCCCGCGCCGCGGCCGTCGGGCCATCCGGGTGGTAGTCGAAAGGCTCGACCGCGCAGAAGCCGCCATAGCCCGTCTCGCGCAGCGCGCGCAGCACCGGTGCGAAGCGGTCCCCGCCCTGCCCCGGCCCGCGGCGGTTGCGGTCATTCAGGTGCACATGCGCGATCAAGCCCCCCGGCACGAAGCGGCGCAACAGCGCCTCCGCCGGCTCGGCCTCGCCATTCCCCGCCGCGCTGACATCGAGCATCGTCTTCAGCCCCGGCGCGCCGATGCGTGCCACGATCTCCACGGCTTCGGCGACCGTCGTCGCCCAATTGGTCTGCCCCGCATCCAGCGGCTCCAGGCAATAGGTCAGGCCCTGCGCCGCGGCCCAGGCGCCGGCCTGCGCCATCGCCTCCTCCGCGCGGGCAGCATCACCCTCCGCCGCCACCACGCGCTGCTTCGGCGAGCCATGCACCAGCAGCGTCGCGCCAAGATCGGCCGCCAGACCGATCAGGCGTTCGATCACATCCAGCGTGCGCGCACGCAGCACCGGATCGGCGCTGGTGATCGAAAGCCCCGCGGGCGCGACCAGCAGCCAATGCAGCGAGGTGATCGGCGCGCCCTCACCTTCCGCGATGCGGCGCAGCTCTGCCCGGCGCGCAGCCGGCAGCAGATGCGGCGCCTCCGCATCCAGCGTGAAGGGCGCGACTTCGAGCCCGGCATAGCCAAGCCGCGCGGCCAGCCGCGCTTGGGCCGCGAAATCAAGGCCTGCGACCACCTCGTTGCAGAGTGCGATGCGCAATGGCTCCCCCCGGCGCCGGCGACAGTCTCTTCATGCCGCCGACGCCGCAGGGCGTCCAGCACCAAAACGAGGGAGCTACCCTCGCGCGCCTAGAGCGTGATCGCCGAAGACTGGAACGGTCGGAGGCGTGAATCACGCGACCAAACAATAGGCTAGACCATGAGCGGCGCTTCTATCGGCGCCGATCATGGTCTAGCGCAAGCCCGCGCCCTGCTGCTGCCCGCCGCGGCCGCGCGCGATGCTCGACAGCGCCCGCCCGATGCTCTGCCGCTCGCCCGCCTCCCGCGCCAGGTCACCCAGCGAGACGATGCCGACCAGCCGCTTGTCGCGGTTCAGCACCGGCATGCGGCGCACATGGCGCCCGCGCATATTCTCCGCGACGGAAGCAAGGTCATCATCCTCGAAGACATAGGCGGTGCCCTGCGTCATCACCTCCCGCACCTTGGTCCGCGCGGGGTCCTTCCCTTCGCCGAGCACGCGCACGGCCAGGTCGCGGTCAGTGACCATGCCGATCAGCCGGTCGTTCTCGCCCACCGGGATGGCGCCGGCATTCGCCTCGCCCATCAGGCGCGCGGCCTGCTGCACCGTCTCCTCCGGGTTCACCACCCGGACGTCGCGCGTCATCACCTCGCCCACGCAGGGCCCGCCCAGATGCTTGTGGCCGCCTTCGCCGTTGTGCTGCTGCATGCGCTCCTCCAGCGGGCGCAGCGCCTCGTCGGCGGTGCGGCGGGTGGCGCGCAGGATGGTGGCCCCACCCTCGACCAGCGTCTCCAGATATTCGCGGATGAAGGCGCCCTGCAGTTCCACCACGGCACTCGTGTAGCTGCGGCGGAACATCTCCTGCGTGATGCGGAGGTTGGTGCGCATCACGCCATTCATCAGCTGCCCCATGGCGTCCTGCATGTCCTGCAGGCCGCCGCCGGCACTGCGCGGCACCATCATCAGGCGGCTGAGATCCTGCGCTACGCGGCGCAGCGCTTCGGCCGTACGGTCTGCGGTCGCCTCCATCTCCTGCGCTGCGTCCTCGGCGAAGCGCCGGCCGCCTTCCGAGGCCTCGCGCGCGCTGCGCCGCCCGACCTCGGCGGCCGCATCGCCGCCGCGGCGCATCGTCCCCATGCCGCCCTCGCCCCCCTCGCGCATCATCGCCGCCGCAGCCTGGCCGCCGCGCTGGCCCGCCTCTGCACTCGCTTCCGCCCCCTGGCGCATCTGCTGGGCACCCGCGCGCGCGGCCTCCTGCGTGCCGCGTCCGCCGCGTTCCCGCCCGGCCTCGCTGCTGCCGGACGCCTCCTGTTGCCTGGTCTCTGCCATGCTGCCGCTCCTCGATGTTCGTGCCGGGATGCCAAGTGGCCGCCGGGATGGCGGCCGGCTCCGCACCGGGTCGCAGGCCGCAACGCGGCCTCACGCAGCCCGGCGTGGACGAGGGCTCAACGGGCCGCGACAGACGGGGTTGCGAGGCGGCCGCGCAGATGCGCCGCCACCATGTCACGCATGGCGGAGCGAGAACCGGTGCGGTTGCGCGTCGGCCGCGGCGTCACGCCGCCTCGGCGGGGGCCTCCCGCCCACGGATGAAGTCGGCCGCCTTCTCCGCGATCATCATGGTCGTCGCATAGGTATTGGCGGAGGGCATGGAGGGCATGATGGACGCATCCACGATGCGCAGCGCCTCCATCCCATGCACCAGCAGCCGGTCGGAGACGACGGCGGTGGGATCGGTCGCCGGCCCCATCCGCGCCGTGCCGATCAGGTGATAGGTGGTGCTGCCATTCTTCTTAGCGAAGTCGAGCAGCTCGTCATCCGTCACGGCCTCCGGCCCGGGCAGCGTCTCCGCCTCCAGGAAGCGCGATAGCTCCGGCGTGTTCAGCATCCGGCGGATCAGCCGCATGCCGCCTAGATGCACGCGGATATCCATCGGGTCGGAGAGGTAGTTCGGGTTGAGCTCGGGATCGTCGAAGACATCGGCGCTGCGCGCGCGCACCCAGCCATGGCTTTCCGGCCGGTGCTGCCAGGCACCCGCCGTGACGCCTGGATAGTCGTCCAGGATATAGACCTTCCCCGCCGCATAGGAGCCGGGCGTGAAGACACACTGCAGATCCGGCTGGTCGAGCCCTTCGAAGCTTTTCCAGAACACATGCACATGCGACGGCGCGGTGGCGAGGATGTTCGGCTTGCGCAGCGCCCAGCGCGCCAGCTGCACCCCGAGCTTCACGCCGCGCGAGAGTTCGTTCAGCGTCTCGACGCCAGGCCGCGCCCGCATCACGAAGCGGGACGCGTAGTGGTCGCGGAAATTGGCGCCGACGCCCCGCATCTCATGCAGCACCGGCACGCCAAGCCGCCCGAGCAGTTCGGCCGGCCCAACGCCCGAGACCTGCAGCAGACGCGCCGTGTTCACCGTGCCGGAACAGAGGATCACCTCCCGCCGCGCTCGCACCTCCTTCGCGGGGCCGTTGCGCTCCGCCAGGTAGCGTATGCCGACCGCGCGCTTGCCTTCGAACAGGATGCGACTGGCGCGGGCATTCGTCCGCACCTCCAGGTTCTTCCGGCTCATCGCGGGATGGAGGAAGGCGCGCGCGGCGGAGATACGCCGGCCATTGCGGATGGTGCGCTGGAAGTATCCCACCCCCGCCTGATCGCCGGAATTATAGTCGCGCGCGCGCGGAATCCCGAGGCCGAGGCAGCCCTGGATGAAGGCCTCCGAGACGGGATGGAACCAGTCCATATCCGTCACCGGCACCGCGCCCTCATTCTGGCCGCGCGTCTCATCCGCCAGCCCGATGCGGTTCTCGCTGCGTCGGTAATAGGGCAGGCAATCGGCATAGCCCCAGCCGCGATTGCCGCGCTGCGCCCAGCTGTCGAGGTCGCCGGGCTGGCCGCGATTGTAGATCATCCCGTTCACCGAAGACCCGCCACCCAGTGTGCGCCCCTGGATCGTCGGGATCCGCCGCCCGCCCGTCATCGCGGTGGGTTCCGTGCTGAACTGCCAGGTGACGGAAGGATCGACCATCGTCTTGATGAAGCCGGCGGGGATATGGATCCACGGATTGCGATCGGGCGGCCCGGCTTCCAGCACGCAGATAGTGACGGCGGGATCGGCGCTCAGCCGGTTCGCCAGCACGGACCCGGCGGCGCCGGAGCCAACGATGACATAGTCGAATGTCTCGCTCATCAGCCGTTCTTCCAGGCCACCAGGTCGATCTCCACCAGCGCGCCGCGCGCGAGCCCCGTCACGCCGACGGTGGTGCGCGCCGGCAGCCGGTCGGGCGGGAAATAGGCAGCATAGGTGCGGTTCATCGCCTCATAGTCGCGGTCGAATTGCGTGAGGTAGATGCGCGCCTGCACGACATCGGACAGCGCATAGCCCGCACCCGCCAGCACGCGCTCAAGGTTGGCCATCACCTGCCGCGTCTGCGCTTCCACCCCTTCGGGCAGGGGCCGCGTATTGTCCGCGGGATCGGTCGGCATCTGGCCGGTCACCAGCAGCCACGGCCCGACGCGTACCGCATGGCTGAAGGGCGCGACGCGGTCCGGCCCGTCCGTCAGCGTCAGGAAGATCGGCGCATCCATCATCCGCACCTCATCAGAGATTACGCCGCGCCGCCCGCAGCGTCGGCAGGCCGATGCCCGTTGCTTCGAAGCCGCCATCGGCGGCGATCACCTGACCGGTGATGTAACTCGCGCGGTCCGAGCAGAGGAAGACGATCGTCTCCGCCAGCTCGCTCTCGAGCCCATAGCGGCCGAGCGGGATGGCATCGTGATAGTCCTGGCGGATCTCCGGCGTATGCACCGCCTTGGCCATTGCCGTCTCGACCGGCCCTGGGGCCACCGCATTCACGCGAATGCCGAGGGCGGCAAATTCCACCGCTTGCTGCTTCGTCAGATGCGCGAGCGCGGCCTTGCTGGTGCCGTAGGCGACGCGCAGCGTCGAGGCGCGCAGGCCGGAGATGGAGGTGATGTTCACCACCGCCCCGCCCCCGGTCTCCGCCATCAGCGGCGCTGCGGCATTGGTCGCGACGAAGGGTCCGGTGAGGTTCACCGCCATCACCCGCGCCCAATCCTCGGGCGTCGTCTCCAGGATCGGGCGGAACACCGCGGTGCCGGCATTGTTGACCAGCGCATCGAGCCGCCCGAAGCGCGCCGCGGCCTCGCGCACCGCGTCCTGCAATGCCGGCGTGTCGGCGACATCGCAGGCCAGCGCCAGCGTGGCCTCGGGCGCGGCGAGCTCGGCCATCGCGGCATCGAGCAGCGCGGCCTCGATATCCAGCAGCGCGACGCACCAGCCCTCCGCGCGGAAGCGGCGTGCCGTGGCCAGCCCGATCCCGCGCCCCGCCCCCGTCACCAGCGCAACCCGGCTCATGCGGCGGCGTATCCCAAGCCTCGCGCAATTGTCCCCGGCATCGGCCTGCTCCTCCCTTGCCCCCGACGGGGCACGGCATGGTTCCACGCGCCAGCGCCGCTGCCCAGGGTCCCTGGCGAGGTTGCGCCATCGCAAGGCGCGGCCTGCCCGAATCGGGTTCCTTGCCACGGCCTTGGGGACTGGGCCGCGCGCCGGGCGCTGTGCCGAAGCCTCGGGCAAAGGGAAGAGCGCATCGTGACCATCACCACCCTCACTGCCCATATCGAGCCAGGCGCCGGGCTCGGCCCCTCGCTCATCGCGCCTCTCGCCCTGGCCGAGGCCTTTGCGGCCCATCTCACCGCCCTGGTCTTCGCCGCCGACACTGCACAGGAGGCCACCCCGGAGGCGGAGGAGGCCGCGGTGGCGCATCTGCGGGAGGCCGCGACGCGCCGCGGCATCGCCTGCGAGCTGCGCGACCGCGGCAGCTACGCCCATGGCATCGGCGAGATCCTGGCCGACCACATGCGCGTCAGCGACCTGGGCGTCGTGACGCTGCGCAGCACGCCGGGCCCGTCAGCACGGATGCTGCTGTCCGGCGCGATCTTCGGCACCGGGCGGCCGCTGCTGCTCTCGCCCGCCGAAGCGCCGCTGGCCGCCCCACCGCGCCGCGTGCTGGTGGCCTGGGACGCGACGCCGGCTGCGGTCCGCGCGGTGCATGGCGCGCTGCCGTTGATCCTCCGCGCGGAGGAGACACTGGTGGCCACCGTCACAGGCGATAAGGAGGTGCGCCCGGGCCAGTCGGGCATCGCGCTGACGCGGCTGCTGGCGCGGCACGGCGCCAAAGCGCGCTTCCTCACCCTGCCGCAGGGCGCGGGCGTGCTGCCCGCCCTCGCCGCAGCCGCCATGGACCACGGGGCGGAGATGCTGGCGATGGGCGCGGTCCGGCACGCGCCGTTGCACAGCATGCTGTTCGGCAGCGCCACGCACGACCTGCTGGACCGCGGGCCACCGCTACCGCTGCTGCTGGCGGCCTGAGACCACCGCCAGTGCTCGGGCTTGGCCGCACTCTCGCGCAGGCGTGATGCGACCGCGCAGGCCCGCCGCGCCCACTCTCTGTCCAGCATTGGGCAGGGAGGACGCGATGGCGGCGACTGGCCTCGAAGTCTGGGACAGGACGATCCAGCTGACCAACATCTGGCTCGACGAGATCATGGAAGAGACCGGCGAAGACCGGCAGGCCGCCTGGCATGCGCTCAGCGCCGTGCTTCGCGCGCTGCGCGACAGGCTGCCGGTGGAAGTGGCGGTGCACCTCGCCGCCCAATTGCCGCTGCTGGTCCGCGGCACCTTTGCCGAGCAATGGCATATCGGCGGCGCGCCAACGCCGGTGCGGGGGATGGAGGATTTCCTCGACCTCGTCGGCACGCATCTCGGCCGTGGTCGCGCCATCGGGCCGGATGCGGCCACCGCCGCCGTCTTTCGCAGCCTCGCTCGGCACATCGACCAGGGCCAGGTGGACAAGGTGCTGGCCGTGCTGCCCGGCCCGATCCGCGACGCGCTGCGCGAGGCCGCGGCATGAGCGGCACGGCAACGACCCCGATCCGCGACATCCTGGTGCATCTGGACGCAACGGCGCCGGCGCGCGCACGGCTCGACTTCGCCGCCGCCCTTGCCGCAAGGCACGGCGCCCGGCTGACGGGGTTGATGGTGCAGGAGATCGCCCTGCCGCCGATCGCCACCCCCGATAGCGGCGGCGCCGCGCTGGTGCCGCTGCTGGAGGCGATGCGACGCGACGCGGCGGCCGAGGTCGCCGCGCTCCGCCCGCATTTCGAAGCCGCGCTGCAGCGCTTCCACATCGCGGGCGCCTGGCACGCGCCAGAGGGCACCGCCGCCGAGCAGGTGGCGCATCGCGGCCGGCAGGCTGATCTGCTGGTGCTCGGCCAGGACCAGCCGGAGGGCGCGACGCCGACCGCCGCTTTCGTGATCGAATCAGCGCTGTTCGGCTCCGGCCGGCCAGTGCTGATAGTGCCGCACGCCGGGCGCTTCGACCCGCCGTCCCGCCATGCGCTGATCGGCTGGAACGGCAGCCGCGAGGCGACGCGCGCCGTGCATGACGCGCTGCCGCTGCTGGCCGCCATCGGGCGCGCGACGATGCTATCCGTGGACGACCAGGCGTCTGCCAGCGAGGCGCCCGATGAGACCATCGCCGCGCATCTGGCGCGCCATGGCATCCGCACGGAGGCGGACACCGCCGCAAGCGGCGATGTGGATGCCGCCGCCCTGCTGCTGAACCGCGCCGCGGAACTGTCCGCCGACCTATTGGTGATCGGCGGCTATGGCCATTCCCGGCTGCGGGAATGGGTGCTCGGCGGCGTCACCCGCAGCATCCTGCATGAGATGACCCTGCCGGTGCTGATATCGCACTGAGGCCGGCGGGCTCAGCCCCCGCGCGGTTGCCGCCGCCCAGCGCCTCGCCGGCCAGCCGCTCGCTGAACTGCGCCATCGCGGTGTGGTCCTGGCCCGGACCGAGCAGCTTGGCCGCAGAAGCCCACAGCTCGCGGCAGAGCGCCGAGAAGGGTACCGGCGTCGCCGTGCCATGCGCGACCTCGAGCGCGATGCCGAGGTCCTTCGCCATCAGGTCCAGCCCGAAGCCCGCATCGAAGCGGCGCGAGAGCACGAACTGGCGGAATTTCTTCTGCGTGCTGTTGTTCATGCCCGTCGAGGCGTTCAGCACATCCACCATCTGCGCCGGATCCAGCCCGAAGCGCTGGCCGATCAGCAGTGCCTCGACGCCAGCCAGGAAGCCTGCCGCGCTGACCAGGTTGTTCAGCGCCTTCATCGCCTGGCCCGCGCCGATGGCGCCGACATGCGTCAGCATCGTGCCCATCGCGCGGAGCGCCGGATCGGCGCGCGCGATATCCTCCGCGGCGCCGCCCAGCATGATCGCAAGCTCGCCCGTGCGCGCCCGCGCGACCCCGCCCGACACGGGGGCGTCAATCATCGCGACGCCACGCTGCGCGAGTTCTGCGGCGAAGCCCTGCGTCGCGCCCGGCACGCCGGAGGTCATCTCGATCAGCAGCGCACCGGGAGCCAGCGCCTCGCCCATCGCCGCGATCGCCTCGCCTACCTGGGGCGAGGCCGGCAGGATGGTGATGACCGCATCCGCCCTGCGCGCGGCGCCGGCCGCATCCTCCGCGGCGCGCGCGCCGGTCTCGGCGGCGAAGCGCGCGGCGCGGCCGGGGGCGGCGTCGCAAACCGTCACCTCGAAGCCCGCACCCACGAGCCGCGCGGCCATCGGCCAGCCCATATTGCCGATGCCGATGAAGCCGATGCGGCGGATCGCCCCGCCCTGAACGCTGCTCATCGCCGCCTCACCGCACGCTGGAGAAGGCGGTGGGCTGCAGGATCTGGTTGCTGAAGGAGGCGACGATCGGCCCGTCCCGCTCTGTCTCCGCCCGCGCGGCCAGCCATTCAGGGTCGGTGGCGAAGGCGTTCCACTTCACCTCGCGCTCGGCGAGCGACTCCCACTCCAGCAGGTAATGCAGGTCCTGGTTCGATTCCCCGATCACCGTGGTCCAGAAGCCGGCCTGGCGGATGCCGTGCTTCTTCCACAGCGGCAGCGTGATCGTCTCGAACCGCTTCAGCAGCGCCGGCAGACGGCCGGGGGCGCAGTGATAGAGGCGCAGTTCGTGAATCATCTGGGGTTCCTCCCGCGCGAAGGGCGCTGGCCAGATCGCTAGCATGCACGCCGCGCCGCGCGAAGCGGGCTGGGCGCGCGGCCCGTAACCCGGCACCATGCTGGGCAGGAGGACCGCCATGACGCTCGACGACGACATCTACGAGCTGCACGCGATCAAATACGCCGAATGCGCCCGCCTGCGGCGGGACTGCTTCATCGGCGGGGATCCGCACGACACCGCGCCCATGCCGCTCGACTACTATGTCTGGCTGATCCGTGGGGCACGCCGCAGCTTCGTTCTCGACACCGGCTTCGGCCCTGATGTCGCCGCCCGCCGTGGCCGCAACCTGCTGCGGAGCCCGGCCGAGGGGCTCGCCATGCTCGGCGTCGCCGCCGACCAGGTGCAGGACGTCGTCATCTCCCACATGCATTACGACCATGCGGGCAACCACGCGATGTTCCCCGCCGCGCGCTACCATCTGCAGGACCGCGAGATGGCCTTCTGCACTGGGCGCTGCATGTGCCACACCGAGCTGCGCCGCCCCTTCGAGGCGACCGACGTCACCGCCATGGTCGGCCGCGTCTTCGAAGGCCGCGTGCGCTTCCATGATGGCGCCTCGGAACTCGCGCCCGGGATCACGCTGCATCATGTCGGCGGCCATTCGCTCGGCCTGCAGGTGGTGCGCGTCCGCACGCGGCGCGGCTATGTCGTGCTCGCGGCCGATGCCAGCCATTTCTACGCGCATCTGGCAGAGCGGCGCGTCTTCCCGATCGTCGCCGATGTCCCGGCGCTGCTGGAGGGCTACGAGACGCTGCTGCGCCTCGCCTCCTCGCCCGACCACGTCATCCCGGGCCACGACCCGCTGGTGCTGACGCGCTACCCGGCCTCCGCACCGG
Source organism: Pseudomonadota bacterium (assembly GCA_046052145.1). Classification (GTDB taxonomy): domain Bacteria; phylum Pseudomonadota; class Alphaproteobacteria; order Acetobacterales; family Acetobacteraceae; genus Falsiroseomonas. The sequence goes on from JBJOMW010000008.1 coordinate 32,957, forward strand.
GGCTCGAGGGCATCGCGGCGCGGCTGGACGCCGAGCCGCGCGCCTCAGGCTGAGCCCCGGTCAGTCCGCCCTGACGTTGGCGGTCGCGACCACGCGCCGCCAGCGTTCCAGCTCCGCATTCACCAGCTGCGCATAGGCCTCGGGCGGGCCGCCGCGGGGCGTGGTGCCGCGCTCGGCCAGCTGGCGGCGCAGCGCCGGGTCGGCGAGTGCGGCCTGCGCCGCGGCCGACATGCGCGCGACCACGGCATCCGAGGCCGAGCGATGCGCGTGCAGGCCGAACCACGCCTCGGATTCGAAGCCCTCCATGCCGAATTCCGCGCCGAGTTCCGACAGCGCCGGCACATCGGGCAGATCCGGCAGCCGCTCGCGCGAGGTGACGGCCAGCGCCACGACGGTGCCGGCGCGGATCTGCGGCAGCGCGGTCGGCAAATTGTCGATGAAGGTATCCACCTCGCCGCCCATCACCGCCGTCATGCCGGGGCCCGCGCCGCGATAGGGCACATGGGTGATCCTGACGCCGGCCTGCTGGTTGATCAGCTCCCCCGTCAGATGGGTCGAGGTGCCATTGCCGGCGGAGGCGAAGTTGCGCGCCTCCGGCCGCGCGCGGGCATCGCGCAGGAAGGCGCGGACATCGCCATTCGGCACCTTCTGGCGGTTCGCCACCCACACATTCGGCACGGTGACGACCAGCGTCACGGCCCGGAAATCCGCGATCGGGTTATAGGCGAGGTCGCGGTAGAGCGCCGGCCCGATCGCGTGGGATGCGATCTGGGAGAGGAACAGCGCGTGGTCATCCGCCTCCCGCGCGAAGCGGCCCGCGGCCAGCGTGCTGCCGGCGCCCGGCTGGTTCTCCACCACCACGGGGCGGTTCAGCTGCGCGCGCATCGCGCCGGCCACCAGTCGCGCGACGACATCGGTGGTGCCGCCCGGCGGGAAGGGCACGACCAGTCGCAGGTCGCGCTGCGGCCAATTGTCCTGCGCGAAGGCCGCGGGGGCCGCGAGGCCAGCGGCCGCACCAGCCAGAAGCCCGCGCCGCGTGAGCGATGCCATCTCGTCGTTCCTCCCTTATGCCGCGCCATATTGCCAGCGTGGCCGCCCCTGTCGAGACGGCGGCTTGCGAGCGCCCCGGGCCGTGCCAAGATCGCGCCACCAGGAGAGACCGATGGACGCCCCGCATACCCCGCCGCCGCATGATGTCGGCGGCCGCCACCACGCCCCGATCGCGCGCGACGAACACAACTACGCGCATTGGGAGAAGGAGGCCGATGCGATCCGCATGCTGCTCGCGGATGGCAAGCGGCGGCTGTTCACCACCGACGAAAGCCGTCGCGTGCAAGAACAGCTGGACGACGCGACCTATTGGGCGACGCCCTACTACGAGCGCTGGATCCTCGCCTTCTCCAGCCTGATGATCGAGAAGGGCGTGTTGCCGCTGGCCGAGATCGAGGCGGAGGAAGCGCGGCTACGGGCAGCGGGTGCGGACAAGGTGGAGGGCCGCGCCGCCGGCCATCACGCTGACCACGATCACGACCATGATCATGATCACGACCACAACCATGATCATGACCATGACGACGACCACCCCTATCAGGAAGACCACGACGCGCATGAGCAGGTGATGTCGCCGCTGCGCCTGCGCGGGGTTGCGGTGCGCAACCTGCTGCTGGCCAAGGGCGTGCTGACGGCGGCGGAAATCCGCGCCGAGATCGAGCGCATGGACAGCCGCGGCACCTGGAACGGTGCCGCCGTCGTTGCCCGCGCCTGGGCCGACCCGGCCTTCGCCGCACGGCTCGCCGCGGATGCCGGCGCTGCGGTGCAGGAGATGGGCTTCAGCAAGGGCGAGACGGTGCTGACCGCGCTGTTCAACTCGCGAGAGGTCCACAACCTCGTCGTCTGCACGCTCTGCTCCTGCTACCCGCGCAGCGTGCTCGGCCGCCCGCCCGCCTGGTACAAGTCGCGCGCCTATCGCGCGCGCGCCGTCAGCGACCCGCGCGGCGTATTGGCGGAATTCGGCACCGTGCTGCCAGACGGCGTCGGCATCCGCGTCCACGACAGCAATGGCGAGCTGCGCTACATGGTCGTCCCCGAACGCCCCGCCGGCACCGAGGGCTGGGACGAAGCGAAGCTGCAGGCGCTGGTCACGCGCGACAGCCTGATCGGCGTAACGCGCGCGCGCGAACCATAAAGCAGGGGAAGGACCGGGAGATGACCGACAAGCTCGAGAAATGGCGTGGCTATGTGCCGGATGAGGAGCTCGAGACCTATCGCAAGGGCGGCTTCGCGCGCCGCATCGGCTTCGGCCGCAAGCCCGCGCTGCTCAACATCGACACGACCTACATGTTCGTGGACCCGGCCTATTCGCAATGCGGCCGTCCGATGACGGCGCTGATGGACGCGGTGACACGCCTGACGGAGACGTTCCGCGCGCTGGACCTGCCCATCTACTACAGCCGCCGCGACGACCGCACCCACCCGACCTATCGCGGGCTCTGGAACGAGAAGCTCGGCACGGCGGGCGACTTCCAGTACAGCCGCGACAAGCGCGCCGATGAATGGCCGGAGGCCTATGCGCCGCGGCCGCAGGACCGTGTGATCCTGAAGAACAAACCCTCCTGCTTCTTCCAGACGCCGCTCGACACCTTCCTGCGCTACGATGGCGTGGACACGCTGGTGATCTGCGGCATCTCCACCTCGGGCTGCGTGCGACATGGAGCGGTGGACGCCTTCTCGCACAATTTCCGTCCGATCCTGGTCGAGGAGGCCTGCGGCGACCGCAGCCCGCAGGCGCATCGCGCCAACCTCTTCGACATGGACATGAAGTTTTGCGACGTCGAACAGCTCGACTACGTGCTGGCGCAGCTCTCGGCCTATGACGGCCGGCGCCAGGCGGCCGACTGACAGTTGGCGTCGGGAGGGCGCACGCGCCCTCCCCGCCTCCTGTGCTACCCGGTGATCCCGATCTGCCAGGGCGCGAATTCGTGCCGGCCGAGGCCGAGCTCCTCGCTCTTACTCTTCTCGCCCGAGGCGATGCTGAGCAGCAAATCCAGGATGCGCTCGCCCATCTCAGGTAGGCTCGCCGTGCCGTCCAGCACCTCGCCGCAATTGATGTCCATGTCGTCCATCAGACGGCGATACATCGGCGTGTTCGTCGCAAGCTTCACCGACGGCACGGGCTTCGCGCCATACATGGACCCACGGCCCGTCGTGAAGGCGATGATGTTCGCCCCACCTGCCACCTGCCCCGTGGCCGAAACCGGGTCAAAGCCCGGCGTGTCCATGAAGACGAAGCCCTTGGCGGTGACAGGCTGCGCATAGTCATAGACGCCCATCAGCGGCCCCGTGCCGCCCTTCATCATCGCGCCGAGCGACTTTTCCAGAATGTTCGCAAGCCCGCCGGCCTGGTTGCCGGGGCTTACCACGCCGTTGATCTGCGTGTCGCGCCCGGCGGCATAGACATCCTTCCACCAGCGGATGCGCTCCAGCAGCTTCTCGCCGATCTCGGGGCTGGCGGCGCGGCGGGTCAGGGTGTGTTCCACGCCGTAGATCTCGGGCGTCTCCGACAGGATCCCCGTGCCGCCGTGGCGGGCCAGCAGATCCACCGCCGCCCCGAGCGCCGGGTTCGCGGTGATGGAGGAGAACCCGTCCGAACCACCGCATTGCAGCCCGATCGTCAGGTGGGAGGCATCGACGGTGCTGCGCGTCGCGCGGTTCGCCTCCGGCAGCATGTCCTTCACGGCGGCAACGCCGGCCTCGATCGCCTTCTTCGTCCCGCCCACCTCCTGCATCACCAGCGTGCGCAGCATCGGGCCGGCCGCGAGGCCCTGGTCGGCCAGCATCGCAGGGATCTGGTTGCGCTCGCAGCCGAGCCCCACCACCAGCACGCCCGCGACATTGGCGTGGCGCATATAGCCGCCGAGCGTGCGCCGCAGCAGGTCCATCGGCTCGCCCGACAGCTCCATCCCGCAGCCGGTCGAATGGGTGAAGGCCGCGACGCCATCCACATTCGGGAACTCGGCCAGACGTTCCGGCGTGAACCAATCCGCGATCGCATGCGCGACCGTCGCCGAGCAGTTCACCGACGACACGATGGCGATGAAGTTGCGCGTGCCGACGCGCCCATCCGCGCGCACGATCCCCCGAAACGTCTTGCGCTCCGCGACCGGCACCATCTCCACCGGCCGGTAATCGGCGCCGATCGCCGGGTCGCGGTGGAATTCCTGGAAGGCGATGTTGTGGCCATGCACCATCGTCCCGGCGGGCAGATCCTCCGCGGCGAAGCCGATGGTCACCTGGTATTTCAGCACCGGGTCGCCCTTGCGCAGGTGGCGCGTGGCGATCTTGTAGCCGGCCGGCGCCTTCTGCCGGGCGATGACGTTCTCGCCGGGGATCGGCGTGCCTTCCTCGATATCGACGCGCGCGACGACGACGTTGTCATCCGGGTGCAGCCGGATCACCGGCCCGTCCAGGCGCTTGGCGTTGAGGTCGATCATGGGCGTGCCCTCCGGCGTCTTTTCGGTGCGGATGATCGCCGCCGCGGGCCGGATGTCCACCCCCGGCGCGGATCAGGCCCTACTCAGCCGCGCCCGGTGTTGCCACCGGCACGCCGACCGCGCTGACCAGCCAGGCCAGCCGGTGGCGCTGCGCGGCGCGGACATGGGCGCGCGCGACGTCCTCGGCCGCCGCGCCGTCGCGGGCCTGCAGCGCGGCCAGCAGCGCGCGATGCTCCGCATGCGCCGCCGGCCCACGCCCGCCCGTCGCGAGCAAGGAGGGCAGCAGCGCCATGGTCGCCGAAAGCTGTTCCAGGCTGCGCAGCAAATAGCGGTTGCGCGCAGCCAAATAGAGCAGCCCGTGCAGCCGGATATTGATCTCCGACAGCCCGCGCGGGTCATCGAGCCGCCCGGCCTCAGCCGCGACCAGTTCCGCCAGCGCGCCGAGCTCCGTCTCCGTCGCATGCTGCGCCGCCAGCCGCGCCGCCGCCCCTTCAAGGATCTCGCGCATCACATACAGCTCGATCACCTGCGCGTGATCCGGGCGCGTCACCGCCAAGCCGCGGCGCGGCTCATGCGTCAGCAGCCCCTCCGCCTCCAGCCGCGCGATCGCCTGGCGCACCGGCGTGCGGGAGACGCCGAAACGCGCCGCGAGGTCCGTCTCCGTTAGCCGCACCCCAGGCGCGAGCGACCCGTCGCGGATCGCCGCGCGGATGCGCGCATAGGCTTCCTGCCCGAGCTCACGCGGGAATTCGGTGGCGTCCATGCCAAGGGTCTAGCCGAAGCGGGGCAGCCCCGGGAAGGGGTTCTGGACATCCCTGTATCCCGGCGGATACAAGTTTGCGCATGCAGGATCTTGAACGCCTCTGGGATGTGCTGGTGGTGGGCGGCGGCAATGCCGCGCTCTGCGCCGCCATCGAAGCCCGCCGCGCCGGCGCCAGCGTCATCGTGCTGGAACACGCGCCGAAGCCGCTCCGTGGCGGCAATTCGCGCCACACCCGCAACATCCGCGCGCTGCACCCCGCGCCGACCGAGGTGCTGACCGACAGCTACCTCGAAGAGGAATACTGGGACGACCTGAACCGCGTCACCGGCGGCAAGACGGATGAGACGCTCGCGCGCCTCTGCATCCGCGCCAGCCAGCACGCGCCGGGTTTCCTCGCCAGCTGCGGCGTCACCTTCCAGCCCTCGCTCTCGGGCACGCTGTCGCTCTCGCGCACCAACGCCTTCTTCCTCGGCGGCGGCAAGGCGCTGGTGAATGCGCTCTACCGCACGGCGGAGAAGCTCGGCATCGCCATCCTCTATGACACCGAGGTGCAGCACATCGCGGTCGAGGACGGCTTCGCGAAGGAGGCGATCATCTCCCATCGCGGTTTCCCCGCGCGGCTGCGCTTTAAGGCGGTGGTCGCGGCCTCGGGCGGCTTCCAGGCGAACAGGGACTGGCTCCGCCGCTACTGGGGCGATGCGGCCGACAATTTCCAGATCCGCGGGACCCCCTATGCGCAGGGGCGCGTGCTGCGCGACCTGCTGGACCAGGGCCTGCACGAGGTCGGCGACCCAACCCAGTTCCACGCAGTTGCCAACGACGCCCGCGCGCCGATGGAAGATGGCGGTCTCGCCATGCGGCTCGACTGCGTGCCCTTTGCCATCGTGGTGAACCGCGACGTCGAGCGTTTCTACGACGAAGGCGAGGATGTCTGGCCGAAGCGCTATGCCATCTGGGGCCGCCTGATCGCGCAGCAGCCCGGCCAGCAGGCCTTCGCGATCACCGACAGCCAGGCAGAGATGAACTACCTCCCGAGCGTCTTCCCGCCCTATCGCGCGGAGACGCTGGCCGAGCTTGCCGCGATGGCCGGGATCGATGCCGGCAAGCTCGAGCGCGTGGTGGCCGAGTACAACGCCGCCGTCCGCCCCGGCACCTTCAAGCCGATGGTGCCCGATGATTGCCGCACGGAAGGCCTGACGCCCCCGAAAAGCCATTGGGCGCGCCGCATCGAGAAGCCGCCCTTCCTCTGCCATCCGCTGCGCCCTGGCATCACCTTCACCTTCCTCGGGCTCAAGGTGAATGAGCGTGCCCGCGTGCTGATGGCCGATGGGCGCCCAAGCGCCAACATCTTCGCCTCGGGCGAGATCATGTCCGGGAATATCCTGGGCCAGGGCTACCTCGCCGGCTTCGGCATGGCGATCGGAACCGTGTTCGGCCGCATCGCAGGCGAGGAGGCCGCGCGCCATGTCCGCAACTGATTTCTCGCTGGTGAAGCTGGCCACCGGCCCGATGCCGGCCGAGCTCGCGCAATCCGACGCTGTGTCGGAAGCCGCGCGCCAGATGGCCGTGTGCAATGCTTGCCGCTATTGCGAAAGCTATTGCGCCGTCTTCCCCGCCATGGCGATGCGCCGCGAGTTCACGGCCGGCGACCTGACGCACCTGGCGAATCTCTGCCACGGCTGCAAGGGCTGCTACCACGCCTGCCAATACGCGCCGCCGCATGCCTTCGGCATCAACATCCCCGCGACCTTCGCGACCATCCGCAACGAGAGCTACGCCGCCTTCGCCTGGCCCGCGCCGATGGGCCGGCTGTTCGAGCGCAACGGCACCATCGTCTCCCTGCTCGCCGCGCTGTTCGCGACCCTCGCGATGGTGCTGGCGGTGGCCATCAAGGACCCGGCGGTGCTCTGGGGCGCGCATAGCGGCGCGGGCGCTTTCTATCGCGTCATCCCGCTCTGGCTGATGAACCTGCTGGCCGGCGGCACCTTCGCCTTTGCCATCCTCGCCTTCATCATGGGCGGTATCCGGTATTGGCGCGGCACCGCGTCCGGCGGCGCGCCGATCGGGCTCGCGCCCGCGCGCGATGCCGCGGTGGATGTGCTGACGCTCCGCAACCTCGGCGGCGGCGGGCATGGCTGCAACGACCTCGATGACAGCTTCGCGCAATGGCGGCGCTGGCTGCACCACGCGATGTTCTACGGTTTCGCCATGTGCTTCGCCGCGACCAGCACGGGCGCGATGTACCACCACCTCTTCGGCTGGACCTCGCCGCACGCCTTCTGGAGCCTGCCGGTGCAGCTGGGCACCTGGGGCGGCGTGCTGCTCTGCATCGGCACGGCGGGGCTCGCGGTGGTGAAGACGATCACCGATCCCGCGCCGGTGGCGAAGAAGCTGCTGGGCGGGGAATACGCGATGCTCGCGCTGCTGTTCCTCGTCTCCTCCACCGGCCTTCTGCTGCTGGCGGTGCGGCATACCGGCGCGATGGGGCTGATGCTCGCGCTGCATCTCGGCCTCGTGCTCGCGCTGTTCGTCGCCGCGCCCTACAGCAAGATGGTGCACGGCATGTATCGCAGCCTCGCGCTGCTGCGGAATGCGCGGGAGAAGCGCGCCGGCAAGCCCGGTCAGGCCACCGCCTGACCGGGCCGGCGGCGCGGTTTAGCGCACCGGCATCGCGTACATCAGCCCGCCGCGGGTCCAGAGGTCGTTCAACCCCCGCTGCAGCCCGATCGGGGATCCGCGGCCAAGGTGGCGTTCGAAGATCTCGCCGTAATTCCCGACCGCCTTGATGGCGTTATAGGCCCAGCGCCGGTCGAGCCCCATGAACGGCCCGTGGTCGCCCGAAACACCCAGCAGACGCCGGATTTCCGGCCGTTCGCTGCGCAGCATCTCATCCACATTGGCGCGCGTGACGCCAAGCTCCTCCGCCTCGATCAGCGCGTAGATCGTCCAGCGCACGATATCGAACCACTGGTCGTCGCCATGGCGCACGGCGGGCGCCAGCGGCTCCTTCGAGATGATGTCGGGCAGCACGATATGGTCGTCCGGCCGCGGCAGCGCGCTGCGGATACCCGCAAGCTGGCTGGCATCGGTCGAGAAGGCGTCGCAGCGCCCCGCCTCATAGGCGATGCGAGTCTCGTCATTCTGCTCGAACACCACGGGGCGGAAGCTGATGCGGTTGCTGCGCGCCCAATCCGCCAGGTTCAGCTCATTCGTCGTGCCGGAGGTGACGCAGATGGATGCGCCGTCGAGCTGGTTTGCCCGCTGCACCCCGGCATTGCGCCGCACCAGGAAGCCCTGCCCGTCATAGAAGGTGACAGCGGTGAAGTTCAGCCCGTTCGCCGTATCGCGCGACTGCGTCCAGGTGGTGGTGCGCGGCAGCAGGTCGATCTGCCCCGATTGCAGCGCCGGCAGCCGCGCGGCGGAGGTCAGCACGGTGAAGCGCACACGGTTGCCATCGCCGAAGATCGCGGCCGCGACGGCGCGGCAGGTGTCGGCATCAAGCCCCTGGTAATTGCCGCGGCTGTCGGTGATGCCAAAGCCCGGCGCGCCGGGATGGGCGCCGCAATCCACCTGTCCCTTGCTGCGCGTCGAGGCGAGCGTCGGCCCCGGCGCCGCCATGGTCTGCCCGAGTGCCGGCAGCGCGATCACCAGCGCCGCAGAGGCGGCCAAGAACATCCGTCCGAACATGTTTCCCCCGTTTTGGTAGAAGGGGGAGCTTGCAGCACCATGCGGCCAGCGGTCATGGCCGGAAGGTTGAAAGCCCGCAATATGCGGCCCGGCGTCCCCAGGCCGGGCGCCGCTCAACCGCCCCGGGCGGCGGCCAGGAAGGGGCGCGCAGCGTCCATCGCCGCCGGGCAGGAGGGCGCCGCATCCCGCAGCACCGCCTCCGGCGCGACCAGCCCCGCCCAGGCCCGTAACGCCGTCATGATCGCCCAGACCGGCTCCGCCGCCGCGCGCTCCACCAGCCGCGGGGCAGCATCGGCGGCGCAGCGCGTCACCTGCTCCATCACCTGCCGCCCGGCCTGGCCGGCCTGAAGGCGCTCGGCCAGCTCGGATTGCAGCGGCCCGAGCAGAAAGGTCGCGACGAGGAAGGCCAGCAGGTCGTTCAGCATGTCAGACCTGGCGCCGGCCGAAGGCCAGCGCCCAGCCCATGGCCGCCAGCGCCAGGATCGCCGCCAGCGCCGTGCTGGCGCGGGATGCGGTGGCCGCCCCGGCCTCGCCGGCCAGCAGCGCTGGCAGCTGCGGCAGCGCCGAACCGCCACCCATCAGCGCGATCGCGCAGACCACCGCGCCGAGCGCCGCCGCCACAAAGGCATTCCGCGCGAAGGAGGCAGCCAGCGCCAGCAGGCCGAGGGCTGCCGGGATCAGCGCCGTCCAATGCACCGCCCCTGCCGGCAGCAGATACCCCGCCGCGCCGATCACGAGCAGCGCCGCGCCCAGCAGGCGCAGCACCCGCGCGACGCAATTCACCGACCAGATTCCCTGAAGCGCCATGGCGCCTGTCTCCCTCCGGACCGCAGCGCCCCTTCGGCACTGCGCGCTGGAGATCCGACATCGCGCGCGGGGCTCGGTGATCCGAGCTGTCCCGCGAGGCGCCAGAGGGGCCCGCATCTCCGCCCCTGAGTTGGCCGCAGCGACGGACCGCTTCAAGTCCGGGCGGCTGCCGCACGCCCCTGCGCGCCCCCCTGCCCGCCCCGCGGAGAGAAAGCACTCAAAGTGTCGAATTCACCATCCGCGCATTTTTTAGATTGCGCCGCGCCGCCCCCCTTCGCTAAACGCCGCCCCGTTGAGGAAGGCACATGCGGGCCAACGCGCCCCATCCATCGGGATGCATGTGCCATGACGATCGCCGCCGTTCTCCGCACCAAGGGCCATGACGTGATCTCCGTCGCGCCGGACACCCCGGTCGCGGAGGTCACCCGCCTGATCCAGTCCCGCCGCATCGGCGCGGTGCTGGTGCGCGACGGGCATGGGCGCGTGCTCGGCATCATCTCCGAACGCGACATCGTCCGCGCGCTCGCCACCCGCAGCGGCGGCATCGAGGGCCTGGCGGCAGAGGCGCTGATGACGCGCGAGGTCATCATGGTCGGCCCCGCGACGCCGGTGGATGCGGCGTTGCAGATCATGGATGAAGGCTATTTCCGCCACCTGCCGGTGGTGGATGCCGAAGGCACGCTGCTCGGCCTGGTCAGCGTACGCGACCTGGTGCGCCACCGCCTCGCGCAGCAGCAGCAGGCCGTCGAGAGCCTGACCGCCTACGTCACCCGCAGCTACATGCATTGAGCCGCCGCGCACGCCCCGCGGCCCGGCTTGCCGATTTGTCACGCCTTAACCTTCCGAAATTGTGACGGAAGTGTTGCGTGATCACAGGGCAAGCTGATATCGAGCCCGCAGTTGGGGATGTGCAGGCAAAACAAGCCGCGACCTGGGAGGCCGCCCCCCAATGAGCATATCCGCTTCCGTGCCTGCACCCTTTGCCGCCATCTCGCCCGAAGAACCCGCCACCGAAGCCGCAAGGCTGATCGTGTCCCGCCATATCGGCGCCGTGCCCGTGCAGGACCGCGCGGGAAGGTTGATCGGGCTGGTCAGCGAACACGACATCGTGCGCGTTATCGCCAGCCGCGCCATGGGGCTGCGCGGCCTCGCCGTCGAAGAAGTGATGACCCGCGAGCCGGTGACCGTCGGCCCGGACACCGCGCCTGAGATCGCGCTGGAACTCATGCACCGCCGCGGCTTGCGGCACTTGCCGGTCTGCTGCGAGGAAGGCCGCCTGCTCGGCCTTGTCGGCCTCGGCGACCTGGTCGGCGCGAGCTGAGCGCGTCGACTGATCCCACCCGGCGCCGCCGGGTTCGCGTCACGGTGGATTGAGCATCGCGCGCCGCATACCTCGACTAGAACTTGGCGCGCATGAGCAACGTGCCAAGTTCAATCCGGTTGACGGCTGCAACGGCCAGGGCGGCGCCCGCGCAGCCAGCCTCCGCTGGCCGGCTGCATGCCTTCGACGTCTTCGACACGCTGATCACCCGCTGCGTCTGGCGGCCGGAGGACCTCTTCCTGCTACTCGGCCTGCGGCTGGCCGAAGCCGGGCTGATCCCGGCCGATGCCACGGCCTTCGCGCAGGCCCGCGCCGCGGCCGAAGCCGCGCTGCGCGCCCGCCCTGGTGTCGAGGAGGTCACGCTCGACGCCATCCACCGCGCCCTCGCCCCTGCCTTCAGCTGGACCGAGGCGGCTGCCGAGATGGCGGTGGCGATCGAGGTCGCGACCGAGCAAGCCGCGATCCGCCCCATAGCGCCGAACGCCACGCGCCTTGCGCGATTGCAGCAGGCCGGCGACGCCGTCGCGCTGCTCAGCGACACCTATCTCGGGCGCGCGCAGCTGCTGCGCCTGCTGCGCCAAGGCGGCATCTCGGTGCCGTCAGAGCGTGTCTTCGCCTCCGCCGAGCATGACGCCACCAAGCGCAGCGGGCGGCTGTTCGGCCTGGCCGCTGCGGTGCTTGGCATCCCGTTGCAGCACATCATCCATCGCGGCGATCATCCAGTTGCAGACCTTGCCGTGCCACGCCGCCTCGGCCTTGCCGCCGAACGATGCGAGGCGGCGCAACCGAACCGGCACGAGGCGACGCTGCATGCCGCGGGTGCGGCGCATCCGCCGCTGCTGCGCTCGCTTTTGGCCGGCAGCGCGCGCGCGGCGCGACTGTCGGCGGATCCGGCGACGCCGCATGAACGCACGCTTTGGCAGGTGGGCGCGGGCGTGGCAGGGCCGCTGCTCGCGGGCTTCGTGCTCTGGACCTTGCAGGAGGCCGAAGCGCGCCGCGCGCGGCGGCTGCATTTCGTCGCGCGCGACGGGCAGATCCTGCTCAGCATCGCGGAGATCCTGCGCCCGCATCTCGGCCTCGACATCGAGTGCCGCTACCTGCTCGGCTCCCGCCAGGCTTGGCACCTACCGACCTTGCAGACCCTCGATGACGCAGCGCTGGCGTGGCTCACGCGCGATGCGGCGCGCGAGAGCGTCGCGGCAGTGCTGGCGCGCGCCGAACTCGACCCACGCGACCTCGGCGCGCCACTGGCGCGGCATGGCCTGGCCGAGGCCGCACAGCGCAGCCGGCCGGCTTCGCCCGCGCGCCTCGCCGCGCTGCTCGCCGACGCCGAAGTCGCTCCGCTGGTGCTACAGGCCGCCGCCCGACGGCGCGCAGCCGCGCTCGGCTATCTCGCGCAGGAAGGGCTGCTCGGCGCGGATGACGTGCTGATGGTGGATCTCGGCTGGCATGGCCGGCTGCAGCACTCGCTGCAGCAGCTACTCGCGCTCGGCGCGGCGGAAGCGCCGCCGCAACTCGCCGGGCTTTATCTCGCGCTGCGCAGCCGCCCGGATGGCTTCGCGCCGGAGGCGATGGGCAGCTTCCTCACCGCGCCGGCGGCGTTGCACGGGCTGAACCCAGTGCTGCTCGAACTGTTCTGCGCGGCCAACCACGGCACGGTGCGGGGCTATGTGCAGATGCCGGATGGGCGCTTCGGCGCGGAACTCGCCGAGCCGCGCGACGACCGCGTGCTGGCCTGGGGGCTCGATGCGCTGCAAGGCGGCGTGCTGGCCTTCGCCCGCGAACTCGCCCTCGCGATGGCACTCGCCGGCGATGCCGCCGATTGGACCGCGCTGCTGCGCGACGCGGGGCTCGCCGCCTTCCAGGCCTTCCGCCGCGATCCCGACACGGCGGAGGCCGAGGCCTTCGGCAGCTTCCCGCATGCGGATGGCCAGGCGCATGCCGAATGGGGCGAATGCGCACCGCGGATCGGGGCGCTGATGCGCCTCAGGCTCGGGCTCGGCTTCGGCGATCCCGGCTATGCCGGGCATTGGCCGGAAGCCTCGGTCCGCCGCGGCGGCGGGCGGATGGCGGCCGGCCTTGTTGCACTCAAGCGGCTGCGCTGGCGCGCGGGCGGGGCGGGGCGCGCGCCCTTCAGCACGGCTCCGCGCGGAACACCCGGCTCGGCGTGACGAATTCCTCCTGCCCGGCGACGGTCAGGATCTCGCGCGAGCCGGCCTCGGCCGTCCGCCGCAGCAGTCCGTAGATGCTGGACGCCGCGGCCGAGAGCGCGACCCGCGCCTCGCCCCAGCGCAGGCGATGGAACAGGAACAGCGCCGCGATCGCATCCCCCGCGCCATTGATGGACAGCGGCAGCAGCGGCGTGCGCAGGCGCCAGAACTCGCCCCCCTCGCCCGCCAGCAGCTCGATCGCATCCGCCGGCGTCGCCTCGGTACGGAGCGAAGTGACCAGCACGCAGCGCGGGCCCTTGGCCTGCAGCGCCGCGATGGCGGCCTTCGCATCATCGAGCGTGGCCACCGTTCGCCCCGTCAGCCATTCCAGCTCGAACTGATTGGGGGTCAGGATATCGGCGGCCGGCACGGCGCGGTCGCGCATGAAATCCGGGATGCCGGGGCGCACGAAGACGCCGCGGCCGACATCGCCGATCACCGGGTCGCAGCAATACATCGCCGCGCCATTCGCCGCCTTGGCCCGCATAGCGGCGGCCAGAATGGCCTCTCCGATCTCGGCCGAGCCCATATAGCCAGACAGCACCGCATCGCAGCGCGGCAAGGCCCCACGTTCGGCGATGCCCTCGACCAATTCGTGGATCAGCTCCGCGCCGAAGACGCTGCCGCGCCAGGCGCCATAGCCCGTGTGGTTCGAGAACTGCACCGTATTGACCGCCCAGACCTCCGCGCCCAGGCGCTGGAGGGGAAAGACGGCCGAGGCATTGCCGACATGGCCGTAGCTGACCCAGGACTGGATCGAGAGGATGTTGAGCGGCCGGCCCGCATCCGATGGCGATGTCGCCTGATTCACGCGCGCAACCTCCGGATAGCGGAACGCCCCTTTCCCTAGGACTGGCCCCGGTGGGGGTCAATTCGATCCCCTCGGCGCGGACCTAAGGCAGGCCGCCGGTCGGGGCAGCGCAAGGACGCGGTTGCGCCCGGCCCGGGCCTCGCCTATACGCCGCGTTCCCGTGCCTGCCGGTCGCCGTCGGCGGGCCCATCCTGCGCGAGCCCTTTCATGAAGCCCGACACCCATCCCGAATATCACGAGATCAACGTCATCATGACGGATGGTACGGCCTTCAAGACGCGCTCCTGCTACGGGAATGCGGGCGATACGCTGCGCCTCGACATCGACCCGAAGTCGCACCCGGCCTGGACCGGCCAGCAGCGCGTGATCGACACGGGCGGCCAGATCGCCAAGTTCAACAAGAAGTTCGCCGGCATCGGCGTGAAGAAGGCCTGAGGCCTCCCCCGCCCACCGGGCGGGGTCCTCACTGCGTTTCGGCGGCGCGCCTCCCCCAGGGGGGCGCGCCGCTTCGCGTTATGGGCCGCGTTTCGGGGGGCCTTGAAGCGGCGCTGCAAGCTGTCCATGTCGAAGATGCCGGTGGCGCCCGATCGGGGCTTCCGGCGCGGACCGGAGGGATCGCCCAGATGGGGATCCAGGAAGCCGGGTCCGCCGGACCACAGAGCTTGCTCAGCGAAGGAGCTCAATCATGCATGCTTTCGACCTCTCCCCCCTCATGCGCGCCGCCATCGGCTTCGACCGGATGGCCCGCCTCGCCGAGACCGCCCGCGCGGCGGCCGAGGGACCTGCCTATCCCCCCTACAATATCGAGATGACGGCCGAGGACAGCTATGTGCTGACCATGGCGGTCGCCGGCTTCGGCCCGAACGACATCGAGCTGACGGCGCAGGAGAACACCCTCGTCATCGCCGGCAAGGCGCCCGAAAACCAGGATGAGCGCCGCCTGCTCTACCGCGGCATTGCTGGCCGCGCCTTCGAGCGGCGCTTCGTGCTGGCCGACCACATCGTGGTGGAGGGCGCGAGCCTGGAGAACGGGCTGCTGCACGTCACCCTGCGGCGCGAAGTGCCGGAGGCGCTGAAGCCCCGCCGCATCGCCATCGCGGCCGGGGCGCCGCAGCCGCGCGCCCTGCCGGCGAATGGCGCCGGGCAGACCGCCCAGGCGGCCTGAGCCGAGCGGATCGGTGAAGACCGGGGCCGGCGGGGCGACCCGCCGGCCTTTGGCTGACCTTCCCGTCAGCCCGGCCGCTTGAAGAACAGGTCCGCCGCCGCCTTGCTTGCATCGCGCTTGGCGATCTCGCGCTCGGCGCGGCCAATCTCCTCCCGCAGCTCGCCGATATAGGCGCGGAGCTCCTCCGCCCCCCACAGTTCGATGACCGGCGGGGTGAAGCGGTTTCTCGGCCGCGGGCCCTCTGGCTCCTCCATGCTGTATCTCCCTCTCCGCATTGGGCTTTGACCGCGCCCGGCGCGATCCTTATACCGCAACCAGACGAGGCGGGGGCGCCGCGGCGGGCGGTTCTGCTCGCCCGCGTCCCGGCCCTATGCGGAATTTCGCGAAGGCTCGCCATGAAGACGCCCCTGATGCCCAAGGCCACCGCTGTGTGGCTGATCGAGAAGACGTCGCTCTCCTTCGACCAGATCGCCGATTTCGTCGGGATGCACCCGCTGGAAGTCCAGGCCATCGCCGATGGCGAGGTCGCGCAAGGCATTGTCGGCTACGACCCGATCACCAATGGCCAGCTGACGCGCGAGCAGATCGAGCGGGCCGAGGCCGACCCCTCCTCCCGCCTCAGCCTGCTCGAGACCTCGATCCCGCTGCCGAAGTCCCGCGGCAAGGGCGCGCGCTACATCCCCGTCGCCAAGCGCACGGAGCGCCCGGACGCCATTGCCTGGCTGCTGCGCAACTTCCCGCAGCTGTCGGACCCGCAGCTCGTCAAGCTGCTCGCCACCACGAAGGAGACGATCCAGAAGGTGCGCGACAAGACCCATCCGAATACGGCGAACATCAAGCCGCGGGATCCGGTGACGCTCGGCCTCTGCACCCAGACCGCGCTGAACGAGGCGGTGGCGGCCGCCAATGCGCGCACCGGCGCGACGAACACCGCCCCGGCCATGCCGGCCGACGACGCCGCCTGACGCTGGCGGATTGAAGCCCGCGCAGCGGGGGGCGTGCCGCCCCCCGCTGGCAGGGTGTCAGTGCACGGTCTGTCCGCGCCGCAGCCGCTCCATTTCTTCCTTCAGGCGCAGCTTCTCGCGCTTCAGACGGGCGAGCGCCTCGGTATCCGGTCGCGGCCGGTTATCCTCCGTGGCGATGCGGCTCTCAAGCGCAGCGTGGCGCTCCTCAAGGGCGCGAAGGCGGGCGAGCTCGGCCATGCGGGGTATCCCTGTCCGTTGTTCGCAGGGGCGGCAACGGTGTGGGCGGGGCCCGGCGCGCAACCCGTCGCGACCCACCCGCGATCCGTCACTTCTGCCCCCACGGGGTCCATGTTATTCCCCGTGGCGGCAGGGTCCAGGATTTCTTCGGCCCTGCCGCCGGACTTGTCTCGCGCCTGCGAAGGCCGGGATGGGCTGGATGCCGCAACGCTTGCTTGAACATCCGGGGGCGCATGCTGGCCGACCGCGACAGCCTCCTCCGCCGCCTGCATGAGCTGCGCAGCGAGCACCGCGACCTCGACACGGTGATCGCCCGCCTGGGCGAGAGCGGGGCCGATCCGCTGCAGTTGCAGCGGCTGAAGAAACGCAAGCTTCTGTTGAAGGACGAGATCGCCTGGCTCGAAAGCCGGCTGATCCCGGATGTGATTGCTTGAGGACATGCCGCGATGACTGATCCCGCGCCGCTGGTCGGCGTGATCATGGGCTCGACCTCCGACTGGGAGACGATGCGCCACGCGGCGGAGATCCTCGAGGCGCTCGGCATTGCGCATGAATGCCGCGTCGTCTCCGCCCATCGCACGCCGGACCGCATGTATGATTATGCGAAGGACGCGGTCGGCCGGGGCCTCAAGGTGATCATCGCGGGCGCCGGCGGCGCGGCGCATCTGCCAGGGATGGTGGCCTCCCTCACCACGCTGCCAGTGCTCGGCGTGCCGGTCGAAAGCCATGCGCTGAAGGGCCAGGACAGCCTGCTCTCCATCGTGCAGATGCCGGCGGGCATCCCGGTCGGCACGCTGGCCATCGGCAAGGCAGGCGCGACCAATGCGGGGCTGCTGGCCGCGGCGATCCTCGCCACCGCCGACCCTGCCCTGTCCGGGCGGTTGGCCGCCTGGCGGGCAGCGCGCACGGCGGCAGTCCCGGACAGCCCGGCATGACCCCCCTTCCCCCCGGCTCCACCATCGGGATCCTGGGCGGCGGGCAGTTGGGGCGGATGTCGGCGCTGGCCGCCGCCCGACTCGGCTATCGCTGCCATGTCTTCGCCCCTGAGCCCGACAGCCCGGGCATGCAGGTGGCCGCGGCGCGGACGGTCGCGGCCTATGAGGACACCGCCGCGCTGGCCGCCTTCGCGGCTGCGGTGGATGTCGTGACCTTCGAGTTCGAAAATGTCCCGGCAGCCACCCTCGATGCGCTGGCCCCGCTGGTGCCGTGCCGCCCAGGGGTGGAGGCGCTTCGGATCGGCCAGGACCGCGTGCTGGAAAAGCGTTTTTTTGACTCCTGCGGCATCCCCCTCGGCCCGTGGCGCGAGGTGACGAGCCGCGAGTCGCTTGATGCCGCGGTCGCAGCGCTCGGCCTGCCGGCGGTGCTGAAGACCACGCGGCTTGGCTATGACGGCCGCGGCCAGGCGGTGCTGCGCACCCCAGCCGACCTCGACGCCGCCTGGGAGAAGCTGGCGCCGCGCCCGCTGATCCTGGAAGCCTTCATTCCCTTCGCGAAGGAAGTCTCGGCCATCGCGGCGCGCGGGGCGGATGGGGCGCTCGTCACCTTCGAGGCGACGGAGAACCGCCATGCGCGGCACATCCTCGACCTCTCGATCGCCCCGGCGCAGGTGCCGGCTGGCGTCGGGCTCGCGGCCCGCGCCCATGTGGCCCGGCTGGCCGAACGATTGGGGCTGGTCGGCCTGCTCGCGCTCGAGATGTTCGTGCTGCCCGATGGCACGCTGCTGGCAAATGAAATGGCGCCCCGGCCGCATAACTCCGGCCATTGGACCATGGATGCCTGCCTCTGCGGCCAGTTCGAGATGCATGTGCGCGCGGTGGCAGGCCTTCCGCTGCCCGATCCGGGGCAGCATCACGACGCCGTGATGAAGAATCTGGTCGGCCCCGAGGATTTCACCCGCTGGGCGGAGCTGGCCGCCGCCCCCGACGTGGCCCTGCACCTTTACGGCAAGGCTGAGGCCCGGCCCGGCCGCAAGCTTGGCCATGCCACGCGGCTGCTGCCGGCCGGGAGCCTAGCCGCGGCAGGCGATGCGGCAGCGTTCGGGCCGCTGTGACTCTTTCGCCATGATTGGGTGTTGCGTCGCGGCAACACACCCCTGATTCCGTTCCGATCACCGTGTCGGCGAACCGAATCGGTGCTAGTAATCATTCATGCATCGCCTGTGACGCGGGGCATTTGTTGCGACTTCCGCACGGATGTTTGCACTGAATGCATCGGGGACCCAGCGGCGATGCCCCGAGTAGAGTTCGAGGAGAATTTCCATGAGCCTGAAGAAGGCCCTTCTTGCGGCGACGATGCTGGCCCTGCCGGTCGCCGCCCAGGCCCAGCCGGTCACCGGCCTCTATGTCGGCGCTGGCGCCGGCCTGAACATGCTGCAGGAAGTTGAGGGCGATCTCAGCAATGCCTTCGACGCGCCGCGCGGCGTGAACGTCGAAACCAAGTATGGCTGGGTTGGCGTTGTCAGCCTCGGCTGGGGCTTCGGCAACGGCGTCCGCGCCGAGATCGAGGGCAGCTACCGCTCCAACTCTGTCGACAGCGTGGTCAATGGCACCAACCGTGGCACCAGCGCTGGCACGGTGGGCAGCTATGGCGTGATGGCCAATGCACTCTATGACTTCGACCTCGGCCCGAGCCTGCCGGTGATGCCGTATGTCGGCCTTGGCGCTGGCTATCTCTGGCAGAATTGGGACCGCGCCCGCAACACGACCGTGGCCGTGGATGGTAGCGACGGCTCCTTCGCCTACCAGGCGATCGTCGGTGCGGCGCTGCCGCTGAACGACGTTGCCCCCGGCCTGGCGCTGACCGCCGAGTACCGCTTCGTCGGCACGCTGGCCGCCGATTTGGACGCGTCCAGCGGCGCGACCCGCGGCTCTGCCGAGGTGACGACGTTCAACCACAGCGTCCTGCTCGGCCTCCGCTACGCCTTCAACGCAGCCGCCCCGGCCCCGGCGCCGGTCGCCGCGCCGGCCGCCGCGCCGGCCCCGGCCCGCACCTTCCTGGTGTTCTTCGACTTCGACCGCGCCGACCTGACGGACCGCGCGCGGGCGATCATCGCGGAAGCCGCGCAGAACGCGCAGCGCACCGGCTCGGCGCGCATCGAAGTGGCCGGCCATGCCGACCGCTCCGGCACGCCGCAGTACAACCAGCGCCTCTCCGAGCGCCGCGCCCAGGCGGTTGCCGCCGAGCTCGAGCGCCGTGGCGTGGCCCGTTCGGCCATGACCATCCAGGCCTTCGGCGAGAGCCGCCCGCTGGTCCCGACCGCCGACGGCGTGCGCGAGCCGCAGAACCGCCGCGTCGAGATCGTCCTGCGCTAATCACGCAGGACTTGTCCGACCCGAACGCGAAGGGGGCGCCGCAAGGCGCCCCCTTTTGCGTTTTAGCACCTGGCATGAACGCGGCCGCCTTTTTCAGCACGATATCGCAATCATCCCCCTTCCATTCTTAATCCGCCCATGTAATAGATTCGGCAACGGAAGGGCCGGCCTCCTGCGGGTCCTGCGTCCCGGCTTTAGAGCCAGGCGAGTGGAGAGAGAGGAAGTCGACAATGGCGTTCAGGCAGGCGCTTCTTGCCGCCACCATTCTGGCCGTGCCGGCCATTGCGCAGGCCCAGCCGATCACCGGTCTCTATGTCGGCGCGGGCGCCGGCATGAACTGGATGTTGGAGTCTGACCTCGCAATCAGCGGCGGCGGCTTCACCGGCCAGGCGAGCAATACCCGTAACGGCTCGGTTGATTTCGATCTCGGTTGGGTGGGCGTCATCAGCCTAGGCTGGGGCTTCGGCAACGGTGTGCGCGCCGAGATCGAGGCCAGCTACCGGGAAAACCAGGTCGACTCGGTCTCCGGCTTCTCCGGGCTGGGCAGCCCTCTGCGCGCGTCCGGCACCGCCAGCAGCTATGGCGTGATGGCCAACGCACTGTACGACTTCGACCTCGGTCCGGGCACCCCGCTGATGCCGTATATCGGCCTCGGCGCGGGCTACATGTGGACCGATTACGACAAGGTGGGTTTGCGCGACCCCGCCGGAAACACTGTCACGGTCGACGGGAATGAGGCCCGCTTCGCCTACCAGGCGATCGTCGGCGCCGCCTTCCTCCTGAACGACGTGGCGCCGGGCCTGGCGCTCACCGCCGAGTACCGCTTCATGGGCACGCTTCAGCCTGAGCTCGGTGCGGTCAGCCGCTCTGCGACGGGTGCGACGACCGCCACCGGCAAGACGGATGTGGACAACTTCAACCACAGCGTCCTGCTCGGTATCCGCTATGCCTTCAACGCGGCCCCGCCGCCGGCGCCGGTTGTCGCCCCGGCCGCCGCGCCGGCCCCGGCCCGCACCTTCCTGGTCTTCTTCGACTGGGATCGCGCCGACCTGACGGACCGCGCCCGCGCCATCATCGCGGAAGCCGCACAGAACGCGCAGCGCACCGGCTCGGCGCGCATCGAAGTGGCCGGCCACGCCGACCGCTCCGGCACGCCGCAGTACAACCAGCGCCTGTCCGAGCGCCGCGCCCAGGCGGTCGCCGCCGAGCTCGAGCGCCGCGGTATCGCCCGCTCCGCCATGGCCATCCAGGCCTTCGGTGAGAGCCGCCCGCTGGTCCCGACCGCGGACGGCGTGCGCGAGCCGCAGAACCGCCGCGTCGAGATCGTCCTGCGCTAATCCCGCAGGGCCTCTCCGGCCGAACGCGAAGGGGGCGCCGCAAGGCGCCCCCTTTTGCATGTCGCGGCCCACAGCCGCTTCACCGGGCGGCAAGGATTGAGTTCAGGGCGGGCACTGAAGGCTGCGCCTGCCTGCTTCGCGCGCAAACGCCCGCTGAACCGCCAATTTCGCCCCAAAATCGTCGTTGAGAGCCTCTCCGTTCACGCATAGGTCATGGATGGAAGGCAAGCGTCCAGGCGGACATGACCACCGGCCCAAAAGGGGGCGGGTGGCATCGGTCAGAAGGACGCTTCCATGCAGCCTCTCTCCCGCTCCCCTCTCCTCCGCCGCCGCGGCGTTCTTGCCGCCGTGCTCGCCGCGCCTCTGGTGCTCAGCCGCCGCGCCGGCGCCGCCGAGCCCGAGCCGGTGGATGTCGAACTCGTCCTCGCCGTGGATGTCAGCCGTTCGGTGGATGCCGAGGAGATGGAGATGCAACTCCGCGGCTATGCCGCCGCCTTCCGCGATCCGAAGCTGGTCGAGGGCATTGCCGGCGGCCCGCTTGGGCAGGTCGCCGTCACGCTCTTCACCTGGTCGGATTTCCATATCCAGGAACATCTGGTGCCCTGGATGAAGATCGACGGCGCCGCGGGCGCGGAGCGCGTGGCCGCGTCCATCGATGCCGCGCCACGCCGCACCTGGCTCTACACCTCCATCTCGGGCGCAATGGACTACGCCGCCGGCCTGTTCGGCCGCAGCTATGAGGGCACGCGGCGGGTCGTCGACATCTCCGGCGACGGCGTGAACAATTCCGGCCGCCCGGTCGCCGACGCGCGGCGCGACATATTGGCGAAGGGCATCGTGCTGAACGGCCTGGCGGTGCTGGATCGCCAGCCGCAGCCCTGGATGGCCAACCTGCCGCCGCTCGACGAGTATTTCCGCGACGAGGTCATCGGCGGTCCCGGCGCCTTCCTGATGGTCGCCGAGGGCTACGCGGCTTTCGAACAGGCGGTGAAGCGCAAGATCATCCGCGAGATCGCCACCGCCCCCTCACCCGCCCCCCTGGTCGAGCGCGCCTTCGCCTGACGCCCAGCGCAGGCGCGGCCGACGCGGCCGCGCGCTGGAGCCCTCAGCGCTTCAGCGTCGGCGCCGGCTGGCCCTCGATCATCACATTCACCACCGCCGGCCGGCCGCTCGCAAATGCCCGCGCCAGTGCCGGGCGCAGATCTGCCGCGCGCTCCACCACCTCCCCATGGCCGCCCAGCGCGGTCGCCACCAGATCGTAGCGCGTGCCCGGCGCCAGCTCGCAGCCATGCGCGCGGTTCGCGCCATAGTCGCGCAGCTGGATCTGATGCTCGGCGTTCCAGCGGCTGTCATTGCCGACGACGCAGACAAAGGGCAGCCCGTGCCGCGCGGCGGTGTCGAGCTCCGCCATATGGAAGCCGAAGGAGCCATCGCCCATCAGCGCCAGCGTTGGCCGATCCAGCGCCGCACGCGCGCCGATCGCAAAGGGGAGCCCGACGCCGATCGCGCCCGCCACGCCATTGGTGATGCGACGCGTCGCGCCGGCAGGCGCGCGGGCATCGGCGGTCCGCACCATCCCATGCCCCCACTGCCCCACTTCGCCGCCATCGCAGACGAAGGTCGCATCGCCCTGTTCGGCGAGTGCGTCGTTGATGGCGTGGCAGAGCGTCGCAGGATGAATCGGCCCCTCCGGCGCGCCGGCCAGCGCCGCCCATTCCGCCGGGCGCCAGCCCACCGTCTCGCGCACATGATCCGCCCACGCCGCCTGCGCCGGCACGCGCCGCAGCGCCGCCGTCAGCGCCCGCACCGACGACGTCGGGTCGGCGATCGCGCCCAGCACCAGCCGCTCTCCCAGCAGCCGCTGCGCGCGGCCGATCAGCGCGGCCTCGGGGTCGAGCACCACGAATCGCGCCCCCGAAGCCGGCCGCCCGAATCGCGTGGTGAAGTCCAACGGCTTGCCGAGCAGCAGAACGAGGTCCGCCTCCGGCAAAAGCCCCGCCAGCGCGCCGAGCGTCGGGTCCGCGAGGCCGCGCGGTGCGTTCATCGGAATGGCCGGCAGGCCCGAGGCCGCCTCGAGCGCCGCCAGCGCCGCCATCCCGGCCGGTGTCACCAGAGAAGGCGGCGCGATCAGCACGGGCCGCGCGGCGGAGGCCAGCAACTCCGCCACCATCGCAGCCGTCGCAGCCGGCAAGGGCATCGGCACGGCCGCGAAAGCCTCGGCCGGCGGCGCCGCGATGTCGGGGATGCGCGCTTCCAGCACATCGGTCGGCAGGCTGAGATGCACCGGCCCCGGCCGCCCCGACAGCGCGGTGGCAATCGCGCGCGCGACATCGGCGCCGAGTCCTGCCGCCGATTGCGCCGTCCAGGCCGCCTTGGTGACGGGCGCAGCCATCGCCGCCTGCGGCAATTCCTGGAAGGCCCCGTTGCCGAGTTCATTCAGCGGCGCATGGCCCGAGAGCAGCAGCACCGGCACCTCGCCCGCGAGTGCCGTAGGCAGCGCGGCTGCGGCATTCGCATGCCCCTGCCCGCCCGTGACCATCGCAACCCCGACGCGCCCCGAGAGCCGCGCATAGGCATCCGCCATATGCACCGCCGCCGCTTCGTGCCGCGTGTGGACGATCTCGATCCCCGACCCGACCAGCGCGTCGAAGACCTCCATGATGTGATTGCCCGAGAGGGTGAAGATGCGCGTCACGCCTGCCGCCTGCAGCGCGCGCACCAGCAGATCCGCGCCGCGAAGATCCTGCGCCATGGCCCGACTTTCCTCTCTTCGTCTCGTGCGGCGCAGCCTGCCCCAGCACGCGGCGCGCCGGAAGCCACGGGGGGTCCCCAGCGGCGTTCAACGGGGCCTTGCCGGCAGACAGCGCCCCTCTACCCTGCGACCGCGCAGCACGAGACCGAGACTCCATCCCCCCATGCCCGCCGAGCTCCTGATTCTGTCCGCGGGCTGCTTCGTCGCCGCCTTCTGCGCCGGCATGGCGGGCTTCGCCTTCGTGCTGGTCGCGGCCGGCATCCTGCTGCACGCGATTCCACCGGCGACGCTGGCGCCCGTGCTGGTGCTCGGCAGCCTCTTCGTGCAGGCGCTGGCGATGCCGACGGTCTGGCGCGACATCGCCTGGCCACGGCTGGCGCTGTGGGTGGCCGCGGCGACGCTCGGCATCCCCTTGGGCCTCTGGGTGTTGGCGCATGGCCCGGCGCGCGCCATCGTCGCGGGTGTCGGCGTGCTGCTGGTGGTCTATGCTGGCTATGCGCTGGCACGCATGGCGCTCCGCCACGCACCCACGGGCTTCCGCGCCGGCCGCCCCGCCGAGGCCGCGGTTGGATTCCTGAGCGGCATATTGGGCGGCATCGGCGGCTATGTCGGTGCGCTGCCGGCGATGTGGACCGACCTGCAGGGCATGGACAAGCGCGAGGCGCGCGCCCTGATGCAGCCCTTCATCGTCGCAATGCAGGCGATCGCGACACCGGGCCTTGCGATTGGCGGGTTCTTCACGGAAGCCACGCTGCTGATGGCCGCCTCTGCCGTGCCGGCGATGCTGGCGGGCACCTGGCTTGGCGTGCGCGCCTATCGCGTGATCCCGCCGCAGGGCTTTCGCGTGGTGCTGCTGGTGCTGCTGCTGGCGTCCGGCCTTTCGCTGGTGATCTGAGGACCTGCAGCTTCCGTCCCCCTCGGCCTCCGATGACGTCGCCTGCACCCTGTGATAGAAATAGCCTTTGAAGCGCCATCGCGTGCTTCAGGGCCAGGCCAGCACAGAACGGAGCCCCGTGATGGGAATCATCGCCCTGCTTGCGCTCGCCCTGCTGGTCGGCGTGGTCGCCACCAACGCCCCGACGGACCGCCCCGCCCCGTCCCCGACCCAGGAGCAGCGCCCGCAGCGCTGAGCGCGCCACCCGCGCGGAACCGCGCCCCGCGTCATCCCGTTCCCCTCCCAGCACCGCGATCCCGCGGCGGCACAGGAAACGGGGACGGCCGGCATGGACGAGATCTCGAAGCTGATGATCGAGCAGCTCCGCGACGCGCATAGCGCGGAGAAGCAGGCGATGCGCGCGATGCAGAAGATGCTGAAGCAGGCCGGCTCCGACCGGCTGCGGCAGGGTATCCAGACGCATATCGAACAGACCGAGGGCCAGATCGAGCGCATCGAGCAGGCCTTCGAGCAGCTCGGCGGCAAGCCCGGCCGCAAGGTCTGCGAGGCGATGCGCGGCCTGGTCGAGGACGCCACCCAGGAAATGAGCGAGGCCGAGCGCGGCCCGATGATGGATGTCGTCATCATCGCCGCCGCGCAGCGCATCGAGCATTACGAGATCGCCTCCTACGGTACGCTCGCGGCGCTGGCGCGCGCCGCGGGCCAGCATGATCTCGGCGACCTGCTCCATTCGACGCTTGAGGAAGAGAAGCGGATGGATGAGCAGCTGAGCCGCATCGCCGAGGAGGAGGTGAACCCCGCCTGGATCGCCGATGCGCGGGAGGAGGAGATGGCCTCCGCCAATGAGAACCGCCGCGGCGGTGGCCGCCGCCGGGCCGGCTGAGGCCCCGCGTCAGGCCGCGCCTGCGCAAAGGCCCGGCGGCGCTTGACGCGCCGGCCCCTGCCCCGCACACCGGCTGAGGGCTGGCGCAGCTTTGCGCCGCCGCCGGGGCGGGACGGATGGACAGGCCAGAGAGCGGGGGATTCCCGAGCTTCCGGGACGCGCTGCGCGTCTGGGCGCGCATCGGGCTGCTGTCCTTCGGCGGCCCGGCTGCGCAGATCGCGCTGATGCACCGTGAGGTGGTGGAGGAGCGCCGCTGGATCAGCGACGCCCGTTTTCTGCACGCGCTGAATTTCTGCATGCTGCTGCCGGGGCCGGAGGCGCAGCAGCTGGCGACCTATCTCGGCTGGCTGATGCATGGCGTGAAGGGTGGGCTCGCGGCGGGGCTGCTGTTCATCGCGCCCGGCGTTGGCGTGATGATGGTGCTGGCCCTGATCTACGCAACGCTCGGCGAGGTGCCGATCGTCGCCGCGCTGTTCTTCGGCCTGAAATGCGCCGTGCTGGCGCTGGTGATGCAGGCGCTGCTGAAGGTCGCCGCGCGCGCGCTGAAGGGCGCAGTGCCCTGGCTTGTCGCGGCCGGCGCCTTCGCCGCGCTCTTTGCCTTCGCTGTGCCCTTCCCCGTCGTCGTGCTGGGCGCGGCGCTGATCGGCTACGCGCTGCCGCAGGCCTTCGCCGTCGGCGGCCATAAGGGCGCGCAGGACAGCGCGCCAGCGCTGCTCGATGCGGTGCTGGCCGCCGATCCGGACCGCCCGTCGCGCATGGCCGCGAAGGCGCGGCGCGCGGGGCTGGTCGCGGTGGCGATCTGGGTCTGGCCCGTGGCGCTGCTGGCCGGGACAGGCACCTTCGGCGACATCGCCTGGTTCTTCTCCAAGATGGCCGTCGTCACCTTCGGCGGCGCCTATGCCGTGCTGGCCTATGTCGCGCAGGAAGCGGTCGAGGGCTACGCCTGGGTGACCGCGGCCGAGATGCTGGCCGGGCTTGGCCTGGCGGAGACAACGCCAGGGCCCCTGATTCTGGTGCTGCAATTCGTGGGCTTCCTGGCGGGGTTCCGCGAGGCTGGGGTCTTGGGCGGTTTCGCGGGCGGGCTGCTCGCGGTCTTCGTCACCTTCGCGCCCTGCTTCGCCTGGATCTTCCTGGGCGCGCCTTATGTGGAGCGGCTGCACGATGCGCCGCGGCTGAAGGGCGCGCTGGCTGGCGTCACGGCGGCGGTGGTCGGCGTGATCGCCAACCTCGCGCTGTGGTTCGCGCTGCGCGTCGCCTTCACGCGCGTCGAGACAGTGGCCGTCGGCCCGATGACGCTCGGCCTGCCCGATCCGCTGACGCTGGTGCCCGATGCGGTCGCACTGACGGCGCTGGCAATGGTGTGCCTGTTCGTGCTCCGGCTCGATGTCGTACGCACGCTGTTCGTGACCGCCGCCGCTGGTTTCGCCGCACGCACGCTGCTCGGGTTCTGACGCGGAAGGACAGGGCATGAGCGAGACGACCCCACCCGCCCCGCCGATGCGCGCAGCCTTCGAGCATCCCGCCGGCCGCGCCGCGCTCTCCCAGCCGGGCGGCGCGACCGGCTGGGCGGGCACGCTGCTGCACATCCATGTCACGGCAGGCGGGGGCGCGCCGATGCGCGAACTCACCGAGGCGCGGTGCATGGCCGGGCGCGGCATCGAGGGCGACCGCTACGGCCTCGGCACCGGCACCTATTCGGCCAAGCCCGATGTGCGCGAGATCTCCCTGATCGAGCAGGAGGTGCTGGACGCGCTGGCCCGCAACGACCCGCCGCTGCAGGACGGCCCGATCTCCCTCACCCCGGCCGAGCACCGGCGCAACCTGACGGTCCGCGGCGTGCCGCTGAACCACCTGGTCGGCCGCCGTTTCGCCGTGGGCGAGGTGATCCTGCGCGGCGGTCGGCTGAACTTTCCCTGCAAGTACCTCCAGGAATTGCTCGGCAAGCCGGTGATGCTGCCGCTCTATAACCGCTCGGGCCTCAACTGCTCGATCGAGCGCGGCGGGATCATCCGGCCGGGCGATGCGGTGCTGCCCTTGGCGGATTGAGGCATCGCGCAGCGCAGCCAAGGGTCATTGCGCAAGACCGATCGCTTCAAACCCCAGCGGCGGCCCAGATGCTGGCGGCCGAGAGCATCCCAAGCTCGCGCCCGATACCCTCCCCCTGTGCGAAGATCGCGAAGCCGCCCTCCTGGAACTCCCCCTGGTCGAGGCTGCGGCCGAGCACCATGCCAAGCGGCACGATATGCCCGACCAGCACATCCGTGACGCCCGGCGCGGAAGGGCGCGCGGTGCGCGCGCGGGTCCAGGCGATGCGCTGGCGCAGCAGGGCGAAGTCGGGTGTGTAGTCATCCGCGGTCAGGTTGGGCTCCAGCCTGGCACGCGCACCGAAGGCGAGTTCGGCCGTGTCGCGGCAGCGAAAGACCGGGCTGGTCAGCACCTCGCCGAGCGGGATGCCGAGCGCGGCCATGGCGCGCCCCGTGCGCTGCGACTGCGCGCGGCCGCGTTCGCTGAGGTTCCGCTGGCCCGCGCGGTTCGCGAGGTCGCCGGTATCCACCTGGCTGCGATCGGTGATGCCATGCCGCATGACGGCAACGACGCCGCCGGCCTGCAGGGCGCGGACCAGCGCGCGCGCGGCCTCCCCCTGCGCGGTGCGGTCCACGAAGCGCATCTCCGGCGCCGAGGCGCAGGCGGGCGCGGTCAGCAGCAGGGCGGGCGCAGCGAGGATGAGGCGACGCGGCGTCATCATTGTCCCGGCAGATCGTTCGCCCGCGCAGATGATCCCGCGCACGACGCGCGAAAAGCCCGGCGAGCATCCCCCATCCAACCAAAACGCCCGCCCAGTCCGGCGGCCGCCCCGCGAGGATGCGGCCGCACAGCGGCCGCCGCGCCGCGACCGACCGCACCACCGGGCGCGGCCTGTCTGCGGCGCGAAGCCAAGCGCGCGGAGCGCGCGCCGGCGTTTGAGGCCAAAAAACTACGACAAACTAAAAGCCTCGTGGACGGCGGTCTTCACCGCGCCACCAACGATCGGGCCGCCGCCGGCGACATAGATCCAATCGCCGATCGCCACCGCCCCCATGCCGTGCCGCGGGGTGGGCATCGGCGCGTGGTGCTGCCAGCTGTCGGTGGCGGGATCGTAGCTCTCGACTTGGCCATGCACCTGGCCGGTCAGCACGCGGTTCACGAACTGCCCGCTCTCCCCGCCCATCGCAAAGAAGCGGTTGCGATAGACCACCAGGCCATGGCCCGACCGCGCGGTCGGCAGCGGCGCGCGCACCTCCCACTGGTCCTGGGCCGGCAGATACACATGGTGCAGCGGCGTGTTGTACTCGAAAGTGTTGAAGCGCCCGCCGATGATGTGGATGTTGCCGTTCCACGTCACCACGCCGGCATGATCCCGCGCGCCGGGCAGCGCCTTGCGCCGTTCCCAGCGATCCGTCTGCGGGTCATAGACCTCGTGCCAGCCGACCGAAGCGCGCTCGCTCTCGGGGTCCGATGCGCCGCCGATGTGGTGGATCTTGCCGTCGATCACCGCGAGCGCGCCCGCGCCGCGCGGCCGCGGCATCGGCGCGATCGGCGCCCAGCGATCGGCCGCGATGTCATAGACGAAGGCCAGCGTGTCGGAGCCGCGGTTCTGGTTGCTGAACCCGCCGAAGGCATAGATGCGGTCGCCATGCGCGACGACGCCGACATGGTTGGCGCCGCGCGGCAGCCGCGCCTTCTCGGCCCAGCTGTTGGTCGTGGGGTCGTACACATGCACGAAGCTGTTGTTGACCATCTGCTCGGCATAGCCGCCGATGACCCAGAGCTTGCCCTGCGCCTCGGCCGCCCAGGCCATCTCGGTGCGCGGGATGGGCAGCGGCGCGCGTTCCACCCAGCGGCCGGGCGGGCCGGCGGGCGCGGGGCTGTCCACGAAGCGCTGCGCATATTGCTCGGGCGTGAGAACAACGGGGCCCGGGCCACGGAGCGGCGCCATCCGCTCGGTCGGGATCGGCGCGCCGTGATGCGGCCGCTGCTGCGCGCTGGCTCCCGCGGCGGTCCCGAGCAGCCCGGCAGCCGCGCCGAGCATCATCCTGCGTCGCATCGTTCCTGATCCCTCATTGGACGGTTGCCCGCGAGACTAGGCGGTGAAGGCCCGGCGGAAAAGACCGCTGCGCAGCGTCACGCAGGCCCGCAACGCCGCAGCCACTGATCCGGAAACGAAATAACAAGTTGGATCAACTTTACGTGCCAAACCAACATCTTGGGCCGCAGCCCCCAAATCCAGTTTGCGCCAATAGTGCGCTTTTGATACGTTTTGGTAATAGTCCAAGAGGGGGCGTATCGCGCCATGAATGCAATCCCGCTGCCGGGACAGGACGCGATGGCCACGGCTTGCCGGGGCGGCATCAGGCCTGTCCTCTTCACCACCACAGGCCTGCCCCACCGCCAGCGGCTGGAGGCGTGGAATGCCCGCTTCGGCAGCTTGAATTCCGTCCAGGTGGCCGACCCGGCGGCGAGCAGCCTGTTCGTCCACAACGAGAACTGGATGCTCGGCCCGATGCTGCTGAGCGCCAACCGCATCAGCAGCGCCCGCTTCGAGCGAGACCTGCGCCAAACCCGCCTCGACGGCCTCGATCACTGGGTGGTGCGGGTGCTGCGCCGCGGCGTCAGCGACGTGCGGTTCGGCGAGACCTGCCACCGGCTCAACGCAGGCCAGCCCTTCCTGTTCTCGCTCGACCAGGCCTGGGTCAAGGAATGGACGGACTGCGAGTGGGTCTCGCTCTGCATCCCGCGCGACGCCCTGCCCTGCAGCGCGGCGGAGGTGGCGACGCTCGGCACGGGCCCGCTCACCGGCCCCTGCGCGCCGCTGCTCGCGGACTACCTGCTCATGCTCGAGCGCCATGTGCGCGAGGCCACGGCCGACCACATCCCCGCCCTGGTCGAAGCGACGCGCGCCATGCTCGGCGCCTGCCTGCCGCAACCCGCCCAGCCGCAGGGCGCCCCGACCGCTGCGGTCGGCAGCGTGCAGTTCGAACGCCTGCGCCTGCTGATCCGCCGCAACATTGCCTCGCCCTCGCTCAGCGCGCAGCGCCTTGCCCGGCTGGCCGGCATGTCGCGCTCCTCGCTCTACCGCCTTTTCGAGCCGCATGGCGGCGTGGCGAGCTACATCCAGGCGCAGCGCCTGCGGCTTGCGCATGCGCTGCTCTCGGACCCGGCCCTGTCTGCGGTGCCCGTCGGCGTCTTGGCCGAGCGCGCGGGGTTCTTCGACGCCAGCGCCTTCAGCCGCGCCTTCCGCACCGCCTATGGCTACCCGCCGCGGGAAGCGCGGCTCGCCGCGCTTTCAGGGCTGCCGCTGCCGGGTGCGGCGCCCTCCCGCCCCGATGCCGTGCGGGATGGCGATTTCAGCAGCCTGCTGCGGGGGATGTCCGGCGGCGCCGCGCTCAGCGCCGGCGCAGCGCGCGACCGAATTCCCTGAAGCCGTCCACCTGCTGGCGAAACCAGCCGCCGGTCGCCAGGCTCTCCGGCGCCATCGGGTCGCCGGTGCGGGGATAGCTGCGGCGGTCAAAATCGGCGGTGCGGAACATCCAATCCCAGATCGGCAGCAGCACTGCATAGTTCCGCCCGTGCTCGCCGGCCGACAGTTCCCCGTGATGGATGCGGTGGAAGCGCGGCGAGACCAGCACGCGTTCGCCGACGCTACCGAAATCCAGCCGCACATTCGCATGGCTCAGGCTTTCGGCCAGTTGGCGCAGCATGACGATCAGCACGAACTGCACCGGCGGCACGCCGATCAGCAGCGCGACCACGCCGAACCAGACAGCGGCGATCGCATCGTCCAGCAGATGGTTGCGGTCATCGGTCCAGAAGGTCATCTGGCGCTGCGCGTGATGCACGCTGTGCAGTGCATACCACCAGCCGAACATGTGCTGGAAACGATGACGCCAGTATTCGCCGAAATCCAGGATCACCACATACAGCAGCAGCGCCAGCAGCGGCCATTCGCGCAAGCCGGGGAACATGGTCTCGAGCGTCGGCGCGACGAAGCCGGTATCCGCCAGCCACCCCTGCAGCGTGCGTTCCGCCGAGGACAGCAGCACGAAGGCGATCAGCGGCAACAGGCCAAGGCGCGCGAGCAGCGTGTAGATCACATCCGTCCAGATCGCCTTCTGGTCGGTGACCGCCTCCACCGGCTTGATCGCTTCCAGCGGCCGGCAGACGGCATAGACGACCGCGATCTGCACGATGCCAAGCAGCGCGAAATCCAGCCATTCCTGCACCCGGTCGGCCCAGAGCATGAGCCCGAGCGAATAGAGCGCCGGCTGCACGGCGCTTTCATAGATCGCGCCGGAGCTCTCCACCCAAAGCCTGATCAGCCAATCGAACATCAGCTGCCTATACCTTCTCTCGGCAGAGTCTCGAAGCAGAAGCCCCGCGCGATCAAGCCGGTGATCAGCTCCTCGAAGATGCCAGCGAAGGGCTCGCGCCGGCTGCGCACGCCCCAATGCATCACCAGCACCTCGCCCGCGCGGATATTCGCGAGGTTTCGCCGCAGCAGCGTGGCGTTCGGGTGCTGCGCGGCATCCAGCTCATCGCCGAGGAAGCCGTTCCGCGTCCAGCCCTGGTGCCGCAGCCCGCAGGCGCTGGCCATGCGCAGCGCGCCCGGCGTCGTGATCCCCCCCGGCGCGCGCCAGAGCGGCAGCACCACCGCATCGGGCGCCATCCGGCGCAGCGCGGCGATGGGCCTGTCGAGTTCAGCGCAGAGCCCGGCCTGGTCCAGCACCTCCTCCGCCCCGCCGCCCCAGCGGACATAGCGCGTCTGCCCGGGTGCCGTGTCACCGCGGAAGTACCAGTGTCGCCAGGTGTGGCTGGCGAAGACATGCCCCTCCGCCGCCCGCGCCCGCCAGAAGGGCGCCCAGGCGTCGGACAGCGTCGTGTCGCCCCGAAACGTCGGCTCATCGGCCACGAAGAGCGTCGCGCGCACGCGATGCCGCGCGAGGATGGCGGCAAGCTGCTCGGCCTCTCGGCTCCAGCCAGTGTCGATGGTCAGGTAGAGCGGCCCCGCGCAGCGCGCCGGCGATTGCGCGCGCGCCGGCGTGGCCAGGGAGGCAAGGCCGGCCGCCAGACCCGCGCCGAGCAATCCCCGCCGTAGCATCACGTCAGCGGCGCGCCGCGGGCGCGGCTGCCGGCGTGGCAGGCGTGGACGTGGCAGGGTTGGGCGTGGCCGGCGCGGGCGTGGCCGCCCGTTGCGCGGAGGGCGGAGCCGCCATCGGCGCGGCGAGAGGCCGCGTGCCGGAGGTAGCGCCCGCCAGCGCCCAGGTGAAATCCCCCGCCACACCCTCGCGCCGCGGCTTGAAGAAGATGCCGTGCGGGCTGCGCCCAACGCGCCCGGTCTGCCATTGCGGCTGCGCGTTCGGGTCGCGCGGGTCCACCACCGCGATCCGCCCCTGCCAGCGCAGCGTCATCCAGACGCGCCCTTCGGGGTCGAAGGTGATGCAATCCGGCCCGCCAGGGATGTTCCACACCCGCCGCACCGCCAGCGTCTCCGGGTCGATCTCCGCCAGCCGGCTGTCCACGCGGGAGGTCGCGAAGAGCGCGCGCCCATCCGGCGAGGGGAAAAGGGTGTGCGCCCCGCGCCCCAAGGTGAATCCGCGCGTCACCTCGCGCGTCTCGGGGTCGAGGACAGCGAAGTAATCGGCCCCCATCACGCCGATGATCAGCTTGCCGCGATGCCAGATGATCCCCGCCGGCTCCGGCCCAACCTCGGCCGACCAGAGCTGGGTACGGGTTTCCATGTCGAAGGCCACCACCGCGCGGTCGCCCTGCATCGTGACAAAGACGCGCCGGCTGTCGGGGGAGAAGGCGATGTGGCTCGGCATGTCGCCCGGGCGGAAGCGGTGCACCAGGGCGAGCGTCGCGGCGTCGTAGATGTCCACCTGGTCGCGGCGGAGGCTCGCCACCACCAGCCAGCGCCCATCGGGGCTGTATTCCAGATGGTAGGGGTTCGAGATTCGCTCCCGCCGCCTGACCTCGCCAGTCGAGGGGTCGAGGAAGATCAGCTCATTCCCCGCCGAATCGCCCAGCACCAGCTCCCGCCCATCCGGCGTCAGCACCAAATGGTGCGGCTCCCGCAGCACCGGGATGCGGCGGATTTCCTGGCGAGTCGCCGGGTCCACGATGCTGATCGAGGCCTCGCCCGAATTCAGCACGAAGAGGAGGTCGGCGCGCGCCGCCGCCGGCAGCAAGGCGGCCGACAGCAGCAGGCTCAGGGCGAAAAGGCAGTGTCGCAGGCGCACGGAGCGTCCTCGGCAGCTTGGTGTTTGAGGCGATTGAGCAGCCGCCCCGGCGCTTGTCCAGCGCGGTCTCATGGAGCGCAGGCGAAACCTGCGTCACCCCATCCGCGCACGGGTCATTCCGCCGGTTTGAAACCGAGCGAGACGCCGTTCATGCAATAGCGTTGCCCGGTCGGCTGCGGCCCATCGGGGAAGACGTGGCCAAGATGCCCGCCGCATTGCGCGCAATGCACCTCGGTCCGCGTCATGAAGAAGGACCGGTCGGTGCGGGTCGCGACCGCGCCTTCGATCGGCGCCCAGAAGCTCGGCCAGCCGGAGCCGCTTTCGTATTTCGTCGTCGCCTCGAAGAGCGGCGCGTCGCAGCCGGCGCAGGCGAAGATGCCGGGGCGCTTCTCGGCATTGAGCGCGCTGGTGCCCGGCCGTTCCGTGCCGTGCTCGCGCAGCACCCGAAAGGCCTCCGGCGAGAGAATGGCGCGCCATTCCGCCTCGGTCTTCGCGACCGGGAAGGTTTCGTCGCCATGCTTGGATTTGGTGCCGAACATCACGCGGCCCCCTTCTTCAGCCGATCAGCAAATATTTTGCGGAACTTCGCCACCTTCGGCGCGACCACGACGCGGCAATAGCCCGACCAGGGGTTGCGGGCAAAATAGTCCTGGTGCTCCGCCTCGCCCGGCCAGAAGCGCACGAGTGGCTCGACCTCCGTCACCGCCTTCGCCCCCCAGATGCCGGAGCCATCCACCTCCGCGATCACCTCGCGCGCAATCCGCTCCTGCTCTGGCGAATGGGTCAGGATGATGGAGCGGTATTGCGGCCCGACATCATTGCCCTGCCGGTCCTTGGTCGTCGGGTCGTGCAGGGTGAAGAACATGCGCAGCAAATCGGCGTAGCTCACCTTCGCCGGGTCGAAGTCGATCTGCACCACCTCCGCATGGCCGGTCCGCTTGGCGCAGACCTCCTCATAGCTCGGGTTCTCGACATGGCCGCCGGCATAGCCGCTCTCGGCGCGCGAGACCCCGTCCAGGTGGCGCAGCGCGCCCTCGATGCACCAGAAGCAACCGCCGCCGAGCGTTGCCGTCTCCATCGCCATTCGGGCGTCCTCCGTCTCTCGGTCCAGATGTGGTGTCTCCGGACCAAGCGTGCAGGGGGTTACCGAAGCCGGGCAAGCGGGGCAGTCTGTGGCCCATGAGCACGCCCGCCCTCGAAGCCGCCGCTGCCTTCGCCGCCGCGCATGAATCCCCCTTCCCGCGCGATCTCCGCGCGCATCTGGAATCGGGGCATTTCGAGCCCGCGCCCTTCAACGCCATCCTTGGGCCCATCTTCCCGCGCGGCGCGCCGAACGGCCTCGTCACCCGCCGGGGCGAGACGCTGGTCAGCTGGGGCGACACGCGCCAGGCCGACATGACCTTCAGCGTGGCGAAATCCTACCTTTCGCTGCTGGCCGGCATCGCCTGGGCCGATGGGCTGCTGCCCGACCTCGACGAGCCGGTGCGCCGGCGCGTGCAGGATGGCGGCTTCGAGAGCGACCAGAACGCGCCCATCACCTGGCGGCATCTGCTGACCAATACCTCCGAATGGGAGGGCGAGTTGTTCGGCAAATCGGATCTGATCGACCGCGGCCGCGACCTGGCGCGGGAAGGCGCGGGGCCGAAGGGCGTGGCCCGCCCGCTGCAGGCCCCGGGCAGCTACTGGGAATACAACGACGTCCGCGTGAACCGCCTGTCGCTCAGCCTGCTGCACCTGTTCCGCCGCCCGCTGCCGGAGGTCTTCGCGGAGCGCATCCTGGACCCGATCGGCGGCAGCCGGGACTGGACCTGGTATGCCTATGACAATGCGATGGTGGAGTTGGATGGCCGCCGCCTGCCGTCGGTCCCCGGCGGCACGCATTGGGGCGCCGGGCTTCGCATCCATGCCGAGGACCAGGAGAAGGTCGGGCGCCTCGTGCTGCAGCACGGCGCCTGGGGCGGTAAGCAACTGGTCCCCGCACAATGGCTGGAGTGGTCCGTGGCCCCCTGCCCGCTCAACCCCTCCTACGGCTTCCTGTGGTGGCTGAACGGCGCGGGGCGGCATCCGCTGGCGCCGAAGAGCTCAGTCTTCGCCCAAGGAGCCGGCGGCAACTACACCTGGATCTGGCCGGAGGGCGAGGTCGTGGCGGTGGCCCGCTGGATCCACCCCGACGCGCTGGGCCGCTTCTGCGCGATGGTGGTGGAGGCGGTGCAGGCGGGCTGAGCGCCCGCCCGCGCCAGCCTCACAGATAAAACCTCGGCACCAGCCCCTTCTCGCGCGCCTGGCGTGACAGGTCCTCGCGGAAATCGGGATGCGCCAGGCCGATGATCGCGCGCGCGCGCTCGGCCACCGACATGCCCTTCAGGTTCACGCAGCCGAATTCGGTGACGAGGTACATCATGTCCGACCGCGGCGTGGTGACGATGTTGCCCGCCGTGTGCTCCAGCACCACCCGGCTTTTCCGGATGCCCTTCCGCTCATAGGTGGACGCCAGGCAGATGAAGCTCTTGCCGCCCTTCGACGCATAGGCGCCGCGGACGAATTGCAGTTGCCCGCCCGTGCCGGAGATGTGGCGATGCCCGTCGCTCTCGCTCGCCGCCTGGCCCTGCAGATCCACCTGCGTCGTGTTGTTGATCGCCACCACCCGGTCGTTCTGCGCGATCACCGCCGGGTCGTTGGTGGTGTCCACCGGCAGGCAGAGGAAATCGGGATTGTCCTGCACCGTGTCGTACAGACGCTTCGTGCCGAGCGCGAAAGTGTAGGTGATCTTGCCCGGCTCCAGCGCCTTGCCCGTGCCGGGCACGAGCCCCGCGCGATAGAGCTCCGCCAGCCCGTCATTCAGCATCTCGGTATGGATGCCGAGGCCCTTCAGCCCGGCATCGAGCAGCATGGCGCAGACCGCATTCGGCATACCGCCGATGCCGATCTGCAGGCAGGCGCCGTCGCCGAGTTCGGCGGCGATGTGGCGCGCAACCGCGCGGTCCACCTCGGTCGCCTCGGTGCCGGGCAGTTCGGGGGTCGGGCCGTCCTCGCCCTCGATCACCCAGTCGATCTCATCGGGGCGGAGGCGGTTGTCGGTGCCGATGGCGCGCGGGACCTGGTTGGACACCTCGACGATCAGCGTCTTCGCCCGCTCGATGATCGCCCGCGTCCAGAGGCTGTTCGGGCCGATCGAATAGCAGCCCTCGGCATCCGGCGGCGCGACCTTCAGCACGGCGAAGTCCACGCGCTCGATGTTGCGGCGGTAGTAGTGCGGGATCTCGCCGAGGTTGCAGGGGATGTAGGTGACGCGGCCGGCATCGTGCATGCGCCGGTCGTAGCCGGAGAAATGCCAGTTGAAGGCGTGAAAGGCGCGGCCCTCGGTGTCCTGCTCGAGCGTCGCGCGGGGGCGGACGGTCAGGCAGTTGCGGATGCCGACCCCTTGCAGCTCATGGCGCCGCGCGGCCAGTGCGCGGTCGAAGACGTCGGGCTGGTTGAAGGTGGCCCCGTATTCGACCCAGTCGCCGGAGCGGACAAGCGCCGCCGCCGCTTCGGCCGTGGTGTGCCTGGCCTGTTTCGCGCCCGCCATGGCTCGTCACCCTCCTGTGTTGGCCCGAATCAATAAGTGCCCCGCGGCCCGGGCGCCAGACGGCAGCCGGTTGTGCTGGACAGGGGATGGGCAGCAAGGACTATATACCTAATGCGCCCTTGCCTGCCTTCCCTCCCCGCGCCTGCCCCTCCCGGACGGGAGTGGCGGGGGAATTTGTCCGAAGCCGGGGCTCGGCAGTTTGTCCGAAACCACCGCCGGTGAATTCGTACGAAGCCGCGCCGGCCGAAAATTGTCCGAAGCCCGCACCGGCGCTATCACCGGATCAACGCCCAGGGAGACACCAGATGCGCCGCCGCCCCCTTCTTGCCGGCCTCGCCGCCACCCTCTCCACGCCGCTGCTGGCCCGCGGCGCGGCCGCGCAGGATGGGTGGCCGTCCCGCCCCATCACCCTCGTCGTGCCCTGGGCGCCGGGCGGGTCCAATGACATCGTCGCCCGCCTGGTCGCCCCGGTGCTGTCCGAGCGCCTCGGCCAGTCCGTCGTGGTCGAGAACCGCGCCGGCGGCGGTGGCTCCATCGGCATGGGCCTCGTCACCCGCGCCCGGCCGGATGGGCACACGCTGCTGGTCTCCTCGGCCTCCAACCACGTCTTCCATGCGCTGGTCGCGCATGACCTCGGCTACGACGTGCGGGAGGTCCTGTCGGGCATCGCCATGTGGGTGGATGTGCCGAATGTGCTGGCGGTGAACCCCTCCATCGGCGTCTCCACCGTGCAGGAGCTGCTGGCGAAGATCCGCGCAACGCGCGGGGGCATGTCCTTCGGCTCCTCCGGCACGGCCAGCTCCAACCACCTGGCCGGCGAGCTGTTCCGAATGATGACCAACACCGACCTGACCCATGTGCCCTATCGCGGCGGCGGGCCGGTGGCGACGGACCTGATCGCGGGCGTCATCCCGATGGCCTTCATGAACCTGCCGACGGTGATCGGCCCGATGCAGGCCGGCCGCGTCCGCGTCGTCGGCGTCTGCACCGAGGAGCGCGTCCGCGTCCGCCCCGACCTGCCGACCGTCGCCGAGCAGGGGGTGCCGGGCTATTCGGTGCGCAGCTGGACCGGCCTCTTCGCGCCCCGCGGCACGCCGCGGCCGGTGCTCGAGCGGCTGGCGGCGGAAAGCCGCGCGATCCTGGAGCTGCCGACGATCGCAGCCCGGCTCAACGACTTGGCCAGCGAGCCGATCTTCATGGATCCGGACCGGACGGACGCCTTCGTGCGGGCGGAGTTCGATCGCTGGGGCCCGGTGGTGCGGGCTGCGCGCGTCACGCTGGATTGACAGTTTTTCGTCAATCTAAATTGACACATCAGCGGGCTGGGCGGAAAACCGTCCAGTCCGCACGACAGCCTCTTGTGGACTCCGTCGATCGTGCCGATAAACCGCGCGCTCTGGAGGGAGTTTTCCATGCCGAAGGCAATTGAGCTCGTCGAACTCGCGCGCATCTGGCGCGGCCCGGTGGTCGAGAGCACCCATAGCGGCGTCGTCGCCGTGGCGGACACGGGCGGGACGCTCCGCCATGCCTGGGGCGACCCGGGCTGGGCGCCCACGCCGCGCTCGGCGCTGAAGCCCTTCCAGGCGGTGGCCCTGGTGGAATCCGGCGCGGCCGATGCCTTCGGCCTGACCGACGAACACATCGCGATGGCCTGCGCCTCGCACCACGCCGAGCCCGCCCAGGTCGCGCTGGTGCGCGACTGGCTCGGCAAGCTCCGCCTCGGCGAAGATGCGCTGATCTGCGGCCCCGCCCTGCCCCGCGGCGTCGTGGACCAGGGCACGGCCTGGGCCAGCGGCGGCCCGAGCCGCGTCTACAACAATTGCTCGGGCAAGCATTGCGGCTTCCTGAGCGTCGCGAAGCATCTCGGCGCTGGCCTCGACTACGCCAACCCGGACCATCCGGCGCAGAAGCTCTATCGCGACGTGCTCTCGGAATTCACCGGCATGAGCGCGGATAGCTTCCCCGCCGCCGGCGATGGCTGCGGCCTGCCGGCGCTGAGCCTGCCGATCGGCGTGATGGCCAAGGCCATGGCGCGCCTCGGTGTGGCGCAGGCCGTCTCGCCCGCGCGCCGCGCGGCGGTGCGCCGCGTGCTGGGCGCGATGACGGCCTATCCGGACCTGCTGGCCGGCAAGGACAATCCGCTGGCGCGCATGATCCGCTATTGCGACGGCAATGTCGTCGCGAAGACGGGCGCCGAGGGCTACCTGGTCGCCTGCGTGCGCGATCGCGCGCTCGGGATTGCGATCAAGGTGGGGGATGGCGATGCGAGCGGCCGGGCGAAGCTCGGCGTGCTGGCGCGCATCCTGGGCCGTATCCATGCCCTGCCGACCGCGGAAGCGGAGCTGCTGATCGCCGCGGTCGAGCCGGCGATGACCGACAGCAATGGCCGTGACGTGGGCCGCGTCGAGGTGACGATCCAGCCGCCGGTGGCGACCCAGCCGACCGAGGCGAACCTCGACTTCTGGCTGGCCGGCACGCCGGTTGAGGGCATCGGGGCGTATCTGCCGAAGCTGAGCTGAGGGGGGTACGGGGAGGGCGCTGCCCTCCCCGAGCCCCACCCGCCAGGAGCCGAGGGCTCCTGGACCTCGATCAGTTGAACGCCGAATGGGGTGGGGGCCGAAGTGCCCCCACCCCATTCGGCGTTTAAAATGAATGGGTTCCAAGGGGCCACTGCCCCTTGGCGGGGTGGGTGCGGGAGGGGCAGCGCCCCTCCCGCCTCTACCCCATCGCCGCCAGCGCCCGCCCTGCCGCCAGCCGCAGGATCCGCGTCGGCCTCTCGACGCCGATCAGCCGGTGCACGATCAGGATCACCGTGCGCCCAGCCGTCGCCTGGTCGAGCGTCTCCAGGAAGGCGCGCTCCGTCTCGGGGTCGAGCCCCGCGGCCGGCTCATCCAGGATCAGCACCGGCGCCTCGCTCAGCAGTGCGCGCGCCAATGCCAGACGCCGCGCCTGCCCGCCCGAGAAACGCGCCCCTGCCTCGCCGCAGCGCGTGGCAAGACCATCGGGCAGGGTGCGAACCAACTCGCCGATGCCGGCTGCATCCAGCGCGCGCCAGAGCGCCGCGGCATCGGCCTCCGGCCGCGCGAGGCGAAGGTTCGCCTCGATCGTGTCGTCGAACAGCCGCGCATCCTGCGTGAGGCAGGCGATGCGCGCGCGGACATCGTCGGCGGCGAGCGTCGCGATATCCACGCCGCCAAGTCGGATGCACCCGGCCTGCGGCGCGGCCAGCTTGAGCAGCAGCGAAGCCAGCGTGGATTTGCCGACGCCGGACGGGCCGAGCAGCGCAAGCCGCGCCCCCTCCGGCACGTCGAGGTCGAGCCCATCGAAGACCGGCGCGCGGTCGGGTGCCCAGGCGAAGCGCACACCCTCGACGCGGATCGCATGACCAGCGGGCGGTGCGGCCGGCTGCGCCGGCTCAGCCACAGGGGCCGGAGCATCGGCAGATTCGAACAGGCGCCGGGCGCTCGCCGCGGCAGCAGCCAGTGCAGCACCCGCACGCGGCATCAGCCCGAGCGTCTCGGCGGCTGCGACTGCCAGGAACAGCGCCAGCACCGCGCCCGCCACCGCCGTCTGCCCGCTCGCCAAGCCCCAGGCGAGCGCGCCGAGCATCGCGGCCTGGGTCAGCACCAGCCCCGCTGCGCCACCCCAGGCGCCGCGTTGCGCCAGGCTCCGCTGCGCCGCCGACAAGGCCGCGCCTTCCTCTTCCACGCGGCGCGCCGCGATGCGCTCGGCACCGGCCGAGAGCGTGTCCTCGATGCCCGTCAGCGGGTCCACCGCGGCGGCCCGCAGGTTGCCCTGCGCGGCGGCAACCCGCCGCCCGGCCTCTGCCGCGCCGGGTGCGAGCAGCGGCGGCAGCAGCAAGGCGAGTGCAAGCGGTGCGGCGACCAGCAGCGCGAGAACGGGCGAGATCGCGCCGAGCACCAGCGCGATCGTCACCACCACCGCCCCAGCACAGGCCGCCGGCACCAGCACGCCGAGATAGACGCGATCCAGCGCATCGATGTCGGAAACGAGCCGCCCAAGCAGATCGCCTGCGCGCCGGAAGCCGATGCCGGCCGGCAGCCGTTCCGCCAGGCGGCGGAAGAACCAGACGCGCGTATCGGCCAGCGCACGGAAGGCAGCGGCATGCGCGACAAGGCGATCGAAGTAGCGCGCGACGGGGCGCAGGATGGCGAAGACGCGCATCCAGACCAGCGCGACCGCCGCGGTGCCGCCGAAGATCGCGGCCTCCGTCACGCCCTCGGTCACGCCACGCCCGGCGAAGGCGAGCAAAGCGAGCCCCGCCAGCGCAGCGAGGACCGAGACGGCCACACCGGCCGCCAGCCAGCCAATCCGGCTGCGCCACAGGCCAAGCACGCGGAGGATGTCGCCCGTCATTGCCCGGCGATCCTGACGCCCGCCGCGCGGCCGGCCTCGAGTTCCAACGCGCGGCCCAGCATGCGCTGCGCGGCGCGGCTGTGGGTTGCGATGATCGCGGTGCGACCGCCACACAGGCGGCGCAGGCTTTCCAGCACCTCCGCCTCCGTCCCGGGGTCGAGATGCGCCGTCGGCTCATCCAGCAGCACAAGCGGTGCATCGCGCAGGAAGGCCCGCGCGACAGCCACACGTTGCGCCTGCCCGCCCGACAGGCCGAAGCCCCCCTCGCCCACCAGCGTGTCGAGGCCTTGGGCGAGCCCGCGCGCAAAGCTCATCACCTGCGCAGCCTCCGCGGCGGCCTCCACCTCGGCATCGGTCGCCTCGGGGCGCGCGAGGCGGATGTTGTCGCGCAGCGTCCCGCGGAAGAGATGCGCGCGCTGCCCGACATAGGAGGACAGGCGCCGCAGTTCCGCGGGCGAGAGCAAGGTCGCATCCTGGCCGTTCAGCGCGATACGCCCCGCATCGGGCCGCCGGAAGCCCATCAGCAGCCGCAGCACCGACGACTTCCCCGCGCCCGAGGCGCCGGTCAGCACCAGCGTCTCGCCGGGCATCACGCGGAAGGAGAGGCCATCGAGCGCCGGCGGCCGCGCCGGGTCGTAGCTGAGCGTCACATCCTGGAAGGTGACGACGACCTTGGGCGGCATCTCCTCCAGCCGGTAGCCGGGCGGGCCTTGGGGCACGTCCAGCAGCGGCGCGAGTTCGGCCGCCGCACCGCGGGCCGAGAGCTTCTCATGATAGGCCTGGGAGAAGGTGCGGAGCGGCGCGAAGAAGGCCGGCACCAGCAGCAGGCAGAAGATCGCCGCGACCGGGTCGGGATGGGCATTGCCGAGGATCGCGCCGTGGCGGATGGCCAGCAGCGCAATCGCCGCGGCCGCCAGAACCTCAAGCGCGGCGGAGGACAGGAAGGCGACGCGCAGCACCTTCATGGTGCGCGTGCGGAGTTCGGCGGCGGCGGTTGCCATGGCCTGCGCTTCCGCCTCCTGCCGGCGGAACAGGACCAGTGTGGGCAGGCCGCGCATGCGATCGAGGAAGCGGCCCGAGAGGCGACC
The DNA here is from genome assembly GCA_046052145.1 of Pseudomonadota bacterium. Taxonomy (GTDB): domain Bacteria; phylum Pseudomonadota; class Alphaproteobacteria; order Acetobacterales; family Acetobacteraceae; genus Falsiroseomonas. The sequence goes on from JBJOMW010000008.1 coordinate 75,900, forward strand.
CAACGCCTCGAACTGGCGGCGGCTGGCGGTGGCGGCGCCGATGCCAGTCACAGCCATGGCCACCGGCACCAGGACGCCCGCGACCAGCAGGATCAGGCCGCTGGTTGCATCCACGCTGGCGGCCGCGCCAGCGACGAGGAGCGGGCCGGCCACCGCCAACACCGCCGCCGGCAGCCAGCGCGTGAGAAAACCTTCCAGCGCCTCGATCCGGTCCACGATCAGCGCGGCGCGTTCGCCCACGGGCCGGGAATCGGCCGGCCCCAGCTCCAGCAGGCGGGCGAAGACGGCGGCGCGGAGCCGCGCCTTCGCGGCCTCCCCGGCGGCCAACAGGGTGCGTTCCTGCGCGACACCGAGCCCGGCCGAGAGCGCCGCCAGCGCGGCCGCGGCGCCAAGCTCGGCCCAGCCCGCGGCCCCGTGGCCCAGCAGCGCGGCGAGGAGCGAGGCGATGAGCCAGGCCTGGGCGATGCCAGCCGCCACCTGCGCGATGCCGAGCGCCAGCGGCAGCGCAAGCTGCGCACGCGCCACCTTCGCTTCGCGCCGGAGGAGAGCCTCCGAGGCGCGGTCCGTTTCTGTCGCCGCCCGTGACATGGACGAACACCCTAGGACAGCCACGCGCGGAGGTCACCCATCCCGTGTCACGGCCCCCTGACACTTGCGGCACGGGCGGAACGGGCCAAGCTTCGGGCCGGATCTCCCGCCTTCAGGACCCGCAATGCTCCCCACCCATGGTCGCTACGACTACACGCCCTGGCGCGGCCGCGCCGCCTATGCCTTCCCGAACGGGGCGAAGCTGGCGGTCTATCTCGGCGTGAACCTCGAGCATTTCGCCTTCGGCGAGGGCTTGGGTGCCGAATTGGCCCCCGGCGGGCCGCAGCCGGACATCCTGAACTTCGCCTGGCGCGACTACGGCAACCGCGTCGGCGCGTGGCGGCTGCTCGACCTGCTGGACGAGTTGGCGCTGCCGGCGACCGTGCTGCTGAACAGCGCGATGTACGATTACGCGCCGAGCCTTGTTGCCGCGCATCGCGCGCGCGGGGACGAGATAGCCGGCCATGGCCGCACCAATTCCGAACGGCAATCCGTTCTGGACGAGGCCGAGGAACGCCGCCTCATCGTGGAGTCCACCGAGGCCATCGCACGGCATGAGGGCGCGGCGCCGCGCGGCTGGCTCAGCCCCTGGATCGCCGAAAGCCGCGTGACGCCCGACCTGCTGGCCGAGGCGGGCTATCGCTACACGATGAACTGGTGTGCCGATGACGCGCCGGTGTGGATGCGCACGCGCTCCGGCCCGCTGCTCGCCATGCCCTATCCGCAGGAGGTGAACGACATCCCCGCCATCGTCGCCCGCAGGGAATCCGCCGAAGCCTTCGCCCGGATGATCGTGGATGATTTCGAGGAAAGGCTGCGCCAGGTGCAGTCGGACGGGCTGCCGCAGGTGATGGGCATCGCGCTGCATCCCTACATCATCGGCCAGCCGCACCGGATGCGGGTGCTGCGCCGGGCCTTGGCCCGCATCGCCGGGGCGCGGGACGCGGTGTGGATCACCACGGCGGGCGCCATCTGCGATCACGTCACCGCCCTGCCCGCCGGCACCCTGCCTGGCTGCCCGAGGGCGGCGGCATGAAGCGCCTTGTTCTTCTCGCCGCGCTGCTGCTCGGCGGCTGCGCCACGGCACCGCCCGCTGGGCCGCCGGTGCAGACCGTCGCTGCGGTGGACCTCAACCGCTATCTCGGCACCTGGTACGAGATCGCGCGGCTGCCGAATTCCTTCCAGGACGGACGCGGGCGCAACTGCGTGGAGACCACCGCGACCTATGCGCTGCGCCCCGACGGGCAGGTCGCTGTCACCAATCGCTGCCTCGATGCCGGCAACGACAACCGCGAGACGGTGGCGACCGCCAGCGCCTATGCCGTGGCGGGCAGCAACAACGCCCGGCTGCGCGTCACCTTCTTCTGGCCCTTCTATGGCGACTACTGGGTGATCGGGCTCGATCCTGAGTATCGCTGGGCGGTGGTGGGCGCGCCGGGGCGGGAGTTCCTGTGGGTGCTGTCGCGCACGCCGCAGATGGCGCCGGGCGATTATGCCGAGGCGGTCGGGATCGCCGCCGCGCAGGGATTCCCGGTGGCCCGCCTGCAACCGACGCCACAACCGGCGCGCTAGACGCCCCGGGCCGGCCGCCATTCCCGCGGCGGCGGCCGAGGGGCTCGAAGATGTCCTGGTCGTTGCCGCTGGGCCGCGTGCTCGGCACCGAGATCCGGCTGCACCTGACCTTCCTGCTGCTGCTGGCCTGGATCGGCGTGGCGCATGGGATGCGGGGCGGCACGGGGGCGGCGCTGGATGGCGTAATCTACATCGCCCTCATCTTCACCTGCGTCCTGCTGCATGAATTCGGCCATGTGATCGCCGCGCGCCGCTACGGCATTGCGACACCCGACATCACCCTGCTGCCGATCGGCGGCGTCGCGCGGCTGGAGCGCATCCCAGAAAAACCTGCGGAGGAACTGGTCGTCGCGCTGGCCGGGCCGGCGGTGAACATCGCCATCGCGGCCGTATTGCTGGTTCTGCTGGGCGGCTGGCCGCCGATCGAGGCCATGGCCGGGATCGAGGATCCGGGCCAGTCCATGCTGGCGCGGCTGCTCTGGGTGAACATCGTGCTGGCCGGGTTCAACCTGCTGGTACCGGCTTTCCCGATGGATGGCGGGCGCGTGCTGCGGGCCTTGCTCAGCTATCGCCTGGATCGCGCGCGCGCGACCGACATCGCCGCGCGGATCGGCCAGGCGCTGGCCCTCGGCCTCGGCTTTCTGGGCTTGCTGGGCGGCGCGCCGCTGTTGGTCTTCGTCGCGCTCTTCGTCTGGCTCGGTGCAGGTGCCGAAAGCCACGCGGTGCGGCTCCGCGAATTGTCGCGCGGGATGGTCGCCGCGGATGCGATGATGACCCGCTTCGAGACACTGCCCACGACCGCCACCATCGGCGCTGCGGTGGAGGTGCTGATCCGGTCCGCCCAGACCGACGTCCCGGTGGTGGATGGCGCGGGGCGGCTGCGGGGCGTGCTGACGCGCTCCGACCTGATCCGCGCCCTGCACGCGGCGGCACCCGAGGCCAGCGTGCTGGAGGCGATGCAGCGCGAGGTCCCGACCGTCGCGCAACAGGCTCCGCTCGAGGAAGCGCTGCAGGCCATGGAGGCTGCGGCCGGCCCTGTCGGCGTGCTCGACCGCGGCGGGCGGCTGGTCGGGCTGCTGACGCAGGAGAACCTCGGCGAGATGCTGATGGTGGAGGCCGCGCGCCAGCACCGCGCCACACCGCGGGACCGCCCGGTGGCACCCGGCTGACAACCGTGCGGGGACTTCCGAAACCCATTCATTCCGGCAATAATAAGAAAAATTGGAGAAATAGAATGCTGGGATTTGATTTACTGATAACTAACCTGCTTTCGCCCATCGTGCTCGCCTTCGTGCTGGGCGCGGTGGCGGGGTTCATCCGATCCGAACTCGAACTGCCGGATGCGGTGCTCAAGCTGCTCTCGATCTACCTGCTCTTCTCGATCGGCCTGACGGGCGGGCGGGAGCTGGCGAAGGTGAGCCTCGCGGATGTCTCCGCGCTGTTCCTGGCAGCCGCGGCGCTGACGGTGGCGATCCCGGTGATCTCCTACAACGTGCTGCGGCGGCTCGGCGGGTTCGATGTCGCCAATGCGGCCGCGGTCGCGGCGCATTACGGCTCGGTCTCGACCGTCACCTTCTTCTCGGCGGTCGCCTTCGCGCGCGCGCTGGACACGCCGAGCGAGGGGTATCTGACCGCCGTCGTCGCGCTGATGGAATTCGGCGTCGTGCTGTCGCTGATGATCGCGCGCTGGGGCCTCGGGCGGGAGCGCGGCGGAATCCGCATCGGGGAATTGCTGCTGGATACGCTGCGCGGGCGGGGCATCCTGCTGCTGTCGGGCGGCATGCTGATCGGCTTCGTGGCGAGCGACACCGATTGGCAGCGCATCGCGCCCTTCTACGAGACGCTGTTCCGCGGCTTCCTGATGCTGTTCCTGCTGGAGATGGGCATGACGGCGGCGCGCCAGATCAGGCAATTCGCCGAGGTCGGCGTCTTCATGACCGGCTTCGCTATCGCCGCCCCCATCTGCTTCGGCGTGCTCGGCGTCTATGCGGGCTGGGCGGTCGGGCTGTCGCTCGGCGGTGCCTTCGTGCTGGGCGCGATCTGCGCGAGCGCGAGCTATATCGACGCGCCAGCGGCCTGCCGCGCGGCGCTGCCGGAGGCGAGCCCGGGCATCTACCTTACCGCCTCTCTCGGCGTGACCTTCCCGTTCAACCTGCTGGTCAACCTGCCGCTGCTCTATGCGCTGGCGAGCTGGTTGTATGGGTAGCGCTACGCTGCCGCGGCGGGATCACCCGCCGCCGTCTCGCGGCCAGACCCGCAGAGCGCGACGATCCGCCGGCCCATCTGATCGGTGCGGCTGACGATTGCGCCCTGCCCTTCCAGCCATTCGATCAGCCGCCGCGCGCGGCCCGGCGAACGGCTGCCATAGGCACGCGCCAGCGCCTCATCGGACGGGCATGGCGCGGCTTCCAGCGCGGCGCGGGCCAGCAGCAGATACACACCCTGTGTGTCCTCCGGCAGCGCTGCGGCCTGCTCGGCGACTGCGGGCCAGTCCGGATCGCCAGCCAGCGCCGCCTCGTCCACACCCGCCCGCGCCAGCGCCAGCAGGCGCCGGAAGGCAGGGAGTTCCGGCGGCGCGCCAAGCCGCGCGATGCGCAGACGCACGAGGAAATCCTGGTAGAGCACCGGCGGCTGACGGAAAGCGGCGTCGGGCTCGACCAGCATCTGGCGCAGCACTTCGGCAAGCTTCGCCTCCCGCGCCGCTGCATCCTCGGCCGAAGGCGCGGGCGCCTTCTCATGCACGGGCGCGGGGCGTGCGGCGGCCAGCTGGGCCGCGATGTCGGGCGCCGGGGCGGAGGGCCGGCGGGGCGGCGGCAGGGCGCGGGGCTCGGGTGCCGCGGCGGCCTGCAGGATCTGCGCGCGCGCTTCCTCAGAGGCCGTCGGCGGCGGCGCGGCGAGCTTCGGCCCCGCCCCGCGCGTGCCGGTCTCGACGCTGCCGATCCGCACCGGCAGCGGCCGGCGGGAGATGGCGGGGCCGAGCGCGACGAAATGCCCGCGGGCGAGGTCGCGGAACATCTCGGCCTGGCGGCGCTCCATGCCCAGAAGGTCGGCCGCGCGCGCCATGTCGATGTCGAGAAAGGTGCGGCCCATCAGGAAGTTCGACGCCTCCGCCGCGACGTTCTTGGCGAGCTTCGCGAGCCGCTGCGTCGCCACCACCCCCGCAAGCCCCCGCTTGCGGCCGCGGCACATCAGGTCGGTCATGGCGGCGAGCGAGGTGCGCCGCGCCTCGTCGGAGACATCGCCGCCCATGGCAGGCGCGAAGAGCTGCGCCTCATCCACCACGACCAGCATCGGCGACCAGGCGTCGCGCTCCACGCTGAACAGCCCGTCGAGGAAGGCCGCGGCGTGGCGCAGTTGCTGGTCCACCTCCAGATTCTCGAGGTTCAGCACGACCGAGACGCGGTGCTGCCGCACGCCTTCAGCGGCACGCCGGAGGCCGGCGAGACCGGAGGCAGCGGCGTCGATCACCAGATGGCCGAAGCGGTCGCCGAGGGTGACGAAATCGCCCTCCGGGTCGATCACCGCCTGCTGCACCCAGGGCGCGGATTGCTCCAGCAGCCGGCGCAGCAGATGCGACTTGCCGGAGCCGGAATTGCCCTGGACCAGAAGGCGGGTCGCGAGCAGCTCCTCGAGGTCGAGGCTCGCCGGCTCTCCCCCATTGGTCGCCCCGATCTCGATGCGGACCGTCATGGCGGGGGGCTTAGCCGGGCCCGGGCGGGAAGGCTACCCGAGCTCGAAAGTGGCGACGCCGAACAGGCGGTCCAGGGCCACCGCCGGGGCGGGGCCGGTGTACATCCGCGCTGTCTCAAAGACCGGCTGGAGGCCGAGGCGGTTGGCGAGCGCTACGGCGCCGGTATTCGGCTCCGGCACGTCGAGGAAGACGGGGCCGGGCGGGATGCGGGCGAGCAGCGCGGCGAGCAGCGATTCGGCCGCCGCCTCGCTGGGCGCGACCAGGGGGCCGATCTTGTGGCCGCTGCGGCAGGGGCGGATGACGCCGAAGCCCGCCGGCTGGCCGTCCTCGATGAGCACCAGCGCCACATGGCCCGGTGCGCCGAGCCAGGCGCGCAGGAAATGCGGCCGCTCGGCCGGGAAGACCGCGGCGTCCAGCGCTTCGATGGCGGCGAAGGGGATGGAGGCGGCCGGGACGACCTGCGCCTGCGGGGCGGGCAGTTCGGGGCGCTCGCCGCCGAAGCGGATGTTGTTCCAGGCCAAGCGAAAGCCGGATTTGCGGTAGTTCGCCTGCTGCGCCACGACCCCGTCGAGGCCGATGAGGCGGCCTTCGAGCTGGCGCATCGCCGCACGCCAGACGGCGATGCCATGCCCCTGCCCGCGCGCCTCGGCAGCGGCGATGTAGAAGCCAATGAAGCCGAAGGCCGGCGCGTAGCGCGTTGCGGAGATGACGGAGACCAGCCGATCGCCCTGGAAGGCGCCGAGGAAGAGGCCGGGATCCTGCGCTATGAAACACTCAACATCGGCGAGGCCGGGGTTCCAGCCCTCGGCCGCGGCCCAGTCCACGGCCCGCTCCGCCTCCTGTGCGGTCAGGCTGCGGATCGTGGTCAATGCATCAGATCCCCGCCATTTGGCGACAGCGTCGCGCCCACGAAGAAATCGCCACCCGGGGAGCTCGCCAACAATAGCGCGGCCGCGGCGATCTCCTCGGGCTGGCCGACGCGGCCGAGCGGCAGGTTGGCGCCCGTCTTCTCAGCCCAATCTGGGCCGAGCTGCGCCGTCAGCTCGCTGACCACGGGGCCGGGCGCGATGGCGTTCACCAGGATGCCCTTCGGCGCGCCTTCACGCGCCAGCGCGCGCGTCATCCCCACCAGCGCGGCCTTCGCGGTGCAATAGGGCACGATGTTCGGCGCCCCCTTGAAGGCGAGCTGGCTGGCGGTGGTGATAATGCGGCCCCTGCCCCGCGCGGCCATCCCGGCCCAGACGGCCTGGGCGGCGAAGAAGCTGGCGCGGACATGCACGGACATCACGCGGTCGAACATCTCCTCCGTGATCGTCTCGATCGCGCCGCGCAGGTTGAGCCCCGCATTGTTCACCAGCACATCGCAAGGCCCGAGCGCCGCTTCTGCGGCCGTGATGAAGGCCCGCAACGCCGGCAGTTCCGCGACATCCACATCCGCATGGAAGGCCCGGCGGCCGAGCGCCTCTACCTGCCGCGCAACCTCGGCCGCGCCTTCGGGGTCGCGCAGGTGGCAGAAGGCGATGTCGGCGCCCTCGCGCGCGAACAGAAGCGCGATGGCCCGCCCGATGCCGCGGCTGCCGCCGGTGATGATCGCGACCTGACCCGCAACTTGTCCCGTCATGCCAGAAGCCTTCTCATCGCCGCGCCGAAGGCGTCGCGGATCGCCATGGAGTGCACATGCCGCCCGGCTTCCACCACCGCGCGGCCGCCGCAGATCGTGGTGCGCACCGGGCTACCCTGGCCGCTGAACACCCAGCCATCCAGCAACGCATCGCCAGCACGGCCGAGCAGCAGCGGGTGCGTGTCGTCGAGTTCCACCAGATCCGCGCGCATGCCCGGCGCGATGGCACCGATGCGCCGCCCGCTGGCCTGCGCGCCGCCCGCGAGCGCCGCATCCAGCAGCGTGCGGCCGGGATGCGGGTTCTGCTCCGCCGTTGCGACCGCGCGGGCATGGTCGCGCAAGCGCTGCGAGGTCTCAAGCTGGCGCAGTTCGAAAGCGGGCGCGGTGCCGACATGGCTGTCCGTGCCGACGCCGATCCGCCCGCCGGCCGCGAGGAATGCGGGCAGCCGGAAGATGCCATCGCCGAGCGAGGCTTCCGTGGTGGGACAGAGCCCCGCCACCGCCCCGGTCGCGGCCAGCTCCCGCACCTCGCCATCATCGAGTTGCGTGGCATGGATCAGTACCCAGCGGGCATCGAGCGGCATGCTCTCCAGCAGCCAGCGCACGGGACGACGGCCGGTGGCGGCGAGGCATTCCTCCACCTCCTTCGGCTGTTCGGCGGCGTGGATGTGGATGGGGCCGTCGAAGCCGGCCAGCGCGTGCAGCATCTCCGGCGTGACGGCACGCAGCGAATGGGGCGCGAGGCCGGTGGCGAATTGCGGATCGCCCATCACCGCGCCGCGCACGCCTTCCACGATGCGGCCATAACTGTCGAGGTCGTTCAGGAAGCGCCGCTGCCCGTCATGCGGCGGCTTCCCGAAAATGCCGCCATGCCGATAGAGCGAGGGCAGCATCGTCATGCCGATGCCGGCGCGCTTCGCCGCCGCGACATGGCGCAGCGCCATCTCCGCCCGGTCGTCATAGGGCGTGCCGTCCGGCTGGTGATGCAGGTAGTGGAACTCGGCGATGCTGGTAAATCCGTGTTCCAGGCATTCGGCGTAGAGCTGCGCGGCGACGGCCTCGGCATCCTCCGGCTGGAACAGGCCGACGAAGCGATACATCGTCTCGCGCCAGGTCCAGAAACTGTCCTGCCCCGCCGGGCTGCGCCGTTCCGCTCCGCCGGCCATGGCGCGCTGGAAGGCGTGGGAATGCAGGTTCGGCACGCCAGGGATCACATGGCCCGACAGGCGCCGCGCCGCGCCGGGGGCAGCGCCGGGCTCGACTGCGATGATGTCGCCAGCCGCGTCAACGGCGATCCGCACCGCCGCCGCCCAGCCCCCTGGCAGCAAGGCATGGGCGGCCCAGAATTCGCGCGTCGCTGTCATCTCTTGCCGCTTGCCCTCCGGCCGCCCGCGGGTATGGAGTGAGGCATGACCGATCCCAGCCGCTTCCGCAACGCCCCCGCGATCCGCGCCCCCCGCGGGCTCGACCTCAGCTGCCGCCAATGGACCACCGAGGCGGCGATGCGCATGCTGATGAACAACCTCGACGACGAGGTGGCTGAACGGCCGGGCGAGCTGGTGGTCTATGGCGGCATCGGCCGCGCCGCACGCGACTGGACAAGCTACGAGACCATCGTCTCCGTCCTGAAGCGGCTCGATGAGGAGCACACGCTGCTGGTGCAGTCCGGAAAACCTGTCGGCGTCTTCCGCACCCATGCCGATGCACCGCGCGTGCTGATCGCCAATTCCAACCTGGTGCCGCGCTGGTCGAGCTGGGAGCATTTCAACGAGCTCGATCGGAAAGGGCTGATGATGTACGGCCAGATGACCGCCGGGTCCTGGATCTACATCGGCAGCCAAGGGATCGTGCAGGGCACCTACGAGACATTTGCCGAGGCCGGGCGCCAGCATTTCGGCGGATCGCTCGCGGGCCGCTGGATCCTGACGGCGGGCTTGGGCGGGATGGGCGGCGCGCAGCCTCTGGCCGGCGTCTTCGCCGGTGCCTGCGTCCTTGCGGTGGAGTGCCAGCCCTCCTCCATCGAGAAGCGGCTGGAGACGCGCTACCTCGATCATCGCGCCGACGACCTCGACACGGCGCTGGCGATGATCCGCGCGGCCTGCGCGGAGAAGCGCGCGATCAGCGTCGGGCTGCTTGGCAATGCCGCCGAGATCTTCCCCGAACTCGTCCGCCGCGGCGTCGTGCCGGACATCGTGACCGACCAGACCAGCGCGCATGACCCGGCCAATGGCTATCTTCCCGCCGGCTGGACGCTGGCCGAATGGCAGGCGAAGCGCGAGTCCGACCCGGCGGCGGTCGCGGCCGCGGCGAAGCGCTCCATGGTGGCCCATGTCCAGGCGATGCTCGACTTCAAGCGGATGGGTGCGGCCGTGCTCGATTACGGCAACAACATCCGCCAGATGGCGAAGGAAGAAGGGCTGGCCAACGCCTTCGATTTCCCGGGCTTCGTGCCGGCCTATATCCGCCCGCTGTTTTGCCGCGGCATCGGCCCCTTCCGCTGGGCCGCGCTGTCGGGAGACCCTGAGGACATCCGCAAGACCGACGCCAAGGTGCGGGAGCTGATCCCGGACGACCCGCATCTGCACCAGTGGCTGGACATGGCCGAGCGGCGCATCGCCTTCCAGGGCCTGCCGGCGCGCATCTGCTGGGTCGGTCTCGGCCAGCGCCATCGCCTGGGGTTGGCGTTCAACGAGATGGTGGCGCGTGGCGAGATCGGGCCGCTCGTGATCGGCCGCGACCACCTCGATTCCGGTAGCGTGGCGTCGCCAAACCGGGAGACGGAGGCGATGCAGGACGGGTCGGATGCGGTCTCCGACTGGCCGCTGCTGAATGCGCTGCTGAACACCGCCTCCGGCGCGACCTGGGTGAGCCTGCATCATGGCGGCGGCGTCGGCATGGGGTTCAGCCAGCATGCCGGCATGGTGATCGTTTGCGACGGCACCGAGGCCGCGTCACGCCGCCTGGCCCGCGTGCTGTGGAACGATCCCGCGACCGGTGTGATGCGCCACGCCGATGCGGGCTACGACATCGCGAAGGCGTGTGCGCGGGAGAACGGGCTGGATCTGCCGATGCTGTCATAGCCTCCCTCACCGTCCGCGCCCCCTCCCCCACTACGCGGGGGAGAGAAAAGGAGGCTCCGATGATCACCGCCGGCCAGGCCCATCTGCACGATCTCCGCGCCGTCATGGAAGGCCAGCAGCTCGCGCTCGATCCGTCCTGGCGCGCGGCGACACAGGCCTCGGTGGATGCGCTGGGCCGGCGCCTGGCGGCCGGCGAGGCGCTCTATGGCGTCAACACAGGCTTCGGGAAGCTCGCCTCCACGCGCATCGCGCCCGAGAGGCTGGCGCAGTTGCAACTCAACCTGATCCGCAGCCACGCCGCCGGCACTGGCGGCTTCCTGCCCGCTTCCGTCGTGCGGCTGGTGCTGGCGCTGAAGGCGAACAGCCTCGCCCGCGGCGCCTCCGCCGTCCGGCCCGAGGTGGTGGAAGCACTGCTCGCGCTGCTCGCGCATGACGTGCTGCCCGCGATCCCCGCGAAAGGCTCGGTCGGCGCCTCCGGCGATCTCGCGCCGCTCGCGCATCTCGCGCTGGTGCTGATCGGCGAGGGCGAGGCCTTCCACAAGGATCGCGTGGTGGACGGCACCCAGGCGCTGGCGCTCGCCAATATCGCCCCGCTCGCGCTCGGGCCGAAGGAGGGATTGGCGCTTCTGAACGGCACGCAGGCCAGCACGGCGCTGGCGCTGGCTGGCCTCTTTGCCGCGCAGGATTTGCTGAAGACGGCGCTGGTGGCCTCCGCCCTCAGCCTCGATGCGGCGCGCGGCTCCGACACGCCCTTCGATGCGCGCATCCATGCGCTGCGCGGCCAGCCCGGGCAGATCCGTGCCGCTGCCGCGCTCCGCGCGCTGATCGCCGGCAGCGAGATCCGCGACAGCCACCGCGATGGCGACACGCGGGTGCAGGACCCCTATTCGCTCCGCTGCCAGCCGCAGGTCGCGGGCGCCTGCCTCGACCTGCTCGAGGCCGCCGCCGCAACCCTGCTGCGGGAAGCGAATGCGGTGACCGACAATCCGCTCGTCACGGCAGATGGCGAGGTGCTCTCGGGCGGCAATTTCCATGCGGAGCCCGTGGCCTTCGCCGCCGACATGATCGCCCTGGCGCTGGCGGAGCTCGGCGCGATCAGCGAAAGGCGGATCGCGCTGCTCACCGACCCCGCGCTGAATTCCGGCCTGCCGCCCTTCCTGGTGGCCGATAGCGGGATCAATTCGGGCTTCATGATCGCCCAGGTCACCGCGGCTGCGCTGGTGGCGGAGAACCGCGCGCTGGCGACGCCGCGCGCAACCGACAGCCTGCCGACAAGCGCCAACCAGGAAGACCATGTCAGCATGGCGACCGCCGCCGCGCTGCGGCTGGCGGAGATGGGAACGCACCTGGCGACCATCCTCGGCATCGAGATCATGGCGGCCTGCCAAGGGCTGGAGTTCCATCGCCCGCTGCGCTCCTCCGCCCCGCTCGAAGCCGCGCATGCGGCGCTGCGGGAGGCGATCGCGCCCTGGAGGGAGGACCGCGTCATGGCGCCCGATATCGAAGCCGCGAAGCGGCTGGTGGAACGCGGCACCTTCGCCGCCCTGGTGGACCTGCCCCCTGCATGATGTTCGATCGCGTTTGGGTCGATGCCCATCTCTGCACCATGGTCCCGCGCGGCGATGATCCGCTCGGCGTCATCGAGGATGGCGCGATCGCGGCGAAGGACGGGCGCATCGCTTGGGTTGGGCCGCGCGCTGAACTGCCCGGCGGCGCCACCGTCACCACGCGCTGCGATGGCGCCTGGATCCTGCCGGGGCTGGTGGATTGCCACACCCACATCGTCTTCGGCGGCAACCGCGCGCGTGAATTCGAAATGCGCCTGGATGGCGCGAGCTATGAGGCAATTGCAAAGGCCGGCGGCGGCATCCTCTCCACCGTGCGCGCCACGCGGGAGGCGAGCGAGGATATGCTGGTCGCGGCCGCCCTCCGCCGGCTCGATGCGCTGCTGGCCGAGGGCGTCACGACCATCGAGGTGAAGTCGGGCTACGGGCTCGATTTGGCGACCGAGGCGCGGATGCTGAGCGCGGCGCGCCGGCTCGGGCGCGAACGCGATGTGGCGGTGCTGACCAGCTGCCTCGCCGCGCATGCGGTGCCGCCCGAATTTGCCGGGCGCCGCGCCGATTTTGCGCGGCATGTGGCCGATGTGATCATCCCGGCCATCGCGGCGGGGGGGCTGGCCGATGCGGTGGATGTCTTCACCGACAGCGCCATCGCCTTCACGCCTGAGGAGACTGCATGGGTCTTCGCGGCAGCGGCGAAAGCGGGCCTGCCGGTGAAATTGCATGCCGACCAGCTGCGCGACGATGAAGGCGCGGCGCTGGCGGCGCGGTTTGGCGCGCTCTCGGCCGATCACATCGAATATGCGAATGCCAAGGGGATCGCGGCGATGGCGCGTGCGGGCACTATCGGCGTGCTGCTGCCCGGCGCCTTCTATTTCATCCGCGAGACCAGGCTGCCGGACATCGCGGCGATGCGCGCGGCCGGGCTTAAGATCGCGCTCGCGACTGATCTCAACCCGGGCTCCTCCCCGGCGCTGTCGCTGCTGCTGATGCTGAATATGGGCTGCACGCTGTTCCGCCTGACGGTCGCCGAGGCGCTAGCCGGCGTCACGCGCAACGCCGCAGCCGCGCTGGGCCTGCAGGATCGCGGCGCGCTCGCGCCGGGGCTGCGCTGCGACCTTGCGCTTTACGGCATCTCGCGCCCCGCGGAGCTCTGCTACTGGATCGGGCGCAATCCCTGTGTCGGTCGGGTGGTCGGCGGCCGATGACCATCGAGGAGATGCAGGCGCTGGTGCGCGCCGGTGTGCCGCTGGCCGGCGCCTGGGGCGTGGAGGTGCTGTCCTTCGCGGCCGGCGAAGCGGTGCTGCGGCTGCCGCATCATGAGGACCTGCTGCGCCCAGGCGGCACGGTCTCCGGCCCCGCGCTAATGGGTCTCGCGGATGTCGCGATGTGGGTGGCGTTGCTGTCGCTGACGGGCGGCAAGGATGAAAGCCTGACCGCGAACCTCTCCATCACCTTCCTCCGCCCGCCGGCGCCGCGCGCTGTGCTGGCGGAAGCGCGGGTGATCAAGAAGGGCCGCACGCTCTCCTATGGCGAAGTGTTGCTCCGCGCGGAGGGCGAGGAGGCGCCTTGCGCACATGTGACGACGAGCTGGGCGGCCGCCCCCCGCCGGGGCTGAACCTCCCGCCCCGGCAACCCTGTCAGTGAGGGGTAGAGGGGGCTGGGCGCACAACGCTCTTGCATCGCGACTCGGGCGGTATCAGGTTCGCAACGTGGCCCAGGCCCGCGTCGGACGATGCCCCCCGCATCCACGACCAGGGCCCCCACAGGGCACCGCCGCGCCCCCGCGCTGCGACGGAGCTGGACCGAGGAGGTCACGATGGACGGGAGCCTGCCGACAGGCTCGCTGATGGGACGCCTGCAGCAACGCCGCGCCGATCTGGAGCGGCAGATCGCTGCTGAACGCGCGCGGCAAGACCCGGATGAGATGCTGATCCGCCGGCTGACCCGCGAACGACTTCTGGCCCGTGACCGCATCGCCGCTCTGACGGGCTGCGCCATGCCGCGCTGGGCCCGCCCGGACCTGGCCGCCGAATAGGTGCCTCAGCGCGGCCGGCGGCCGGTGAAGACCACCGCCGCCAGCATGCCGCCGACCGCCAGCGTGACGCCGCTGAGCTTCGCGAGCCCCAGCGGCTCGGCCAGCACCAGCACCGAGAGCAGCACCGCCGTCACCGGCACCAGCGCGGTCAGGCAGGCGGTGCGCGTCGCCCCCAGCAACTCCCCCGCACGGGCATAGAGCGTGGTCGCCAGCGCCGAGGCGACGAGGCCCTGCGCGACCATCTGCAGCAGCGTCATCCCGATCGGCTGCCCGGGCACCGATCCCATGCCGAGCGCCAGCCAGACCGGCATCAGCATGAGTGCGGAGAGGCAACAGACCGCCGCATTGCCCGCCAGCGCCGGCACCTGCCAGCGCCGCAGCAGCAGGGTAAAGGCGGCCCAACTCGTCCCGGCGCAAAGCAGGATCAGGTCGCCCCGCCAGGCGCCGGGATGCGCGCCCCCGATGCCATCCCAGCCGATCAGCGCCACCCCCGCGACGATCACCAAGATCGCCACGACCCGTCCCCGCGTCGGCCATTCGCGCAGCAGCGGGATGCCAAGCACAGCGCCCATGATCGCCGCGGTGATCGGCGCGATGGTGCCGCCATGGCTCGCCGGCGCGTGCACCAACCCCCAGGAGAACAGCAGCGCATTCCCCGCCCCGCCCGCGATGGCGACGACCATCAGCCGTGGCAGCCCGATCGCCAGCAGCGCCTGCCGCGCGCGCCAGGCGAAGGGCGCCAGCACCAGCCCGGCCGCGATGTAGCGCAGCGCCGCGAGGTCGAGCGGCGTGTAGCCCGCGACCGTCCCGCTGCGCGCGACCACCGCCTGCGCGCCCCAGGCGAAGGCAGCCGCCAGCCCGAAGGCGAGGCCGAGGGAGATGTCACGGGATTGGGTCACACGCCCAGGCTACAGCCTGATCCGGCGTGAGGGACCACCCTCGCGGCGCTTTTCGGGCGCCGCGTGGGTCTCAGTCGCCGAGTACGAGGTTCACATCCGCGCCGAAGCGCTCGAACGGCACGCCGTAGCAGTGGATGGAGAGGGCGGTCCGGCAGGAGAGGTTCGCCAGGCGGTGGATCTGGGCCGGGTCGGCCAGGCCATGGCCGGTTGCCCCCGGGGCCAGCAGCCGCGTCGCCTGCGGCACTGGTGGGTCGCCGGGCGTGTAGAAGGTCTCGGTCAACACGCCCCGCTGCACGCCGAAGGCGCACCAGCTGCGGTGGGCATGGACAGGCGACATCTGCCCCGGCCGCCAGACCAGCGCGACCACCGCATAGCCGCCTGCGGCATCGGCGTGCAGCAGGTGGCGGATATAGCGATCCGGGCAACAGGGCAGGTCGAGCCCGTCGAGCAAGTCCGGCCGCTGCAGGCAGCCGGCGATGGCGGCCGCGACGGCGCGAGGGCGATCCGCATCCGGCCCGCGCGCGCCCTCTGCGATGGAGGCGAGCATGGTCTGCAGGGCGCTGCGGGGGCGGATATAGGTCATGGCCTGGCAAAGCGTTCCGAATGCCGCGGAGTATGACAAACGTATTTCTCCACGACAATCTTAATCTGGAATATCCACCTCCCGTCTGTGCGGTTTGAGACAATTCGAACCCCATCTCGATGCCGGGATGGAAACCCAATGCGTGTCGCGGCGCCGCCCCCTCGGCTGGACCCGGCCCGGCGGCTTGGGCAGGGTGCGCGAAACGCCCCCGAGAGACATTCCATGCAGCGCCGCACCCTGTTGCCCGTCCTGCTCCTTGCCCCGCTGGCCGCCCCGGCCCTGGCCCAGGCGCCGGGGCCGCGGCCGATCCGCCTGGTGGTCCCCTTCCCGCCCGGCGGCACCGCGGACCTGCTCGGCCGCATCGCGGCGCGAGAGATGGAAACGCGGCTCGGCCAGCCCGTCGTCGTGGAAAACCGCGCCGGCGCGGGCGGGGCGGTGGGCTCGGAGGCCGTCGCGCGCAGCCCCGCGGATGGCACCACCCTCGTGCTGTCCAACATCGCCAGCCAGGCGATCGGGCCGGCGGTCAACCGCAACATCACCTATGACAGCGTCCGCGACTTCACCCATGTCGGGCTGATCGCCGCGGTCCCGAGCGCGATCGCGGTCGCCGCCGCCTCGCCCTTCCGCACCCTGGCGGACCTGCTGGCGCGCGCCCGCACGCAGCCGGGGGCGGTGCGCTTCGGCTCGACCGGCGTCGGCACGTCGTCGCATGTGAAGCTCGAATTGCTGAAGCGCGCGGCCGGCGTGGACATCACCCATGTGCCCTATCGCGGCAGCGCGCCGGCGGTCACCGATGTCATCGCCGGCCAGGTGGAGGGGCTGATCGCCGCCGTGCCCGACATCGGCAACAACGACCGCCTGCGCCTGCTGGCCGTCACCACGCCCGAGCGCGCCAGCCGCTGGCCGGATGTGCCGAGCGTCGCGGAGCTCGGCTTCCCCACCCTCGTCGCCTCAAACTGGTTCGGCCTCTCGGGCCCGGCCGGCATGCCGCCGGAGGTGGCGCTCCGGCTCAACCAGGCGCTCGTCGCCGGGCTCAACGCGCAGGAGGTGACGGAGCGGCTCGTGCTGCTCGGCGCCGCGCCGAACCGGATGAGCCCGCAGGATTACGCGGCGATGGTCGCATCCGAAGTGCCGCGCTGGGCCGAGATTGCGCGCGTGGCGGATATCAAGGCCGAATGAGCACGGCGGAGGAAACGACCGCGGCGCTGGAAGAACGCCTCGCCGCGGTGCGCGCCAAGCGCGGCTATCTGCTGCCGCATCACGGGCTGATGGCGCTGGCCTTCCCAAAGCTGCTCGAAGGCTATGACGCGGCCTATACCGCGCTCGCGCTCGAGGACCGGGTGCTCACGCATCACGACCGCGAATTCGTATGGCTGGCCGTGCTGGCCGCGACCGATGAGAGGGTCGCGACGCATCACATCACGAAATTCCGCGCCGCCGGCGGGACGGATGCGATTATCGGCGCGGCCTTCGCCGCCGGGGCGCTGGCGATCGGCGCTGAGGCCTTCGATTTCGCCGCGCGGGATTGGGCGCGGCAGCTCGCCCCCTTCGACCCGCGCGCGGCCTATCTCGACACGCTGTGGCGCGTCGCACCGGCCGCGCCGATGCGTCTGGTGCACCTGGCAGGCTTGGCCGTACAGGTCTGCCGCGCGCGCTGGCGGCCCTTCGCCTGGCATCTCGAAGCGGCCTATGCGGACGCCGTGCCGGAGGAGGAGATGGCGGAGGCGATCAGCCTGGCGATGTTCCCCGGCTCCGTGCCGCGCTTCGTCGAGGCCTGCGCCGAATGGCGCCGGCTGATCGCCGAAGGCACGCTGCCCGCCAGCCCCCGCTTCCAGGCCTGGGCGCGGCTGACCGGCCAGGGCGGGCATGACGAGGCGACGGGGACGCAGGGGGGCACGGGGCCCGCCGGCTGATTGGCCCCTTCCCTGCCGCCGCGCCTGCGGCCATTCTGCCGTCAATCACGCTGCCCCACAGGGGCGGCACGCAGGGAGAGACAAAATGACGTCCAGGATCACGCGCCGCACGGCGCTGCTCGCCACCGCCGGCCTCGGCACGCTCGCCATCCCGCAGCGGGTGCGCGCGCAACAGCAGTACCGGCCCGAATACAAGCTTTCGGTCGTCGGCAACCGGCCGATCCCGCTCTCGGAAGGCGCCTTCCAATGGGCGGATCTGGTCACGCAGCGCTCTGGCGGGCGGATCAACCTCAAGGTCTATCCGGGCAGCCAGCTGGTTGGCGGCGACCAGACGCGCGAGCTGGTCGCGATGCGCCAGGGCGTGGTGGATTTCGCGGTGTTCTCCACCATCAACATCTCGCCGCAGATCCGCGAGATGAACCTCTTCTCGCTGCCCTGGCTGCTGAACGACCATCGCGGCTTCGACGCCATCATCAATGGCCCGATCGGCGAGGAGCTGTTCCGGACGCTCACGCAGCGCGAGGTGGTGCCCGTCGCCTGGGGCGAGAACGGCTTCCGCGAGATCTCCAACTCCCGCCGCGCCATCCGCACGCCGGAGGACATGCGCGGCCTCAAGATCCGCTTCGCGGCTGGCGCGATCTTCTCTGAGATCTTCACCGCGATGGGCGCGAACCCGCTGCAGATGTCCTTCGCCGATCTGCAGCCCGCGCTCTCGACCGGGGCGGTGGACGGGCAGGAGAACCCGATCAACCTGTTCCTCGCCTTCCGCATGGACACGCTGGCGCAGCGGCACCTGACCGTTTGGAACTACGTCGCCGATGCCGGCGCCTTCGTGGTGGCGAAGCAGGTCATGGACAGCTTCAACGCCGCCGACCGCACGCTGATCATCGAATGCGCACGCGACGCCGCCCGCGCGCAGATCGCGGCGAGCCGCGCGGGCATCGGCCTGGACGGCAACCGCGCGAGCCTTGAGGAGATGGCGCGGCGCAATGTGACGGTCACGACGCTCGACGCCGAGCAGAAGGCCGCCTTCGCCCGCGTGACCCGCCCGGTCTACGACAAATGGGCGCAGACGGTCGGCGCGGATCTGGTGCGCCGCGCCGAGGCCGCGGTCCGCGGCGCGCGGGCCTGAGCGGCCGCGCATGTCGGCTGACCTCGATCCGACGGGACAACGCGCCAATCCGCGGACCCGCATCCCGCTCCGGATCGAGGAGATTTTGCTGGCGGCGGCGATGGGGGCCATGGCGCTCATCACCGCCGCCAACGTCGCCTCACGCTACCTGACGAATATCAGCCTCGCCTTCACCGAGGAGTACTCGGTGGTGCTGATGGTCATCGTCGCGCTGCTGGGCACCGCCGTCGCCGCCGCATCCGGGCGGCACATCAACATCGCCTATTTCGTCGAGAGGCTGCCGCCCGCCGGGCGTCGCGCGGCGGAGATGGCGGGCCTTGCGCTGACCATGCTCTGCTTCGGCATCCTCGTCTGGTACGGCTACCGACTGGCCTATGACGAATATCGGTTCGAAGTACTCTCGAACGGGCTGGGCAATCCGAACTGGTGGTACACGGGCTGGCTGCCGTTGCTTTCGGCCGTCGTGGTTCTCCGTGCGCTCGGGCGGTTGATCCGGCTCGCGCGCGGCAAGGATGGCTGAGCCCCGATGACCGGCGCGATCCTCTTCCTCACCTTCCTTGTGCTGATGGTCGGCGGCGTGCCGATCGGCGTCTGCCTCGGGCTGGCAGGCGCGCTCGCGATCCTGATCGCGGACCAGTCCATCCTGGCGATGCCCACCAATGTCTATGCGGGCATCGCAAAGTATCCGCTGATCGCGATCCCGATGTTCGTCCTTGTCGGCAGCGTCTTCGACCGCACCGGCGTCGCGTTGCGGCTGGTGCGCTTCGCGACTGCGCTCGTCGGCGCGGGTCGTGGCGCGCTGGCCTCCGTCTCTGTGCTGGTGGCGATGGTGATCGGGGGCATCAGCGGCTCCGGGCCGGCGACCTCGGCCGCGGTTGGCCAGGTGGTGACGCGGAGCATGAGCGCGGATGGCTATCCGCGGCCCTTCATTGCGGCGACCGTCGGCGCGGCGGCCGCGACCGACATCCTGATCCCGCCCTCCATCGCCTTCATCATCTATGCGGTGCTGGTGCCCGGTGTCTCCGTGCCCGCGATCTTCATGGCCGGCATGTTCCCCGGCATCCTCGCGGGCATCGCGATCATCGGCGCGGTCGTCGCGCTGTCCTTCATCAATGATTTCGGCGGCAAGGCGCGGCGCGAGGAACGCTTGCGCGTCTGGCAGACCTTCAAGGAAGCCTTTTGGGGCCTCATGGCGCCCGTCATCATCCTGGGCGGGATGCGCATCGGCGCCTTCACGCCGACCGAGGCCGCGGTGATGGCGGTCTTCTACGGCCTGTTCATCGGCTTTGTGATCTATCGTTCGCTGACTCTGCGCGACGTGTACGAGATGCTGGTCGAGGCGGGGGAGATCTCCGCCGTCATCCTGATCGTGGTCGCGCTGGCCTCGGTCTTTGCCTGGTCCACATCCACGCTCGGCATCGTGCAGCCGATCGCGGCCTGGATCGTGGGGCTCGGGCTTGGCGAATACGGCACGCTCGCGCTGCTGGTGGTGGCGCTGGTCTTCATCGGGATGTTCCTCGACGGCATCTCGATCTTCCTGATCCTGCTGCCGGTGCTGATCCCGATCGCCAACGCCTTCCAGTGGGACCTGACCTGGTTCGGCGTGATCCTGACGATGAAGATCGCCATCGGGCAGTTCACGCCGCCGATGGCGGTCAACCTGATGGTGTCCTGTCGGATCGCCGGCGTGTCCATGGAATCCACCATCCCCTGGGTGATCTGGCTGGTGCTGGCGATGGCCGGCGCCCTGGCCCTGGTGATCGTCTTCCCCGCCATCGCGCTCTGGCTACCGCGGACGATGGGGATCATGTGAACCGCGGGCGCGCGGCCGCGTTCGCGCGTCATGCTGATCCAGATCAACACCCACGCCACCGCCGGCGACGACGCATTCACCGGCCGCGTCGAGGCCGCCATCGCCGCCGGCCTTGAGCGCTTTGCCGCGCAGCTCACCCGCGTCGAGGTGCATCTGGCCGACATCAACGCCGGCAAGGGCGGCCCGGCGGATAAGCGCTGCATGATCGAGGCGCGGCCGACCCACCACCAGCCGGTCGCCGTGACCCACCAGGCCGAGAGTATTCCGCTGGCCCTCGACGGCGCGATCGAGAAGGCGCGGCGCACGCTGGACAAGGCTCTGGCCGGGCGAACGGATCACAAAGGCGGCCCCTCGCTCCGCGACAACGATCTGCGCTGACGCGGCCCGCCGCCACAGCGCAGCAGGAACCGCGCTGGTCCTCCGCGCCAAAACCCCGCATGCTGCCCGCCGAAGAGCGGGGCGCGCGCATGAATCGGATGGGACCGCTGGTGCTGGTGCTCGCTGCGGCCAATGCGCTGGCGGCAGCGGCCATGGCTGGCGCCGTAGCGGCGGTGGTGATCTTCATCGGCATCATCGCGGCGGGCTTCCTCTGGTTCCGCTCCCGCCCCGAGGCGGAAGAGGAAACCGTGCAGCCCGCAGGTCCCGCCGGGCGACGCGCCATGGCCATCGGACGGCAAGGCGCCCAGCTGCTCGTCAGGCTCGATGGGCGCGACTGGCCGGCGCGCACAGCGGATGGAACAGCCGCCATCGGCTATGGCGATCCGGTCCGCGTGGTCGCTGTGGACGGCACGGTCCTGGTCGTGCAGCCCGACACAGGCGCTTGATGCCAGCGGCCGTTACGGCCTAGCCTTCCTCCCAAGCGCGGCGCAACGACGCCGGCGCAAGGGAGCAGAAACGATGATCCGTGACACCCGCCTGTCCCGTCGCAGCATCCTGGCCGCATCCGGCCTCGCCGCTGCCGGCGCAACGCTCGCCCGCCCCAGCCTGGCGCAGGGCCGCTATCCGAACCGCCCGGTGCAGGTGGTTGTCCCCTGGGGCGCAGGCGGCGGCACGGACGCCACCGCGCGTATCGTCGCGAGCCTGCTGGAGCGCGACCTCGGCCAGCCCTTCAACGTCGTGAATCGCACCGGCGGCTCTGGTGTCGTCGGCCACAGCGCCATCGCGACCGCTGCCCCGGATGGCTACACGATCGGGATGATCACGGTCGAGATCACCATGATGCACTGGCAGGGGCTGACCGAGCTGCGCCCGACCAGCTACACGCCGCTCGCGCTGATGAACTCCGACCCGCCGGGCGTCACCGTCGCGCAGAACTCGCCCTTCGCGGATATCCGCGCGCTCGCCGAGGCTATTCGCACGCGTCCCGCCGGCACCTTCCGCGCCTCCGGCACGGGCCAGGGCGGCATCTGGCACCTGGCGCTGGTGGGCTGGCTGCAGGCGATGGGGCTGCGCGGCGACCATGTGCGCTGGGTGCCGTCGAATGGCGCGGCACCTGCGATGCAGGAACTCGCGGCGGGCGGCGTGGACATCGTCACCTGCTCGATCCCCGAGGCGCGCGCGATGATCGACGCCAACCGCGCCCGCGCGCTCGCCATCATGGCCGCCGCGCGCAACCCGATGTTCGCGCAGGTGCCGACGCTGAACGAGACGCTCGGCATCAACTACTCCGTCGGCGCCTGGCGCGGCATCGCAGGCCCGCGGAACATGCCGGCCGAGATCGCCAATACGCTCGGTGCCGCGCTGAAGCGCGCCTATGACAGCCGTGAGTTCCAGGAGTTCATGTCGAGCCGCGGCTTCGGCACCGTGTGGGGCGATGCCGGGCAGTTCGCGTCCTTCATGGCCGACGGTGACCGCGCCATGGGCGAGGCGATGCGCGGCGCCGGGCTCGCGCGCGGCTGAGTGATGGGGTCTGGCCGGCGGACCACGAAGGCTGGTTCGCCGGATCGGATCTCACTGCAGGAAACGGGGCGCCGGGAATGCGGCTGAACGATGCGCTGCTCGGCGTGCTGCTGGTCGGCTTTGCAGGCTGGATATGGTGGATGACCGGATTCTTCCCGGTCTTCCCCGGGCAAGACTACGGACCGAACCTGTTCCCGCGCATCCTCGCGGTTGGCATCGGTCTCTGCGGCCTGGCGCTGTTCGTCCGCGGCCTGCGCGCCGGCGGTCGACTTGTGGTGTTCGAGGATTGGGTGTCCCAACCCGCGCGCCTCCTCTCCTTCCTGCTGCTGCCGGGCGCGGTACTCGCTTACATCCTCCTCTCCGAACGGCTCGGCTTCATCCCGACGGCCTTCGTCATCCTGGTGACGCTGTTCCTGTGGTTCCGCGCGCGCGTGGCGGTGGCGCTGCCGGTCGCGGCGGGGATGACGTTGCTCGTGCACTGGTTCTTCGCTGGTCTCATGCGCGTGCCGCTGCCGCGGGGCGTTATGGACAGCTTTCTGTGAGGGACGGCTATTGGACGCGCTGATCCAGGCCTTCGGCCTCGTCTTCGACCCCTTCGTGCTGGCGGTCATCGCCGTCTCGGCGGTGTTCGGCATGTTCGTCGGCGCCATGCCCGGGCTGACGGCGACGATGGCGACCGCGCTTCTGGTGCCGGTCACCTTCTTCATGCCGCCCGTGCCGGCACTGGGTGCCATTGTCACCGCAACCGCCATGGCGATCTTCGCTGGCGACATACCGGCCGCGATGCTGCGCATGCCGGGTACACCCGCCTCCGCCGCCTATACCGACGAATCCTATGCGATGACGCAGAAGGGCCAGCTCAACCTCAACATGGGGGTGAACCTGGTCTTCTCGGTAGCCGGCGGGCTGATCGGCGTCGCGGTTCTGATCGTGCTGGCCCCGGTGCTGGCAGAGGTCGCGATCAACTTCTCCTCCTTCGAGTATTTCTGGCTCGCCTGCCTCGGTCTCACCTGCGCGGTGTTCCTGACGAATGCCGACCCGGTGAAGGGTTTCCTCAGCCTGTTCCTCGGGCTGCTGTTGGCGACCGTCGGTATCGATCCCTCGGCCGGCTTCCCGCGCTTCACCTTCGGCGAGGTGGAGCTGATGCAAGGCGTGAACTTCGTCGCGACGATGATCGGCATGTTCGCGGTGAGCGAGCTGCTGCGCGGCGCTGTCAGCGTGCGGGATGCGGGCCAGGTCGTCGTCCAGCAGGTCGGCAACATGTTCCGCGGGCTCGGCGCCATCTGGCGCCGCTACTGGTTCAACTTCCTCCGCGGCAGCGCGATCGGCACGGTGATCGGCGCGCTACCGGGCGCGGGGGCCGATATCGCCGCCTGGATCAGCTATGCCGTTTCCAAGCGGTTTTCGAAGGAACCGGAGAAATTCGGCACCGGCCATGTCGAGGGCATCGTGGACAGCACCTCGGCCAACAACTCGGCGCTCGGCGGCGCCTGGATTCCGGCGCTGGTCTTCGGCATTCCGGGCGACAGCATCACCGCCATCGTCATCGGCGTCCTCTACATGAAGGGCATGAACCCCGGCCCGACGGTGTTCACCGAGAACCCGCAGCTGATCTACGCGGTGTTCCTGATCTTCATTCTCGCCAACCTGATCATGCTTCCGCTGGGCTGGGCCGCGATCAAGAGCGCGCGGCAGATGCTGCGCACGCCACGCAACATCCTGCTGCCCGTGATCCTGCTGTTCTGCATCGTCGGCAGCTTCGCCATGACCAACAGTCTCTATGGCGTCACGCTGATGCTGGTGATGGGCCTGGTCGGCTGGTTCCTGGAAAGCCACGGCATCCCGGTCGCGCCGCTGATCCTCGGCCTCGTGCTGGGCGAGATGCTGGAGCAGACCTTCGTGCAGAACATGATCAAGACCGATGGTGCGCTGCTGGAATTCTTCAGCCGCCCGATCGCCGGCGCCTTGGGCGCGGCGACGGTGTTGATCTGGGCAGTGATGCTGCTGCGGGCCCTTCGGCCCGCACCGCGCGCGGCGACCGCATGAGCGGCACGACCCCAATCCGCTCCTTCGACGACCTCACGCCGGGCCAGGTCTTCGAGCTTGGCAGCTTCAGCCTGCCGCGCGCCGAGGTGTTGGACTTCGCCGGCCGCTACGATCCGCAGCCCTTCCACCTGGACGAGGCGGCGGCGCAGGACTCGATCTTCGGCCGGCTCGTGGCGAGCGGCGCGCACACCTTCTCCGCCGCGCTCGGCCACCTCATCCGCAGCGGGCTGCTGGCGGAGGTGAATCTCGGCGGCGGCGGTGTCGAGCTCGCCTGGCCGGCGCCGCTTGCACCCGATGAGGCGGTGACGATGCGCGTGACCGTGGAGGAGCTGCGCCCCAGCCGCTCCAAGCCCGGGATGGGCATTGCGCGGTTGCGCTACCGCGTCGCGACGGAGCGCGACGGCACCGTCGTGCTCGACGCGCTGGCCACGCATTTCCTGAAGCGCTGATCCCGGAACGCAAAACGGCCCGGGGTTGCTCCCGGGCCGTTCGCCACCCTCACCCCGACCCTCTCCCGCAAGCGGGAGAGGGAGGAAGGCAGATCAGGCCGACTTCTTCATGATCTCGTCCGCCACGTTGCGCGGCACCGGATCATAGTGGTGGAACTGCATCGAGAAGCTCGCGCGGCCCTTGGTCATGCCGCGAAGGTTCGAGATGTAGCCGAACATTTCCTTCAGCGGCACATGCGCGCGCACGATGACCGAGGTGCCGGCCATGTCCTGGCTCTGGATCACGCCGCGGCGGCGGTTGAGGTCGCCCACCACGTCGCCGACATGGTCGGACGGCGTCGTGACTTCCACATCCATGATCGGCTCGAGGATGACCGGGCCGGCCTTCTTCATGCCTTCGCGGAAGCAGGCCTTGGCGGCGATTTCGAAGGCGAGCGCCGACGAGTCGACGTCGTGGTACTTGCCGTCCACCAGGGTGTACTTGAAGTCCACTGTCGGGAAGCCGGCGAGCACGCCGGTGTCGGCCTGGACCTTGATGCCCTTCTCGACCGCCGGGATGTATTCGCGCGGGACCGAGCCGCCGACGACGCCGTTGACGAACTCGATGCCCTCGTTCCGCTCCTTCGGCTCGAAGACGACCTTCACCTCGGCGTACTGGCCCGAACCACCCGACTGCTTCTTGTGGGTGTAGATCTCGGTGTGGGACTTAGAGATCGTCTCGCGATAAGCGACCTGCGGGGCGCCGATATTGGCGTCCACGCCGTATTCGCGCTTCAGGCGGTCGATGATGATCTCGAGATGCAGCTCGCCCATGCCCGAGAGGATGGTCTGGCCGCTCTCCTGATCCGTGCGGAGCCGCAGCGAGGGATCCTCGCCCGCCAGCTTCTGCAGGCCGAGCGTCATCTTCTCGACGCCTTCCTTGGTCTTCGGCTCGACCGAGATGTCGATGACCGGCACCGGGAAGGCCATACGCTCGAGGATCACGGGGTCGTCGTTCGACGCCAGCGTGTCGCCCGTGCCGGTGTCCTTCAGGCCGACGAAGGCCGCGATGTCGCCGGCGAAGACTTCCTTGATCTCTTCGCGCTTGTCGGCGTGCATCTGGAAGATGCGGCCGATGCGCTCACGGTGACCCTTGGTGGTGTTCTGCACCATGTCGCCCTGGCGCAGCACGCCGCGATAGACGCGCACGAAGGTCAGGTTGCCGTACTTGTCGTTGATGATCTTGAAGGCGAGGCCGGCGAAGGGCGCGGTCTCGTCGGCGGGGATGTTGCGGCGGTCGGCCGTCTCGTCCTGGCCTTCCTCCGGCGCCACCTTGATGCCGGGGATGTCCACCGGGCTCGGCAGGTAGTCGAGCACCGCGTCGAGCAGCGGCTGCACGCCCTTGTTCTTGAAGGCGGTGCCGCACAGCACGGGGCGGAACTCGCCGCTGATCGTGCCCTTCTTGATGCAGCGCTTCAGCGTCTCGAGCGAGACGTCGCCCTTGTCGAAGTATTCCTCCATCGCCGCCTCATCGACGCCGACGACCACGTCGAGCATCTTGGCGCGGTACTCGGCGGCCTTCTCCTTCAGGTCGTCGGGGATCGGCGCATCCTCGTACTGCGCGCCGAGCTCGTCGCCCTTCCAGATGATCGCCTTCATCTCGATCAGGTCGACGACGCCCTTGAAGGTGTCCTCGATGCCGATCGGCAGCTGCAGCGTCACCCAGTTGATGCCGAGCTTCTCGGTCAGCGTCGCGGCGGCGCGATAGAAATCAGCGCCGGTGCGGTCGAGCTTGTTGATGAAGATGATGCGCGGAACGTTGTAGCGGTCCGCCAGGCGCCAGTTGGTCTCGGACTGCGGCTGCACGCCGGCCACGCCCTCGATGATGAAGATGGCGCCGTCGAGCACGCGGAGCGACCGGTTGACTTCGATGTTGAAGTCGATGTGGCCGGGCGTGTCGATGATGTTGATCCGGTGGTCCTTCCACACGGCGGTCACGGCGGCGGAGGTGATGGTGATCCCCCGCTCGCGCTCCTGCTCCATATAGTCGGTCGTGGTGTTCCCGTCGTGCACCTCGCCGATCCGGTGCGACTTGCCGGTATAGTACAGGATCCGCTCGGTCGTCGTCGTCTTGCCGGCGTCGATATGCGCCGTGATGCCGATATTGCGGATACGCTCGAGCGGGGTGCGCGCTGCCACGATGGGCCTCCATGGACGAAAGCGGACGTCCCCACCGGCCCTTGGCTGCCGACCGTGAGGTCCGCCAAGCCGCCCGAGGTGTCCGCCCGTGAGTGCGAATCAGCTTTGTGCGGCGCGGAGATGCCCTCTCCGGCCGGGATTTGCAAGCACCGCCGCGCGGCCCGGCCCGGACGGGGCCGCATGGCCCCATGCCGGGTGCGCGGGACAGGGGGCGGCCGTGGCCAGGGCCAAGCGCCTGGACGTAGGGCCGGAACCCGCCTCCACCCCCAGCGTTGCGGGGGGCCTGGCCGTTGCGCTGGACAATCGCCGGGCGGCGCGCCACATGCGCCACCCATGCCCGAGGCCCCTGCCCCTCGTCCGGCGGAGGCGCCCGCGCTCCGCACGGAGGATTTCGACTACGACCTGCCCGAGCGCCTGATCGCCCAGGCGCCCGCACGGCCGCGGGATTCCGCGCGCCTGCTGGTCGTGCGCCCCGATGCGTGCAAGGACCGGGGCGTGCTGGACCTGCCCGCGCTGCTCGATCCGGGCGATGTGCTGGTGGTGAACGACACCCGCGTCATCCCCGCCCGGCTGCATGGCCGGAGGGGTGAGGCGCGGGTCGAGATCATGCTGAACCGCTGCGATGGCGGCGGCGTCTGGCAGGCGCTGGTCAAGAACGCCCGCAGGTTGCGGGAAGGCGACACGGTGCAGATCGAGGGCGCGGAGGGCTGCGCGGCCAGGGTGCTGTCCGCCCCCGAGGGCGGCGCGGTGATGCTCGATTTCGGCCCCGACCAGTCGGCGCTGGCCGCCGCGCTCGAGAAGGCCGGCGAGATCCCGCTGCCCCCCTACATCCACCGCGAGGCCGGCCCGAAGGCCGAGGATGCGGCGGATTACCAGACCATATTCGCCCGCCGCCCCGGCGCGGTCGCGGCACCCACGGCCAGCCTGCACTTCACGGACCAGCTGCTGGCCGCGCTGGACGCCCGCGGCGTCAAGCGCGCGACGGTGACGCTCCATGTCGGCGCCGGCACATTTCTTCCGGTGCGGGAAGACGACCCGCGCAAGCACCACATCCACCAGGAATGGGGCGAGATGGACGCCGATGCCGCGGCGACCATCAACGCCGCGCGTGCGGCGGGCCGGCGCGTGGTGGCCATCGGCACGACGGCGATGCGCGTGACGGAGACGGCCGCGCGCGAGGATGGGAGCGTCGCGCCTTTCCGAGGGCTCACGGACCTCTTCATCCTGCCGGGCTACCGCTTCAAGGCGGTGGATGCGCTGCTGACCAATTTCCACCTGCCGAAATCCACCCTGCTGATGCTGGTCTCGGCCTTCGCTGGCACGCGGCGGATGCGCGCGGCCTACCGGCACGCGGTCGAGAACGAGTATCGCTTCTTCTCCTACGGCGACGGCAGCCTGCTGTTCCGGTGCGAAGACGACCTGCCCGGGGATGCGGCCACATGACATTGCATTGGAAGCATTCGGCCAGCGACGGCACTGCGCGCGCCGGCACGCTGCACACCGCCCATGGCGAAGTGCCGACGCCGGTCTTCATGCCGGTCGGCACGGCCGGCACGGTGAAGGCGATGACCGCCGATGCCGTGCGTGCGACGGGCGCGCGGATGGTGCTCGGCAACACCTATCACCTGATGCTGCGCCCGACGGCGGAGCGCGTTGCGCGGCTCGGCGGGCTGCACCGGATGATGGATTGGCACGGGCCGATCCTGACGGATTCCGGCGGCTTCCAGGTGATGAGCCTGAGCGGCCTTCGGAAGATGGACGCCGATGGCGTGACCTTCCGCAGCCATGTGGATGGCAGCTACCACCGCCTGACGCCGGAGCGCAGCGTCGAGATCCAGCATCTGCTGGGCGCCGACGTCACCATGTGCTTCGACGAATGCACCCCCTTCCCCGCCACGCATGACCAGGCCGCCACCAGCATGCGGCTTTCGATGCGTTGGGCCGCGCGATCCCGCGACGCCTTCGTTGCGCGCGAGGGCCATGGCCTGTTCGGGATCGTCCAGGGCGGCGTCTATGACGATTTGCGCACCGAAAGCGCGGCGGCGCTCGCCGCCATCGGCTTCGAGGGCTACGCGATCGGCGGGCTCGCCGTTGGCGAAGGCCAGCCAGAGATGCTGCGGGTGCTGGAAGCGACCGTGCCGCTGCTGCCCGGCCATGCGCCGCGCTACCTGATGGGTGTGGGCACGCCGCACGATCTGGTGGAGGCGGTGCGCCGGGGCGTCGACATGTTCGACTGCGTCATCCCGACGCGGTCCGGCCGCACGGGGCGCGCCTATACCAGCCGCGGCGTGCTCAACATGCGCAATGCGCGGCATGCCGACGATGCCTCGCCGCTCGATCCCGATTGCGACTGCCCAGCCTGCACCAAGCATTCCCGCGCCTATCTCCATCACCTGATCAAGGCGGAGGAGATGCTGGGGCCGATGCTGCTGACCTGGCACAATATCCGCTACTACCAGACCCTGATGGCGCGCCTGCGCCGCGCGATCCTGGAGCGCCGCTTCGAAGCCGAGGCCGCGGCCATCATCGCCGCCTGGGAAGAGGGCGAAGCCGAGAGGAAGGCCGCATGAGCCTCAAGACCGATGTCAGCGGCCTGACCATGTTGGGCCAGAACACCGCGCAGCCGACATCGCCCGACCAGGCGGTGCTGGAACGCGTGCCAAACCCGCATCCGGATGTGCGCTATTGCGTGCGCTTCGTCGCGCCCGAATTCACCTCGCTCTGCCCCATCACGGGCCAGCCGGATTTCGCGCATCTCGTGCTGGATTACGTCCCGCGCGCCTTCCTCGTGGAAAGCAAGTCGCTCAAGCTGTTCCTCACCAGCTTCCGGAACCATGGCAGCTTCCACGAAAGCTGCACCGTCGGCATCGCCAAGCGCATCGTGGAGCTGCTCGATCCCGAATGGCTCCGCATTGGCGGCTATTGGTATCCGCGCGGCGGCATCCCGATCGATGTCTTCTACCAGACCGGCACACCGCCCGAGGGCGTGTGGATCCCCGCCCAGGATGTCCCCCCCTATCGTGGCCGCGGCTGACGCAAGCGAGCTGATCCGCGCCAAGGCGCTCGAGCTCGGCTTTGACGCCATTGGCTTCGCCCGCGCGCATCTGGCCGCGGAGACGCGGGAGCGCTTGATGCGCTTCCTGGCCGATGGCCAGCATGGCTCGATGGGCTGGATGGAAAGCCGCGCGGAGCAACGCGCGCATCCCCAGGCGCTGTGGCCGGAAGCGGTCAGCGTCATCGCGCTTGGCCTGAACTACGGCCCCGACAGCGACCCGATGGCGAGCCTTGCGCAGCGCGACCGCGGCACGATCAGCGTCTATGCCCAGGGCCGCGACTACCATGACGTGGTGAAGAAGCGCCTCAAGGCGCTCGGGCAATGGATGGCCCAGCGCTTCAAGGGCAGCGAGCTGAAGGTCTTCGTGGACACCGCGCCGGTGATGGAAAAGCCGCTCGCCCAGGCCGCCGGCCTCGGCTGGCAGGGCAAGCACACCAACCTCGTCAGCCGCGCGCATGGCTCCTGGCTGTTCCTGGGCGAGGTGTTCACGACACTCGACCTCGCCCCGGATGCGCCGGAGGTGGACCATTGCGGCTCCTGCGATGCGTGCCTGCGCATCTGCCCGACGGACGCCTTCCCCGCGCCCTACCGGCTGGATGCGCGGCGCTGCATCTCCTACCTGACGATCGAGCATCGCGGCCCGATCCCGGAGGAGCTGCGCGCCAGGATGGGCAACCGCATCTATGGCTGCGACGACTGCCTCGCGGTCTGCCCCTGGAACAAATTCGCCCACGCGCATGAAGAGCCCGCCTTCGCCCCGCGCGCGGCGCTGACGGCGCCGAAGCTGGCGGAGCTCGCCGCGCTCGACGATGCCGGCTTCCGCGCGCTGTTCGCCGGCAGCCCCATAAAGCGCATCGGCCGTAACCGCTTCGTGCGCAATGTGCTGGTGGCGATCGGCAATAGCGGCGATGCGGCGCTGCGCCCGGCCGCGCAGGCGCTCTGCGAGGATGCCGACCCGGTGGTTGCGGAGTGCGCGCGCTGGGCCGAGGAAAGGCTTCCGGCATGAGCAACAAGGCGCTTGTGCTGTTCTCCGGCGGGCATGAATCCGCAACCTGCCCGGCCTGCGAGCTGCGCGCCAAGGGCTGGCACGCCCATGTCGGAGACGCCGCGTGAACATCCTGATCGTCCGCAATTCCGAAACTGCGCCGGAAGGCGCCTTCGGCGAATGGCTGGCGCAGCAGGGCCATGCGCTGAGCGTGATCGCGCCCGAGGCGCTGGACGCCGCCGCGATGGAGGCGGCAGAGGTCGTCGTGACGCTCGGCTCGCCGCATGGCGTCTACGACACGCACATCCCCTGGATCCCGCGCCAGCGCGGGCTGCTGGCTGCGCGGCTGGCGGCGCGCCGGCCGACCATCGGCATCTGCTTCGGCGCGCAGATCATCGCGGCGGCCGCGGGCGGCAGTTCCACGCGCATGGCCGATGGCCGCTTCTACCGCGGCTGGTTCGGCGTGGCGCGCGTCGCCGATCCGGTGCTGGCCGGCCCCTGGCCGCGTTGGCATGGCGATGCCATCACCGCCCCGCCCGGCGCGGAGGTGCTGGCCGAGGATGACGGCACGGTGCAGGCGCTGGCCCTGCCGCGCGCCATCGGCGTGCAGTTCCACCCCGAGGCGACGCCCGAAATCCTGCAGAGCTGGGCCGCGCGCTTCACCGCGGCGGGTGTGGTGGACGAAGCCGCGCTGGCCGCCGACAGCGCGCGGCTGTTCCCGGCGCGCACCCAGGCGCGTGCCGCACTCTTTGCCTGGCTGCTGCGGCGCGCGACGGAAGCCTGACCGCCGCGCGCCGCGCAACTCAATCCGGCTGGATGTTGTTGGCGCGCACGACGGCGCCCCAGGTCTCGACCTGACGGGCGAAGAAGCTGCGCAGCTCCTCCGGCGAGGACAGCACCAGGCGGGCCTGCTGCGTCTCCGTCATGATCTGACGGGGGCGTTCTTCCGAGAGCGTCTCGCGCAGCGCGGTGTTCATGCGCGCCACCATCGGCGCCGGCGTGCCGCGCGGGGCGAAGACGCCCCACCAGGCCTCGGCCTCGAGGTTCGGGAAGCCAGCCTCGGCCGAGGTCTGCGTCTCCGCAAGGCGCGTCAGGCGCTGCGGGCCGAACTGCAGCAGCGGACGCAGCGTGCCGCCAGCGATATGCGGCAGCAGCAGCGCGGCGCTGCCGATCATCATGTCCACCGTGCCCGCGACAGTGTCGTTCACCGCGAGCCCGCCGCTGCGATAGGGGATATGCGTCATCCGCACATTCGCCCTCTCGCCCAGCAGGATCATCGAGAGATGGCCCAGCGTGCCATTGCCGGTCGAGCCGTAGGAGACCGCCTCCGGCCGCGCGCGGGCGGCGGCGATGACATCGGCGATGTTGCGGAAGGGCTTGTCCGCCTTGGTCGCCAGCGCATAGGGCGAGCCGCCGATCAGCATGACTGGGTCGAGGTCCGTCATGACGTCGAAGGGCGGCGTGCGCAGCAGGGCCGGGATGGTGGCGTGGCTGTCGAAGGTCAGCAGCCAGGTCGTGCCATCGGGCCGCGCCTTCGCCACCGCGTCCGCGCCGATCGAGCCCGCCGCACCCGCGCGGTTCTCCACCACCACCGGCGCGCCGAGGCGCTGCGTCAGGCCCGGCGTGACCAACCGCGCGACGGCATCCGTCGAGCCGCCCGGGGCGAAGGGGACGATGATGCGGATGGAATTGCTCTGTGCGCGGGCGATGCCCGGCAGGGCCAGAGCGGATGCGGCAGCCAGCGCCGCGCGGCGCGTCAGATGCGTCATGGTGTCCTCCCGTCCGGACGGGCGGCCTTGGCGGCCACCCTGCCCCGGTCATGGGCAGGCATACAGGATCGGACGGGGCGGGCAAGCCGCCGGGTCAGAACCGCGCCATCTCCCGCCGCACCTTGGCGAGGAAGCGCGTGCGCTGCACCTCGGTCACGCGGTTCATGTCATAGAGCGCGTGATACTGCACGCGGGCCGCCCCACCGGTGATCACCCGGAAATAGCGCGTCACCGCCTTGCGTGGCGGATCGCCCATGAACATCGCCGTCCAGCGCGGGCGGCCATAGGTGCTGATGCCAGCCACCTTGCGGATGTGCTGGAGGTTCGGCTTCGCCACCCCCTCCTCGATCACGAAGGAGACGCCGGGCAGCAGCACGCGGTCCATCCAGCCCTTCAGGATCGCCGGCAGGCCGTAGCACCAGGTGGGGAAGGACAGCACCAGCGCCTCCGCCCGCTCCAGCCGCGCGACATAGTCCTCGACCGGCGCGCGATTGGCGGGGATGTCGTGGTAGCCGCGGCGCTCCTCCGCACCCAGCACGGGGTTGAAGCCCTCGGCGTAGAGATCGCAGAGATCCACCTCATGCCCCGCCTCCCGCAGCCCCGCGAGCGCTTCCTCGCGGATCGCGTGGTGGAAGCTCTCGGGCAGCGGATGGGCGTAGAGGTAGAGGATGCGCATCAGCCGCCGCGCGCCCCGGTCAACACGGCGATGTCGTCCTCACCGAGTGGCACGGGGACGCCGCTGCGGATCAGCTCGGCGAAGCCCTCATTCGGCGTCATCAGCGTCAGGCAGTAGAGCTTCGCTTGCGTGTCGTTGACGACGACATGCTCGACGCCGGGCTTGAGCACGAAGGCATCCCCCGGGCCGATCGGCGTTTCCTTGCCATTCGCATAAGCCTTGCCGGAGCCGGCGAGGACGAAGAAGCATTCCTCCGCCGCCTGGTGCGTGTTGGGCGGCGTGCGGCCGCCCGGCTCGAAAATCTCGACCACCAGGGTGAAGGAGACACCATCCTCCAGCGGGTCGAACAGGCAGGCGAAGTAGTTCGTGTCGGTCGGCGCGATGCGGAAGCCGCGCAGGTCCCTCGCGCGCTTGCCGATCACCGGGGCGGTCATCATGGGGCTCGCTCCTTCCTCGGTTGCGGTGCCGGCATGAACGTTGCTACGCACGCCTCATGCAAGTGCTGATGATCCATGCGCACCCGCGCGCCGACAGTCTTTCGGCCGCGCTGCGGGATGCGGCGAAGGGCGCGCTGGAGGCGGCGGGCCATCGTGTCGAGTTGCGCGACCTCTATGCGGAGGGCTTCAACCCGGTCCTCTCGGCCGAGGAGCGCGGGCGCTACCACGACGTCCCCGACAACCTTGAGGGCATCGAGGACCATGTCGCCGCGCTGCGCCGTGCGGAGGCGCTGGTGCTGGTCTACCCCACCTGGTGGTACGGGATGCCGGCGATCCTGAAGGGCTGGTTCGACCGGGTGTGGTCGCCCGGGGTGGCCTTCAACCTTGGCGCCGGCGCGATCGAGCCGGCGCTGACCAATATCCGCCGCATCGCGGTGGTGACGACCTATGGCTCGCCCAATTGGCTGCTCTGGTACATCGGGCGCATTGACCGGAAACTGTTCGGCCGCGGCATACGGCGCCTCTGCGCCAAGGACTGCAAGCTGGAGTGGGTGACGCTGACCCGGATGGACCAGCGCAGCCGCGCGGAATGCGAGAGCTTCGTGCAGCGCGCGCGGGCGCATTTCGCCCGCTGGTAGCTCAGGCCCGCAGGCCAAGGACCGCATCCAGCTCCCGCCAATGCGGGGCCGTCGCCTCCAGCACGCGGCCGTCGCGCAGCACCACGCGGTCCGATTGCGGGCGGGAGAGCAGCTCGGTCATGAAGCGCGCCGAGGTCAGGACGAGGTCCGCCGGCTGGCCGGCCTGGATCAGGCCGCGGCCAGCGAGGCCCATGGCCTCCGCCGGGTTCGCCGTCCAGGCGCGGTGCCAATCGCCGAAGGGGTGGTCGAGGTGGAGGATCCGCGTCGCCTCCCGGAAGACCTCCATCATGTCGAGGTCGCCATAGGCGTAGAAGGGATCGCGCGTGTTGTCGGAAGCGACCGAGACCCGGATGCCCGCCGCGCGCATCTCATGCACCAGCGTCACGCCGCGCCAACGCGGCGTGCGGCCGGCGCTGCGGTCCTGCAGGTACATGTTGCACATCGGCAGGACGACGATGCTGATCCCGGCCTCGGCGACGCGCGCGATGGTCTCCTGCGCGAATTCCTCGGGCTGGATCGAGAGCGAGCAGCAATGCCCGCATTGGATCTTGCCCTTGAAACCGCGGCGCAGCGCCGTCAGCGCAACTTCGCGCAGCGCGCGCGCGCCGCTCTCCCCGCTCTCATCCACATGCAGGTCGATGTCGAGCCCGCGCGCCTCGGCGAGGGCGAAGAAGTGATCCAGCTCCTCCAAGAAACCCGTGGGCAGGTCTTCGTGGATGTGGCCGGCATGGCGCGTGACCATGCCGAGAACGCCGCCAGTCTCCGCCACTAGGTTGGCGAGCGTCTCACCATCATCGCCGAGGAAGCGGTCGAGCGGCGCGATGGAGGACATCTGCAGCGCGACCTTGCCGGCCCAGCGGTCACGCAGCTTCGCCATGGTTCGCCAGCTGCCATGGGCGCGCGGCAGGTAGGTGTCGATATGCGTGCGGATCGCGACCGTGCCGTGCGCATAGGCGCAGCGGATGGCGAAATCGGCGCGGGCCTCGACATCGGCCTCGGACCAGTTGGCGCCGCGGTCGGCCATCACGGTCTCGATGGCGCCGGCGAAGTCGCCGCGCGGATTGCGCGCGCGGGGCCAGGTGTGGCCCTTGTCGAGATGGGTGTGCGCGTCCACCGGGCCCGGCCAGACCTGGCCACCCTGGAGGTCCACGCCGTCCGGCGCGCTGCCCGCGGGCGTGCTATCTGCAGGCGCGCCTGCCGGCGCGACGCCGGCGATCTTCCCATCCTCGATGCGGATATCGAGCCGCACCAGCCCGTCCGCGTCACGTGCCGCCTCAAACCCCGGCACCAGCACGCCCGCGGCGCGGGCATTGCGCAGCCAGAAGCGCGCGCCCGCCTGCTGCAGAAGGTCCTTCACTTGCGTTCCTTCATCGCGCTTTCATGCCAATGGCGGAGCGCAAGGTGGGAGATCAGCGACATCACCAGGAAGATCGCGATGCCGGTGACCGAGATCAGCACGAGGGCGGCGAACATGCGCGGGATCTGCAGCTGGAAGCCGGCTTCCAGGATGCGATAGGCGAGGCCGGAGGAGCGGCCGCCGGTGCCTGCGACGAATTCCGCGACGATTGCTCCGATCAGAGCGAGCCCACCCGAAATCTTCAGCCCCGCCAGGAAGTAGGGCATCGCCGTCGGCAGGCGCAGCCGCAGCAGCACCTGCCAGCGGCTGGCGCGATACAGGCGGAACATGTCCTGCAAATTGTGGTCGGCGCTGTTCAGCCCGAGCGTTGTGTTCGAGAGGATCGGGAAGAAGGCGACGATCCAGGCGCAGATCAGCAGCGCGATCCGGACATCATCCACCCAGATGATGATCAGCGGCGCAATGGCGACAATGGGCGTCACCTGCAGGATGACGGCATAGGGAAAGAGCGACATCTCGATCACGCGGGACTGCGCGAACAGAACCGCCAGCGCGAGGCCGAGCAAGGCCGCGACGGCCAACGCAGCGAAGGTGATCTGCAGCGTGATCCAGAGCGAGACCTGCAAGGTGGCCCAGTCGCGGATCAGCGTCCGGCCGATCTCGATCGGGCCGGGCAGGATGTAGCTCGGGATCTCGTTGACCCGCACCGCCCATTCCCAGCTGCCCAGCGCCATCAGGCCAATGGACAGCGGCATCAGGATGCGCGCCCAGCCCTCCGGCGTCAGGCCGAAAACACGCTTCTCGCGGATCTCGACAGGCGCGTTCGCGGCCTCATTGGCCGATAGCGAGACACTCATGGAATGGTCCTCACTCGCCCATCGCGGTGTGCAGCGCCTGCGACACCTCGCGGCAATGGGCCGCATACTCGGCAGAGGTGCGGAAAACCTCGTCGCGCGGATAGGGGGCGTTGACCTCGATATCCTCCACCACGCGGCCCGGCCGCGCGGCCATCACGACGATGCGGCGGGAGAGGTAGACGCTCTCGAACACCGAATGGGTGACGAAGATCGCGGTGAAGCGCTCGGCCTGCCACAGCGTCAGCAGGTCGTTGTTGAGCCGGTGGCGCGTGATCTCGTCGAGCGCGGCGAAGGGCTCGTCCATCAGCAACAGGCGGGGCTTCGTCGCCAGCGCGCGCGCGATGGAAACACGCATCTTCATGCCGCCCGACAGCGCGCGGGGATAGGATTTCTCGAAGCCCGCAAGACCGACGGAGGCAAGCGCCGCTGCGGCACGGTCCGCGGCCTCGCCACGGTTCACCCCGGCCAGGCGCAGCGGCAGCATCACGTTCTTCAGTGCATTCGACCAGGGCATCAGCGTCGGCTCCTGGAAGACGAAGCCGATATCGCCGGTCGCATCACCGCCCGAGGCCATCTGGATGCTGCCCGTGGTGGGCGCCATCAGCCCCGCCACCATGCGCAGCACCGTGGACTTGCCGCAGCCCGAGGGCCCGAGCAGGGAGACGAAATCCCCCTGCCCGATCGCCAGTTCCACGCCCTGCACGGCCAGCGTGCCATTGGCGTAGCGCTTGCCGACGCCCGACAGGGTGACGACGGGCTGGCCCACCGCCACCGGCACCTGCATGACGCTGCCGTCCATCACCCCTGCCCCAGCCACGCGCGCGTCAGGACAGGCCGACCCGCTTGTTCACGAAGTCGAGCGTGTAGGCCCGGCGGAAGTCCATGCCAGCGGGGTAGAGGCCGACATCGCGCATCATCTCGTAGAAGCCCTGCCAACGCTCATGCGTCATCGCGCCGATGCCGAGGCGTTCGGCGTCGCCGGAGCGGACGATGCCGTACTCGTTCATGATGCGGATGGCATGGGCGATCTTGGCATCGTCCATGTCCGGGTTGTCGCGCTTGATCAGCGCATTCGCCCCCTCGATCCCCTGGCCGGTCATGTACTGCGTCCAGCCTTCCATGGTGGCGTTGACGAAGCGCTGCACCGCATCGCGCCGCTCGTTCATGACGCGCGTCGTGATGTCGATGGTCGTCTGGTAGTTGGCGAAGCCTGCATCAGCGAGGAGGAAGATGCGCGGCCGCGCGCCCGCCTGCTGCGCCGCATAGGGCTCGGAGGAGAGGAAGCCCTGCTGGATCGCGTTACGGTCCGCGAGGAACGGCCCGACATTGAAGGTGTAGGGGCGGATCTGCTCGTCGGTGAAGCCGAAGCGGCGGCGCAGGAACGGCCAGAAGGAGGTGCGGCCCTGCGCGCCGATCAGGACCGGGCGGCCGCGCATATCCTCGAAGGAATTGATGCCATTGCCGTCATGCGTCATCAGAACCTGCGGGTCCTTCTGCATGATCGAGCCGATGCAGATCGCCGGCAGCCCTTCCCGCACGTAGTTGAGCGCCTGGAAGGCGTTGGACATGATCATGTCCACCCGCCCCGCCAGCAGCAGCTGCGCGAAGTTCATCTGCGGACCGCCCATGCGCAGATCCACCTCGAGCCCATGGCGGCGGTAGATGCCAGCGGCGACCGCCTGGTAGTAGCCGCCATGCTCGGCCTGGGCGCGCCAGTTGGTCTGGAAGGAGAGCCGGTCGAGGCTCTGCGCCACGCCGACCCGCGCACCCGGCACGGCGGCAAGTACGAAGCCCGCCGCACCGGCCAGCAGGCTGCGGCGCTCGATGCGGTAGCGCGTGCGCCCTGGCGCACCCTGGTCAATCACGCTGTCCTTGCTGGCCATGATCGTGGTCCCTCCATCCGTCACAGGGTCGGAGCAGCCAAGCTGCGCTCAGCCCGGGGGATCAGCCCCCCCGCTGGCACAGGCCCCTATGTCACCATCGGGAGAGCAAGGGCCATGCCACGTGGAACCGCCAGCGAATGGCGGCTGCCGCGTTGGGGCACGGAATAGCCCAAGGCCGATCTGACGCGAAAGTGGGCAATTGCGTAAAAAACCGTACACGCGGCAGGCTCCGTCGGCGCCCAGGGCCGGCCTGCGCCCTCGGCGGCGGTTCAGAACGCCAGCTGCACCTTCATGGCGCGCCGCCGGTCGGACGCCAGGTCGAAGGCCCGGACTGCCTCTGCCACAGGCACCACCTCGGTCAGCATCGGGGTCGGGTCGAGCCGGCCCGCGGCCAAAACCTCCACCGCATGGGCGAATTCCGCATGGAAGCGGAAGGTGCCGACCAGCCGCGCCTCCCGCGCGACCAAGGCCGAGAGCGGTACAGCTGCCTCCCCGCCGACGCCGACCTGCACGACCGTCCCGCCCGGACGGATCGCGGCCAGCGCGCCCACCAGCGCCGCGCCGGCGCCCGAG
Source organism: Pseudomonadota bacterium (assembly GCA_046052145.1). Taxonomy (GTDB): domain Bacteria; phylum Pseudomonadota; class Alphaproteobacteria; order Acetobacterales; family Acetobacteraceae; genus Falsiroseomonas. The sequence goes on from JBJOMW010000008.1 coordinate 115,194, forward strand.
GCTTCAAAGGCCACGTCGAAATGCCCCTTCCCCGCCGTATAGGCCGCAAGCGCCTCGGGTTCGGCCTGCAAGGCATGGGTGCGATCCGCGCCCATGGCGCGCGCAATGCCGAGCGGTTCCGCGACGAGGTCGGTCGCCACGATCTCCCGCGCGCCGGCCAGCCGCGCCACGGCGACGCAGAGCACGCCGATCGGGCCCGCCCCCGTCACCAGCACCCGCGCGCCAAGCAGCGACCCGGCCTGGGCGGCGGCATGCAGGCAGACGGAAAGCGGCTCGGCGAAGGCCGCGCGCTCCACCGAAAGCCCGGGCGGCAGCTTAACGGCCCGCGCGGCTTCGCAGGTGAAGGCACGGCGGAAGGCGCCCTGGACATGGGGCATGCGCATCGCGCTGCCGAGGAAGCGCATCTCCGTGCAGTGGATCGGCCGGCCGGCCAGGCATTGCGCGCAGCCGCCGCAGGGCAGGCTGGGGTTCACCGCCACGTCATCGCCTGGCGCGACATGGGTGACGCCGGGGCCGATGGCCTCCACCGTGCCGGCGGCCTCATGGCCGAGCACCATGGGCTCTCTCACCCGCACCGTGCCGAAGCCGCCGGCATGGTAGTAGTGCAGGTCCGAGCCGCAGATGCCGCCGCGGCCGATGCGGATGCGCACCTCGCCGGGGCCGGGATCGGGCGCCGCATGCGCCTCGACCCGCAGGTCGTGCGCGGCGTGGATGACGACGGCCGTCATGCGACGGGCGTCAGCAGCGGGCGGCCATCCATCTGCGCCTCCAGGTTATCGCGCATCAGCCGGCCCATATCCTTGCGCGTCTCGACCGTGCCGGAGGCCGCATGCGGCTGCAGCACGACATTGTCGAAGCTAAGGAAAGCCGGGTCGATGTCCGGCTCGTTCAGGAACACGTCGAGCCCCGCCGCGCCGATCCGCCCGGCGCGGAGCGCTTCCAGCAGCGCCACCTCGTCCACCACCGTCCCGCGGGAGACGTTGCAGAAGATGGCGCCGGGCTGCAGCGCCTCGATCGCGGCGCGGTCCACCAGGCCCTGCGTCGCCGCCCCGCCCGCGGCCGAGACCATCAGCACATCCACATGCGGCGCGAGCGCCGCGGGCGTCGGGTACCAATCATAGGGCACATCCTTCTGCTGCCGCGCGCTATAGGCGATGGGCATGCCGAAGGCCGCCGCGCGGCGGGCGATGGAGCTACCGATGCGCCCGAGCCCGACAATGCCAAGCCGCTTGCCCCAGACGCGTGTCGTCAGCGGCATGGAGCCCTTTGTCTTCCAGGATCCATCGCGCACCCATACATCGCCCGCCGGGATGCGGCGCGCCGCGGCCAGCAGCAGGCCAATCGCCATATCGGCGACTTCCTCGGTCAGCACATCGGGTGTGTTGGTCACGCGGATGCCGCGCGCCTTCGCCGCCGGAACATCGATCAGGTCATAGCCAACACCGTAGCAGGCGATGATCTCGGTCCGCGGCAGTGCATCCATCATCGCCGCATCGGCACCGACCTCGCCCTTGGTGCAGATGGCGCGGATGCTCTCTCGCCCGCGCGCCAGCATGCCGGGCTTGTCATCGGCGGCGTAGTAGAGATGAACATCGAAGCGCTCGGTCAGCGCCTCGATATCCCAGGCCGGCAATTCGCCGACGACGAGCAGGCCGGGCTTCATCGTTGCATGCCCTCAAACGCCGGGCGCCGGCTCCGCCGGCTTGGCTTCGCCGGACCACCGGCGGCCGCCATTCGGTGGCTCGGCCCGCTGCGCGGGCCGCCTGCGACGCGCATTCTCATCGGGCGATACTCCCCCCCAGCTCGTCCTCGACATGGGCGCGGATGATCTCGTCGAAGGTCTTCTCAGCGACGAAGCCGAGCTGCTCCGCGCGGCGCGCATCGAAGCGGCGCGGCCAGCCGGAGATGATGCGCCAGACCGTCTCATCCGGCTCGCGGCGGATCAGCGCGACCGCCTTGTCGCCGGCAACGCGGCGCAGCGCCTCGATCTGCTCGGCGACAGTCGCGGCGAGGCCCGGCATGGTGAGGCTCCGCCGCGCGCCCATCGGCGCGGTGTCCAGCGTCGCGGCATGCAGCAGGAAGCCCACCGCCGCGCGTGGCGAGGCGTGCCAATGCATCACCGTGTCGGGCACAGGCAGCACGGCCGGGAGCCCGGCCAGCGGCTCGCGCAGGATGGAGGAGAAGAAGCCGCTGGCGGCCTTGTTCGGCTTGCCCGGTCGAACACAGATGGTCGGCAGGCGGATGCCGATGCCATCCAGGAAGCCGCGGCGGGAGTAATCCGCCAGCAGCAATTCGCCGATCGTCTTCTGGGTGCCGTAGCTGGTCAGCGGCGTCAGATGGAAATCGTCCGGGATCGCCTCCGGGAAGGGCGCGCCGAAGACCACGATGGAGGAGGTGAAGACGACCCGCGGGCAATAGCCCGGGTTGCGGATGCCCTCCTGGCGGATCGCCTCGAACAGCAGGCGCGTACCGTCAAGGTTGATGCAGTAGCCCTTGTCGAAATCCGCCTCCGCCTCGCCAGAGACGATGGCGGCCAGGTGGAAGATCACATCGGGCCGAGAGCCGACCATGCAGGCGGCCTCACCCGGCGCGGATAGGTCGGCGGCCCAGGCGCGGCCGGCGAAGCCCGCCGGCATCTCGGGGGCGACGACATCCACCAGGCTGAGCGTGTCCACCTTCCGCCCACCGATGCCGCCATCGGCGACGATGCGCGCGACAAGCTTGCGGCCGATCATGCCGGCGGCGCCGATGACGAGGACGTGCATGCTTCCTGACCCTCCCGGAGGGCCAGGACGCTAGACCATGATCAGCGCCGATAGAAGCGCCGATCATGGTCTAGCCTATTGTTTGGTCGCGTGATTCACGCCTTCGACCGTTCCAGTCTTCGGCGATCACGCTCTGATGCGGCTCGGCGCAGCACGAAAGCGCCCCCAGGGGACGCTCTGGGGTCAGCCGACGCGGATGTTGGCGAACTGCCAGGGGTCGGTCGTGTCCACCGCTTCGGGGAACAGCACCCCGCGGCCCTGCAGCGGGGTCCAGTCGGAATAGACGCCAACGACCTCGCCCAGATAGGGCGCGCAGATCTCCAGGATCCGGGCGTGGTCCATCTCGTCGGATTCGACCACGCCCCGGCGCGGATTCTCGATGGCCCAGATCACCCCGGCCAGCACCGCCGCCGTCACCTGCAAGGAGGTCGCATTGTTGTGCGGCGCGACGCGGCGCGCTTCCTCGATGGTCAGGCGCGAGCCGTACCAATAGGCGCCCTTGGCATGGCCCATCAGCAGCACGCCGAGCTCGTCCATGCCCCGCACGATCTCGTCGGTCATCAGCCGCTTTTCCGGCTGCATCTCCCAGTTCTTGCCGGCCAATTCGTGGACGGACAGCACCGCATCGTCGCAGGGGTGATAGGCGTAATGCGACGTCGGGCGATAGCGCACGGAGCCATCTGCATGGCGTGCCGTGTAGTAGTCGGCCAGCGAGATGCTTTCGTTATGCGTGATGAGAAAACCGTGGAACGGCCCTTCCAACGGCGTCCAGCTGCGGACGCGGGTGGAGGCGCCCGGGCGCATCAGATAGATCGCCGCGTCGCAGCCGAAGCCGTGGCGATGACCATCGCCCGGCAGCGCCTTCTCATGCGTGCCCCAGCCGAGTTCCGCCGGCTGGCTGCCTTCGCCGACGAAGCCGTCCACCGACCAGGTGTTGACGAATTCGCCCGGCTTCTTCGGGAAGCTGCCGACCTGGGTGTCGCGCTCCGCGATATGGATCACCTTGATGCCCAGCCGCTCCGCGATCACGGCCCAGGCGGCGCGGTCCGCAGCCGGCGGCGGGTTCGCAATCGGCGCGCCGGTGTCGCGGGCGATGTCGAGCAGCGCCTGCTTCACAAAATGGCTCACCAGCCCCGGATTGGCGCCATGCGCGGTGATGGAGGTCGGGCCGCCCTCGGCCATGGCGCGCAGCGCGATCGCGTCCTCCCGCATCGCGTAGTTCGACCGCTGGGAGGGCGTCAGCGCGGGGTCGGTGTAGCCGCCCGCCCAGGGCTCCACCACCGTGTCGAGATAGAGCACGTCGAGCTTCTGGCAGAGCTTCATCAACTCGACCGAGGACACATCCACCGACAGGTTCAGCAGGAAATCGCCCGCGCCCAGCATGGGTGAGAGCAGTGCGGCGAAATTCTCGCGCGTCGCGGCCTGCTCGATGAAGCGGATGCCGTATTCGGCCGCGACCTCCTGCCCGCGCGGCTCGGCGGTCACGATGGTGATGCGCTCGCGCGGGATGTCGATGTGGCGAAGGATCAGGGGCAGGACACCCTGCCCGATCGAGCCGAAGCCGAGCATGACGAGGCGTCCGCCAAAGGCGACGTGCTGCATGATGGAGGTCTCCAAGGCGGACAAGGACGGCATGGCCGGGCGTCTGTGGCGGCGTGGACGCGGGCCGGGGCGGCATGTCGGACGCGACGGGTCTCGTCAAGATCGCCAACCGTCCGGGCGCCGGCTGCGCCGCAGGCCGCCGCCCAGGCCGCCTCACCCAGCCCGGCAGAGATACTCCCAGGCGATGGTCGCGGCCGCGAGCGCCGTGATCTCCGCCACATCATAGGCCGGCGCGACCTCCACCACATCCATGCCCCGCCAGTCGAGCCCGCCGATCCGCCGCAGCACCGCCTGCACCTGCCAAGTGGCAAGGCCACCGACCTCGGGCGTGCCCGTGCCGGGCGCGAAGGCGGGGTCGAGCGCATCGATGTCGCAGGAGAGATAGGCGGGCGCCTGGCCGACGACCTCCGCGATCCGCGCGGCGATGGCGGCAGGGCCGGCCTCATGCAGCTCGATGGCCGACAGCACCGTCACGCCCTGGGCGCGGGTCCAGTCCATGATCTCCGGCTCGACCGGCGAACGGATGCCGATCTGGATCATCCGCCGGGGATCCACCAGCCCTTCCGCCAGCGCGTGGAAGAAGGGCTGCCCGTGGGAGAAGCGCTGGCCGAAGCTTTCGGGCCAGGTGTCGAGATGCGCATCGAACTGCACCAGCGCGAGCGGCCCGCCGACACGCCTGGCCAGCGCCCGCAGCAGCGGCAGCGAGATGCCATGCTCGCCCCCGAGCGCGACCAGATGCTCCTGCTGCGCCGCCTGGGCTTCGATCTGCGCCAGGCTGCCGGCGAGGTCGCCAAGCGCGAGCGCGAAGTCCCCGACATCGGAGAGCGGCAGGCTGCGAAAATCCACGCGTGTCGTCGGATGCGAGCCGTCCACCAGCATGCGCGACGCGCGCCGGATCGCCGCCGGCCCGTCGCGCGCCCCCGCACGGTTGGTGGTGCCGAGATCGAGCGGGATGCCGGCAACCGCGATGCCACGTCCGCCGCCACCCGGCGGCAGGCCGAGGAAGCCGGGCGGCGTGGCGAAGGTGGGTACAAGGCTCATCTGCCGTTCCTGCCAACTCCGTCCCGGCCAAGCCAGCACAAACGACCTGCCCAGGCCCCCGGCGATCAACGGGCGCGCATGCGGTGGCGCGCCGCGCGGGCCCACCGGCGCGGAAGGAAAGCGTGACAGCCCCCTCGGGCTGCCTCTAGCCTCCGCTCCGATGCCGCACGATCTCGTGCCCGCCACGGCGGGCCAGGGTCCCTGGACCCCCCCGATGGCCGCGCCCGCGCCGCGCGCGCTCTGCACCGATTGCGGCTTGTCCCGCACCACCCTGGCCAAAGCCTGCGGCCAGGCCTGCCAGTTCCTCCGCCCCGACTATGCGGCGCTTGAGCAGCGCGTGCATGGCCGGGCGCGGGACCCTGCCCGGCCGGATGAGGCACATTTCGGCCCCTTCCGCCGCATGCTCCGCGCAGCGCTCACCGCCCCGCTCGAGGGCGCGCAATGGACCGGCATCACCACGCGTCTTGGCGAAAGGCTGCTGGAGAGCGGGGCGGTAACAGCGGTGCTGGCCATGGCCGCCGACCAAGAGGATCGCTGGAAGCCGCGCCCCGTGCTGGTGACGCGGGCCGAAGACATGGCCGCCTGCCGCGGCATGAAGATGGGCTTCGCCCCGCTGCTCGCCTTGCTCGAACCCGCGGCTGCGGCCGGGCACCGGCGGATCGCGGTGATCGGCATCCCCTGCCAGGTGCATGCGCTGCGCGCGATCGAGGCGGAGCTCGGGCTGGAACGGCTTTATGTCATCGGCACGCCGTGCTCGGACAACACGACGACCGAGATGTTCCACCGCTTCCTCGACCTGCTCGATCCCGACCCGGCCTCCATCACCTATCTGGAGTTCCGCGCCGATTTCCATGTGGAGCTGCGGCATGCGGATGGGCGGGTCCGCACCATCCCCTTCCTGCAATTGCCCATCAGCAAGCTCCCCGACGATTTCTTCCCCCTCACCTGCCGGACCTGTGTGGACTACACGAATGTGCTGGCCGACATCACCGTCGGCTACATGGGCGGCACCGGCGCGCAATGGCTTCTGGTGCGCAATGCGCGCGGCGAAGAGCTGGTGGAGCTGATCGAGCCGGAGCTGGCCCATTCGGCGCCGATCTCCGCAGGCAAGAGGGCGGGCGCGGTGAAGGGCTTCTTGGCCAACACCGAACGCGCCGCCGGCGGGCTGCCACTGCGCCGCATGCCGGATTTCCTGCGCCCGCTGGTCGGCTGGCTGATGCCGCGCATCGGGCCGCGGGGGCTGGAATTCGCCCGCGCCCGGGTGGAGATGAAGGCGGTCGAGACGATCCTGTTCCTGCGCCACAAGGCGCCACGCCGCCTGCGCAGCATGGTGCCGCCGCATCTCTGGGCGCTGGTCGCGCCGTATGGTTTGGCGCCGCGGGCCGAAGAGCAACCGGTCAAGCGCCCGCCGACGCCCTGACGGACAGGAAGCTCAGGGCAGCGCCGCCAGCCTCTCGCCCAGCAGATCGAAGAACGCCGGCGCGTCCAGCGTTTCGAGCAGCGTGACGTTGGATGCGCGGCCAAGCCGCCCCCAACGGTCGAACACCGTCCGCCCGCGCGAGGGACCGGGGGCGAGGTCCATCTCCGCATGCGCCGCGCGCACCCCGAACAGGCCAGGCGCGATGGCCCAGGCCACCGCGCAGGGGTCATGCAGCGGGAAGCCGCGATGGCCGAAGCGCTGCGAGGTCGGCGCCGCACGCAGAATCGCCAACGCCGCCGCCAAGCAGGCGCCGCCGCCGCGCGCCGACAGCGCGGCGATGACATCGGGCGTCACGAAGGCCTGCGCCGTCAGGTCGAGCGGCGCGATCGCCAAGGGCCGGCCGAGACGCAGCAGGACCGCCAGCGCCTCCGGGTCGTTCCAGGCGTTGAACTCGGCCGAGGGGGTGATGTTGCCCTCGCCCACCGCGCCGCTCATCAGCACGATCTCCGCGACACGGTCGGCCAGCGCGGGTTCGGTGGCGAAGGCCAGCGCCAGGTTCGTCACGGGCCCGAGGCCGACCACCGTCACCGAGCCCGGCGCCGCTGCGCGCAAGCTGGCGCGGATGGCATCCGCTGCGATGCCGGGCGCCAGCGGCGGGCCTTCTGGCAGCACCACCCCGCCAAGCCCATCCGCACCATGCACCGCCGGCGCCTCGCGGAACTCCGCCAGCAGCGCATGTGCAGCGCCCCCCACCACCGGCACGGCCCGCCCCGCCAGCCCGACCACCGCGCGCGCATTCGCCGTGGTGCTGGCCAGCCCAACATTGCCACCGCCCACCGTCACAAGCCGCACATCGAGTTCAGGCGAGGCCAGCGCCAGCCACAGCGCAATGGCGTCGTCCGTGCCGGGATCACAGTCGATGATGACGGGCTTTCGCACGCTGGTCGCTCCGGTGACGTGCGCGCGTGGCGCAGGCGACGCTCCGCCGGCCACGCATGCGCCACTCACGCATGCGCCTCACCGCGCCAGTCTGGCAAGGATTCGAGGCGCCGGCCCACTCGCCAAGACCCGGCTTGAGGCGATGCGCGCGATCGGGCAGGCTTGCGCAAACGATTTCCGGCCAACGGAACTCGGAGGGAGAGAACAATGCCAAACTTGACCCGCCGCGCCACGATCGGCGCGGCCGCCGCCACGCTCGCCGCACCGAGGATCGCCATGTCACAGACCACTGCCCTCAAGGTCATGGTGTTCCCGGGCGTCGGCAACCTGCCGCTCTTCGCGGGCCAGGCGCAGGGCTTCTTCGCCCGCCGCGGGCTGGCGGTGGAGATCCTGAACACGCCGAACTCGACGGAACTCCGCAACGGCCTGGCGGAAGGCCGGCACCAGCTGGTTGTCGCCGGCGTGGACAACGCCGTCGCGATGGCCGAGGCCGGGCACGACATCGGCATCCTCATGGGCGGCGACAGCGGCTTCAACAGCTTCCATGTGAAGCCCGAGATCCGCGACTGGGCCGATATGCGCGGCCGCACGCTGATCGTGGACGCGCCCGACACCGCCTTCGCGCTCGTGGCCTACAAGATGCTGGCGCTGAACGGCCTGCCGCGCGGCAGCTACACCATCCGCCCCACCGGCGGCACCTTCGCGCGCTACGAGCTGATGCTGCGCGACCCGGATGCGCATGGCTCCATGCTCAACCTGCCCTTCAGCCTGCAGGCCGAAGACCAAGGCATTCGTAATCTGGCGAACGCGACCGATGTGGTCGGCCCCTATCTCGGCTTCGCCGGCTGGGGCATGCGCGCCTGGACACGCGCCAACGCCGATGTCGTGACGCGCTACCTCGCCGCCTATATCGAAAGCATCCGCTGGATGCTGAACCCGGCCAATGCCGGCGCTGCCGCGTCGCTGCTGACGGAACGCCTGCGCCTTGCCCCCGCCATGGCGCAGCGCAACCTGGCGATCGTGACCAACCCACGCGGCGGCGCCGCGGTGGATGGCCGCTTCGACATGGAAGGCTTCCGCAACGTGCTGCGCATCCGCGCCGAAATGCTCGGCACCTGGGGCGGCACCCCGCCGGCACCCGATCGCTACCTCGACCTCGGCCACTGGGAGCGCGCTGTCGCGAGCCTGTAGGGCCGGGACCTGCGAGAGGGGCTCTGCCCCTCTCGCGCTCTCCCCGCCAGGAGGCTTAGCCTCCTGGACCTCGATCAGTTTTGGGTTGGAGAGGGAGGGGGCAGCGAGCGCCCTTCATCACCGATGCGCCGGTGACGCCCCCTCCCTCTCGAACCCATACTCATGGGTTCCAAGGGGCCACTGCCCCTTGGCAGGGAGGGTGTGGGAGGGACAGCGTCCCTCCCACGGCACCACGCCCCACACGCCTCACGCCAACGCCGCCAGCAGGGCCGGGCTGGGTTCGATGCCGATGCCGGGGCCGTCGGGCAGGGTATAGAAACCGGCCTCGCAGGACATGTGGCGGGTGCCGGTCGGTTGGGTCAGGCGCAGATTCGGGTCGAAGATGCTGTGCTGGTATTCGTGCCAAGGCAGGCGTTGCAGCGTGCTGGAGACTTGCAGGCTCGCGGCGTGGAAGAGGCCGACGCCGATCGTCGCATGTGGCATCACCGCGATGTTCTGCGCATGGCATAGCGCGCCGATGCGGGCGAATTCGGTGATGCCGGTGCGGCCCATCTCCGGCTGGCCGATGCCGAACGCACGCGCGGCCAGGCGCTGCTGCCATTCGAAGACGGTCCGCAATTCTTCGCCGAGCGCGATCGGCACACCGACGCTGCGTGCGACGTCCGCGATGCCGGCGATGTCTTCGGGTGGGCACGGCGCCTCGGCGAAGGCCAGGCGATGCGGCTCCAGCCGGCGGATCAGGCGGATGGCCTCGGCGGCGGTGTGGCGCCAATGCAGATCGGCCATGATCTCCGCCTGCGGGCCGAGGCCGTCGCGGAGAGCGATCATCTCCGCTTCCGCGCCGTCATCGGCGACGACGGCGGCGAATTTGAACCCCCGAAAACCCCTCGCCTGCCACTCGCGCGCGAAGTCCACGCGTTCGGCCAGCGTCGCGCGCGGCAGGCCGGAGACATAGGCGGGGATCGTCGCGTGCCGCCGGCCGCCGAGCAGCGTCGAGACCGGCGCGCACAACCGCTTGCCGAGCAGATCCCACAGAGCGATGTCCACGGCTGCGAGGCTGTCCAGGTAGAAGCCGCCGAAGAAGCCGCGCACGCGCATCAGGTCGTAGAGGTCTTCGTGGATCACCGCCGGCGCGGAGGGGTCGCGGCCTTCCAGCACGGGTGCGATCACATCCTCAACGATGGCGCGCACCGCTTCCGGTGCGACGATCCCGTAGGTCTCGCCCCAGCCCGTCAGCCCCTTCTCGGTCGTGACGCGCAGCACGACCGAACGGTCGGCCGTGGGGTAGAGCGTGCGGTTGCCCTGGCGCACGATGTAGCCACGCCGGTTGACGAACTCGCCCGGCCGGAGCGGGCCGAGATAGGGCACGTCGCGCGGAATCTCGACGACGAAGGCCGAGACGCTCTCGATCCGGTCGGTCATCGGGGGGGATGGATCGCCAGCGTCGGCGCGGCGGTCGCGAGCAGTTCGCCGATCTCCGCCATGTCGCCCGCATCGAGCTTCGGCCCCGCCGCGCGCGCGCCGGTGTGCTGCAACAGGCCGCGGCGCTTCAGCACTTCCTTCGTCGCGCGCACGCGGAAGGTCATCTGGAAGGCGAGCAGCGGCAGGGTCAGCGTGTAGATGCGCCGCGCCTCCGCCCGGTCGCCACGCTGCCAGGCCTGCCACAGCGCAGCATGCGCATCCGCGATTTCGACCGCCGGCATGGTGCCGCAGGCACCGCGGGCGAGTTCGTCCAGCACGAAGCGCGCGCCGGCCCCGCCCATCACGCCATCCAGCCCACCGCCGGCCGCGGCCAGGATGCGCGTGACATGCTGGCCGCAGGGCAGCGTTTCTTCCTTCACATAGCGGATCGCGGGCACGCCGGCGGCGACCGCGGCGACGCTTTCAGGCGCGAGGCCGGCGCCGTTCGGGGCGGGCGCGTTCTGCAGCATCAGCGGGAAGCCCGGCACGGCATCCTCGATCGCGGCGTAGTAGGCGATGTGCTGCGCCACATCCTGGCCGCAGCCGGGCGGGGCCATGATCATCGCAGCAACCGCGCCGGCTTCGCGCCCTTCGCGCGCACGATCGGCGGCCTCGCGCGGGTCGGCATGGCTCGCGCCGACGATAAAGGGCAGCCGTCCGGCCAGATGCGCGCCGAGCGCGGCGACCAGCTCCGCGCGCTCCGCCGCAGTCAGCGTTTCCACCTCGCTCGCCATGCCGGGGAAGACCACGCCATCCACGCCGGCCTCGATCGCGAAATCCGCCAGCCGCAGAAAGGCGTCCTTGTCGGGCGCGCCCTCTGGCGTGAAGGGTGTCGGCAGCACCGGGAACACACCCGCAATCCTGGCCATGGCGGCTTTCCTCACTCCGGGTTGACCCATCTGGCGGGCCCCGCCCACACTTGGCCCCAGGCGCCCGGCCGGAGCAAGCCGAGGACGCCATCGGAGGATGCCAAGATGCTGACACGCCGCAGCGTGATCGCCACCACTGCGGCGCTGCCGCTCGCCACCGTGGCGCGGGCACAGGGGTCGGCGACGGCCTGGCCCACGCGCCCCGTGCGCTTCATCATCCCCTTCCCGCCGGGTGGCGCGGCAGACATCGTCGGCCGGCTGCTCGCCGCGCATTTCCAGCAGACGCTCGGCCAGCCCTTCGTGGTTGAAAATCGCGGCGGCGCGGGCAGCACCATCGGCGTGGATGCGCTGGCGAAGAGCACGCCGGATGGCAGCACGATCGGGCTGATCAACATCGCCGCCAACGCCATCGTCCCCGCGGTGCGGCGCCAGCCCCTGCCCTATCGGCCGCTTGAGGATTTCGCGCCGATCTCCAACCTGGCCGTCACGCCCGCGCTGCTGCTGGTGAACCCGCAGAAGCTGCCCGATGTGCGCAGCGTCGCCGATCTCGTCGCCGCCGCGCGCGCGCGGCCGGAGGCGCTGAACTACGGCTCCTCTGGCGTCGGCTCCTCGCTGCATCTCGGCATGGAGCTGTTCCTGGCCAAGGCCGGCATCCGCATGACGCATGTGCCCTTTACCGGCGGCGGGCCGCTGCTGCAGGCGCTGGTTGCCGGCACCATCGACGTCTCGCTCGACGTCGCGGCGACGACGGCGGCGCTGCTGCGGGAGGGGCGCATCCGCGCGCTCGCCACCACCGCGCCTGCGCGCATGCCGAGCTACCCTGACCTGCCGGCGCTGAACGAAACCTTCCCGGGTGCCGAGCTCGCCTCCTGGCACGGCCTCGCGGCCCCGGCTGGCACGCCCGCGCCGATCCTCGCGCGGCTTGCCGCCGAGACGCAGGCCTTCCTGCGCAGCGCCGAGACGCGGGAGCGTTACGCGCAGCAATTCCTGGAATTCCCGCAGCAGACGACGCCGGAGGCCTTCAGCGCCTTCATCGCGCGCGAGATCGTGACCTTCCGCGACCTGGCGCGCGCCCAGAACATCGTCGTCGAGTAGCCCCCCTACGGCGCGGCCTGCCGCGCCAGCGCGGCGAGGCCGAGGAAGGCGGGCGCCGGGTGCCGCACGAGATGCAGCGGCACCTCTGCCATCCAGCCCTGCATCGGCGCCTTGGCCTCGAAGCGGCGGCGGAAGGCGGCGGGGTCGAGCCGCGCGGCCATGCGCGGCAGGATACCGCCGGCCAGGAACACGCCGCCGCGAGCGCCCCAGGCGAGCGCGAGGTCGCCCGCAAGCCCCGCGAGCAGACCGAGAAACACCTCCACCGCCTCCGCCGCGACCGGGCAATCCGGCGCGGCGGCCAGCACCACGGGCGCGTCGCGCGCGGGCACCTCGGCGCCGCGCAGCCCGGCCAGCGTCGCGTGGAGGAACGCCAGGCCGCGGCCTGACAGCACCTCCTCCGCCCCCGCGCGGCCGTCGCGGGCGCGGAGCGCGGCGACGATCGCATCCTCCCGCGCATCGGTCGGCGCGAGGCCGACATGCCCGCCCTCGGTCGGCACAGCGAGGCCTGCTCTCGGCAGGAAGGCCGCGACACCAAGCCCCGTGCCGGGCCCGAGCACGAGCATCGGCGCCTCCGGCACGTCGCGCCCACCGCCGATCGGCACGAGGTCAGCGCCCGCGAGATGCGGCAGCGCATGCGCCTGGACGAGGAAGTCGTTCACCAGACTGACGCGTGCGAAGCCGAAGCGCGCGGCGAGCGCGGCAGCCGAGACCTGCCAATCGGCATTGGTCAGCCGCACCGTGCCATCCACGACCGGCCCGGCCAGCGCCAGCACGGCGAGCGTGACGGGCGCGCGGGGCGCGAGCCGCGCCAGGGCTTCGGCGATAGCGGCCTCGGCGTTGGGGAAAGCCGCGACCGGCAGCACCAGCGGGATGCCAGGGCGCGCGCCCTCCAGCAGGGCAAAGCGGGCATTGGTGCCGCCGATATCGGCGAGCAGCGCCGTCATGGTGCGCGCTGGGCGATCAGAAAGGCGGCGATGTCCTGCGCCTGGCGCAGCGTCAGGCCATGGTCGGGCATGCCGGCATGGGGCGTTCGCAGGAAGGTGGCGATGGCCTCCGGCGTGCGGCCGGGCCGGGCGGCGATGGTGGCAAAGCCGGGCACGGCATCACTCGCCGGCCCTGGCCCGCCGGGGGCGATGCGGTGACAGTTCGCGCACCACTGCCCCGCGAGCCGCCCTCCCTCCGCCGCGTCCTGCGCGAAGGCCGCGGCGGGCGCGAGGAACAGAAGGCCAGCCAGCAGCGCCCGCATCGCACATCCCCCGTCTTCAGTAGGTCGCGCGCCCGCCCGAGACGTCGAACACCGCACCGGTCGAGAAGGAGCAGTCGGGGCTCGACAGCCAGCAGATCAGGGCCGCGATCTCCTCCACCTCGACAAAGCGGCCCATCGGGATCTTCGACAGCATGAAGGCGATATGGGCCTCGGTCATCTGCGCGAAGATGTCGGTCTTGGCCGCGGCTGGCGTGACGCAATTCACCAGCACGCCCTTCTGGGCCACTTCCTTGGCCAGCGACTTGGTGTAGCCGATCAGGCCCGCCTTGGAGGCGCTGTAATGCGCCGCATTCGGGTTGCCTTCCTTGCCCGCGACGGACGCCACGTTGACCACGCGCCCCCAGCCATTGGCGATCAGATGCGGCATCAGCGCGGAGGCAACGATGAAGGGCGCGTTGAGGTTCACCTCCATCACGCGCCGCCACTGCGCCACCGGGATCTCCCAGCTCGGCGCATTGCCGCCGGTGATGCCGGCATTGTTGACCAGGATGTCCACCTTGCCATGCGCAGCGAGCGTCTTGGCCGTGGCCTCCGCCACCGCCAATTCGTCCGAAAGGTCGAGCACCTGCGCGCTGACACTGCCATCGGCGGCCAGCGCCGCGCGGCTTTCCTCGGCCTTGGCCGGGTCCATGTCCCAGATCGAGACGGCCGCACCGGAGGCGACCATGCGCCGCGCCACCGCCAGCCCGATGCCGCGCGCACCGCCGGTGACGACGGCAACGCGGCCTGCGAGGTCGAGCTTGTTCATCAGCCTCTCCCCACGAAGGGCATCTTGGTGGCCATGATCGTCATGGTCAGTACATTGGTCTCAAGCGGCCAGGCGGCCATCTGCGCCACCGCCGTGCCGACATGGGCGACATCCATCCGCGGCTCCGCCTTGATGGTCCAGTCGGCCTGCGGCACGCCCTTGGCCATGCGGGCCGTCATCGGCGTCTCGGCATTGCCGATGTCGATCTGCCCGACGGCGATATCGAAGCGGCGGCCATCCAGATTCATGGACTTGGTGAGCCCCGTAACCGCGTGCTTCGTCGCAGTGTAGGGCGCGCTGCCGGGCCGCGGCGCATGCGCGCTGATCGAGCCATTGTTGATGATCCGACCGCCCTGGGGGGACTGGTCCTTCATCATGCGGAAGGCGGCGTGGCCACAGAGGAACATCCCGTTCAGGTTCACCGACACCACCTGCATCCATTGCGCGGCGGTCAGCTCCTCGAACGGGGTGCCGGGGACATTGGTTCCGGCGTTGTTGAACAGCAGGTCGAGACGGCCGAAGGCGGCCTTCAGCGCCGCGAAGGCGGCCTCCACCTGGGCCGGGTCGCTGACATCGGTGGGCAGCACCAGGGTGCGGGCGCCGCCGCACATCCCCACCGTCTCCTCCAGCGCGTCCTTGCGCCGGCCGAGCAGGGCGACGGCCCAGCCATCCGCCGCCAGCGCGATGGCGGCTGCCCGGCCCACACCCGATCCTGCACCCGTGACCAGCGCGAATTTCTGCGCCATGGACGTTCCCCCTCAAGAGAGCTGCTGTTGATGGCCGCAGGGTGCCGCCAGGGCGGGGGGCTGTCCAGGCGGCCCGGGCGGGCCACGCCATCAGGAGAGCGTCACGCCGTTGCCCTTGCGGCGCGGGCCGTTCCGATGGGATAGCGGATGCGCGATCCTCCTCCCCCGGGGCCCGATGAGCATCCACGCCGCGCTGACCCACCGCACGCGCTACAGCTATGACCGGCTGGTGGGCCTCTCGCCCCAGCTGATCCGGCTGCGCCCCGCGCCGCACAGCCGCACGCCCATCCTGTCCTACGCGCTCGATATCTCGCCGAAGCCGCATTTCCTGAACTGGGTGCAGGACCCGCAGGGCAATTTTTGCGCCCGCGTGGTCTTCCCCGAGCGGGTGCGCCATTTCGAGGTGACCGTGGACCTCGTCGCCGATATGGCGACCATCAACCCCTTCGATTTTTTCGTAGAGCCGGAGGCCGAGCGCTTTCCCTTCGCCTATGACCCGGTGCTGGCCGAGGAACTCGCCCCCTTCCGCCGCGCCGCGCCCCCCGGCCCGCTGCTGGCGCGCTACCTGGAAGCCATCCCGCGCGAGGCGCCGAACACCGTCTCCTTCCTGGTCGAGCTCAACCAGAGGCTGGCCGCCGAGATCGGCTACATCGTTCGGATGGAGCCCGGCGTCTGGACGCCGGAGGAGGTGCTCGGGCACCGCAAGGGCTCCTGCCGCGACTCGGGCTGGCTGCTGGTGAACATCCTGCGCCACCTCGGCTTCGCCGCGCGCTTCGTCTCGGGCTACCTGATCCAGCTGGTCCCTGACGTGAAGCCGGTGGACGGCCCCGCGGGCCCGGCCGCCGACTTCACCGACCTGCACGCCTGGTGCGAGGCCTATGTGCCGGGCGCGGGATGGATCGGGCTCGACCCCACCTCCGGCCTCCTGGCCGGCGAGGGGCATATTCCGTTGGCTGCGACGCCTGAGCCCGCCTCGGCCGCGCCGATCACGGGCGCGACGGATGAATGCGAGACCGAATTCGGCTTCCACATGGAAGTCCGGCGCGTGGCGGAGACACCGCGCGTCACCAAGCCCTACACCGACGCGCAATGGGGCGCGGTGCAGGCGATGGGCGCGGCGGTGGATTCGCGGCTGGCGGCCGGCGACATCCGCCTGACGGTCGGTGGCGAGCCCACCTTCGTCGCTGAGACCGACCGCGACGCGCCGGAGTGGAACACCGACGCGCTCGGCCCCACCAAGCGGCGCTATGCGGGGCGGCTGCTGCGGCGTCTGCAACCGCTCTGGGCGCCGGGCGCGGCGCTGACCTATGCGCAGGGCAAGTGGTATCCGGGCGAACAACTGCCGCGCTGGGCGCTGCATTGCCATTGGCGCGCGGATGGGGAGCCGGTCTGGACCGATCCCGCGCTGCTGGCCTCCGACGACGACACGGACAATGCGACCGCCAAGGATGCCGCGAAGTTCGCGACCGTGCTCGCCGGCAAGCTCGGCGTGGAGCCGCAGCTGCGCATCCCCGCGCAGGAGGACATCCACTACTACCTGTGGCGCGAAGGCCGGCTGCCCGCGAATGTGCTCGCCGAGGATGCGCGCCTGAAGGATGCGATGGAACGCGCGCGGCTGCGGCGCATCTTCGGCCAGGGGCTGGCGACGGAGGTCGGCTCCATCCTGCCGCTGCGGCGTGTCGGCACCGGCGCCGGCCGCCTATGGGAAAGCGGCAAATGGGCCTTCCGCGACGGTGCGCTGTTCCTGCTGCCCGGCGACAGCCCGATGGGCTTCCGGCTGCCGCTCGACAGCCTGCCCTGGGCCTCGGAGAAGGCGATCGAGGTCGAGCCGGAGCGCGATCCCTTCGCGCAGCGCGAAAAGCTGCGCCCGCGCGGCGCGCATCCCGAAGGCCGCGCGCGGATCACCGAGATGCCGGTGCCGGAACCGGGGCGCGAGGAGCCGGGCGTGGTGCGCACCGCGCTCTGTGTCGAGCCGCGCAACGGCCTGATCCATGTCTTCCTGCCGCCGCTGGCGCTGGCTGAGGATTGGCTCGACCTGATCGCGGCGATCGAGGCGACGGCGAAAGACACCGGGCGCAAGGTGTTCCTGGAAGGCTACCTCGCGCCATCGGACCCCCGCCTGCTGCAGTTCTCCGTGACACCCGACCCCGGCGTGATCGAGGTGAACGTCCACCCGGCGACGAATTGGAACGAGCTCTCGGACCGCACCACGACGCTCTATGAGGAAGCGCGGCAGGTCGGGCTGGCGGCGGAGAAATTCGCGCTCGACGGAAAGCATGTCGGCACGGGTGGCGGCAACCACATGGTGATGGGCGCGGCCGAGCCCGCCGACAGCCCCTTCCTCCGGCGGCCCGACCTACTGAAGTCGCTGGTCGGTTTCTGGCACAACCACCCATCGCTGTCCTATCTGTTCAGTGGCCAGTTCATCGGCCCGACCAGCCAGCATCCGCGCGTGGATGAGGCACGGACGGATGCGGTCTATGAGCTGGAAACCGCCTTCGCCCAGGTGCCGACGCCGGGCTCGGATATCCCGCCCTGGCTGGTGGACCGCATCTTCCGCAACGTGCTGGTGGATATGACGGGCAACACCCACCGCACGGAATTCTGCATCGACAAGATGTACGATCCCTCGGGCCCCTCCGGCCGGCGCGGCCTGGTGGAGGTGCGCGGCTTCGAGATGCCGCCGCATGCGCGCATGTCGCTCGTGCAGCAATTGCTGCTGCGCGCGCTGGTCGCCGGCTTCTGGGAGCGGCCCTATGAGCGCCGGCTGATCCATTGGGGCACGCGGCTCGCCGACGATTTCATGCTGCCGCATTACGTCGAGGCCGATTTCCGCGACGTGCTGGAGGAGCTGCGGGGCTTCGGCTTCGCCTTCGACCCCGCCTGGTTCGCGCCGCATGTGGAGTTCCGCTTCCCGCGGATCGGCGGCATCGTGGTGCGCGACATGCAGCTGGAACTGCGCGCCGCGCTCGAGCCCTGGCATGTGCTGGGCGAGGAGATCGGCGCGGGCGGCACGACGCGCTATGTGGACAGCAGCGTGGAGCGCGTGCAGGCCAAGGTCACGGGCTGGATCCCGGAACGCTTCACCCTGGCCTGCAACGGTGCCGCGGTGCCGCTGCAGCCCACAGGCACGGCGGGCGAATTCGTCGCCGGCGTGCGCTTCAAGGCGTGGGACCCGGTCTCCGCGCTGCATCCGACGATCCGCGCGCAATCGCCGCTGACCTTCGACATCTGGGACAGCTGGACCGGCCGGAGCCTCGGCGGCGCGACGCATCACGTCGCCCATCCGGGCGGGCGCAACTACCAGACCTTCCCGGTCAATGCGAACGAGGCCGAGGCGCGCCGCATGGCCCGCTTCTTCGCCTTCGGCCACACGCCGGGCGCGATGGCCGAACCGCGCGCCCTGCCCTCCCGCCAGCATCCGCGCACGCTGGATCTGCGTCGCGCCGCGGTGGCGGGCGCCGGGCGGTTCGCCTGAACGACGTGGCGGCGCCAGCGGCGGAAGCCCCGCACCAACTCGACGAGATGGTGGACGGCCAGGGCCGCGTTCGCCCGGCCTGGCGCACGCTCCTCGGCGCTTTCTCCGACCTCGGCTATGCGCAGCTGGCCGAACGCGCCCGGCGCCTCGACCGCGCCTTTGAGGAAGAAGGCGTGGCAACCGTGCTGGAAGGCTCGGCTGCCGGCCAGGCCGCGCGCGCCCAGCGCCCCTGGCGCTGCGACCCCGTCCCGCTGATCGTCACCGCCGGCGATTTCGCGGCCCTCGAAGCGGGGCTTGCGCAGCGCGCGCGGCTGCTCGCCGCGCTGCTCGACGATCTCTATGGCCCACAGGACTTGCTGCACGCGGGCGTCGTGCCGGCACAGCTGGTGCTGGCCAACCCGCATCTGCTGCGGCCCTGCAGCGCGCCATCGCGCAAGCCGATCCCGCGCCTGACCTTCTACGGCGCCGATCTGCTGCGCGGCCCGGACGGGCAGTGGCGCGTGCTGGCCGATCGCTGCGGCGGGGCGAATGGCGTCGGCTTCGCCGCGGAGAACCGCGCCCTGCTCGGCCGCGTCCTGCCGGAGGCGTTCCGCGCCGCCCAGGTCCGCCCACTGCGCCCCTTCTTCGATGCCTGGCTGGCCGCGCTGCAGGCCATGGCGCCGGAGGGCGTGGACAATCCGCGCATCGCGCTGCTGACACCCGGCGCGCGCGCCGAAACCTGGCTCGAGCACCTGTTCCTGTCGCGCGAACTCGGGCTGGAACTCGTCGAGCCGGGCGACCTGACCGTGCGCGGCGGCGAAGTGTTCCTCAAAACACTGCGCGGCCTGCGCCGCCTGGACGTGATCCTGCGCCGCATCAAGGGCGAGGCCTGCGACCCGCTGGAATTCGACCAGCATGGCGCGGGCGTCCCCGGCCTGATGGGCGCCTTGCGCGACGGCGCGGTGCGGCTGGTCAACTCGCCCGGATCGATGGCCGCCGAGGCGCCGGGGCTCGCGCCCTTCCTGCCCGCCGCCGCACGCCACCTGCTGGCCGAAGATCTGCTGCTGCCGCAGGTCGAGACGCTATGGCTCGGCGATGCCGCATCGCGCGACGCTGTGCGGGCCGCGCCCGAAGCCTGGCGGCTGCGCAGCGCCTTCGACCCGGGCGCGCCGGTGCCACTCGGCCCGCTCGAAGCCTTTGCGGGCCCCGCCAAGGCCGCGCCCTGGCGCTTCGCGGCGACACGCCCCGTGCCGCCCTCGGCCGCGCCGTGCCTCGTCGGCGAGCGACTAGCGCCCGCCCCGGTCGTGCTGCGCATGTTCCTCATCCGCGACGCGGAGGGGCGCTGGCGCGCCATGCCGGGCGGCCTTGCGCATGTGCTGGGCGAGACGGCGGAAGCGGGCATCGCCGCCCCACCAACCCGCCGCGGCGCAGCCAAGGATGTCTGGGTGCTGGCCGAGGACAGCACGGATATCGTCGGCCCCGCGGCGCCGCGCGCGGCGAGGCTCGCCATCCGCCGCTCCTCCGGCGAATTGCCGAGCCGCGTGGCGGATGAGCTGTTCTGGCTCGGCCGCTACATCGAAAGGCTGGAATCCGCCGCCCGCCTCACCCGCGCGCTGCTGATGCGCCTGCTGCGCGGCGCCGCCCTGCCGCGCGAGGTGGCGGAGATGCGGGCACTCGCGCGCTGCCTCGCCGCCGCCGGCCTGCTCGATGCGCAGGTCGCCGCAAGCCCGCCCGATGGCGTGCTGCTGCCGCGCGCCATCGCCGCCGCCGCGGCACCGGGCGGGGCACTTCTTGCGCTGGTGGAAGCGGTGGAACGGCCGCAGGCCGCGGTGCGCGATCGGCTCACGCACGACATGTGGGCGGCACTCGCGCAGCTCAGCCAGGATAGCCGGGGGCGGCTCGCGGCCGCCGCGGGCGGGCTCGATGCGCTTGCCGACGCCGCGACCGCGATCATCCGCGGCTGCACCAACCTCTCCGGCCTCGCCGCCGAGAATATGGTCCGCGGCGGCGCCTGGATGTTCCTCGACCTCGGCCGACGAATCGAGCGCGCGCAGGTCACCGCGCGCAATGTCGGCAAGGCACTGGCAGAGCCACCCGCGCGCATCGAGGCGGGGCTCCGCCTCGCGCTCGAACTCTGCGATTCCACCCTCACCTACCGCGCGCGCTACCTCGCCGCCGTGCAGCCCGCGCCGGTGCTCGACCTCGTGCTGGCCGATCCCTCCAACCCGCGCGCGCTCGGCTTCCAGCTGGCCGCGGTGGCCGAGCGGCTGGCCGAGATCGGCGAGGATGGCGACAGCCTCGCCGCCACCGCCGCCCTGCTCGCCGCGCGGCCGCAGGCGCTGGTGGAGGAGGTGCTGGTCTCGCCGGACCGCGACGCCGCGGCGGCCGGACTGCCGGATGCGCTCTTCGCGCTGGAGGAGGAGATCGGCGCGCTGTCGGATGGCGTGGCGCGGCGCTATGTCAGCCATGTGCGTGCGCGCGTGTTGGGCGAGGACGAGGGCGAATTGGTCGAATGACGCGCTACGCGCTCCGCCATGCCACGCGCTACCGCTATGCCTATCGGGTGGATCTGGCGAACCACCTGCTGCACCTGACGCCGCGCGCTTTGCCCGGGCAGGTGGTGCACTCGGTCAGCCTCGATGTGACGCCGACGCCGGCCTATCGCACCGAGGGCACGGACCATTACGGCAATGGCGTCTCCTGGCTGTCCATCGAGGCCCCGCATGCGGCGCTGGAAGTGGTGCTGGACGCAGTGGTGGAAGTCGGCTTCGCCCCGCCCCCGCCCGCTGCGACCACCCCTCCCTGGGAGACAGTGCGCGACGCCGCCCTCAGGCCCGAGGGCGTCGCGGCCACCGAATTCGTGCTGCCGAGCGCGCTCGCCCCGGCCGATGCCGGTGCCGGCGCCTATGTCGCGCAGAGCTTCCCGCCCGGGCGGCCGGTGCTGGCCGGCCTGCTGGAAGTGACAGGCCGCATCAAGCGCGACTTCGCCTTCAAGCCCGGTGTCACCACGATCTCGACGCCGGTGAGCCAGGTGCTGTCGCTGCGCGGCGGTGTCTGCCAGGACTTCGCGCATCTGCTGATCGCGGGGCTGCGCGCCATCGGCCTACCGGCGCGCTACTGCTCGGGCTATGTGCGCACCCGCCCGCCGCCCGGCCAGCAGCGCCGCCAGGGCGCGGATCAGAGCCATGCCTGGGTCGGCGCCTGGCTCGGGCCGCAGTTGGGATGGGTGGATCTCGACCCCACCAACGACCTGGTGGTTGCAGACGAGCATGTGCTGCTGGGCTGGGGCCGCGACTATGCCGATATCAGCCCGGTGAAGGGCATCCTGCTGGGCGGCGGCAAGCAGGTGCTGGAGGTTTCGGTGGACCTGGTGGCGGCGTAGGACGGCGCCGCTGCATCACGGCCAGGCTGCGCAGGCCTCCCAGCCGATTTCGCGCGCCTCGGCCTCGGCCGCTGCCACCCATTCGGCGACCAGCGGATGGGCCAGCACTGCCTCCGCATAGGCCTGCGCATCAGGGGCCAGCGTGACGGAATAGGTGCGGAAGCGGCTGGCCATCGGCGCCCACATCGCATCCGCGAAACAGAAACGCGCCCCGAACAGATAGGGCCCATCCGCGCCCCAGGCCGCGCGCGTCTGCCGCCAACTGTCCTGCACGCGCGCCAATTGCTGCTCCACCCCCGGACGCCCCAGCAGCTTCACGTTCGACGGGATGCCGTTGGCGATCGGCCAGCGCTTGATGAGGTTCATCGGCAGCGCGGCGCGCAGCTCGGCGAAATGCGCATGCATCTCTGCCGCCGACATCCGGGCCGCCGTGCGCGCCTGGCGCTCCGCTGGCCAGATGTCGCTGCCCGGCGCCAGCTCCCACAGATATTCGGCGATCGCCATCGTGTCGGTGACCAGAAAGCCGTCATGCTCCAGCACCGGGATCAACCCGGTGGGAGACGCCTTGGCCAGCTTCGCCTTGCTGTCGGGACGCGAAAGGTAAAGCGTCTCCGCCCGGAAGGGCAGGCCCGAAAGCCTGCACGCCAACCAGCCGCGCATCGTCCAAGTCGAGGACCAACGGGCCCCGATCACCAATCGCATTGTCAACGCGTCCGACCGCTCCCCAACGGCTTCTGCGAGCCTGCAGCATGGTCACGCCCGGGCCGCGAGAGCAAGCCACAGGTTGACGCCCTTCCCGCCACGCCGGAGCATTGCCAGGCAGGATCGCGAAAGCAGGAACGATGGACCAGGCAGTAGAACGCGTGCAGCAGGCAGCGGAAGCAGGCGGCGCGGCGGCGGTGGCCTTCCTGCAGGAGCTGATCCGCCTGCAGGCGGATGGCGAGGCCGCGGTTCAGGCGCGCATCGCCGAAGCCTGCATCGCCGCCGGCTGCTCAGTGGAGCGCCGTCGCTACCGCCCGGCCGAGGTGCAGCTCCGCCACGAATTCGCGGCCGAGGCGGCGATGACCACCGAGGAACGCGAGGCCATCCTCGCCCGCCTGCCCGGCGCGGGCGGCGGCCGCAGCGTGATCTTTTTCGCCCACCCCGATGGCGAGCCCTTCCAGCCAGCGCATAGCTGGCGCCACGACCCGCTGGCCGGCACCATCGCCGCGGGTCGCATCCATGGCTGGGGCGTGGCCGATGACCTCGCGGGGGTCGCCACCATGGTCGAGGCGGTTCGCCTGTTGCGTGCTGCGGGGCTGCGCCCGAAGGGCGATGTGATCCTGGCCAGCACGCCATCCAAGCGGCACGCGCGCGGTGTGCATGCGCTGCTGCATGGTGGCGTCGCCGCTGATGCGGCGGTCTATCTCCACCCGGCAGAATCCGGCGTGGGCATGCAGGAGGTGAAGGCGCTCGCCGCCGGGCAGCTGATCTTCCGGATCATCATCCGCGGCCGGCTGCCGGCGACGAACGAGCCGGGCCACGCCGCCTTCGCCCATGTCGCGGTCAACCCCGTGGACAAGACGATGGTCGTGCTGGCGGCGCTCCAGGCGCTGGATGCACGGCGCGGCGCGCGGGTGCGCCACCCAGCGCTGGAAGCGGCGATCGGCCGGTCCACCAACCTGCTGGTCGGCGACATCCGCAGCCTTGGCGATGGCAGGGCCAGCCGCGTCGCACCGGCGGTGCAGCTCTCCTGCGCGCTGGCCTTCCCGCCCGGCGAGGCGCTGGCCGATGTCCAGGCCGAGGTCGAGGCCGCCATCGCCGAAGCCGCCGCCGCCGACCCCTTCCTGCGCGAGACGCCGCCCGAGCTCGTCTTCCTCTCGGGCGTAACCGGGGCCGAGGTGCCGCTCGATCATCCGCTCTGGCAGGCGACGAGCGCGGCGGTCCAGCGCGGCACCGGCGCGGCGCCGCATATCAACCCACTTCACACCTCCTCCGACATCCGGAACCCGATGGTGCAGTCGGGCATTCCCTGCGTCGGGCTCGGTCCGCTCTGCGGCGATCTGACGCAGAATGGCGGCCGCGACGAATGGGTGGACGAGGCCGATTACCGCCGCGGCGTGGTGGTGGTGGCGCTCCTCATCGCCCTCTGGTGCGACGTGACGATATCGGAATAAACTGCGATCGGCCGCCTGACGGCCGATCCGCCCAAGGAGGGGTGCATGCAGCCGCCGATTCCGATCTCCGAACCCGCCTGGCTGGCGGAGTTCAAGGCCTTCATCATGCGCGGGAACGTGATCGACCTCGCGGTCGGCATCGTGATCGGCGCCGCCTTCACCAGCATCGTCGGCTCGCTGGTCGAGGATCTGATCAACCCCATCATCGGCCTGCTGGTCGGCGGCATCGACTTCTCGAACCTGTTCGTCGTGTTGAGCGGCGAGCGGAAGCCCTCGCTTGAGGCGACGCGGGCGGACGGCGCGGCGGTGCTCGCGATCGGCCTCTTCATCAACGCCATCATCAAATTCCTGATCGTCGCGATGGCGATCTTCTGGCTGCTGAAGGCGTTGACGAAGCTCAAGGTGCGCGAGGACGCCGCGAAGGCGCCCTCCGCGACGGAAGTGCTGCTGGCCGAGATCCGCGACGAGCTGAAGGCGCGGCCGAAGGCCTGAGAGCGCGCCCGCCGCGCGGATCACTCCCCTCGGGCGATCCCTTGGGGCAGACTGCCCCGCCCCCCTAAAGGGGCGACGCGCGCCGAACAGGGCGCGCGTCTCGCGCCAGGGGAAGATGCATGGCGGGCGGTATCTCGGTGCATGCGGTGGATGTCGCGCGCGGCCGCGTCGCGGAGGGCATGGCGGTGCGTATCGACCGCCTTGCGCCGGACGGATCGCGCAGCACCATCGCCGAAGGCCGCATCGGCGCGGACGGCCTGCTCGATCATCCCGTCGCCCGCGGTGCTGGCGTCGAGCCAGGCGAGCACGAGGTGCTGATGGAGATCGGGGCCTTCCTGGCCGCGACGGGCAGCGACGCGCCGCCCTTCCTCGGCGTCGTACCCTTCCGCTTCCGCGTCTTCGACGCGGCGCAGCATTACCACCTGCCGATCAAGTTCACGCCCTTCGGCTATTCACTCTACCGGGGGGCCTGAGGATGCCGACGGGCCTGGCGGCGCCTTGACGATGGAGCGCCGTCTCCGCGCGATCCTGGCGCTGGCGGCGCCGACCGCCCTCGTCTCGCTGCTGCAGGTCGCGGGCCAGCTCTGCGAGACTTGGCTCGCGGCGCGCCAGGGCACGGCGGCGCTGGCGGGCTGGGCGGTGGTGCTGCCCTTCGCATTGCTGCTGCAGATGATGTCGGTCGGCGCGATGGGCGGCGGTGTCGCCTCTGCCATCGCGCGCGCGCTCGGCGCCGGACGGCGGGATGAGGCGGCGGCGCTGGTGCTGCATGCGGTGCTGATCGCCATCGCCGCGGCGGCCTGCTTCGCCCTCCCGCTCGCCCTCGCGCCGCAGGCGATCCTTGGCGCGATCGGCGGGCCAGCGGCCGCCGCCGCGGCAGCACCCTATGCCGCCTGGCTGTTCGGCGCGGGCGCGCTACCGGCGTGGCTGGCCAATACGCTCGGCTCCGTGCTGCGCGGCGGCGGGCGGCATGCGCTGGCGGCGCGGGTGCTGGCGGCTGCCTGGGCGGCCTATCCGCCGCTGGCCTGGCTGCTGGTGGAGGGGATCGGGCTTGGCCTGCCGGGGCTCGGCATGGCCTATGCTGCCGTCTTCTGGGCGGCCGCGGTGGCGATGGGGGTCGTGGTGCTGCGCGGTGGCGCGGGCTTCGTGCCGCAACTGCGCATCGCGCCGCAGCGGGCGATGTTCGCGCGCATCCTCTCGGTCGGGCTGGTCGCCTGCGGGCTCGCGCTGGTGGCCAACCTGACGACGATCCTGGTGACGGCGCAGCTCGCCGCCCGCGGCGCAGCGGCAGTCGCGGCCTATGGCATCTCTGCCCGACTGGAGTTCCTAATGATCCCGCTCGCCTTCGGCATCGGCTCGGCGCTGACGGCGCTGGTCGGGCGCGCGGTTGGCGCGGGCGATTGGGCAGAGGCGCGGCGGCTGGCCTGGACCGGCGGGGCGCTGGCCTTCGTGCTGGCGGCGGCCTGCGGCGCCGTGGTTGCGCTATTCCCCGAGAGCTTCGCGCGCGCCTTCACCGATGATGCGGAGGTGGTGGCGATTGCGGCGCGGGCGCTGAGCATCATCGGACCGGCCTATGGCGCCTTCGGCCTTGGCATGGCGATGTATTTCGCCGCCCAGGGCGCGGGGCGGATGGGCTGGCCGATGGCCGCCGCCCTGTCGCGCTTCACCCTGGCGGTCGGCGGCGGCGCGCTGCTCGGCCCGTTCCTTGGGCTGGAGGGCCATTTCCTTGCGGTTGCGCTGGGCCTCACTGCCTATGGCGCGCTCACCGCTGCGGCGGTGCGGCCCAGCGTCTGGCGCTGAGCCGGCCGCTCCGCCCGGTTGTCGCGCTGACCACCTGACGGATTTGCAATGTGCCCGAACGCCCCACCCACGTAACTGAACAGTTCCCAAGCGCTGGAGGAGCGGGCTAGCCTCTCCTCCGCAAGCCGGGCCGAGAGCCGGCCGCAGAGGGAGAGAAAGTCCATGGAACGTCGTGCTTTCCTTGGCGCCATCGGCGCCGCCGGCCTTCTTGCCGCGCCGAATGTGGTGCGCGCGCAGGCCCCCATCACCCTGAACGGCGCCAGCCAGTTCAACGACGACCACGTCTTCAACCGCACGATGACGCGGTTCCAGGAACTGGTTCGGCAGTACTATGGCCGGCCCATCAACTTCGTGATGCACAACAACAGCTCGCTCGGCCTCGAGAAGCAGTTCTTCGAATACATGTCGGCCGGCCGCGCGGTGGATTTCGCCATTGTCAGCCCCGCGCACATGTCCACCTTCAGCCGCGCCGCCCCCTACATCGACGCGCCCTTCCTGTTCCGCGACCTCGCGCATTGGAACCAGGTGATCGAGCAGGACCTGTTCAAGCCCGTCGCAGACGAGGTGGAGCGCCGCGCCCGCGTTGTCCTGATCGGCTATGCCGGCGGCGGCGTGCGGAACATCTTCTCGAACCGCCCGGCCACCAACATGGCGCAGCTGCGCGGGCTGCGCGTGCGCGTCCAAGGCGCGCCGATCTGGTCGCGCACCTTCCAGGCGATCGGCATGGCGCCGCAGGTCATCGCCTATAACGAGGTCTACAACGCCATCCAGAACAACGTCATCGAGGCCGGTGAGAACGAAGCCGCCGGCGTCGAGCAGATGCGCTTCTACGAAGTCGGGCCGAACCTGCTGATGACGGAACACGCCATCACCATCCGCCCGCTCTGCTTCTCGGTGCAGACGCTGAACCGCCTGCCGCGCGAGCTGCAGGAGGCGATCCGCCGCGCCGGCCGCGAGGCCGCCGCCTTCGGCCGCCAGACCGAGAGCGGCGAGGACAGCCAGAAGATCACCGCGCTGGAACAGGCTGGCCGCCTGCGCCGCGTGGCCTTCACCGAACGCGCGCAGATGAACGCCGCCGTCCAGCCGGTGATGGCGGCCTACGCGCGTGAGATCGACGCGGAAGGCATCCACACCCGCATCGCGTCGATGACCTCGTAACGCACAAGGCCCGGGGCGGCGGCCGAACCGCCGCCCCGGGCCAGCGCATCCGCCCTCCCGCCAAGGACATACCGGCATGCCGCCTATCGGCGCGCGTGGCGTGCTTCGCCGCATCACCTTCTACTACGCCCGAGTTCTCGACATCCTGCTCACGCTCTCGGTCGCGGCCATCATCCTGCCGGTGAGCCTGCAGATCTTCGCCCGCTTCACGGAATTGCTGCCGCGCTACATCTGGACCGAGGAGCTGTCGCGCTTCCTGCTGGTCTGGATGGTGATGATCGGCGCGATGGTCGGCGTGCGCGAAGGCACGCATTTCAACGTGGACCTTTTCCCGGGCCTGAAGGGCCGCGCCAAGGCGGCAGCCGATATTCTCGCCGGCGTCTTCGTGCTGATCTTCGGCGGCGTGTTCCTGTGGTGGGGGATCGAGTTCACCGACTTCGCCTGGTTCCGGATCAGCGAATTGGCGGAACTGCCGCTGTGGCTGATCCATATCGCCTGGCCGATCGCCGGCTTCACCTGGATCGTCTTCCAGGGCGAACGCATGTGGGACGACCTGCAGATCCTTCTGCACGGAGAGGAGAAGCCCCAATGACCGGCGCAGCCCTGTCCGCCGGCCAGGCAGCCCTTCTGCTGTTCGGCGGCTTCTTCGGCCTGCTGCTGCTGCGCGTGCCGGTCTCGGTCGCGCTCGGCCTCGCCTGCCTGCCGGCGCTGCTGATCGAGGATCGGCTGTGGCCGATGATCATGCTGCAGGAGACCTTCAACGGCTTCAACAGCTTCATCCTGATCGCCGTGCCCTTCTTCCTGCTGGCTGCGAACCTGATGAATATCGGCGGCATCACCGACCGGCTGGTGCGCTTCTCCCGCGCCATTGTGGGCCACATGCCGGGCAGCCTGGCGCAGATCAACGTCGTGCTGTCGATCTTCTTCGCCGGCATCTCGGGCAGTTCCACCGCGGATGCTGCGAGCCAGGCGAAGATCTTCATCGATGCGCAGCGGCGCGAGGGCTACGACGACAGCTTCTCCGTCGCCATCACAGCCGTCTCCGCGGTGCTCGCCGTGATCATCCCGCCCTCGATCCTGATGATCGTCTGGGGCGGCGTGCTGACGGTCTCGATCGGCGGGTTGTTCCTGGCGGGCATCCTGCCGGGCCTGCTGATCGGCGGGGCGCAGATGGCGACGGTGCACGCCTATGCGAAGGCGCGCGGCTACCCCACCTATGAACGCGCGACGCTGAAGGAATTCTTCGCATCCTTCTTCGTGTCCATCCCCGCGCTGCTGACGCCCTTCATCATCATCGGCGGCAAGATCTTCGGCTGGTTCACCGCGACAGAAGCCGCCTGCATCGCGGTGCTCTACGCGGGCACGCTGTCCATCTTCGTGTACCGGGAGATGAACCTGAAGGGGCTGCGGCTCGCCTTCTCCGAAACCGGGCGGCTGTCGGCCATCACCCTGTTCTGCGTCGGCACAGCATCCGCCTTCGGCTGGCTCATGGCCTATTACAAGATCCCGGAAGCCATGCTGTCGGGCGTCATCGCCTGGGATATGGGGCGGATCGCGACGGGCTTCTTCATCGCCTTCGTCTTCCTGGTCGTCGGCTGCTTCCTGGATGCGATCCCGGCCATCATCATCGTCGGCACCATCCTGGCCCCGATGGCGGAACATGGCGGGCTGCACCCGATCCACTTCGCCATGATCAGCATCGTCTCCCTCGCCTTCGGGCTGGTCACGCCACCCTACGGGCTGTGTCTGATGATCTCCTGCGCCGTCGCGGGCATCCGGATCACGGATGCGCTGAAGGACACGCTGATCATGCTGGTCCCGATGTTGGCGGTGCTGGCGCTGCTGATCGTCTGGCC
Source organism: Pseudomonadota bacterium (assembly GCA_046052145.1). Taxonomy (GTDB): domain Bacteria; phylum Pseudomonadota; class Alphaproteobacteria; order Acetobacterales; family Acetobacteraceae; genus Falsiroseomonas. The sequence continues at coordinate 144,636 of JBJOMW010000008.1, forward strand.
CGACATGGCGCTGCTGCTGCCCCGGCTGATCGAGCCGGACTTCCTGAAGTAGCCGCAACTTGCGGGACGGGACGGGGGCGCTCACCTTGAGAGGGTGACCGCCCCCTCCCCCACTCCGGCGCGCGCGCCGCTCGTCGCGCTGCGCCTGCTGCTGCCGCATCTGCGCCCCTACCTCCCGCGCGCGCTCGGCGCAGGCGCTGCCCTGCTGGCCGCGGCGCTGCTCACCCTCGCGCTTGGCCAGGGCGTTGCGCGGCTGATCGACACGGGCCTCGGCCCCAGCAGCGGGCCGGGGCTCGATACCGCGGCGGCGCTGATGGTCGCGATTGTCGCCGGCCTCGCGCTCGCGACCTCCGCCCGCTACTGGCTTGTCTCCTGGCTGGGCGAGCGCGTCGCGGCGGATATCCGCAAGCGCGTCTACGACCACGTGCTCAGCCTCAGCCCCGCCTGGTCGGACACGATGCGCACCGGCGACGTGCTCTCCCGCATGACGGCCGATGTCGCGCTGCTGCAATCCCTCGTCGGCTCGGCGATCTCGATGGGGCTGCGCAACGCGGTCACTGGGACCGGCGCGCTAGCCATGATGGCCGCGACCTCGCTGAAGCTCGCCGGCATCGTCGCCCTGGTCCTGCCGCTGGTCGTCGTGCCGCTGGTGCTGTTCGGCCGGCGGGAACGGCGCCTGTCGAAGACCGCGCAGGAACGCATCGCCGACCTCGCCGCCCGGGCGGAGGAGACGCTGAACGGGCTCCGCACCGTCCAGGCCTTTACCCAGGAGGAGACGGAGCGCGCCCGCTTCGCCGCCGAGACGGACCGGTCCGTGGCCGCCGCGCTGCGCCGCATCGCCTCCCGCGCCGGGCTGATCCTGGCGGTGATTCTGCTCGGCTTCGGCGCCATCACCTTCGCGCTCTGGGTCGGCGGGCATGATGTGGTGGCCGGGCGCATGACGGGCGGGCAGCTCGCCGCCTTCGTCTTCTACGCCGTGCTGGCGGCGAGTGCGGGCGCGACCGTCAGCGAGCTCTGGGGCGAGATCCAGCGCGCCGCCGCCGCCGCCGACCGGCTGCTGGAGCTGCTGGCGATCCGCCCGGCCATCGCCGCCCCCACCAACCCCGCCCGCCTGCCGGAGCCGCCCGAGGGCCGGCTGGCCTTCGAGCATGTGCACTTCGCCTATCCGACGCGCCCCGACATCCCGGCGCTGGCGGAGGTGAGCTTCGCGGTCGAACCGGGCGAGACGGTCGCGGTGGTCGGCCCCTCCGGCGCCGGCAAGACCACGCTGTTCCAGCTGCTGCTGCGCTTCCACGACCCGCAATCGGGCCGCGTGACGGTGGATGGCGTGGACGCCACCCGGCTTGACCCGCGGGCGCTGCGCCGGCGCATCGGGCTTGTGCCGCAGGAGCCGCTGATCTTCGGCGCCAGCGCCGCCGAGAACATCCGCTACGGCCGTCCTGATGCCACCGAAGCTGAGATCCGCGCCGCCGCCGAGGCCGCGGCCGCGCATGAGTTCATCGCCGCCCTGCCGGAGGGCTATGCGACGCCGCTCGGCGCGCGCGGTGTCACGCTCTCGGGCGGGCAGCGCCAGCGCATCGCCATCGCGCGCGCCATCCTGCGCGACGCGCCGATCCTGCTGCTGGACGAGGCGACGAGCGCGCTGGATGCGGAATCCGAACGCGCCGTGCAGCAGGCGCTGGAACGCCTCTCCCACGGGCGGACCACGCTGGTCGTGGCGCACCGGCTGGCGACGGTCCGCCGCGCCGACCGCATCCTGGTGATGGAGGCTGGCCGCATCGTCGCCGCCGGCACCCATGACGCGCTGGTGCAGCAGGGCGGGCTCTATGCGCGGCTGGCCGCGCTGCAATTCGCCGATGCTGCCGTTTGACAGCGCCCGCGGCGCCAGGGTAGCGGCGCGACGATGGCCGATCTCGACACCGCCCTGCTCCGCGCCTTCGTCGCGCTGGCCGAGACGCTGAGCTTCTCCCGCACGGCCGGGCGCGTCGGGCGGTCGCAATCCGCCGTCTCGATGCAGATCGCCAAGCTCGAGGAGATCCTCGGCTGCCGCCTGTTCGACCGCGACAAGCGCAACGTCGCCATCACCGCCGAGGGCGAGGCGCTGCTCGGCGATGCGCGACGCATGCTGGCGCTGGCCGAGGCGATGGTCGCGCGCAACCGCGCCGCCGATCTGGCGGGCGAGGTTCGCTTCGCCTCGCCCGAGGATTTCGCCACCCAGTACCTGCCGGCCATCCTGGCCGCCTTCGCCGAGCGACACCCCCAGGTGCGCCTGCACGTCACCTGCGACCTGACGCTCCGGCTGGTGGAATCGCTCGGCCGCGGGGAGCAGGACCTGATCGTGGTGAAGCAGGACCCGGCCGACCCCTATCCCGGCAGCCGGCCGCTCTGGCGCGAGTTGCCGGTCTTTGTCGGGCGCGGCCGCCAGCCGCCCGATGCCGGGGCGGGGCGCTTGCCGCTGGTGCTCTCCCCCGCACCTTGCGTCTATCGCCGCCGGGCGGTGGGGGCGCTCGACCAGGCCGGGCTGCCCTGGGACATCGCCTATACCAGCCCCTCCTTCGCCGGGACGATCGCGGCGGTGCGGGCCGGGCTCGGCGTCACGGTGCTGCCGCGGGCGATGGTGCCCGATGGGCTGCAGGCGCTGCAGGCCGCCGATGGCTGGCCAAGCCTGCCGGAGGTCGAGATCGCCCTTCTGGCCGCCCCCCGTGCCAGCCCGGCCACCGCGGCGCTGGCGGCCTTCGTGGGTGAGCGGGTGCCGGGGGCCCGACAGGGGCGCTGATACCCAACGGGTTGAATGAATGACCTGAGGCCTGCAAAGCAGGCCGAGGCCGCGAATGCGGCCCGCCGCCTATGCGGCGAGCCAAGCCTGCGGAGCAGGCGCCGGCGCCTGAGGGCCGAAGGTGAAACCTTCGGCCGCCCGGTACGAAGCGCTGGCCTTGCCCGCAACATGGGCAAGACGTCATCCGCGTGGTAACCCTCCCTGGCTATATTGTGCATCGCAGCATCACCAGCTGGAGGGATGATCGCGCTGTGACCGCCCTGCCCCCGCTTCCCGGCCGCGAACTCGTCGCCAAGGGTGCCGAGACAATGAGCCGCGTGCTCGACCAGGCCCGCAGCCTGGCCGATGTGGCCACCCGCCAGGCGCAGGCCTTCACGCCGAAGCCCCCCGCCGCCCCCGCCCTGCTGCCCTTCTTCGGGCGCAGCCCGCTGTCGGTCATGCAGGACGCGATGGAGTACGCGGTGGATGCGACCCAGCGCTCGATCCTGTTCTGGGACACGATGCGCCGCGCCGGCAACGCCTTCGTCGAGCATGAGAAGGAAGGCTGCCCGCCGGTCCTGGTTTTCGAATGGGACATGCTGGTGGATGGCCGCAACCTGCCGCGGCCCTGCAACTACGCGCTGGTCCGCATCCGCCCGCCGAGCGGCTTCCCCGCGACCGATGCGACGATGCGCCCTTTCGTTATCATCGACCCGCGCGCGGGCCATGGCGCCGGCATCGGCGGCTTCAAATCCGACAGCCAGGTCGGCGTCGCGCTGCGCCGCGGCCACCCGGTCTATTTCGTGATTTTCTTCCGCGATCCGGAACCCGGCCAGACCATCCTCGACATCACCGCGGCCGAGCGCACCTTCCTGCGCAAGGTGCATGAGCTGCATCCGCAGGCGCCGAAGCCGGTGGTGATTGGCAATTGCCAGGGCGGCTGGGCGGTGATGATGCTCGGCGCCTCCGACCCCGAGCTGATGGGCCCGCTGGTGCTGAATGGCGCGCCGCTGTCCTATTGGGCTGGCGAGAAGGGCCGCAACCCGATGCGCTACACGGGCGGCCTCGCGGGCGGGTCCTGGCCCGCCGCGCTGCTGGCGGATCTCGGCAATGGGCGCTTCGATGGCGCGAACCTGGTGCTGAACTTCGAAGCCCTCTCCCCCGCCAATACCTGGTTCCACAAATACTGGTCGCTCTATGAGCGCGCCGACACCGAACCCGAGCGCTTCCTGGAATTCGAGCGCTGGTGGGGCGGCTACTTCCTGATGAACCGCGACGAGATCCGCTGGATCGTCGAGAACCTGTTCATCGGCGACCGCTTCGCGCGCGGTGAGATCAGCGCAGGCCCGTCCAGCAACGGCGCCACCTTCAACATGCGCGCCATCCGCTCGCCGATCATCGTCTTCGCCTCGGCCGGCGACAACATCACCCCGCCCGGCCAGGCGCTGCGCTGGATCGCCGATGTCTATCGCGACGAGAAGGAAATCCGGAAGCTCGGCCAGACCATCGTCTATCTCGTGCATGACGATATCGGGCATCTCGGCATCTTCGTCAGCGGCAAGGTGGCGAACAAGGAACACACCGAGATCGCCAACACGCTCGAGATGATCGAGGCGGTGGCGCCCGGTCTCTATGAGATGCGCATCACCGACACCGAGGGCAGCGGGGTGAATGCCGGCTACCAGGTGGAGCTCGTCGCGCGCACCATCGCCGATATACGCGCCCTTTCAGGCGAGGCGGAGAACGAGGCCTTCCCGGCGGTGGCGAAAATCGCTGCCGCCAACCAGACCATCTACGACCTCGCCGTCAGCCCGGCGATCCGCCAGATGACGACGGAGGCGAGTGCCGAGCTCCGCCGGAAGATGCATCCGCTGCGGCTGCGCCGGACGCTCCTCTCCGACCTCAACCCCTCCATGGCGCCCTTCGCCGCCGCGGCCGAGCGCGTGCAGCAGAACCGCGCGCCGGCGGCTGCCGACAATCCCTTCGTCGCCGCCGAGCGCGCCATGGCCGAACAGGTGGGAGCCAGCCTCGACACCTGGCGCGACATGCGCGACGCCTGGACCGAGGCGGCCTTCCACGCCGTCTATGGCGGGCTGGCCGCGATGGGCGTCACGGATGGCACGCCGGAGGAGGAAGCCGCCGAGACCGCCGATGCGCTGGCCGACGCGCCGGGGGTGCAGGCCGCGCTCTCCAACGTCGCGGAGGGCGGCTACGCCGAGGCGGTGATCCGCATGATGATCCTGCTGGCCCGCGCGCGCGGTGGCGTGCGCCGCTCTCGCCTTGCGCGGAGCCAGGCCGTGCTGACCGGCGAGGCGCCCTTCGCGGAGATGACCTCCGCCGCGCGCCAGGCACTGATCCGCGAGCAGACGCTGATCGTCGAACTCGCCGCCGAGGAAGCGCTCGCCGCCTTGCCGACCCTGCTGCCCTCCCGCGCCGAGCGCCGCCGCGCGCTGAATACGGTGGAAGGCGTGGCGGGACCGGAGGAGGAGCTGGGCGAGCCCGCGCTCGCCATGCTCGGCCAGCTGCGGAAGGTGCTCGGCATCAAGCGCTGAGGCAGACGGCCGGCTCGCCGGCCGCCTGCCCCCCGCCTTGCATCCGCGCCGCCGCGCCGCCACCCTCAGCCCACACCGATGGGAGGCAGCGCATGTCCGGCAAGCTCAGCCGCAAGGTCATCATCACCTGTGCCGTCACGGGGGCGATCCACACGCCTTCGATGTCGCCGCATCTGCCCGTCTCCGCGCAGGAGATCGCCGATGCCGCGATCGGTGCGGCGGAAGCAGGTGCCGCCATCGTCCACCTGCATGCGCGCGATCCGAAGGATGGGCGCCCCGACCAGACGCCAGAGGCCTTCGCGCCCTTCCTGCGCGTGATCAAGCAGCGCAGCGATTGCGTGCTGAACCTGACCACCGGCGGCGCGCCGACCATGACGATCCAGAGCCGCGTCTCGCCAGCCGCCACCTTCAAGCCCGAGGTCGCGAGCCTCAACATGGGCTCGATGAATTTCGGCCTGTTCGGGATGCTCAACCGCTTCCAGGATTTCAAGCATCAGTGGGAGCGGGACTATCTGGCGAACAAGGACATCGTCTTCCGCAACAGCTTCGCCGATATCGAGTACATCCTGACCACCTGCGCCGAGAACGACACCCGCTTCGAGTTCGAGTGCTACGACACCGCGCATCTCTATAACCTGAAGTACTTCCTCGACCGCGGTCTGGTGAAGGCGCCGCTCTTCATCCAGACGGTCTTCGGCATCCAGGGCGGCATCGGCAGCCACCCGGAAGACGTGCTGCACATGAAGCGCACCGCCGACCGGCTGTTCGGCGATCAGTATCGCTGGTCGGTGCTCGGCGCCGGCGCGTCGCAGCTGCGCATCGCGGCGATGGCCGCCGCGATGGGCGGCAATGTGCGCGTTGGGCTGGAAGACAGCCTCTGGGCCGGCCCCGGCAAGCTCGCCGAAAGCAACGCGCAGCAAGTGCGTCTGGCCCGCCAGATCATCGAGGGGCTGGGCATGGAGATCGCAACGCCTGACGAAGCGCGCGAGATCCTGAGCCTCAAGGGCGGCGACAAGGTCGGCTTCTAGAGCGTGATCGCCGAAGACTGGAACGGTCGGAGGCGTGAATCACGCGACCAAACAATAGGCTAGACCATGATCGGCGCTTCTATCGGCGCCGATCATGGTCTAGACCGCCCGCTCCCCCATCTGCCGGAGGCGCGCGAGCGACAGGGGGCCCATCAGCCGTCCTGCATCGTCTCCGTCGCCGCGGCGCCGGCGCGGGCCCGCACGACCGTGACGCTGCACGGCGCCTCGGAGGCGACCTCGGCCGAAACGCTGCCGAGCATGCGGCGGCGCAGCGAGCGCGCGCGTGCGCCCATCACGATGTGGTCCACGCCATTGACGCGCGCGTGCTCGAGGATCGCCGCCGCCGCATCCACCGCCTCCAGCACGTGGAAGGTGATGCGGCCCTCCGCCAGGCCGAGCGGCGCGGCCCAGTGGCGCAACTCCACCAGCCGCTGCACATGCTTGTTGTTCCCCGCCGCGTCGAGCGTGGTGTCGAGCGCGATGCGGTTCTGCCGCAGCACATGCAGGCAGGCGAGCCGCGCGCCCGGCACGGTCTGCAGGATTCGCCCGACGGTCGCGCGCAACGCGTCCTGCAGCGCGGCATCGGCCGAGAGGTCCACCGCGACGGCCACGATCGGTGCCGTGGCTTCCTGCAGCGCATCGTGGCCGGTGCGGGCGAAACGCGGCCTGTGGTCCGGGTGGAAGCGGCGCTGGAGGGTCTTCGCCCAGCCATCCCGGCGCTCCTTTCGCGCGCGCGCGGTCAGCGCGATCTGCTCGGGGTGGCGCAGGTCGAAGGCAAGCTGCGCAGCTGTCGGGTGGCGGCGCTCGGGCAGCACCTCCAGGCAGCGCAGGATGATCTCCTGCAGCCAGTCCGGGCAGTCGCGGCGCAACATCCTCGGCGGCGGTGCGTCGCGCCAGAGCCGCCGCTTCAGCCCCGACAGGCGCTGCGGATCGCCATGCGGGCGCTCGCCGGTGGTGAAAAAATAGAGCATGGCGCCGAGGGCAAAGAGGTCGCTCCGCGCCTCGCAGCGGATGCCCATGATCTGCTCCGGCGCCATATAGGGCGCGGTGCCATAGGGCAGCCGGAATTCCTCCTCCATCAAATCGGGCAGTTGGGCGTGGTGCGACAGGCCGAAATCCACCAGCACCGCCTCTCCGCTCGGCCGCATCAGGATGTTGGACGGCTTCACGTCGAGATGGACCACATGCTGCCGGTGTAGCGCATCCAGCGCATCCGCGACGCGCGCGCCGATCTCGACGACCGCCGCGATCGGCAATGGCAGGCGTTCCACCAGCGGCAGCAGCGATCCGCCGGCGATGCGCTCCATGGCGATGTAGGGCCGGGCGTCGAAGCCGCCCGCGCCCAGGAAGCGCGGCACATGCAGCCCCGCCAGCCGCGGGAGGATCATCTGCTCCATCTCGAAGGAGACGATGGCCGCCGGATCCTCGCCCTCCGCAAGCCGCGGGGCCTTCAGCAGGATGGGGATGTCGTGGTCGGGATGCGTCGCCTCCCACAGGGTCGCCATGCCGCCGACATGCAGCCGGGCACCGATGCGGAAGCCATCCACGACCTCGCGTTCCTCGAAGACCGGGCGGGCCATCTCAGCGCCCCCGCAGCAGGCGCGCAGCGAGGCGCTCGGGCAGTCCGGCCGCGCGGATCTTCGCCCCCGCACTCTCGGCATCGTAGGGCACGCGCAGCAGCGTGTAGTCGCTCGCCGCCGTGTCGAGCATCGCATAGGCCGCCGCCGGATCGCCGTCCCGCGGCTGGCCGACCGCGCCCAGCACCGCCAGCCAGCGTCGCGGCCGCAGCAGCGGGACCGCGGCGCCGGCGACAGGCGTGAAGCTTACCAGCTTTGCCGTCGCCGTCAGACCGAACAGTGCCGGGACATGGGTGTGCCCGCAGAAGACGAGCCGTGCGTCGACGGCCGCCAGCCCGCGCCGCGCATCCTCCGCATCGCGCACATAGGTCCAACGCGGTGGGTCATGTGCATCCGCATGGACATAGAGCCGGTCCTCCTCCGCCACCTCGAGCGGCAGGGCCTCCAGCCAGGCCTTGGCTTCGGCATCGAGCACGCTGCGCGTCCAGGCGGCGGCAGCAGCGGCGTCTTCCGACATGCCGCCGCGATCGCGCACCGCCGCTTCGTCATGGTTGCCCTTGACCACCACCGCGCCGCTGGCGGCGAGTTCCATCGCGCGCCGCACCGCCCAGCCGGGCTCGGCGCCATAGCCAACGATGTCGCCGAGCAGCACCAGGCGCTGCGCGCCACGGCGCGCGGCATCGGCCAGGCACGCCTCGAAGGCTTCGCGATTGGCGTGGATATCGGACAGGATGGCGATGCGCATGCAGCTCCTCCGTCCCCGGCTGGCCGCCGCGGCGGACGTCCCTGGCGGCGCCCTTCCTCCGACCCCAAGTGAAGCATGCCGTGCCTGGCCCAGCCAAGGGCCGGCGCAGGCACGTCGGCGTCAGCCGCCGATGGCGCGGATCGCCGCCTCGGCGAGTGCCGCTGGCGTTGCCGCGACGTCGAGCGCGATCACATCCGGCTCGGCCTCCGGCAATTCCAGCGTGGCAAACTGGCTGGCCACCAGCGCGGCCGGCATGAAATGCCCCTGCCGCGCGGCCTGGCGCGCGGCCACCAGCGCGATCTCCCCATGCAGGTGGATGAAGCGGAGCCCCGGCGCGGCGCCGCGCAGCCGGTCGCGATAGGCGCGCTTCAGCGCGGAACAGGTGACGACGCATCCCCTGCCCCGATGCGCGACAAGATGCGCGCCGATCGCATCCAGCCAGGGCCAGCGATCCGCGTCCGTGAGCGGCTGGCCCGCGCTCATCTTCGCGATATTCGCCGGGGGGTGGAAATCATCGGCATCGCGGAAGCCGAGGCCGAGGCGTTCGGCGATTAGCCCGCCGACCGTGCTCTTGCCGGCGCCGCTCACGCCCATCACGACGATGCAATGCGTGATCCCCGGGCTCATTTGGGTTCGAGATGCCCGCCGAAGGCGTTGCGCATCGCGCTCAGCGCGCGATCCGCGAAGGGGCCGGCCTGGCGCGAGCGGAAGCGGGAATAGAGCGCGGCCGAGAGGACCGGCGCCGGCACCGCGCTTTCGATCGCCGCCTGCACGGCCCAGCGCCCTTCCCCCGAATCCCCGACACGGCCGGAGTAGGAGGACAGTTCGCCATCCGCCGCCAGCGCCTGCGCCGTCAGATCCAGCAGCCAGGAGGCGACGACGGAGCCGCGCCGCCAGGCTTCGGTGATGTCAGGCACCGGCAGCCCGTCCCCATGCGCCTGCAGCAGCTCAAGGCCCTCGGCCATCGCCTGCATCATCCCGTATTCGATGGCGTTGTGGACCATCTTGGTGAAGTGCCCGGCGCCATTCGGCCCGCAATGGACATAGCCCCGCGGCGGCCGCGGATCGGCGGCCGCATCGCGCCCCGGCGTCGGCCCGGCGGCGGCCTCCCCCGGTGCGAGGGCCGCGAAGACCGGGTCGAGCCGCGCGACGGGCGCTTCCCGCCCGCCGATCATCAGGCAATAGCCGCGCGCGAGTCCCCAGACCCCGCCCGAGGTGCCGATATCGAGGAAGTCCACGCCCTTCTCACGCAGCATCGCGGCGCGGCGCACCGCGTCCTTCCACATGCCGTTGCCGCCATCGATCAGCGTGTCGCCGGGCGCGAGCAACGCGGCGAGCTCAGCGATCGCGCCTTCCGTCGCCTCCCCCGCCGGCAGCATCACCCAGATGGCGCGCGGCGCGGGCAGGCGGCGGACGAGATCGGCGAGATCGGTTGCGGCCTCCGCACCCTCCGCCGCCAGCGCGGCCACGGCCGCCGGATCGCGGTCCCACACCACGGCGCCGATGCCCGCGCGCGCAAGCCGCCGCACGAGGTTCGCCCCCATCCGGCCAAGGCCGACCATGCCGAGCTGCATCCGCCACTCTCCCGCATCCAACGCGGGCGCGAGATTGCGGAAGCGGCGCGGTCAGGACAAGGCCAGGCCCGGGCGCTTTTCCTTCACGGGGATCTTCAGGTAGCGCACGCCATTCGCTTCCGCCGGTGGGAAGCGGCCAGCGCGGATATTCACCTGGATGGAGGGCAGCAGCAGCGTCGGCGCCGCAAGCTTGGCATCGCGCGCGGTGCGGAAGGCCACGAATTCGTCTTCCGTCGTGCCATCCTTCACATGCGGATTTTCGGCGCGCTGCTGCGCCACCGTGCTCTGCCAGGCGTAGTGATCGCGCCCGGGCGCCTTGTAGTCGTGGCACATCCACAGCCGTGTCTCCGGCGGCAGCGACAGCAAGCGGCGGACGGAGCGGAACAGCGCGCGCGCATCCCCGCCCGGAAAGTCGCAGCGCGCCGTGCCGTAATCGTGCATGAACAGCGTGTCGCCGACGAAGACATCGGACACGCCATCAGGGTCGGATTGCGCCGGCAGGATGCGATAGGCGAGGCAGGCCGGCGTGTGGCCAGGCAGGTGCATCACCTCGACATCCAGGCTGCCGATCCGGAACCGCTCGCCATCGCGGAACAGATGGTCGAAATCGCCGCCCTCCGGCCGCATGTCCTGCAGGCCGAAGACGGGCCGGAAGATCGTCTGGACCTGCTTCACGCCCTCGCCAATGCCGATGCGCGCGCCGGTCTCGCGTTTGATCCAGGGGGACGCGGTCAGGTGATCGGCATGCACATGCGTCTCAAGCACCCACTCCACCGCGACGCCTTCTTCCTTCGCGGCGTCCAGGATCGCCTTGGCAGAGGCGAGATCGGCCTCCCCGGACCGGTTGTCCCAATCCAACACGGGGTCGATGACGGCCCCCCGCCGCGTCGCCCGGTCCCAGACCAGGTAGCTGACGGTGTTCGTCGCCTCGTCGAAGAAGGCCCGGATCGCGGGGCCCTGCTGCCCTGACATGCCATCCTCCCGTGGTGGTTCGCGGCAGGATAACGCGGGCGGCAGGGCCTGTGTCAGCCTTTCCGGCGGATCGCCATCAGCACGCGTTCAGGCGTCGCCGGCAGGTCGAGATCGGGCGTGCCGATCGCATCCTTCAGCGCATTCCAGACGCTGGTCGCCAGCAGCAGCGGCGGTTCGCCCACCGCCTTCGATCGGAAGATGGTCTCGACGCGCACCGGCGCGCCTTCCAGCAACCGCAGGTTCATCGCCGGCGGCACGTCGCGCGAGCCCGGGATTTTGTAAGTGGACGGCCCGACGGTGCGCAGCCGCCCCTGCCCGTCCCACCACAATTCCTCGCAGGTCAGCCAGCCCATGCCCTGGACGAAGGCGCCTTCGATCTGGCCGCGATCCACCGCCGGATTGAGGCTGCGCCCGCAATCCTGCACCAGGTCGGCGCGCAGGCAGCGATGCTCGCCCGTCAGCGTATCCACGATCACTTCCGCCACCGCGGCGCCGTAGGAGAAGTAGAAGAAGGGGTGCCCCTTCATCGCCACCGGGTCCCAATGGATGTCGGGCGTCTTGTAGAAGCCGGTGGCGGAGAGGCTCACGCGTTCCAGGAAGCAGAGCTTCGCCAGCTCGCCGAAATCGAGCACCTTGTTCCCGCCGACACGCTCGGCCCAGACGCGGTTGTCGGCGAAGACCACCGCCGCCGGCGCGATGCCCCACTTTTGGGCCGCGACCTCCGCCATGCGGTCCCGGATCGTCAGCGCGGCGTTGTGCGCTGCCCAGCCATTGAGGTCCGAACCGGTGGAGGCCGCGGTCGGCGCGGTGTTCGGCACCTCCGCCGTCGAGGTCGCGGTGATCGCGACGCGGTCGAGGTCCACGCCGAAGACCTCGGTCACGACCTGGGCGATCTTGATGAACAGCCCCTGCCCCATCTCGGTGCCGCCATGGTTCAGGCGGATGGAACCGTCGGAATAGACATGCACCAGCGCGCCGGCCTGGTTCAGGTGGCGGATGCCGAAGGAGATGCCGAAGGCTAGCACCATGCTGCCAAGCCCGCGCCGCAGCGTCGGGTGCTGCGCATTAAAGGCGGCGATCTCGGCGCGGCGGCGATCCCATTCGGAATCACGATGCGCTTCGGCCCAGACGCGCTCGATCAGGTCGCCCTCGACCTTCTGGCCATAGGGCAGCACATCCGAATTGCCGCCCGCGCCAAGGAAATTGCGCGCGCGCACCTCTTCGGCTGGCAGGCCGAGCGCGGCGGCGGCGCGGTGGACCACATCCTCCATCAGCAGCGCGCCCTGCGGGCCGCCGAAGCCGCGGAAGGCGGTGTTGGAGACAGTGTTGGTCTTCACCGCCTGCGCCGTCAGCGCGATGTCCGGCACGTCGCAGCAATTCACCGCATGGGTGATGGCGCGGAAGACAACACCGCCCGACATGTCGAGGCTCCAGCCGCCATCGGCCGCGAGCAATGCCTCCAGCCCCAGGATGCGGCCCGTATCGTCGAAGCCGGCGGTCCAGCGATACAGGAAGGGATGGCGCTTGCCGGTCGCGATCATGTCGGCGCGGCGCGACAGGCGCAGCTTCACCGGCCGGCCGGTGACACGCGCGGCGAAGGCCGCCGCGGCGCCGACCCAGCTCGCATTGCTCTCCTTGCCGCCGAAGCCGCCGCCCATGCGCCGGCAGCTCACGGTGACGCGGTTGTAGTCGCAGCCCAGTACGCGCGCGGCGATATGCTGCACCTCCGACGGATGCTGCGTGGAGGAGACGATCGTCATCTCCCCATCCTCGCCAGGGGTCGCGAGTGCGATCTGGCTTTCGAGGTAGAAATGCTCCTGCCCGCCGGCATAGAGGTCCGCCGAGAGGCGATGCGGCGCGCGCGCGATGGCGGCGGCGGCATCGCCGCGCCGGATCACCTGCGGCGGCACGACATTCTGGCCGAGTTCCAGCGCGCGTTCGATGCTCAGCACGGGTTCGAGCGGTGCGATTTCCGCCTTCACCGCCGCCGCGGCGCGCAGCGCTTCGTCGCGCGTCGTGGCGAGGATGAGGGCCAAGGGCATGCCCGCGAACTCGACCGTTGGATCGGCGAAGAGCGGCTCCTCCTTGCTGGCGGGGCCGATGTCGTTCTTGCCGGGGATGTCGCGCGGGCCAAGGATCGCGACGACGCCCGGCATGGCGCGCGCGACATCCGTATGCAGCGCGGTCAGCGTGCCATGCGGGATGGAGGACAGCACCAGCGCGCCATGCAGCGTGCCGGGGACCTCGGGGATATCATCGGCATAGCGCGCCTCCCCGGTCGTGTGCTTCAGCGCGGAATCATGGCGCAGCGCGGCGCCAGCGCCTGAACGCGGCAGCGAGCCATCCATCACAGCTTCTCCCGAACGCGATCCGCCAGCGGATCGCTGGGCTCCCCAAAGGCCGCAACCTCATGGACGAGGTCAGGGCGTGTCGCGCGCAGATGCAGCCGGTGCAGCAGGCCCTGCGCGACCGCAAGGCGATAGGCCGCGCTGCCGCGCCAATCCGAAAGCGGCGCGATGTCGCCGGCCAGTGCCGTTGCCGCGGCGGCGACGCTGCCCGCATCGAAGGGCTTGCCGAGCAGCGCGGCTTCCGCACCCTTCGCGCGGACCACCGTCGCGCCAACGCCGCCGAAGGCGAGCCGTGCGTCGACGATCACGCCGGCCTCTTCCCGCACCAGCAGCGCGGCGCCAACGGTCGAGATGTCCTGGTCATGGCGCTTGCTGATTTTCTCGCAGGCGAACTGCGCGCCCTCGGCCAGACGCGGCACGTGCAACTCCACCACCACCTCATCCGGTGCCAGCGCAGTCTGGCGATAGCCGGTGAGGAAGGCGTCGACCGGCATCTCCCGCACACCGCGCTGCGACGCCACGCGCACCACCGCGCCAAGCGCAACAAGGGGAGGAAGCGAATCCCCGATCGGGGAGGCCGTGCCGAGATTGCCACCCAGCGTGCCCAGCCCGCGGATCTGCCGCGAGCCAAGCCGGGCGAGCAGCGCGCCGAAAGGCGCGAAGCCCGGCTCGGCGCGGAACAGATCGAGCAGGCGGCCATAGGGCACCGCCGCGCCGATGCGCATCCCATCCGCGCGCGCCTCCAGCACATGCAACTCCGGCACGTTCAGAAGGCAGATCACCGCGGGCGGCACCTCGCGATGGTCGGAGACGCGAAGGCCAAGATCGGTCCCGCCGGCCAGCAGCCAGGCCTCGGGATGCGCCGCGCGCAGCGCCAGCAATTCATCGAGCGAAGCGGGCAGATGGAAGACCTGGCCTGTCGCCTCGAAGCGCGCGGAGGACGGCGATGCGAGAACAGGCGGCGCGGTCTCGTCCGGCGCAATGCGCGAGAAGACCTCGACGATCGGGCGGTAGCCGGTGCAGCGGCAGAGATTGCCGGCCAGCGCCTCATGCACCTCGCCGCCCTCCGTTGCATGCGCCCAGGCGGACATCACGATGCCCGGCGTGCAGAAGCCGCATTGCGTGCCGTCGCTCTCAGCCATCGCGACCTGGATCGGATGCGGCGTACCATCCGGCGCGCGCAGCCCCTCCACGGTGCGGATGGCGCGGCCATGCAGCTGGCCGAGCAAAGTGAGGCAGGCATTGACCGGCGTCCGGCGGCCATCGGCCTCCTCCAGCACCACGGTGCAGGCGCCGCAATCGCCCTCCGCGCAGCCCTCCTTGGTACCGGTCAGACCGGCGGGGCCGCGCAACCAATCGAGAAGCGAGGTGGTGGGCGAGGTGCCGGAGGGCAGCGTCTGCGGCCGTCCGTTCAGCGTGAAGGCAATCGAGATCCCGGTCATGACCAGGAGTTAAGCAAACCCCGCGCCGCGGTCGAGGGGGGAACCGCGGCACGGGGGATCATGGCTACCCGAAGATGATATCCGCCGAGGTCAGGGGCCGTGTGATGCCCTGGAGGTAGAACTCGTCGCCCTGGCCGAGATCGAGGACGAGGCCCTGATATTCCCAGCGCGGCTCGGTGCGCTGGGTGATCTCGCCGGCGGTGATGCCCTCCAGCCGCAGGCGGTCCTCGCCCGGGGTGAAGTCCACCAGCCAATCCGGCCCATCACCGCGGGCGAAGGCGAAGATGTCGCGCCCCGCGCCCCCGGTCAGCCCGTCATGGTCGAGCCCGCCGCGCAGCAGGTCGTCACCGGCCTTGCCTTGCAGGTCGTCGCTGCCCGCGCCGCCATTGAGCGTGTCGGCCCCGGCCCCGCCGGCCAGCCAATCATCGCCGGCCGTGCCGGAGATGACCGGCCCAGGGGCAGGCGTGGGCGTCGGTGCCGGGGTTGGCGTCGGCGTCGGCGTCGGCGTCGGTGTGGGGGCCGGCGTCGGTGTGGGCGTCGGTGTGGGCGTCGGTGTGGGCGTCGGGGCGGGCGCCGGGCCGGCGGCGAACTCGCCCATCAGGCCAAGCTCGCGCGCCGTCGCTGCGCCGATGCCGGCCAGGAACAGGCTTGCCCCGTCGGGCAGCACCAGACGCAGGCCGTCGGTGCCGTCCACGGTGGTGACCTCGGCGCGGACCTCCTCCGGCTCCAACCCGCCGGCCAGACGGACGCCGTCGGCGCCGAGGGTGAAGTCAGCGACGCGGTCCTGGCCGTCGCCCTCCCCGAAGACCACGGTGTCGCGGCCGGCGCCGGTGATCAGGCGGTCATCATCTGCCCCGCCGCGGAGCACATCGGCGCCCGCCCCGCCATCGAGCCAATCGTCGCCTGCGCCGCCGAGCAGGCGGTCGCGGCCCTCGCCGCCGAGGAGCATGTCGTCGCCCGCCTTGCCCGAGAGCCGGTCATGTCCGGCGCCGCCACTGAGGCGGTCATCGGTGGTGTCTCCGGCCATGGTGTCGTCGCCCGCGGTGCCGGTGACGTCGAGGCCGCCCGGCGTGGGAGCCGGGGTGGGGGTCGGCGTGGGTGTCGGCGCAGGAGTGGGCGCCGGCGTGGGCGTCGGGGGCGGAGATGGCTCCGGCGTCGGCGTCGGCTCTGGGGTGGGTGTCGGCGCAGGAGTGGGCGCCGGCGTGGGCGTCGGGGGCGGAGATGGCTCCGGCGTCGGCGTCGGCTCTGGGGTGGGTGTCGGCGTGGGCGTTGGCGTCGGGGGCGGCGTTGGTGTGGGTT
>JBJOMW010000009.1:0-137215 GCA_046052145.1 Pseudomonadota bacterium
GGCGCTGTGGCGCGGCTGCGTGCGTTGAGCGAAGACGCGGTGGCGGCCATCCCGGCCTGCCCGGGGCAGGCCATGCTCCGTGGGCTGATGCTGCAGGAAGCCCAGCGGCTGGTGCCGCGGAAGCTTGTCACGGCCGCATGAGCGCGTCCGCCGATCTTGGAGGGCCCTTGCCGGCCAGCTGGCGCGACCGGTTCCGGGCGTGGCGAGAGGGGCTGACGGCATCGCCTGGCTTCCGGCGCTGGGCGGCGGCGTTTCCCCTGACGCGCCCGCTGGCGCGCCGCCGGGCGCGGGCGCTGTTCGACCTCTGCGCGGGCTTCATCTACTCGCAGATCCTGCTGGCTTGCGTCCGGCTGCGCCTGTTCGACCTGTTGCGGGAGGGACCCCAGCCAGAGTCGGCCCTGGCCGCACGTATGGACCTGCCCGCGGAGGGCGCGTCCCGCCTGTTGCGCGGCGCGGCGGCGCTCGAACTGGTGGCGCTGCGCGACGATGGGCGCTGGGCGCTAGGGCCGCTGGGTGCGGCGATGATCGACAACCCCGGCATCGCGGCCATGGTCGAGCACCATGCCATGCTCTACGCCGACCTGACCGATCCGGTGGCGCTGCTGCGGCGGCCGCGGGGCGGCAACGCGCTGTCCGGCTACTGGGCCTATGCCGGCGCAGATGCCCCGGGCGAGCTGCAGCGCGACCGGACGTCCGACTACACCGCGCTGATGGCGGCCTCCCAGCCCATGGTCGCGGAGGAGGTCATCGCCGCCTACGACTTCCGTCGGCACCGTTGCCTGCTGGATGTCGGGGGCGGCAGCGGCGCCTTCCTGGCCGCGGTCGCGGCGGCGACGCCGGATCTCCGGCTGATGCTGTTCGACCTGCCGGCCGTGGCCCAGCAGGGGCGGGAACGCTTTGCGCGGCTGCGGCTGGAGGCGCGGGCCACCGCCTTCGGCGGCGACTTCGCGCAGGACCCGCTGCCGTCGGGCGCCGATCTCGTGAGCCTCGTCCGCGTCCTGCATGACCATGACGATGAGGTGGTGATGGGCCTGCTGCGCAGTGTCCGCGCCGCCTTGCCTGCCGGCGGGCGCCTGCTGGTGGCGGAGCCGATGGCTGGCACCCCGGGGGCCGAGCCTGCGGGGGACGCCTATTTCGGCATCTATCTTCTCGCCATGGGGCGCGGGCGTCCGCGGCGGGCGGAGGAGCTCCAGAGCATGTTGCGGGCCGCGGGCTTCGCCCAGAGCCGGCTGCTGCCCACCCGGACGCCGCTGCTGACCCGGGTGCTGGTGGCAGATGTCACGCTGCCCTGACGAAATCTGTCAGTTTGACTTGACATTGTGTGATGTCAGCGTAGGCTGACGTTCCGAAGAGATGCTCGGAAGACCCGTGGACACTCTAGCTGTCGTCCTGGAAGCACCTGAAAGGCTTGCACTGAGCCGGCTCCAACTGGCCGGCGCGGGCGAGGACGACGTCGTCGTGGACGTCGAGTGGAGCGGCATCAGCACCGGGACGGAGCGGCTGCTCTACACCGGCCGGATGCCGCCCTTTCCGGGCATGGGTTATCCGCTGGTCCCCGGTTACGAGTCGGTCGGTCGCATCGCGCAAGCTGGCCCGAAGGCCGGGCGCCGCGTGGGTGAACGCGTCTTCGTGGCTGGTGCGCGCTGCTTCGGTTCTGTGCGCGGCCTGTTCGGCGGTGCCGCGCGCCGACTCGTGGTGCCAGGCGCCAAGGCGGTTCCGCTCGACGATGCGCTGGGCGCCGATGGCGTCCTGCTCGCGCTGGCGGCGACGGCGCAGCACGCCATCGCGCCTGGTGTGGTCCCGCCTGATCTGATTATCGGGCACGGCGTTCTTGGCCGGCTCATCGCGCGCATCGTTGTCGCGATGGGTGCGCCCCCGCCGACCGTGTGGGAACTCAACCCGCAGCGAGCGAGTGGCGCGCGCGGCTATGCCGTGCTGACGCCCGAGGACGATCCGCGCCGCGACTATCGCTGCATCTGCGATGTCAGTGGCGATTCCAGCCTGCTCGATACGCTCGTCCAGCGCCTCGCGCCGGGTGGCGAGATTGTCCTGGCCGGCTTCTACAGCGCGCCACTCTCCTTCGCCTTTCCGCCCGCCTTCATGAAGGAAGCGCGGATCCGCATCGCGGCGGAATGGCGGGAGCCCGACCTTGTCGCGGTGCAGGCGCTGATCGCCGCCGGCGCCCTGCCGCTCGATGGTCTCGTGACGCATCAGCGCGATTTTGCATCCGCACCGGATGCCTACCGGACCGCCTTCGAAGATCCGGGCTGCCTGAAGATGGTTCTCGACTGGAGGAACTGCCAATGAACGCGCCTGCCGGATTCCAGCCGAGCCGCGACGCTCAGGCCAGCATGGCCGACCAGCTGCGCCAGGAAGCAGCGCAGGAGCCCGATCCGGTTCACACCGAACCGCCGAAGAAGCAGACGCAGATCATCGCGATCTACGGCAAGGGCGGCATCGGCAAGTCCTTCACCCTCGCCAACCTCAGCTACATGATGGCGCAGCAGGGCAAGCGCGTGCTGCTCATCGGCTGCGACCCGAAGAGCGACACGACCAGTCTGCTGTTCGGCGGCAAGGCCTGCCCGACCATCATCGAGACATCCTCGAAGAAGAAGGCGGCTGGCGAGCAGGTCACGATCGGCGATGTCTGCTTCAAGCGTGACGGCGTCTTCGCGATGGAGCTCGGCGGGCCGGAAGTCGGCCGCGGCTGCGGCGGGCGCGGCATCATCCATGGCTTCGAGCTGATGGAGAAGCTCGGCTTCCATGAGTGGGATTTCGATTTCGTCCTGCTGGACTTCCTCGGCGACGTGGTCTGCGGCGGCTTCGGCCTGCCGATTGCCCGCGACATGTGCCAGAAGGTCATCATCGTCGGCTCGAACGACCTGCAGAGCCTCTACGTCGCTAACAATGTCTGCTCGGCGGTGGAGTACTTCCGCAAGCTCGGCGGCAATGTCGGCGTCGCCGGCCTGGTCGTGAACAAGGATGACGGCACGGGCGAGGCGCAGGCCTTTGCCGATGCCGTGGGCGTGCCGGTCCTCGCGGCCATCCCCGCGAATGAGGACATCCGGCGCAAGAGCGCGAATTACGAGATCGTCGGCCGCCCCGATGGCGAATGGGGCCCGCTGTTCGAGGCGCTCGGCGTGCAGGTGTCGGAAGCGCCACCCCTGCGCCCGACTCCGCTTTCGCAGGAAGGCCTGCTCGGACTTTTCAAGGGCGAGGCGGTTGGCCGCGGCGTGGTGCTGCAGCCGGCGACGCAGGACGACATGCGCGCTGCCGGCAGCGTGTCGAAGCCTTCCCTCGAAGTGGTCTACGAGGGCGCCTGAGCGATGGACACGCTCCCTCCCAAGGATCTGCCGTCTGCTGAAGGTTCCGGCTGCCATGGCGGCCGGGAGACGATGGAGGCGGCTGCCCGCGCGGCAGGGAAGAGCGAGACGATGGACCGTCTCGCCAAGGATTATCCGCGCGGACCGCATGACCAGCCGCAGAGCATGTGCCCGGCCTTCGGCTCGCTGCGGGTCGGGCTGCGCATGCGTCGGGTGGCGACGATCCTCTCGGGCAGTGCCTGCTGCGTCTATGGCCTGACCTTCACCAGCCATTTCTACGGTGCGCGGCGGACGGTGGGCTATGTGCCGTTCAATTCCGAGACGCTCGTCACCGGCAAGCTGTTCGAAGACATCCGCGACGCCGTGCACGAGATGGCGAAGCCGGAAGACTACGACGCAGTCATCATCACCAATCTCTGCGTCCCGACCGCCTCTGGCGTGCCGCTCGAGCTGCTGCCGAAGGTGATCAACGGCGTACGGATCATCGGCATCGACGTACCGGGCTTCGGCGTGCCGACCCATGCCGAAGCGAAGGATGTGCTCTCGGGCGCCATGCTGCGCTTTGCGCGGCTTGAGGCCGAGGCCGGCCCGGTCGCGCGGCCGCGCAACATGGTCGATGGCCAGCGGACCATCGCGCTCGTCGGCGAGCTCTTCCCCGCCGATCCGATGGGGATCGGCGCGATGCTGGCGCCGATGGGGCTCAGCCTGGCGCCGCAGACGCCGGCGCGCGAGTGGCGCGATCTCTATGCGGCGCTCGACGCCGTCGCCGTTGCGGCCGTGCATCCCTTCTACACCGCGAGTATCCGGGAATTCCGCGCCGCGGGCCGCCCCGTGGTCGGGTCCGGTCCGGTGGGCGTCGAAGGCACGGCGGCCTGGATGGATGCGATCGCCAAGGCGGCCGATGTGCCGGCCGCGATGCTCGACGCCGCCAAGGCTCGCTTGCTGCCCGCGATCAAGGGCGCGATGGCCGCCGCGCCGATCAAGGCGCGGATCACCGTCTCCGGCTATGAGGGCTCGGAATTGCTGGTCGCCCGGCTGCTGAGCGAGGCCGGCGCCGAGGTGCCCTATGTCGGCACGGCCTGCCCGCGCACCGAATGGTCGGACCCCGACCGCGAATGGCTCGAGGCGCGCGGGACGCATGTGCAGTACCGCGCGAGCCTGGAGCAGGACGTCCACGCGATGCTGGACGCGAAGCCCGATCTTGCCCTCGGCACAACGCCGCTGGTGCAGAAGGCGAAGGAGCTCGGTATCCCCGCGCTCTACTTCACCAACATGGTCTCCGCGCGGCCGCTATTCGGGCCCGCGGGTGCCGGCTCCATGGCCGGCATCGTTGCTGCGCAGACCGGCGGGCGCGAGCGTTTCGCGCGCATGGTCTCCTTCTTCGACGGCGTCGGCACGCCCGACGGCGCGGGCTATGGCTTCAAGGACAAGCCCCAGGATCCGCCCGGCTTCCGCGAGCGGCAGCGCAAGCTGCGCGCGGCGAAGGCCAAGGCCGAAGAATCGGTGGGGACCTAAGCCATGCTTGTCCTCGATCATGATCGCGCTGGGGGCTACTGGGGGGCGATCTACGCCTTCTCGGCGGTTCGCGGGCTGCGCGTGGTGATCGACGGCCCGGTGGGGTGTGAGAACCTGCCGGTGACCGCGGTGCTGCACTACACGGATGCGCTGCCGCCGCATGAGCTGCCGATCGTCGTCACCGGCCTCGACGAGGATTCGCTGTCCCAGAACGGGACCGAGCCGAACCTGAAGCGCGCCGCGGCGACCCAGGATGCCGACCTGCCGGCGGTGGTGGTCACGGGCTCTATCGCCGAGATGATCGGTGGCGGCGTGACGCCGCAGGGTTCGAACCTGCAGCGCTTCATCTGCCGCACCATCGACGAGGATCAGTGGCAGGCCGCTGACCGCGCGATCATGTGGCTCTGGAACGAGTTCGGTGCGCGCGGGCGCAAGGTGCGCGCGCGGAACCCGAAGCTCGGCGAAAAGCCGCGCGTCAACATCATCGGGCCGATCTACGGCACCTTCAACATGCCCTCCGACCTGGCAGAGATCCGCCGGCTGGTCGAAGGCATCGGCTGCGAGGTGAACCTCGTCTTCCCGCTGGGGTCGCATGTCGAGGACATCGCGAAGCTGCCGGATGCCGACGTCAATATCCTCATGTACCGCGAGTTCGGCCGGAAGCTCTGCGAGGAGCTGGAGCGGCCCTGGCTGCGGGCACCGATGGGGCTGTTCGCGACCACCAACTTCCTCCGCAAGCTCGGCGAGCTGACGGGTCTCGACCCCGAGCCCTTCATCGAGCGCGAGAAGCACACGACCATCAAGCCGCTCTGGGATCTGTGGCGCTCGGTCACGCAGGATTTCTTCGCCTCCGCCTCCTTCGCGGTTGTGGCGCAGGAGACCTATGCGCGTGGCCTGCAGCGCTTCCTGAGTGAGGAGATGGGCGTTCCTTGCGCCTTCGCCTTCGCCCGCAAGCCGGGCGAGAAGCCGGACAATGCAGCGGTGCGCGCAGCGATGAAGGCATCGCCGCCGCTGGTGCTGTTCGGCAGCTACAATGAACGGATGTACGCGGCCGAGCTGAAGAGCCGCGCGATCTACATCCCCGCGAGCTTTCCCGGCGCGATTATCCGCCGTGCGACCGGCACGCCCTTCATGGGTTACGCCGGCGCGACCTACATCGTGCAGGAATACTGCAACGCCCTGTTCGATGCCCTGTTCCACATCCTGCCGCTCGGCAGCGATCTGGACCGAGTGGATCCGACGCCGGCACGCACGCCGGAGCCTTGGGACAATGAAGCCGTCAGGATCCTGGACGAGCACGTGGAGGCGGAGCCCTTCTTGCTTCGCATCTCCGCGGCCAAACGCCTGCGCGAGCAGGTGGAGAAGGCAGCACGCACTGCTGGGGAGCAGCGCGTCACAGCGGACCGTGTCGCACGCACGCTTGAGGAGAGCGTCGGATGAGCCCCGGTTCCCCAGCGATCCCGCACCGCGAACAGGCAGGGCAGCTTGCTGTCCTATCCGTTCGAGGCGCGGGTCAGCCATGGCGGTTCGCCGCCTGGCAAACCCGGCCGCGCGGGCTCTGCGCGGTAACGGCCGCAAGGCCAATAGGAGGCTCGATGCATGGCCGAAGGTTCGAGGACCGGCCTCACTGAGGGCGAAGCGCGGGAAATCCACCGCCTGTTGATTCAGGGGTGGGCGTTCTCCGTCTTCGCTTCGATGGGTGCCCATATCCTGGTGTGGCTGTGGCGTCCGCTGGTCTACGGAAATTCCGTGGTCCCGCCGGATTGGCGCTTCTTCTGAGAAGCCGAGAAGGAGAGCAAATCCATGCACAAGATTTGGATGGTTGTTGACCCCCGCCGTTCGCTGTTCCTGGCGATGGTGGGCGTGATCGCCGTCGCGGCGCTGATCCACTTCGTGGTTCTCAGCAGCCCGCGCTACTGCGACCACCTCGGGTTCTGCGCGGCCTCGCCGACCTTCACGCCGGGCCAGCCCGTCGGAAGGTAACGGACGTCGCGATGTCGCTCCGCGGCAGTGGGCGAGGCAAGCACAGCGGGCCTCGCCCGCTGTCGGGGACGACAAAAGGGTTAGGCAGGTCGTTGCCTGGCCAGCATGGGAGTTTCAGTCCATGGCAATGCTGACCTTTGAACAGAAATACCGGGTCCGCGGTGGGACCCTGGTCGGCGGTGACCTGTTCGACTTCTGGATCGGTCCGTTCTGGATCGGATTCTTCGGAGTCACCACGGCGTTCTTCACCTTCCTGGGCACCGGCCTGATCCTGTACGGCGCGGCGATCCAGGGGACGTGGAACCCGTGGCTCATCAACATCGCGCCGCCTGATCTTGCCTATGGCTTGCGCCTCGCGCCGATGCGCGAAGGCGGGTTGTGGCAGTGGATCACCTTCTGCGCGATCGGCGCCTTCGTGTCGTGGATCCTCCGCCAAGCGGAGATCTCGCGGAAGCTCGGCATGGGGTACCACATCCCCGTCGCCTACAGCTTCGCCGTCTTCGCCTACATCACGCTGGTGGTCATCCGCCCGCTGCTGATGGGCGCCTGGGGGCATGGCTTTCCCTATGGCATCTGGAGCCACCTCGATTGGGTGTCGAACGTCGGCTACCAGCACCTGCACTTCCACTACAACCCGGCGCACATGATCGCGGTGACCTTCTTCTTCACCACGGTGCTGGCGCTGTCGCTGCACGGCGCGCTCGTGCTCTCGGCGGCGAACCCGCCCAAGGGCGAGGTGATGAAGACGGCCGAGCACGAGAACACCTATTTCCGCGACTTCATCGGCTACTCGATCGGCACGCTGGGCATCCACCGCCTTGGCCTGTTCCTCGCCTTGTCGGCGGGCTTCTGGAGCGCGGTGTGCATCGTGATCAGCGGACCCTTCTGGACCCGTGGCTGGCCCGAATGGTGGGGCTGGTGGCTCAACCTGCCGATTTGGCGCAACTAGGCCGAAGGGGCGAGACACATGACCGCATTCGTCCAATATCAGAACATCTTCACGCGGATCCAGGTCCGCCCGCCGGAGCCCTATCCGGGCGTCGCGCTGCCGCCTGACGATGTGCCGCGTGAAGGCAAGCCGACCTTCGTCCATCTGTTCGGGATGTTCGGCGACGCGCAGGTGGGTCCGATCTACCTCGGCATCATGGGCATCCTGTCCATTGCCTTCGGTAGCCTGGCCTTCCTGATCATCGGCCTGAACATGCTGTCCTCCGTGCAGTGGGACATCATCCAGTTCGTCCGGCAGCTCTTCTGGCTTGCGCTGGAGCCGCCGCCGGCGAAGTACGGGCTGCAATTCCCGCCGATGCGGGATGGCGGCTGGTGGCTAGTGGCAGGCTTCTTCCTGACCCTGTCGCTGCTGCTCTGGTGGGGGCGCACCTACCGGCGTGCGCGCCAGCTCGGCATGGGGACCCATGTCGCCTGGGCCTTCGCGGCTGCGATCTGGCTGTACCTCGTGCTCGGTTTCATCCGCCCGATCGCCATGGGCAGCTGGAGCGAGGCGGTGCCCTTCGGCATCTTCCCGCACCTCGACTGGACCGCGGCGTTCTCGATCCGCTACGGGAACCTCTTCTACAACCCGTTCCACGCGCTCTCGATCGTCTTCCTCTACGGCTCCACGCTGCTCTTTGCGATGCATGGCGCGACGATCCTCGCTCTCGGCCGCTACGGCGGCGAGCGTGAGCTGGAGCTGATCGCGGATCGCGGCACGGCGGCGGAGCGTGGTGCGCTCTTCTGGCGCTGGTGCATGGGCTTCAACGCCAGCTTCGAAAGCATCCATCGCTGGGCCTGGTGGTTCGCGGTGCTCTGCCCGCTCACCGGCGGCATCGGCATCCTGCTGACGGGCACTGTCGTGGACAACTGGTACCTCTGGGCGGTCGAGCGCCACTTCGCGCCCAGCTATCCGACCCTCTGGGCGCCGATCTCCGATCCCGCCCTGGTGCAAGGAGCGCCCCGATGAGGCCCCTCAAGCTCAGTTGGACTTTGCAGGCCCTGATCGTTCTTGCGGGCCTGCTGGTACTGCTCATCGTCCTGATGACCTTCGAACGGCCGTCCGTTCGGACCAGTCAGAACGGCTTCCGCGGCACTGCGATGGAGCATGTGACCAATCCGCGGACCGCGGCACAGGTTGTCGCGCGTAACCAGGTGCCGGAGGCCCAGCCGCCGGCAGACGGGCCGGTTGACGCCAACGACAAGGCGTCGGCCGTCTACGAGAACGTGCAGGTGCTCGGCGAACTCAGCAACGCCCAGTTCCTGCGCGTCATGGTGTCGATGACCGAGTGGATCGTGCCCAAGGCGGTGCGTGATGCCGGCAATGGCTGCAACTACTGCCACAACCCCGAGAACATGGCCTCCGACGAGGTCTATACGAAGGGTGTGGCGCGGCGGATGCTGCAGATGACGCGTACGATCAACGCCGACTGGTCGAACCATGTCGGTCAGACGGGCGTCACCTGCTACACCTGCCACCGTGGGCAGCCGGTGCCGGCCGCGGTGTGGGCCACGAACCAGCCGAACCGCGCAGGCCTCGTCGGCCCGCATGCGCTCGGCCAGAACCTGGCGACGCCGCAGATCAACAATACGTCGCTGCCCTTCGACCCGTTCACCCCCTTCCTGCTGGGTGACCAGGATATCCGCAACATCAGCCCCACCTGGCAGCCGCGTCAGAACACCGACGACGTGCGCATCACCGAGTGGACCTACGCGCTGATGGTGCACATGTCGCAGGGTCTCGGCGTCAACTGCACCTTCTGCCACAACAGCCGCGCCTTCGCGGATTGGGAGCAGAGCCCACCGCAGCGCCTGACCGCTTGGCACGGCATCCGCATGGCGCGCGCGGTGAACCGGGACTATGTCGAGCCGCTTTCGCCGGTCTTCCTGGCGAACCGGACCGGCCACCCGGACGCCCCGAGCCCGCTGCGGGTCGGCGCGAATGGCGATGCGCTGAAGGTGAACTGCGCCACCTGCCATGCCGGTGTGAACCGGCCATTGCTGGGCGCGCCGATGCTGCGGGACTACCCGGAGCTCAACCTGGTGACCCGCAATCCGCTTCGCACGTCGGAAGCGGTTCCGGCGGGCGGGCCTTCGCGCAACTGAGCGGAGCCCGAGCGGTGACTGGCGCCCGGCCGGCATGCCCTTGCAAGGGCATGCCGGCCGCGGCACATCCGGGCACCGACCATGACAGAGTTTCTCACCTATGCCGGCCTCTTCGCCGTCGCACTCGGCGCGGCTTCGATCCTGCCGATGCAGTCGGAGCCGGTGCTGGTCGCCCTTCTGCTGCTGTCCGAGCAGCCCGTCTGGGCGCTGGTCGCGGTGGCGAGCCTCGGCAACACGCTCGGGTCCTGCATCAATTGGCTACTGGGGCGCGCTGTCGAGCGGTTCCGCGACCGCCGCTGGTTTCCCGTGCCACCGGACAAGCTGGCCCGCGCGGAAGGCTGGTACGCGCGTTGGGGCCGCTGGTCGCTGCTGATGAGCTGGGCGCCGATCATCGGCGATCCGTTGACCGTCATGGCCGGCGTTTTGCGCGAGCCGTTCTGGACCTTTCTGCTGCTGGTCACGATCGCCAAGACCGGCCGCTATATCGTGCTCACGCTCGTGACGCTCGGCCTCGCCTGACGGCGCGGCAGCGCGCTGCCGGAGGAATGCCGTGCTCGACACGCTGAGCGACCCCAGGCCGCATGCCGTCGTGATTGGCGCCGGCTTTGGCGGCCTTGCCGCTGCCGTCCGGCTCGGGGCCCGCGGCTGGCGGGTGACCATTGTCGAGAAGCTCGATGCGCCGGGTGGCCGGGGCTATGTGTTCCGCCAGGACGGCTTCACCTTCGATGCCGGCCCGACCATCATCACCGCGCCCTATCTGCTCGAAGAACTCTGGGAGCTGTGCGGGCGCCGCATGGCGGATGATGTCGAGCTGCGCTCGATGGATCCCTTCTACCGCATCCGCTTCGACGACGGCACCGTCATGGCCTGCAGCGCCGATCCCGAGGTGACGCGCGCCGAGGTGGCGCGGATCGCGCCCGAGGATCTGGCCGGCTTCGACCGCTTCATGCGCGACAGCGAGGCGATCTATCGCGTCGCCTTCGGCGAGCTGGCGGATAAGCCCTTCCACAGCTTCGGCGCGCTGCTGCGTGCGGCGCCGGACATGATCCGCCTGCAGGGCTACCGCACGGTGTTCGGCAAGGTCGGCGACTATTTCCGCAACGAGAAGCTGCGCATCGCCTTCAGCTTCCATCCACTGCTGATCGGCGGCAATCCGCTGACCACCACCGCCTATTACTGCCTGATCGCGCATCTGGAACGCATGCACGGCGTGCACTACGCGATGGGCGGGATGGGATCGCTGGTGCAGGGCATCGCCAGCCTGATCGACGGCCTCGGCGGCCATATCCGCTGCAATGCGGAGGTGGAGGAGATCCTGGTCGAGAATGGCCGCGCGGCCGGCGTGCAGCTGGCGGGCGGCGAGCAGCTGCGGGCCGACATCGTGGTGTCCAACGCCGATGTGGGCTGGACCTATTCCAAGCTGCTGGGAAACCACCCGCGGCGACGCTGGACGGATCGCCGGATCGCCCGCGCGCGCTATTCGATGAGCCTCTTCGTCTGGTACTTCGGGACGAACCGGCGATTCGACGATGTCTATCACCACACCATGGTGCTCGGGCCGCGCTATGAGGGCCTGCTGAAGGACATCTTCACCCGCAAACGGCTGGCGGAGGACTTTTCCCTGTATCTGCACAGGCCGTCGATGACCGATCCGTCGCTGGCGCCGGCGGGTTGCGATGCCTTCTACGTTCTGTCGCCGGTGCCGCATCTCGGCAGCGGCGTGGACTGGGCGAGCCATGCGGAGCCCTATCGCGCCGCGATCCAGAAGCGGCTGGAGGAGACGGTGCTGCCCGGCCTCGGGGAGAGCATCGTCACCTCGCGCATGCTGACGCCGCAGGATTTCCGGGACCGGTTGCTGTCGGTCAATGGCGCGGCCTTCTCGCTGGAGCCGCAGCTGTTCCAGAGCGCCTGGTTCCGCCCGCACAATCGCAGCGAGGAGGTGGAGGGTCTGTACCTGGTCGGGGCCGGCACGCATCCGGGCGCTGGTGTGCCGGGCGTGATCAGCTCCGCGCGCATCCTGGATCAGCTGGTCCCGACAGGCTTCGCCTTCCGCCGCTGAGGATCACGCCGGCGCAGGCAGCCTTATGGCGCGGCGCGTGGCGCCGGAGCGATCCTCCAGCAGCCGCGCCGCGGCAAGTCGGCCGGACATCACGGCCATCGGTATCCCCGGGCCCGGATGCACCGACCCGCCGGCGCAGTAGAGTCCCGGCAGCCGCGTGACGCCGCCGGCGCGCGCAAAGGTGCCGGTCGCCCCATGGCTGGCGCGGCCGTACAGCGCGCCGCCACTGGCCGGGAATAGCGCGTTGAAGCCGGTTGGCGTCGTCGGTGTCGCGGCCTCCTCCGGCAGGCCGAGCTCAAGCCCACAGTCTCGCAGCAGGCGCAGCGTGCGATGCGCCAGCTCCGGCAGCTCAGCGCCGAAGTCGCGCCGGTCGCCATCGGGCGGGGCGTTGATCAGCAGCAGCAGGCGCTCGGCCGCGCCCTCTGCGACATCCCCAGTGCCGCGGTCCTGCGCGCAGATATAGACGGTCGGGTCGGCGCAGATCGTGCGGCGCCGGAAGATCGCGTCGAATTCTTCGCCATAGTCCTCGGCGAAGAAGACGTTGTGGTGGCTGAGCGGAAAGCCGCTGGTCGGCACATGCGCGCACCAGGTGACGGCCGAGAGCGAGCGCGCGGCATCGGGCGTGTCGGCGGCGGCGTCGCGTGGCCCTTTGCCCAGCAGCCCGCGCGCAAGGGCGGCGACATCGCCGTTGAACACCACGGCGTCCGCCGGCACCTGCTCGCCATCGGCAAGGCGCACGCCGGCCGCACGTCCATTCTCGACCAGGATCTCCGCCACATGCGCATCGAAGCGGAAGCGCGCGCCCTGGCGTTCGGCGAGGTGCTGCAGCGCCTCCGCCACCCGCACCATCCCGCCGCGCACCAGCCAGACGCCGTCCTGCTCGACATGCGCGACCAGCATCAGCGTTGCCGGCGCGAGGAAGGGGGAGCAGCCGCAATAGGTGGCGTAGCGCCCGAAGAGTTGCCGCAGCCGCGCGTCGCGGAAATGCTGGCCGAGCGCGGACCACATCGTCCGCCAGGGCGTGGTGCGCCACAGCGCGTCCAACTGCCCCCAGCCCACGCGGTTCACAAGGTCGAGCGGGGAGGGGCGTTCGGCCGCGATGAAGCTCCCGACCAGCGTGCGGTGGATATCGGCGCTGCGCGCGACGAAATCGCGATAGCCCTGCGCCTCCGCCGCGCCGGCGAAATCGCCGATGGCCTCCGCCGAGCGGTCAATATCGGCGAACAGGTCGAGCCGCGATCCGGGCGTGTCGCCGCCGCGCCAGGCGTGGCGCGCCAGGATATCGGCGGTGACGAGGTCCAGCTGATCCTCCAGCCGTTCCCCGGCATCGGCGAAGAGGCCTTCGAAGATCCAGCGCATGGTGAAGACGGTCGGCCCGGCATCCACGCCCGCACCGCCAGCCGGCACCTGGCGCATCTTGCCGCCGGCGGCCGCGGCGCGTTCCAGCACTGTCACTTCCGCGCCGCGTCGGGCGAGGTCCACGGCGGCCGCAAGCCCGCCCATGCCGGCGCCGATCACCACCACGCGGTCGCGTCGGCCGCCACTCCTTCGGCCGATGCTGCCGTCCATGCTCAGGCGGCTTGCGCGAGCGTGCCGCGCCGCTGGCGCGCGGCGCGGTCGAGAGCGAGCCGATGCCAGATGATGATGACGAGCCCGACCGCGAGCGGCACGCCCCACATCACGGGACTGAGCGCGAGTTCCGGCATCAGCCGCACCGATCCGAAGGCGAGGAAGGCCGTGTAGACGGAGATGCCGGCGCCCACGAGCGCCTTCACATGCTCCTTCAGCCAATCCTCCCGCGAGGGGCTCGGCTTGGCCAGGAAATGCAGATTGGTCCAGCCCGTCGCGACGCCGACGATGGCGAGCCCGATCAGCAGCTTCTCGCCCATCATCCAGCCCTGGGCTGCGCAATTGATGGCGGCGCCGATCGTCAGCCATTGCAGCGCATACATGGCGCGCGTGCGGTTCAGCTCGGCGCGGTTGCGGTTGCGCACCAGCATCCAGCCATACCAGGTCAGGTTGATCGTCAGGATCGCGGCGCAGAGCATCAGGTGGCCGAAGAAGCCGCGCACGAATTCGGCCGGGAAGCGGCCTTCCAGCTGCGGATGCGTGCCCAGCGGGTCGAAGAGCGAGAGCAGGCTCATCGCCAGTGCGAACCAGCCGGTGCAGAGCAGCGACACGCTGAACACCTGGCCCCATTTGCGATGGTTCACGCCGCCCTTGCGGCCGATCACCGGCACCCAGAAGGCGATCGCGCCCGTCGCCCCCGTCAGGATGTGGGCGATGACCAGGGTATGGAAGACCATCAGCTCCATCGCGGCGCCTCTGAAACCCGAAGTGACAATGCCACTTGACACTTCCGGGTGTAAAGTCGCCAGACTCTCGCTTGATTGTCAGACCGGCGCGATGCCGCGCCCCGGATAGGACGGCATGACCGACGCTCCCACGATGGAAGACGCCCCGGCCCGCAGCGCCGGTGCCGCCGGCTGGGCGCCCTTCATTCCGCCCTACACCCCGCCCTGGCCGGCCTTGCCCTCCCTGGTCCGCGCCATGCTGCGCGGGGATGGCGACCTGCTGTCCCTGCTGCCGGCCGAGGCCTATCACATGAAGATCGGCCCGCTCGGTTATTCGCGGCGGTCCATCGTGGTGGTGAACGAGCCCGCCATGGTCCGCCATGTGCTGGCGGATCCGGAGGGCATCTTCCCGAAATCCGACCTGATGGTGCATGCGCTGGAGCCGCTGATCGGCGACAGCATCTTCGTCTCCTCCGGCGCCACCTGGAAGCGCCAGCGGGAGATGATCGACCCGGCGCTGTCGCTGATGCGCGTCAACCGCGCCTTCCCGCAGATGCAGGATGGCTGCGCGCATGCCGAGCATGAGTATGACCGCCATGCCCGCGACGGCACGGCCTTCAGCCTTGATCTCGCGATGAGCCACCTGACGGCGGATATCATCTGCCGCACCGTCTTCACCACGACGCTCGAAACCCGCACGGCGCACGACGTCTTCGACGCCTTCACCGAATTCGAGCGCCGCGTGGCGCAGGTGGAGATCCGCCGGCTGATCTGGGACAAGGCCTGGACCAAGGCGCCGCAGAAGGCGCCGGTGCTGGACGCCTGCCGCATCATCCGCGCGCGCATCGGCGAATTGCTGGACACGCATCTCGCGGCCGGTGCCAGCTTCGACGACATCGCCCAGCAGGTGATCGAGGCGCGCGACGGGGTCGGCGGCAAGGCGTTCACGCGCGAGGAGCTGATTGATCAGCTCGGCGTGCTGTTCCTGGCGGGGCATGAGACCAGCGCGAGCGCGCTCACCTGGGTCTTCGCCATCCTCGCCACCCAGCCGGCGTTGGTCGCGCGGCTGCGCGCGGAGGTCGAGGAGGTGACGGGCGGCGGCCCGATCGAGTTCCACCACATCAAGCGCCTAACGCTGACGCGCAACATCTTTCGGGAGACATTGCGGCTCTATCCGCCGATCACCTTCCTGCCGCGCATCGCCAATGAGGCGACGGCGCTCGACGGCTACCGGCTGAAGAAGGGGGCGCTGGTGATGGTGGCGCCCTGGGTGCTGCACCGGCATCGCCGCTACTGGAAGGATCCCAACCGCTTCGACCCCGACCGCTTCCTGCCAGAGCGCGAGGCGGAGATCACCTCCGGCGCCTATATCCCGTTCGGCATCGGCCCGCGCATCTGCGCTGGCGCGGCGTTTGCGACCATCGAGGCGACGCTGCTGATCGCCCGGCTGTTCCGCCGCTACGATTGGCGCCTGGTCGCGCCCGAGGCCATCCGCCCCGCCGCGCGGCTCACCACCCGCCCGGTCGAGCAGGTGATGTGCACCGTGATGCCCGCATGATGCCAAATCCCGCGGATCGTAACCGATCCGCCCTCAATCGCCGGCGCGCGCCTCCGCGCGCTTGGCTACGCGGCATAGGCCGCGGCGGCCATTCGGCCGCTCGCCCGCCTGCGGCGGGCGCAGGTCGCAACGTGCGGGATCAGGCATGACCGGCACCGTCCTCGTCACGCTCGGGCGGCTGCCCAAGGCGCTCGATATCTGCCGCAGCTTTGCCGCGGCGGGCTGGCGCGTGGTGGTGGCGGAGCCGCATGCGCGGCATCTCTGCGGCGCGTCGGGCAGCGTCACGCGGAGCGTCCGCCTGCCGGCGCCGGCCGAGGGCAAGCGCGCCTATCTGCAGGCGCTGGCCGAGGCGGTGGTGAAGCACGGCGCCGACCTCGTCGTCCCGGTCTCGGAGGAGGCGATGCATGTCGCCTTCCTGCCGCGCCTGTTGCCGCGCGTGCCGGTCTTCGCCATGCCACCCGGCGAGATGCTCGCGCTGCACCACAAGGGGCGCTTCGTCGAGGTTGCTGCGGCCGCGGGCCTCGCCGTGCCGGAGACGCACCCTTTTGGCAGCGCGGCGGCGACGGCGTTGGCGGCGACCGGCCGCGTGGTGGTGAAGCCGATCCATTCCGCCGCGGGCCGCGGCGTGCGCGTGCTGGCTGAGGGCGCGGCGCTGCCCGCGCCCGATCCCGAATCGCCCGCTATCGTCCAGCGCTTCCTGCCCGGTGCCGAATACAGCTCCTGCACGCTGGCGCGCGGCGGGCGCGTGGTCGGCACGGTGGTCTATCGCGGTGTGCAATTCGCCGGCTCCGTCGCCTGCGCCTTCGAACGTGTGGCGCACCCGGAGGCCGAGGCCTGGATCGCGCGCCTTGTCGCCGCCCTAGGCTGGACCGGCTTCATCTCCTTCGACCTGCGCGAGGATGCGGAAGGGCGCATCCACGGCATCGAGTGCAATCCGCGCACGACCAGCGGGCTGCATTTCTTCCGCACCGAGCAGATCGCGCCCGCGATCCTCGGCGCATCCGATCAACTGGCCCATCGCGCGGCGACCCAGCTGCAGCAATTCTGGTCCTGCCTGACAGAGACGCAGCTGGCCGCCTTCCGGCGTGACCGCGCCTTCCCCGGCCATCTCAAGCGGCTGCTGACCACGCGCGACGTCACCTGGTCCGCACGCGACCCGATGCCATTGCTGACCATGCCCTTCACCGCCTGGCCGATCATGCGCGACGCCGCGCGCCAGCGCGTGCCCTTCGGCGAGGTCGCGACCCTCGATGTCGGCTGGTTCGAGGGCGAGGCGAAGGGGACTGCGGCTACCGCAGCGGCCGCGGCACCCGCCACGGCAGCATCGCGTACATCAGCGGCGATTTGAACCGATCTAGCGACAGGCTTTCATGCACCGCCGGTGCATCCTGGCCGAGCAGCCGCGTGTGGATTTCCGAGCGTGAATAGAAGGGCGCATCCGTCAGCGTCCGCACGACCTGCGCTGTGCCCTCGGCCCGTGTCGGGCGGCGCAGCCGCCACAGCGTGCGCGACAGCTCGGCGGGCGGCGGCGGCGTGAAATCGGTCAGCGCACCATCATCCGTCGCCTTGAGCGCGAGCGAGATCTCGCTACCATCCCGCCGCTGCGCATTGTAGAGGATCGCCGTCGAATCCGGCAGCGCTGCGCGGCACCAATCCCAGCCGCGAAAATCCTGTTCGAGCGGCGCGGTGCCGGCATTGGTGTCGAAATAGGCCGCGCCCGACCAGCGCAGCGCGGGGCTTTCGAGCGCGACCTCGACGCGCGAACGCGGCGCGATGGGCTGCCATTCGTGGCGGCCATCCGAATCCAGCACGAAGCGCCGTGTCGAGAGCGCCTTCGGCCGCAGCCGCACCACGCCCCGCAGGCGCGAGGGGATCGGCGCCGTCACTTCCTCGATGCGAACCGTCAGCGTCTCGCCATCCCAGGTGAGGTTGCTCGGCCCGATGGTGAGGTGGTTGGCATCGCGGCGCAGCGCGTCGCGGCGCCGATCCGTCATCGCCCAGCGCGAGGGCGTGCCGTACAGCACGACATTCAGGCAGCAATGGTTGTGCGGATCGCCGCCCGTGCCGCCATCTGCCAGCCGCGCCAGCGCGTACCAGGGCGAGAAGACCGTGCCGATGAAGGCGATGATCGTGATGCCATGCGCGCCGTCATCCGACAGCGCATCCAGGTACCACCAGCAATAGCCACGCCGGCTCACCGGCCGGTCGAATGCCCAAGCCCTCAACGCCGCATCCCTCATCCACCTGCCTCGATCACCTGCAGCGCTGCCGATCGGCCCGACAGTGCCGCCATCGCAACCCCCGCGCCGGGATGCGTCCCGCCGCCCGCCAGGAACAGCCCCGGCAGCTTCGTCCGCGCGCCCGGCCGGCTGAAGGCCGCCTGCCAGCCATGCACGGCCGGCCCGTAGAGCGCGCCGCCATTGCCTGGGAACAACCGGTCGAAATCTGCGGGCGTGGTGACCACCTCCGCCCCGCGCTGCAGCGTGAGGCCAGCGCGCGCGAGGCGCGTGAAGGCCGCCTCGCCGCAGCGGGCGATTGCCGCGGAATCCTCAGGCCGCAGATCGGCGCGCGCCGGCGCGTTCACCATCATCAGCAGCCGCTCCGGCCCCGGCGGCGGAGTGGCGCCCGCCAGCCGGTCCTGCGCCCAGAGCGTCACTGTCGGCACCGCCGGCAGCCGCGCGCGGTAGCCGAGCTCCGCATATTCCGCCGTCGGGTCATCGGCATGCACCACTGTTTGAGCCGCGGGGGCTGTGCCCTCGACCGTCGCACGCATCGCCCAGGTGATGGCGGAGAAGGAGCGGCGATCCACCGGGGTCCGTTCCACCGCGCCCGCCGCTGCCGCGCCGAAGCGCCCCGCCCCGAGCGCGGCTGGATCGGCGTTCAGCACCACCGCGGCGGCCTCCACCGTCTCCCCATCCGCCAGGCGGATGCCGCGTGCCCGGCCGCCAGCGACCAAAATCTCCCGCACCTCCGCACCGTAGCGGAAGGCGGCGCCGTGGCGGTGGGCGAGCGCTTCCAGCACCTCTGCCAGCCGCGCCATGCCGCCCTCGACGGCCCAGAGCCCCTGCAACTCGACATGCGCGACCAGCATCAGCGTCGCCGGCGCCTTCAAGGGTGAGGAGCCGACATAGGTCGCAACCCGCGCGAAGACCTGGCGCAGCCTTGGGTCGGGAAAGTGCTCGCCCAGCGCATCCCAGAGCGTGGTGAAGGGGGAGGCGCCGAGCAGCCCCCGCAGCCCGCCCTGGGTCGCGAGCGAGAGCGCGCTCGGCCGGGCGGCGCGCAGGAAGGGGGCCTCGAGCGCGTCGTGGATTCGCCGCGCCCGGTCGCGGAAGGCGCGGTAGCCGCGTGCGGCCGCGGGCCCGGCGAAGCGCCCGATGGCGTCGGCGGCCGCCTCGGCCTCCACCGGCAGGTCCAGCCGGGCACCATCCGTCCAGGTATGGCGGCCGAGCAGCGTCTCGGCCTTCAGCACCACCTGGGCGCTGAGGCTGTCGCCGGCCGCGGCGAAGATCTCCTCGAACAAGGGGCGCAGCGTCAGCAGGGCGGGGCCGGCACCGATCCGGGCGCCGTCCACCTCGATCTCCCGGATCTTTCCGCCTGGGGCCGCGGCGGCCTCGCACACCAGAACCTCGCGCCCGCGCGCGGCCAGGAGTGCCGCGGCGACAAGCCCGCCCATTCCGGCGCCGATCACCACCACGGGCTGGTTGCGCACCGCCATGCCCGCACTGAAGTCGGCGCAGCCGGCAAGTGTCAAGTCAGCGTGACACTTGGCGAGGCCAAGCCAGGGGATTTGAAAATCGCCGAAACTCCCCGCCGAGCAGAGGAATGGCGACCGGCGTCATTTCATATTGACGTTCGCGCGGGGCCGCTTCACACAAAACGTCGGAAGGCCAAAGTAGCTGCCATAACCAGACCGAGCGCCAAAAGGCTCGGCAGGGGAAGAGTCGTTGTGGGACGATCGGCATGACACGCGTTGCGATCACCCAGCCTGACGTGACTCTCGTCCTGGATTGGGACGGGATCATCAGGGATGCCTCGGTCTCCTCCTCGATCGCGAAGGAGGGGCTTGAAGGCTGGGTTGGCCGGCATTGGACCGACACCGTCGGCGATGTGGCGGGCGACCAGGTGCGCCGGATGGTCGAGGATGCGCGCGACCGCGGCCTCTCGGCCTTTCTCCAGGTCACGCAGCGCTTTCCCTCGGGTCTCGAAGTCCCGATCGAATACACGACCGTGCGCCTTGGCGGGCAGGCCGGGCTGATCGCCGTCGGCAAGAGCCTGCAGGCGGTGCATGAGCTGCAGCATCGCCTGGTCGCCGCGCAGCAGGCGCGCGAGCAGGATTACTGGAAGCTGCGCGAGATCGAGACGCGGTCCCGCCTTCTGTTCGATGCGGCGTCCGAAGCCGTGCTGATCATCTCCGCCAGCAATCTTCGTGTTGTGGAGGCGAATCCGGCCGCGATCCGCGAACTCGGCCTTGCGCCGAATTGGGACTTCGCGCAGGAGGTCGCCCCGCGCGACCGCGCCGCCTTCCGCGAGCTGCTGGCGCGGGCGCGCGAGCATGGCCGGACGCCGGGCGTGCTGCTGCATCTCGGCGCCGCCGGCACACCCTGGCTGCTCCGCGTGACGCTGATGGCGCGCGAGCCGGAGCCGGTCTTCCTGATCCAGCTCTCCGCCGGCACACCCGAGCCGGGCCGCGCCCTGCCGCGCGCCCTGCCGCCGCGCACGGATGAGCTGCTGGAGGCGATGCCCGATGCCTTCGTGGTGGCCGATGGCGATGGCCGCGTGCGCCGCGCCAACCGCGCCTTCCTCGACCTCACGCAGAGCGCCACCGAATCGGCCGTGCTGGGCGAGCCGCTGAGCCGCTGGTTCGCGTCGCCGGGGCGCGATGCGGCCGTGCTGGTCCGCACGCTGCGCGAGCATGGCGAGGTGCGGCTGTTCCAGACCATGCTGACCGGCATGCTCGGCACCGAGGCGGAGGTGGAGATCTCCGGCTCCGCCAGCAGCGCGGGCGGGCCGCTCGCGCTGTCGCTGCTGGTGCGCGACATCCGCCGGCGTGCCGCGGCGGAGGATCGTGCGGACGAGCTCCGCGGCGCGCTCGCCGAGGTGCTGCGGGATATGGGGCGGCTGCCGCTGCCGGTGCTGGTTCGCAATACCTCTGCGGTGGTGGAGCGCGCCTGCATCGAACAGGCGCTGCAGGCCGCCAATGGCAACCGCACCGCCGCCGCGGATGCGATCGGCCTCAGCCGGCAGAGCCTCTACGCGAAGCTCGAACGCTACGGGCTGCACGAATCCCGCGACGCCGAAGAGGATGTGGTGGGATGAGCCAGGTCGGGCCCGCCCCATCCAAGGCGGCGCCTGCCTTCGGGGAGGCCGACCTCTCCAACTGCGAGCGCGAGCAGATTCACCTCGCCGGCTCGATCCAGCCGCATGGCGCGATGCTGGTCGTGCGCGAGCCCGACCAGACCGTGGTCCAGGCCAGCATGAACGCGCCCGCGCTGCTGGGCTTCGATTCTGTACTCGGCCGGAAGCTGCGCGATCTGGGTGGTGATCTCGCGGCCTTTATCCTGCCGCGCACGATCGAGCCGCTGGACGGCGTGCCGGTCGCGCTGCGGCTGCGCGCCGGCGCGGCAGGGGCGGAATTCGACGCGGTGCTGCACCGCCCGCCCGCCGGTGGGCTGATCGTGGAGCTGGAACCGGCGCTGCCCCAGCCGGACATCGCCCGCCGGGTGGAGAGCGCGCTGCAGGCCTTCCTGTCCTGCTACGCGCTCCGCCCGTTATGCGAGGAAGCCGCGCGGGTCTTCGCCGATGTCTCCGGCCATGACCGCGTCATGATCTATCGCTTCGCCGAAGAAGGGCATGGCGAGGTCTTTGCCGAGCAGCGCCGCGCCGGTCTCGAACCCTATCTCGGCAACCGCTATCCGGGCTCCGACATCCCGCAGGTCGCGCGGCGCCTCTATGAGCGCAACCGCCTGCGGGTGGTGGTCGATGCAGCCTACCAGCCCGTTCCGCTCGAGCCCCGGCTGAACCCGCTCACGGGCGCCGATCTCGACATGTCCCTCAGCCTGCTGCGCAGCGTCTCGCCGATGCATGTGCAGTATATGAAGAACATGGGCGTCAGCGCGACGCTGGTCTGCTCGGTCATGGTCGGCGGCAGGCTCTGGGGCCTTGTCGCCTGCCATCATGAGACGCCGCGGCGCGTGCCCGTGACCGTCCGCGCCGCCTGCGACCTTCTGGCCGAAGCGCTTGGGACGCGCATCGCAGCACTCGAATCCTTCGTGCAGGCGCAGGCCGAGCTCTCCGTACGCCGCCTGGAGCAGCGGCTGGTAGAAGCCATCACGCGCGAAGGCGATTGGCGCGCGGCGCTGTTCGACAGCCCGGCGACGCTGCTGCAGCCGCTCGGCGCGAATGGCGCGGCGCTGCTGTTCGAAGGCCAGGTGCAGACGCTGGGCGATGTGCCTGGCACCGACCTTCTGCGCCAGCTCGGCGCCTGGCTCGACACGCGCCCGCGCGGCGCGCCGACGGCGACAAACTCGCTGCGGCAGGAGATGCCGGACCTCAACGCCGTTACGCCGGTCGCGGCTGGCGTGCTGGGGATGTCGATCTCTGCCTCCCCTGGCGAGTATCTGATCTGGTTCCGCCCCGAACAGCCGCGGACCCTGGTCTGGGGCGGCGACCCGCGGAAGGAGATCGAGGTCCGCGATGGCATCCAGACCATCTCGCCCCGCCGCTCCTTCGCGAAGTGGCATGAGGTGGTGGAAGGCTGCGCCGAACCCTGGACGCCGAAGGACCTCGCCACTGCGCGGCTGATCGGCGATTCGGTGGCCGATGTCGTGATCCAGTTCCGCTCCGTCCGCATGCTGCTGGCCGAGGACCAGCTGGCGCAGGTGCGCCGCCAGGTCGTCGCCTCCGAGCAGCCGGTGGTGATCTGCGATGCGCGCGGCGGCATCGCGCTGGCCAACGAGGCCTTCGACCGGCTGCTGCCGGCGCTGCGCGGCGCCAGGCCCCGCCGGGTCGAGGAGTTGGCGCCCTTCTTCGCCAACCCGGCCGAGATCCGCCGCCGCCTGCACGACCTGCTGGAGAATTGCCAGTCCTGGAGCGGCGAAGTGCGGCTGGCGGATGACGAGCAGGCCGGCCGCCCGATGCTGGTGCGCGCCGATCCGGTCTTCTCCTCGCCCGACCGCGTGCTGGGCTTCGTCGTGCTGTTCAATGACCTCGGCGAGCGCAAGGCTGCCGATGCAGCGCGCAAGCGCTTCCACGACGTGATCGGGGAAAGCCATCGCACGCGCGCCGGCTGGCTCGACCGCAACGCCGACATCGCGTTCCAGGGCATCCTGGCCTCCCTGGTCGAGAACGCGCAGCTCGCCGCGCTCGAGATCGCCGAGGGGGTGGAGGCGTCGCGCATGCCGGCGATGCTCGAAAGCGTGCGTGCGTCTGTCGCGCGCACGACAGAGGTTCTGGAGATGCTGGCGCGCCACCTGGCGGAGGCGAAGCCCGACCGCCCGGACGATGCCTGACGGCCTGTCCCGACCGCCTGGCGCGCGTGAGGCGCTCCGCGCGGCGACGGAAGCCGCGCATCTCAGGCTGCATGCGATCCCGGTGTTTCATGCGCTTGCCGAAGGGCGGCTTTCCCGCGCCGAGTACGCCGCGCTGCTGCGCCGCAAGCTTGGCTTCCATGCGGCACTGGAGGCGCGGTTGGCGCAGGCGCCCTCGCTGGCCGGCTTCGGCCTCGATCTCGCGGCGCGGCGACGGGTGCATCTGCTGCGCGCGGACCTCGCCTGGCTCGGCGCGGCGGCCGAGGTGCCGCTCGCGCCCATGCCGCGCTTCGTGACTGCCGAGGCCGCACTCGGCGGGCTTTATGTGGCGGAAGGCTCGACGCTGGGCGGGCGGCAGCTGGCCCGGGCGCTGGATGCCATCCTGCCGCCGGGCGAAGAGGGGCGGCGCTTCCTGATGGGGCATGGCGCGCAGCATGGCGCGATGTGGCGCGCCTGCTGCGACGCGATCGAGGCCGCCGGCGCCAGCGCAGTGCCGCGTGCCGCCATGATCGAGGGCGCGCTGGCCACCTTCGCGGCTTTCGAGGCCTGGTTCGCGGAGCCCGCCTCAGCCTGACCCCTGCAGGCCGTGTCGCAGCCATGCTAGAGGCGCGTCATGGACCGCTCCGACGAATTGGCGAAGGTGAAGGCCCGCATCCGCGCGCTGGCATCGCGGACGGTGGAGCGCGGCTGCTCGGAAGCCGAGGCGATGGTCGCCGCTGCCAAGGTGGGCGAGCTGCTCGAGGTCTATGGCCTGTCGATGTCCGAGGTGGAGCTGCGCGAGGAAGCCTGCATCCAGCGCACGCTGATCTTCGACGATCCGCGCCGCCAGGCGATGAACTGGCTCTTCCCGGCGCTGCTGCGCTTCACCGGCTGCCGCGGTTGGACGGTGGGGCGGGCTGACTACGTCATCTTCGGCCTGGAGCCCGATGTGCAGATGGCGGAGTACCTGATGCAGGTCGTCGCCGGCGCTTTGTCCTGGGAAGAGGCGCGCTATCGCCAGAGCGCGGATTATGCCCGCTCCCGCGTGGCGCCGCAGGCGGCGCTGCGCAGCTTCCGCATCGGCTTCGCCGACCGTATCGCCGCCCGGCTGGAGGAACTTGGCGCCCATCGCCGCGCGACCGAACAGGCCGCGCAGGCCAGCGCCCAGCAGCCGGGCGCGGGCGGCACGGCGCTGGTGCTGCTGAAGGAACGCAAGATCGAGGACGGCTTTCGGGCGCTCGGCGTGCGGCTGCGCACCGTCACGCGCAGCACCGTCGTGCGCGACAAGGGAGCTTATGGCCGTGGGCGCGAGGCGGGCGGGCGCGTCGGGCTTGAGCGTCCGCTCGGCGCCGGGCCGGCGGCGGGGCGCCTGCCGAAGCGATGACGCCAAACGCACGAAGTCCTGCCCTGCGGCCCGAAGGGCCTAGCGCGCGAATGCGCGCCGCGGCAAGTGCCGCGAAGCCAAGGGCCGCGGATGCGGCCCGCCCGGCGTTTGAGGGGCACGAAGGTGAAACCTTCGTGCGCTTGATGTGAGCCGCCACGACAGCGCGGCGCGCCGACTTTATGCGTGGGAGGATGCGGTCATCGCCCCGCGCGACCGCAGCCTCGTGCCCTTCGCTCGGCTGCAGGCGCTGGTGGACCATGTCTGGGCGGCGGAAGGCCGGCGCTGGCCGCCGCGCGTGCGGCCCCTGCCGAAGCAGGCGCGCCGCACCGTCGCCCGTGCCAGCCGCACCGCGATCGAGGCGCCGCCCGAACTGCCGAGCTGGGTGCTGCTGCATGAGATCGCGCACGCCCTGACGGCGGAGGTGGATGGTAGCCATGCCGGGCATGGCCCGGATTTCGTCGCCGCCTACGTGCGCCTGCTGGTGCGCCATGTGCGGCTGGAGCGTGGGTTGCTGGAGGCGACGCTGGCCGAGGCCGGCATCGCCTGGGCGCGCGACGGGGCGGGTTGAGCCGGGCCGCCGAAGCGGTATCTCAGCCCTCGGCCTTGCGGCCGGCCTGCAGGGACTCGATCTGGCGCTTCAGGCGCTCCACCTCGGCCTGCAGGGCGGCGATGCGCGCGGCCTCGCCGCCGGGCTCGGCGGTCTCATGCGCGGGGCGGAAGGGCGCGAACAGGGTCATGGCGCGCTCCATCATCGCCATGTTCTGCTTGCCCATCTCCTCCAGCCCGCCGAAGGGGTTGAAGCCGCCGATGGACTGTTCGACCGTGCGCCGCACCTGGTCCTGCTGGCGCGAAAAGGCGCCCATGACGTTTTCCAGATAGCGCGGGACTAGCGCCTGCATGCTGTCGCCGTAGAAGCCGATGATCTGGCGCAGGAAGGAGGTGGGCAGCAGGCTGCGCCCCTTCGCTTCCTCCTCGACGATGATCTGGGTCAGCACGGATCGGGTGATGTCGTCGCCGGTCTTCGCGTCATAGACGACGAAGTGCCGCCCGTTCCGGACCATGCCCGCCAGGTCCTCGAGCGTGACGTAGGACGAGCTTTCGGTGTTGTAGAGCCGCCGGTTCGCGTATTTCTTGACCACGACGGGGGGGCTGGCCGGTGCCTCTGCCGGGTCCGGCGAAGGATTTGTGGTGTCCTGTGACATGCGATCGCCTTCCGCGCGGCCGTCCCGCCGCCTGGGACGAATGCTATCATGGCCTATGATGCGCTGCGAAACATCAGATGCGATGAATTTGGCGCCTTGCCTTCCGGCTGCGGCTGCGATCCCTATGGCACACGCAGGGGGGAGCCCGGATGAGCGGGGATCGGCCGACGGCCGAGGAGGCGGAGGTCGAGCGCCTCGCCGAGGACTGGATCACGCTGTGGCAGAGCGAGCTGGCCGCGCTGGCCGCCGACCGCGAGGCTGCGGCGGCTTGGTCCGCCGCGGCCTCCGTCTTCGCGGCCTTGGGCGCCGCCTGGTTCCGGGCCGCTTCGTCCCCGCCCTTTGGCCGTACTGCGCCGGCCTGGCCATCAGCCTGGCCCGCGCATGACAGCGCCCCTCCGACGCCGCGGCCCGCGCCCGCTGCCGCTGCACCTGATGCTGGGAGCCGGGCGGGGGATGCTGGCGGTGATGGGCAGCCTGCCGATCCCGCCCTCCGGCAGCGCCTGGCCGAGCTGGAGCGACGCCTGGCCGAT
Organism: Pseudomonadota bacterium; assembly: GCA_046052145.1. Taxonomy (GTDB): domain Bacteria; phylum Pseudomonadota; class Alphaproteobacteria; order Acetobacterales; family Acetobacteraceae; genus Falsiroseomonas. The sequence continues at coordinate 26,447 of JBJOMW010000009.1, forward strand.
CTCGAAGGCCGGCCGCGACGAGCTCAATCGGATTCGCGGCCGCCTCGCCGCCGGCGCCCACGCGCCTGAGGCCTTCCGGGCGGCGGTGCTGCGCCGCCTGCTGCGGGAGGATCGCGCGCTGCTGGCCGGCATCGCCGCCTATCGCCGCCACCCTTTCGAGCGCCGCCTGCCCGACCCACCCGCCATCTGGACCGAGGGCGGTACGCGGCTGCTGGATTACGGCATCCCCGGCGCCGCGGGGCCCGCGGTGGTCTTCGTGCCGTCCCTGGTCAATCGCGCGCAGGTGCTGGACCTGATGGAAGGCCGCTCCCTGCTGCGCTTCCTGGCCGGGGAGGGCGTGCGGCCGCTGCTGCTCGACTGGGGGTTCCCGGATGAGGCCGAGCGCGCCTTCACGCTGACCGACTATGTGGCGGGGCGGCTCGAGCGCGCGCTGATGGCCATCCCCGGCCCTGTCGTGCTGGTGGGCTATTGCATGGGCGGGCTGCTGGCGCTGGCGGCCGCCCTGCGCCGGCCGGCCAAGGGGGGCGAGGGCGTGGCCGCGCTCGGGCTGCTGGCGACGCCCTGGGATTTCCACGCGACGCCTGAGGATATGGCCCGCGCCAGCGCCGCGGCCGCGCTGTTGCCGGGGCTGGAGCCTGTGCTTGAGGCCACGGGCACGCTTCCCGTGGATGTGATCCAGACCCTCTTCGCGGGCCTCGACCCCTGGGGGATTCCGGCCAAGTTCCGCGCCTTCGCCCGCATGGACCAGGCTTCCGCGCGCGCGGCGCTGTTCGTCGCGCTGGAGGATTGGCTGAATGACGGCGTGCCGCTCGCCGCCCCTGTGGCACGAGAGACGCTCGGCGGCTGGTACGGCGCCAACACGCCCGCGCGGCTGGCCTGGCGGATCGCCGGTGCCGTGGTGGACCCGGCGGCGCTCTGCGTACCGGCCTTCCTGGCTGTCCCGCATCGCGATCGGATCGTCCCCCCGGCCTCCGCGCGGGCGCTTGTTGCCCGTCTGCCGCCCGGCGCCGTGCTGCATGAGGCCGCGGCCGGCCATATCGGCATGGCGGCGGGGACAGGGGCGGAAGCGGCGCTCTGGCGCCCGCTTCTGTCATGGCTTCGCGGCTTGTAGCGAAGCCCTGCGCACCCCAGACTGCCGTCCACGTCAGCAACCCGGAGAAGGGACAAGTACCCCCATGACCGAGATCGTCATCGCCTCCGCCGCGCGCACCCCGGTGGGGTCCTTCAACGGGGCCTTTGCCTCCCTGCCCGCGCATGCCCTGGGCCAGGTGGCGATCCAGGCCGCGCTCGCCCGCGCCGGCGTGAAGCCGGAGGAGGTGGACGAGGTGATCCTCGGCCAGATCCTGTCGGCGGGTGCCGGCCAGAACCCCGCGCGCCAGGCCGCGGTGGCCGCCGGCATCCCGGTTGAGCGCACCGCCTTCGGCATCAACCAGCTCTGCGGGTCTGGCCTCAGGGCCGTGGCACTCGCGGCGCAGCAGATCGCCACGGGCGATGCCTCCATTGTGGTCGCCGGCGGGCAGGAGAGCATGACCCAGTCGCCGCACTGCGCGAATCTGCGCGCCGGCCAGAAGATGGGCAGCCTCGAGCTGGTGGACACCATGCTGAAGGACGGGCTGTGGGACGCCTTCCACGGCTATCACATGGGCAACACCGCCGAGAATGTCGCGCAGAAGTACCAGCTGACGCGCGAGGAGCAGGACCGCTTCGCCGCCGAGAGCCAGCGCAAGGCCGGCGAAGCGATGAAGGCCGGCCGCTTCAAGGACGAGATCGCGCCGGTGACGGTGAAGGGCCGCAAGGGCGATGTCGTCGTCGAGAATGACGAATATCCGAAGCCCGAGACGACGATGGATGTGCTCATGAAGCTCCGCCCGGCCTTCGCGAAGGACGGCACGGTCACGGCAGGCAATGCGTCCGGCATCAATGATGGTGCGGCGGTCGCGGTGGTGATGAGCGCGGCCGAGGCGGCGAAGCGCGGCATCACGCCGATGGCGCGGATCGTCAGCTGGGCGACGGCGGGGGTGGACCCGTCCATCATGGGCACCGGCCCGATCCCGGCCAGCCGCAAGGCGCTGCAGAAGGCGGGCTGGAGCCTCGACAGCCTCGACCTGATCGAGGCGAACGAGGCCTTCGCCGCGCAGGCCTGCGCGGTGAATAAGGATCTGGGCTGGGATCCGGCGAAGGTGAATGTGAATGGCGGCGCCATCGCGCTGGGTCACCCGATCGGTGCGTCCGGCGCGCGCGTGCTGAACACTCTGCTGTTCGAGATGCAGCGCCGCGGCGCGAAGCGCGGCCTCGCCACGCTGTGCATCGGCGGCGGCATGGGTGTGGCGATGTGCGTCGAGCGGTAACGCTCGCGCACTGACGGTCGAGCGGTAACGCTCGCGCACTGACGGTCGAGCGGTAACGCTCGCGCGGTAACGACCGCGCGGTGATGCGCCCCCGTCCCGGGGGCGTCGTCACGCTGCGCGGTCGGCCGCTACCCGTTCAGCAGCGCGTCGATATCGGCCTGGGCCAGGTCGGCGGCGCTTTTCGGCGCTTCCACCGTGCGGAGCTGGGTGCGTACCTCCAGCTTCGGGCGATCGGCCACCGCACCCTCGGGCAGCATGGTCTTCAGCGCGCCCTCCACCTGCTGCAGGTGCTGGATGGCGCGGCGGATGCGCTGGCCGGTCAGGTCCTGGAAGGCGCAGGCTTCGAAGATCGCGTTCACGCGCTCCACGATGGCAGGCGCCATCGCACCATCGCGCCCGCCGGCGATCCAGTCGCCGATCGCCTCGGCGGCTTCCATGATCGTGTTGGCGGCCTGCTCCGTCACCTGCACCACCGCCTCCAGCTCGAGCCCGCTGTTGCGCGTGGCGGCGGCCGGCACGGCAACAAGCTGGGCGATCTGCTCGTGCATCCGCGCGATCTCGCCCGAAATCCGCGCCTCTCCCATGTCGGCAAGCTCGACGCTGGCATGGAGTTCTGCGCTCAACTCCGCGAGGCGGCGGTCAACGAAGCTCCGCAGCTCCGCCAGGCGGGGCGCCAACTCCGCGCCGAGCGCAGCCCGGAGCGCTTCGTCAGGGGGGAGGATCTGCGCGGTCGAGGCTTGCATCCCGCAACCCTGGCACGGCTGCGGTTACCCGCTGGTTGATGGCGTCGCGGTCAGGCGCCCGCCGAAACCAGAACGCGCCGGCGCACGGTGACCGCGCCGGCCGGCAGGGCCGCGAAAAGGTCCTTCTCCGCCTCCACGATGAAAACGCCGGCGAGCCGCGGGCAGAGCAGCCGGCCGGTGCGTTCCAGCGCCGGCGCCAGCGAGCCGATCCGGCTCAGCCCATAGGGCGGCACGAACAAGGCCGTGTCCTGACGCTCGGTGCGGAACAGATGGCGCGCCAGCAGCCGCGCGATCTGGCCGCGCGAATAGGGCTGGCCATGGCCGAAGGGCGTGCGGTCCAGATGCGCCCACAGCCCCGTGCGGTTGGGCACCACCAGCATCAGCCGCCCATCATCGCGCAGCACGCGCCAGACCTCGCGCAGCAGGCGCCGCGCATTCTCCGCCGCCTCCAGCCCATGCACCAGCAGCACACGGTCGAAGCTGGCGTCGGGGAAGGGCAGGTGCTCCTCCTCCGCCAGCAGCGTGGCGGAGGGGCTGCGGTCCGGGCGCAACCCATGCGCGTCGTGGAGATGCGACGGCACCAGCCCGATGCAGCGGTCAGCCTCGCGCCGCCAGAGGCCGAGATAGGGCGAGGCCCAGCCAAGCCCCAGCACCGACTGCCCGGGCAGCGCCGGCCAGAGCGCTGCCAGCCGCGCCGCGACCAGCCGCGCCGCGGTGTCACCCGCGCGCGAGCCGTAGAAGGCGGCCAGACCGTGGACCTCGGTCGTCATGACAAGCGGTGTTATACGACGTCCGGGGGTCCGATGGCACGGCCCTGGCGTGGGAGGAGGCGGCATGACTCTGAAGGTCGAGGCGGTTCCCTGCCTCCAGGACAATTACCTCTGGCTGCTGCGCGACGGGCCGACCGGCGCGGTTGCGGTCTGCGACCCCGGCGAGGCCGGCCCGGCCATCGCGGCGGTCGAAGCCGCGGGCGGGCGGCTCGATGCGATCCTGCTGACCCACCACCACGGCGACCATGTGGGCGGCGTCGCCGAGCTCAAGGCGCGCTTCCCAGCGGCGAAGGTGGTCGGGGCCGCGCTCGATGCACATCGCCTGCCGCCGCTCGACCTGGTGGTGAAGGAGGGCGATCTGGTGCCGCTCGGCGCCGCGCGGGCCGCGGTGCTGCACCTGCCCGGCCACACGACCGGCCACATCGCCTTCCACTTCGTGGCCGATCACGTCCTGCTCTGCGGTGACGTGATCTTCGGCCTCGGCTGCGGCCGGCCGCTGGAAGCGGGTGGGATGGAGGCGCTGTGGCATTCGCTGCGGCGCGTCGCCAGGCTGCCGGCGAATACGCGGCTCTGCTGCGGGCATGAATACACCGAGGCCAATGCCCGCTTCGCCCTGCATGTGGACCCTGACAATGCCGCGCTGAAGGCCGAAGCCGAGGCGGCCGGGGCGCTGCGGGCCGCGGGGCGGCCGAGCGTGCCGACCACGCTGGCGCAGGAATTGGCCGCCAACCCCTTCCTTCGCGCGCGCGACCTTGCTGAATTCACCGCGCGCCGCGAGGCCAAGAACCATTTCCGCTGAGAGGAGCCGTCCCAGGATGATGAAGCTGCATTACAGCCCCGCGAGCCCCTTTGCCCGCAAGGTGCTGGCCTGTGCCATTGCGCGCGGCATCGACAACCGGATCGAGCTGGTCGCGACCGACCCGCACGGCTCCCCTGCGGAGCTGCTGCAGAGCAACCCGCTGTCGAAGATCCCGAGCCTCGTCACGGATGACGGCCTTGCGGTCTTCGACAGCCCGGTGATCTGCGAATACCTCGACACGATCGGGGAGGCCTCGGCGCTGTTCCCGACCTCTGGCACGCATCGCTGGATCCGCATTTCCACCATGCATGCGCTGGCGGACGGCATCATGGATGCGGCGGTGGCGCGGCGCATGCGCTTCGGCAAGCCGATGGACGAGACGCGCACGGCCTTCCTGGCGCGGCAGAAGGCGGCGGTGGAGCGCGGCCTCGCGGCGCTCGAGGCCGCTCCGCCGCAGGGGCTGACGGATATCGGCGCCATCGCGGTCGGCTGCGCGCTGGGCTACCTGGATTTCCGCTTCGCGGGCGAGCCGTGGCGCGAGGCGCATCCGCGCCTTGCGGCCTGGTTTGCGCAGGTCTCGGAGCTGCCGCCGATGGCGCGCACGGCGCCGCCCAAGGCCTGACGCTTGGACCTCCGCGATCCGGGGCTCAGCGCGGCGGCGGTCGTCGCCGCGCTCGGCCTCGCCCCGCACCCCGAGGGCGGGCATTACCGCGAGCTCTGGCGCGACGTGCCGCCCGGTGGTGGGCGTGGCGCGGGCACGGCGATCAACTTCCTGCTCGATGCCGGGGAGCGCAGCCATTGGCATCGCGTGGATGCCGCCGAGCTCTGGATCTGGCAGGGCGGCGGGCCGCTGGTGCTGTCGCTCGCCGCAACCGAGCGCGGGCCGGTGCGGGAGCTTCGCCTCGGCCCCGATCTCGGCGCCGGGGAGGCGCTGCTCGGCGTCGTGCCGAAGGGCTGGTGGCAGTCGGCGCGGCCGGCGGCGGCGCGCTGGTCGCTGGTCTGCTGCACCGTGAGCCCGGCCTTCGAGTTTTCCGGCTTCGAACTGGCGCCGGTGGGATGGGAGCCGGGGCGATGAGCACCTCTCTGGCGTCGCGCCGCAGGCGCGCGGACCAAAGCCCCATGCGAGGTCGTGCATGAGCACGAGCCTCGCATGGGATGAGCGCTACACCTCCGGTGACTTCCAGTTCGGCGAGGCGCCGAACCGCTATCTGGAGGCGCTGCGCCCCTGGCTCGCGCCGGGGATGCGTGCGCTGGCGCTCGGGGATGGGGAAGGGCGCAACGGCGTCTGGCTGGCGCAGCAAGGCCTGGCCGTCACCTCGGTCGACTGGTCGCCGGTGGGGATGGCGAAGGCGGCGCGGCTGGCGGCCGCGCGCAGCGTGACGCTCGGCACCGTCGTCGCGGATGCCGCCGCCTGGGATTATCCGGCGGGCGGCTTCGATCTTGTTGCCTGGATCTATCTGCATTTGCCGCCCGCGGACCGCGCGGCGGCCGCGCGTGGCGTGCTGCGCGCGCTGGCGCCGGGCGGGCTGCTCGCGCTCGAATGCTTCACGCCGGCGCAGCAGGGCCGCCGCAGCGGCGGGCCGAAGATGCCGGAGCTGCTGTGGTCGCGCGCGATCGTGGAGGAGCTGTTTGCCGGGCTTGAGGTGCTGGAATTGCTGGAAGGCACCGTGAGCCTGGATGAGGGCCCGCGTCACCAGGGGCGGGCCGAAGTCGTGCGTGCGCTGCTGCGCAAGCCGGGCTGATCAGCGGGCGCGGGCGGCGATGAAGCCGCCGCCAGCGACCATCAGCGTTGCGGCGGCCACCCGCGCCGACATCTCGCCCTCACCGGCGGCGATCAGCAGCAAAGTGGAGGCGACCGGCACCGCATAGGCCAGCGTGCCGAGGAGCCTGGGGTCGCCGCGCTTCATGCCGACATCCCACAGGAAGAAGGCTGCCCCGACCGGCCCGAGGCCGAGCGCCAGCACGACGAACCATTGCCGCGCATCCGGTACGACGGTGGTCTCGAAGATGAGGTGCAGCAGCGCGGCAAGTAGGGCGGAGGCGAGGCAGAATCCCGCCACCGCTTCCGTTGGCACGCGGGCAAGGCGCGGCGTGCCGGCGGTGACGGAATAGACCGCCCAGACCACGGCGCAGCCGAGCGCGGCGAGGAAGCCGGGGATCGCCTCCGGCGGGAAGGCGGCGCCGGGCCCGACCAGCAGCGCGCAGCCGGCGAAGCCAAGCGCGACCCCCGCAAGCCGCGCCGGGCCGAGCCGCATGCCGCGTAGCGGCGCCGCGAGCAGCACGATCAGCAGCGGCCAGAGATAGTTGATCAGATTGACCTCGACCGCCGGTGCCAGCGCGAAGGCGAGGAAATAGAGCGCGTGGTAGCCGAACAGCCCGCCGACCCCATGCGCCCAGGCCAGCCCGCCCTGCCGCAGCGCCGCCGCCTGCCCGCGCGCCAGCACGACCAGCAGCGCGACACTGCCCCCGATGGCAAAGCCCATCGCGGTGAGCTGCAAGGGCGGAATGCCCGCCGCAAGCCGCGAGAGCAGCGCCAGAAACGCCCAGAGGATCAGCGCGCCGCAACCGGCCAGCGTGGCGGGGGACATGGGGCGACGTCATAGCCGCGCGGCGCAAACCCGCGAAGCCGGAGGGCGTTGATCCTGTATGAAGGCCACCCCGCGCAGCCTGTTCCTCTCCGTCGCCAACCGTGCCGCCGGCTGGTGGATGGGTCATGCGGCCAACGCCGTCCGGCGCGGCCAGTCCGCCTGGGTCGCGGCCGCGACGAAGACCGGCGCACCGAAGCGCCGGCCGCGCCTTCGTCAGGCGCGGGGCAGGGGCCGGTAGGGCAGCGGCCGCAGCAGCGTGGCGTACCAGTCCATGTCGCGCCAGACGCCCTGCTGCACATAAGGATCGGCCGCCCAGAAGCGCTGCGCGGCGGCGTGGTCCATGTGGCGCGTGACCGCGATGGAGCCGCGCATCGTGCCGGCCTCGTCGAGGATCGCGCCGCCGAAGAGCAGCGTGCCGTCCTCGGCGATCGAGCGCACACGCTCGAAATGGGCGGGGCGCGCGGTGAGGCGACGGGCCTCGGCGCCTGCATCGGTGCCGTCGCGGGCGATGACGATGGTGTGGCTGCGCGGCCCCGGCATGGCGCTGCCGGCAGACGGCCAGGGCGCGTAGGGCAGTGGCGCGATGCGGAAGGGATGGAGCTCGGTGCGATGCCAGACGCCGGAGGTCGCGAAGGGCTCGGCGGCGAGATAGGCATCGAGCGCGGCGCGGTCGCCGTCGATCACCATCAGCGAGCCGAGGCTGTGGGCGTTCTCGTCATGCAGCGGCAGGCCGAGCAGCAGCTGCCCATCCCGCGCTGCTGCGGTGATGTGCGCGACATGCGCGTCGCGCGCCGCCATCCGCCGCGCCGGCGCTTCGGCATCCGTGCCGTCGAAGGCCACGACCAACCAGGTCATGCGCGCCCTCCCACTCTGCACAACGCAACAGGGCCGCGAAAGCGGCCCTGCGCACAGACCATCAGGGGCGCCGGGCGCAGCCGGCGCCTGAAGGCTCAGTACATGTGCTGCCCGCCATTGATGGACAGCGTCGAGCCGGTGATGAAATCGGCCTCGTCGGCGGTCAGGAACGACACGCCGCGCGCGATGTCCTGCGCCGTGCCGAGACGCCCGCGCGGGATGCGCGCGATGATCTTCTCCAGCACATCGGCGGGCACGGCGCGCACCATCTCTGTGTCCACATAGCCAGGTGCCACGGCATTCACCGTGATCTGGTTGCGGGCGCCTTCCAGCGCCAGCGCCTTGGTGAAGCCGTGGATGCCGGACTTCGCCGCGGCATAGTTCACCTGGCCGAGCTGGCCGGCCTGGCCGTTGACGCTGCCGATGTTGACGATGCGGCCGAACTTCCGCGCGCTCATCCCGTCCCACACGGCCTTGCACATGTTGTAGCAGCTGCCGAGGTTGGTATCGATGACGTCGTCCCACATCTGGCGCGTCAGCTTGCGCATCATCGCATCGCGCGTGATGCCGGCATTGTTCACCAGCACCTCGATCGGGCCGACCTCGGCCTCGATCTTCTGCACCGCCGCGAGGCAGGCGTCGAAATCGGCGACATCGAATTTGTAGCAGGGAATGCCGGTCCGTTCCGTGAAGGCCTGGGCCGCAGCGTCATTGCCGGCATAGGAGGCGACGACCTTCCGCCCCGCGGCCTGCAACGCCTCGCTGATCGCAGCGCCGATGCCGCGCTGCCCGCCTGTGACGAGAGCCACCCGTGCCATATGCAGCTTTCCCTTCTGTGGTTCTTCCGATGCGGCGCAAGGCATGTGCCGCCCAGGCCCCATCCTTGCAAGGTCGGAGCGATAGGGCAAACGACCTTCGAGCGCACCAGGCCGCTGCGGCTTGACCTGGATCAAGGAAGCGTGACGCCGGGTTGGCTAGCCTTCCCCATGTCCCGAGGCGCCAAGGCGCCGCACGGACGTTCCTGGACGTTTCCTCCCTTAACTCCCCCCGGCGGCATCACCGCCGGGGTTCTTTTCGTGCGCGGTCCCCAGGATGGGGGTCATCTGCCTATAGTTCGGCAGTGGATCAACCTCAAGTTGAAGATCGGCCCGAGCGATTGCGTCTTCACGCCGGCGTGAGCGGCATGCCAAGCCTGCCCCGGTTGCACCGCCCCTGGTGGTGCGCCGCCAAGGACCATGGACATGCCCGGGCAGAAGAGGCCGCGATGAACACAGACACCAAGCCGACCGACCGCTCCGCCCTGGTGATGATGCTGGCCTATGTCGAGGCCGAGTGCCGGCGGCTGGGGGCGGAGGCGGCGGCGCAGCATGCGGCGATGGCCGCCGCGCTGGTGCCGGAGCAGGGTGTGGCGGCACGCGCCAGCAGCGTTCCGCACTGATGCGCGGCCCGGTTCGGGCTCAGTGCCCGGCTCAGCTCCGCCGCAACAGGAACAACCCCTGCTCGCCGAACAGATTGGCGAGCCAGGGCGAGCGCTTCCAGGGCGTGCCGAGCCCCTTATCGTCCACCGCCAGCCAGCGTTCCACCACATAGCCGTCCTTGGCGCAGAGCGCGAAGAAGTCGCGGATCGTGCAGGGGTGGATGTTCGGCGTCTCGTACCAGGGGCGGTCCCAGGTGTCGTTGTCCGGCATGCGGCCCGTGGTCAGCAGCTTCCAGCGCAGCTGCCAATGGCCGAAATTCGGGAAGGAGACGATGGCGTAGCGCCCGATGCGTAGCATCTGCCGCAGCACTTCGCGCGGCCGTTCCACCGCCTGCAGCGTGCGCGAAAGCACCACATAGTCGAAGGCGCCGTCGGGGTAGAAGGCGAGGTCCGCATCGGCATCGCCATGGATCACCGGCAGGCCGGCGGCGACGGCTTCGGTCGCCTCCGCCATGTCGATCTCGATGCCGCGGGCATCGGCGCCCTTGGCGCGGATCAGGTGTTCAACCAGCGCGCCATCGCCGCAGCCGATGTCGAGCACGCGGGTGTTCGGTTCGATCATCTCCGCGATCAGGCGGAGGTCGAGCCGCATATTCTTCGCGACGAAGCGGATTTCCTGCGGGGCGTCCGGCATGGTCAGACCCCCGCCTTCTGCGCGGCGCCGCGCAGGAAACCACCCAGCGCCCGGTGAAACACCGGCTCGTCCAGCAGGAAGGCGTCGTGGCCCTTGTCGGTCGCGATCTCGACGAAGCTCACATTCGCCGCCGCCGCGTTCAGCGCGCGCACCAGCGCGCGGCTTTCCTCGGTCGGGAACAGCCAGTCACTGCTGAAGGAGGCGACGAGGAAGCGCGTCTGCGTGCCGCGGAAGGCGGCGGCCACCTCGCCGCCATGCTCTGCCGCGAGGTCGAAGAAATCCATCGCCCGCGTGATGGTCAGGTAGGAGTTGGCGTCGAAGCGGCGGACGAAGGTGCTGCCCTGGTAGCGCAGGTAGCTTTCCACCTCGAAGACGTCTTCGAGGAAGGTCAGCGCACTGGCCCCGCGCAGCCGCCGGCCGAATTTCCGGCCAAGTGCCGCTTCGGACAGATAGGTGATGTGCGCGACCATGCGCGCCACCGACAGGCCCTTCTCAGGGATCCCGCCATCCACCCAGTAGCGGCCGCCCTTCCAATCGGGGTCGCCATGGATCGCGGCGCGGCCGACCTCATGGAAGGCGATGTTCTGCGCGGAATGGTAGGTCGCGGTCGCGATCGGCGCCGCGGCGACCACCATATCCGGATAGGTCGCGGCCCATTCGAGGACCTGCATGCCCCCCATGCTACCGCCGACCACGGCCATCAGCCGCTCGATGCCGAGATGCTCCACCAGGCGCTTCTGCGCGCGGACCATGTCGCGGATGGTGATGCTGGGGAATTCTGTGCCCCACAGCCCGCTGCCATCCGGCTTCGGCTCGGCGGGGCCGGAGGAGCCCATGCAGCCGCCCAGCACATTGGCGCAGATGACGAAGTAGCGGTCCGTGTCGATCGGTTTGCCAGGGCCCACCACCGCTTCCCACCAGCCGGGCTTGCCGGTCAGCGGGTGGGGCTCGGCCACATACTGGTCGCCGGTCAGCGCATGGCAGACCAGCACCGCGTTGCTGCGCGCCGCGTTCAGCTTGCCATAGGTCCGGTAGGCGACCGCGAGCGGCGCCACCACGGCCCCGCAATCGAGCGCAAGCCCGTCCGTGAACAGGACGCGCTGGTGCTCGAGCTGCTGGAAAGGGGCGAGGGCCTCGTTCATGTCCCGTTGGGCTGCCGCAAGGGGGCGAAGGAATAGGCGCGCCGCCGCCCCGGGGCAACCGGCGAGGCTGCGAGGGGCCGGCCGGCTGCCTTGGCGCCGGGGGCGGCTCGCTCTATGGAACCGGTCGGACCCGGATCCAGATGCCCGACACCGCGCCCCCTGCCGCCGCCCATGCCGATCTTGCCGCGCTGCGGGCGGAGATCGACATGCTGGACGACGCCATCCACGACCTGCTGATGCGCCGGGCCGGCGTCGTCGCCCGGCTGGCCGCGAGCCGCACCAAGGGCGCCGGCCCGGCCCTGCGGCCGGGGCGGGAGGCGATCATCCTCCGCCGCCTGCTGGCGCGCCATGCCGGGCCGCTGCCCCGCGGGGCGCTGGTGCGGCTGTGGCGCGAGCTGCTCTGCGCCCACACGCTGCTGCAGGCGCCGCTCTCGGCCGCCGCCTGGCTCGATGAGGCCGGGATCGAGGTGTTGCGCGACCATCTCGGCCTCTCGGCGCCGGTCACGCGCTGCGCGGACGACGCCGCGGCGCTGGCCGCCGCCACCGAAGGCCGGACGGCACTCGCCGCCCTGCCGCCTTCGGGCCGATGGTGGCGCACCGAGACCCCCTTGCGCCTGCATGTCACGGCGCGCCTGCCCTTCTTTGGCCCGTCCGGGCCGACCGTCTTCCTGCTCTCCCCGACCCCGCCCGATCCGTCCGGTGACGACCGCACCCTGGTGCGCCTGCCAGACGGCGCCGAGGCCGCACTCGCCGCCGCCGGCCTGCCGCCCGCCGTGCTGACCCGGGCGGAGGGCTTCGCCCTGGCGGAGCTGCCCGGCATGCTCGCCCCGGGCGATGCTCGCCTGGCCGCGTCGGGTGCCACCGTTCTCGGCGCCTACGCCGCCCCTTTCACCGCCTGACCGCAGGGTTTCCGCCATGCCCGTGATGCCGCGCCCCTCCATCCTGTCGGTCGAGCCCTATGTCGGCGGGGAATCGAAGGTCCCCGGCGTGAACCGGGTGATCAAGCTGTCCTCCAACGAGGGCGCCTTCGGCCCGCCGCCCGGCGCGATCGAGGCGATCGCCCGCAGTGCGAAGGACGCCCACCGCTACCCCGATGGCGGCGCCACCGCCTTGCGCGAGGCGATCGGCGCGCGCTTCGGCCTAGATGCCGGCCGGATCGTCTGCGGCAATGGCTCCGACGAACTGCTGGCCATGCTCATCCTCGCCTATGGCGGGGAGGGGACCGAGCTGATCATGTCGGCGCATGGCTTCATGATGTACGACCTGACCGGCCGCTGGGCTGGCTGCCGCGTCATCAAGGTGCCGGAGAAGAAGCTGACGGCCGATGTGGACGGGCTGCTCGCGGCCGTCGGGCCGCGGACGCGGCTGATGTTCCTGGCCAACCCCAACAACCCGACCGGCAGCATCCTGCCGCAGTCGGAGGTGGAGCGCCTGCGCGCGGGTCTGCGCGACGACGTGCTGCTGGTGCTGGACAGCGCTTACGCCGAATACGTCACCCGCGCCGACTACGATCCCGGCGTGAAGCTGGTGGATGCGACCACGAATACGGTGATGTGCCGCACCTTCTCCAAGATCTTCGGGCTGGGCGGCATGCGGCTTGGCTGGTGCTACGCGCCGCCGGCGATCGTGGATGTGCTGGGGCGCGTGCGCGGGCCGTTCAATGTGAACGCGGCCGTGATGGCAGCCGGCATCGCCGCGGTCGCCGAGCCGGGCTGGGTCGAGACGTCGGTTGCGCACAACACCGAATGGCGCGGGAAGGTCACGCAGGCGCTGACCGCCGCCGGCCTCAAGGTCTGGCCGAGCGAAGGCAATTTCGTGCTGGTGGATTTCGGCACCGCCGAGCGCGCTAAGGCCGCGGATGCGCACCTCCGCGCGCGCGGCCTGATCCTGCGCGCCATGGGCGGCTATGGCCTGCCGCACATGCTGCGCCTGACCATCGGCACCGCCGAGGAATGCGGCCTCGTCACCGAGGCGCTGGTGGCCTTCGCCCGTGCCGGATGAGCCCCTGTTCGACCGGCTCTGCCTGTTGGGCGTCGGGCTGATCGGCTCGTCCATCGCGCGCGTGGCCAAGGCGCGCGGGGACATTGCGCGCACTGTCGTCGCGCACGCGCGCACGCCCGCGACGCTCCAGCGCGTGGCGGAGCTCGGCATCGCCGATGTGGTGGAAGCCGATCCCGCGAAGGCGGTGCAGGGTGCGGATTGCGTGATCTTCTGCGTGCCCGTCGGCGCCTATGCCGGGCTGATGGCGACCGTCGCGCCGCATCTGAAGCCCGGCGCGGTCATCACCGATGTCGGCTCCACCAAGGGCAGCGTGGTGCGCGACCTCGGGCCGCTGCTGCCGCCGGGCGTGCATCTGGTGCCCGCGCATCCGATGGCGGGCACCGAGCATTCCGGCCCCGATGCCGGCTTCGCCGAGCTGTTCGAGGGTCGTTACTGCATGCTGACGCCGCTGCCGGACACCGATCCCGCGGCGGTGGAGAAGGTCAAGGAGTTCTGGCGCCGCTGCGGCAGCATGGTGGAGACGCTCGATCCCGCGACGCATGACAAGATCGTCGCCATCGTCTCCCACCTGCCGCATCTGATCGCCTTCACCATCTGCTCGACGGCCGACGATCTGGCGGAGGAGACGAAGGAGGCGGTGCTGAAATTCGCCGCCGGCGGTTTCCGCGACTTCACCCGCATCGCCGCGAGCGATCCCACGATGTGGCGCGACGTGTTCCTGAACAATCGGGAAGCGCTGCTCGAGATGCTGGCGCGCTTCACTGAGGATGCGCAGGCGCTGGGCCGCGCGGTGCGCTGGGGCCAGGCGGATTACATCGAGGACCGCATCGCCCGCGGCCGCAAAATCCGCCGCGACCTGATTGAGCGGAAGCAAGCGTAGCGCAGCACCCGTCCGCGCGCAGCGCTACGCAGCCGGGTCCACCGGCGTCGCCGGCACGCCCGCGGCTTCGATCGCAGCGCCCGCTTCCAGCAGCAAATCCTCCCGGTACCGCCCGGCCAGCAGCTGCACGCCGACCGGCACGCGGCCGACGAGCCCCGTCGTCACTGTCAGCCCCGGCAGGCCCATCAGAGGCAGGCCGACCTGCGTCAGCTGCGCCTCGATCACGCGCCGGAAGGCCTCGGGGCTTTCGACATCGAGCTGGTCGGGGAAGGGCAGTTCCGCCGAGACCGGGCAGAGCGCCACCGGATAGGTCTCGAAGAACTGCATCCATTGCCGCACGAAGCCCGCGCGCGCCTGCAGCGCATCCATCAAGCCGAACAGGTCGGGCTCGGGGCAGAGCGCTTCCATCTGCGCATAGACGAAGCTCGCATCCGGGTCGCCCTCGGCCGCGAAGGCCTTGTTGAGGCCGCGGCGGGTTTCCGCGAGCCACAGCATGGCCTGCAGCCGCGCAGGTTCGCGCAGCGGCGGCAGCGCGACCTCCTCCACCGTCCAGCCCGCGGCTTCCAGGCGATGCGCCGCATCGCGCAGCGCGCGCGCGACCTCGGGCGCGGTCGGCATGCCTTCGGGCGCGACGCAGAGCGCGGCGCGCCTCGGCACAGGCGGGCCCTGCATCGGCGCATCCACCCACCAGGGCTCGCGGATGTCGCGCGCACACATCGCCTCATAGGCCAGCTTCACATCGGCGATGGTGCGCGCCAGCGGGCCGGAGACCGCCATCAGCTGTCCGCCGATGTGCCGGTCCGGGAAGGAGGTGTTGATCGCCGGAATGCGGCCGAGCGTCGGACGCAGCCCATGGATGCCGCAGGCATAGGCCGGGTAGCGGATGGAGCCGCCGATATCGGTGCCATGCCCGACCGCGCCGATGCCCGCTGCGGTTGCCGCCGCTGCACCGCCCGAGGACCCGCCCGGCGTGATGCCCGGATGCCAGGGGTTCTTCGTGTGGCCATGCAGCGAATTCCGGCAGAACCAGCGCAGCGAGAAGGCCGGCGTGTTGGTCCGCCCCAGGATCACCGCGCCCGCCTTGCGCAGATTGGCGACGACCGGATTGTCTTCGGTCGCGAGGTGATCCTTCTGCAGCCTGAGGCCGTTCGTCGTGGCGTATCCCACCTGGTCCACATTCACCTTGATGGTGACGGGCACGCCCGCCATCGGCCCCGCATCCTCGCCGCGCGCGATGGCGGCATCCACGCGCGCGGCTTCGGCGAGCGTGTCGTCCGGGCGATGCTGGACGATGGCGTTGATGGCCGGGTTCGCGGCGTCGAGCCGCGCCAGCGCATCGCGCGCCACCTCGGTCGCGCTGGCCTTTCGCGCGCGCACCAGGGCCGCGATCTCGGTTGCGGGAAGGCGCCAGAACTCGGTCATCGCGTCACGCTCCGTCGGGACGCGTCATGCTCTGTCCGTGTCGTGCTGACGTCAACGCCGCCCGAAGGACGGCTCCCGCTTGCCAAGGAACGCGGCCTTGCCCTCGGCATGGTCGGCGCTGAGGAAGCAGGCGGTCTGAAAATGCCGCTCATCCTCCAGCGCGCGGTCGAGGCCCTCGGCCAGGATCTGCTTCGTCAGCGCGATCGGCAGCCCGGCCTGCGCGGCGAGGAAGGTGGCAAGCTCCGTCGCCTTCGCCAGCGTGCCGCCCTTCGGCACGACATGGTCCACGAGACCAATGCGCTCTGCCGCCACGGCGTCCACCTGCGTGCCATAGAGGAAGAACTGGCGCGCGCGGCCGGCGCCAATGCGCGCGGGCAGGGTCCAGGGCAGGCCGAGATCGGCGATCAGCCCGACCTTGCCGAAGCCCGCCATGAACTTCGCATCCTCGGCCGCGACGATGGTGTCCGACGCGCAGGCGACGGACAGGCCCGCGCCGACGCACCAGCCCTCCACCGCCGCCACGATCGGCACGCGGCCGGCGACCATCAGGCGGATGATGCGGTGCGTGCGCCGCATCCGCTCCCGCCCCGTTTCGCTGTCGGCGACGTTCATGCCGGAGATGTCGCCGCCCGAGCAGAAGACGCCGCCCGCGCCGGTCAGCACGATGGCGCGCACGGCATCGTCGCCCTGGGCGGCGTCGAGGATACGGTGCAGCTCCTCGCGCAGCGGCATGGCCAGCGCATTGCGGCGTTCGGGATAGTCGAGCGTCAGCGTCAGGACGCCGCCATCGCGCTGTTCGGCGACACGCATCGTCAGGCGTCCGTGTGCAGCGGGGCGGCGGTCTTCGCCTGGAGATCAGCGAGCGAGAGGCCCGGCACGATCTCCTTCACCACAAAGCCGCGGCTGGGGACGACATCGAGCACGGCGAGGTTGGTGTAGACGCGGCTTACCGCGCCCATCGCCGTCAGCGGGTAGGAGCAGCGCTCGACGAGCTTCGGCGCGCCTTCCTTCGTCGTGTGCTCCATCACCACCCAAAGGCGCTTCGCGCCGGCCGCGAGGTCCATCGCCCCGCCAACGGCGGGCGCGCTGTCATTCTCGCTGGTCGCCCAATTGGCGATGTCGCCATTCGCCGCCACTTCGAAGGCGCCGAGCACGCAGAGGTCGATATGCCCGCCGCGGATCATCCCGAAGCTGTCGGCATGGTGGAAGAAGCTGCCGCCGGGACGCAGCGTCACGGGCTGTTTGCCGGCATTCACCAGCCAGGCATTGACCTTGTCCTTCTCCGGCGCCGGGCCCATGCCGAGGATGCCGTTCTCCGAATGCAGGATCACCTCGCGCTCCACCGGCACATGGTCGGCGACCATGGTCGGGATGCCGATGCCGAGGTTGACGAACCAGCCTTCGGGGATGTCCTGCGCAACGCGGGCGGCCATCTGGGTGCGGTTCCACATGATCGCGTCTCCTCTCAGGCCCAAGGCGCACCGCGATGCACGCGGACCACGCGGTTCACGAAAATGCCAGCGGTGTGGACGTGGTCCGGTGCGATGTCGCCAAGCTCGCGGATGTGGTGCACCTGCGCGATGGTGAGGTCTGCGGCCATCGCCATCACCGGGTTGAAGTTCCGCCCCGACTCCCGATAGGTCAAATTGCCCCAGCGGTCGGCCTCCCAGCCCTCCACCAGCGCGACATCGCCCTTCAGCGCATATTCCATGACATGCGCGCGGCCATTGAACTCCCGCACTTCCTTGCCTTGCGCGAGCTTCGTGCCCGCGCCGGTCGGCGTGTAGAAGGCCGGGATGCCGGCGCCGGCGGCGCGCATGCGCTCGGCCAGCGTGCCCTGCGGCACGATCTCAAGCTCGAGCTTCCCGGCGCGGTACAGCTCCTCGAACACGGTGGAGCCTGCGGATCGCGGGAAGGAGCAGATGATCTTCCGGACGCGCCCGACTTCCATCAGCTTCGCGAGCCCGACCTTGCCCGCGCCAGCATTGTTGGCGACGACGGTCAGGTCCTTCGCGCCCTGCTCGATCAGGCCTTCGATCAGCTCATCCGGCTGACCGACGGCGCCGAAGCCGCCCATCAGCACGGTGGCGCCGTCCTTCACGCCTTGCAGCGCCTCGGCGATGGATTGGACGATCTTGTTGATCATGCGGGGCGATCCTCCGATGCGTCCGGTCTAGCCAGGGTGGAGGCGCTGGTCCAGGGGCGGGGCGAGGCCCTTCCGCCGCTCGTGCCCACCCCGTACCGTCCCCTCGCGGCAGCGCGAGGAGAGGAGTGGCGTGCGGATCGGACGACGCGCTGTGTTGGCCGGCATGGCGGCGGGGCTTGCGACGCCGGCGCGTGCGCAGATCTCCCCGATGGCGGAGGCCTTCGCCGGCTGGATGGCGCGCAACCAGGTTGCCAATGGGGTGCTCGCCCTCGCGCTCGGTGGCCGGCTCGTGCTCCTGGAGGGTTTCGGTGGGCGGGATCCGGCGCAGCGCCAGCCGGTTTGGAGTTTATCGAAATTCGTCACCGGCCTTGCCGTCGCGCGGCTCGCCGCGCAGGGGCGGCTTGCGCTCGACATGCCATTGGCGCGCGCCATGCCGCGTCGGCTGGCCCGCCACGGCGCGACCGCATCGCCCCTCGCGAAGGTCACCATTGCCCAGTTGCTGACCCATCGCAGCGGCCTGCCACGCTCCCCGGGCGGGGAGGATGTGCCCGGCCTGCGCGCAGCGTTGCGCGCCAGGCCACCGCATGGGTTGGCCACGGAGGATCTGGCGCCTGCGCTGTTCGCCGCCGAGCCCGCGCGCTCGCCGGGTGAGGCCTATGAGTATTCGAACAGCAACTTCCTTCTGGCCGGCTTCGCGGTGGAGGAGGCCGCCGGCGAGCCCTATGCCGCCTTCGCCGCGCGGGAGGTTTTGGGGCGGGTCGGCATCCGCCGTGCGGCGCTGGACGGCAGTTGGGGGCTGCTCGGCGCGACCGGGGGGTGGTCGCTCTCCGCGCCTGAGTATCTCGGGCTGATGCTGCGCGGCTTGCAGGGCGAGACCCTCGTTCCGCCTGCTGTTCGCCGCTGGATGGAGGATCCGCAGGGCAAGGCCATCTCGGCCGGCGGAGCGGCCTTCTACAGCCTCGGTCTGCACGGGCGGCCGGTCGAGGGTGGCCTCAACCGCTGGCATGCCGGCACTTGGCGCTTCCGCTGGCCCGCCTGGCAGGTGGATGAGAATTCGGGGACCTTGGCGGTCCTGGCCGCGGACCGGGCGGCCTGGTTCGCGGCCTTCGCGCCGCATCCGGGCGATGCCGCGGTGGCGGAGCTCGACCGGGTCCTCTGGGCTGGCCGCCGCGCTATGGCGGCGGCGCCGGGTGCGGACCGCTTCGGCGCCTTCCTCGATCCGCTGCGCTGAATCGGTTCAGCCAGCGCTGCGGAAAGCGCCGTTCCCGACCACGACGACGTCCCGTTCCACCGCGCGGGCGCGGAAGGCGGCACCCTCTGCGGTGCGCCAGATCTCCGTGCGGATGGTCTCGCCGGGGAAGACGGGGGCCGAGAAGCGGCAATCCATGCGGCCGAAGCGCGCGGGATCACCCTCGCACACCGCCCGCAGCAGCGCGCGCCCGACCAGGCCGAAGGTCGCGAGCCCATGCAGGATCGGGCGTGGGAAGCCCGCCTTGGCCGCGATGGCCGGGCTGCTGTGCAGCGGGTTGTGGTCGCCATTGAGGCGATAGAGCAGCGCCATCTCCGGCCGCGTCGGCAGGTCCAGCACCATCTCCGGCGCACCGTCCGGCTCCGGCGCCGGCTTCTTCACAGGGCCGCTCGGCCCGCCGAAGCCGCCATCGCCGCGCAGGAAGGTCGTCTGCTCCAGCGTCGCGAGCTTCCGGCCCGTCGCGGCATCCAGGATCACGCGCTCCGAATACAGCAACGCGCCTTTGCCCTCGCCGCGATCCACCAGGCCCGTGACGCGGGAACGGCCGATCACCTCGCCTTCGGTCGGCAGCGGCGCATGGATCTCCACGCTCTGCTCGCCATGCACCAGGCGCACCGCATCCACGCCGGTCGCAGGGTCGCGCAGCCAGAAGCCGGGATAGCCGAGCACCACCGCCATGGTCGGCAGCGCGCGCATCGTGGCGCCCTCGGTCACGAAGCGCAGATCGGCCTCGTCCATCGGGTCCTGGCCGCAGCCGAGCGAGAGCGCATAGAGCGCGCTGTCCTGCCAGCGCAGGCGCTGGCGGATCTCCGGGATCGGGAAGTTCAGCAGGGTCTCGGTGACGATCGGCATGTCAGGTCCTGGCGAGTTCGATCACGGCATCCGCGGCCAGCGCACCCTGGCCTGCGGGCAACACCATCAGCGGGTTGATCTCGGCCGAGAGCAGGCGCGGCCCGGCCGCTGCGCCGAAGCGCGAGAGCGCGGCGACGGCACGCGCCAGCGCGGCGACATCCGCCTTCGGCCGGCCGCGCGCGCCATCCAGCAGCGGGAAGCCGCGCAGCGAACGGATCATCGCCTCCGCACCTGCCTCGTCCACCGGGCAGCGATTGAAGGCGACGTCCTTGAACACCTCGATGAAGACGCCGCCGAGGCCAACCATCACGACCGGCCCGAAGACCGGGTCGTGCACGACGCCAGCCGCCATCTCGACCGCGCCGCTAACCTGCTTCGCGACCAGCACGCCATCCACCCGCGCGCCGGGCGCGTGGTCCGCCGCGCGCGCCATCAGCGTGGCGAAGCCTGCGCGCACCGCGGCCTCATCGGCGACGTTCAGCAGCACCCCGCCGATCTCGCTCTTGTGCAGGATGTCGGGCGAGAGGAGCTTCAGCACGACCGGGAAGCCGAAGTCGCGCGCCGCCGCGACCGCCTGCTCGGCGTTGGCGCAGGCGCGCTCGGGCACCATGGGCATGCCGGATGCGGCCAGGATGCGCTTCGCCTCCGCCTCATTCGGCGTGGCGTTGGGCAGGGCGACGGCGGGCAGCGCGATGGGCGCCGCGGGCGGGCGGGCAAAGGCCTCGCCGAAGCGCCCCATGGCGGCGAGCGCGACGACGGCGCGGGACGGATCGGCCATCACCAGGAAGCCATCGGCTTCCCAGTCCCGCACGATGTCCGGCGGCGCGAGGATGGACAGCACGAAGAGCCGGTCCGGATGCCGGTCCAGCACCGCCTTCAGCTCGGTTCTGAGGCGCGGCGCGATGGACGGGCTCGCCCCCCATTGCGTGAAGAAGGCGACCATCGAGGCATAGCCGCCATCGGTCGCCATGCTTTCTGCGAAGCGGCCGACGACGCTGATGTCGTTGAAGGCCTGCGCGGTGCAATCCACCGGGTTGCGCGGCGCGGCGAAGGGCACCATTGCGCGCAGCTTCGCCTGCGCGGCCTCCGGCATCGGCGGCATAGGCAGGCCGGCGGCATCCGCGGCATCCGCGATCAGCACACCGGCGCCGCCCGAGATGGTTACCACGCCGAGCGTGTTCCCCACCGGGTAGATCCGCTTCTGCGCGACCTGGCAGACATCCAGCAGTTCTTCGGTCGTCCGCGCGCGGTGCACGCCGAGATCGCCGAGGATCGCTTCCATCACCCGATCGTCGCCGGCGATGGAGGCGGTGTGGGATTGCGCGGCCGCGCCGCCCACCTCGCTCCGCCCGACCTTCATCAATACCACAGGCTTGCGCGCACGCCGCGCGACTTCCAGCGCCTGCACAAAGCGCGCGCCGTCGCGCACGCCTTCGGCATAGGCGGCGATCACCTCCACCTCCTCGCTCGCCGCCATCCATTCGATGATGTCGGCCAGGTGCAGGTCGGCCTCGTTGCCGGTGGTGACCAGCACCGGCGTGCCGATGCCGCGATCGCGCGCTGCGGCGAAGACATGCGTGCCATAGGCGCCGGACTGACTGGCGATGCCGACCCCACCGGCTACCGGCCAGCCATTCTCGAAGCTCGCGGAGAAGATCGGGAAATAGCCGAGCCGCGCATTGAACAGGCCAAGGCAGTTCGGGCCGATCAGCCGCATCCCATGCGCCCGCGCCGCGGCCACCAGGCGGTCCTGCATCGCCGCGCCCTCGGGGCCGAGTTCGGCGAAGCCGGCGGTGAAGACGATGCCGGCGCGGCAGCCCCGCGCGCCGAGCGCGCGCACGGCCTCCACCGCGCCCTCGCCGGGGATGGCGATGATCGCCGCTTCCGGCGCATCCGGCAGGCTCGCGATGTCGGGGAAGGCCGGCAGGCCCTGCACCGTCGCGCGGTTCGGATTGACCGGCAGGATCGCACCACCGAAGTCGCGCGCCTTCAGATAGGCGAGCGGCCGCCCGCCGATGCGGGTCGGGTCGTCAGAGGCGCCGATGATCGCGATGGAGCGCGGACGCAGCAGCGCGTCGAGCGGATGGGCCGGGGACATGTCCTGCATGGGCGGGCAGGGTGCAGAGCCGCGCCGCCCGCGCAAGCCCCCCGCATCATCAGATCGGCCGCGCTGGCACGCCACCCATGCGCGCGCCCTCCGCCACATCCTGCGTGACCGCCGCGCCCGCGCCGATCACGGCCTCGGCGCCGATCCGGCAGCCCGCGCGCACCACCGCGCCGGCCCCGAGCAGCGCCCGCGCGCCCACGGCCACACCGCCGCACAGCACCGCGCCGGGGCCAAGATGCGTGGCCGGCCCGAGCGTGCACTCATGCTCGACGATCGCGCCGGTGTTCACCAGGGCGAAATCCCCGAGCGTCGCCTCCGGCCCGATCACCGCACGCGCCATCACCTGCACACCCGCCCCGATGCGGGCGGAGGGCGAGATCAGCGCCGTTGGATGGATCACGGCCGGCAGGGCGAGGCCGCGCGCCTGGCACGCCGCGCCGAGGCGCGCGCGCATCGCATTGTCACCGATGGCGATCACGGCGGCGGAGGCGCCCTGTGCGCCGAGGCTGTCCAGCTTCCCGAGGATCGGTACGCCCAGCACCGGCGCGCGCGCCGCATCGTCCAGCAGGCCGGCCACGGCAAGGCCCATGGCCCGCAACGCCTCGATCACCGGCCGGGCATGCCCGCCGGCGCCGAGGACGAGGAGCACGGCCCGCCCGCCCTCAGGCGCCCGGGGCGAGGATCATGCAGCCGCCGCGCCCGCCCAGCCGTTCGCAGGCCTGCTCGGCGGAGCCGCGCGACTGCAGACCGACCACGCGCGCGCGGAACAGCGTCGTGCTGCCCTGGTTGACGGGCTCCACCACCATGCGCGCGGCGGGGGCACCCATCTGGTCGCGCGCCTGGCTGGCCGCGGCGCGGGCCAGGTTCTCGGAGGCAAAGGCGCCGACCTGCACGCCCCAGCCACCGCCGGTGGCGATCGGAGCGGGGGCGATCGGCGCAGGGGCGACGCGGGCCGGCGCGGCGGCCGGGGCCGCGGCGGGCGTGGCCAGGCGCGGCGTCTGCAGCGTGCCGGCCTGGGCCGAGGGGATCAGGGCGAAGCTGCGCTGCGCGGCCGGCGCGGCGGCCACCGCCGTACCCTGGGCGGGGGCTGTGCGCACGCCAGAGGGCGGCGCCAGGGTTTCGGTGCGGATCATGCCCGGGTCGCCGGGGCTCACCACCGGGTCCATCCGCCGCTCGAAATCGCCAGCGGAGGCGATCTGCGTGCGGCCGGCCACCGGCGCGCCGGTGCTGCCATCCGGGATCGGGTCCATGCGCACGACCTGGCCGGGCGGCAGCTGCGCCACCTGGATGCCGGGTTCGACCGCGCGGCGCTGGTCGCGCAGCGCCAGCATCGTCGCCGTGTCGCCCCGGCGCGGGCCACGCGGGATGTCGAAGGGCAGCTCGGCCGCCGCATAGACCTCGGGTGCCGCACGGCGGTTCGGGCTGGTGCCATGGATGCGCGGGCCGATGCGCGCGACGTAGTTGCGCGTCTCATCCGGCAGGCCGCGATTGCCCCAGAGGTAATCCTCAAGCCGCCGCGGCCCCGCATTGTAGGCGGCGAGGAAGCCCGGCGAGCCATAGAGCTCGTACATCTGCCGGAGATAGGCAGTGCCGGCCATGATGTTGTCCCAGGGGTGATAGGGGTCGTTGCCCAGGCCGTGGCGCCGCTGCAGCTCGGCATAGGTGCCGGGCATCACCTGCATCAGCCCCATCGCCCCGACGCGGGAGGTCGCGCTGGCCCGGCCGCCGGATTCCTGGCGCATGACCTCGCGGATCCAGCGCTCGGGCACGTCGAAGCGGGCCGAGGCCTGCTGGATCCAGGGCCCCCAGGGATCCTGCGAAGGGCCAGGTGGCGTGGCGACATCCGGGCGCGGCCATTCCGCGGAGGGCGTGCCATGCGTCACCACGCGGTTCGGCGCCCCGCCGCAAGCAGCCAGCGCGCCGAGCATCAGCCCCACCGCAATGGGCCGGGCGCTCCGCGCGAGACGGGACCGGGTCATGCTCGCACTCCGTCAATGCCGGGCACTGGTCCCGAGGCCCGCCCCCCTGGGCTGCGCCGCCGCTCCCCTGCGGCCATCGCATCCCGGGCCAACCCCGACATCCGTCCCCTCGTTCAAGCACGCGAATGAAAGAACGCGCCAAGCATTCGCGCGCCCGATCAGCCGGGCCTGGAGCTGCACGCGCCGACACAGGTCGGAACGCTGGCACAAGCCAGGGCGTCTGGCGCCCTGTCTTGAAGCCCCGCGGCAAGTCCAAGGGCTAAACCCCTAACCCGGCTGCATCCTTCCAGGCAAGAAGAGGATCGCGGCAAAACCGTGGCGTGATGTGCGTAGGGCCATCATCGCCTCGTGATCGGTACGCCGCACGCGGCATCCCGCCCGGCCGCGGCGCCCCTCGCGTCAGGCGCGGCCGTAGGTGTCCTCGATCCGGACGATGTCGTCCTCGCCCAGATAGGGGCCGGACTGCACCTCGATCAGCGTCAGCGGGATCATCCCCGGGTTCTCCAGCCGGTGCACGCAGCCTAGCGGGAGATAGACGCTCTCATTCTCGCGCAGCAGGATCCGTTCCTGGTCGCGCTCGACGATGGCGGTGCCGGCGACCACCACCCAATGCTCCGCGCGGTGGTAGTGCTTCTGCAGGCTGAGCTTGGCGCCCGGGCGCACCACGATCCGCTTTACCTGGAAGCGCGCGCCATGGGCCACGCCCTCGTAGCTGCCCCAGGGGCGATAGACGCGCCGGTGCTCGGTGGCTTCCTTCCGCCCATCCGCCTTCAGCTGCTCGACGATCTTCTTGACGTCCTGCGCTTGGTTGCGATGGCAGGCGAGCACGGCGTCGTCCGTGACCACCAGCACCACATCCTCGAGGCCGACCACGGCGGTCAGGATGCCTTCGGAGCGGACGAAGCAGTTCCGCGCGCCGAGCGTCGCGACGGGCCCGGCGGTGGCATTCCCGGCGGCGTCCTTGGCCGCGATGTCCCACAGCGCATCCCAGGAGCCGACATCCGACCAGCCCGGGTCGCAGGGGACCACGGCGGCCAGCGCCGTGCGCTCCATCACCGCATGGTCCACCGAGATCGAGGGTGCGGCGGCGAAGCCCGCCCCGAGCCGGACGAAGCCGAGATCGCGCTCCCCGGCCGCGACTGCGGCCCGGGCCGCGTCCAGCACGGCGGGGGCATGGGCGGCCAGCTCGGCCAGCAGGGTCCGGGCGGTCGCGACGAACATGCCGCTGTTCCACAGATGCCGCCCGCCTTCCACCAGCGCGGCGGCGGTGGCGGCATCGGGCTTTTCCAGGAAGCGGGCCACGGCGTGGGCACCGGCGGCGTCGGCCAAAGCGGGGCCGGCCTCGATATAGCCATAGCCGGTCTCGGGCCGGGTCGGGCGGATGCCGAAGGTGGCGATCCGGCCCGCGCGGGCGGCCGCGGCGGCCGGGCTGAGGGCGGCCAGCAGCGCGGGGACATCGGCGATCGCCGCATCGGCCGCCATGATCCAGAGCACGGCGTCCGGCTGGTCCTCGCCCACCAGCACCGCCGCGGCGGCGATGGCGGCGGCGGAGTTGCGTGCGGCCGGCTCCAGCACGATGCGCGCGTCCTCAAACCCCGCGGCGCGCATCTGCTCGGCGACCAGGAAGCGGTGCGGCTCCCCGCAGATGATCATCGGCGCGGCGAAGCCCGGGCCCCGGGCGCGGGCGGCGGTTTCCTGCAGCATGGTGCGCGGTGCGGCCAGCGGCCAGAACTGCTTCGGATAGCCCTCACGCGAGAGCGGCCAGAGGCGGCTTCCGGTGCCCCCCGACAGGATGACCGGCACGATAGGCGCGGCGGGCGAAGACGACATTGGACGTTCGGTCCTGCAACAGATCCAGGGCGCCGGGTATGTCGCACGACCTGGGAAAAAGAAAGGCAAGGGCGGCTTCGCGTCCTGGTGTGCGGCGGATGGGGCGACGCCCCGGGATACCAACGCAGTTGCCGGCCCGGCCCGGCGCGCGGTACCGATTCCAGGATCAGACGGACGGGCCAGCCAAGGCCCGCCGCGCCATGGGAGGCTTTGTCCAATGTTCTACCGTCCTGCCGCGGCCGCTCCGCCGCTGTCGCGCCGTGCCCTGCTGCTAGGGGCCGGTGCCGCGCTGCTGCCAGCGCCGGCGCTGCGCGCCCAGGGCCGCTTTCCCGACCGGCCCGTCCGCCTGATCTGCCCCTGGGCCGCCGGCGGCACCACCGACATCCAGATGCGCGCGCTGGCCGAACAGGCCGCGCGGCGGCTCGGCCAGCCGGTGATCGTGGAGAACCGCGCCGGCGCCGGTGGCGTGCTGGGGGCGCAGCAACTGCTGAACGAACGGCCCGACGGGCTGGTGCTCTCCCAGATGCCGATGAGCGTCTTCCGCCACCCGCAGATGGCGCAGCGGGCGCTGTTCAACCCGCTCGAGGACTTCACCTGGGTGATCCATGTCACCGGCTATTTGTTCGGGGTTGTGGTTCGTGCCGATGCGCCCTGGCAGACGCTCGGCCAGTTCCTCGATTTCGCGAAGGCCAATCCGGGGCGTGTGAACTACGGCACGCCGGGCGTGGGCACGTCGCTCCACATCACGATGGAGCAGATCGCGCTGGCCCGTGGCGGCATCGACTGGACGCATGTGCCCTTCCGCGGCTGGGCGGAGAACGCGCAGGCGCTGCTCAGCGGCCAGATCCAGGCCAGCGCCGACAGCTCCGGCTGGGCCGAGCTGGTGCAGTCCGGCCAGCTGCGCGCGCTGACGGTCTGGAGTGCCGAGCGCGCCAAGCGCTTCCCGAATGTGCCGACGCTGCGCGAGAGCGGCGTGGATATCGTCTCGGCCTCGCCCTACGGCCTGGCCGGGCCGCGGGGGATGAACCCCGAGCATGTCCGCATCCTGCACGACGCCTTCCGGGAGGCGCTGTTCGACCCCGCCCATGTCGCGATCCTCGACCGCTTTGACATGGCGCCCTGGCATATGGGGCCGGAGGAGTATGCCGCCTTCGCCCGGCGGACCTTCACCGAGGAAGGCGAGATGATCCGGCGGCTCGGGCTCAGGCTCTGAGGCCGGCGAAGAAATCGCGCAGCAGATCGGCGGCCTCGCTCTCGCGCAGGCCGCCGACGACCTCGGGCGCGTGGTGGCAGGTGGCTTGCGCGTAGAAGCGCCCGCCATGCTCCACCCCGCCGCCCTTCGGGTCATAGGCACCGAAGACCACCCGTTTCACCCGGAAGAAGCTCGCCGCCGCGGCGCACATCGCGCAGGGCTCGAGCGTCACCCAGAGCGTTGCCTCGGGCAGCAGCTTGTCGCCCGCCGCCGCCGTGGCGGCGCGCATGGCCAGCATCTCGGCATGCGCAGAGGGGTCGCGGCGCGCCTCCACCTCGTTGCCGGCGCGCGCCAGCACGAGGCCGGCCGCGTCGGTGACGACGGCGCCGACCGGCACCTCGCCGCGGGCGGCGGCGGCGCGGGCTTCCGCCAGGGCGATTTCCATGGGCGACATGCCCGCTGCTTGCCGCGACACGCTCGTCAGGTCCAGTCGCAAGCGGCCTGGCCCTGTGCTTGGCCGCATTTCCGGGTCGCCGGGCGATACCGCTTGGCGCGAAAATGCTTTAGCACCCTTCCATGCCGAAGCCCCCGATGATCGGCGTGACCCTGGATGCGGAACCGGCCGGCGGCTGGTCGAAGCTGCCCTGGTACGCGCTGCGCCAGAACTATTTTGCCGCCGTCATCGCCGCTGGCGGGTTGCCGGTCGCCCTGCCGCACCACCCCGAACTGGCGGACGCCTATCTGGACCGGCTGGATGGCCTGCTGGTGACGGGCGGGGCCTTCGACGTGGACCCAGCGCTCTGGGGCGGCGGGCCGCCGCATCCGAAGGTCACGCTCAAGCCCGGCCGGACGGATTTCGAACTGGCCGCGGTGCGCGGCGCGCTTGGCCGCGACATGCCCGTGCTTGGTATCTGTGGCGGGCAGCAGCTGCTGGCGGTCGCCTTCGGCGGCACGCTGATCCAGCACATCCCCGACGAGGTCGAGGGCGCGCTGGCGCATGAGCAACCCAACCCCCGCACCGAGCCCGGCCATGCGGTCGAGGTCGCGTCCAACACGCTGCTGGCCTCGATCGTCGGCCGGCCGCGGCTTGCGGTGAACAGCGCGCATCACCAGGCGGTCGCCACGCCCGGGAATGGTGCGGTGGTCAACGCCCGCGCCCCCGATGGCGTGGTCGAGGGTGTGGAGCATCCCGGCTACCGCTTCGCGCTCGGCGTCCAGTGGCATCCCGAATACGCCGTGGACCCGCGCGATCCGGCGATCTTCGACGCCTTCGTCAGGGCCGCGCAGCGATGACCGACACGCCCGACGACGACGCCCCCGAGACCGCCGAAGACGCCGCGCGCGGCGAACGCATCGCGAAATACTTGGCACGCGCCGGCATCGCCTCCCGCCGCGACGCCGAAAAGCTGATCGCAGAGGGCAAGGTCAAGCTGAACGGCAAGGTGGTGGCCACACCCGCCACCTTCGTCGCGCCGGGCGACCGCATCAGCGTCGACGGCAAGCCCGTCGCGGCGCCGGAACGCACGCGGCTGTTCCGTTACCACAAGCCGGACGGGCTCGTGACCACGCATCGCGACCCGCAGGGCCGCCCGACCGTCTTCGAGAAACTGCCCCCCGGCCTGCCGCGCGTCGTCTCCATCGGCCGGCTCGACCTGACGAGCGAGGGGCTGCTGCTGCTGACGAATGACGGCGCGCTCGCCCGCCGGTTGGAACTGCCCACCAATGGCTGGCTGCGCCGCTACCGCGTGCGCGTGCATGGCGCGGTGGATGAGCGCCAACTGGCCTATCTTTCGCGGGGCATCACGATCGAAGGCGTGGCTTATGGCCCGATCGAGGCGGGGCTCGATTCCCGCCAGGGGGCCAATGCCTGGCTCACCGTCAGTCTGAAGGAAGGCAAGAACCGCGAGATCCGCCGCGTCATGGCGCATCTCGGCCTGCAGGTGACGCGGCTGATCCGCATGGCCTATGGCCCCTTCCAGCTTGGCGCGCTGCCGCGCGGCGGGGTGGAGGAGGTGCATCCGCGCATCCTGCGCGATCAGCTTGGCATCGGGGAGAAGCCGCAGCGCCGCCGCGCCGCCGCCGAGCCCGCGCCCGAGGCCCCGCCGCCCGAGCCGAAGCCGACCGGGCCTTCGCGCGGCCACACGATTCCGCGGGCGCGCAACGCCGCGCCGCGCCGGCCTACCCGTGCTCAGAATCGTCGCCGGCCGCCATCGCGGCCGTAGGCTCGCCGCGCCGGAGGGGCTGACGACGCGCCCCACCGCGGAGCGCGTGCGCCAGGCGCTGTTCGACATGCTCTGGCACGCCCCCTGGGCGGGGCGGGCGGCGGTGGAGGATTCCCGGGTGCTCGACGCCTTCGCCGGCACCGGTGCGCTGGGGCTGGAGGCGCTGTCGCGCGGCGCCGCGCAGGCCAGCTTCGTCGAGCCCGACCGCGCCGCGCTGGCGGCGTTGCGGCGGAACATCGAGACGCTGGGGGAGGCAGGGCGCAGCCGCGTCATCGCCGGCGACGCCACCCGCCCGCCGCCCGCGAGCGCGCCGTGCGGCCTGATTCTGCTGGACCCGCCCTATGGGAAGGAGCTGGTGCCGCGCGCGCTGGCGGCGCTTGGCGCTGCCGGCTGGATCGCGCCGGGCGCGCTGGTCGCGGCCGAGGTGGCGAAGGCCGATGCGCTGGAGGTGCCGGGCTTCGAGACGTTGGTCGAGCGCGCCCATGGCGCGGCGCGGCTGGTGTTCCTGCGGGCCGTCAGCCCCCCAGCCTGATGCGCGCGCCGTTGCGTCACGCCTTGGGCGGCAAGGCCCGGAAGCCGATATCCCGCCGGCAGAAGCCGCCCGGCCAGTCGAGCGCATCCACCGCGGCGTAAGCCGCATCGCGCGCAGCCTGCAGCGTCGCGCCGGTCGCGCCGATCGCCAGCACGCGGCCGCCATCCGCCACCAGCGCCCCGTCCTCCCGCCGCGCTGTGCCGGCGTGGAAGATCTGCACGCCCGGGATCTGCGCCGCCGCTTCCAGGCCACGGATCTCGGTGCCTTTGCGCGGTGCGGCGGGATAGCCTTCGGCGGCCATCACCACGACGAGGCTGTGGTCGCGCTCCCAGCGCAGGTCGAACCGTGCCAATTCGCCATCGCAGGCGGCCAGCAGCGCGGGCAGCAGGTCGGAGCGCAGCCGGAGCATCAGCGCCTGGCATTCGGGATCGCCGAAGCGGACGTTGAACTCGATCAGCTTCGGCCCGGTCGCCGTCAGCATGAGCCCCGCGAACAGCACGCCGCGGAAAGGCGTGCCACGGCGGGCCATCTCGGCGAGCGTCGGGCGGATGATCCGCGCCATCACCTCGTCCCGCAGCGCATCCGTGAAGGCGGGGGGCGGCGAATAGGCGCCCATGCCGCCAGTGTTGGGGCCGGTGTCGCCATCGCCCACCCGCTTGTGGTCCTGCGCGGCGGCGAGCGGCACGGCCGTGGTGCCGTCGCAGAGCGCGAAGAAGGACACTTCCTCGCCGATCAGGCAGTCCTCGATCACGACCGTCGCGCCGGCAGCGCCATGGACACGGCTTTCCATGATGTCGGCGATGGCGGCCTCGGCCTCCTCCACCGTCTGTGCCACCACCACGCCCTTGCCGGCGGCCAGCCCATCGGCCTTCACGACGATGGGCGCGCCCTTCGCGCGGACATGTGCGCGCGCGGCGGCGGGGTCGTCGAAGCGGGCCCAGGCGGCGGTCGGCACGCCGGCGGCGTCGCTGACCTCCTTGCAGAAGGCCTTGCTGCCCTCGAGCTGCGCCGCGGCCGCGCTGGGCCCGAAGCAGCGCAGCCCTGCCGCGGCGCAGGCATCCGCCAGCCCGAGCGTCAGCGGCGCCTCCGGCCCGGCCACCACCAGATCCACCTTGTTCTCGCGGGCGAAGCCGACCAGGCCGGCGATATCGGTGGCGGCGATGGGCAGGCATTCGGCCGCCTCGGCAATCCCTGGATTGCCCGGCGCGCACCACAGCTTCGTCAGCAAGGGGGAGGCGGCCAGCGCCCAGCACAGCGCATGCTCGCGGCCCCCGCCGCCCACCACCAACACGCGCATGCCCCGACCCTTTCGCGGCCTGTTCAACCGGGCGGCGGTCTAGCATAGGGTCGGGCCATGGACACCTCGTCGCCCAAGCCGGACCAGCCCAGCGGGAATGTCCCCGAATTCACCGTGGGTGAGCTGTCGGGCGCCGTCCGGCGCACGCTGGAAGGTGCCTTCGGCCGTGTCCGCGTGCGGGGCGAGGTGGTGGAGTGCAAGGCCTATGGCCCTGGGCGCTTCTACTTCTCGCTGAAGGACGGCGATCCGGAGCAGAAGGCGAAGCTCAACGCCGTGGTCTGGTCCTGGTCCGCGGCGCGGACGGGCGTGAAGCCGGAGAACGGGGTCGAGGTCATCGCGACCGGCCGGCTGACGGCCTATGGCGACCGGTCCTCCTACCAGCTGGTGGTGGATCGGCTGGACTATGCCGGCGAAGGCGCGCTGCTGGCGCGGATCGAGAAGCTGCGCGTGAAGCTGACGGCCGAAGGCCTGTTCGAGGCCGGGCGCAAGCGCGCACTGCCCGCCCTGCCGCGCGTCATCGGCGTGGTGACGAGCGAGCAGGGCGCGGTGATCCAGGACATCCGCACCACCATCGCGCGCCGCTTCCCGCGCCGGATCCTGCTTTGGCCCGTGCCGGTGCAGGGCGCTGGCGCGGCCGAGCGCATCGCGGCGGCCATCGCGGGCTTCGGGGCGCTGCCACTCGACGGCCCGGTGCCGCGGCCCGATGTGCTGATCGTCGCGCGCGGCGGCGGCAGTCTCGAGGATTTGATGGCCTTCAACGAGGAGGTGGTGGTGCGCGCCGCCGCCGCCTGTCCGATCCCGCTGATCTCTGCGGTGGGCCATGAGACCGACACGACGCTGATCGACTTCGCCGCCGATCGCCGCGCGCCGACGCCGACCGCGGCAGCCGAGATGGCCGTGCCCGCGCGCGCGGAATTGCTCGCCGCCCTCGACCAGACCGGCGCGCGGCTGCGTGGTGCCGCGACGCGGCTGCTGCGCGCGGCGGAGACCACGCTGCTCCGCCTGGAGCGTCGCCTGCCCGACATCCCGGCCCGCGTCACCGACTATCGCCGCCGCCTGGATGAGGCGGCCGACAACCTGCCGGATGCGCTGCGAAGCTTTGTCCGCGCGAAGCGGGATGCGCTGGCGCCGCTCGCTGTGCCGCATCCGCGCGCGGCCATCGCGGCGCGCCGCCATGCGCTGGAATTGCTGGATGCGCGCCGTGGTGCTGCCCTCGCCCGGCGCCTGCAGCGCGAGCGCGGCCGCCGGGCGCTGGCGGCCTTCTCCGACGCGCCGCTGACGGCGCTGTTGCGCGAACGCCGCGCGCGGCTGGACGGGGTGTCGGGCCGGCTGGAGGCGCTGTCCTACACCGCGGTGCTCGCGCGCGGCTTCGCACTGGTGCGCGACGCGGATGGTGAGCCGCTGACGCGTGCCGCCGATGTCGCGCCCGGGGCGCGGCTGTCCATCGCCTTTGCCGATGGCCAGGTCGCCGCGACGGCCGAGGATGGCGCGCCGCGCAAGCGGTCGAAGCCGGCCGCGCCGCCTAAGGGTTCCGTGCCGCAAGGATCGCTGCTGTGACGCCCTGCTGCCCTGAGGATGCGCAACGCGAGCTGCGTTGCGTCGGCCTGCCCGGCGCGCCGCTGTTCGGGCGTCGGTTGCTGCTGGCCGCGCCCGCGCTGCTGCTCGCGCGCGGCGCGGGTGCGGCCGAGATCCAGGGCGAGCCGGCGCAGGGCGGCTTCCTGGTCGGCCGCGCCGCGCCGGGCACGCGGCTGATGCTGGATGGGCGCGTGTTACGCGTCGGGCCGGAGGGGCAATTCGCCTTCGGCTTCGGCCGCGACCATGGGCCGAGCGCGACACTGGCTGTCACCCCGCCCGCGGGCCGGGCGGAGAGCCGCGCGCTGGCAGTGCGTCGGCGCGACTGGGACATCCAGCACATCACTGGTCTGCCGCCCGCGCAGGTCACGCCGGATGAGGCGGCGCTGCGCCGCATCACGGCGGAACGCGAAAGGCTCGGCCTCGCACGCGCGGTGGACAGCGCGCTGACGCAATTCGCGGAGCCGCTGGCCTGGCCCGCGCGCGGGCGCATCAGCGGCATCTTCGGCAGCCAGCGCGTGCTGAACGGCCAGCCGCGCCAGCCGCATTTCGGGCTGGATGTTGCGGGGCCGGTCGGCACGCCGATCAATGCCGCGCTGGCGGGCAAGGTAACGCTCTCGGGCGATTTCTTCTTCTTCGGTCAGCTGTTGGTGGTGGATCACGGCCATGGCGTGAACACGCTCTACGCGCATCTGTCCGAACGCCTGGTGGCGGAAGGCGAGACCGTGGCGCGCGGCCAGCTGATCGCGCGGATGGGCGCGACGGGCCGCGTGACCGGGCCGCATCTGCATTTCTCGCTGTCCTGGTACCAGACCTGGCTCGATCCGCAGCCATTGCTTCCCGCCTGAGGGCAGCGGCAACGACGTTGCGCGGGCCGCGTTCGGGCCTCCGCGCGCAGAGGAAGCACACGGCATGCCCAACACGAGCTTCGCCACCTACCCCAGCCTGCAGAACCGCGTCGTCCTGGTCACCGGCGGCGCGTCGGGCATCGGCGCCGAGCTCGTCGCGCAATTCGCCGCGCAGGGATCGCGCGTCGCCTTCCTCGATTTCGACGCGGCGAACGGCGCGAAGGTCGCGGCGATGAATGGCGCACTGTTCCTGCCCTGCGACCTGCGCGACATCGCTGCGCTGCGGGCCGCGATCGTGAAGGTGCAGGCGCAACTCGGCGATCCGCTGGTGCTGGTCAACAACGCCGCGCGCGACGACCGGCACGGCATCGAGACCGTCGAGCCCGACTACTGGGACGAGCGGATGCACACCAACCTGCGGCACATGTTCTTCTGCGCCCAGGCCGTCGCGCCCGGCATGCGCGCGGCGAAGACGGGCTCCATCATCAACATGGGCAGTGTCAGCTGGATGGGCGCGCAGGGTGGCATGCCGGCCTACACCGCGGCAAAATCCGCCGTGCGCGGCCTGACGCGCGGCCTTGCGCGCGACCTCGGCCCGGATGGCATCCGCGTGAACGAGCTGGTGCCGGGCTGGGTCTTCACCGAACGGCAGGAGCAGCTCTGGGCGACGCCGGAGGCGGTGGAGCGCCACATGGCCAAGCAATGCCTCAAGCGAAAGGTGATGCCGCCCGACATCGCGCGCATGGCGCTGTGGCTCGCGGCCGACGACAGCGCGATGGTGACGGCGCAGTATTTCGTGGTGGATGGCGGCTGCGTGTAGCCTGGGCCGTCCTTTGGCTGCGGCCGGTCAGCCGCCCGGGATCCGCCGCGCCAGGAAGCGCGCCGCCTCCTCCACCGCGCCGGCCGCGCCGAGCTCGTTGTGCCCTGCGCCCGGCGCCTCCCACAGCTCGATGGGCGCGCGCGCGGCGGCCGCGATCTCGCGGCCCATCGCCGGCGGCACCAGCGTGTCGCGCGCGCCCTGGACGATCAGCACCGGCGCCTCGACCGCCGGCATGCGAGAGAGGCTGTCGTAGCGGTCCCGCAGCAGCAGGCCCGCGGGCAGCAGCGGATAGTGCAGCCGGGCGAGGGCCAGAAGGCTGGTGTAGGGCGATTCCAGGATGACGGCGGCCATCGCGCGTGGCTCCTCCGCCGCCAGCCGGATCGCGAGCCCGGTGCCGAGGGATTCGCCCCAGATCACGGTGCGCGTCGTCGGCACGCCGGCCGCCTGCAGCGCGCGGAGGCCTGCGCGCGCATCCTCGGCGAGCCCCGCTTCCGAGGGCTGGCCGGGATTGCCGCCATAGCCGCGCCATTGCACGAACAGCGCGCCCCAGCCGAGTGCTTCGAATTGGCGCGCGCGTCCGGCGCGATGGGCGAGCGAGCCGCCATTGCCGTGCAGATAGAGCAGCACCGGCGCATCCGCCCGCGCCGCTGGCAGCTGCCACGCCAGAATGTCGAGGCCGTCGGCCGTGCTGAGCCGCATCTCCTGCAGGCTGCCGAGGCCCATCGCCGCCGGCGGTGGCGGCGGCGTGGGGTCGGGGAAGTAGATCAGCCGGTCCTGGAAGGCCCAGAGCGCCGCCCCGGCCCCGCCCAGCGTCAGCACGACACCGAGTGCGGCTGCGACCAGCGACATGGGGTCACTCCCGCGGGCCCGGCGCCAGCACCTCGCGCTTGCCGACATGGTTGGCCGCGCCCACCACGCCTTCCTTCTCCATCTGCTCGATCAGCTTGGCCGCGCGGTTGTAGCCGATGCCAAGATGGCGCTGGATGAAGCTCGTGGAGGCCTTGCCCTCGCGCGTCACCAGCTCCACCGCCTTGTCGTAGAGCGAGCCTTCGGCATCCGTGTTGCCGCCGAGGAAAGCGCCGG
Source organism: Pseudomonadota bacterium (assembly GCA_046052145.1). Classification (GTDB taxonomy): domain Bacteria; phylum Pseudomonadota; class Alphaproteobacteria; order Acetobacterales; family Acetobacteraceae; genus Falsiroseomonas. The sequence continues at coordinate 61,835 of JBJOMW010000009.1, forward strand.
CGGCACCGATATCGCCGTCCTCATCCTCGGTTTCCGTCACTTCCTCGATATAGGACGGCTCGCCCTGCGAACGCAGGAAGGCAACGATCTCCTCGACCTCCTGGTCGGAGACGAAGGGGCCGTGCACGCGGCTGATCCGCCCGCCGCCGGCCATGTGCAGCATGTCGCCCTGGCCGAGCAGCTGTTCCGCGCCCTGCTCGCCGAGGATGGTGCGGCTGTCGATCTTCGACGTCACCTGGAAGCTGATGCGCGTCGGGAAGTTCGCCTTGATCGTGCCGGTGATGACATCCACGGAAGGCCGCTGGGTCGCCATGATCACATGGATGCCCGCCGCGCGCGCCATCTGCGCCAGGCGCTGCACCGCGGCTTCGATCTCCTTGCCGGCGACGATCATCAGGTCGGCCATCTCGTCGATGACCACGACGATCATCGGCAGCGGTTCCAGCGTGAGCGCCTGATCCTCGAAGAGCGGCTTGTTGGTGTCCGGGTCGAAGCCGACCTGCACGCGGCGCGTCAGCACCTCGCCCTTCGCCCGCGCGGCCTGGACCTTGTCGTTGTAGCCGCCGATGTTGCGCACGCTGAGCTGGCTCATCGCCTTGTAGCGGCGCTCCATCTCCCGCACGGTCCATTTCAGCGCGCCGATCGCCTTGCGCGGATCGGTGACGACGGGGGCCAGCAGATGCGGGATGCGGTCATAGACCGACAGTTCCAGCATCTTCGGGTCGATCATGATGAAGCGGCATTCGTCGGGGCTCAGGCGATAGAGCAGCGACAGGATCATGGTGTTGATCGCCACCGACTTGCCCGAGCCGGTGGTGCCCGCGATCAGCAGATGCGGCATGCGCGCGAGGTCGGCGATCACCGGCGCGCCGCCGATATCCTTGCCGAGCGCGAGGTTGAGCCGCCCGGAATGCTTCACCCAATCCTCGGCCGCGATCAGCTCGGACAGCAGCACCGTCTCTCGCCGCGCATTCGGCAGCTCGATGCCGATCACATTGCGGCCGGGGACGGTTGCGATGCGTACCGCGGTGACGGACATGGACCGCGCGATATCGTCCGCGAGCCCGATGACGCGCGCCGACTTCGTGCCCGGCGCGGGTTCGAGTTCATACAGCGTCACGACGGGGCCGGGGCGGATCTCCACGATCTTCCCGCGCACGCCGTAATCCTCGAGCACGGTCTCCAGCATGCGGGCATTGCCCTGCAGCGCTTCCTCGCTCGGCCCGGCGGCGCGCCGCACGGGCGGGCCGGTCAGCAGGTCAAGCGGCGGGAAGCGCCAGACATCTTCCTGCAGCGGCAGGCTCGGCTGGCGCGCGGCGGCGGCGGGGCGCAGGGGCGCGCTGCGCTCGGCGACGCGCGGCGCGGCCGGCTTGCGCGCAGCGGGCGGCTCCGGTGCCTGGATCGACACGTCCGGCTCCGGCGCACGCGTCACCACCGGCACGCCAAAGGAAGGTTCGCGGCGAACCGTGCTGGCCGTTGGCGGGCCAGCTTCGGCGGCCGCATCGGCGCGGCGCAGCATATCGGCGAGCGGCACGCTGGCCTCTCGCCGGCGGCGGATCAGGCCGCTGAGCGCCTGGAAGGGCCGGGTGAAGCTGCGCGCCGCCGCGCCTGCCGCGCGCGCAGCGAAGCCCGGGCGATGCGCCTCCGGCTCCGCGGCGTCCCGGTGTGCGGCGGCGCGGTCCCGGTTGGCGGCGACCTGCGCCGCGCCGGAGGCGACCTGTGCCACGCCGGCGGCGGCCACGCGGCCGGCGCTGGCAGCGGCCGAGACGGCCGCGCTGCCCGCGGCCTTCCCCGCCCGGCCCCAATCGCCGAGCGTCAGCCCCAGGGCGATGAAGGCGAGCAGCGCTGTCACGCCCCAGACGATCATGTGGGTCAGCCCCGTCCCGACCGGGCCGAGCACCGCCTCAAGTAAATCGAGCACGCCCTCGGCCAGCGCCGGGCCGGCCGCGCCGGCGGGGCCGGCATGGGCGGGCAGGCCGGCGGGCAGCGGCAGCAGCGCGAGCGAGGCTGCGGCGAGCGGCAGCGCCGCCAGCAGGCAGGCCAGCCGCAGGACGAAGGGCGACAGCCCCCGCTGCGTCGCGAGGCGCCAGGCCCAGGTCATCAGGCAGAGCACGGGCAGCCAGGCGGCAAAGCCCACGCCCTGCAGCAGCATATCCGCCAGATGCGCGCCGAAAGGTCCGGCGAGGTTCGCCGTCTCCCGCGCGGTGGCGGTGGACCAGGAGGGGTCGGCCGGGTCGTAGGTGGCCAGCGAGATGCTGGCCACCAGCCCGGCGATGACCAGGACGAGCGCCAGAAGCTCCGCCAGACGGCGGCGGATCGCCGCCTTGACGGCGGGGGAGGCGAAGCGACGTCCGGCCGCGGCAAGGCGATCGCCCACCGGCCCCGGCCCTGCGTTGCGACCATCGAAGGCGCGCGGCATCGAGTGACCCATCCTGAAGCAACTTCGTAGTTCTATACCGGAAGTCGTTCAGGATGCACGGTCTGGTTTCGCAGCGACCTGGGCGGAAGGTGCCTGAACCGCCCCCTTTCGCCCGGCCGCCCTTCTGTCTCAGCGCACCAGCGCGCCGTCGATGCCGTGGATGACCCCGTTCGAGCAGGGGATGTCGCCCTGCACGATGCGGGCCGAGACACCGCCCGGCCCGGTGATGGTGGCACCCCGCTCCCCGGCGGGCGGGCCCGCGACGATGAGTTGGGAGCCTGCGACGGTGGTCAGGTGTACCCCCTGGGCGAGGGCTGAGGCGGGCATGCGGCCCTGCACGACATGCGCCTGGATCGCCGCGGTGGCGAGGATCGGGTCGGCCTGACGGCCGCCACCGGCCGAATCCCGCGGAAACAGGCGGTCCACCACCGCCGAGCTGACCGCGTCGATCGCGCTGTTGGTGGGCGCGAAGATGGTCACGTTCTGCATGTTCCGCAGGTCGTTGACCATGTGGCTGTGCGTCACCGCATTCACCATGCGGGAGTAGTCCGGCATGCCCGCCAGGGTGTCGATGCAGTTGCGCGCCTGTGCGGCGGCGCTGGTCGGCAGGGCGGCCGCGGCGGCGAGGCCGGCCGCCAGGGTAAGGCACGTCAGGGCAGCGGCTCGGGGTTGCATGGTGGTCCCTCCTCTGTGGCTATCGGCAGGATCGCCGATCGAAGAGAGTATTTCGTATACGTATGATATCAGGCAACCGCGGCGGTGCCTGCAATCTGCGTGATATCGTGCAGCTTTCCGCGATCAGTGCGTAGCCTCGGCGCTACCTTCCCGCCCTGCCGCCCGGGCCGAGGCGACCCGCCATCCGCGCGGCGCTGATCGTCATGGGCCAGACGTCGCGCAACCTCGCCGCCCGCTGCCTGCGCTGCAGACGCCAATGCCGAACAGGCGACCCTAGCTTGCCCCAGTTACCCGCCGGATCGCGTCGGGGCGTTTCTCCAGCCCTGGCAGCAGCTCAAGCCCGAGGCCCGGCGCGTCCGGCACGCTGACGAGGCCCTGCTTCACCTCCGGCAGGGTCGTGACCAGCTCCTTGTACCAGCCGGTGTAGAAGGCCCGGACGCTCTCCTGGATCAGTGCGTTCGGCGCGTGCAGGGAGAAGTGGCAGGAGGCCATGTAGACCACCGGCCCGGTGCAGTCGTGCGGCGCGACAGGCACGTGGTAGGCCTCCGCCATGCCGGCGATCTTGCGCGCCTCGGTCAGCCCGCCGCACCAGGACAGGTCGAGCATCACGACGCCAGCGGCCCCGGTTTCCAGATACTCGCGGAAGGCATGCACGCCGTTCAGCGTTTCCGACGCGCAGACCCAGGCGTCGCAATGCGCCGCGTACTCCTTCAGGTCGCGTACGGAATCCAGCCGGAACGGATCCTCGTGCCAGTAGGTGCCATAGGGCTTCAGCGCCTGCGCCAGCCGCTTGGCCATAGGCAGCGACCAGAGCGAGTGGAACTCCACCATGATGTCCATCCGGTCGCCGACCGCGCGCCGGATTTTCTCGAAGGGCTCGAGCGCGCGCTTCAGCTCATCGGCGGTGATGTCGAGGCCGCCCGTCCGCTCCGCCGGCGGGTCGAAGGGCCAGATCTTCATGCCGGTGATGCCCTGATCGAGCAGGGACTGCGCCAACTCGTCCGCGCGGTGCAGGAAGGCGTCGAGGTCCTCATAGGGACCTTCGGTCTCGCCGACATGCCAATTGGCGACCGACTGCGCGCGCGCATCGCGGATGTATTTGTAGCCGGCGCAGGTGTTGTAGACGCGGATGCTCTCGCGCGACTTCCCGCCCAGCATCTCCGCCACCGGCCGCCCGGCTGCCTTGCCAGCGATGTCCCACAGCGCGATGTCCACCGCCGAGGTTGCGCGCGTCTCGACGCCCGTGCCGCGCCAGCCGAGATAATCGCGCAGCGCCATCCGCAGCGCCTCGATCTGGCGCGGATCGCGGCCGATCAGCTTCGGCGCGCACCAATCATGCAGATAGGCCTCGACGGCCGACGGCGCCATGAAGGTCTCGCCCAGGCCCACGATGCCCTCATCCGTGTGCAGCCGCACCCAGATGATATTGGCGAATTCGCGGAGCCGGATGGTCTCGAGGGCGGTGATCTTCATGGTTGCGGTCCCGGAAAAGGAAGGGGCGCCGTCCTTGCGGACGGCGCCCCCGGAAGGCCGATGCCTCAGCCGCCCTGGCGGGGCTGGGCGGCGCGGACGCGGTCGAGCTCCTGGCTCATCCGCTGCACCACGTCGCGGCCGATCTGGTCGGCGTGGCGATCCCACACGGCGCGGGCCTGTTCGCGCATCCGCTGCGCCTCGGCAGGGGCCAGGTCGTTCACCTGCATGCCGGCGCGGCGCAGGGTCTGCAGGCTCGCCTCATTGCCCTGGCGGTTGGCGCGGCGCTGAACGTCACGCGCTTCCACGGCGCAGGTCCGCAGCACCTGCTGTTCGGCCGCGCTCAGCCGGTCCCAGAGCTGCTTCGAATACAGCACCAGGAAGGGCGTGTAGGCGTGGCGCGTCAGCGACAGGAAGCGCTGCACCTCGTTGAAGCGCGAGGTCTCGATGGTGACCAGCGGGTTTTCCTGCCCGTCGATCGCGCGGGTCTCCAGCGCCGTGAACACCTCGCCGAAGGCCATCGGGATCGCGTTCGAGCCCATGTTGCGGAAGGTGTCGAGGAAGATGTTGTTCTGCATCACGCGCATGCGCACGCCGTTGAAGTCTTCCCAGCGGGTGATGGCACGGCGCGAGTTGGAGGTGTTGCGGAACCCGTTCTCCCAATAGGCGAGATTGACCAGCCCGATGCCGTCCAGGCGCCGCGTCATCTCGGCGCCGAACTCGCCATCCAGGATGGCGTCCGCCTCGGCCTCGTTGGCGAAGAGGAAGGGCAGGTCGAAGACGCCGAGCGCCGGCAGCATGCCGACGAGCGGGGAGGAGGAGGTGACCACCATCTCCTGCGTGCCCGCACGCAGCGCCTGGGTCGCCTGCAGGTCGCCGCCGAGCGCGCCGCCCCAGAAGCCGTTGATGCGCATCCGGTTGCCGGTCGCGGTCGCGGCGCAGGTCGCCATGTGGCGCACGCCGACGCCGTTCGGGTGGTCCTCGTTGACGCCGTTCGAGATGCGGATCGTCCGGTTCTCGAAGGTCTGGGCGGCGGCCTGCGGGATGGGCGCGAGCGCGAGCCCGACGGCGGCGGTGGCTGCGAGCAGCCAGGATTTGAGCTTCATTGGTGTTTCCTCCTCAGTTTGGTGACGCAAGACTATCCGCCGAGGCCCAGGACGCGGAAGGGCCATGTGACGAACATCGTAACCAGGTCCATGAACTCCATCTGCCCGCGCAGCCAGCGCAGCGGCTGGATGACCAGATCGGGGAACAGGACCAGCAGGAACAGCACGCAGGATTGCGCGATGAGGAAGGGCATCACCCCCTTGATCACGCGGGTCATGCTCTCCCGCGCGACGCCGCAGACCACGTTCAGCACGATGCCGACAGGCGGCGTGATCAGGCCGATGGCGTTGTTCATGATGAACAGCACGCCGAAATAGACCTCGTAGCTGGGGATGCCGTTGATCCGCCCGACCTCCCGCACCAGCGGCATCAGGACGGGGGTGAGGATCAGCACGGTCGGCGCGAAATCGAGCGCGGTGCCCACCACCAGCACCAGCGCCATGATCACCAGCATGAACAGGATCGGGTTGTCCATCAGCGGATGGAGCACGCCGCGCAGTTCGGCCGGGATATTGGCCTGTGTGATGAGCCAGGCGGAGGCGAGCGCGGAGGCGACGAGGAACATCACCACCGCCGTCATCTTCGCTGCTGCCAGGAACACGCCGTAGAGGTCGCGCCACTGCAACTCGCCATAGATGAACTTGCCGACCAGGAAGGCATAGGCGACCGCGATGACGGCGGCCTCCGTCGGCGTGGTGATGCCGAACTTGATGCCGCCCATGATGATCGCGGGCATCAGCAGCGCGAAGAAGCCGTCGCGGCCAGCCTTCAGCCGGCCGAGCCAGCCGACGCGCGGCAGCGTCACCAGCTTGTCGCGGCGGCAGACGATCGCCCAGGCGATGGCGAGCGAGAGGCCCATCAGCAGCCCGGGGAAGATACCCGCCAGAAAAAGCTGCGTGATCGAGACATTGGCCGCGACGCCGAAGATGATGAAGCCTATCGAAGGCGGGATGACGGGGGCGATGATGCCGCCCGCGGCGATCAGCCCGGCGGAGCGCGGGATGTCGTAGCCCGCCTGGCGCATCATCGGGATCAGGATCGCCGCCAGCGCCGCGGTGTCTGCCGCCGCCGAGCCCGAAAGCGCGGCCATGATGATCGCGGCGAAGATCGCGACGTAGCCGAGCCCGCCATGGATATGGCCGACGAAGGTCAGCGCGAATTGCACGATCCGCTTCGACAGGCCGCCCTTGTTCATCAGCTCGCCCGCGAGCAGGAAGAAGGGCACGGCGAGAAGCTGGAAGTTGTCCGCGCCGATGATCATGTTCTGCGCGATGATCTGGGCGTCGAAGATGCCGAGCCACAGCATCAGCGCCAGGGCGCAGACCAGCAGCGCGAAGGCCACCGGCATGCCGAGCGCCATGGCCCCGCAGAGCGAGGCCAGGAAGACGACGATCGTCATCTATTCGATGCCCTGGCGGGTCTGGACGGATCGCTCGTCCTGCAGGTCGCCGGCGAAGATCCGCAGTTCCTCATCCGACAGTCGCCCAGTGAACAGGCGCAGCAGCCGCAGCACGACCATGATGCCGATGCCCACCGAGGTGAAATAGCCGATGCCATAGACCAGGGTCATCGGCAGGCCGCTGATCGGCGCGTAGTTGGTGGCGTTGATCGCGTGCTGCTTCCAGGTCCCCCAGAAGAAGACGGCGCAGCACAGAAGGGCCAGCGTGTCGGACAGCGCGAGGCACCCTTTCCGCCCCGCCTTCGGCAGCACCCGCACCAGCGTGTCCACGCCGAGATGGGCGTGTTCCCGATACACCACGACCGCGCCGATGAAGGTCAGCCAGACGAAGCAGTAGCGCGACATTTCCTCGCTGATGGCGATGCCGCTGTCGAAGGCGTAGCGCAGCACGACATTGCCCAGCACCATGGCGACCATGGCCGCCAGCAGGGCCACCATGATCGCCTCCAGCACGCGGAAGCCGCGCTCGATCCAGCGCTGGCCGAGGCTGTCCTGAGGCTCCATGGATCCTGGTGTTCCCGTTCCCACCCTGCGTCCGCCGGCTGCGGCGGCCTTCTTGTGGCGCGGCCGGATCACCAAGGGTGGATCAAGCAGCGCGCCCCATACTTGCCGGTGGCCTCGCGCCTGTCCACACGTCCGCTTGGGTCAGCTACGGCGGCGGGCCCGGCGCCACTCCCAGGGTGCCTCGAACGATCCGGCCCAGAGGCCAAGTGCGGCCGTCCGCGCAGTCTCCTCAACCGCTCCATAGGCGCGGCCGAAGCGCTGATCGGCCAGCGCCATGCCCTGCGCGACCATGGCATGGCCGACCTCGACCGCGCCCACCCAGCAGGTGGCGACCATGCGCTGGTAACGGTCGCGGCCGCGGGCCGTGCAGGCGACATCGGCATCGGCCACCGCCGCGGCGAGCACTGCCGCGGCATACCGTCCGCACGCCCAGGCGCTGCCATCGGCGGCGGTGCAGTTCTGCCGGGTTTCCGGCGCGTCGATGCCGTGCAGGCGGATGCGGGTGCCCTCAACGTCGAGGGTATCGCCATCAACGGCGCGGGCCTGGCCTTGTACAACGAGAAGTTCTGTCGGCTCGGCTTGCGCCGGCGCTGCGAAGGCCAAGGCTATGCAGAAAACGGCCGCGGCGATCCAGGCTGCGATGCCCACCATCAGCGAGGGACGCTTGCGCACTGCCGGGCGTGCCGCGGAGCAACCGGTTGGCGTTGTTGGGGCCGTGCAACCATTCATGGAAACTCACCGCCTGGCCGTGATTGCTGTCCCGGCGTCGGGACCTCGCATTTTCATGCGAAGTATCGCCGGTATGAGGTTTCATAGATGCGAATTTTGGCGTTGTTACGGCCAGAAACGTGCGTTTTGTGGGGTGCCACGCCCGCTCAGGGCGGGCTGTCCGGCGCGGTTGTCCGGATCCGGTAGGAAAAGCGCGGCGCAGCGGCGTGGATGTTGACGGTCGCTTCCAGCAGCCGCCCGCGACGACCGTAGAAGCGGCGGACGATTCGCAGGCCCGGCGAGCCCGCCGCGACCCCCAGCCGTTCGGCGTCCTGCGGGGCCAGCGCGATCGCGGCGATGTCCTGGCGCATATCCACGACCTTGAGGCCCACTTCCTGCTCGACGAGGCGATAGACCGGCACGCGGCCAAGCTCCGGGCGGTCCGCCAGCGCGGCGAAGACCGCCGGGATGTACATGTCCACGCAGGACAGGATCGGCCCCTCGCCGCCCAGCGGCCGCCTGATGCCCGACAAACAAAGCACCTCGACACCGAAGCCATCGCCGAGCAATTCCGTGAGCGCGGCGTCCACCACCAAGCGCGTGCGCTGCCGGATCACCAATTCGGTCGGGCTCGCATAGCCCATCAGCTCCGCGAGGCTCTGGACCGCCATCTCATAAGTGGGGCGGGGATGACGCGCGATGACGCGCGTGCCCACACCCTGCTCAGCCTCGACCAGGCCGGCTGCGCGCAGCCGCCGCAGCGCTTCCCGCACCGTGGCGCGGCTGACGCCGAACAGGGCGCTGAGCTCCTGCTCGGTGGGCAGGCGGCCGCCGACCGCGAGACGCCCTTCTGCGATGTCCTCGGCCAGCGCGCTCGCGACGCTCGCATAGCGCGGCGTGCCGCCGGCCAGTGGGAGCGGGCTGGCGGCGTGGGCAGAATCGCGGCGGCGTGTCGTCATCGGTCCTGCGAAGCGAGATGCCGCAGCGCATCGGCGAGCGGAATGACATCCGCAAACTGCCGGTCCATGTCGAACAGCGCAATGGCGTGGGAGATCGGCACGCGGTCGAACACCGCCTCCTGCACGACAGCGACGCGGAAGTTGCAGGAGGATGCGTCGAAGACGCTCGCCTGCACGCAGTTGCTGGTCGCGCCGCCGGCCACCAGCAGCGTGTCGATGCCGCGCTCGATCAGGTAGCCGAGCAACGGCGTGCCGTGGAAGGCGCTCGGCTTCTTCTTGACGAAGACGATGTCGTTCGGGCCGGGGTGCAGACCTTCGGCCAACTCGGCGCCGCGCGTGCCGGCCAGGCACCAATGCGGGCTCTGCAGCAGATCGCGCTTGCGGCCATAGACGCCGATATCGGCGCCGGACGGATCCAGTTCGAAGCGTGTGAAGAAGCAGGGCGCCCCGGCCGCCTGCGCGGCGCTGACGAGGCTGGCGATCGCCCGCAGCGCGGCCCGGCCAGCATCGCCGCAGGAGGATGGCCAGGCGGCGTCGTTGCCGACCTCTCCCACCATGTAGCGCTGCGCGTCGATGACGAGGACAGCGCATTTCTGGCCGAAGCCCATCCGGCGGCCGAAGCGGCCCTTCGCCAGGATCGCGCGGTCCTCCTCGGTCAGGAAACGGTCCCAGATCTGCATCATCGCCTCCGGTGCCGGGCGTGGGATGGTGGGTCGAGGGCCCGTTGACGCCCGGCGAAGGCGAAGGCTAGCGTTGTACGAACAACCGAACAACACCGCTGCGCGGCATGCCGCGCCCCGGAGGATCATGGCGTCCGACCTTCCCTTCGCCGCCGGCCTGCACCGCAAATCCTTCGATCCCGCTTCGCGCGGCATGCTGGATGGCGTGCGGGTGATCGACCTCTCGCGCCTGGTGGCTGGGAACCTGCTGACGCTCACCCTCGCCGATCACGGCGCAGAGGTGGTGAAGATCGAGCCGCCCGCGGGCGACAGCTTGCGTGCCTGGAAGGTCAAGGGCGTCGAGACGGCGTGGAAGACCTGGTGCCGCAACAAGCGCAGCGTCTGCCTCGATTTGCGCAACCCGGACGCCGTCGCCGTGGTCCGGCGGCTGGCGCAGGACGCGGCGATCTTCGTCGAAAGCTTCCGACCCGGGGTGCTGGAGGAGATGGGGCTCTCGCCCACCACGTTGCTGGAGGCCAATCCGCGCCTCGTCATCGTGCGCGTCTCCGGCTGGGGGCAGGATGGGCCGTACCGCCACAAGCCGGGCTTCGGCACGCTGGTCGAGGGCTATTCGGGCTTTGCCTCGATCAACGGCTTCGCCGACCGGGAGCCGGTGCTGCCGCCGATGTTCATGGCGGATGCCTATGCGGGTCTCTATGGCTCCACCGCGACGATGATGGCGCTCCGCCATGCGGAAGCGACGGGCGAGGGGCAAGTGATCGACCTCTCGCTGTTCGAGCCGATCTTCGCCATCCTCGAGCCGCAGATGGCCAATTACGCCATGACCGGCACGCCGAAGCCGCGCACGGGCAGCCGCTCCACCAACACCGCCCCGCGCAATGCCTATCGCACCAAGGACGGGAAATGGGTGGGCTTGTCCTCCTCCACCCAATCGGTGTTCGAGCGGCTGATGCGCTCCATCGGGCAGGAGGCGCTGCTGGCCGATCCGCGCTTCGCCACCAACAGCGATAGGCTGCGCCACATCGAGGCGATTGACGGGGTGATCCGCGACGCTGTCGCGACCATGACGCTCGCCGAGGCGCTGGCGCAGTTCGACCGCGACGGCGTGACGATCGGCCCGATCCTGGATGTGAGCGACCTGGCGACGGATGCCTATGTGCGGGAGCGCGAGGCGCTCATCGCCGTGCCGGATGCGGAGATGCCGGGTGGCCTGCTGCCGATGCACGGGCAGGTGCCGCGCCTGTCGCGCACGCCCGGCGCGCTGCGCTGCCCCGCCCCGCGTCTCGGCCAGGATACGCGCGACATCCTGGCCGGCACTTTGGGCGCCGCGGAGGCCGACCGCCTGATCACCCAGGGCGTCGCGATCGGAGCCAAGGAATGACCAAGCCCCGGCGCCTGTGGCGCGCCATGCTCTATGTGCCGGCGAACGTCCCCCGCTTCGTCGAGAAAGCGCCGAAGGCTGGCGCGGATGCCGTGGTGCTCGACCTTGAGGATAGCGTGCCGCATGACCGCAAGCTGGAGGCGCGCGCGGGGCTGGCGGAGGCCATCGCCATCGCGGGCTCCGGCGGCGCCGATGTGCTGGTGCGCGTCAACCGCCCGATGCGGCTCGCGGTCGGCGATATCGAGGCTGCGGCCTGCGGCGGCGCGCAGGGCATCCTGCTCACCAAGGTGCTCGGGCCTGACCATGTGCGGCTGGCCGCCGAGATCCTTGCCGAGACCGAGCGCCACCCGATGGCGATCGTGCCGATGATCGAAACCGCGGCGGCGGTGCAGCAGACGGAAGCGATCGCTGCCTCGCATCCACGCGTCGCGGGGCTGCTGGTCGGCGCGGAGGACCTTGCGCTCGAATGCGGCGCGGCCGCCGATGACGAGTTGATCGTTATGGCCAAGCGGCGCGCCGTGCTGGCCTGCGTGGCCGCGGGCGTCTCGCCCTTCGGCACGCTCGGCACGGTCGCGGATTACCGCGATCCGGATGCGGTCCGTGCGCTGGCGCTCCGCTCGCGCCGTTCCGGCTTCGTCGGCGCCACCTGCATCCACCCTGCACTCGTGCCAGTGCTGCGCGAGGCTTTTTCGCCCACGCCGGCGGAGCTCGACCTCGCGCGACGCCAACTGGCCGCGGCGGTGGAAGCGGCCAAGGAGGGGCGGGGCTCCTTCACCGTGGATGGGCTGATGGTGGATGAGCCGATCCTGATCCGCGCGCGACGTCTTCTGGCTGCCGCAGGCGAGGAGGCGGTCGGTGGCTAGCGCGCCCGATCTCGCGGCGCTGGTTGCGACCTCCGCCGAAGCGCTGCATGGCATCCGCTCGCGCACCGATCCCGAGCGCATCGCGGCGGAACTCGACCGGCTGAACCGCGCGGTGCGCGACCTGGCGCGCGGCGCCGTCGGCCCCTTCGACCATCCGGGTGACTTCGCCGCCGCGATGCTGCGCAACGCCGACCCGACCAATGGCTGACGCGGCGGAGATCCTGGACCTTCCCTTGGCGCGCGCGGCGGAGCGGGTCCGGGCGGGTGATATAACCTCCGTACAGCTGACCGAGGCCGCCATCGCGCGCGCGGCGGCGACGCAGCGGCTCGGCAACGCCTTTGTCGAGATCTTCGCCGATCGCGCCCTGGCGCAGGCGGAGATGCTGGATCGCGAGCTGCGGCGCGGCCAATGCTATGGCCCGCTGCACGGCATCCCGCTGGCGCACAAGGACTGCCTGGAGCGCATCGGCAAGCCGATGCGCGTCGGCTCCGTGGTGACCGACGACCTGCCCGGCACAGCCAGCGCCACGGCGCTGACGCGCCTGGCGGCGGCGGGGGCGGTGGATCTCGGCCGGCTGCACCTGAATGAGATGGTGGCCGGCCCGACAGGGCAGAACCCGCATCTCGGCGATTGCCGCAACGCCTGGGATCCGGCGCGTATCTCCGGCGGTTCGTCCAGCGGTTCGGCTGTCGCGGTGGCGAGTGGGGCCGTGTTCGGTGCGCTTGGCTCCGACACTGGCGGCTCCACGCGCCTGCCGGCGGCGATGAACGGGCTGTTCGGGCTGAAGGGCAGCTATGGGCGCGTGAGCCGCGCGGGATGCTTCCCGCGCGCCTTCTCGCTCGATTGCGTCGGGCCGATCGCGCGCACAGCGGAAGATTGCGCGCTGCTGCTCGGCGCCATCGCGGGGCCTGATCCGCGTGACCCGAGCACGCTCGACGCGCCTGTGCCCGACTATGTCGCGCGTCTCGCCGATGCTGCGGATGGCTCGCGCCTCGCGGTGCTGGCCGATGCGGGCGAAGTGCATCCCGATGTCACCGCGGCGCTCGACCGCGTGCTGCGCGTTGCGGCCGATCTCTTCGGCCCGGTGCAGCGCCGCACCTTTCCGGCGCTCGCCACCTGCTACGCCATGGGCGACGTCATCTCGAAGGTGGAAGCGGCGACGCTGCACGGCGCCTGGATGGCCGAGCGTGGGGAGCACTACTCCCAGGCGGTGTTCAGCCGCACGGAGCCTGGCCTGCACATCCCCGCCCCCCGCTACCTCGAGGCGCTGCTGCTGCGCGCCAAGGTGCTGCAGCGCTTCCTGGACGAGACCATGCAGGGCTGCGACGTGCTGATCTGCCCGACCATGCCGGTGCCGACGCCAACGCGTGTCGAAGCCGATATGGAACAGGGTGAGCGCGTCTTCCCGGTGGTCGCCGCGCTCACGCGGCTGACGCGGCCCTTCAGCTATCTCGGCGTGCCGGTGCTGACGATGCCGGCCGGGCTCGATGGCAACGGCATGCCGATCGGCCTGCAGCTGATCGGGCGCCCGCTGGGCGAAGCGCGGTTGCTGGCGCTGGCGCATCGCTTAGCGCCGCTGATCGGCTGGTCCTTCTTGCCCAGCCAGACGGCCTTGGCACGCGCCGGGTCGGACATGTCGTAGCCCTTTTGGGAAGAGCAACGGGAGGAGGCCATCATGACCACGACACGCAGGACCATTCTGGCAGCCACGGCGGGCGCATCCGCCATGCTTGCGTTCGGGGGTGAGGCCGCGGCGCAGGCCAACTGGCCCGCGCGCCCGGTGCGCCTTGTCGTTCCCTTTCCCCCGGGCGGCAGCAATGACGTGCTCGCCCGCGCGCTCGCGGAGCGTCTGTCACCGCGGCTCGGCCAGCCCGTGGTGATCGAGAATCGCGGTGGTGCCGGTGGTGCGATCGGCGCCGATGCCGTCGCGAAAAGCGCGCCGGATGGCTACACGCTGATGTTCATCTCCAGCTCGCTGACGACCAATGCGGCGACCCAACCGCTGCCCTACAACCCGGCGACCGACTTCACCGCCGTGGCCCATGTGGCCAGCGCGCCGATGATCGTCGCGGTCGGCGCCGATTTCGAGGCGCGGACCCTGCAGGACCTGCTGCGCATCGCGCGCGCGCAGCCGAACCGGCTGCGCTTCGGCGGCGCCGGCCCGGGCGACACCAGCTTCTTCGCCGGCGAGTTGCTGAAGCAGGCGGCCGATATCCAGATGGAAGCCGTGGCCTATCGCGGCATCGTGGATGCGCAGACCGATGTGGCGGCCGGCCGGATCGAGCTGGTCGTGACGACGCTGGCCTCCGCGCGGTCGTTGATCGATGCCGGGCGCATGCGCGTGCTGGCCGTGGCCGCGGAGCAGCGCGACCCGGCGCTGCCCGATGTCCCGACCGCGCGGGAAGCGGGGCTCGACTACTCCACCGGCGTCTGGTTCGGCCTGTTTGGCCCGGCGGCAATGCCTGCCGCGGTGGTCGCGCGGCTGAACCGCGAAGTGAACGAGGTCCTCCGCGATCCCAGCTACCAGGAGTTCCTGGGCCGCGTCGGCGCCGCCGCGGCACCTCTGACGCCAGAGGATTTCCAGGCCAAGCTGCGCTCGGAGGTTCAGCGTTGGACCGACATCGCGCGCCGCGCCGGCGTTGCGATTCGCTGATCGCGGGTATCAGCCCATCTCGTCGGCGATGAGCGCGAGGCCTTCGGCGACGGAAACGAATTCGCCGCCAGCCACCACGCGATCCGCGCCGAAGCGGTCCTCGAACAGGCGGCGCACGGCCGGCACCAGCGAGGTGCCGCCCGTGAGGAAGACGCGGTCGAGCTGGCCTGGCGCGAGGCCGGCATCGAGCAGGGCGGCATCGACCGCCGCGGCGATCCTGGCGAGTTCGGGGGCGATCCAGCCTTCGAACTCGGCGCGGCTGATCGGCGCTTCCAGCACCAGATCGCCATGGGTGAAGCGCAGCGTGGTGGCATCCGCCTGCGAGAGTGCCGCCTTGGCGCCCGACACGGCACGATAGAGCGCATAGCCGGCCTCGTCCTCGATCAGCCGGATCAGTCGGCGCAGGCGGTCCGGATGCTCGGCCGTCCGGGCGACCTCGGCGATGTCGCGGAGCGTCTTCGGCGCGCGCATCAGCGACAATTGGTGCCAGCGGGCGAAGCTGGTGAACCAGCCCGGCGGCACCGGCAGCGGCGTGCCCATGACCGTGTAGCTGCTGCCCTTGCCGAGCGCGGGCGACACGACACGGTCGATGATGCGGTAGTCGAAGGCATCGCCCGCGATCCCGACGCCGGCATGGCCGAGCGCCGTCACGCGCCGCGGCGGCCCTGGGTCGAAGCGCAGCACGGAGAAGTCGCTTGTGCCGCCGCCGAAATCGGCGACGAGAATCGTCGTTGGCTTGTGCAGCCCGGCTGCGAAGCGGTGTCCCGCCCCGGCGGGTTCCAGCGCCACCTGGACCTGCGGGAGCCCCGCGGCGGCGAAGGCCGCGCGCAGGCGCTGTTCGCCGAAATCATCGCTGCCTGAGTCGCCCACGAAGCGGACCGGCCGACCGATCACGATGCGTGCGTCGTCCAAATCGCCCCGGAAGGGAGCGAGCAGCTCGCCGAGGAACAGCGCGATCATCTGCTCGAGCCGCCAGGCCGTGCCGAAGATGCGGGTCTCCGAGAAGCTGCGCTGCGCGAGGTAGCTTTTCAGCGACATGACCAGCCGGCTCTCGAGCGGATCCTCGAGATAGGCCTCGATGGCCGCCGGTCCCGCCGCATGCTGTGTGCGCCCGCCGGCGCCGTTCCAGAAGCAGAGCACGGAGCGGAACACCTCGCCGGTCGCGTGCTGGAATGTCTCGCAGCTGCCATCCGCGCGCAGCCTGGCGACGACGCTATTGGTCGTGCCGAAATCGATGCCGATCGCCGGGCGCATGGCCGGGGAGGACTGGGGGCGGCCGGGCGGGGCGCCTGCCGCCGCCGTGCCGTCAACGCCCGCCACGGGCCTTTGCGTCATTGCACCGCCGGGTCGTAGTCGAGCGGGGCGCGTCCATCCAGGTCGCGGGCGCTGCCGACCAGTCTTCCGGCGCTTCATCCTCGAAGGCCGCTTTGGCATCCGCGGCCGAGAGCGGGCTTGCCTCACCATCCTGCAGGAGGAATGCGTGGCCGCGCGTCGCTGCGCCAGGTTGCGCAGCGGGCACGACGAACAGCAGCGCGCCCTCGGTCAGCGCATCGGCGAGCAGGCCCTGCAGCGCATCGGGCGCGATGTCCGGCGCGCCATCCGCGATCCGGATCGCAACAACCCCGTCGCCCAGCCCCGCCAGCAAGGCGTTGCCCTGCCCGATGCCGCACAGATGCGCGTCCAGGGCCTCCACCAGCGCCTCGTCGAGCTCGATCTCCTCCTCCTCCTGCCCGTCCTCCTCGTCTCCCATCAGGTCGTCGGGGACGGCGAGCTTGACGCGGCGAAGCAGGTCGAGCGCCCGGCCGAGCGTCAGCGGCGGCTCGGCCCGGCCACCGCCCGCGGCATCGGCGATGACGGCCAGCCAGGCGTCGAGGCGATCGCCGGCCGCCTCATCTTCCTCGTCATCGAGGATGCGCGTCGCCATCGGCAACGTCAGGCCGAGCAGGCAGACATCGCGATCCATCGGCGCGGCCCGCGGGATGGTCGGCTCCTGCCCGTTCGCGAGCGCCTCGGCCGCTTCGCGCAGATCGGACGGCTTCAGCCGCGCGAGCGCCGCGGTGGGGATCAGATAGGGAGCGAGGATCAACTCGACGAAGGACGGATCGAGCGCGATCCCGGTGAGCCGCCCCTGCAGCCCCGCAGGCACATCCGCGGCGCGAGGATCTTCCCCGTCGCGCAGCACCGGGCTGACGAACAGCACGGCGTCCCGTTGCCGGCCCTTGTCGCCCATCACGCAGGATGATGCGACGAGGTCCATCTCATGCCGCGTATAGGCATAGTCCTCGGGCTCCAGCATCTTCTCGATGACACCGATGGCGCCATCCAGGCGCTGCGACAGCAATTCCTCCGTCAGCTCGGTGATCATATCCTCATCGGCGTCGGGATCGGTGGCCCAGCGGGCGATGCGCGCGGCCAGCGTCGGGCCCTGTGCAGGCTTGCGCGGCGCTTCCTTGAGATCCGCGGGCTGCAGCCCGAGCGCGCGCAGCGCAGCATCGCCCGACAGCGTGTCGCCGGGCTCGCCGGCATAATCCTCGGGCTGGCCGCCCGACGGTCCCTGCTGCGCGAGCCATGCCTTCATCGGCTCCGCGCGAAGCTTCGCGACCGTGACGTCGCAGCCGATCCGGTGGGCCGCGCGCGCGGCGGTCCGGACGATGCGCGCGTGAAGGGCGTTGTCGATATGCTCGGCGTCGGGATGCGCCAGGCGGAAGGCGTCCTCATCGGCGTAGATGCGCAGCAGGACCTCGTCCTGGTCTTCGTCATGGACGAGGTCCAGCAGATGGGTGACGGCCGCGACGATGGCATTCGCTTCGGCGATCTCGGAACGGGGCATGATGCGCTCCTCGGCAGGGTGATGCCGGTTGCGGCTCGACCCAGGTCTGGGACAGGGCAGACGGGGGCGATGTCATCGCCCGCGATCTGGGAAAAATGAGGTGGGTGGCCCTGGGGCGGGCTATGCGGCCGCGATCCGCCCCGTGGCTGGCCCCTGCGCCACCTTCGGCGTGGCGACGCGCTTATCGTCGCCCGCAGCCATCCTTGTCCAGGGGCAGCCGGGCGTTGATCGCGCCCTGGTTGCTTTCCGTGCCACCCTCATGCCGCGGCCGGGCCGGCCCCCCTGCTCTGTCCCAGCGAATCAGACCCTAGCGAACCCGCGCCAGCACGCGGCGCGCGCGCTCGGCCACCGGCAGGTCGATCATCGCGCCATCGAAGGCCACCGCACCCTTGCCTTCCGCAAGGGCTGCATCGAAGGCGGCGACCAGGCGCCGCGCGCGGTCCACCTCCTCGGGGGAGGGACCATATTCCTCGTTGATGATCGGCACCTGCGCGGGGTGGATGCAGGCCGCGCAAGCGAAGCCGAGGCGCCGCGATCGGCGCAAGGACAGCCGATAGGCCTCAAGGTCCGAGAAGTCGGAGAAGGCCCCGAGCGAGCCCATGGGTAGTGCGCCCGCCGCCCGTGCCGCAGCGACGGCCTGCATGGCGAAGACAAAGAGCGCCTCAGAACCAGGCTCGGCCTCGATCTCCGTGCAGAGATCCTCCGTGCCGACGCCCAGCGCCGCCACGCGCGGATCGGCCTTGGCGATGGCGGGCAGCAGGGGCAGGGCGTCCGGGGTCTCGACCACCGCGATGAAGCGCGTATGCCCGATCGGCAGGCCGAGCGCCGCTTCCCGCGTGGCGACGACTTCCGACATCAGGCGCACATGCTCCGGCCCCATGACCTTCGGCAGCATCAGCGCGGTGACTTCGCGCTGAACCGCGGCGGCGATGTCGGACACGGCCAGTTCGAGCGGGCGGTTGATCCGCACGCAGACCTCGGCGCCGGCCTGGCCGCTGGTGCGCGCGGCCTGCGCGATGGCGGCGCGCGCAGCGTCCTTATCGGCAGGCGGGATGCTGTCCTCGAGATCGAGGATGATCACATCCGCCCCGCGCGTATGGGCCTTGGCGACGAAGCGCTCCGCCGTGGCCGGCACGAAAAGCAGCGAGCGCCAGTTCGGCGCCTGGGGGCGGTTCATTCGGCGGTCTCCTCGACCTTGTCTTCGAAAGCTGCGCCGCTCGACAGCATGGCGGCGATCCGCGCCTCGTCGTAGCCGAGGCTGCGGAGAATGGACTGCGTATCCTGGCCGAGGCGGGGCGCGGGCAGCACCTCGTCCCGCATGCCGCCGCTGAAGCTGTTGGGCACGGCGGTGCGGCGGATGCGCCCTTCCGTCGGGTGATCCTGCATCTGCCAGAAGCCGACATCGTGCAGATGCGGGTCCTCCAACAGGTCGTCGAGCGTGTTGTAGGGGGCGGCGGGTACGTCGCAGGCCGCGAAAATCTTCAGCCACTCGGCCGTGGTCTTGGCCTTCAGCGCCTCGGCGCGCACTTCGAAATAGGCAGCGGCGTTCTGGCTGCGCACCAGCGGGTTGCAGAAGCGCGGGTCTGCCTTGAGCTCGGGCCGGCCGATGGCGTCGAAGAAGGCGAAGGCCTGGCGGTTGTTGTTGGGATGCGCGGTGATGAAGCCATCCAATGTGGGCAGGGGTCGGTAGTAGGGGCTGAGCAGCCTGCCATCGCCCGTCGGGCCCTCGGGCGGGTCGAAGGTGGCGGCGCCGAGATGCTCGCTGGTGACGAAGCTCGCCATGTTCTCGAACATCGGCACCTCGATCGCCTCGCCGAGGCCGGTCTTTTCGCGCCGGTAGAGGGCGAAGCCGATGCTCTGCGCCGCGATCAGGCCCGTGACGTGGTCCGTCATCACCATCGGCACGAAGCGCGGCTCGCCGGTTGCGCGATGGAAGGTACCGGCGACGCCCGACAGCGACTGGATGATCGGGTCATAGGCTGGCCGGTTGAAGTAGCGCCCGCCCCGCCCGAAGGCGAGGATGCTGCAATGGATGAGACGCGGGTTCAGCGCCTGCAGCGCGGCGAAGTCGAGCCCCGCGCGCTCCAGCCCCGCGGGCCGGACATTGCTGACGAAGACGTCGGCATCGGCCAGCAGGGCGCGGAGCGCCGCCGCGCCTTCCGGCTGCTTGATGTCGAGGCCGACGCTGCGCTTGTTGCGATTGAAGTTGATGAACTTGCCGCTCATCGCCGGGCTGCGGCTGCCGGCGGCGAGGAAGCGCAGGATATCGCCGCCCGGCGCCTCGACCTTGACGACATCGGCGCCCTGGTCGGCGAGCGTCCGCGTGCAGATGGGGCCGACCACGACAGTGGTGAGGTCGACGATGCGGATGCCCGCGAGAGGCCCGTTATTCATGCGAAGGTGAGGTCCATCTGGGCTGCGAGCATGCCGTCCTTGTCGGCGACCCAGGCCGGCACCGTGCCCTCTGCGGCGGCCCCGCCCGCGAGTGTGATGGTGTCGCCGACATAGATCGGGCGCGTGAGGCGGGCGTTGACCGCGGTGAGGCGCCGACCGGGCGCGTTCCGCACGGCGGCATCGAGCAGCAGATGCATGGTCAGGCCCCCGTTCTGCACGATCTCCGGATAGCCTTCCGTCCCGCGCGTATAGTCGGCGTCGTAATGGATGCGGTGCGCGTTCCAGGTGACGGCGGAATAGCGGAAGACAAGGCTGTTCGGCAGGTGCTTGCGCTCGGTCCAGGCCGCGTCGGATGGCGCTGGCGTGCCCGCATTGATGGGGGACGACGTGCCGGGCGGCACGGCCTCGCGGTACACGGCGTCGAATTCATCGACCGCGATCGTCTGCCCGCGCACCTCATAGCTGTGCCGCATGGTCAGGACGCAGATCGTGCCCGTGCGGGCCTGCTTGGGCTCGATGCCGACGACCTCCGCCCGCTTCACCAGCGGGTCGCCGACGCGAAGCTCGCCCAGAATTTGGGTGCGTCGCCCCGCACCCATCCGCCGCGGCAAGGGAATGGGCGGCAGCACCACGCCTGGGTTGGGGTGGCCGTCCGGCCCGATATCGGATTGCCGGGCGCTTTCGCAGCAGAACAGCGCGAACCAATGCGGCGGCAACAGCGCCCCGCGCGGGAAGGCGTCGGGGTCGAGGTCGAGCATCGCGGCGATCCGCCGCAGCATCGAGGGCGATACATCGTCCTCGGTCACGCGGATGCGGCCAAGCCATTCCCGCCGCACCGCCTCGACCGCTGTCTGGAAATCCATTCTCGACTACTCCGCAACAAGCCGCTGCCGGCGAATGAGCGGCGCCCATTGCCTGTTGGCGGCCAGGATCACTTGCCGGAACTCATCCGGCGTATTGGGTGGCGCCGGGTCGGCGCCCACGCGCTGGAAGCCGGCGATCACGCGTTCGTCCCGCAGCGCCTCGTTCAGCGCGGCAGAGATGCGCGCGATGGCCTCCGGCGGCGTGCCCGTGCGCGCGGTCAGCCCGAAATAGGAGGAGCCAACGAAGCCCGGCACCGTCTCACCCACGGTCGGCACGCCGGGCCAGTTGTCGCGGCGCGTCGCGCTGGTCAGCGCCATGGCGCGGATGCTGGGCGCACCGCGCACCGTGTCGCCTTCCGGCAGGCCGAGGCAGCGGGCATGGATGCGGCCGGCCAGCAGGTCGGTCATGGCCTGGGTGCTCTGGCGGTAGGGCACATGCGTCATGTCGAGCCCAAGCCGCTCGCCCAGATCTTCCATGATCAGATGCGTGATCGCGCCGACGCCGGCCGACGCGTAGGTGAAGCGCGACGGGTTGGCGCGGATCCACGCGACCAGTTCGGGGAAGGTGTTGGCCGGGATGGA
Organism: Pseudomonadota bacterium; assembly: GCA_046052145.1. GTDB lineage: Bacteria > Pseudomonadota > Alphaproteobacteria > Acetobacterales > Acetobacteraceae > Falsiroseomonas. The sequence goes on from JBJOMW010000009.1 coordinate 83,383, forward strand.
GTTGTGCACCAGCAGCACATTGCTGGTGGAGCAGAACTGGCCGATCGGCTGGAAGTCACGTTCCCAGCTGAAGGGCACGGCGCGGTAGAGCAGCTCGTTGACGCCGCTATTCGTGCCCATGGTGGCGACCATGATGGTGTAGCCATCGGCCGGCGAGCGGACGAGTGCGTCGGCGGCGGTGTTGCCCGCGCCGCCCGGGCGGTTGTCGGCCACCACATGCTGGCCCAGCCGCTGCTGCATCGCATCGGCGACGAGGCGGCTGACGATGTCGGTCTGCCCGCCTCCGCCGAAGGGAATCAGCAGGCGGATGGATCGCTCCGGGAAGCCGGACTGCGCGCGGGCAAGGCCGGGGATGGCAAGCACGGCGCCTGCAGCGCCCATCAGTGCTGCGCGTCGCCGGATCGGGCGCGTCGGGTGTTCGGACATTCGCACTTCCTCCTGCCGCATGTTCTCGCTGGCTTGCCCGAATGGTTGCCGTGATTCATGGTCCTGTCAAAGCGATGGAGGAAACCAATGGCACGGCTGCCTTATCTCAATCCGACGGATCTTGCGGAGGGGGATCGTGATCTGCTCAAGCGCATGATCACGCTGCACCGCTGCCTGGTGAACAGCCCGGGCATGGCGCGCGCTTTCAGCGGCCTTGGGCAGTACATCCGCTATGGATCGAAGCTTGATCCGCGGCTGCGCGAATTGGCGATCCTGCAGATCGGCTGGCTTGCGCGCTCGGCCTATGAGTGGTCGCACCATGTGAAGATCGGGAAGGATTTCGGCGTGACCGATGCCGACATCCGCGCCCTGATCGCCGACACGGCGGGCGAGGCGAACGCGCTGGAGCCGCTGGCGAAGCTCGTGCTCAAGGGCGCGCGGGAGATCTATGCCGGTGGCATGACAGGCGAGACCTTCGCCGCGCTGCAGGCGCATTTCGACGGGGAGCGCATGGTGGACCTGACGGTCACCGCCTCCTTCTATTGTGCGGTCGTGCGCACCTTGGCGACGCTGCAGATCGATGTGGAGCCGGAGTACCAGCCCTATCTCGACGCCTATCCCCTGCCGCAGGGATAGGCACTGACGCCCGGCGCGCGATACGCGCCGGGCGAATGTGTCGGCGCGCGGGGTGGGGCGCGCTCCGCGCGATCCAGTCGCAGGCGATCGCTTGTGCAGCGTCACGTGGGACCGGTCGCCCAGTCGCTGCGCGCTCTGACAGCTATATATGTGGGTACGAAAAGCGGTGGCTGGGGGACCTGGATTCGAACCAAGACTGCCCGAGTCAGAGTCGGGAGTTCTACCGTTAAACTATCCCCCACCAACCGGTGGTCGCGCCGGAGTTCGGCTGCGGGCGCGGGGGTTACCACAGGCCCTGGGAGGGGGCAACTGCCCCGCGGTGAGCCGATGCGTGGCATGGCGTGGAAATGCCTTGCCCCCGAAGCCGCATGGCCGGATCATCACTCTCCGCCGTTGACCGGCGGCACCAGCCGGACATGCCAGACAACGCCCTTCACCCCGCCGCGCCCAGCGCCGCACCGCGCCAGACCGAGACGCTCCTGCGGCGTGCGGCTGACTGCGCGTCCGGCCGGGCAGGGGGCGCGGCGCCGGGTTATGCGGCGCTCGACCTCGGCACCAACAACTGTCGCCTCCTCGTCGCCAGCCCCGTCGCCGGCGGCTTTCGTGTCATCGACAGCTTCAGCCGCATCGTGCGGCTTGGCGAAGGCCTGGGCGCAACCGGCTCCCTGTCGCCGGCCGGAATGGACCGGGCGCTGGCCGCACTCCAGGCCTGTGCCGAGAAGCTCGGCCGCCGTCCCCTTCGCGGCTTCGAGGCGGTCGCCACCGAGGCCTGCCGACGCGCCGCCAATGGCCCCGCCTTCCTGGCCCGGGTGGAGGCCGAGACCGGGCTCCGGCTGCGCACCATCTCCGCGCGGGAAGAAGCGGAGCTGGCGATGGAATCCTGCGCCCCCCTCCTCGACCCCGGCGACCGGCGCGCCCTGCTGTTCGATATCGGCGGCGGCTCGACCGAGATCGCCTGGATGCGCATCCACCCCCGGACCGGTGCGCCGGAGCTGATCGGGTATGTCTCCGTGCCGGTCGGCGTCGTCACTCTCTCCGAGCGGGGCGGCCCCTCCTGCTTCACCGAGGCCGGGTTCCAGGCGGTGGTGGATGAGGTGGCCGAGCGCCTGGCGGCCTTCGACGCGGTGCACCGCATCGCGCAGGAGGTTCGCGCCGGCGGGGTGCGGCTGATGGGCACCTCCGGCACGGTAACGACGCTCGCCGGCGTCGCGATGGCCTTGCCGCGCTACCGCCGGCCGCTGGTGGATGGCTGCACCCTGGAGACGGCCGCGGCCGACCGGGCGCTCGGCGATCTTTTCGCGCTGGGGCGAGAGGGGCTGGCGACGCATCCCTGCGTTGGGCCGGATCGGGTGGAGTTCGTCCTGCCCGGCTGCGCGGTCTATGCGGCGATCCGCCAAATCTGGCCGGTGCCGCGCCTGACGGTTGCCGATCGCGGGCTGCGGGAGGGGATGCTGCTGCGCCTGATGCGCGCCGATCGCATGGGGGGGCGGCGCCCCGACCCGCGCCGCGCGGGCTGGCCGCCTGGCCCCTGATCCCCCATACCGGGCCGATGACCAAGCCCCCGACCAGCGGGAACCGCCAGCTCTCGACCCGGCTGCGCACGGCCAAGAAGCGCAGCCCGCAGAGCCAGCGCTGGCTCGAGCGCCAGCTGAACGACCCCTATGTCGCCGCGGCCAGGGCTGCCGGCTATCGCTCCCGCGCGGCCTTCAAGCTGGTCGAGCTGGACGAGAAATTTCATCTGTTGAAGCCCGGGGCGCGGGTGGTGGACCTCGGCTGCGCGCCGGGGGGGTGGATCCAGGTGGCACTGCGCAAGCTGGGCGAGCGGGGCGCGGTGGTCGGGCTCGACCTGCTGCCGGTGGACCCGATCGCGGGGGCCACCATCCTGCAGGGCGATTTCCAGGACGCCGAGGTGGAGCGGAGCGTCGAGGCAGAACTGGGCGGAAGGGCCGATCTGGTGCTGTCGGACATGGCGCCCAACACCACCGGCCATGCGGCGACCGACCATCTGCGGATCATGGGGCTTGCGGAGCTCGCGCTGGATTTCGCGCTGCGCGTGCTGGCGCCGGGCGGCGGCTTCGTGGCCAAGGTGTTCCAGGGCGGGTCCGAGAAGGTCTTTCTCGAAACCTTGAAGGCCCGCTTCGCGACGGTTCGGCACGCCAAGCCCCCGGCCAGCCGCAAGGACAGTGCCGAGCTCTACGTGGTGGCCACCGGCTTCCGGGGATAGAGCCCCGGACTCTCCCTCCCGCCCACCCGCCGCCGTCTGACTGATGCGGTGGGGCCTGTGAATCACGAGGACATCGGGGAGCGTTTCACGTCGCCCCTTCCGCTCGCCCCGACCCCCATGGTCCAAGGGGGAAAGCCGTGCGACAAGGGCTTGCCTTTGTGAACGAAACGGCAACATGGGGTGGCTAGACCAAGCCGCATGGGAAATGCAACAGCGGAACCGTGTGGCAGTGATGGTGTTTCCTTGAGTGTGGCAACACTACATCTTGTTGTGGTGGGCGGATCGGGGCAAAATCTCCGTCATGGGGGAGTCGCCCCGGTCACCGGGGCTGATTGAGGGGGTAGTCGTGTTCGACGCAGTCCAGCTTGAAGGGCACAGCCAGGTCAGGATCGACCGCTCGCGCGACGCGCTGCTGACGGATTTCGGCAAGGCGACGCTCGACGACCGCTATCTGCTGCCAGGCGAGTCCTACCAGGACCTGTTCGCACGCGTGGCGTCGGCCTATGGCGACGACGCGGCGCATGCGCAGCGCATCTATGACTACATCTCGCGGCTTTGGTTCATGCCCGCGACGCCGGTGCTCTCGAATGGCGGCACGACGCGCGGCCTGCCGATCTCCTGCTTCCTCAATGAGGCGAATGACAGCCTCGATGGCATTGTCGGCCTCTGGAACGAGAATGTGTGGCTGGCTGCCAAGGGCGGCGGCATCGGCTCCTACTGGGGCAATCTGCGCGGCATCGGCGAGAAGGTCGGCCGCAACGGCAAGACCTCTGGCGTCATCCCCTTCATCCGGGTGATGGACAGCCTGACGCTCGCGATCTCCCAGGGTTCGCTGCGCCGCGGCTCGGCCGCCTGCTACCTGCCGGTGAACCACCCCGAGATCGAGGAATTCCTCGAGATGCGTCGCCCGACCGGCGGCGACCCGAACCGCAAGGCGCTGAACCTTCACCACGGCGTGCTGATCCCCGACGCCTTCATGCGCGCGGTCGAGGCCGATGAGGAATGGCCGCTGGTTTCGCCGAAGGACGGCGCGCTGATGCGCAAGGTCTCCGCGCGCAGCCTCTGGATCCGCATCCTGACGGCGCGGATCGAGACCGGCGAGCCCTACATCATCTATTCCGACCATGTGAACCGGAACCGGCCGGAGCACCACAAGCTGGCGGGGCTTGAGGTGAAGACCTCGAACCTCTGCTCTGAGATCACGCTGCCGACCGGCATCGACCAGCACGGGCAGGAGCGGACGGCGGTCTGCTGCCTATCCTCGCTGAACCTCGAGACCTGGTTCGAGTGGAACAAGGATCCGAACTTCATCCCCGATGTGATGCGGTTCCTGGACAACGTCCTGCAGAGCTTCATCGACACCGCCCCCGACAGCATGGCGCGCGCGAAGTACAGCGCGATGCGCGAACGCAGCGTCGGCCTTGGCGTGATGGGCTTCCACAGCTTCCTGCAGGCCAACAAGGTCCCCTTCGAGAGCGTCGTCGCGAAGGTGTGGAACAAGAAGATGTTCAAGCACATCCGCGAGCAGGCCGACGTTGCCTCGCGCGTGCTGGCGGAGGAGCGCGGGCCCTGCCCGGATGCCGCCGAATACGGCTTCATGGAGCGCTTCTCGAACAAGATCGCGATCGCGCCGACGGCGTCCATCTCGATCATCTGCGGCGGCGCGAGCCCTGGCATCGAGCCGATCGCGGCGAACGTCTATAACCACAAGACCCTCTCGGGCTCCTACATCGTGCGCAACCCCTACCTGAAGAAGGTTCTGGCTGAGCACGGGCAGGATAATGACGAGACCTGGACCTCCATCACCGTCCGAAAGGGCTCGGTGCAGCATCTGGAGTGCCTGACGGAGCAGGAGAAGGCCGTCTTCCGCACCGCCTTCGAACTCGACCAGCGCTGGGTGGTGGAGCATTCGGCGGATCGCACGCCCTATATCTGCCAGTCGCAGTCGGTGAACCTCTTCCTGCCGGCCAATGTCCACAAGCGCGACCTGCACCAGATCCACATGATGGCGTGGAAGAAGGGCGTGAAGTCGCTCTACTACTGCCGCAGCCTCTCCATCCAGCGCGCGGATGCGATCAGCGAGAAGGTGGTCGGCCAGTCCGACGTGATGACGGCGCATAAGGACGAGGCGCAGCCCTCGCTGAACCTGGTCTCGCCGCAGGCGAACTCCACCAATTACGAGGAGTGCCTGGCATGCCAGTGACCGAGCCGATGATGCCCGAGGCGGCGGGACAGATCGCTGCCCGCCGCGCCCATATCGCGCGCCAGCTCGACCTGATGATCGATGCGCGCGGGCCGGTGGCGGAGGTGCGCCGCCTCATCGCCGATCTCGACGCCATTTCCGCCGATCTCGCGCATGTCCTGCGCGAGCCTGACACCACCACCCGGCGCTGACCGCGCCGGCCCCCCCCCTAACGACCACTTCGCGAACCACAAGAGAGCACCATGCCGGACGACGCGCTCCCCCGCGACGAACTTCCGATCAAGTTCGACCTGCTGACCGCCAACCCGGTCTATAAGCCCTTCCGCTATCCTTGGGCCTATGAGGCGTGGCTGCAGCAGCAGCGCATCCACTGGCTGCCGGAGGAAGTGCCGCTCGCGGATGACGTGAAGGACTGGCAGAAGAACCTCTCGGCCACCGAGCGCAACCTGCTCACCCAGATCTTCCGCTTCTTCACCCAGGCGGATGTCGAGGTGAACAACTGCTACATGAAGCAGTACAGCCAGGTCTTTAAGCCGACCGAAGTGCTGATGATGATGTCGTCCTTCTCGAACACCGAGACGATCCACATCGCTGCCTACTCGCATCTTCTTGATACCATCGGCATGCCGGAGATCGAGTACACGGCATTCCTGAAGTACAAGGAGATGAAGGACAAGTACGACTACATGCACTCCTTCTCGGTCGAGAATAAGACCGAGATCGCGAAGACGCTGGCCGCCTTCGGCGCCTTCACCGAGGGCCTGCAGCTCTTCGCCTCCTTCGCCATCCTCATGAACTTCCCGCGCTTCAACAAGATGAAGGGCATGGGGCAGATCGTCTCCTGGTCGGTGCGGGACGAAACCCTGCACTGCCTGTCCGTGATCCGGCTGTTCCGCACCTTCGTCCAGGAAAACCCGGAGATCTGGACCGAGGAGCTGCGGCGCGACCTGTACCTGATCTGCTCCACCATCGTGGACCACGAGGACGCCTTCATCGACCTCGCCTTCGAGCTCGGTGGCGTGCAGGGCCTCGATGCGGCCCAGACCAAGCAGTACATCCGTTTCATCGCCGATCGCCGCCTGCAGCAGTTGGGTCTCGAGCCGCTCTACAAGATCGAGAAGAACCCGCTGCCCTGGCTCGACGAGATGCTGAACGCGGTCGAGCACACCAACTTCTTCGAGAACCGCGCGACCGAGTACTCCAAGGCCTCGACGGCGGGCTCGTGGGAGGAAGCCTTCGCGGATTCCACCTTCACCACCGCCCAGCCCGAGGGCGAACTCGCCGTCGGACGTCACTAAGCCTGAGATTCCATGCGGCGGGCACGCGCCCGCCGCATGGACGCGGCCGCACGGGCCGCCTATCTCCTGCCGCATCATGCTGCAGGCCGTTCGTCTTTCCGCCCTCTTCATTCTCCTCCTGCTCGGTGGCCTCTGGGCCTGGGCCTGGCTCGGCCGTGACGCCGGGGAGAGCCTGGGCGAATCCTTCGCGCGGCGCGCGGCCAGCCTGCTTGGCCATGAAGCGGTGGCTCCCTCCGCGGGCGGCGTGCAATTGCCGCAGGGCGTGGTGCTCGGTGGGCCCTTCAGCCTCGTGGACCACACCGGCCGCGCCGTCACGGAAGCCGATTTCGCCGGGCGCTTCCTGCTGGTCTATTTCGGCTTCACCTACTGCCCGGATGTCTGCCCGACGGAGCTTGGCACCATCGCCGCGGCGCTCGATGCGCTGGAGGAGCAGGGCGCGCGCGTCACCCCGGTGCTGATCACCGTGGACCCCGAGCGCGACACGCCTGAGGCCCTGGCCGACTACGTCTCTCGCTTCCATCCCCGCATGGTCGGCCTCACCGGCACCCCGCAGCAGATCGCCGCTGTCGCGCGCGCCTATCGCGTTTTCTACGCCAAGGTGAGCCGGCCTGAGATGACGCAGTATCTGGTGGATCATTCCTCCTTCATCTACCTGGTCGGGCCCGATGCCCGCGTGCGCGCCCTGTTCCGCCCTGAAATGGCGCCCGAGGCGATCGCCCAGGCCGTTCGCGGGCAGCTGCGCGGCGGTTGAGTCGCGCGGGCGGGGAACGATCCCGCCAGTCTGGCATTGACAAAATATTAACCGCGTCGTCCGACTGTGTTTCGCGGTCTGGTTGTGCTTTGGGCGATTCCGGGCCGTCCGGCGGGACGATATGCGGCGCGCCGGGACGACGATGATTAGCCGCGACCGGCACGTCGCCGGGAATGGCCTCGAGGGAGCCGAGTTGGCGATGGCCGAAGAGGAACGCGACCTGCAGGGACGTGACGCGGCGCGTCCGGCCGGGGGGTATACGCGGCACACGCGCCGGCTGTCCGACAAGATCCTCATCGCCTTCCATCACGCCTGCGACCAGGGCGATTTCGAAGTGGCCGACGACTTGCTGCGCATCCTCGAAAAGATGCTGACGCGCCGCCCCGTGCCGGCCGACATCAACCGGCGGAAGAACATGGAGAGCCTGGTCGCCGCGCATGAGCGGCTGTGGCTGCTGCGGCACCCGGAGGCGCATCAGGGCTGAGCCCCAATCCGACGGGCTCGACCTGCCACGCGCGCAGCGCCGCTCCGGGACTGGGGCGTCAGCTTTCCAGTGCCGCGCCGTCGCGTAGGATCGTCTGGGCGATCGGTGTCGCGCCATCGTCGTCGTGCAGCACCAGCCCCGGCAGGACACGGCCCGGCCCTTTGCCACCGCGGCGCGCCGCCAGCAGTACCCGCTTCGCCGCCACACCCTGACGCGGCCAGAGCGGCAGCAGCGCCGGGCTGCCGAATCCGGCGCTGGCCAGCGCTACGAACCCGTCGGCGAAACGCGCAGCTGGCAGGATCAGCCTTGCCCCTCCGCCATGGCTGAGCGCCGCGGCAAGGCAGCCCGCCCATGCGTCGAGCCCGGCCGTATCGGCATGTGTCGCGGCTCGGCGCAAATCGGTCGGTGGCGCCGTGCCATCGGCCCAGAAGGGCGGGTTGGCGAAGCCCTGCGCGCAGCGCGGCAGGGCGCGGCGCAGCGCCGGATCGGCGACATCACCTTCGAGGATCGTGACGCGGTCCGCCAGGCCGTTCAGCGCGGCATTCTCGCGCGCGAGCGCGGCGAGCGTCGGTTCGCGTTCCACCGCCACCACCTCGATCCCCGGCACGCGTGCCGCAAGGCAGAGGAAGGCGGCCCCCGTGCCGCAGCCGAGCTCCAGCACGCGATCGCCCGGCTTGGCCGGCACCGCGGCGGCGAGCAGCACCGCATCATGCCCCGCCCGGAGCCCGCCGGCCGGCTGCAGCAGCCGCACGCGGCCGCCAAGAAGCCGGTCCTCGGTGATCTCCGGCGTCAGCACAGCCCCTCCGTCTCGCCCGCATCGCGCAGCAGGCGCAGCGCCTGGGCGGCTTCTTCTTCTGCCACGGCCAGCCGGCGTGGGAAGATTGGCAGGCCGCCAGTGATGGCATGCATCTCGGTATCCAGCACGATCGGATCGAGCCCGGCATCGCGCAGTAGCGCCAGCAGGAAGCTCAGTCGCACCGGATCGGAGGTCGCGAGCAGCACACGCATTGCAGGCCCCCGATCCCACCCCATCTCCGTCGGGCGCGGCGTATGCCCCCAGCGCTTGCCCCCAGCGCTTGCTCCCCCTGGGGGCGGAAGCTAGGTTGCCGCCCCCGATTACGAGGTCAAGAGCGTGGATCTGCCCGTCCAGCCGAGCGTCGAGACGCCGATTGCCGCGCCCGACGCGCTGCGTGGCGAAGACGCGCTGACGGCGCTGACGGCGCTGGTGAAGGACGACCTCGAAGCCTGCAACCGCCTGATCGTCGAGCGGATGCAGAGCCCGGTCGCGTTGATCCCGCAGCTGGCCGCGCATATCGTCGCTGCCGGCGGCAAGCGGCTGCGGCCGCTGCTGACGCTGGCGGCCGCGCGCATGGCCGGCTATCGCGGCATGCGCCATGTGGGTCTCGCCGCCTGCGTCGAGTTCATCCACACCGCGACGCTGCTGCATGACGATGTGGTGGATGAAAGCGCGCTGCGCCGCGGCCAGGCCAGTGCGAATGCGTTGTTCGGCAACAAGCCGTCGGTGCTTGTCGGCGACTTCCTCTTCTCCCGCGCCTTCCAGGTGATGGTCGCGGATGGCAGCCTCGAAGTGCTGCGCATCCTGTCGGAAGCCTCCGCCACCATTGCGGAAGGCGAGGTGCTGCAGCTGGTCATCCAGAACGACACCTCCTCGACCGAGGAGCAGTATCTGGCGGTGATCGAGGGCAAGACGGCCGCGCTGTTCGCCGCCGCGACGGAAGTGGGCGCGGTGGTCGCCAGCTGCGATGCGGCACGGCAGGCCGCGCTGCGCGCCTATGGCCACAATCTCGGCGTGGCGTTCCAGCTGGTGGATGACGCGCTCGACTACTCGGCCGAGCAGGAACGGCTTGGCAAGACCGTCGGCGACGACTTCCGGGAGGGCAAGATCACCCTGCCCGTCCTGCTGGCCTTCGCCCGTGGCGACGAGGCGGAGCGCACCTTCTGGCGCCGCACCATCGAGGATCGCGACCAGGCCGATGCCGACCTGACGCAGGCCATCGCGCTGATGGAACAGCATCGCGCCTTCGCCGATACGGTGGCGCGCGCCCGCGATTACGGCGCGAAGGCGCTGGCCGCGCTCGATGCGTTCGGGGACAGTGCCGAGAAGCGCGCGCTGGCCGGCATCGTGGAGTTCTGCATCAGCCGGGCGCGGTAGGCGCTGGTATCTCGCCCAGCCTTCGCCAGACAGGCTTTCCGCTACCGACAAAGATCGAGACCATAAAGTCGGCGCCCGCCGAGGGGCCGCCGATGCGCAGGCACCCGTCGCAGCGCCGTGCGACCTTCTCTGCGACGGGATGGAAGATCGAATCCCACACCGCGTCGCCGCGCTCCTTGGAACCGGCGCTCGCGATCAGGGGAAGCGCGAACCACTCGCCAAGCACCGGCAGGTGGCCCGCCTGCCACAGGGCCAGTGCGGCTTCTTCCATCGCATGCACATTGGCTGCGATCTTCGCCGGGTCGTCGCCGGTCCCCGAACGGTAGGGCCCGGCAACAAGGATCATCAACGACACGCTCAGACCACAGCGATGCTCTCGCGCCGCAGCTGCACGGTCAGCGCGTCGAGTGCGCGGCCCGTCCGCTCCACCATCGCGTCGATCTCGGCTTCCGTCATGATCAGCGGGGGCGAGAAGGCGATGGTGTCGTTTGCCAGGCCGCGCAGGATCACGCCCTCCGCCTCACCCAGCTTGGTCAGCCGCGCGCCGAGCTTCAGCGATGGGTCGAAGTTCTTGTGGGTGGCCTTGTCGGCCACCAGCTCGATCGCGCCGACCATGCCGATGCCGCGCACCTCGCCGACCAGCGGGTGGTCCGCGAAGCGCTCGCGCAGCTTCTTCTGCATGTGCGGGCCGGTCTTCCGCACATGGCCGACGATGTCCATCTCGTCATAGATCTTCAGCGTCTCCAGCGCGACCGCGGCGGCGACCGGGTGGCCGGAATAGGTGAAGCCATGGCCCCAGGTGCCGATGGTCTGGCTGCCATCGGCCAGCGCCTGGAAGACGCGGTCGTTGATGATGATCGCGGAGATCGGCAGGAAGGAGGCCGAGAGCGCCTTCGCGCAGGTGATGATGTCCGGCGTGATGGAATAGGTCTGGCAGCCCCAGTAATTGCCGGTGCGCCCGAAGCCGCAGATCACCTCATCGGCCACGAACATCACGTCGTACTTCCGCAGCACCGCCTGGATCTTCTCGAAATAGGTCGCCGGCGGGATCATCACGCCGCCCGCGCCCATCGCCGGTTCGGCGAAGAAGGCGGCCACCGTCTCCGGCCCCTCGCGCAGGATCACCTGCTCCAGTTCTTCCGCCAGCCGCGTCGCGAAATCCTCCTCGGATTCGCCCGCATGGGCGCCGTGGTAGTGGTGCGGCGTCGAGACATGGATGAAGCGATCCGACAGCGGCAGATCGAACATCTTGTGGTTCGCCGGCAGACCGGTGAGCGACCCGCTGGCGATGGTGATCCCGTGATAGGCCTTGAGCCGGCTGATGATCTTCTTCTTCTCCGGCCGGCCGAGCGCGTTGTTCACGTACCAGACCATCTTGATGGCCGTGTCGTTCGCCTCGGACCCTGAATTCGCGTAGAACACCTTGCTCATCGGGCAGGGGGCGCGCTCGATCAGCATCTCGCTGAGGTCGATCAGCGGCTCGTGCGATTTGGCGGTGAAGGCGTGGTAGAAGGGCAGCTTCAGCATCTGCTGATGCGCGGCTTCCGCCAGGCGCTTGTTGTCGAAGCCGAGCGAGGCGCACCACAGCCCGGCGACGGCCTCGATGTAGTCCTTGCCCTGGTCGTCGAAGACGCGCACGCCCTCGCCGCGGGTGATCACCAGCGGGCCGTTCTTCGCATGCGCCCGATGGTCCGTGTAGGGATGCAGGACATTGGCGATGTCGCGCATCGCGTTCGAATTGCGGGGCGGGGTCATGCTGGCTCTTCCTCGGCGGCTCCTCAGGGGATGCTAGAACGCTCCGTGCCCGCCGTCATCCGCCCTGACGGCACGGCACGCCCCTCGGTTGCGGGCGGGCCTAACGAAGGCCAGATTGGCGGCGGAGGAAGACCCCGATGACCGAGATCAAGCCGCATGGCTCCCATTTCGGCGCCTTCGAGGCGGTGGTCGAAGGCGGCCGGCTGGTCGCCGCGCGACCCTTCGCCCGAGACCCCTTCCCGGGCTCGCTGCTGGAGAGCATCCCCGATGCGGTGCACAGCACCGCGCGCGTGGACCGGCCCTATGTCCGCGAAGGCTGGCTCAAGGGCGGGCGCCGCGGCAGCGCTCGGGGCGGCGATGCCTTCGTCCCCGTCTCCTGGGACCAGGCGATCCGGCTGGTGGCGGAGGAAACCGCGCGGGTGCGCGCGGAGCACGGCCACGCCTCGATCCTCGGCGGGTCCTATGGCTGGTCCTCGGCCGGGCGGTATCACCACGCGCGCACGCAGCTGCATCGCTTCCTCGGCCTCGGCGGCGGCTTCACGGCGCAGGTGACGAATTACTCCTACGGCGCCGGCATGACGCTGATGCCGCATATCCTCGGCACCAATGAGGTGATCCAGGGCCCGGTGACCGATTGGGCGGCGATCCGGCAGAACGCGAAGCTCATGCTCTGCTTCGGCGGCCTGCCGCTGAAGAATGGCCTCGTCACCTCGGGCGGCGCGGGCGCGCATGAATATGTGCCGCTGATGAAGGCGGCCGCCGAGGCGGGGCTACGCTTCGTCAACATCTCTCCCTTCCGCGGCGACGTCGCCGATTTCATGGGCGCGGAGTGGATCCCGATCCGCCCCAACTCCGATGCCGCGATGATCCTGGCCATGGCGCAAGTGATCCTGGACGCGGGGAAGGAAGACCGCGACTTCCTCGCCCGCTGCGCCACCGGCTTCGACCGCTTCGCGCCTTATGTGCGCGGCGAGACGGATGGCGTGCCGAAGACCCCCGAATGGGCGGAGGCGCTGACCGATGTGCCCGCCGCCACCATCCGCCGCTTGGCGCTGGAAGCGGCCGGCAACCCCACCATGCTCACCGCCACCTGGTCCATCCAGCGCGCCGAGCATGGCGAGCAGCCCTGGTGGGCGCTGGTGGCGCTGGCCGCCATGCTCGGCACCATCGGCAAGCCGGGGCAGGGGGTCGCCTTCGGCTATGGCTCGATGAACGGCATGGGCACGCCGCGGGTCGAGGTGCCGAGCGTCGGCGGTGTTTCGGTGAAGAACCCCTGCGGCGCCTATATCCCCGTCAGCCGCATCACTGAGCTGCTGGAACGCCCTGGCGAGATCCTGCAGTACAATGGTCGCGATCTGCGCCTGCCCGACACCCGCATGATCTGGTGGGCTGGCGGCAATCCCTTCCATCACCATCAGGATCTCGGCCGGCTGCTGCGTGGCTGGAACCGGGCGGACACCATCGTGGTGTCGGAGCCCTGGTGGACTTCGGTCGCGCGCCACGCCGACATCGTGTTGCCCGCGACGACGACGCTCGAGCGCAACGACATCGCCAGCGGATCGCGCGATCGCTTCGTGCGCGCCATGCACCAGGCGATCGCCCCGGTCGCGCAGGCGCGCAACGACGCCGACATCTTCGCCGACCTTGCCGATGCGCTGGGCTATCGCGCCGCCTTCACCGAGCAGCGCGACGAGATGGCCTGGCTGCAGCATCTGTATGGCCGCTGGCGCCGCGCCTGCGCCGTGCAGGAGATCGAGGTGCCCGACTTTGCCACCTTCTGGGCGCAGGGCTTCGCCGAGGTGCCCGCCCCGCGCGAGCCCTTCACCCAATTTGCCGAGTTCCGCGCGGACCCGGCAGCGCATCCGCTGAACACGCCCTCGGGCAAGGTCGAGATCTTCTCCGAAACCATCGCCTCCTTCGGCTATGAGGAGACGCCCGGCCACCCGGTCTGGCGCGAGCCGACGGAATGGCTCGGCGCCGATCTCGCGCGCCGCTTTCCGCTGCACCTTTTGTCCTTCCAGCCGGCGACACGGCTCCACGGCCAGCTCGATGTCGGGCGCGTCGCGGCGGCGGCGCGCATCGCGGGGCGGGAGCCGATCCTGATGCACCCCGAAGATGCCGCGCGGCGCGGCCTCTCGGACGGGCAGGTGGTGCGCGTTTTCAACGAACGCGGCGTCGTCGCTGCGGGCCTTCGTGTGACGGAGGAGATCCGCCCAGGCGTCGTCGCCATGGCGACCGGCGCGTGGTGGAACCCCGCGCGCGCCGGCGCGACCGACGCGCCCTGCCTGCATGGCAACGCCAATGTGCTGACGCAGGATGTGCCGACCTCGCGCCTCGGTCAGGGCTCCGCGGCGCAATCCTGCCTGGTTGAGATCGAGCCCTGGCCCGGCGAGGCGCCGCCCATCACCGTGCACGCCCCGCCGCCGGTCGCGGAGGCCGGATGATCGCCCGCCGCGGCCTGCTTGCGGGTGTCGCGGCGTTCTCCGCCGCGCCGGCGGCCGCGCAATTGCCGCCCCCGGTGCCGCGCGCTGGATCGGCACCTGCGCCTGCGCCGGCGACACCCGGACCGCTCGCGGTGCGGCCCGATGATTGGGTGGCGCCAGGCCATGCGCGGCAATTGCTGATCCGCTGGGGCGATCGCGTCAGCTTCGACGCGCCCGCCTGGGACCCACGCAACCCGACCGCAGAGGCCGCGGCCGCGCAGTTTGGCTGGGACGGACGCCTCGCGGGCCTCGCCGTGCCGCCGCTGGCCACCGATGGCATTCCGCGCCTGGTGCTCGCTGTCGTGCATCCGCATGTGGACCCAGCCATGGCCTGGCCGGGGGGACGCGACCGGCCCGAGGTCGCCGCCGCCATGCAGGGTGCCTCGCTGCTCAACCTTGAGCGGACCTCCTCTGGCTGGGTCGTGGTGGATGGCGGCTTTCAGAGCCGGCGGCTGGGCGCCGACACCGTCTGCCGCTGGACCGGCCCGGCCGCTTCCGCGCCGGCCGTGCAGGGCGTGCTGGGGCCGGAGGGCGGCACGGCCACCCCCTGGGGCAGCCTGCTGCTGGCCGAGGGCGATCCGGCCAGCTGGCTCGCGCGACTCGCACCGCATGACCTGCGTTGGAGCGATGCACGCCGCTGGGGCTGGGTGGTCGAGCTCGATCCCTTCGACCCGCAGAGCGTGCCGGCCAAGCGCAGCGCGCTCGGCCGCATCGGCGCGGTCGCGCTGGCTGCTGGCGTGACGGCGGATGGGCACGCGGCGGTGTTCATGGCCGATGGGCGCGCCATGGGCTTCCTCTACCGCTTCCTCTCGGCGCGGCCGGCGACGGAGCCGGATGCACTCGATGCCGGCACGCTTTATGTCGCGCAGGCCGAAGGCGAGGCGCTGCGCTGGATCGCGCTGCCCGCTTCGGCGGCCGGCGATCCTGCCGCGGCGGCCGGGCAGGCTGGGGGGACGCGCTTCGATATGCCCTCTGCCCTCGCGCTCGATCCGCGAGGTGGGCGGCTGCTGCTGGCCTGCCGTGCGGGCACTGCGCGCAGTGCCGCGGAGGCGGAGCAGCTGAACCCCCGCATGGGTCCGCATCCAGGCCATGTCATCGAATTGCGCGGCGACCTGGCCGCGCCGCGCATGGAGGCGCGGCCGCTGTTCCTGGCCGGCGACGCCGCCGAGGGCGGGCGCTATGGCGCCGGGATGCCGCCGGCGGTGCCGCGCTATCCGGCGACGCTTGCGGTGGATGGAAACGGGCGGCTTTGGGTCGGCACGGATCGCGGCAGTCGTCCCGGCGCGGCGGATGCCGTCTTCCTCGTCCCGCTCGACGGGCCACGGCGCGGCGAGCCGCAACTGGCCTATGTCGCGCCGCGCGGCGCGGGCATCGGCGGCGCGATGACGACGCCGGAGACGGATGCGGCGCTGGTGTTGGTCCGCACACCTGGCGCCGAGCCCGGGGCGAGCTTCGATCGCCCGGCGACGCGCTGGCCGGGCTTCGAGGCCCGGACGCCGCCGCGCACATCGCTTGTGGCCTTGGCGCGGCAGGGCGGCGGCGCGGTCTTCAGCTGAACGGCGCCCTCATACCAAGCGCACGAAGGTTTCACCTTCGTGCCCCTCAAACGCCGGGCGCCGCGCATCCGCGCGGCTTGGCTTCGCGGCATAAGCCGCGGGCCGCATTCGCGGCCTCGGCCCTTCGGGCCGCAGGTCAAACCTTAATTGGGCGGGTATCAAACGAAAAGCGGCGTGACCCTTCCAGGCCACGCCGCAGTTAGGCGCAAAACGGGAAGGGCAATGCCCTTCCCGTTCGTCCTGTTCAGCGCATCGGGGGCGCGTACTGCAGCCCGCCGTTGTTCCAGAGGTTGTTCGGGCCGCGCGGGAAGCCGATCGGGGTCATGTTGCGCTCCCAGATCTCGCCGTAGTTGCCCACCGCCTTGATGATATTGACCGCCCAGTTGTTCTCAAGCCCCATCATGCGGCCGAGGTCGCCCGTGCGGCCCATGAAGCGCTGCACGTCGGGGTTGGTGCTGTTGGCGAAGCTGTCCACATTCGCCTGCGTGATGCCGAGCTCCTCGGCGGTCAGCAGCGCGTAATGCGTCCAGCGCACGATGTCGAAGAAGCGCGGATCGCCCTTGCGAACCACCGGGCCGAGCGGCTCCTTCGAGATGATCTCGGGCAGCAGCAGGTAGCGGTTGGCGTTGGCGCCCTGCGCCGCGGCGAAGGAGGCCAGCGAGGAGGCGTCCGTCGTGTAGGCGTCGCAGCGGCGGTTGATGAAGGCGGTGCGGATTTCCTCGATGTTCTCGATCACCACCGGGGTGAAGCGCAGACGGTTGGCGCGGAAATAATCCGTCATGTTCAGCTCGGTCGTGGTGCCGGGCTGCACGCAGACGGTCGCGCCGTCGAGCTGGCGGGCCGAGGTCACGCCGCTGTCGCGGTGCACCATGAAGCCCTGGCCGTCATGGACATTGATGCCGGCGAATTGCAGGCCGAGCGAGGCCTCGCGCGACAGCGTCCAGGTCGTGGTGCGCGACAGCATGTCGATCTCGCCCGACTGCAGCATGGTGAAGCGCTGCTGCGTCGAGGAGGGCACTAGGCGCAGGCGGTTGCCGTCGCCGAAGATCGCCGCCGTGACGGCGCGGCAGTAATCGACGTCGAGGCCGCGCCAATTGCCCTGGCTGTCCGGCAGCGAGAAGCCGACGGTGGACGGCGAGACCGAGCAGATCAGCTGGCCGCGCTGGCGGATTGCGCCCACCGTGTCGGCGGCGGGCTGCGCGAAGGCCGGCGCACCCATCATCAGCGCGGCGCCCAGCGCGACCGCGGTACGGAACATCTTCATGCGTAGGTCTCTCCCTGCGGATTCGGGCGGGCAAACTGGCCCGCATCCAACGCAACTTTTCGGCGGGGGGGCACAGGACGGCAAGTGACAGCCAGTTCACGTAAGGTGCATGGCGCCGCATGGTTTCGACCGGCCGCAAGCTGCCCTGTACGGACAATAAATGACATGGCATTCATCTTAATCGGGGCTGGCCGAGGCGCCACCTGTGCGTCGCAGGCAGGGCAGCGCCGACCCGGATCGTCGTCATGGCTGCGCGGCCGACCCCCGCTTCGCTCGTCTTCCTGTAGAATGGGCCACCATGTCCAACCCTGCCGACGGCAAATCGACGGATATCGCGGCGAGCCTTGCGCTGCTCGGCGCCACCGTCCTTGCGCTGGTGCTGGCCAATAGCGGGCTCGCCGGCGCCTACAAGGCGGTGCTCGCCACCGAGATCCGCCTCGGCGTCGGCGGTTGGGAATTGGCCGACCAGGTGAAGGGCTGGATCAAGAACGCGCTGATGGCGGTGTTCTTTCTCTATGTCGGGCTGGAGATCAAATACGAGTTCCGCGATGGCGCCTTGTCCGATCCGCGCCGTGCGGCGCTGCCCTTCGCGGGCGCGGCGGGCGGCATGGCGGCGCCCGCGGCGATCTACCTGGCGATGGTGGGCGGCGATCCGGTGCTGGCCAGCGGCTGGGCGATTCCCTCGGCGACCGATATCGCCTTCGCCGTCGGCATCGTCGGCTTGCTCGGCGCGCGCGTGCCGGTGACGCTGAAGGCCTTCCTGCTGGCGGTCGCGGTGATCGACGATATCGGCGCGATCCTGATCATCGCTGTCTTCTACACGGCGGAGGTCCACCCTTGGGCCTTGGGTGGCGCGGCCGCGACGGCGGCGCTGCTGCTGGCGCTGAACCTGGCCGGAGTCCGCCGGCTTGCGCCCTACATGCTGGTCGGGCTGGTGCTGTGGCTGTTCTTCATGAAAAGCGGCGTGAGCGCCACGCTGGCCGGCGTGCTGCTGGCCTTCTTCATCCCGCTGCGCGCGGCCGATGCGGAGGGCCACAGCCCGCTGCACCTGCTGATGGCGAAGCTGAAGGCCAGCGTGTTGTTTGTCATCATGCCCGTCTTCGCGCTTGCCAATGCCGGTGTGCCGCTCGGCGGCCTTGGGCTTGAAGCGCTCGCGCATCCGGTGACGGCGGGCATCGCGCTCGGCCTGTTCATCGGCAAGCCGGTGGGCATCCTGGCCTGCGTCTGGCTGGCGACACGGCTCGGCGTGGCGCGGCTGCCGGAGGGCGCGGATTGGCTTGGCCTGCTCGGCGTCGCCTGGCTCGCCGGCATCGGCTTCACCATGAGCCTGTTCATCGGCGTCCTCGCCTTCGAGACGGCAGGACTGATGGACCAGGTGCGGCTTGGCGTGTTGGCAGGCTCGACGCTCGCGGCGCTGGCAGGCGCCGGCGTGATCATGGCGGCCGCGGCGAGGCCGCTGTCGCAATCCCCGCTGCGGTGACGTGCCGGCCTCGGGCTTGGCGCTATAGCGCCTTGGCCCAGGCGTCGGGGCTGAAGCCAACCAGCAGGCGGCCCTGCACATCCAGCACCGGCCGCTTCACCATGGAGGGCTGCGCGAGCATCAGCGCGATGGCCTTCGCGGCATCCAGGCCTTGCTTCTGCTCCTCCGGCAGCTTGCGGAAGGTGGTGCCGGCGCGGTTGAGCAGTGCCTCCCACCCCAGCTGCTGCACCCAGGCCTCCAGCATCCCGCGGTCGAGGCCGGCGGTCTTGTAGTCATGGAAGCGATAGGCGACGCCGCGCGCATCGAGCCAGGCGAAGGCCTTCTTCATCGTGTCGCAGTTGCGGATGCCATGCAGGACGGGCTGGGCCATGGCCGGAGACTGCGCAGGCCTTGGGAGTCGGGCAAGCCCCACCCGGGCGGTGACGGCCCGCCGATCGGCTTGGGACAGCCGGCCAGCGGGCCAGGGCCCGGGCCCGATTCCTGAACGCACGGACCTTGCGCGCGGGCTTGGCCTCGCTTAACCGCGGGCGTCACCCTTCCAGGACCGACCGACCATGCCCGACGTGATCATCGATATCGCCGGCGAGACCTTCGAGGCCGTCTACGAGAGCAAGGACGCGCCGAAGACGGTCGCGCGCTTCCGCGACTTCATCCCCTACAGCAACCGCATCATCCATGTGCGCTGGTCTGGCGAGGCCTGCTGGATCCCCATGGGCGATTACGACCTCGGCCTGTCCTTCGAGAATGCGACCTCCCACCCGGCCCCGGGCCACGTCATCGTCTATCCGGGCGGGGTCAGCGAGACCGAGATCCTGATCGCCTATGGCCCGACCTCCTTCGGCTCCAAGGCGGGGCCGCTGGCGGGGAACCACGTGCTGACGATCACCGGCGGCCTCGATCGCCTGGCGGTGATCGGGCGGTCGGTGCTGTGGGACGGCGCGAAGCCGATCACCTTCCGGCCTGCGTGACGGGGACGGGGGGCTCGACTTGGTCGTGCCCCCAATCCTTGTCCGGGGTCCACGCAGCACGTCAGGCGTATTGAGCCTGCTCG
This sequence comes from Pseudomonadota bacterium, assembly GCA_046052145.1. Taxonomy (GTDB): domain Bacteria; phylum Pseudomonadota; class Alphaproteobacteria; order Acetobacterales; family Acetobacteraceae; genus Falsiroseomonas. The sequence continues at coordinate 103,167 of JBJOMW010000009.1, forward strand.
ACGAGCGCCCGTGGGGTCAGAATTCCAAGTGACGCCTGCGGTCGTTCCTCGTCGTGTCGCAGTTCCCGATTGCGTGGATGGTGGATATCATCCCGTTGCCTCCGGGCGGCGCAGCGCGATGTCGTACAGCGCCTCGCCATTGAAGCAGAAATAGGCAACAGCCCAGCCCTCGGCGGCAAGGAATTCGCACACCGCCTGATGCACGCCGAACACGCCGAAGCCGGGCCGAACGATGCGCCCGAAATCGTTGAAGACTAGCAGACCGCCCGGCCTGACGCTGGCCTTAGCGGCCGCGATGTCGCGCACCACCGCCTCATAGCCATGATCGGCGTCCACATAGATCCAGTCGAATGTCCCCGCATAGCGCTGGCCCAGGAATTCGGTGGTCAGCATCTCATGCGGGCTCACGCGCGCGTCAGCCAGGACATCGGTTCGGCACAGGCCGAAATGGACGTCGACAAGGTGCAATTCTTCCGGCGCAACGACGTCGAGGATCACGCGGACGAAATCGCCGCGCAGCGTGCCAAGCTCGCAGACGCGCCCGCCCTTCGGCAGCCGCCGCAGCATTTCGTGCCGGTCGCTCAGTAGCACCGCCCCGTCCAACTGGGCCTGGGGGATCGCCGGGGCGCCGGGCGGCACTGGCTGCAGCGCCAGCCGCGCGAGGCGCCAGACCACCTTGAGCGGCTCAGGAAGCAGACGCCGCAGCAGAAGTTCGGCGCCATAGAGGCGGCTGCTCACGATACGCTCCGATATGGCCAGGTCACTCCCACTCGATCGTGCCGGGCGGCTTCGAGGTGATGTCGTAGGTGACGCGGTTGATGCCGCGGACCTCGTTGACGATGCGGTTCGAGACGCGGCTCAGGAAGTCCATGCTGAAGGGATAGACGTCGGCCGTCATCCCGTCGGTCGAGGTCACGGCGCGCAGCGCGCAGGCCTGGTCATAGGTGCGGCCATCGCCCATCACGCCGACGGTGCGCACCGGCAGCAGCACCGCGAAGGCCTGCCAGATCGCGTCATACAGGCCCGCGTTGCGGATCTCTTCCAGATAGACGCTGTCCACCTTGCGCAGCAGGTCGGCCTTCTCCCGCGTCACCTCGCCGGGGATGCGGATCGCGAGCCCGGGGCCGGGGAAGGGATGGCGGCCGACGATCGCCTCGGGGATGCCAAGCTCGCGGCCGAGCGCGCGGACCTCGTCCTTGAACAGCTCGCGCAGCGGCTCGACCAGCTGCATGCGCATGCCTTCGGGCAGGCCGCCGACATTGTGGTGCGACTTGATGGTCACCGAAGGCCCGCCCGTCGCGCTGACGCTCTCGATCACGTCGGGATACAGCGTGCCCTGCGCGAGGAAGTCGGCGCCGCCGAGCTTGGTCTGCTCTTCCTCGAAGACCTCGATGAACAGCCGCCCGATCGTCTTGCGCTTCCCCTCCGGGTCGGTGACGCCGCTGAGCTGGCCGAGGAACATCTCCGACGCGTCGCGATGGATCAGCTTGATGTTGAAGCGGTCGCGGAAGGTGGCGACGACCTGCTCGGATTCATTGGCCCGCATCAGCCCGTGATCCACATAGATGCAGGTGAGCTGGTCGCCGATCGCCTCATGGATCAGCACTGCGGCGACCGATGAATCCACGCCGCCCGACAGCCCGCACACCACGCGGCCCTTGCCGACCTGGGCACGGATCTTGGCGACCATCTCGGCGCGGAAGGCGCCCATGGTCCAGTCGCCGGTGCAGCCACAGACGAGATGCGTGAAGTTGCGCAGCAGCTGCGCGCCATGCGGGGTGTGCACGACCTCCGGGTGGAATTGCACGCCGTAGAAGCGGCGCTGGTCGTCGGCGATGGCAGCCAGCGGCGCGCCTTCGCTGGTGGCAACCACGCGGAAGCCATCGGGCAGGCGCGTCACGCGGTCGCCATGGCTCATCCAAACCTGTTCGCGCGCGCCCTTGTGCCAGACATCGCTGGTCAGCAGGCTGTCGCCCGTCACCTCGACGAAGGCGCGGCCGAATTCGCGGTGGTCGGAGCCCTCCACCTGCCCGCCCAATTGCGCGCACATGGTTTGCTGGCCGTAGCAGATGCCGAGCACGGGCAGGCCCATGGTGAAGACGCAATCCGGCGCGCGGGGGCTTTCGCCTTCCGTCACGCTGGCCGGACCGCCCGAGAGGATGATGCCCTTCGGCGCGAAGGCGCGGATGCGGGCCTCGGGCGCGGCGTTGAAGGGCCAGATCTCGCAATAGACGCCTGTCTCCCGCAGGCGGCGCGCAATCAGCTGCGTCACCTGGCTGCCGAAGTCGAGGATCAGGATCCGCTCATGGCGGGCGCCAGGGGCGGATGTGTCGGGGGCGGAGTCGGCGGGGCGCGTCATGGCGGGCTAGGACCACAACGCCGCCCCGAGGGCAAGCGCTGGCCGGGCCGTGCCCCCGGTCGCAGCATACCGGGTCAGCCTTCCTTCACCGGTGCGGTCGCGGACAGAAGGCTGTCGATCGGGGCCCAGACATAGGCCGATTGCCGCACCGGGCGCCCGGCGACCCGGATTTCCTCGGCCATGGCGGGCTTGCCGCCGAGGTGGCGGTAGAACCAGTTGGCCGGGTTGTCCGACAGCACCCAGACCAGCGCCGAGCCGCAGCCGACGGCGCGCAGATGCGCTGCCATGGCCCGCATCAGCCGCCGGCCGACGCCGCGTTCCCGAAAATCGTCGAAGACATACAGCGTCTCCACCTCGCCCTCGGCCAGGCCCTGGCGGCGCGCCCGGCCGCCGGAGGCGAAGCCGACGATGGTCGCTGCCGCCTCCTCCTCCGTGTCGTCCGGCTGGTCACGGCCGGCGGCGGTGGCGACGAACACCGCATGCCCCGCCCCGCGATCCAGGATCGCGCGGTGGTAGAACTCGGCCAGGCGCGTTTCGGACAAATGCGCCAGATAGGCAGGGTCGAGGATGCCGGCATAGGCGCTGCGCCAGGCCGCGACATGCACCGCGGCGATCCCTGGCGCATCGTCCGGCCGCGCACGGCGGACACAGATCATGGCCGTCTCTCCAGCACCGCGGCGAAGAAGCCATCCGTGCCATGGCGCGCGGGCGAGAGCGCCATGAACAGACCCTCTCCCGGCGCCGAGCTTCCGTCCTGCGCGCCTGGCGGCGCGACGCCGGGGCACAGCTCGGCCCAGAGGCCCGGGACGGGCTTCACGACGAAATCAGCATGGCGCTCGAGGAAGCGCTCGATCTGCATTTCGTCCTCCTCTGGAAGGAGCGAGCAGGTAGCGTAGACCAGTCTTCCGCCCGGACGCACCAACTCTGATGCGTCCTCGAGGATCGCGCCTTGCTTTGCCGCAAGCTCCGCCAGATCGGTCGCGTTGGTGCGGGTGCGCGCATCCGGGTTGCGCCGCCAGGTGCCGCTGCCCGTGCAGGGCGCATCCACCAGCACCCGATCGAAGCTGCGGCCGCGGCGCTTGCGCCACTTGTCGCCCGCGACCAGCAGGTGGCGTTCCGCATTGTCCACCCCAGCGCGCCGGAGGCGCCGGCCTGCCCCTTCAAGCCGCGGGGCGGAGACGTCGCAGGCCACGATATGCCCGCGATTGCCCATGGTCGCGGCCAGCGCCAGCGTCTTGCCCGCAGCGCCCGCGCAGTAATCCGCGACCCGCATGCCCGGCCTGGCATCGGCCAGCAGGGCGATGAGCTGGCTGCCCTCGTCCTGCACCTCCACGAGGCCTTCCTTGAAGGCGGCGGTCGCGGACACTGGCTTGCGGTCCGCGACCCTGAGCCCCCAGGGCGAATAGGGCATCGGTTCGGCCGCGATGCCCTCTGCGGCCAGGGCCATTCGCGCCGCTTCGCGGTTGGTGCGCAGCAGATTGGCGCGCAGGTCGAGTGGGGCCGGGATTTCCATGGCCGCCGCCTCGGCCGCCAGCGCCTCGCCGAAGCGGGCGCGCAGGCCGGGCAGCGCCCAATCCGGCAGGTTCAGCCGCGCGTTATCCGGCATGGCGAGGTCCACCAGCGGGCGGGACGCCAGACGACGGACCAGCGCCACTTCCTCCGTCGAGAGCGCGCCAGGCGCGAAGCGGTCGCCGGTGAAGTGCCCGGCCAGTTTCTGTGGCGTCCAGCCTTCGGCCAGCAGCAGATGCGCGATCAGCAGGCGCCTTGCGTCCGGCGCGGCGCCGAGTTCGGACAAATGCCAATCCAGCCGCAGCCGCTGGCGGACCACGCCCCAGGCCAGTTCCGACACGGCGCGGCGATCGCCGCCGCCGATGAAGCGGCGGGCGCGGAAGAAATCATTGGCGATGGCATCCGCCGGGCGGCGCGGCTGCGCCTCGATCGCTGCCAGCAGGTCGGCCGCTGCCTGGATTCGGCCTGCGGGTGTCATGCGGGGCGATACGGTCGGACGGCGCGGGGCGGGGCGAACGGGGTGCCGTGGGCGCGCGCGGCCACGGCGACGGGGGCGGGCATGCCGGGGCGTCGTCCTTTGGGGAGAAGGGGATGCTCGCGCCGATGCCGGCGAAGTGCAAGCGCGGCGTTGGGCCGATCATGCAGTTCGCTGTTTCCTGGCCGGCCGGCCCTGGTCTAGCCTTTTGCTGCGCGCCACTGCTTCGGCGCGCGGTTGGGGAGGACAACGACCATGTGCCCTGCACCCCGCGCCCTGCGCGCGGCGGGTCTGGGGTTGGCCACGCTGATCGCGCTAGGCGCGGCGGCGATGGCGCAGACGCGCCCGACGGTGCTGCAGCTCGAGGACCGGCCATCCTCGGCCATCTATCTCGATGAGGGCCTGTATTTCCAAAGCTTCCGCGACGCCGACGGGCTGGCCGCGCAGGTGACGAGCCTGCTGCTGGGCGGCGGGGCGCGCCAGGCCTTCCGCGCCGCGCCGGTGACGCTCAGCGCTGGCCACCTGCATTGGCACGATCCGGTGGGCTATGCGCTCGCGCGCAGCGGGCCTGCCTTCGTGCGCGGCTTCGCGGCGCAGGATTGGCGGCCCTTCGACATCGCGATCCTCACCGATTGCGGCGAGTGCCCGGACGAGCCGCGCGCCAAGGGTGCCTGGCTGGAGCGCAGCCGACGCGATGCGGCGGCGGTGCGCCGCCATGGCGGGCAGCCCGTGCTGTTCATGCCCTGGGCCGAGCGCGACCGGCCCGAGGCGATCCGCCGGATCGCGGAGGTGACGACGCAGGCCGCGAATGCCAGCGGTGCCTTCGTCATCCCGGCGGGGCTCGCCTTCGCCAAGGCCCGCGACCAGCGGCCGGGCCTTGTGCTGCATGCGGACCAACTGCGGCCGAACCGGGCCGGCACCTATCTCGCGGCCGTCGTCACCTATGCCGTGTTGTTCGGCGTCTCCCCTGTCGGCAACCGGGCGACCGCGGATCTGGATGCGGAGACGGCGCTGTTCCTGCAGCGCGTCGCCTGGGAGACGGCCTGGACCTATTTCGCCGGCCAGCCACCGCCTGAGTGAGCGCGCGGCGGCGCGCCTTCCCTCACCCTTCCATCCGGTAGTTCGGCGCTTCGCGCGTCACGGCGACGTCGTGGACATGGCTTTCGCGCAGGCCGGCATTGGTGATGCGGCGGAAGCGCGCGGTTTGCTGCATGTCGGGGATGGTCGCGGAGCCAGTGTAGCCCATCGCCGCGCGGAGCCCGCCCACCATCTGGTGGATCACCGCGCCCACCGGGCCCTTGTAGCCGACGCGGCCCTCCACGCCTTCGGGCACCAGCTTCAGCTTGTCCGACACCTCGGCCTGGAAGTAGCGGTCGGCCGAGCCGCGCGCCATCGCGCCGAGCGAGCCCATGCCGCGATAGGATTTGTAGGAGCGGCCCTGATAGAGGAAGACCTCGCCCGGCGCCTCATCCGTGCCGGCGAAGATGCTGCCCATCATCACGCAATCGGCGCCCGCCGCGATCGCCTTGGCGATGTCGCCGGAGGAGCGGATGCCGCCATCGGCGATGCAGGGCACGCCGCGTTCGTGGCAGGCGGCGGCGCTTTCCATCACCGCCGTCAGCTGCGGCACGCCGACACCGGCGACGATGCGCGTCGTGCAGATGGAGCCAGGCCCGATGCCGACCTTCACCGCATCGGCGCCAGCCTCGATCAGCGCCAGCGCCGCTTCCGGCGTCGCCACATTGCCTGCAACGACCTGCACGGAATTCGACAGGCGCTTGATGCGCTCGATCGTCTTCATGACGCCGGCCGAATGGCCATGCGCGGTGTCCACCACCACCACATCCACCTCGGCTTCGACCAGCAGGGTCGCGCGGCGGAAGCCGTCCTCGCCGACACCGGTCGCGGCCGCGACGCGCAGCCGGCCCATCGCGTCCTTCACCGCATTCGGATTGGCCTGCGCCTTCTCCATATCCTTGACGGTGACGAGGCCGACGCAGCGATAGGCCTCGTCCACCACCAGCAGCTTCTCGATGCGGTGCTTGTGCAGCAGCGCGCGCGCTTGCGCCGGCGAGACCTCGGCATTGGCGGTGATCAGGTTTTCCCGCGTCATCAGCTCATAGACGCGCAGATTCGGGTCGGTGGCGAAGCGGACATCGCGGTTGGTGATGATGCCGACGAGGCGACCGCTGTCGCGCTCGACCACCGGGATGCCGCTGATCTTGTGCGCATCCTGCAGCGCGTGGACGTCGGCCAGTGTCTGGTCGGGATGGATGGTGAGCGGGTTCACCACCATGCCGCTTTCGAACTTCTTCACCCGGCGCACCTGTGCGGCCTGATCCTCGGGCGAGAGGTTCTTGTGGATCACGCCGATGCCGCCGGATTGGGCCATGGCGATGGCCATCGGCGCCTCGGTCACCGTGTCCATCGCGGCGGCGACGAGGGGGATGTTGAGCGCGATCTCTCGCGTCAGACGGGTGCGCGTGTCGGTGTCGGCGGGCAGCACCGTGGAATAGGCGGGCACCAGCAGCACGTCGTCGAAGGCGTAGGCTTCTTCGAACCTGCCCCGCTCGGGACCGGTGACGACGGGGGAATCGGGGGGAGCCATGGCTGTCCTCGTGCGGAACGCGACCTTGGCGGCCCCGCCTACACCCGTTGGCGGCACCGCGTCCAGGGCCGAGGCCATGACGCCGCCATGACGATCCGGCGGGGCAAGGCTGCCCTTCGGGAATGACGCGATCTTGGCGGAGACAAGCGGGCCGCGTTGCGTTGGCTCGGTAATCCCTGAAGGATTCGGAGCTTTACAGCCATGGCCTTTTGCCGCGTCTTCACCCTCCCGGACGTCCCCGCCCTGGGCGACGATCTCGCTGCCTGGTCGGTGCGCCTCAGCCAGCAAGCCGATGCGGCCCGGGCGGATCTCCAGCTGACCATCGAGCGCTCGGGGCTCGGGACCTTGCTCGACGCCCCGGTCTTCGAGGGCAGCCTGTTCCGAAGCCTGGCGGAGCTCGCGGGGCTGGGGGGCGTGCCGGAACTCCGCAACCTCGATGACCTGGCTGCGCTGGCCGCGCGGCTGCCGCCCGAGCTGGCCGGGCCGGACGCGACCGGGGAGGTGCCGACCGGCAGCGCCGCGATCGGGCGCGAGGCGCTGGCCGTGGCCGCGACCCTCTCGGCCGCCGCGCGCATCGTGACGGCGATCGGCCCCCAGGCGGAGACGATCGAGACCCGTGACCTGAGCTTCACGGTGGGCGAACGCTACCTGGATGCCGAAAGCGGCTTCTCGGCGGTGCTGCTGACGCCCGAGGATGGTGGGCCGGTGGTGTTCTCGGTGGATGGGTTGCAGCTCGGCTCCCGCGCCGACGAGGTTGCGGCGGCGACGCTCGGCCGGTTGCAGGTGGAGTCGGACGCCTTCCGGGCGATGATCACCGATGCAGTGCAGTTCGGCGCCGCGGAGGGCGTGGTCTTCGCCGGGCCGAGCCTCGGCGGCGCGGTGGCGCAGGTCGCGGCCTATGAGACAGCCGAGGCGCTGCGCGAAGCGGGCGCGCAGGTACAGACGGGCGATGTGCGCCTGGTGACGGTGGACCCGCTGGGTGGCGCAGACGCTGCGCGCGCGAGCAATGGCGGTGTGCTGGACCCGGCGGTGTTGGCGCTGATCGAAGCGGTGAACATCCGCACCGAGGGCGATATCGTCTCGCGCATCGGCAGCCATCTGGGCGCGACGCTGACTTTTCCCGCGCGCGACGAGCAGGGGCAGGAGGTGCAGCTCAGCGCGGCGGAGGCGCATGTGAATGTGCTGTCGTTGCTGCAGAACCTGTCCGCCGACGCCCTCTTCGCCGAGGGCGTTTTCGGCCCGCCCGCCGAGATCGGTGGCTTCGCGCTGGCGTCCAACGCTGCGGCGGATGAGGTGATCGCGCTCTGGCGCGCCTTCGGTGGTGAGGAGGAGGAGGTGGCGCAGCCGTTGCAAATCACCGGCACGGCCAGCCTCGATCCCACGCGCACGACCTGGTCGCTGGATGCGGATGACAATGGCCGCGTGGATCTAGCGGTGCTGCTGTCCTCCCCGCTCGATCCGGGGCGCGACGCGCTGGTGCTAGCCTAGCTTTCGGCCAGGGCACAAATGCGAAGGGCGGCGAGCCGAAGCCCGCCGCCCCAACTCTGATCGGTCAGTTCGGCTTCAGGTGCCGATGATGCCGCCGTCATTCTTCGTGATGACCAGCGTCGCGGAGAGCGGCACGCCATCGCCATTCGGGAAGCGGCTGTTGACACGGCCCGCGGCCCAGTCAGCGGCAGGCGTCGTCGCGCCCGGATGCTGCAGATTGACGAACATCGTCCGGCGGTCCGGCGTGGTGATGACGCCGGTGACCTCCTGGCCGATCGGCCCGGTCAGGAAGCGGCGGGTCTCGCCAGTCACAGGGTTGGCGACCAGCATCGCATTGTTGCCGAAGGGCGCGAGCGGACCACGCAGCTGCTCGCTTTCGCCGATATCGGTCTGGATCCACATCCGGCCATCGGCGTCGAACCAGAGCCCGTCCGGGCAGGCCAGCATGTTGTCGGCATTCACCGCGGCGTTGTTCGCGATGCGGCTGTCGCCCTCGGGGCCCGCGATGAGGAACAGGTCCCAGGTGAAGCGCGTCGCGGCGTGATCGTCATTCGCTTCGCGCCAGCGGATGATCTGGCCGAAGCGGTTCTGCGCGCGCGGATTGGCGGCATCCACCTGCGCGTCCGTGCGGCGGGTGTTGTTCGTCAGGGTGAAATAGACCTGCCCGTCGCGCGGATCGACCGCACCCCATTCCGGCCGGTCCATCTTGGTCGCGCCCACCGCATCGGCGGCGAGGCGCGTATTGACCAGAACCTCGCCCTGGTCGGCGAAGCCGTTGGCCGCGGTCAGCGGGCCCTGGCCGTGCACCAGCGGCAGCCACTCGCCGCTGCCATCGGCATTGAACTTCGCGACGTAGAGGATGCCCTCGTCGAGCAGCGCGCCATTGGCGGTCGCGCGGTTGAAGGGGCGGGTGGAGACGAATTTGTAGACGTACTCGAAGACGCTGTCGTCGCCGGAATAGGCGACCACGGGGCGGCCTTCGCGGGCCGGGCCGAAGACGACGCCTTCATGCGCGAAGCGGCCAAGCGCGGTGCGCTTCACCGGGGCGCTGTTCGGGTTGAAGGGGTCGATTTCGACGATCCAGCCGAAGGCGTTGGGCTCATTCCGGTAGTCCTGCGTCGCATCCGCGCCAAGGGTGCTGGCGTTGAAGCGCGCGAACTCATCCGCACCGCCCGGCACCTGGTCCCAATTGTAGCGCGCCTGGGAGCTGGGGACGCCGTAGCGGGCATGTTCGCGCGGCAGCGCCGGGCGCCCGTCCCGCTGGTCGAGGTTGCGGAAATAGCCAGCCCAGTTTTCCTCGGCGGTCAGGTAGGTGTTCCAGGGCGTCACGCCATGCGCGCAATTGTTCAGCGTGCCACGCGTGCGGCTGCCGTCCGGGCTGTACTTCGTGCGCACCAGCGCATGGCCACGCACGGGGCCGGCGATCTCCATCGGCGTCGCGCCATGGACGCGGCGGTTGCGCGGGTCGGCGACCACGGCCCACTGGCCATTCGCCTGCTTCGCGACGCGCACGATGGACACGCCGTGGGCGAAGATCTCCTTGCGGACTTCCTCGGCATCGCGCTGGCCGTCCACCACCGGCATGCGGCCATTGCCGATGGACTGGCCGGCGGCGCGGGCGTGGAGGAAGCGCGGCTCGATATACTCGTGGTTGATCGCGATCAGACCATCGGTGCTGCTGCCCTGGTCCGGCTCTAGGCCTTCGATGGGGAAGAAGTGCATGCCGTCGTGATGCGCGCCGATCGCCTGTTCCTGCTCGGCGGCCGACATGCTCGGCAGGTTGCGCGCAGCCGGGCGGCCGTTGAGCGGCGTGCCATGCGGGATCAGCACCTGGACCGAATAGCCCTCCGGCACGACGACGGTGTCGTTCGGGCTGATCGGCACGGCGCGGAAGCCGATGGCCGGGCCGCGCACGGCGGGGGCGGCGGCCGGCGCCTGCGCGGCGGCCGGGCGGGCGCTCGTTGCGCCGATGAAGCCCGAGATGGCGGTGGCCAGCCCGCCCATCAGCATGCCCCGGCGGCCGAGACGGGTCTCGGCGATCTCGGCGAAGGTCGGGTTGGCGGAGCTGTTCGAGGGGATTTCGTCGCCCGCTTCCAGGTCGTAGGGCAGGTGGCGCAGATCGTCCGGCATGGCTTTCCAATTCTCCTCAGGGGGCTGGAAGTTGGCGGGTGCTTACCGGCACTGCGCGACGCCTGTGCGACAGAATGATGACATACGCATTACGGCGCCAGCCGCCGCCGCAGCCCGTCCGCGACCAGCGTGCAGCCCGCGACGGCGGCGAGGATCATCAGGCCGGGCCACACCGCGGCCAGCGGCGCGCTGAACACCAGATCCTGCGCGTTCGAGAGCATGTTGCCCCAGCTTGCTGCCGGCGGCGCGATGCCCAATCCGAGGAAGGACAGCGTGCTCTCCGCCAGGATTGCGCCTGCGACGGCGAGCGCTGTGGCGACCGCGACAGGCCCCGCGATGTTCGGCACGACATGCCGCAGCAGCACCCGCGACTCGTTCGCGCCCAGCGCGCGGGCGGCGCGGACATAGTCCCGCGCCAGCACCGAAAGCGCCGCGGCGCGTGCGAGCCGCGCGACGCCGACCCAGCCGAACAGCGTCAGGATGGCGACGATGCGGAGCACGTCGGCCAGCGGCTCGCCGCGGGGCAGGCCGATGCGGGCCGTGTCGGCGGCGGCCAGCACCACCAGCACCGGCAGTGCGGGTAAGGCGAGCATGCCATCCGCGAGCCGCATCAGCGCCGCATCCAGCGCGCCTCCGCGCCAGGCGGCAAGCAACCCGATCGCCGTGCCGAGCAGTGCCGCGGCGAGCGCGGTGGCTATCCCGACCGCGAGCGAGATGCGCGCCCCGTGCAGCAGGCGCAGCAGCAGGTCGCGGCCGAGCTCATCCGTGCCGAGCGGGTGTTCGGCCGAGGTGGGCGCATGGCGCTTGAAGAGGTCCGGTGCGAAGGCGTCGTGGCCGAGCCAGTTGCCTGCGAGCGGCGCGCATATCGCGGCCAGCGCGAGTGTGCCGAGGAGTAGGAGGCCGATGACGAGACGGGGCGACCTCATGCGGCGCGGCCCCCCTCACCCAACCCTCTCCCCCCTGCGGGTGGAGAGGGCGCATGTCGTGCGGCATGCGTCATGCGTCGCTGAGCCTCGGGTCCAGCGCGCGCTGGGCGAGGTCGGCGGCCAGCGTCGCCAGCATCGTCACCAGCGCCACCAGCAGCAGCGCGACCAAAGCGAGGTTGGTGTCGTTGCCCATCACGGCGTCGTAGATCAGCTTGCCCATGCCTGGGCGGGCGAAGAGAGTCTCGGTGATCAGCGCACCGCCGACCAACGCGCCGGCATCGAGGGCCGCGACCTGCAGGATCGGGACGGAGGCGTTGGGCAGCGCGTGGCGCAGCAGCAGCCGCCCCTCGGCGTTGCCGCGCGCGCGAGCGGCGGTGATCCAGGGTTCGCCGAGCGTCGCGCCGACTGCGGCCGCAGAATGCCGCGCATAGGCGGCGAGGTTGGCGATGGCGAGTGTCACGACCGGCAGCACCAGGAAGCGCGCGGCGTCGAGCACGCCGCCCGTCTCGCTCGTCCCGCCCGCGGGCAGCCAGCCGAGCGTCACCGCGAAGCCGATGATCAGCAGGATGCCGAGCCAGAAGGAGGGCGCCGACTGGCCGAGGATGGCGATGGCATCCACCGCCGGCGCCGCGCGCGGCCGCGCTGCCGCCAGCAGGCCGAGCCCCACGCCGATCGTACCAGCGACCAGAAGCGCCGCGCCGAGCAGCACCAGCGTGGAGAGCAACGCTGGCCAGATCACCTGCGCGACCGGCTGCGCGAAGAGCCGCGAATGCCCGAAGCGCCCTTCCAGCAGCCCGCCCGCCCAGGCCGCGTAGCGCGACATCAGCGGCTGATCCAACCCGTGCAGCGCGCGGAGCCGCGCTGCATCCTCGGCGTTCAGTCGCGGGTCGCCGGCGATGGCAAGCTCGATCGGATCGCCCGGCATCAGCCCGATCAGCAGGAACATGGCGAAGGAGAGGATCGCGAGCGTCAGCGCGATCTGCACCAGCCGCACGGCGAGAAGGCGGATCACCGGACCCGCCATTCCTCGACCCAGAGGGACGACGGCGCGAGATGCCCTGTGGGCCGCACGCCCCCAAGCCAGGTGGGCCAGACATGCGCATCGGCGCGGAACCACAGCGGGATGGCGGGCAGTTCCTCCGCATAGATCGTCTGCAGGCGCTGCCACAGCGCGCGGCGGCGGTCGCGGTCGAGTTCGATGGGGATGGCTTCGAGCAGCGCATCCACCTCCGCATTCCGGAAGCCGGTGTAGTTCTGGCCGGAGAAGTTGCGCTCCGCGCGGGGAATTTCGTCCGAATGCAGGCTGGAGCGCGGCACGCTTTCCGGCGCGCTGATCCAGGCGAACATCACCGCGCCGGTGAAGCGGCGGCGGCTGAGGGTCTCGCCGAACAGCACGCGCGGGGGCTCGTTCCGGATGCGCGTCTCGATCCCCGCCTGGCGCCATTGGCCCTGGATCACCTGCTGCACCGCCTCGCGCGAGCGGTTGCCGGCGGTGGTCATCAGCTCGATCGTCAGGCGCTCGCCGGCGGCGTTGCGGCGGATGCCGTCGGGCCCCGGGCGCCAGCCGGCTTCCTCCAGCAGCGCGCGGGCGCGCGCCGGATCGAAGGGCCATTGGCGCACATCATTGTCATGCACCCAGTCCAGCGGATTGACGCCGCTATGCGCCACGGTGAAGCGCCCGTCGAACAGGCGGCTCACGATCTGCGCGCGGTCGGTGGCCTGGATCAGCGCCTGCCGCACGCGCCGATCCGCCAGCAGCGGCGTGTCGAGGTTGAGGTCCAGATGCTCGTAGACGAGGCCCGGCTTGTAGGCGAAGCGGAAGCGGTTGGCGGCGCGCCGTTCCAGCGCCGTCACCTGATCCAGCGGCAGGCCAAGCTCGCCCGCCACCATGTCGAGTTGCCCCGCTAGCAGCTGCGCTTCCAGCGCCGCGGTGTTCTCGACCGTGCGGATGGCGATGCGGCGGAAGGCGGGTGCCGCGCCCGCCCAGGCCACGTTGCGTTCCAGCGTGATGCCCGCGCCAGGCTGCACCTGCACCACGCGATAGGGCCCGTTCCAGAGGCCGGGATTGGTGGGCTCCGTCTCATAGGCGCTGCGGCTGCGGTAGCTGCGCGGTTCCTGCTCCCAGCGGCGGCGCTCGATATGCGCGGGCAGGGGTTCCCAATTGCCGGTCGCGGCGAATTCGAAGGTGACGCGGTCGAAGCGCAGCGTGATGGTGCGCGCATCGTCCACAATCGCCTCATAGGCGGAGCGGTAGAATTCGCTGCCGCCGAAGCCGGTGGCGAAATCGCGCCCGGCTTGCCAGGCGAAGAGCATGTCCTCCGCCGAGACCGGCGTGCCGTCGCCCCAGCGCCAGCCCTCGCGGAGCCGCCAGGTAACGCGGATGCCCGCGCGGCCATCCGGCGTCGTCTCCAGCCGTGCGAGGCCGTTCTCAAGCGTCGGCAGCGTCTCGCAGCCGAGGCAGGTGAGGCGCCATTCGGGATCATGGGCGGTCAGGGGGCGGCGGGTGAAGCCCAGCACATAGGATTTCGCCGCCATGCTCTCGATGTTGGGGTGGAGCGTCGCGGGATACTGGGTGATGCCGATGGTCAGCTGCTCGCGCGGGGCCTGCGCGAGGGCGGGAAGGGCCGCGAGGAGAAGGGCGAGGGTCAGTCCCGTGCGGGCGGCCATTGGCGGGCTCCGTGCCAGACGGCGACGATCAGGATGGCATCCCGCTCAACGCGGTAGAACAATCGGAAGGGCGTCCCGGGAACTGTCGCTGCGCGCAGTTCCGCCATGCCGAGTGGCACGCCGGAGTTCGGAAACTCCAGGATTCGCATGGCGGACCGGCGGATGCGGGCGACGGTGTCGGTCGCAGCGCGGGGATTATCGGCGGCGATGAAGCGCCTGACCTCGACCAGGTCGTCAACGGCGGGCCTGGACCATCGCAGCCTCACTGCGTCGCCCGATGACGGCGCTCCAGATCAGCCGCCCAGGTTTCGAGATCAGCCATCACCTCCTCATGGGGGATCGTGCGGCCCGCATCGAGGTCCGCGAGGCCGTCCACCACGCGACGGCTGAGTTCCGCTCGTCCCGCCACGGCGTCGGCAATCCAATGGGACAGCATGGCTTCCGGCGTGGAGCCCCCGGCTTGCGCGAGCCGGGCGAGCTCATCGGCGACGTCCTCGGATACTTCCACGCTGATCCGCACCATGAGCGCTGCTCCCTTCGCCTACTCCCGCCTACTCCTTCGGCTTCGCCTCCGCGAGGCTGCCGATGCCGCCATGCGCCTTGGACCAGCCCACCGGGTCCTCCAGGAACTTCCGCACGGCCTTCAGCGCGTCATCGCTGAAATAGGGACGCTCGCGGCACACCTCCAGCACGTCCCACCAGGTGCAGAGATGGTGCAGGTTCAGCCCCATCTTCTTCATCTGCTCGAAGCTGCCGGGGAAGACGCCGTAGTAGAAGACGACGAAGGTGTGGTCGCAGATCGCGCCCGCATCGCGCAGCGCCTGGGCGAACTTGATCTTGCTGGCGCCGTCCGTCGTCAGGTCTTCCACCAGCAGGGTCTTCTGGCCGACCGGCACCTCGCCCTCGATCTGGGCGTTGCGGCCGAATCCCTTCGGCTTCTTCCGGACATAGGCCATGGGCGCCATCATCCGTTCGGCGATCCAGGCGCCATAGGGGATGCCGGCGGTCTCGCCGCCCACCACCGATTCGATGCTCTCGTAGCCGATGTGCCGGCCGATCTTCTCCACCGCCAGGTCGCAGATGCGGTTGCGCGCGCGCGGGAAGGAGATGATCTTGCGGCAGTCGATATAGACGGGCGACTTCCAGCCGCTGGTGAAGGTGTAGGGTTCCTCCGGCCGGAAATTGACCGCCTTGATCTCAAGCAGGATGCGCGCGGTGGTCAGCGCGGCGTCCCGGTCCCAGTCGGAGGCATGCGTGGCGGCCATCGGGGCGTGGTCCTGTGGGCGGTGGGGAAGAATGAGGCGCTTTCGTAACCCCCCGGCGGCGGCGCGTCCATGACGGGCGGGGCGGAGCCTGTCTGGGTCCTGGCCGATCCCCGCGCCGGCACCGCCGCGCAGGCGCTCGGCATTGCCGAACGGCTGGGGCTGCCCTTCCGGGTGGTGCCGCTGGAATGGGGGCGGCTGGCGGGCCTGCCGATTCCCGTCCCGAGCCTTGCAGGGCTGGCGGCGGCGGCACGGGAAGGCTTCGCCCCGCCCTGGCCGCGCCTGGCGATCTCCGCCGGCCGGCGCTCCGCCCCCGTGGCCCGCTGGCTGGCCGGGCGCGGGGTGCGCACGGTGCATTGCATGCGCGCCTGGCCGACGGCTGGGCTCGACCTGCTGGTGATCGGCCGGCATGACGGGCCGGACACGGCGCCGAACATCCTTCCCATCCTCGGCGCCGCCCATCGCATCACACCGGAGAAGCTCGCCGCGGCGCGGGAGGCGTTTCCCGACCTCGCCGATCTGCCCGGGCCCCGCATCGCGCTGCTCGTCGGCGGGCCGGTGCGGGCGGAGGGGCTCGATCCCGCCATCGCAGCCGGGCTGGGCGCGCGCGTCGCCGGTTTCGCGGGCAGTGTGATGGCCACCGCCAGCCGCCGCACCGGCGCGGCGGCGACCGAGGCGCTGGCCACCGCCCTGGCCCCCGTCCCGCACAGGTTGCACCGCTGGGGTAGCTCCGGGCCGAACCCGCTGCTGGGTTTCATGGCCTGGGCGGATGCGCTGGTGGTGACGGGCGATTCCGTCTCCATGCTGTCGGAGGCGCTGGTGACATCCGCGCCGATCTTCATCGCGCCCCTCGGCAGCGAGGGGGCGCGCCACATCGCCCTGCAGGAAAGCCTCTATGCGGCGGGCGAGGCCCGCCCCATCTCCGCCGCACCCGCCCCCTTCGCCCGCACCGCGCGGGACGAGACGGCGCGGGTCGCGGCCGAGATCCGGGCGCGCGGGCTGGTCTGAACGAAACGCCGTCGCGGCAGCGGCGAAGAGGGGGCATGCACAGCACGATCCGCCAGCCCCCCAAACGCCCCAGCCCCTGGCCCTGGACCGACCGGGCCGGGCGCTTTTCGGCGTTGCGCCTGTCCCTGCTGATCGGGCTGCTGGCGCCGGGCGCGGTGCTGCTGGCGCTGCTCGAGGCCGGCGGCCTCGGCGCCGAGCCTTGGAAGCAGGCGACGCGGGAAGCCGGGACGCATGCGCTGCACATCCTCCTGCTGAGCCTTGCCGCCACGCCGCTCCGCCATGTTGCGGATTGGCCGACGGCGGTCACCTTGCGGCGGATGATCGGGCTGGCGGCGCTGGGCTATGCGCTGCTGCACCTGACGCTGTTCGCCGGGCACATGGCCTGGGACCTGCTGGCGGTGGCAGGCGAGATCGCGACGCGGATCTACCTCACCCTCGGCTTCGCGGTGCTGGTCGGGCTCAGCGTGCTGGGCTGGACCTCGACCGATGGGTGGCAGGCGGCGCTTGGGCCGCGGTGGAAGCGGCTGCATCGCTGGGTCTATCCGCTGGCGGCGGCCGGCGTGCTGCACGCCTTTCTGCAATCGAAGTCGGGCGCCGATGCGGCGACGCTGCTGGCCGGCTGCTTCCTGTGGCTGATGGGCTGGCGGTTGCTGCCGGGCTGGGCGCGGGCGCAGGGCCTGGCGCTGGCGGGGCTGGCGCTGGCGGCGGCAGTTGCGACGGCGGTAGTGGAATTCGCCTGGTACGCGACGGCCACGCGCCTGCCGGCAGAGCGCATCCTGGCGGCCAATCTCGGCCTCGGGGCGGGGCCGCGCCCGGCGCAATGGGTGCTGCTGGCGGGGCTTGCCGTGGCGCTGCTGCCCTGGCTGCGACGGGTCACGCGCCGCCGGCCGCGCAGCCCCCTGCGTCGGGCACCCCCTGGGTGAAGCGCCGCGCCGTCATCGGCCTGGTGGTTGTGGCGCTGGCCGCGCTCGCCGCCCTGTTGCCTTCGGGGGAGGCCGAGGCGCCCGTCGCCGGCCCCGCGCAGGTGGTGGATGGCGACACGCTGGCCGTCGCCGGTCAGCGAATCCGCCTCCACGGCGTGGATGCGCCGGAGGCCAACCAGCTCTGCGAGCGTGGCGGCCAGCCCTGGCGCTGCGGCGCCGAGGCCACGGAGGCGCTGCGCGGCCTCCTGGCCGGACGGCCCGTGGCCTGCACGCCGCTGGACCGGGACCGCTACGGGCGGATCATCGCGCGCTGCGCCGTCGAAGGGCAGGATCTGGGCGCCTGGCTGGTGGGGCAGGGCCTAGCCGTCGCCTACACCGATTATTCCTGGCGCTACGTGCCGGAAGAGCTATCGGCGCGCTGGCATGGGCGGGGGATCTGGGGCGGCAGCTTCCAGACACCGGCCGAGCATCGCCGCGCGCAGCGCTGAACGTCGCGCCGAGCGTGCTGGGCGGGGTTGCCTAGCGCGCCCCGCCCCGGCAGCTTCCGCGCCGCTCTCGCCCGAAGGATACGCGCATGGCCGCCCGCACCCACAGGATCGCCGTCATTCCCGGCGACGGCATCGGCAAGGAAACGGTACCCGAAGGGCTGCGCGTGCTGGACGCCGCCGCGCGCCGCTTCGGCTTCGACCTCAAGCTCGCGCATTACGACTGGTCCTGCGAGACCTACCAGCAGACCGGCCGCATGATGCCGGAGGACGGGCTGGACCGGCTGAAGGACAGCGACTCGATCTTCCTTGGCGCTGTCGGCTGGCCCGGTGTGGCGGACCATGTCTCGCTCTGGGGTCTGCTGATCCCCATCCGGCGCGGCTTCGACCAGTATGTGAATCTGCGCCCCTGCCGGCTGCTGCCGGGTGCGCGCACGCCGCTGGCCGACCGGACGCCGGCCGATATCGACTTCTACGTGGTCCGTGAGAACACGGAAGGCGAGTACAGCTCCGTCGGCGGGCGGATGTTCGAAGGCACGGATCGTGAATTCGTCAGCCAGCAATCCGTGCTGACCCGCACCGGCACCGACCGCATCCTGCGCTACGCCTTCGAGCTGGCGATGACGCGGCCGCGGAAGAAGCTGACCTCGGCCACCAAGTCGAATGGCATCACCTTCACCATGCCGTATTGGGATGAGCGCTTTGCGGAGATGGCGAAGGCCTATCCGCAGGTGACAACCGACCAGTTCCACATCGACATCCTCTGCGCGCATTTCGTGCAGCACCCCGATTGGTTCGACGTGGTGGTGGGCTCCAACCTGTTCGGCGACATCCTGTCCGACCTTGGGCCGGCGGTGGCGGGTTCGATCGGCATCGCGCCGTCGGCCAACATCAATCCGGAGAAGGTCTTCCCCTCGATGTTCGAGCCGGTGCATGGCTCGGCGCCCGACATCGCGGGCAAGTGGATCTGCAACCCGATCGGGCAGATCTGGTCGGGTGCGATGATGCTGGAGCATCTCGGCGAGAAGGAGGCTGCCGCCGCCATTCTCAAGGCGATCGAGGATCTGCTGGCCGAAGGCGGCCCGCGCACCCGCGACATGGGCGGCAATGCCGGCACGGTGGATGTGGGCAAGGCGCTGGCGGAGGCGGTGGCGCGCGGCTGACGCGCGCGCCCACGCCTCCCCCACTCTGCGCAGGAGATTGACGATGAGCGGCTGGCAGTTCTGGATCGACCGCGGCGGCACCTTCACCGACATCGTCGCGCGCGACCCTGCGGGGCGGCTCTCCACCGCCAAGCTGCTGTCGGAGAATCCGGAGCGCTACCGCGACGCCGCGGTGGCGGGCATCCGGCAGATCCTGGGCCTCGCCCCCGGCGCATCGATCCCGCCCGGCGTGATCGAGGCGGTGAAGATGGGCACGACAGTCGCCACCAACGCGCTGTTGGAGCGCAAGGGCGAACGCGTGCTGCTGCTGGTGAACCGCGGCTTTGCCGACATGCTGCGCATCGGCAACCAGGCGCGCCCGCGCCTGTTCGACCTGCATGTGAAGCTGCCCGAATTGCTGCATGAGCGCGTGGCCGAGATCGGCGGGCGCGTCGCGGTGGATGGCAGCGAGATCGAGGCGCTGGATGAAGCCGCCGCCCGTACCGCGCTGGCCGAGGCGCAGGCCGCCGGCATCCGCGCGGTGGCGATCGTGATGATGCATGCCTGGGCGCATCCGGCGCATGAGCTGCGCCTGGGGGAACTGGCGCGTGAGGCCGGATTCACGCAGGTCTCGCTCTCCCACCAGGCGAGCCCGCTGCCGCGCATCGTGCCGCGCGGCGACACAACGGTGGTGGATGCTTACCTCTCGCCGATTTTGTCCCGATATGTGGACCAGGTTTCCTCCGAACTGCCTGGTGTCCGGTTGTTCTTCATGCAGTCCTCTGGCGGTCTCGCAGAAGCTGCGTCCTTCCAGGGCAAGGACGCGATCCTGTCGGGCCCCGCGGGCGGCATCGTCGGCGCTGCGCGCACCGCCGGCATGGCGGGATTCGAGAAGATCATCGGCTTCGACATGGGCGGGACGAGCACCGACGTCGCGCTCTACTCGGGAGAATTCGAGCGCGCCTTCGAGACGCAGGTGGCCGGCGTGCGCATGCGCGCGCCGATGATGGCGATCAACACGGTGGCCGCCGGCGGCGGTTCCATCCTCGCCTTCGACGGCGCTCGCTTCCGCGTAGGTCCTGAAAGCGCGGGCGCGGTGCCGGGCCCGGCCTGCTACCGCCGCGGCGGCCCGCTGACCGTGACGGATGCGAATGTCATGGTCGGCAAGGTGCAGCCGCGCCACTTCCCGGCGATCTTCGGCGCGAAGGGCGACCAGCCGCTGGATGCCGAGGTGGTGCGCGCGAAATTCGCCGCCCTCGCAGCGGAGATCGCGGCGGCCACCGGCACCGGGCGCACGCCGGAGGCGGTGGCCGAAGGCTTCCTCCGCGTCGCCGTCGCCAACATGGCGAACGCCATCAAGCAGGTCTCCATCCAGAAGGGCCACGACGCGACGCGCTATGCGCTGCAATGCTTCGGCGGCGCCGGCGGGCAGCATGCCTGCCTGGTGGCCGACGAGCTCGGCATGGAGACCGTGTTCATCCATCCCTTCGCCGGCGTGCTGTCGGCCTATGGCATGGGTCTCGCCGACCAGACGGTGATTCGCGAGGCTGCGGTGGAAGCACCGTTTGCGGCGGAGGCGATGGACGACCTCGCGCGCCGGCTCGACGCGCTGGAGCAGGCCGGGCGCGCGGAGCTGGCGCGCCAGGGAGCCGATCCGGCCGCGCTGCGGGCCGCGCGCCGGCTGCATCTGCGCTACCAGGGCACAGACAGCTTCCTGCCCGTGGCCTTCGGCGCCTTCGAGACCGTGCTCGGCGCCTTCACGGAGGCGCATCGCGGCCGCTTCGGCTTCGCGACGCCGGAGCGCACCGTCATTGTCGAGGCCTGCGTCGTCGAGGTGACGCAGCCGGGCGAGACGGTGGACGAAGCTGCCCTGGCCCCGCGTGCGGCCGGCGAGGCCATCCCGCGCCTCGACACCGTCGCGCTGTTCAGCGGCGGCGCGGCGCATGACGCCCCGGTGCTGGACCGTGAGGCGCTGCGCGCGGGCGACCGCATCCCCGGCCCCGCGCTGATCCGGGAGGCGATCGCGACCACCGTGGTCGAGCCCGGCTGGACCGCCGAGGTGACGCCGCGCAACCACCTCGTTCTGCGCCGGACGGAAGCGCGCGCCGCGGCCCGTATCGCCGATCTCTCGCGCCCCGACCCGGTGATGCTCGAGCTGTTCAACAACCTGTTCATGAACGTCGCCGAGCAGACCGGCGCGGTGCTGCAGAACACGTCCCTCAGCGTGAACATCAAGGAGAGGCTCGACTTCTCCTGCGCGATCTTCGACGCGACGGGCCGGCTGGTGGCGAATGCGCCGCATGTGCCCGTCCATCTCGGCGCGATGGGCGAAAGCGTGCGCACCGTCATCCGGTCTCGCGGCACGACGCTGCGGCCCGGCGACGTGGTCGCGCTGAACAACCCCTTCAATGGCGGCACGCATCTGCCGGACGTCACGGTCATCACGCCCGTCTTCGACACGGCGGGACGTGAGATCCTGTTCTTCGTGGGCAGCCGCGGCCACCATGCCGATATCGGCGGCCTCACCCCCGGCTCGACCCCGCCCGGTTCGAAGACGCTGGAGGAGGAAGGTGTCGTCATTGACGACTTCCTGCTGGTGGAGGCCGGCCGCTTCCGGGAGGCCGAGTTCCGCACGCTGCTCGCTTCCGCGCGCTATCCCGCCCGCAGTCCGGATGTGAATGTCGCCGACATCAAGGCGCAGGTCGCGGCGAATGAGAAGGGCGTTCAGGAGCTGAGCCGCGCCGTCGCGGAATTCGGCCTCGACACCGTGCGTGCCTACATGAAGCACGTGATGGACAATGCGGAGGAAAGCGTCCGCCGCGTGCTGGAACGCCTGCAGGACGGCGCCTTCGAAACCACCATCGACGATGGCACGCCGCTGAAGGTTGCGGTGCTGGTGGATCGGGCCAATCGTCGCGCCGTGATCGATTTCACCGGCACGGGACCGCAGCGGCCGGACAATTTCAACGCGCCGACGGCGGTCTGCCGCGCCGTCGTGCTGTATTGCTTCCGCTGCCTGGTCGGGGAGGACATTCCCCTCAATGATGGCTGCCTTGTCCCGCTCGAGATCGTGGTGCCCGAGGGCAGCTTCCTGGCCCCGCGCAAGGGTGGCCCGGGTGGCGGCGCGGCGGTGGTCGCGGGCAATACAGAGGTCAGCCAAATGACCTGCAACGCGCTGCTCGCGGCGCTCGGTGCCTGCGCCTCGGCCCAGGCGACCATGAACAACGTGCTGTTCGGGGATGCGGTTTACCAATATTACGAGACGGTCTGCGGCGGCATCGGCGCCGGGCCGGGCTTCCCCGGCACTTCCGCCGTGCAGACGCACATGACCAACACCCGCATGACGGACCCCGAGGTGCTCGAGCTGCGCTACCCCGTCCGCCTTGAGGAATTCGGCATCCGCCGCGGCTCCGGTGGCGCGGGACGCTGGCCCGGCGGCGACGGTTCGCGCCGGCGCATCCGTTTCCTTCGCCCGATGGAGGCTGTCATCGTCGCCTCCCGCCGCACCGTCCCGCCGCATGGGCTTGAGGGCGGTGCGCCCGGCGCGCCGGGCCGGCAATGGGTGGAACGGATGGATGGCACCATCCAGGCGCTGAAGGGCCAGGACCGCGCCTCGCTCGCGCCTGGCGATGTGCTGGGGCTTGAGACGCCGGGCGGCGGTGGATACGGCGTCCCCGGGGGCGCGCCCGGACCAGGATGAGGAAGTCGGCGCTCGCGCTCGGTTCGCTCCTTCTCCTTGCGCTGGCCGCCCTTTGGCTCGGCCCGCGCGCGGTGGATTGGGAGCCGTGGCGCGCGCGCCTCGCTGATATCGCCACCGGCCAGCTCGGCCGGCCCGTCACGCTCGATGGCCCGGTCGAGCTCGTCTTGCTGCCGAGCCCCGTGGTGCGCGCCGGCGGCGTCACCATTGCCGAACCCCCTGGCACCGAGGCCGAGACCGGCTTTCGCGTCACGGCGCGCATGCTGCGCCTGCGGCTCGATCTCGGCGCGCTGATCGCGGGCCGCATCGAGCCGCGGGAAATCGCGCTGATCGGCGCCGAACTCACTCTGCCCTGGCCGCCCGGCCCCTTGCTGTCGCTGCGCCCGCCGAGCTGGATCACGCGTCTCGACGCGCAGGTCGAGGATGGGCGCGTGCGCATCGGCGCGACCGTGCTGGAGGGTGTCAACGCGCGCCTCGTCTCCGCCGGTCCCGCTCAGGCGGTGGAGGTGACGGGCGGCTTCACCTCGGCGGGGCGGCAGGCGCGCTTCGCCGGCACGCTGGGGCGGCCCGGCTGGGACGGTATCGCGCCGGCCGAGCTTTCGCTCACCTTGCCCGAGGCCAATGCCCGCGCCCGCGGCGTGCTGGTGCCCGCCGGTGGCTTCGAGGGCACGGTCGAGGTCTCCGGCCCCGACCTCGCGGCGCTGCTGCCGGCCCCGGCGGGGCCCTTCCGCGCCCAGGGCCGGCTGAACGCGACGGCGGAGCTGATCGCGGCGGAGGACATGGCGCTCGACCTCGGCGGCGCGCCGGCCCGCGGGGCGCTGGCGATCCGCCTGGTGCCGTCGCCGCGGCTCGACTTGGCGCTGCTCGCCAGCCGGGTGGATCTGGATGGCTGGTTCGCCGCGCTGCGCGCCCCCGGTGCGCGGGCCTGGCCGGTTTCGGTGGATCTCGCGGCCGAAGCGGCAGGCTTCGCCGGGCTGACGCTGCGCCGCCTGCGCGGCGTTGCCTTCCTTGAGGAAGGGCGGCTGACGCTGACCGATGTCTCGGCGCTGCTGCCGGGCGATACGGAGCTTGAACTGGCTGGGGCGACGGCGGGCGGGCGGCTTGAGATCGGTGCGCGTTTCGCCGGACCCGATATCCGCGCGACGCTGGCGGCGCTCGGCCTGCCGGTGGAGGAGATCGACCCCGCACTGCTCCGGCGCGGAGAGGGCCGCTTCCGGCTGGTGCTGGAGGAGGCGCAGGCCTCGGTCCCCGAACTGGTTGCCGCCTTCGAGGATCTGCGCCTGTCGGGCGCGGCCACGCTGCGGCACGGTGCGCGGCCGGCGCTCGGCCTCGGCCTTGCGCTCGACCGGATTGACCTGGCGCGATGGCTGCCGAATGGGCTGGAGCCCGCGGGGATCGGCCGGATGCTTGGCGGTCTCGACCTCAATTTGCGCCTGACGGCAGACCATGCGCGCTGGGGCGAGGCCGCGCTTGATCGCGCCGCGCTGGATGCGGCGGTGGAGAATGGCCGCGTCACGCTGCGCCGCCTGTCGGGCCGGCTGGCGGAGGCCGACCTCGCAGCCTCCGGCGTCATGACCATCGGCCAGTCGATCCGTCTGCAGGATTTGATTGTGGAGGTGAATGGTCCGTCCTCCCGCGGGGTGATGGCGCTGGTGCCGGGCAGCTGGCCCGATCGCAGCGCGCTGGCGGCCATGCCGCTGTCGCTGCGCGTCAGCGGTGGTGGCCCGCCAGAGGCGCTGGCGCTGCGCGGGGAGGCCTCGCTTGGTGAACTCCGCGCCGAGGCGAATGCGACCCTCGACCTGCCCGGCCTGCGCGGCGGCGGTGCGCTGACGCTGCGCCATCCCGGCACGCCGCGGCTGTTGGCGGAGGCCTTCGGCACCGCGCTGCCCTGGCTGGGCGAGGGGTCCTTCTCCCTGGTTGCCAACCTCAATGCCGGTCCGCAGGGCGTTGCGGCCGAGAGCTTCGAGCTGGTGGCGGGTCATCTGCGGATGGGGGGCGCGCTGCAGCTTGCCGCCGGCGCGCGTCCGCGCCTGACCGGGCGCATCGCCGCGGAGCGCCTGCCCCTGCCGCTGCCCGAACTCCGCAGTGCGGAGCCCATCGCACTCGACTGGCTCGCGGGGCTGGATGCGGAGCTGGCGCTGGAGGCGGCGCGGATCGAGGTCGGCGGTGCCATCGCCGAAGCGGCCTCAGCCGCGCTGCGCCTTGCCGATGGGCGCCTGCGGTTGGAACGGGCGCGGGCGCGGCTGATGGGTGGGATGCTGGACGGCGCGTTCGGCATCGAACTCGCCGCCGGGATGCCGCCGCGCCTCGCGCTGGAAGCGCGTCTGGCCGATGTCGCGCTGGCCGCGCCGCTGCTGGGCCTGCCCTATGATGTGGCGGCCGGGCGTGGCGAGGCAGCGGCGCGCCTCGCGGCCGTGGGCCATGCCCCGGCGGCGCTGCTCGGCACGCTCACGGGCACGCTGTCCTTCGCGTTGCGGGACGGCGTGCTGACGGGGCTGGACCTCGGCGCTGCCGTCGCCGCCGCGTCGCTGCCGGATGCGACCGAGGCGGAGGAGCGCCTGCGCCGCGCGCTGCTGGGCGGCGCGACCGCCTTCGAGCGGCTGGAGGCGGAGGCGGGGCTGGAGGCCGGCCAGATGCGGCTTGTCATGGGACGGCTGGCCGCAGAGGGCGGGGTGACGGCGACGATCTCGGGCCGTGCGGATCTGGAGCGCGGGGCGATCGATCTGCGCATCGGCACGCGGCCCGTGCCAGAGGCGCCGGAGCTCGGCCTGCGCATCACCGGCCCGGCCGAGGCGCCGCGCGCCCTGCCGGAGACGAGCGATTGGGCACGCTGGCGGGCGGGTCGGAGCTGACCCTGCCGCGGCGTCAGCCGTTGCGCGGCGCCAGCAGGATAGTGCTGGCGCCGGCCAGGCACAGCGCGGCGCCGATCAGGTCGAAGCGGTCGGGGCGCGCGCCTTCCACCGCCCACATCCAGGCCAGCGACGCAGCGATGTAGATGCCGCCATAGGCCGCGAAGGCGCGGCCCGCGAAGCCTGCCTCGACGCGCGTCAGCGCGATTGCGAACAGCACCAGGCAGCCAAGCCCCGGCAGCAGCCACCAGGCGGATTTGCCAAGCCGCAGCACGGCCCAGACCGCGAAGCAGCCGGCGATCTCCGCCACTGCCGCGAGCGCGAACCAGGCGAGCGACATGGCCGCGCCGCTTGCCCTAGGCGATCTCTTCGAGCAGCGCGCAAAGCGTCGCGCAGCGCGGTGCGAGGTCCTGCCACAGGATGTGCTCATGCGGCGCATGCGCGCCCGCGCCGGTGCAGCCCAGACCGTCCAACGTGGGGATGCCCATCGCCGCGGTGAAATTGCCATCCGAGCCGCCGCCGCGATGCTGCTTCGGCAAGTCGTAGCCATGCTTCGCCGCCAGCGCGCGCGCCTGCGCGTAGAGCGCGGCGATCTCCGGCGTTTCGGCGAAGGGGGGGCGGTTCATGCCGCCCGTCACGCGCAGCGCGATGCCGTCGCGTTCATAGGCAAGGCCGAGGATCGCCGCCTCCACCTCTTCGCCGAGCGCGATGGTCGGCACGCGGAGGTCCACCTCCGCCGAGGCTTCGGGCGGGATCACATTGGGCCGCGTGCCGCCCAGGATCGGGGCGACATTCGTCGTGATGCCGGCGGCCAGATCCGTCATCGCATGGATCTTCAGGATGACCTCGGCGAGTGCGACGACCGCGCTGCGCCCCTCCGCCCAATTGCCGCCGGCATGGGACGACACGCCAGCGACCTTGATGTCGAAGCGCCCAACCCCCTTGCGCGCGGTGACGCAGGCCCCGCCCGCGCCGGCGGGTTCGGGGATCAGCACGGCACGCGCGCCGGCGGCCGCGCGCTCGATCGGTGCGCGGCTGGTCGGGCTGCCGACTTCCTCATCGGGCGTCAGCAGCAGCACGATCGGACGCTGCGTCGGCGTCTTCTGGCGCAGGATCTCGCGCACGCTGTGGAAGGCGAAGAAGCTGCCGGCCTTCATGTCGTAGATGCCGGGGCCGAAGGCCTTCCCCTCCTCCACCCGCCAGGGCATGGAGGTGGCGAGCGTGCCGTGGTCCCAGACCGTGTCGAGATGCCCGGCGACCACCAGCGGCGCGAGGTGCTCCGAGCCCTTGGGCCCAGGCGTCCGGCAGATCAGCGTGTCGCCATAGCCGTCATAGCCCGCGAGCCGCTCTACCTGGCCGCCGACGGCGGTGAGTTCGCCCGCGCAGCGGTCCATCAGGCGGTTGACGGCGGGTGCATCGGTGGTCGGTGTCTCGGCCTCCACCCAGCTTTGCAACTCGGCCAACAGGCGGTCGGAGGAGCCGATCTCGGTCTGGGGCATGGCGGTGTTCCGTCGCGGGCGTGGCCTGCGTTTCTCGCCGCTGCGCGTGGGCGTGTAAATCCTGCCCCTTGCCGGACGCGCGAGGCGCGGGTTACGGGTGCTGCTGCGATGCAGCAGAGCAAGGGATGCCCATGAGCGACGGCTGCTTCTTCGAAGATCTGTCGGTCGGCCAGAAGGCGAGCTTCGGCAAGACGATCACGGAGGCCGACATCGTCCTGTTCGCGGCGGTCACCGGCGACACCAACCCGATGCACCTCAATGCCGAATATGCGAAGGACAGCATCTTCGGCGAGCGCATCGCGCATGGAATGCTGGCGGCGGGGCTCATCACCAAGGTGATGGGCACGCAGCTGCCGGGGCCGGGCACCATCTACCTTTCGCAGTCGCTGCGCTTCCGCAAGCCGGTGCGCATCGGCGACACGGTGACCGCAACCGTTGAGATCACCGCGCTGAACGCGGAGAAGCATCGCGCGACGCTCACCACCGTCTGCACCGTGAAGGGCGAGCCGGTGCTGGAGGGCGAGGCGCTGGTCGCCGTGCCCTCGCGCGCCGCGCTGGCCGCGAAGAAGGCCGCCGAGTGATGCGCCAGCTCAAGCGAATCTGTGTCTTCTGCGGCTCCGCGGTGGGCGCACGGGACAGCTATGCCGAAGCGGCGCGCGCGCTTGGGCGCGAGGTTGCCGCGCGGGGCATCGGCCTGGTCTATGGCGGTGGCGCGGTCGGGCTGATGGGCATCGCCGCCGATGCCGCGCTGCAGGCCGGCGGCGAGGTGGTCGGCGTCATTCCCTATGGCCTGCTGAAGCGCGAGGTCGGCCATGGCGGCGGCGTCGAGATGCACATCGTGGACACGATGCACGAACGCAAAGCGAAGATGGCCGAGCTGTCGGACGGCTTCGTCGTGCTGCCCGGCGGCTATGGCACGCTGGAGGAAGCGGTGGAGGCGCTGACCTGGGCGCAGCTCGGCATCCAGGAGAAGGGCGTCGTCTTCCTCGATGTGGAGGGATTCTGGCAGCCCTTCCTCGGCGCGCTGGATGCCATGACGCGGGAAGGCTTCATCCGCCCCACGCATCGTCCGCTGGCGATGCGCGCGGGGAGCGTGGGCGAGGCGCTGGACGCGCTGGCGGGCTACGCCGCGCCGGCGGGCACGCAGGTTTGGCTCCGGCCGGAGCAGATGTGAGGGTGATGCCCACCATCATCCAGGATTGGCGCGATGTGCCGGCGGCGTTGCGCGGTGCGACGCTCGCGCTCGGCAATTTTGATGGCGTGCATCTGGGGCATGCCGCGGTGCTGCGCGCCGCCCATGCCGCGCGCCCGGACCTCGCGCTGGCTGCACTCACCTTCGAGCCGCATCCGCGCGAGCATTTCCGGCCTGAAGATCCGCCCTTCCGGCTGACGCTGCTGCCGGCGAAGGCCGAGGCCCTGGGCGCACTCGGCGCGCGTGCGGTCTTCGCGCTGCGCTTCGATGCGGCGCTGGCCGCTATGCCAGCCGAGGCCTTCGTCGAGGAGGTGCTGCACCGGGGGATCGGCGCGAAGCATCTGGCCTGCGGGCCGGATTTCGCCTTCGGCCATCGTCGTGGCGGCGATACCGCTTTCCTGGCGCGGGAGGCGGAGAAGCGCGGCATCGGGCTCACCATCGTGCCGCCTGTGATGGATGACGGCGCGCAGATCTCCTCCACCCATATCCGGCGCCTGCTGCAGGACGGCTATCCCGAACGCGCCGCGCGCGACCTCGGCCGCCCGCATGAGATCCGCGGCGAGGTGTTCCACGGCGACAAGCTTGGGCGCGTGCTCGGTTGGCCGACCGCGAACATCCTGCTCGGCCGGCAGCTGGAACCCGCGCGCGGCGTCTATGCGGTGACGGCGGTGCTGGCGGATGGCGCCGAGGTGCCGGGGGTGGCCAATGTCGGCCGCCGTCCGACGCTCGGCGGCGATCCGGTGACGCGGCTCGAGACGCATCTGTTCGACTGGTCGGGCGATCTCTACGGCCAGGAAATCCGCGTGCGGCTGCACGCCTTCCTGCGGCCGGATGCGACCTTCAATGGACTCGACGCGTTGAAGGCGGCGATCGCTGCGGATGCCGACGCCGCACGCCGCGTGCTGGCCGCGCTGATACCCCCGGCGCGCTGAGGGCGCGTCACCACCCCATGCCTGGAAGCGATACGACGATGAGCGATCCGCAGGGCTATGTGCCGCCCAAGGTCTGGACCTGGAACCGCGCGAATGGCGGGCGCTTCGCCAGCATCAACCGCCCCGTGGCCGGCCCGACGCATGAGAAAGACCTGCCAGTCGGCCGACATCCGATGCAGCTGTACTCGCTAGGCACGCCGAATGGCGTGAAGGTGACGATCATGCTGGAGGAGCTGCTGGCGCTGGGGCATAGCGGCGCCGAATACGATGCCTGGCTGATCCGCATCAGCGAGGGTGAGCAGTTTTCCTCGGGCTTCGTCGCGGTCAATCCGAACTCCAAGATCCCAGCGCTGCTCGACCGCAGTGGGCCGGAACCTGTGCGCGTTTTCGAATCGGGCGCGATCCTCGTGCATCTGGCGGAGAAGTTCGGCGCTTTCCTGCCGGCCTCCGGCGCGGCACGGGCCGAGACGCTGTCCTGGCTGTTCTGGCAGATGGGCAGCGCGCCCTTCGTCGGGGGCGGCTTCGGGCATTTCTACGCCTATGCGCCGACGAAGATGGAATACCCGATCGACCGCTACGCGATGGAGACCAAGCGCCAGCTGGATGTGCTGGACCGTCGCCTGGCGGAGAGCGAATACGTCGCCGGCCCCAACTACACCATCGCCGATATGGCGATCTTCCCCTGGTATGGCGGGCTGGCGAAAGGCTGGCTCTATGGCGCGGCGGAGTTCCTCGACGTAGCGTCCTACCGACATCTCAACCGCTGGGCCGAGCAGGTCTATGCGCGGCCGGCTGTGAAGCGCGGCCGCATGGTCAACCGCGTGCATGGCGATCCCGCCGAACAGCTGCGCGAGCGCCATGACGCGTCAGACTTCGAGACGCGCACGGAGGACAAGCTGGCGCGCGGCAGTTAGCTGCGCGCCGCGCTGGCGTCAGTCTGCGGTCGCGCCCACGGCCTGGATGACGACGCGCCAACGCTCGCTTTCCTCGGCCATGAAGCGCGCGAAATCGGTGCGGCCCATCCGTCGCGGTACCGAGCCGCCCGCGATGATGCGCTGGCGCAGTTCCGGCTCCTCCATCACCGCGGAGAGTTCCGTCTCAAGCCGCGCGAGGATCGGGTCCGGCACGCCGGCCGGCGTGCAAAGGCCGAACCAGCCGGTGGAGACGATCTCAACACCTTGCTCGCGCATCGTCGGCAGGTCGGGGAAGGCGTTGACGCGATCGGCGCCGGAGACAGCGATCGGGCGCATGCGCCCGGCCTGGGCCAGCTGCGTCACGGCCGAGATGGACTGGAACAGCATGTCGATCCGGCCCTCCATGAGGTCCGTGTTCATCTGGCCGCTATTCGTATAGGGCAGGTGCTGCATCGGCAGGCCGGTGATCATCTGGAACTGCGATCCGGCCAGGTGCTGCGAGGATCCCGCGCCGACCGAGCCGAAATTGATCGGCCGGTTCTGCGCCCGCGCCCAGGCGATGAATTGCGGCAGGGTCTGCGCCGGCACGGCGGGCGGAATGACGACGATGTTCGGCACGAGCGCAATCATGCCGACCGCCGCGAAGTCGCGGTCCGGGTCGAAGGGCAGGCTGCGGTAGAGCCACTTGTTCGCCGCATTCGCCGCGATGGAGGCAAGCCCCACCGTGTAGCCATCCGGCGCCGCACGCGCGACCTGCGCCATACCGATATTCGTCCCCGCGCCTGGGCGGTTGTCCACCACGACCGGCTGGCCGAGCCGGGCGGAGAGGCGGTCGCCCACAAGGCGGGAGAGGACATCGCCCGCACCACCCGCGGGGCCCGGATTCACCCAGCGGATGGGACGGTTCGGCCAGTCGCCGGTGCCGCCCGTCTGGGCGAAGGCGGGCCGTGCGAGGCCTGCGGCGGCAAGGCCAAGCAGAAGGGAGCGGCGATCGGGGCGCATCATCGGTCTCCTGGACGTGAAGCGGAGGTTGTGACGCGTCCGGCCAGGTTGCAAGGCGGGGCAGGCCATAATCGCGGCCCGTCACCCTTCCGCCTGCCGCCGGATATGGCAGGCTGGCGGCGCGATCAGCGATCAAGGGAAGCGGGCGATGGGTGCGGATGTGCTCGGCTGGCGGTGCAAATTCGGGGTGATGGGCCCGTCCACCAACACGGTGGTGCAGCCGGATTTCGACATGATGCGGCCGGCGGGCGTGACCAATCACTACAGCCGCATCTTCACGCCGAATGCCGATGCCGTCTCCAACGAGACATTCCGGGCGGGTGCGGAGCTGATCGGGCGCAACACGCTCGATGCGGTGAGGTCGGTGATGACCTGCAAGCCCGACCATTTGGTGATGGGCATGTCGGCCGTCACCTTCTTCGATGGCGCCAAGGGCGCCGACCGCTTCGTGAAGGAGGTGGAGGACCTCTCGGGCCTCAAGATCAGCGTCGGCAGCCATGCCTGTACCGCTGCGCTCAATGCCTATGGCGGCGTGAAGCGCATCGCCGTCCTGTCGCCCTACTGGCCGGCGATGAACATCGAGGTCACGCGCTACTTCGGCGATATGGGCTTCAGCGTGGTGCGGGACATCGCGCTCCAGCGCACCAGCTGGATCGCGATCGCGGAGACGACGCCGGCGGAATGTGTGGCCGCGATCAAGCAGATCGACGGCGACGATGTGGATGCGATCGTCCAGGTCGGCACCAATCTCTCCATGGTCAAGCTGGCCGCAATGGCGGAGCTCTGGCTTGGCAAGCCGGTGATCGCCATCAACACGGCGACCTATTGGCATGCGCTGCGGGCGCGCGGCATCACGGACAAGGTCGAAGGCTGCGGCCGCCTGCTCGAGCGGTTCTGACACCACTATCCTGATGTGCTGAATTGCGGCCGTCGCCAGCGGCGACGACCAGGTGAACGCAGCCGTGCATGCAACCGGCGCGGCTCGGTGGGCTTGTGGCGCAGGGACGCACACGCTGCCGGAATACCACGTCATGCCGCCTTGGTTGCGCACGGGCTTGCTGTTTCTCGCGCTCGGTGCGCCGCTGGTGACGGTCGCGCTGGTGCCGATGCCGCCGCTCTTCGACTACCACAATCATTTCGCGCGGCTCTGGCTGCTGATGGGCGGGGTTGCCCAAGCTCCGCTGGCGGCGATGTACGCGGTGGATTGGTCGGGTGCTGCGACGAATATCGGCATCGACCTGATCGCCGCCGCGCTGTCGGGCATGCTGGAGGCCGAGACCCTTCTGCCCGCCTTGCTTGGCGTGGCGTTGGTCCTTCCCCCGCTTGGCTTGGTGATGCTGCACCGCGCGGTCTTCGGCGGCTGGCATTGGTGGCAGCTGGGCTTCGGCGTGCTCGCCTGGAACACGACGGTGCTGGAAGGCTTCCTCAACTTCCACATCGGCCTCGGGCTCGCGCTGCTGGCGGCGGTGGCGGATGGCAGGTTGCGCGCGCAGCCTCCGGCCGCGGTCTTCGCAATCCGCGCCACGATCGCCGCGGTTGCGCTGGTGGTGCATCCCTTCGCGGCGCTGTTCTATGCGGTCCTGCTCGCGGCGCTGGCGCTCGGGCCGCAGCCCTTCGCGGAGCGGCGGGCCCGGCGGCTGCGGGCGGCCATCTGGGCGGGTTCGGCGGCGGCCTTGCCCGTTCTGCTGCTGGTGCTGTTCGCGCCCGCGCTGCCGGGCGCCGACCAGGCAGCGGGGCAGCGCATCCTATGGACCGGCTACGCGCCGCGCGCGAAGGCCGACATGCTGCTGAGCGCGATCTGGACCTATGGCTTGAAGCGCGACCTGGCCTTCGTGGCGCTGTTCGCGATGCCGATCGGCTGGGCGATTCTGCGCCGCCGCCTTGCAGTGCATGGCGGGCTGCTGCTCGCGGCGATGGGTCTGGTGGTGCTGGCGCTGGTCACGCCCGCGAAGGTCGCCGGCGCCTGGCAGGCCGATGCGCGATTTCCGGCGATGGCGCTGCTGGCCGGCGTCGCGGCGCTGCGACCTGGCCCGCGCCTGCTGCGCCCGCGCGCCGAGGCCGCGCTCGCGGGCGCGCTGGTCCTGCTCGTCGGCGCGCGCGCGGCTTGGATCCTGTCCATCTGGCAGGAGCGTCGCGCCGATGTCGCGGCGGTAGAGCGCGTTCTGGCGCATGTTCCCCCAGGCGCCGCCGTGCTGCCGATGGAGCATCGATTCGATTGGGACATGTGGCAGCCCGGCATGGCGCGTCCGCCGCGCGGACGGCATGTCGGCCCGGGGCATCCCGCCACCTGGCACCTGGCAACCCTGGCCGTGCCGCGCCGCCACGCCTTCGTGCCGACGCTGTTCGCCGCGCGCGGCAAGCAGCCGCTGCGCGTGTTGCCGCCCTGGGACGAGATCGCGCAGCAGGATGCGGAACTCGTCTCGGCCGGCCTGCTGCCGGACCCGGACCCCGAGCTGCTGTGGCGAAGCTCTGCCGATTATGTGCGGCATTGGCGCACACGCTTCGACTACCTGCTGCTGCTCAACGCCGACCTGCCGGACGTCGCTGGCGGCCTGCCCGATCTGCCGGAGCTGGAACTGCTGGAGGATGCAGGCTTCGTGCGGCTCTACCGCATTGGCCGCCCGGCGCTTGCCGCGCGGTGAGCCAGCGTGGCTCCGCGCGGAACCGGCGGGCCCTGCGACCCGTTCCGCCTACATCGAAGCAGGTCTTGCCAATCGCGATGAGTCATATTCCCAGGATCCTCCATTATGCATGGTTCGGACCCACGCCGATGCCGCCCGCTTATCGCGGCTACATCGAGGGCTGGCGGCGGCTGCTGCCCGACTGGGATGTGATCGGCTGGACTGACCGCAATCTCGACTGGTCGGCGCGCTACATCAACGAAGCCTTTGCGACGCGCGGCTGGACGCGGCTTGCGGATTACATGCGCGTGCATGCGCTGCATCGCTTCGGCGGCTTCTACCTCGACACCGATGTCGAATT
>JBJOMW010000010.1:0-134465 GCA_046052145.1 Pseudomonadota bacterium
CCAGGGCAGGCGGGTGGCGAGCCCCCGCGGCGAGCGCGCCGGCGGTTCCGCGAAGAAGGCCTGCGGCGGCGCATCGGCCTGCACCGAGAGCGTCCAGGCCGCGACCTCCCGCCCGTCGCGGCGGATCACGAGCCGCGCGCCGGCCTCGAGCACCGCTTCCGCGCCGAAGGACCGGCCATCGAGCGCCCGGAAGGGCGTGGCGCCGGCGCCGAGCAGCAAGTCCGGCACGCCGCCAACGCCGCCCGAGAGCGCCACTTGCAGCCGGCTGCCCGTGGGCACCGTCGCCGCGCCGCCGGCGGGGTCGAGGAAGACCGGCGCAGCCCCGGTATAGGCCGGCGGCGTCACCCAGGCTTCCAGCCGGAGCGGCGCGGGCTGGGCCGCGATGGCAGAAGGCGGCAGCACGGCGCGGCGCAGCCGTTCCGGCGCCTCGGGCCCCGCGATGATCAGCGCCGCCAGCAGCGAGAGGCCCAGCGCGGCGCGGAGCGCGATCGGGTCCCGCTTCGCAAGCCCCGGCCGCGGCAGGCCGACACGCAATTGCGTGATACTGGCCAGTGTGCGGTCCCGATGCACCTGCCAGACCGCCTGCGCGACAGGGTCGTTCGTGGCGGGCTTGTCGGTCAGTGCCGCCAGCGGGCGATGCTCCAGCCCCGATGCGCGTTCCAGCCGGCGGTCGGCCGGGTCATCGCCGGGCCAGCTGAAGCCGCGCAGACCCTGGCGCAGCGCCAGCGCGAAGGCGCCGAGAAACCCCGCCGCCAGGATCAGCCGCGCCCAGCCGGGCAGCAGCAGCGGCAGCCCCAGCAGCGCGATGGTCAGGTAGAGGCCGAGCACCCCAAGGGCGGGCCAGATCGCGGGCCAGATCGCCTCCCACGCCAGGGCCAGCCGGGCGAGGCGTCGGCGACGCGAAAGGGGCCCGCTGCCGGTCACCCGGCCAGCCACTCCGGCACGCGCTGCCCGGCCAGCAGCGCGTCCTGCGTCTGGCGTTCGCGCACCAAGGCGAAGCGGGCGCCGTCCACCAGCACCTCGGCGGCCAGCGGGCGGGCATTGTAGGTGCTGCTCATCGAAGCTCCGTAGGCCCCGGCATCGAGGAACGCGACCAGGCTACCCGGTTCCAGGGGGGGAAGGCCACGGTTTCGCGCGAAGGTGTCGCCCGTCTCGCAGACCGGCCCCACCACGTCGCAGGGGGCGGTTGGGGCAACGAAATCCCGGGGCGAGACCGGCACGATGCCGTGCCAGGCCTCGTACATGGCCGGGCGGACCAGATCGTTCATCGCCGCGTCGAGGATCACGAAGCGCCGCCCGGCGGTGGTCTTGGACAGGATGACGGAGGTCAGCAGCACCCCGGCCGGCCCGCAGATCCAGCGCCCGGGCTCGACCATCAGCTGCACGCCGAGATTGCCGAGCGCGCCCTTGATCGCGCCCGCCAGCGCCGCCGGCGCCGGCGCGGGTTCGTGCCGATAGGGGATGCCGAGGCCGCCGCCGCAATCCACCCGCTCCACCTCCAGCCCCTGCTCCCTCAGGCCGCGCACCAGATCGGCCAGCGCCCGGTAGGCCGTGGCATAGGCGTCCATGCCGGAGGTGATCTGGCTGCCGATATGCACCGCGACGCCGACCGGCCGCACGCCGGGCGTTGCCGCCATGCGGGCATAGAGCGCGGGCGCATCCTCGATCGCGACGCCGAACTTGTTCTCGCTCTTGCCGGTGGTGATCTTGGCGTGGGTCTTGGCGTCCACGTCGGGGTTCACGCGCAGCGCGACAGTGGCGGTGACGCCGAGCGCGGTGGCGACGGCGGAGATCATCGCGACCTCCTCGGCGCTTTCGGCATTGATCTGGCCGACGCCCTGCGACAGGGCGAAGCGCAGTTCCGGCAGCGACTTGCCGACGCCGGAATAGACGACATGCGCGGGCGCGATGCCGGCCGCGAGCGCGAGCCGCAGCTCCCCTTCGGAAACGATGTCAGCCCCCGCACCCTCGGCGGCCAGCGTGCGCAGCACGGCGAGGTTGGGGTTGGCCTTGACCGCGAAATGGATCTCCGCGCCGGTCCGCGCTTCCTCCAGCGCGCCACGCAGCGCGTGATACCGCCGGCGGAGCGTGGCGGCGGAATAGACCCAGGTCGGGCTGCCGAGCTCAGCCGCGATCCGCGCGAGCGGCACCTCCTCCATGGTCAGCCCGTCCTGGGCGTGCATGGTCAGGTGGGGACGACCGGCGAGAAGCTCGGCGAAGGTCGGGTCGGCGTCGTTGAACGCGGGAGCGGGGGCGGCCATCCCCCCTCAATAGGGGTGGCCGCCACCTTTCGTGAAGGGTGCCGCGCCGTCAGCTCCAGGCGGGGCGCACGCCGGGCGGGGGGGAATAGGGCAGGTCGCCGCGCGCCATCACCGCCTCCCGCCCGCCATTCTCGGCCAGGATCGCCGCCTGGCGCGCCTTCACGGCCGAATCCACCGCCGCCGGCGAGCGGCCGAGACGGGCCAGCAACAGCGCCTCCATCTCCGCGACCACCCCGGCGCAGGCGGGGTCGGCGGCGCGGTCCTCCAGCTCCTCCGGGTCGCCGAGCAGGTCAAAGAGCTGCGTCGGATAGGTGGCGTAGCGCACATATTTCCAGCGCCCCTTCCGCAGCATGAACGCGGCCTCCCGCGAGCCGCTGGCATGATACTCGGACAGCACCGCGCGGTCCGGATCGGCCCCCTCCGCGATGCGGAGCAGGGAGGCCGAGCCCGAGGGCGGCGTCTCCGCGCAGCCGGTCGCGTCCAGCACCGTCGCGGCGACATCGATGAGCGAGACGGGCGTGTCCACCACGCGCCCCACCGGCACGCCAGCCCCGGCGAGGATCATCGGCACGCCGACGCTCTCCTCGTACATGTTGGATTTCCCCCATAGGCCGCGCGCGCCGATATTGTCGCCGTGGTCCGAGGTGTAGAGCACGCGCGTCGCCGCCCCGAGGCCGCAATCGCCCAGGCAGGCCAAGATCTTCCCCACCTGTTCGTCCATGAAGGAGACGAGGCCGAAATAGCCCGCGCGCATGCGGTGCACATCGGCCTCCGAAGCGACGTGGCTGTCATAGGGGACGGTGTGGGCATAGTCCCGGATGAAGGGATGCGTCGGCCGGTCCTGCGGCGCGTAGAGCTTCGGCATGCCCACCACCTCCGGCGGGTAGCGGTAGAAATGCTCAGGCGGCGCCGTCAGCGGGAAATGCGGCGTGACGAGCGACACGAAGAGGCACCAGGGCTTGCCCGCCTCTGCCGCCTTTGCCTTGCCGCGCAGCCAGATTTGCGCGGCGGCCGTGATGTCGCGGTCGTAGCGCGTGTAGTCGCTCTCGCCCGGGCCGGCGCTGCTGCACATCTTGGCCGCGCCCTTGCGCGGCGGCGCCGTCTCGTCGCGGATCAGCGAGAGCAGGTCGCCCTTGCCGTCCACCACATGCATCGCGAGCCGTTCCGCGGAGAAGCCGTGGTCGTCCCCGGGCAGGCCGCGGAAATGCAGCTTGCCGATCGAGACCACCTCGTGCCCCCCCTCGCGCAGCGCGTGGTGCCAGGACCGCACCGCGCCGTCATAGGGATCGGCGTTGTCATGGTAGCGCCCCATCGCGTGCAGCGCGCGCCCGGTGGCCAGCGCGGCCCGCGCGGGAACGCAGATCGGGGACGGCGTGGAGGCGGCGGTGAAGCGCGTGCCGCGCGCGGCCAACGCGTCCAGGTTCGGGGTGTGGACGAAGGGATGGCCCGCGCAACCCATGGCGCGCGGCATGTGCTCGTCCGACATGATGACGAGCAGGTTCTGCGGTGCGGCGGACATCGCGGGTCAATCCACCTGGGCGCCGGAGATGCGGACGGCCTCGCCCCATTTCGTGGCCTCGGCGCGCAGGAAGGTGGCGAAGGCCTCCGGCCCGAGGCCCATGGCGGCGCTGCCATCGGCGGTGACGCGGGCGCGCCAGGCGGCATCGGCCAGCGCTTCCTGCAGCGCGGCGTCGGTGCGGCGGATCACCTCGGTCGGCGTGCCGGCCGGGGCCAGCACCGCGAACCAGGAGGTCAGGTCGAAGCCCGGCAGCGTCTCCGCCAGCGCGGGCACATCGGGCAGGGCGTGGTTGCGCCCGGTGGAGGTGACGGCGAGGCCCTTCAGCCGCCCCGTCTTCACCAGTTCCGTCGCGGTGGACAGCGTCGGGAAGCCGAACTGCACCTGGCCGCTCATGACGTTGTTCACGATGTCGGGCGCGCCACGGAAGGGCACATGCGTCGCCTGCACGCGGGCGGCGGCCTTGAACATCTCCGCCGCCAGATGCGCGCCCGACCCGTTGCCGCCAGAGGCGTAGTTCTGGTCGGGGCGCGCGCGCAGGCTTTCGATCAGCGCGGCCGCGTTGGCGGGGCCGTTCGGCGGCACGATCAGGATGTGCGGCATGCCGAAGACGACGGTGATGGGCGCGAAGTCGCGGAAGGCATCGAAGGGCAATGTGCGCCGCGTCAAGGCCTGGTTGATGACCAGCGAATTGGTGCCGAGCATCAGCGTGGTGCCGTCCGGCGCGCTGCGCGCCCCGGCCTCGAAGCCGATATTGCCGCCGGCGCCGCCGCGGTTCTCGACCACCACGGGCTGGCCGAGGATGGGGGAGATACGTTCGGCGATCTGCCGCGCGATGACGTCGGGGGCGCTGCCCGGGATGAAGGGCACCAGCAGCCGCACCGGCCGAGTGGGCCAGGATTGCGCGCGGGCCGGGTGAGGCAAGGCAGCAAGCGCAGCCAGGGGCATGGCGGCCCCCAGCAGGGCACGACGACGCATGGTGTTCCCTCCGATGATCGGCTTGCCGGAAGGCTAGATCACGCGCCGGAGGGTTGGGAAGGCGGGGGGCGCCTCAGCGGCTGGGATAGGTGCGCGGGAAGGTCACCTGCTCCGGCGGGCCGGGCGGGCGGATGTCGCCCACCCGCCCGCAGGCCGCGATCAGCAGGACCAGCGCAGCCAGACCGGCGAGCCTCATGCCAGCCGTTCCTTCCACTCGGCGGCCATGCGCGCGACATTGGCCGGCGCCGTGCCGCCAAAGCTTGTGCGGGACGCGACAGAGGCCGCGACCGTCAGCACGCCGAAGACGCCGTCATGGATGCGCGGCTCGGCCGATTGCATCTCCGCCAGCGTCAGGCCAGAGAGGTCAGCACCCTTCGCCTCCGCCATCGCGACCAGCTTTCCGGTGACGTGATGCGCGTCGCGGAAGGGGAATTTCAGCTCCCGCACCAGCCAGTCGGCGAGGTCGGTGGCGGTGGAGAAGCCAGCGCCCGCCGCCTGTTCCAGCCGCGCCGCATCGGGGCGCATGTCGCGCACCATCCCAGCGGTCGCGGCGAGGCAGAGGGCGAGGTTCTCCGCCGTGTCGAAGATCGGTTCCTTGTCTTCCTGCATATCCTTGAAATAGGTGAGCGCCAGGCCCTTCAACACAGTCAGCATGCCGACCAGGTTGCCCACCATGCGGCCGGTCTTGCCGCGCACCAGCTCCGCCGCATCCGGGTTGCGCTTCTGGGGCATGATGGAGCTGCCCGTGGTGAAGGCATCCGACAGCTTCACGAAGCCGAAATAGGGGTTGGTCCAGATCACCACTTCTTCAGCGAAGCGCGAGAGATGCGTTGCGCACATCGCGCAGGCGAAGAGGAACTCCGCGGCGAAGTCGCGGGAGGCAACGCTGTCCAGGCTGTTGCGCGTCGGGCCGTCGAAGCCGAGCGCCTTGGCCGTCATGTGGCGATCAATGGGGAAGCCGGTGCCACACAGCGCGGCCGCGCCCAGCGGGCTTTCGTTCAGGCGCTTACGGCAATCCGCCAGTCGGCCGCGGTCGCGGGACAGCATCTCGACATAAGCGAGCAGGTGATGGCCGAGCGTCGTGGGCTGGGCCGGCTGCAGATGGGTGAAGCCCGGCATGACCGTCGCTGCATGCTGCGCCGCGCGGTCGGCGAGCGCGCGCATCACATCGGCGATCTGCGCATCCAGCCCGTCAATCGCGTCCCGCACCCAGAGCCGGACATCGAGCGCCACCTGGTCGTTGCGGCTGCGGCCGGTGTGCAGACGCTTGCCGGCCTCCCCGATGCGCTCGGTGAGCCGCGCCTCGATGTTCATGTGGATGTCTTCGAGGGCTTCGGAGAAGGCGAAGTTGCCGGCCTCGATTGCCGCCCCTATCTCCTCCAGGCCGCGGCGGATTGCCGCCTCGTCCTCGCGCGCGATGATGCCGACATGGGCCAGCATCGCGGCATGGGCGAGGCTGCCGCGTATGTCTTGGCGCCACATCTTGCGGTCGAAGCCGATCGAGGCGTTGATCTCCCGCATGATGGCGCCGGGGCCCTCGGCATAGCGGCCGCCCCACAGGGAGTGCTGGGTCTTGTTCGTCTCGTCGCCCACGGAGATGGTCCTGTGCTGAAGCCCTGGCCGCGCCGCAACCTGCTGGGCCTGATGGTGGGCGGGACCCTGGCCACCGCCGCGCAGCCGCGTCAAGCGGGCGCGGCGCCGGCCGATGGCGGCCTGTCCCGGCTACGGGAGACGC
This sequence comes from Pseudomonadota bacterium, assembly GCA_046052145.1. Classification (GTDB taxonomy): domain Bacteria; phylum Pseudomonadota; class Alphaproteobacteria; order Acetobacterales; family Acetobacteraceae; genus Falsiroseomonas. Next base: position 6,491 of record JBJOMW010000010.1, read on the forward strand.
CGGAAGGCCGCCCCCTGCCGGAGGGCCTTGTCTTCCAGGACGCCGAGGGGCGGGAGACGCGCTTCGAGGCATTTCGGGGCAAGGGCCTGGTCGTGAATTTCTGGGCCACCTGGTGCCCGCCCTGCGTGGCCGAGATGCCGGCGCTCGACCGCGCCCACGCCATCCTCTCGCGCGAGGGGATCGAGGTGCTGGCGCTGTCCTCCGACCGCGGCGGGCGGGCGCAGGTGGAGCCCTTCTATCAGCGCACCGGGCTGCGCCATCTTGGCATGTGGTTCGACCCGCGCGGCGCGGTGGGGCGCGCACTTGGCGTGCGCGGCCTGCCGACGACGGTGATCCTCGACCGGCGGGGCCTTGAAGTGGGCCGGCTGGAAGGGGAGGCGGATTGGGACCGCGCCGAGCTTCTCGCCGCCCTGCGCCGCCTGGTGCGCGGCACCGCACCATCCGCCAACACCAGCAGCACCTGACAGGACATGCGATGACCGATTTCGAGACCAAGCTCGACCGGCTGGCGGCGCTTGCGGTGCGCGTCGGGCTCAATCTGCGCGCCGGGCAGGAAGTGGTGATGACCGCGCCGGTCGAGGCGCTGCCGCTGGTCCGCCGCATCGCAGCCCACGCCTATCAGGCCGGCGCGACGCTGGTGACACCGCTGATCGGCGATGACGAGGTGACGCTTGCGCGCTATCGCCACGCCCATCCCGAGGAGGCCTTCGACACCGCGCCCGGCTGGCTGTTCGAAGCGATGGCGAATGCGTTTCGCGGCGGCGCCGCGCGGCTTGCGGTGGTTGGCGAGGACCCGACGCTGCTCGGCGGCCAGGACCCGGCGAAGGTGGCGCGCGCGAACAAGGCGCGCAGCATCGCCTATCGCCCGGCGCTCGAGCTCATCACCAGCTTCGCCATCAACTGGAATCTGGTGCCCGCCGCGACGCCGGGTTGGGCGCGGCAGGTGTTTCCGCAGTTGCCGCAGGAGCAGGCCGTCGCGGCGCTGTGGGATGCGATCTTCGCCGCCTGCCGCGTGGATGTCGCCGACCCGGTGGCGGAGTGGGCCGCGCATAACCGCACGCTGCATGCGCGCACCGCCTTTCTGAACGGCAAGGATTTTTCCGCGCTGCACTTCCGCGGGCCGGGCACCGATCTGCGCGTCGGGCTGGCGGATGGGCATCTCTGGTCCGGTGGTGCGGAGCCGGCGAAGAACGGCATCACCTGCAACCCGAACATCCCGACGGAAGAAGTCTTCACCACGCCGCACAAGCTGCGCGTGGAGGGCGTGGTGCGCTCGACCAAGCCGCTGGCCTATCAGGGCACGCTGATCGAGGACATCGCCGTGCGCTTCGAAGCCGGGCGCATCGTGGAGGCGAATGCCTCGAAGGGTGCGGAGGTGCTGCGCAAGGTTCTGGCGACGGATGAGGGCGCGGCGCGGCTCGGCGAAGTCGCGCTGGTGCCGCATTCCTCGCCGATCTCGCGCTCCCGCCTGTTGTTCCGCAACACGCTGTTCGACGAGAACGCGGCCAGCCACATCGCGCTCGGCCAGGCCTATACGACCTGCCTCCGCGATGCCGCGGGCGTGCCGATGGAGAAACTGGCGGAGCGCGGCGCCAATGCCTCGCTGATCCATATCGACTGGATGATCGGCAGCGGCGAGGTGGACCTCGACTGCATCACCCAATCGGGCGCGGTGGAGCCGCTGATGCGCAAGGGCGAGTTCGTGGCCGGGCCGAGGTGATGCGGCTGCTCATCGGCCTTAGGTGGTTGCATCCAGGCCAGACTTCTTGCTCGCGAGCAGCCCAACGTCGAACGCCGTTGAGTCCGACACCTCGCCCACTTGTGCGTCCAATGCGTCCATATCGCCATCAACTATTAGGATTGGCCAAACCGCACTGATGACGGCCTTCTGTGTCTCCCTGAACGATGCGGGAGTGGCATCCCAATCACCAAAAACATCATCAGGGCTGACTTGATGTAGTTGCGCGACAGGAAGCACAGGAATTTCGAAGGTAACTTGCTTCACGAGCCAAGCACCACGCGCGATCAGGCGCTGCCTGAGCGTGTAGGCTTCCAGCGGGCGCACCTGAAGGTCCGGCTTCAGTACAAGGGCTGCGTCGACCCCTGCGCGAAATCGACGCTCGGTGGGCTGCATCGACGAGAGCCAGCCTGCGACTGGGTCGTCAGCAAGGCTCCGCACTGCGACGTTATGTGCAAATTCGTTTCTGATTCTGCGAAGGAGGTCGAGTTCATTGTGCGTGCGCGGGTCAATCCATCTCAGCGCTGCCGCCATCGTCATTCTTGCATTCGCGGTAGAGAGAAAGCCGTATCCATCGAAGAGCCGGCTGATGCCACCCTTTACGTTCGGATCGAGATTTCGCTGGATGAGGCGTATCGAGAGATCGTCAAGCAGCGCGAAGAGCACGATAGCCGCGGTCCTGTCATCCGACGCGTCGCGCGCCTCGGTAAGTGCGGCACTAATGTGCTGATATGGAAGTTCGAGATCGTCAAGGGCGCTGCGAGCAGCCTGGACGTGAACCCCATAGATCGCCTTGCCGACTACCTCGACAAATTTGTTCCCTGTTAGCCCCTCTTCCGGCTTAACCCTCATACTCTCGCCGCGCCTGTGATTATATCGCTCATGCAATTATCATGGCCGCCATGTCGTTCAATAGCAACGATTTCTGTGCTATCTGCGCTCCACCTCGCCATTCACCCAGATCATTTGGCCGGTGACATAGGCGCCACCGTCGCGCGCAAGCATGCCGACGGCGGAGGCGTTCTCCATCAGCCTGCCCATGCGGGCCATCGGCACGTCCGCGGCATGGCCCCCGCCTGCGGGCCGCGATATAGCTTGAGTGCCGACGAAGCGACGTGCCGCAAGGGCGCATAACGCCGGCACTTGCGGTCCGGCCGCGGAGCGCCCAGCCTTTCCGCAACGACGCGGGAGGATCCGATGTTCCAGCACGCACGGCGCGGCCTGATCGGCCTCGGCCTCGCAGCCCTCGTCACGGGCGGCGCGGCGGCGCAGCCCGCTGCCGCCTTCCCGCAACGGCCCGTCACCATGGTGGTCGGCTTCGCGCCGGGCGGCCCAGCCGATGTCATCGCGCGCCTCATCGCGCCCGCCATGGCCGCCGATCTCGGCCAGCCCGTGGTGGTGGAGAACGCCTCCGGCGCGGGTGGGTCCATCGGGCAGGCGCGCGTCGCGGCCGCGCGGCCGGATGGGCACACCATCCTGTTCGGCAGCCTCGCCCAGGCGACCATCCCGACGATCTACCGCAACCTCTCCTTCGACCCGCTGGCGCTGGAGGCGATTGGCCTCGTCAACGAAGTGCCGATGACGATCATCGCGCGCCGCAACTTCCCCGCCGCCAACCTGGCAGAGTTGGTTGCCGTGGTGCGGCGCGAAGGGCGGCGGCTCAATCTCGGCAATGCGGGGGTCGGCTCGACCAGCCATCTGTGCAGCCTGCTGCTGCTGTCGTCCATCGGCACGCCGGTGACGCTGGTGCCCTATCGCGGCAACGCGCTGGCGATGAACGACCTGATGTCGGGCACGCTCGACCTGTCCTGCGACCAGACCACCAACAATGCGGAACAGGTGCGCGCCGGCGTGATTCGCGGCTACGCCATCACCACCGCATCCCGCACCAGCGCGCTGCCGGATGTGCCGACGACAGAGGAAGCCGGGCTGCCGGCGATGCGCATGTCGGGCTGGAACATGCTGTTCGCCGCCGCCGGCACGCCGCGCCCGGTGCTGGAGCGGTTGAACCGCGCGCTGCTCGCCACGCTGCAGGATGCCGCCGTAACGCGGCGCATGGTGGAGCTCGGCAGCCTGCCCGCCGCCGGCGAACGCACCACGCCCGAAGGCGCGCAGGCCTTCTGGCGTGCGGAAGTCACGCGTTGGCGGCCGCTGATCGAGGCCGCCGGGCAATTCGCGGATTGAGGGGCCGAAGCCCCTCAGTTCAGCGCAGAACCTCGTACCGCGCCGCGTTGGTGGTGATCCGATGGCGGCCGGCGTTCTTCACGCCGGCCGAGGCCGCGAACGCGGCCCGCGGCTTATGCCGCGAAGCCAAGCGCCCGGAGGGCGCGCCGGCGACTGAGGGGCGGGAATGTGCAACATTCACGCCACCCAGTATCAGGTTTCCGCGCCGCCATTCACCTGCAGCATCTGGCCGGTGACATAGGCACCGCCGACGCTGGCCAGCATGCGCACGACAGTCGCGATCTCGGAAGGCAGGCCCATCCGGCCCATCGGCACCTTCGCGACATAGCCGGTGCGGCTGTTCGCCACACCCGGCACATCGTCATCCGCGGCGATCGGGCCCGGCGAGATGGCATTCACCGTGATGCCCTGCTTGGCGAATTCCTTCGCCAGCGACTTGCTCAGGCCCCACAGACCGTGCTTCGCCACGGACACCGGCGCGCGGCCGGCATAGCCGTGGATGGCGTTCATGCCGGTGAAGTTCACGATGCGGCCCCAACCCTGCGCGACCATGCCCGGCAGCAGCGACTGCGACAGCCAGATCGAGGCTTCGACATCCACGCCCATCACGCGGCGCCAATCGGCCTCCGTCAGTTCCAGGAAGGGCTTGGCGGGGCGGAGTGCGGCGTTGTTCACCAGCACATCCACCGTGCCGAAGGCGGCCAGCGCCTCAGCGGCGATGCGCGCGCATTCGGCGCGCGTGCCGACATCGCCCATGAGGACCACGGCCTTGCGGCCCAGCGCGCGAACCTCCGCCGCCACGCTTTCGGCGGCGGCACGGTCGGAGGCGCCGTTCACGGCGATGTCGAAGCCATCCTCCGCCAGGCCAAGCGCCACGGCGCGGCCGATGTTCTTACCCGCGCCGGTGATCAGCGCAGCCTTGCGTGCAGTCATCGTCCTGGTCTCTCTGTGTTCTTGTCGTCGTCAGGCGGCGCGGCGGATGAACTCGGCGCAGCGCTCGCCCACCATAAGTGCCGCGGGCTGAATATTCGGCGACGGGATGGATGGGAAGACGCTGGCATCCGCCACGCGCAAGCCCTGCACCCCTCGCACGCGCAGCTCGGGGTCCAGCACCGCGCGGTCGTCGCTGCCCATCCGCGCCGTGCCGCAGGGATGGAAGACGGTGCCGGCGGTCGCGCGGATATTCGCCTCCGTCGCGGCATCGCTCACCGCATCCGGGCCCGGGCGCAGTTCTTCCACCACCAGGTCGCGGAAGGGCGATTGCGCGACGATGCGCCGGCAGGCGGCCGCGGCGCCGAGCATGATGCGCAGATCATCCGGATGGTCGAGGTAGTTGGGCCGGATCACCGGTGCATCCGCGGGATCGGCGCTGCGGAGCGTCAGCGTGCCGCGGCTGAGCGGGCGGCAGGCGCCGTAATTCAGCATCACGCCCGGAAAATCCGTCAGGCCCTGGCGGTAGTCGAAGGTGGCGAAGTTCACGAAGAGCAGCTGCGCTTCCGGCTCCTCCGCACCTGGCGTGACACGCAGGAAGGCCGTCGCCTCGCCAGCGCCGACAGCGAGCGGGCCGGATTTGCGGAACAGCCAGTCGAGCCCGATCGCCGCCTGCTTGAGGCGGGAGCGGAGGATCTCGTTCAGCGTGCCGCAGGGTTTCGTGCGGAAGATGAACTTCGCGATCAGATGGTCCTGCAGGTTGCGCCCGACATCGGGGCTGTGCGCGATGAGCGGGATGCCGAGCTCCTGCAGCGCGGCGCCGTCACCGATGCCGGAGAGCATCAGCAGCTTCGGCGTCTCCAGCGCGCCGGAGCAGACCACCACCTCGCGCCGCGCGCGCAGCACGCCGGCGGCAGTGGCGACGCCGACGCAGCGCTGGCCTTCGAAGACCAGGCGATGCACCTGCACGCCGGTCCGCACCTCCAGATTCGGGCGCGACATGGCCGGCCGCAGATAGGTGCGCGCGGAAGAGGAGCGGAAACGCCCATCCACATTGAGCTGCACCGGCCCGACTCCTTCGATCGAGCCGCCATCATTCACATCCCGAAACCGCGGCAGGCCGGCGGCGACGGCCGCATCCACGAAGGCCTGGGTCGCGGTGGTGAGCTTGCGCGGCTCCATCACGCGGATCGGGCCGTCCTTGCCGCGTTCCTCCGATGGTGTGCCGAGCCAGGTCTCCATCCGGCGGAAGGCGGGGGCGCAATCCTCATAGGACCAGCCGCGCGCGCCGGCCTGCGCCCAGCGGTCATAGTCATGCGGCGAACCGCGCAGGAAGACGAGACCGTTGACGCTGCCCGATCCGCCGAGCACGCGGCCGCGCGGCCAGTGCAGCGCGCGGCCATCCAGCGCGGGCTCCGGCTCGGTGGCGAATTTCGGATCGTAGCGCTGGCTGCCGAACAGCCGCGCATAGCCCGCGGGCAGGCGGATCCAGGGGCTGTCATCCGGCGGGCCGGCTTCCAGCAGCAGCACGCGCGTGCCGGCATCTTCCGAGAGGCGCGCGGCAACCACGCAACCCGCGCTGCCGCCACCAACGACGATGATGTCAGCTTCGCCGACCGCGGCCGCCTGCGTCACGGCGTCACGGCTCCAGCCGGACGCCGGTGCGGTCCACGACCTGGCGGAACTTCGCGAGTTCTGCGCGGAAGAAGGCCGTGGCGTCGGCGGGCGCGTTGGCGCGAGTCCAGGGCGAGACGCCGGCTACCAGCAACCGCTCGCCCAGCGCGGGCTCGGCGATGGCGGCGCGGATTGCGCCGTTCAGCCGCTCAACCACCGCCTGAGGCATGCGCGGCGGGCCGATGATGGCAAACCAGTTCTCGAGGTCGAAGCCCGGCAGCGCGCCCTCATTCAAGGTCGGGATGTCGGGGAAGGAGGGGAAGCGTTCGAGCCCCGTCACAGCCACGCCGCGCACGCGCCCATCCCGCACCTGGCCAGCCGCGGAGGCGAGCACGGCGACACCCCATTGGGTCTCGCCGCGCGCGATGCTCTCCACCATCAGGCCGCCGGAGCGGTAGGGCACATGCGGCAAGCGCCCGCCAAGGCCGATGGTGTTCGCCAGCGCCTCGCCCGACAGATGCGGCATGGAGGCGACGCCGGAGGAGGCGAAGGGCATGCTGTCGGGCGGCGCTTCGCGCAGCCGCGCGATCACCTCCTGCGCGGAGCGGCCAGGGAAATTCGGCTGGGTCACCAGGATCATCGGCCCGGTGCCGACCACGGCGATGTGGGTGAAGTCGGCGATCGGGTCGTAGCGCGTGCCACCCTGCACCGCATTCGGCGCCAACGCGTGGGAGGACGCCTCCACCAGCATCAGCGTGTGGCCATCCGGCGCCTGGCGGCGCAGCCAGTCGCTGGCGACGAGCCCGGCCGCGCCTGGGCGGTTCTCCACCACGACATTGCCGCCGAGCAGCGGCCCCATGCGGCTGGCGACCAAGCGGGAGGAGATGTCGGTGGACCCGCCCGGCGCGAAGCCGACGGCCAGCGTGATGGCGCGGTCGGGGAAGGCCAGCGCGGGCGTTGCGAGCGCGGCCATGCCGGCCCCGAGCAGGATGCGACGCGTGACCATGACATTCCCCCGTGCGGTTCGTTGGCGCCAGCCTCGCAATGCCGACGCTGCGCCGCAAGGGGGGCGAGCGTCAGACCGGATCCGGAACGCCGAGGCGCTGCGCAGTCTGCATGATGCCGGTCCAGGTATCCGGCTGCAGCGGGACGCCATTGGCAAGGCGATCGGCCCGCGTCGCGGCTTCCTTGTCGCCGGGCGCGAGCACAGGCTCGGCCGGGTTCGCCGGGTTGCAGGCGACGATCCAATCCACATAGGACCGGCCGACCGCCTCGAAATCCGCCTGCGTGCCGAAATGCTTGGGCGAGATGTAGAAGCTCAGCATCCCGTTGGTGATGCGCGCGCGTTCCGTGACGGGGCCCGAGCAGCCGCCCGCGGTCAGCGCGCCAGCCAGCATCTCGCACATGAAGGCGAGGCCCGATCCCTTGTGCTCGCCGAAGGCGCGGATCGCGCCCGCACCGTTCGCAGGGTTGCGCGGCCCGATCGTGTCGTACTCGCCGTAGAGTGTGTGCGGGTCGCCCGAAAAGCGCCCATCCGGCTCGATCAGCGCATCCGGCGGCAGGGGCTTGCCACCATTGGACGCGACCAGGACCTTGCCCTCCGCGACCAGCGAGGTCGCGAAGTCCAGCACCAGCGGGCGGCCGGGCAGCGGCACGCCGATGCTGACCGGGTTGGTGGAGAAACGCCGCTCCGTCCCGCCGAACGGCGCGACCAGCACGGAACCCGCGACATTCACGAAATGGACCGAGATCAGCCCGGCGCGGATCGCCGTCTCGGCATAGTCGCCGATGCGGCCGATATGGCCGGCATTGCGCAGGCCGACGACGCTGATGCCGTGCTGCTGCGCTCGCGCGATGCCAAGCTCGACCGCCTGCGGCGCGACCGTCTGGCCGAAGCCGTATTTGCCATCCACCAGCGCGAAGCAGCCGCCATCGGTGACGACTTCCGCATTCTGGCCCTTCAGGATCCAGCCGGCTTCGAGCCATTCCACATAGCGCGGCACGCGGGCGACGCCGTGGCTGTCATGCCCCGCGAGGTTGGCGCCGAGCAGGTGCGTGGAGATGCGCTGCGCCTCGGCCGCGTCGCAGCCGGCGCCGCGGAAGATCGCGGCGACATAAGTGTCGAGTTTCTTGGCCTCGACGAGGACGGGAGCGGGAGCCATGGGACGTTCCGTATGCAACTGGCGGACGGCAGCAATACGCCGCCCGCCACATGACGCAAGAGCAGGCGGCTACAGGACCTTGCCGCTTTGCGGGTCGATCAGGTGCATGTGGTTCAGATCGGCGGCGACCTGCAGCGGGCGGCCGGGCTCGGCGGGCGTCGTCGGGTCGATGCGGCTGCAGACCTCCGCACCCTCGATCCAGAGATGGACCAGCGTCTCCATCCCCATCGGCTCCAGCACCTCGGGCGTGATGTGGAAGAGGGCGATGTTGTTGCGGTCGAGGTTCTTGGGCTCGGTCAGGTGTTCGGGGCGGATGCCGAACAGCACCTCCTTCCCCGCGGCCTGCGCGTAGCGCTGCGTGCGCTCGGCCGGCACCGGCAGGACGATGCCGTTCGGCAGGTTGACGCGCAGCGCGCCAGAGCCGTTCTCCACCCGCGCGGGGATGAAGTTCATCGCAGGCGAGCCGATGAAGCCCGCGACGAAGCGCGTGGCCGGGTGGTGGTACAGCTCCTGCGGCGGGCCGACCTGCTCGATCACGCCGTGGTTCATCACCACCACACGGTCCGCCAGTGTCATCGCCTCCACCTGGTCGTGGGTGACGTAGACGGTGGTGGTCTTCACCGTCTGGTGGACCTTCTTGATCTCGGTGCGCATCTGCACGCGCAGCTTGGCATCCAGGTTCGACAGCGGCTCGTCGAACAGGAAGACTTTCGGGTCGCGCACAATCGCGCGGCCCATCGCCACGCGCTGACGCTGGCCGCCCGAGAGCGCCTTCGGCTTGCGCTCCAGCAGCTGGGTGATGTCGAGGATGCGCGCGGCGTTGTCCACGCGGCGCTTGATCTCCTCCTTCGGGAATTTCCGGAGCGTCAGGCCGAAGGCCATGTTCTCGAAGACGGACATGTGCGGGTAGAGCGCGTAGTTCTGGAACACCATCGCGATGTCGCGGTCGCGTGGGGGGATGTCGTTCACCACCGTGCCGCCGATCGCGATCTCGCCCGAGGTGATCTCCTCAAGGCCCGCGATCATGCGCAGCGTGGTGGATTTGCCGCAGCCAGACGGGCCGACGAGGACCACGAACTCATGGTCCGCGATCTCAAGGTCGATGCCCTTCACCGCCTGCACGCCGCCTTCATAGGCCTTGACGATCTTGCGGATGGAGACCTGTGCCATGGCGCGCTCAGCCCTTCGTGGCACCAGCCGTCAGGCCGGCGATGTAATAATCCATGAGGAAGACGTAGACGATCACCGGCGGCAGCGCCGCGAGCAGCGCGCCCGCCATCAGCTGGCCCCAGGCGAAGGTGTCGCCGCGGATCAGCTGGCTGACCACGCCGATGGTCAGCGGCATCTCGGACGGTGTCGTGATGAAGGCCGTCGGATAGACGAAGGCCGCCCAGGAGACAGTGAAGGCGAAGATCGTCGCGGCGATGATCCCGGGCAGTGCCACGGGGATGAAGATGCGCGTCAGCATCTGCATCCAGTTCGCGCCATCGATCAGCGCCGCCTCATCCAGCTCCTTCGGGATGGAGGCGAAGTAGCCAATCATGATCCAGGTGCAGAAGGGGACCGTCAGCGTCGGATAGACCAGCACCAGCCCCCAGGTGGAGTTCAGCAGGCCGAGGCCGCCGACGATCTGATAGAGCGGGATGAACAGCAGCGTGTCCGGCACCAGGTAGGTGAGGAACACGCCGGTCGCCAGCCACTGGCTGCCCCAGAAGCGCATCCGCGCCAGCGCGAAGGCGGCGAGCACCGAGATGACCATGGACAGCGCCACGACCAGCAGCGTGACCTTCACGCTGTTCCAGAAGAAACCGAGGAACATCGGGTTCGACAGCAGCGCGCGGTAGTTATCGAGCGTCGGGTTGCGCACCCACCAGGGATTGCCGCCGAGATCGGCGATCTCGGCGCTGGTCTTGATGCTGGTCAGGAACATGTAGACCGGCGGCGCCAGCATGATGATGGCGGCGAAGATCAGCGAGATATAGGCGGTCCACAGCGCCCAGCGCCGCTCCGCCCGCAGGCTGCCGGCCTTGTGGTAGATGCCCGGGACGGCCCGGGTCGCGGTCGTGGCCGACATGCTACATTTCCTCCCGCGAGCGGCGATTGACGCCGCGCAGCACGAAGAAGGCGATCACCGCCAGCAGTGGGAACATGAAGAGCGAGACGGCCGCACCGCGCGGGATGTTCCCGGCCAGCACGCCGACCTGGAAGGCGTAGCTCGCGAAGACATGCGTGAGGTCGCGCGGGCCGCCATTGGTCAGCACGCGGACGATGTCGTAATTCGCGAAGGTCACGATCAGGCTGAACAGCACGGTGATCGAGATGATGTTGCGCATCATCGGCAGGGTCACATAGCGCAGCCGCTGCCAAGATGTCGCGCCGTCGATCGCCGCCGCTTCGTACAGCTGCTCGGGCACGGATTTCAGCGCGGCGAGGTACATGATCATGAAGAAGGGCGCGCCGTACCAGACATTGACGATGATGACGCTGATGCGCGCCCACCAGGGCTCGCCCAGCCAGGGCACGGCGGGCACGGCGAAGATCGCCAGGATCCAGTTGATCGAGGAGTAGCTGGGCTCGAACATCCACCACCAGCCGAGCGTGGAGAGCGCCGGCGGGATCACCCAGGGCACCAGCAGCATGCCGCGCCATTTGCGCTGCCCCTTCGTGGGAAGGTGGTGCAGCATATGCGCCAGCCAGAAGCCGATCAGCGCCTTCAGGATCACCGCGGTGACCGCGAAGAACATCGACTGGAAGATGACCATCCGGAAGGTCTCGGAATCGAGCAGGATCTCGAAATTCCCGAGGCCGATGAACTGTGTCATCCGGCGGTTGAGCGTGGACAGCCAAATCGCATAGCCCGCGGGCCACACGACCAGCCCGCCGATCACCGCGATCAGCGGCAGCGTCATCAGGAACGCGATGGTCGAACGCCGTCGGGCGAAGCGCTTCAGCGAAGCGCCCCCTGGCGCGTCGGCGCGCGGCATCGCGAGGCTTGCCCCGTCGGCCATCCCGGCTCTCCCAGTGTCAGGCAGGCACGCCCGGGGCCATTGCCCCGGGCGCTGTCATGCGGCGCATGCGCCGCTGGCAGCCATGCAGCGCGGTCAGCCGCCGCGACGCATGTTGTTGACCTCGCGCTCCAGCCAGCCGAGCGCCTGGTCGATGCTCTCGCCGCCCTGGGCGACGCGGGCGATGACCTTGGTGTTCAGCGCCTGGATGTACATCTGGCTCGCCAGTTCCGGAGGCGCCGGGGCGAAGGCGATGGACGGCCGCGCATCGTGATGCGCCTTGAGCGGATAGTTGAAGATCGTGCCCACCGGCGGACCTTCGCGCGTCCACACCGCGAAGTCGGACATGCTCGCGAAGGGCGGGATGTCGTAGCCGCCCGAGAAGTTCGTGGTGAACTCCGCGCTCTCGCGCTCCGACAGGAACTCCAGGAAGGACTTCGCCGCGTTCTTGTTGCGCCCGAAGGCCCAGATGCCCGTGTTGAAGGGCAGATAGGCCAGGAAGCGCCCCTGCGGGCCGGACGGCATCGGGATGGTCCAGCAATTCTCCGCCACCTGCGGCGCGTCGCGCTTGGCCACCGCCCAGGCCGAGGGCGGGTTGAAGATCAGCGCCGAGCGGCCGGAGATCAGCGCGCGGTTGTTCGACGCATCGTCCCACGCCCAGACATCGTTCGGCAGGAAGCGCGCCAGCCGCACGGCGTATTCCATCACCTGGCGCAGCTGCGGGTTGTTGCGGATGGTCGGGTTGCCGCGCTCATCGGTGATGCGCGCGCCATAGCTGGCGAACAGGCCGCCCACCCAGTCCACCGCGTCGGTGAACTGGCCCATGGGAAGCCCGAAGGGCACGCCGGCGCGATGGCAGGCCTCGGCCGCGCGCAGGAAGGTGTCCCAGTTCCAGGTGTCGGCGCCGGGCCCCTTCTCGTTCCGCGCGGGCCACATGGCGCGCACATCGATGCCCGCATGCTGCTGCAGCAGGTCGGCGCGGCAGAGCGCCGGCTTGTTCTGCGTGCCGCTGGTGGCGGGAATGGCGCGCCAGGCGTTGTTGCGGCGGCAGAGGAATTCGGCGACCGGGTTGATCGCGCCATACTTGCCCACCAGGCGGCCAATCACGTCGTCCACCGGCTCCAGCTGGTCGGCGTAGGCGCCGACATCCCAGGGCACGAGGCTGATGCCGTCATGGCCGCTGCGCGACTGCGCCTGCGCGGCGGCGGTCAGCTGCAGCTGGTTGCCCGTGGTGTTGATGAAGTCGAGGGTGAGGTTCACCCGGTTCCGCTCGGCCCAGCGCGTGCCGAGCTGGCGGAGCGCGTCATTGCTGCCCGGGACCCAGTGATCCCAGAAGGCGAAGCGCAGATTGCCGCCACTGCCCTGCGCATGGACCATCGGCGCACTGAGCGTACCGGCGGCCAGCACGCCCGCGCCAGCGCGCATGGCGCCGCGGCGGGTCATCCCCTTGGACATCGTGTTCCTCCTCCGTGCGGCTGACCTTTGTGGCCTTGCCCGCTGTGTAGCGGAGGAAGGTTAGGCATTGCTCGGCGCCGCCTGCAAGCCCTGACAATTGGCGCCCCTCACAACGCGTCCGGCGACCCGCAATTTCAGATGGCGAACGCCACACGGCCGGTCTGCGCCACGTCATAACCGCCGAGCCGCGCCGCGCGGGCGCCGAAGGCATCGCTGCGCGCGAAGGCCAGCAGCGCCTGCAAGGGCGGCTCGAACCAGTCGCGCGGGCGGGCAACCAGGTCGAAGCGCTCCTGCACCAGCGGCACGAAGTCGAGGCCGCGCAGCGCCGCCTCGGCACGGATGCCGAAGCCGACATCGGCGCGGCCTTCCGCGACCGCCGCCGCCACCTCGTCCTCGCTGGCGGCAGGGGCCGGGAGGAAGCGCAGCGCATCCAGCCGCAGGCCGGCTTCGTTCAGCAGATGGATCAGCAGCAGGTGGCTGCCAGCGCGGCTCTGCCGCCCCGCCACCGTCACGCCCCGCGTGAGGTCCTGCACCGTGGCAAGGCCCCGCGGATTGCCCGGCGGCAGGATCAACCCCTGCTCCCGCCAGGCCCAGATCAGGCCGACCAGCGGCTCCCCCGGCAATTCGGCGCGCACCGCGGCCTCGTTGAAGCCGCCCGTGTCGGGGTCCGGCACATGCGCGGCCGCGGCGATGGCCTGCCGCGACGCCAGCGCGGCCAGCCCGTCCAGGCTGCCGCCGGCGCGGCTGGCCAGCCCACAGCCCGATTGCCGCACGGCCCAGTCCAGCAGCGGGTCGTGGCTGCCGGCCAGGATCGGCGGCGGCGCAACGCGCGTCTCGGGCGCTTCCGCCTGGCGGGCGAGCCAGAGCATCAGCGCGGCGCGGGGGAACAGCCATTTCCCCCCGAGCTGCGCCGCCGGCAGCCGGTGCCCGCGCGCGAGGTCGTACAGAGCGCGCTCGGACAGGCGCAGCAGCGCGGCGGCTTCCTTCAGGGTGAGGATCTCGGGGGTCGGTCCGGCAGGCATCGGCAATTTCCGGCAGATTGCGCGCAACCATCTAGGACAGGACCGGTTGCCCGCGCCAGGGGCCGCCCGTAGGTGCGAGGGCGATGAACGACCTCGGCACCGCCTTCGGGATGGCCATCGGCATGATCGCCGGGGCGGATGCGGCGCTCGCACGCATCGTCGCGCTGTCGCTGCGGGTGTCGCTGACGGCCACCGCGATCGCCGCGCTGATCGGGCTGCCGCTGGGCGCGCTGCTGGCGGTGACGCGCTTCCCCGGTCGGCGGGCGGTGATTGTGGCACTGAACGCGCTGATGGGCCTGCCGCCGGTGGTGGCGGGGCTGCTGATCTACCTGCTGCTGTCGCGCTCCGGCCCGCTGGGCTCGCTCGGGCTGCTGTTCACGCCGACGGCGATGGTGATCGCGCAAGCGGTGCTGATCACGCCGATCCTGGCGGCGCTGACGCGCCAGGCGCTGGAAGCGCTGTGGGAGGAATACGCGGAGCAACTGCAAAGCTTCGGCGCCGGCCCCGCGCGCGCCGTGCCGACGCTGCTCTGGGATGGCCGCTTCGTGCTGCTGACGGTGCTGCTGGCCGGCTTCGGCCGCGCGAGCGCGGAGGTCGGCGCGGTGATGGTGGTCGGCGGCAATATCGAAGGCTTCACGCGCGTGATGACGACGGCTATCGCGCTCGAGACCAGCAAGGGCGACCTGCCGCTGGCGCTGGCGCTCGGCATGGTGCTGATGACGGTGGTGCTGGCGGTGAATGCGCTGGCGCAGCTGCTGCGCGATGCCGCGACGCGGCGGGGCGCATGAGCAGCGCGCTGCCGCTCCGCGCCGAAGGGCTCAGCTTCGCCGCGGGCGGGGTCGAGATCATCCGCGGCCTCGACCTGTTGCTGGAACCGGGCGCGCCGACGCTGATCCTCGGGCCCAATGGTGCGGGCAAGTCGGTGCTGCTGCGGCTGCTGCATGGGCTGCTGCGCCCGACCGCCGGCACGCTGCGCTGGTCGGTGCCAGAAGCCGAGGCGCGGCGCCGGCAGGCGATGGTCTTTCAGCGCCCCGTGATGCTGCGCCGCTCGGTGCTGGCGAACGCCGCCTATCCGCTGCGCCTCGCTGGTGTTGCAGACGCGGATGCGCGCGCGCGGGCGGCGCTCGACCGTGTCGGCCTGGCGTCGCTCGCCGATCGCGCCGCGCGGCTGCTCTCAGGCGGGGAGCAGCAGCGGCTCGCGCTCGCCCGCGCCTGGGCGCTGGCGCCGGAGGTACTGTTCCTGGACGAGCCAACCGCGGCCCTCGACCCCGCCGCGACGCGCCAGGTGGAGGAGATCGTCGCTGCCATCGCCGCCAGCGGGACGAAGGTTGTCATGACGACGCATGATCTGGGGCAGGCGCGGCGGCTGGCGGGCGATGCGCTGCTGCTGCTGCAGGGCCGCATCAACGCGCGCGCGCCGGCCGACATCTTCTTCCGCGACCCGCCGACGCCGGAGGTCGCCGCCTTCCTGCGCGGCGACCTGCTCTGGTAGCAGCGTCTTGCAGTCGCGCGGGTTGACCTGTCGCGCGGCGGGGCGGAAGCATGCGGCGCATGGAGACCTCCACCTTCGACGCGATCGTGATCGGCGCCGGCATGGCCGGGGCGACGGCGGCCGCGCATCTCGCGCCCACGCACCGCGTCGCGCTGCTGGAAGCCGAGGAGAGCGCCGGCTACCACACCACCGGACGTTCGGCCGCGATCTGGATCCAGAATTACGGGCCGCCGGATGTGCGCAAACTCTCGGCCGCCTCCCGCGCCTTCTTCGAGAACCCGCCAGAAGGCTTCGCGCCGGGCCCGATCTTCTCACCGCGGCCGGTTGTCACGCTGGCGCCGGCCGACCAGCGCGAGGCGTTGCAGGCGATGCTGGACGCTGGCGAGGGGCTGGAGCCGATCGCGCTCGAGGATGTCGCGGCCATGGTGCCGCCGCTCCGGCACGACTATGCGGTCGCCGCCGCGATCGAGCGCGACGCCTTCGACATGGATGTCGCCGGTCTGCACCAGGGTTTTCTACAGTTGCTCCGCCGCGCCGGGGGCGTCATCGCGCTGCGCCACAAGGCCGGGCGTATCGAACGGCGGAACGGGACTTGGCACGCCGAGACCGCGACGGGCGCGGTCTTCACCGCGCCGGTGATCATCAATGCCGCTGGCGCCTGGGGCGACGAGGTGGCAAAGATCGCCGGCGTCGCCACGATCGGCCTGCAGCCGAAGCGCCGCACCGCGCTGATCGTGGATCCCGGCGCGCATGATTGCAGCAATTGGCCGTTGCTCGGCGATGCCGGCCATTCCTGGTATGTTCGGCCGGAAGCGCGCCGCAAGCTGATGGTCTCGCCGGCGGATGAGACCGACATGTCGCCGCATGATGTCCAGCCGGACGAGCTCGATGTTGCCATCGCAGTGGACCGCATGCAGGCCGCGCTCGATATCCCCGTGCACCGCGTGGAGCATCGCTGGGCTGGGCTGCGCAGCTTCACGCCGGACCGGTCGCTGGCGATCGGGCCGGATCGTGATGCGCCCGGCTTCTTCTGGTGCATCGGCCAGGGCGGCTACGGCATCCAGACCGCGCCGGCCGCCGGCGCGTTGCTGGCGGCGATGGCACGCGGCGAGGATCCCGGGTCGCTCGCGCCCATCGTGCCGCTGGTGGACCCCAATCGCTTTCGAGGAGGCCGCGCATGACGCTGCCCAGCCATGACGATGTCCGCGCCGCCGCCACGCGTATCGCGCCCCATATCGTGCGCACGCCGATGCTGCGCCACGCGCTGCTCGACAAGCTGACAGGCGGCACCATCCTGGTGAAGCCGGAGCCGCTGCAGCGCACCGGCAGCTTCAAGCTGCGTGGCGCGACCAATGCGGCGCTCAAGCTCGACGCGGCGCAGCGCAAGGCGGGCGTGGTGACGCATTCCTCCGGCAATCACGGCCAAGCGACGGCCTGCGCGGCAGCGATGCTGGGCATGCCCGCGCTGATCGCCATGCCGGCCGATGCGCCCTCCATCAAGGTGGAAAGCACGCGGCGTTGGGGCGCGGAGATCACCTTCTTCGACCGCAAGACCACCGACCGCGAGACGCTGGCCGAACGGCTCGCGGCCGAACGCGGCGGCATGGTGCTGCCGCCCTTCGACCACCCGGACGTGATCGCCGGCCAGGGCACGCTGGCGCTCGAGCTGTTCGAGGATGCGGCCGCGGCGGGTCTCACGCTCGATTCGCTCGCGGTCTGCACCGGCGGCGGCGGGCTGATCGCCGGCTGCGCGCTGGCGGCCGAGGGCGCATCCCCTGCGACGCGAATCTTCGCCGTGGAGCCGGAAGGCTGGGACGACACGAAGCGCAGCCTGGAGGCCGGGGCGCGCATCGCCAATGACGGCGCGGGCGAGACGATCTGCGACGCGCTGCTGTCCATGCGGCCCGGCGCGATCACCTTCGCGGTGAACCAGCCGCGTCTTGCGGGCGGCGTCGTGGTGACGCGCGCCGAGGTGTTCCGGGCGATGCGCTTCGCCTTCGAGCATCTGAAGATCGTCGCTGAACCGGGCGGCGCCGTCGCGCTGGCCGCCGTGCTGGCGGGCAAGGTGGATGCGAAGGGGAAGGCGGTTGGCGTCGTCATCAGCGGCGGCAATGTGGACCCGGCGGTCTTCGCCGAGGCGCTATCGGCCGCCTAACCTTCAGCGCGGCAGCATCCGCGCCGCGACGCCGTCGTGCCGCACCAGCGCGTGCCATAGCGTGGCCGCCACATGCAGCAGGACGGCGCCGACCAGCAGGTTCGCCATCACCTCATGCGCGCCCTCCAGGGTCTTGCGCAGGCCAAGGCTGCTGAGCAGCGGCGGGATCTCGAACAGGCCGAGCACCGGCATAGGCGCGCGGCCCGACATGGCGCTGGCAAGCCCCGTGAGCGGCACCGCCAGCATCAGCAGGTACAGCAGCAGATGCGCCGCGCTGGCCAGCCGTCGTTCCCAGGCCGGCTGGCCGGCATCCTCGGGCACCGGGCCGATGAACCGCGCGAGCAGGCGCGGTAGCAGCAAGGCCGCCACGGCGAGGCCGACCAGCGCATGGCTGCCGAGCACGAAAGCCTTGTCGGGCCCGCGCGGCATATCCTCCATCACCTGCCCGATGAGCCAAGCCGCGCCGATGGCCAGCGCCATCGTCCAATGCAGCGCGATGCTGAGGCGTGAGTAGCGGGTTGCCATGGCACTGCCTCCTTGCCGGTCGCATGGGACGCGGCATGGGCCCGTCGCGGCGCTGCGTCCTTGATGCAACGCAAGACGCGGGCGGCCCGGCAGGACCGGGCCGCCACACGGCATCACACCAGCGTGCGTGTCAGCCGGCGAAGCCCGACGCGCCGCGCTGGCCGCAGGCCCAGCCGTGGTGATGCACCAGGCCGTCATCATGGCCGGCCTCCGGCGCACGCGTCGTGGCGACGCGCATCGCGGCGGGCCGGAGCAGCTCGCCGACCGAGGGCGGCGGCTCTGTGGCCCAGCTATGCGAATGCACCAGGCCGTCATCGTGTTGGTCGTGGCTCATGGTTCGATCCCTTTCCCGGAGATATCCGATTGGCTGGTCAATGCGCCGGCGCGTGGTCGTGGAACTGCGCGGCTTCCGTGCTGGTCGCGAGCGCCGTGGTGCTGGCCGTGCCGCCGGAGGCCGCGGTGGCGACCGCGTCGAAATAGCCGACACCCACCTCGCGCTGGTGGCGGATGGCGGTGAAGCCGTTCTGCTCCTCGGCGAATTCGGCCTGTTGCAGTTCGGAATAGGCGCCCATGCCGCGCTCGGCATAGCCGCGGGCCAGCTTGAACATCGAAAGGTTCAGGCTGTGGAAACCGGCGAGCGTCACGAACTGGAACTTGTAGCCCATCGCGCCGAGCTCATGCTGGAACGCGGTCGCGGCCTCCACGCCCATCTTCCGCTGCCAGTTGAAGCTGGGCGAGCAGTTATAGGCGAGCATCTTGCCGGGAAATTCGCGCTGGATCGCTTCGGCGAAGTCGCGCGCATCCTGCAGGTCGGGGTCCGAGGTCTCCCACCAGAGCAGATCGGCATAGGGCGCATAGGCCAGGCTGCGCGCGATGGCGTAGGCCTTGCCCGCACCCGGCTTGATGCGGCGAAAACCTTCCGGCGTGCGCTCCTCGGTCAGGAAGGGGCGGTCGCGTTCATCCACATCCGCCGTCAGCAGCTGCGCGCTCTCGGCATCCGTCCGACACAGCAGCACGGTCGGCACGCCTTCCACATCCGCGGCCAGCCGTGCGGCATTCAGCGTGCGGATATGCTGCTGGATCGGCACCAGCACCTTGCCACCGAGATGCCCGCATTTCTTCTCGCTGCTCAGCTGGTCCTCGAAATGCACGCCCGCCGCGCCAGCCTCGATCATGTGGCGCATCAGCTCATAGGCGTTGAGCGCGCCGCCGAAACCGGCCTCGGCATCGGCGATGATCGGCGCCATCCAATAGGTGCTGTCGCCCTTCCCTTCCTGCACCGCGATCTGGTCGCAGCGGCGTAGCGCGTTGTTGATCCGGCGCACCACGTTCGGGACGCTGTCCACGGGATAGAGCGACTGGTCCGGATACATCTCCCCGCCGGTGTTCCCGTCCGCCGCGACCTGCCAGCCGGAAAGGTAGATCGCCTTCAGCCCGGCCTTCACCTGCTGCACCGCCTGCATGCCGGTGAGCGCGCCGAGCGTGTTTACGAAGGGCTCGGCCTTCAGCAGCTGCCACAGGCGCCGCGCGCCCCGATCGGCCAGGGTGTGCTGCACGCGGAAGGATCCGGCGAGCCTGGCGACATCGGCCGGCGTGTAGTCGCGGCGGATGCCATCGAAGCGGCCCGGCATGGGCGCGCCGCCAAAGCCGGTGCCGCCATCGGGGGCGAAAAGCGGGGAGGTGGTCGGACGGGTCATGCTCGGCTCCTGCCGCCGCAGGCTTGCTCGCGGCGCTCGTCAATAATTCACATTGCATCGCCGAAGTTCAGCGGGAATCCTGGAGTGCGGGCGGCAAGGCAGTCGCTGTTTTCACAGAGTTGCCGCCGCATTTTGTAAAGGAACGCACATGGCGCGCCCCCTGATCGGCCGCACCATCCGGCGGCTCCGCATGGAGCGCGGACTGACGCAGCAGGCGCTTGCCGCGCGTCTTGGCATCTCCGCGAGCTACCTGAACCTGATCGAGCACGACCAGCGCAGCGTCACCGCCAGCCTGCTGATCAAGCTGGGGGAGAACTTGGCGGTGGATCTCCCCGCCCTGTCGGGCAACCGAGAGCGGCAGGTCGAGGCCGGGCTGCGCGAGGTTCTGGCGGACCCGCTGCTCGGGCTGGATGAGGTGCCGGAGAACGAGGTGGCGACGCTCGCCGCATCCGCGCCGAATGCCGCACGCGCGATGCTGGCGCTCTACCGCGCCTGGCGCGTCGCGAAGGAGGACGCCTCCGGCATCGCGCTGCCGACCGGCCGGCGCATGCTGCTGCCAACGGAGGAAGCGCGCGATTTCTTCCACGAGCACGCCAATCACTTCCCCGCGCTCGAAGCCATCGCCGAGCGGATCGGTGCGGAGCTGCGCGCGAGCCCCGCGGAGATGAACCACGCCATCGCCGAACGGCTGCGCCGCACCCATGGCGTGACCGTTGCGGTCGGCAAGCTGGACAGCGCGCTGCGTCGCTACGACCCGCAGCTGCGCCGGCTTGATCTCTCGGAATCGCTGCCGCGCGAAAGCCGCGGATTCCAGATGGCGTTCCAGCTGATGCTGCTGGAAGCGCGGGATGCGGTGGAGGCGGTGGTGGCTCCGGCCGAGCCCTCCACGGCCGATGCCGCGGCGCTGATCCGGCTCGGCCTTTTGAACTACGCGGCCGCGGCGCTGCTGATGCCCTACCTGCCCTTCCTCGGTGCCGCGCGCGAATTGCGGCACGAGGTGGAGGCGCTGGCTGCGCGCTTCGGCGTCAGCTTCGAACAGGCGGCGCACCGCCTCTCGACGTTGCAGCGGCCGGGGGAGAATGGCGCCCTGCGGGGCGTGCCCTTCTTCTTCCTGCGCGTGGATCCGGCAGGCAATGTGGATAAGCGCTTCTCCGCCGCGGGCTTTCCCTTTGCGCGCTTCGGCGGCTCCTGTCCGAAATGGATCGTCCACCGCGCCTTCGCCTATCCGGGGGAAACGCAGGTCCAGGTCGCGCAGTTGCCGGATGGGGCGACCTTCCTGACCTTCGCGCGCGCCATCGCCGCGCCGACCACGCGCTGGGGCGAACCCGCGCCGATGCATGTGGTGGCGATGGGCTGCGACATCGGCCGCGCGGCGGAGATTGCCTATGCCGATGGAATCGAGATTGCCGCAGCGGCCGTTGGTATCGGCCTGTCCTGCCGGCTCTGCGACCGCGCCGATTGCCGGTCCCGCGCCTTCCCGCCGCTCGAACACCGGCTGACGCTCGACCCCAACGAGGACAGCGCCGCACCCTGGCGGTTCGAGGCAGCGCCCGGCACGGCCCGCCCGCCCGCCAAACCGCGCGCGTAAGGAGCGCTTTAACCCTCACCCCGTCATCTGCCGCAGCGAAGGAGCGGCGATGGCACGGGGTCGCAAGGACGGGGCAACGATCGTCCTGAAGCGGATCGAGGAAGGCGGGCACGGGCACCATGGCGGCGCCTGGAAGGTGGCCTATGCCGACTTCGTCACGGCCATGATGGCCTTCTTCCTGCTGATGTGGCTGCTGAATGCGACGACCGAGGAGCAGCGCCAGGGCATCGCGGATTTCTTCGCACCCAGCAATGTGATGGGCCGCGCCCAATCCGGCACCGGCGCACCCTTCGGCGGCGCCACGCCACACAGCTCCTCGCCCATGACCCAGGATGCCGGCGCCGTCACCGTGCAGCGCAGCCGGCTACCGGTGCTGACCGATGTCGAGATCGAGGATGACAGCGAGACGGCCGCCCGCCCGGTCGTCTTCCGCGACGCGCCGGAGGGCGAGGATGAGGAGAACGACCCGCGCCGCGTGCGCACCGCCCGCGCCGATGCGCCGCCCGGGGACCAGGATCCGCGCGCCCGCCGCGCAGAGCATCCTGCCGCCGGCAACGGCGCGGAGAGCGGACACGGCAGCGACGCGCGGAACCTCTCGGATGCGGAGCTGCGCGCCGAACATGCCAGGCGCGAGCGCGCGGCCTTCGAACGCGCGGCGGAGGAGCTGCGCCGCGCCATCGCAGCCGACCCGGCGTTGGCCGATCTCGGCCGGCAGTTGCTGATCGAACAGGCGCCGGAGGGGCTGCGCATCCAGCTTCTGGATGCCGACCGGCAGCCGATGTTCGCGCTTGGTGGCGCCGCGCCGAATGAGCGCGCGCGCGCACTGATCGCGCGCGTCGCGCAGATGGCGCAGCGCATGCCGAACCCGGTCACGATCACCGGCCATACCGACGCCACGCCCTTCCGCGGCGGCACCGACCGATCGAACTGGGATCTCTCGGCGGACCGCGCCAATGCCACGCGCCGGCTGCTGGCTGATGCCGGCCTGCCGGAGGGCCGGATTCGCTCTGTCGCGGGCTATGCGGAACGCCAATTACTGCTGCCGGACCAGCCCAATGCGGCGGCCAACCGGCGCGTCGCCATCACCCTGCTGCGCGAAGCCCCGCAGACGCCATGACCGCGATCGCTGGCTTCGTCTTCCTGTTGGTCATGGTCTTCGGCGGCTACACGATCGCCGGCGGCAAGTTCGGCATCATCCTCGTCGCGCTGCCCTTCGAGATGATGATGATCGGCGGCGCGGCCATCGGCGCCTTCGTCATGGCCAACAGCATGCACGACGTGAAGCACACGCTCGGCGGCTTCGGAAAAATCCTCAAGGGCCCGCGATACCACAAGAAAGAGTATGTCGAGCTTCTGTCGCTGCTCTACGCCTTCGTCCGCCTGGCGCAGCAGAAGGGCGCGATGGCGCTGGAAGCGCATATCGAGCGGCCGCAAGAGAGCGCGATGTTCAGTACCTTCCCGAAGATCGCGGGCGACCACCACGCCGTCACCATGATCTGCGACTATCTGCGCATGATCGGCATGAACGCCGATGACCCGCACCAGATCGAGGATGTGATGGCGCGGGAGCTGAAGAAGATGAAGGAGGAAGAGCTTCACCCATCGCATGCGATGCAGAACATCGCGGATGCGCTGCCTGCGCTCGGCATCGTTGCCGCCGTTCTCGGCGTGATCAAGACGATGGGCTCGATCGACCAGCCGCCGGCCGTGCTCGGCAAGATGATCGGCGGCGCGCTGGTCGGCACCTTCCTCGGCGTGCTGCTCGCCTATGGGCTGATGGGGCCGCTGGCTGCGCGGCTGAAGAGCGTGGTGGAGGAGGAAGCAAAGTACTTCGAGGTCATCCGCGCCGTGCTCGTCGCGCATCTGCATGGCAATGCGCCGCAGGTCGCGGTCGAGACGGGCCGCAAGATCGTGCCCAGCCATTCCATGCCGAGCTTCCAGGAGCTGGAGGAATCGCTGCAGGCGCTCAGCATCTGAGGTACCGTTACCGCGCTTCGATCACGCGGCCCGTCGCAGCCTCCACCACCAGCACGCGTTCCGTGGCGCGGCGGCGCAGCGTCAGCCGCAGCCGGCCGGCATCCTCGCCCTCCCCGCGCTCCACCACCGAATAGACAGCGCCCGCGCGCAGATCGGCCAGAAAGGCGTCGAACGGGATGCCGAGCAGCCGCGCAGCCGCCTCGGCCGACAGCGCGACATCGCCCGCCGCGTCGATCTCCACCTGCTCCGGATACGCGCCCGCCATCGTCTGCCTCCTGCCCATGCCAGATGCGGCCGCGGCGTGGCCGGTGCAACAGCTTGACCACGGCGCCGCGGCGCGGCAGGGGCGAGGCATGACCGACGCGCCGCTCGACCCCCACCCCGCCGCCTTCCACGACCTGCTGGGCCTGCGCCTGATCGAGTGGCGCGACGGCTTCGCCCGCGTGGCCTGCGCGGTGGGGCCGCAGCACGGCAACCGCTCCGGCATCGTGCATGGCGGGGTAATGCTGTCGCTGATCGACCAGGCAGCGGCCTATGCGGGCCTCTGGTGCTCCGTGCCGGGGAATATCCGCCGCGCCGTCACGCTCGACCTCGATTGCCGCTTCACGGGGCAGGTGTCGAAGGGGCAGATCGTCGCGGAAGGCCGCGTGATGACGCGCGGGCGCAACATCTTCTTCTGCCGCACGGAGGTCTTCGACGAAGCCGGCACGCTGGTCGCCTTCGGCGCCTCCACCCACCGCTGGCGCGCAGGCAGCGAAGGCCATGAGGGCCAGCCGGCGGGCGCCCGGGACGCATGAGGGTGAGCGGGGTGGGTCCGGGAGGGGCAACGCCCCTCCCGTCACGCCATTACCGCCCGCGCCAGACCGGCTTGCGCTTCTCGATGAAGGCGCGTGTCGCCTCACGGAAATCCTCGGTGCCGGCGAAGTCGCCGACGCCAGCCAGGTCGGCCGGGGTCAGCGGCAGGTCGCCGCGCAGCTTCTGCAGCATCGCCTTGTGGAAGCGGTTCGACAGCGGCGCGCCCTGCGCGATGCGCTGCGCGAGCGCCATGGCTTCCGCCTGTACCGCCTCGTCGGGCACAAGGCGCGTCAGCAGGCCCTTCTGAAATGCCTCTTCCCCGGTGAAGACGCGGCCCTCGATCAGCAGCTCGACAGTCACCGCATAGCCGACCGATTGCAGCAGCGGATCGAGCTCGCCCGGGTGGTAAAACAGGCTGAGATTGCGCGCCGGAATGGCCATGCGCGTGCCGGGCCCGCCGACGCGGAAATCGGACATCGTCGCGATGCCGCAGCCCCCGCCCATCGTCCAGCCGCGGCAGGCCGCGACCACCGGGTGCACGCAGCGCCGGATGGATTGGAAGGAGCGCGATATCTCCCGCCCATAGACCTCCTCGCGCTCGGGCGTGCCGCGCTCGCGCTCGAAGGCAGTGATGTCGGCGCCGGCGCTGAAGGCCTCGTCCCCCGCGCCGCGGATCACGACACAGCGCAGCGTTCCGTCGGCGGATGCCGCCTCCATCGCCTCGGCCAGCGCGATCCACATCGGCAGGTCGAGCGCATTGCGCTTCGCGGGGCGGTCAATGGTGACAAGGGCAATGTCGCCCTCGCGGCTGGTGCGGATCATCGGATGCGGCATGGGCCGGAAGCTAGCGCCACACCGCGCCTGCCGCCAGACAGCCCGGCTACGGCTTACGCACGGCAAGAATGCGGTAGCGGACGAAGCCCTCGGTCTGCAGCGTTTCCAGGAGCAGGCCGCCGATTTCCGCCTCCCGCCGCAGGCCAAGGCCAAGCAGCCGCGGCAGACGGGCGCGGCGTTCCAGCGTGGCAAGCCGCGGCGCCAGTTCCTCCATGCCGCGCACCTGCAGCAGCGGGTTGAGATCGCGCTCCGCCACCGGCTCGAGCCCTGCGGCGCGGCAGGCGGCGATCCAGCCCGCGCGCGTCGGTGCCACCGGGCAGCGCCAGAAGCGCCGGAACCGGTCGAGGCGCGCGGCGGCCTCGTCTGGCAGCCGTTCCTCCGGCATGTCGTCCACGATCACCAGATGCCCGCCAGGGGCGAGCGCCGCGGCGAGGTTGGCGACGGTGCGCGCGGGATCGGCGCTGTGGATCAGGCTTTCGATGCCATAGGCCAGGTCGAAGCGCCCCTCGATCGGGGCGTCATAGGATCGCACCGCAATCCGCACACGGCCCGCCAGACCGCGCGTGGCGACCTCGGCCATGCCGCGCGCGGCCTGTACGGGCGACAGCGTCAGCCCCGTCCAGTCGCCGCCGAGCTTGGGCGCGAGATCGAGCATCGTCGCGCCATAGCCGCAGCCCGCATCCAGCACGCGCGGCGCCGCCGGCAGGTCGAGGCCCTCCAACATCAGCCGGTGGATGACGAAAGGCGAGGGCGCGCCGCCTTCAGGATCGGCCAGCGCGCGATGCACCGGCAGCGCGCCATGACCGGCTTCGCCGCGCCGTTCCTGGAACCAGGACAGGCCGTCGAGCCACCGGTAATAGCGCGCAACGCGCCGAGCCTGGCGGGCCTGCGCAGCCGGAAGGGGGGTGGGGTCCATCGCGGCTAGATGGCGGGATGCGCGCCCCGCGCAACCCCGGCGCTTCAATCCGCCAGGCTGAAGCCGAGGCCCGGCGCCTCCGGCACGCGCAGCATCCCGCCGGTGAAGGTGGGATGCGTCGCGAAGCGGTCGCGCAGCGCGGCGTGGGCGCCGTGCACCTCCAGCATGCCGCCCTGCGGATGACCGGCCATGGCGGGAAGGTTCGCGGCTTCGAAGCCTCCGGCGCCGGTCACCGGCACGCCATGCGCCTCGGCCAGGGCCAGGATGCGCAGCATGGCGGTGAGGCCGCCGCAGAAGGCGGCGTTGGGCTGCATTATGTCGAGCGCGCCGGCAGCTAGCGCGTCGCGGAACCAGGTGACGGATTGGATCATCTGGCCAGACGCTAGCGGGATCGGGATGGCGCGGCGCAGTTCGGCCAGCGCGGCGATGTCGTTGTCGCGCACCGGCTCCTCGAAGAAGGCGATGTCGCAATCGGCGACGAGATGCGCCAGCCGCTTGGCCTCCGCGACGGTGAAATCGCAATTCGCATCCAGCATGAGGGCCGCGTCACCAATGGCACGGCGCACGGCACGGATACGCGCGGCGTCCTCCGTGATCGGCCGGCCGGCACCGACGATGATCTTCACGCCCGCGAAGCCGTCGGCCAGCGCAGTTTCACAGGCGGCGATGAGCTCGGCTTCCGTGAAGGCGGGCAGGCCGGCCGTGGCATAGGCGGCGACTGCCTCCCGCGCGCCGCCAATCAGCCGTGCGACGGGCTGGCCAAGCGCCTTGCCCTTGAGGTCCCACAGCGCGAGGTCGAGCGCCGAGAGCGCGGAGACGAAAACGCCCGTCGCGCCGCGCGGATTGAGGCGCTTCACCAGCAGCGTGCGGATCGCCTCATGCGCCAGCGCGTCCTGGCCCGCGATGGTCTCCGCAATCTCGCGGTTCAGCAGCTCGGCGACGGTCGGCGCCAGGAAACGGCCGGTGACGCCCTCGCCCACCAGCCCCGCATCGGTGCCGATGCGCAGCCGGAGGAAAGTGAGGCTTTCCCGCCCCGCATAGGCATCCGCCGCGCGCGCGGGCTTCAGATGCTCGACCGCGGCCGTGACGCTGGTGATGCGCAAGGGTGTGCCTCAGCGCGTCGGCTTCGGCGGCGTCACGCTGTAATCGTAGAAGCCCTTGCCGGCCTTCCGGCCGAGCCAGCCGGCCTCGACATATTTCCGCAGCAGCGGGCTCGGCCGGTACTTCGATTCGCCAAGCCCCTGGTGCAGCACCTCCATCACCGACAGGCAGGTGTCGAGGCCGATGAAATCCGCCAGCTCCAGCGGCCCCATCGGATGGTTGCAACCGAGCTTCATGCCGGCGTCGATGGAGGCCACATCGCCCACGCCCTCATGCAGGGCGAAGCAGGCTTCGTTGATCATCGGCAGCAGGATGCGGTTGACGATGAAGGCCGGGTAGTCGGCGGCATAGGCGACGGTCTTGCCCATCTTCTCGGCCAGCGCCGCCACCGCGTGGACGGTCGCGTCCTCGGTCGCCAGGCCCTTGATGACCTCGACCAGCTTCATCATCGGCACGGGGTTGAAGAAGTGCATGCCGACGAAGCGGCCGGGCCGGTCCGTCGTCGCGGCAAGCCGCGTGATGGGGATGGAGGAGGTGTTGGTCGCCAGGATCGCGTCGGGGCGGAGCTTCGGGCAGAGCGCGGCGAAGATCTTCTTCTTCAGCTCCTCATTCTCGGTCGCGGCCTCGATCACCAGGTCGCAATCGCCGAGCGCCGCGGTGTCGGTGGTCTGCGCGATGCGCGCGATGGCGGCGTCGCGGTCGGCCTGCGTGACCGTGCCCTTCTGCACCTGGCGGTCCATATTCTTCGCGATGGTCGCCATGGCCTTGTCGAGCTGGGTTTGCGCGACATCCTGCAGCACGACCTGGATGCCGGCCTGCGCCGCGACATGGGCGATGCCGTTGCCCATCTGGCCGGCGCCGATCACGCCGATCTTAGCGATCTCCGCCATGTCACCTTCCCCATGAAAAAGCTGCGCCGGCCCGCACCCTGTCGGGTCCGGCGCCGGCGCGCAATCTCGGCGTGTTGGAGCCTTACTTCTTTGCCAGTTCCGCTTCGAGTTCCGGGATCACCCGAAAAACATCGCCGACGAGGCCGTAATCGGCCACCTGGAAGATCGGCGCTTCCTCGTCCTTGTTCACGGCGACGATGAACTTGCTGTCCTTCATGCCGGCCAGGTGCTGGATCGCGCCCGAAATGCCGAAGGCGATGTAGAGCTCGGGTGCGACGATCTTGCCGGTCTGGCCAACCTGCATGTCGTTCGGCGCATAGCCCGCATCCACCGCCGCGCGAGACGCGCCGATGGCCGCACCGAGCTT
Source organism: Pseudomonadota bacterium (assembly GCA_046052145.1). GTDB lineage: Bacteria > Pseudomonadota > Alphaproteobacteria > Acetobacterales > Acetobacteraceae > Falsiroseomonas. The sequence continues at coordinate 34,938 of JBJOMW010000010.1, forward strand.
GTCGGCGACACCTTCGAGGATCTTGAAGTTGTCGGCCGAGCCCATCGCACGACCGCCGGAGACGACGATGCGCGCCGCCGTCAGCTCCGGCCGCTCGAGCTTGGCGATCTCGGCGCCGACAAAGGTCGAGAGGCCCGGGTCGGTGGCCGCCGGCGCATCGGCGATCGCCGCCGCGCCGCCCTCGGCCGGCACGGGGTCGAAGCTCGCCGCGCGCACCGTCATCACCTTGGTCGCATCCGAGGTCTTCACGGTGGCCAGCGCATTGCCGGCATAGATGAAGCGGCGGAAGGTATCCGCGCCCTCGACGCCCGCGACATCGCTGATCACCTGCACATCGAGCAGCGCGGCCACGCGCGGCATGATGTTCTTGCCCATCGCCGAGCCCGGCGCGAGCAGGTGGGAATAGCCGGGCGCGAGCGCGACCAGCAGCGCCGCGGCGGGCTCTGCCAGGCCGTGCTCATAGGCCGCGCCCCGGGCGACCAGCACCTGCGCGACACCCGGCAGCTTCGCGGCGGCGTCGGCGCCCTCGGCGCCGAGCACCAGCACATGCACATCGCCACCGATCTTCTGCGCGGCGGCGACGGCGCTGCGCGTGGGCTGGGAAACGGCCGACCCGCTGCGGTCGGCGAGAACCAGGACGGCCATCGTCAGATCACCTTCGCCTCGTTGCGGAGCTTCTCGACCAGCTCCTGCACGGAGCCGACCTTCACGCCGGCCTGGCGCTTCGGCGGCTCCTCCACCTTCAGCACGGTCAGGCGCGGGGTCGCGTCCACCCCGAGATCGGCCGGCTTCATCGTCTCGATCGGCTTCTTGCGCGCCTTCATGATGTTCGGCAGCGAGGCATAGCGCGGCTCATTCAGACGCAGGTCGGCGGTGACGATGGCCGGCAGCTTCAGCGCGACCGTCTCAAGCCCGCCATCCACCTCGCGCGTCACCTTGAGGCCGCCATCGGCGACCTCGACCTTGCTGGCGAAGGTGCCCTGGCCCCAACCCATCAGCGCGGCCAGCATCTGGCCGGTGGCGTTCATGTCGTCGTCGATCGCCTGCTTGCCCATCAGCACGAGCTGCGGCGCCTCGGTGCCGACGATCGCCTTCAGGATCTTGGCGACCGCCAGCGGCTCCACCACGCCGTCATGCTCGACCAGGATGCCGCGGTCGGCGCCCATGGCGAGTGCGGTGCGGATCTGCTCGGCCGCGGCGGCAGGGCCGACGGAGATGGCGACGATCTCGGTCGCGACACCCTTCTCCTTCAGGCGCACCGCTTCCTCGACCGCGATCTCGTCGAAGGGGTTCATGGACATCTTGACGTTGGCCGTCTCGACGCCGCTGCCATCCGCCTTTACGCGGACCTTCACATTGTAATCCACCACCCGCTTCACGGGGACGAGGATCTTCATCGGCGGGATCCCTGCTCAGACCCTTCGGGGTTCTTGCATGAAGGCGCGCAGGGCGCCGACACGGCGGCCACGCCTGCGGCCGCGCAACGGCGCGGACCATAGTGGCCGGACCCGGGGCGGGCAAGTTGGGGGGCGCGCGTCATCCTCACGCCCGGACGAGCAGCAGCAGGACAAACAGCACGACCGTCAGCAGCTGCAGCCCGACCCGCCAACGCATCAGCATGTTGGATCGCGCCCCGCCGGCCGACTCGTTCCGCGCCAGGCCGATCATGCCCGCGAACATCACGCCGAGCGTCGCCAGCATACACAGGCCGACGAGGACCATCAGGATCGTTGTCATGTGCCCAACATGGCAGCCCGGACGCGGACGGCAAGCTGCGGCGCGATGCGCTGCCCCCGATCACACCCTAACGCTGCCGCAGGATGGCCGCCGCACCGCCCAGCGCGGCCAGCACGCACAGCAGGAAGCCCGCCGCATAGCCGCCTGTGAGGCCGACCAGGGCCGAGAAGGCCGGGGGCGCGACCAGCATGGTCAGGGCGAAGGCGAAGGAGACCGCGGCCGTCGCGCCGCCCACCTGGCCCTCGGGCGCGATGCGGGCGGTCTCGGCCAGCATCACGCCGTTCCAGCCGACGGCGGTTGCGCCCATCACGATCCCGGCCAGCACCACCAGCGCCACGGGCCAGCCGGGCCCGGCCGCGGCCAGTGCCAGCGCCGCCACCGCCGCGCCGATTCCGCAGGCCAGCAAGGGCAGCCGCGCCCCGACGCGGTCGGCGATCAGCGCCCAGGCGATGCGCCCCGCCACCCCGGCCGCCTGCGCCAGCGCCAGGCGCAACCCGGCTTCTGCCAGGGGGGTGCCGAGCTGTGTCACCTGGAAGGCGACGAAAAAGGTGATGAAGCAGAACTGCGCCACGCCATAGCCGCAGGACATCACCGTCAGCCGCCGGAGCGCCGCATCGGTGCGCAGCAGGCCGAGCGATCCCGCCGCGCCGCGCCACAACGCCCCGAGTCCCGCCCCGCCCGCACGCGGGTCACGCCCGGCATCCAGCGCGGCGCGGAGGGGCTGCAGCGCGATCGCCACCACAATCGCGGTCGCCGCGATCGCCAGCACCCCGGCCCGCCAGCCGGCGAACAGGGCAATGAGCGGGGCGGTGGCCGCGATCAGCATCGCCCCGACCGGCACGCCGGCCTGCTTCAGGCTGAACACCAGCGCCCGGCGCCGCGGCGGGGTGCGCCCGGCCAGAAGATGGCTGCCCCCCGGCGTCACCGGCCCATGGCCCATCCCGGCCACGAAGGCCGAGAGCACCAGCGCCCAGACCTGGCCGAGCGCCGCCAGCGCGATGCCCGCCCCCACCAGAAGCATGCCCAGCTGCAACACCCGCACCGCGCCGAAGCGCTGGATCAGCGGCCCGGTCAGCGGCCCGGTGAGCAGGGCGCCGGCGTAGACCAGCGCCGTGTGCAGCCCGACCAGGCTGGCCGCGAGCCCGGTTTCGGCCGCGATGGCCGGCGCCAGCACCGGCACGGTCAGGAAGGCGCCCATCCCCGCCAGATGGGTCGCCAGCAAGGCGAGCATGAGGACGGTGAGGGAGGGTCCGGCCGCGGTCACCGCCGCATCCTGTGGCCGCCAGGGTTGCGTCGCAACCGGGGCCGGCGCCCAAAGGGTTGACCGCCAGCCCCCCGCCGGGCTTCACCCCGCCCATGCGGATCCTGCGCCTGCTTGCCCTTCTGCTGCTGCTGGCCCCGCCGGCCCTGGCCCAAGGCACCTCCGCCGGCACGCCACAGGCCGCGCCGGCCAATGAGATGCAGCGACTGATCGAGGTGCTGCGCGACGATGCGCGCCGCGCCGAGCTGCTGCGCGCCCTGGAAGCCGCCGGCCGCGACCCGGGCGCGCCAGCCTCCGAGGCGGCCGCCGAGGCCCCGCAGGCCGAACAACCCCTGCTGGCGCCCAACACGCTCGGCGCGCAGCTGCTGATGGGGGCCTCGCAGCGGCTGCAGGCGCTGTCGGACAGCCTGGTCGTGGCGGCGCAGACCGCCGCCGACATGCGCAGTGTCATCGGCTGGGCATCGGGTCTCCTGCGCGACCCGGTGCGCCAGGCGCGCATCTGGGATGCCGCGCTGAAGCTGGCGGCGCTGTTCGGCCTCGGGCTGCTTGCGGAATGGGCGACGACACGGGCGCTGCGCCGCTGGTCGGACCGGCTGGACGCCATGGCGCCCGAACCCGGCGATGCCTGGACCTGGATGCGCCGCGTGCCGCTGGTGGTCGCGCGCTTCCTGCTGGACTTGGTGCCCGTCGCGGCCTTCGCGGTGGTCTCCTACGGGCTGATCGGCCTGGTCAGGCCGCTGCCCACGACCGAGCTGGTGCTGCTGGTCGCCAACAACTCCTACATGGCGCTGCGGGCGGTGATGGCGGGGTCGCGCATGCTGTTCTCCCCGGCGTCTTCGCATCTGCGCCTGGTGCAGGTTGCGGATGAGACAGCGGCCTATGTGACGGTTTGGATCCGCCGCATCATGGTGGTGGCGATCAGCGGCTATGCGGTGGCGGAGGCCGGCCTGCTGTTTGGCCTGCCCTGGACCGCCTATGATTCGATCCTGCGCATCTCGCTGTTGGTCGTCTCGCTGCTGCTGGTGATCGTGATCCTGCAGAACCGCGCCGCGGTGGCCGACACGCTGCGCGCCCCGGCCCTGGCCGAGGACGAGACGCCCGACCGCACGCGGCGGCTGCTGCGCGCGCTGCGCGACCGGCTGGCGGATGTGTGGCACCTGCTGGCGATCCTCTGGCTGTTCGCGCTGTGGGGTGTCTGGGCGCTCGAGATCCGCGACGGGTTCGAGCGGCTGATGCGCGTCTCGGCGCTGACCATCGTCATCCTTGGCTTGGCGAAGCTGGCCGATGTGCTGGCGCGGCGCGCCATTCAGCGCGGGTTCAGGATTAGCCCGGAACTGGCGAAGCGCTACGCAGGGCTGGAGGCGCGGGCGAACCGCTACCTGCCAGTGCTGAAGGGCATGGTCAGCGGCACCATCACGGTGCTGGCGCTGCTGTTCCTGCTGGAGGCCTGGGGGCTCGACGCCTTCGCCTGGTTCGCCCGCGGGCAGCTGGGCGCGCGGCTGCTGTCCTCGCTGGTCTCGATCGCGCTGACCATCGCGGTCGCGGTCACGGTCTGGGAATTGGCGAATGCGGCGATCCAGCGGCATCTGAACAAACTGTCGAAGGATGCGCAGGCCGCGCGTTCGGCTCGGGTGCGCACGCTGCTGCCGATGCTGCGCACCGTGCTGCTGGCGGCGATCCTGGTCTTCGTCGTGCTGAACGTGCTGACCGAGATCGGCGTCAACGTCGCCCCCCTGATCGCCGGTGCGGGCGTCATCGGCCTCGCGGTCGGCTTCGGGTCGCAGACGCTGGTGCGCGACGTGATCACCGGCGCCTTCCTGCTGTTCGAGGATGCGGTGGCGGTCGGCGATGTGGTGCAGGTGGGCGGGCTGTCGGGCACGGTGGAGCAGCTTTCGATCCGCTCCATCAAGCTGCGCGCGCAGGATGGCAGCGTGCACATCATCCCCTTCAGCGCGGTGACCACGGTCACCAACATGACGCGCGACTTCGGCTTCGCCGTGCTCGACGTCTCCGTGGACTATGACGAGGACACCGACCGCGTCTCCGACGTGTTGCGCCAGATCGCCGCGGAGGTGCGCCATGACGCGAAGTTCGGCGCCGTCATCCGCGCCGACCTCGAGATCCTGGGCGTCGAGCGGCTATCCGATTCCGGCGTGCTGGTCCGGTGCCGCATCAAGACCGACCCAACGGCGCGGTGGATGGTGGGGCGGGAGTTCAACCGCCGCATCAAGCAACGTTTCGACCAACTCGGCATCGAGATCCCCCATGTGCGCCACAAGCCGGTCGCCGAGGAGGGCCTGAAGCGACGGGCGGAGGAGGACTTCCCCGCCCCGACCGCGCGCGCTAAGACAGCCGAGTGATGTTCCGGTTTCCCACGGATCGAATTAGCGGCCCGGCCGCCTGACCTGCGCGCCATCCTGGCGCGCGGAAGCGCGGCCGGGTGCCTGCATGGTCCTTCCCACGATCCCGGAGCCTTCCCCAGATGCATGATGTCACCGAAGAACCGCTGGTCGCGGCGCGCTTCACCGTCACGGCCGACGCTACGCCCGGCCTGCTCTCCCGCGTGTTGGAGCCCTTCGCCAAGCGCGACCTGATCCCCGACGCCGTGCGCGCGACCCGCGAGGGCGATGCGCTGCGCGCGGAGGTTGCCCTGCAGGCCATGCCGCTCGGCATGGTGCATCTGATCGCGGGCAATCTCGGCCAGATCATCGGCGTCCGCCGCGTGGAAGCGATGGAAGGGCGGGTCGTCAGGCTGGCGGCCTGACGGCACGGCCGCGCAGGGCGCGCCGGGCGGACAATTGAACCGCGGGCGGCGCGGGGCCATGTGATCCGCGCCATGTCCTACCTGCTTGCCATCCTTGTCCCACCGCTGGCGCTGCTGCTGCAGGGCCGCCCCTTCCAGGCGCTGTTCAACGGCGTGCTCTGGCTGATCGGGCTGGTGCTGATGATCCTGCCCGTCAGCGGCGTCTTCGTCTGGGGTGCCGCGGTGCTCTGGGCCTTCCTGGTCGTGCATGCCCGCCGCAGCGAAGCCCGCGACCGCCGCCTGATCGAGGACGCGCTGCGCCGCCACCAGCGCGGCTGAGCCGCGCCTACAGGAACCCCACCGGGTCCACGTCGATCTGCACGCGGACGCTGTTGGGCAGGTCCACGCGGGACACCCAGTCGCGCAGCAGTTTCTGCACCGGCACGTCGCGCCGCGCCTTCAGCAGCAGGCGACGCCGATGCCGGCCGCGCAGCAGCGCCAGCGGCGCTGGCGCCGGGCCCAGCACCTCCACCCCCGGCGCGCGTGGCGCCGCCAGCCCCAGGTCGCGCGCCGCGCGGTCGGCCTCACGCTCATCCTCGCTGCTGATGATCAACGCCGCGAGCCGCCCGAAGGGCGGCCAATGGCCGGGGCGACGACCGGCCGCTTCCTCTGCCATGAAGGCCGCGACATCGCCCGAGACCAGCGCATGCATCACCGGGTGCTCGGGCGCGAAACTCTGCAGCAGCACCTTGCCCGGCGCCTCCGCGCGGCCCGCGCGGCCGCTCACCTGATGCAGCAGCTGCAGCGTGCGTTCCGCCGCGCGCAGATCGCCGCCCGCGAGGCCAAGGTCGGCATCCACCACGCCGACCAACGTCAGATGCGGGAAGTGCCAGCCCTTAGCGACGATCTGCGTGCCGATGATCAAATCCACCTGCCGCGCCGCGATCGCTTCCGCCGCCGCCGTCGCGGCCGCCGGGCCGGGGATGGTGTCGGACGCCATCACGATGCGACGCGCATCGGGGAACAGCGCCTCCACCTCCTCCAGCACGCGCTCCACACCCGGGCCGACGGGCGTCAGCGAGCCCTGCGCGGCACATTCCGGGCAGGTCTGGGGGATCGGCTCGGCATGGCCGCAATGATGGCATTGCAGCCGCCGCTGCGCGCGATGCTCCACCAGCCATGACGTGCAGTTCGGGCAGCGCAGCCGATGCCCGCAGACACGACAGAGCGTCAGCGGCGCATAGCCGCGGCGGTTCAGGAACAGCATCGCCTGTTCGCCACGCGCCAGCGTGTCCCGCACCGCCTCGATCAGCACCGGGGAGAGGAAGCGGCCGCGTTCCGGCGGGTGGCTGCGCAGGTCGATGGCTTCCACCTCCGGCAGACCGGCGCTGCCATGGCGCTCCGACAGATGCAGATGGTCGTAGCGCCCGGTTTCCGCATTCGTCAGCGTCTCGAGCGAGGGCGTGGCGCTGACCAGCACACAGGCCGCCTTCGCCAGCCGCGCGCGCACCACCGCCATGTCCCGCGCGTGGTAGATCACGCCATCCTCCTGCTTGAAGGCGGTCTCGTGCTCCTCATCCACGATGATGAGCCCAAGGGCGGGGAAGGGCAGGAACAGGGCGCTACGCGCGCCGACGACAACCGGCGCCTCGCCTTCCGCAACCGCACGCCAGGTGTCGCGGCGCGTGCGGGTGGACAGTTCCGAATGCCACAGCGCCGGGTCCACCCCGAAGCGGCGCCGGAACCGCTCGAGCCATTGCGCGGACAGCGCGATCTCCGGCAGCAGCACCAGCGCCTGCCGCCCCTGGCGCAAGGCTTCGGCGATGGCATCCAGATAGACCTCGGTCTTGCCGGAGCCGGTGACGCCGGTCAGCAGCGTCACGCCGAATTCGCCCACGGCCACCTTGCCGCGCAGCGCGGCCGCCGCCGCATCCTGCTCGGGCGCCAGTTGCGGGCCGGGATGCTCGGGATCGGGCAGCGGGAAGGCCGCGCCCCGCGGCAACAGCGCCGGCACCAGCAGCCCCGCATCCGCCAGCCCCCGCACCACGCCCGGCGAGACGCCGGCCGCCTCCGCCAGCTCGGATCCCGCGCGCACCTCGCCAGGGCCCAGGAGGTCCAGCACGCGCTGCCGCGCCGGAGTGAGGCGGATCTCCTCCCCGATCGCGCCGGGGGCGAGTTGCCAGCCGGCCTTCTGCGGCAGCGGCTCCAGCGCGGCGGGCGCGCTCATCGCCATGCGCAGCACCGCGCCGGGCGGGCTGATCGTGTAGGCAGCGACCCATTCCACGAAGCGCCGCAGGCTTTCGCTCATCGCCGGCGCGTCGAGGACGGCCTGCACAGTCTTCAGCTTATGGGCGGGCAGGTTTGGATCGGGTTCGCCGTCCCAGACCACGCCGACAGCCTCCCGCCCGCCAAGGGGGACGACCACGAAGCTGCCGGGCGGCGCCGCGAGCCCTTCGGGCAGGCGGTAATCATAGGTGCCGGCCTGCAACGGCAGGGGCAGCATGACGCTGATCCGTGGCCCGGCGGCAACGCCCCCTGGTTGGTTCGGTCCCAGCGCCTTCCGCCTCACGCCTCGCATCCTGTATGTTGGCGACCAAGCCCGCTCATGCGGCGCAGCTTTCGACTCGGTCTAGCAGCCCAGGGACGATATAGGATGAAATTCTTTGTGGACACCGCCGAGGTGTCCGAAATTCGCGCCCTGGCCGAGACCGGCCTGCTGGACGGCGTGACGACCAACCCGAGCCTGATCGCCAAATCCGGGCGCAAGATGGCCGAGGTGATCGCGGAGATCTGCGAGATCACCCCCGGCCCAGTCTCGGCCGAGGTCACGGCCACCGATTTTGAGACGATGCTGGCCGAAGGTCGGTACCTGCGCGGCATCGCGAAGAATGTCGCGGTGAAGGTACCGCTGACGGAAGCAGGGCTGCGCACCTGCCGGGCGCTGTCGAACGAAGGCACGCCGGTGAACGTCACGCTCTGCTTCTCCCCGGCGCAGGCGCTGCTGGCGGCGAAGGCCGGCGCGGCCTTCATCTCCCCCTTCGTCGGGCGGCTGGATGATATCGCCCATGACGGGATGGGGCTGATCGCGGACATCGTGCAGATCTACCGCAACTACCCGAACCTGAAGACCGAGGTGCTGGTCGCCTCCGTCCGGCATCCCGTGCATCTGGTGCAGGCGGCGAAGCTCGGCGCGCATGTCGCCACCCTGCCGCCGGCGGTGATCCGCCAGCTGCTGAAGCACCCGCTGACCGATAGCGGCCTGGCGGCCTTCCTGGCCGACTGGAAAAAGACAGGACAATCCATCCTGTGACCAAGGCGGCCGCCTCTCTCCTCGACCACGATCCGCTGGCCGAGGAGGTTGCGGCCTTCCTCGTTGCGAACCCGGACTTCCTGGCCCACCGGCCGGAGCTCTACCGCGTCCTGGCGCCGCCGCGGCGCCTGCATGGCGAGAACCTGGCCGACCATATGGCCGCGATGGTCGCCGCCGGGCGCGCGCGCCTCAACGCCATCGAGGCCGAGATGCAGGAGGCGCTGGCCCATGGCCGCGCCGGCGCAGGGCTCGCGCTGCGTGTGCGGCTTGCGGTGCTCGCGCTGATGCGCGCCCGCGATGTCACCGACACGATCGGCCAGGAATTGCCGCCGCTGCTCAGGGTCGAAAGCTGCACGCTGCTGGCCGAGCCACGGCGCCCCGGCCCGTCTCGCCTGCCGCGCCAGGGCGTGCGCCCCTTGCCGGAGGGTGCGGTGGCGCGCCTGCTCGGCCCGGGCCGCGACGCCCGCATCCGCACCGAACCGGCGGAGGCCGAGCTGCTGCATGCCGAAGCCGCGCCGCTTGTCACGCGTGACGCGCTGGTGCGCGTGCCGCTCTGCTGCGGCACGCCCTGCCTGCTGGCCCTCGGCGCGCGGGAACAAGCGGCGCTGCCGGCGCAACAGGCGGCGCAGACCCTCGCCTTCCTCGGCCGCGCCGTCGCCGCTGCGCTCTCGCGATAGGCATGGACGGCGCGGAGGCCCTCACCGCCTGGCTCGACACGCTGGCGCGCGAGCGTCGCGCGAGCCCGAACACGGTCGAGGCCTATCGCGCCGACCTCTCGCTGTTCCTCGGCTTCCTGACGCGCCATCTCGGCGAGGTGCCGGAGTTGGGCGCGCTGGCCGCGCTGCGCCCGGCCGATCTCCGCGCCTTCCTGGCGGAGCGCGCGCGGGAAGGCGATGGCAATGCCACGCGCGCGCGGCGGCTGGCGGCGGTGCGGGGCTTCATCCGGTATCTCGCGCGCCGGCATGGCGGCAGCACCGCGCCGATCGCCGGGCTGCGCGGGCCGCGCGCCAAGGCCGCCGTGCCGCGGGCGCTGGCCGCCGATGCCGCGAAGGATGTCGCGCGCGGCATCGGCGCCGTGCACGACCCGGACCGCGCGATGCTGCCCGCGATGCAGGCCGCGCGCGACGTCGCGCTGTTCACCCTTCTCTATGGCTGCGGGCTTCGCATCTCCGAGGCGCTCGGCCTCGATATCCGCGACGCGCCGCTGCCGGGGGCAGAGGCGGCGCTGCGCATCCGCGGCAAGGGCGGCAAGGAACGGCTGGTGCCCGTGCTGCCCGCGGTGCGGGAGGCGATCGCGGCCTGGCTCCCGCACCACCCGGACCGGCAGCCGGATGCGCCGCTGTTCATCGGCGCGCGGGGCGGGCGGCTCGATGCGGCGGTGGCGCAGCGGAGCCTCAGGACCTATCGCCGCCTTGCCGGCCTGCCGGAACATGCGACGCCGCATGCGCTGCGCCATTCCTTCGCCACCCATCTGCTGGGCGGTGGGGCCGATCTGCGCGCGATCCAGGAATTGCTGGGTCATGCCAGCCTGTCCACGACGCAGCGCTACACAAGGGTGGACGCCGCCGGGCTGCTGGAGACATGGCGGCAGGCGCATCCGCGAGCCGACTGAGCGGCTTCGGCGGGCGCAAGAAATCCCTGACCCCCGTCTGATTAACGCAATTTCAGCCGGTCCCCATGCTCGTGAGAGGGCAGATTGCGCAATCTGTTGCTCGCTGCGGCGTGACCCCCCGGGCGCCTCGGACGTGTCTGTCGTTCTTTCATCGCATTGCGTGCCAACGCCCGGATCAGGATCTGTCGCATGACCAGGTTGCTTCGCCTGTCGCTTCTCGCCTTCGCCCTTGCGGCGCCCACCGTTTTCGCCCCGCCGGCCGATGCGGCCAGCACACGGCAGGAACGCCAGGCCAGCCAGCAGGGCGCGCAACGCGGCACGTCGGCCCAGGCCCAGCGTCAGCGCCGCCCGTCGGCGCAGGCGCAGAGCCGGCAGCGGCAGCAGGCCGCCCAGCGCCAGCGCCGCCAGCGCGCGGCGCAGGGCTGAGCCCTTCGGCGCCGCGCCCGCGGCGCCACGAAATTCGGTATCGGCCATTTCCCGGCAGGCCGATGCCGACGAGGCCAGGATCCCTTCGGGGGTTCGGCCCTTCGGCCCGGCCGCAGCAATGCGGCCGGGCCTTTCTTTGTTTGGCCTCAGGCGCCGGCGCCGCCTCCGGCGGCTTGGCTGACGCGCCGCAGACATGGTGCGCCTGGCCGCGCTGATGGTCGCCGCGCGGCGGCCGCGGTGCGGCCGCATAAGCGTGGGGGCCTCAGGCGCCGGCGCGCGCTCCGCGCGCTTGGCTTGCGCGCCGCAGACATGGTGCGCCTGGCCGCGCTGATGGTCGCGGCGCGGCGGCCGCTTTGCGGCCGCATCCTCCAGCGGCAGTTCTGATCCTGTTGGGGCGGGTGATCAGGTTGCGGTGGTGGCGTTGGCTGTGGCGCTGGCGCCGGCGGGGGTGGGGCGGGGCGGGTCCTGCGCTTCCAGCAAGGACAGCAAGCCCTGCAGCAAGGCGGCGGGCGTCGGGGGGCAGCCGGGGATGTAGAGGTCCACGGGCAAGACCGCGGCTGCACCACCCTCCACGCCATAGCTGCCCTTGAACACGCCGCCATCCACGGCGCAGTCGCCGGCAGCGACCACCCAACACGGGTCGGGCGTGCAGGCCCGCGTGCGCTCCAGCGCCTCACGCATGTTGCGCGTCACCGGGCCGGTCACCAGCAGCACATCGGCATGGCGCGGGCTGGCGACGATCCGCAGCCCATAGCGCTCCATGTCATAGAGCACGCCGGCCATCGCATTCACTTCCAGCTCGCAGCCATTGCAGCCACCAGCCGCGACCTCGCGGATCGCAAGGCTCCGGCCGAGCCGCGCGCGCGCCGTCGCCTCCAGCCGCGCGGCCATCGCCTCCACCGCCTCCTCCGCCGGGGCGGGCACGGGTTGGGTCTGCGGGCGAGAGACTAGGTTCCGCGCAAGCTTGGGCCAGAGCATCGCGTGTCTCCTCAAGCCGTGCGGGCGACGCGGAGCAGGTCCACGCCAACCGGATCGCGCAGCACCAACTCCGTCCCCGGCGCCACGCGCTCCAGGATCAGGCCGAACTCCGCCAGCGCCGCGGCGTGGCTGTCATAAGCCCAATGCTCCGCCACCGGACGGCCCGCGATGGCCCGCACGATGGTGACGGTGAACATCCCCGTTGCGCCATTGGCCTCGGCTGTCGCCATCGCCGCCTCCGCGTTCACAGGTCCACCCCGCTGTAGGAGCAGTTGAACGACTTATTGCAGAGGGGAAAATCCGCGACGATGTTGCCCTCGATCGCCGCTTCCAGCAGCGGCCATTGCAGCCAGGATGGATCGCGCGGGAAGACGGCGCGGATCAGCCCGCCATCGTCGAGCGCGATCCAGGTCACGATCTCGCCCCGGAACCCTTCGACCACGGCGATCCCCTCGCCGGCCTGCTGCGGCAGCGGCAGATGGATCTCGCCGGGCTCAAGCGCCGCGAACAGCCGGCGCGCCAGGCCGATGCTCTCGGTCAGCTCCGCCAGGCGGATGCGCACACGTGCATCCACATCGCCTTCCGCGAAGACCGGCAGCGCGACCTCCAGCTCGTCATAGGGCGCATGCGGCAGCATGCGGCGCGCATCGAAGGCGCGGCCCGAGGCGCGGCCGACGAAGCCGCCCGCAGCGAAGCGCGCGGCGAGTTCCGGCCGCAGCACGCCAGTGCCAACCACGCGGTCCTGCAGGCTGGCATGGTCGTCATAGATCCGCAGCAACTCCGGCAGCTCGGCCTCGATGGCCGACAAGGCGGCCAGCACCGGCGCCTCCGCGCCCGGCGGCAGGTCCTGGATCAGCCCGCCCGGGATGATCAGGTCCATCATCAGCCGGTGGCCGAAGGCCGCGGCATGGGCGCGCAGAAGCCGCTCCCGCAGCACGCCGCAGCGCGCATGCGGGAAGGCGAAGGCCGCGTCGTTGCAGACGAAACCCCAGTCGTTCAGATGATTGGCGATCCGCTCCAGCTCCAGCATCGCGGCGCGCAGGATCGCAGCCCGCGGCGGCGCGGCGAGGCCGACGGCATTCTCTGCCGCCAACGCGAAGGCCAGCGCATGCGCCACCGTGCTGTCGCCCGACAGCCGCGCCGCGAAGCGCGCAGCCGCGCGCGGCGGCTTGCCCCGCATCAGCGCGAGCGTGCCCTTATGCGCATAGCCCAGCAGCGCCTCCAGCCGGATCACCGTCTCGCCCTGCACGGTGAAGCGGAAATGACCGGGCTCGATCACGCCGGCATGCACGGGGCCGACGGGAATCTGGTGCCAGCCCTCGCCTTCCACCGGCAGGAACTCTGGCTGCAGCGGCTTGCCGTCTGACGGCGCCGGCCGCTGCGCCAGCGGCGCCGTGACGCGCCACCGCCCATGGTCGAGCCAGGGGCGCAGATCCACGCCACCTTCGGCCACATGGCCCCAAAGGTCGCGGATCATCCGCTCGAATCGCACCGCGCCGGGACGCGCCGGCGACAGCGCGGGGAAGCTGCCTTCCGCGACTGGGCAGCTCGCCAGGATCAGCCCGCCTTCCGCCTCATCCAGGAAGGTCGCGTGGACCTGCGTCGTGTCCGCCCAGAGCCCGAGCAGCGCAAGCGTCGGCTCCAGCGGCAGCGCCTGCTGCAGGGCAGCGAAATTGGCGCGCGTCAGCAGGAAGCGGTCGAAGGGCTGGCAGCCCTGCGGCGCACCGCGGCGGATCAGGCCAGAGGCGATGCGGCTGCTGAGCGTCACGACAGCATCTCCGCACCCGCACGCAACAAGGCGGCGAAGGCCGGTGGCGCGGCAAAGCCAAGCGCGGCCGCCAGCGCCAGATGCAGCCAGACCGGCCCGGTTGCCCAGAGCAAGCCGCCCGGCAGCGCGAAGGCGCCGCGCACCGGATTATCTGGCGTCGGTACGCCGAGGCAGAGCGCCTGCAGCGCCCGCACCAGTGCTGCCGCCGCCAGCAGCAGACCAAGGCCGAGCGGCAGGATCAGCCAGGGCTGCCGGGCCGCCGCTTCCGTCACCAGCGCGAATTCAGAGACGAACAGCGCCAGCGGCGGCATGCCCGCCAGACCCGCAATGCCAAGCGCCAGCCCCCAGCCTAGCGCCGGGTGGCTCGCGGCGAGCCCGCCGATATCGGCGATGCGCTGGCTGCCCTTGAGCTGCGTCGCCGCGCCGATGGCCACGAAGACCGCCGACTTCACAAGCGCATGCCCGAGCAGATGCAGGATGCCCGCGAGATTCGCCGCCGCACCGCCGATGCCAAAGGCCAGCGTCGCCAGCCCGACATGCTCGATCGAGCTCCAGGCAAACAGCCGCCGCGCATCCCGCCGCCGCCAAAGCGCGAGCGAGGCCAGCAGCAGCGAGGCCAGCCCGAAGCCGATGAGGAAGGGCCCCGGCGCCAACGCCGCCTCATTCGCGCCGACGACGGATTGCACGCGCAGGATGGCGACAAGCGCGGCGTTCAGCAGCAGCCCCGACAACACGGCGGAGATCGGCAGCGGCCCCTCGGCCTCGGCGTCCGGCAGCCAGGAATGCAGCGGCACCAGCCCTGCCTTGGTGCCGTAGCCGACCAGAAGGAAGACGAAGGCGAGGCTCAGCACGCCCGGATCGCATTGCGCCGCGACCGCGCGCAGCGCCGCGAAGGACAGGCCCGGATCGCCGCCGCCCACCACCGGCTGTGCGGCGAGGTAGAGCAGGATCGTGCCGAACAGCGCCAGCGCGATGCCGACACCGCAGAGGATGAAGAATTTCCACGCCGCCGCGACCGCGGCCGGCGTGCCATGGATGCCGACCATCAGCACCGAGGCGAGTGTCGCGATCTCGATCGCCACCCACATCACGCCGAGATTGTCGCTGACCAGCGCCAGGAATTGCGCGCCCATGAAAACCTGGAACGCCGTGTGATAGGCGCGGATGCGCAAGCTGTCGAAGCGTTCCGCATCGAGTGTCGCGGCGGAGAAAATGGCGGTGGTCAGACCGATGATCGCGGAGACCAGCACGAAGGGCAGGTTCAGCGCATCGGTGCGCGTCCAGCCTTGCTCGCCCTGCGGCTGGCCGAGCAGCGCGAGCGCGATCAGCAGCGAGCCCGCGGCGATGCCGATATTGACGAAGCGCCCGAGGCCAAGCCGCGGCGGCAGCAGCGCAAGCGCGGCCGCGCCGACCCACGGGAAGAACACCAGCACCCAGGGCAGCGGCATCAGCTGTCCCCCCCGTGTCGGTCCAGGATCGAAGTGTCGAGCGTGTCCAGCCTTTCCCGGATCTGGAACACCACCACGGCGGCGACGAGCGCGACCATCAGCACCAGCGCGGCGGTGGACAACTCCACCACCAGCGGCATGCCCACGACGCCGACCGCGGCCAGGATCAAGCCATTCTCCAGGCTGAGCAGCCCGATCACCTGGCTGACAGCATTGCGGCGCGCGATCATCGCGAGCATCCCGAGCAGCACGACCGACAGCGCGATGGTCAGGTCCACCCGCGCCAGTGGGCTCGCCCCACCCGCCGTCACCGGCAGGACCACAAGCACGGCCAACCCGACAAGACCGATCGCCGCCAGCAGCGATCCGCCGATGCCCGGCCCCGTCTCCACCGCGCGATGCTGGCCGAGCCGCCCGACCAGCAGGCGCAAGGCCAGCGGAATCGCCACGGCCTTGGCGCCGAAGGCGATGATGGCGGTGACATAAAGACCGGGCGCGCCTTGCACCCAGCCCTGCCAAGCCGCCGCCGCGGCCAGCAGCGCACCTTGCACCGCGAAGGCGCTGATCACCGCGCCGATGCGGCGCTGATAGAGCATGATGAAGGACAGCAGCAGCACGCCACCACCCAGCAGATGCGCGACATCGTAAGCGGGGCTGCCGAAGGTCGCTGTCACGCGAGCCTCGCCGAGACGAACAGCAGCACCGCGCCCAGAACCCCGAGCAGCAGCGCAATGCCGAGGAATTCCGGCACGCGGAAGACGCGCATCTTGGCGATCGCGCTCTCGAAGGCCGCAAGAACGAGGCACAGGGCCGCGAGCTTCGCCACCCAAGCGAGGATGCCCAGCAGCCAACCGAGCGGCGCGAAGCCCGCCGGTGCCGTGCCGAAGGGCAGGAAGACCGCGGCGATCAGCGACAGCCACAGCGTCAGGCGCAGCGCCGAAGCGGCCTCCCACAGCGCCAGATGCCGGCCGGATGCTTCGAGGATCATTGCCTCGTGCACCATGGTCAGCTCCAGATGCGTGGCCGGGTTGTCCACGGGGATGCGCGCATTCTCCGCCACCGCCACGGCTGCCAGCGCGATCAGCGCCAGCACCAGCGACACGCGCAGGCCCACGGACCCATCCTGGAAGGTCGCCGCGATGGCCTCGATCGCTGTCGTGCCGGCCAGCATCGCCAGGATCAGCGCGACGACCAGCAGTGCGGGTTCGGCAAGGGCCGCGAAGGACATCTCCCGTGCCGCGCCGAGGCCGCCGAAGGCCGTGCCGACATCGAGCCCCGCCAACGCCAGCGCGACACGCCCCAGCGCCAGCAGCCCGGCCACCACCAACAGGTCGCCGAGCGGCGCCAGCGCCATCCCGCGCGCAAAGCCCGGTACCACCGCCAGCGCGGCCAGTGCGGTGCCGGCGGCGAGATAGGGCGCGGCGCGGCTGATCCAGCTGGCATTCTCCGCCAGCACCGGCGTCTTGCGGAGCAGTTTCAGCATGTCGCGCAGTGGCTGCAGCGGGTGCGGTGCCGCACGGCCCAGCATCCGCGCCTTCAGCCAGCGCGTGCCGCCGAGGGCGAGCGGCGCCGCGGCCAACACCAGCGCCAGATGCAGAAGCTGCGTCAGCAGGCCGGCGAGCAGCGTCACAGGGCGCCCTCCAGCCAGGCGATCAGCGCCAGCAACAGCACCAGCGTGCCGAAGGGCAGCATCAGGCTCTGCCGGATCGAAAGATCGCGCAGCCGTTCGGTCCGCTCCACCACCGCATCGCGCAGTGCGGCGAGTTGCGCCAGCAGCGCGATGGCGGGATCGCACCGCGTTGCCTCGATCCGCGCGGGCGAAGGATCGCCGGGCGGGGGCATCGCCACCGTCTCGCGCGCTGCGAGCAGCCCGGCGCCCAGCATGCGCCGCAGCGGCTGGCCGAGCCCCGCGGCGGAGGGCTGCGTTGCGGGATCGCCGAAGGGCAGGTGCGGCGGCGGCGCGGCGAAGCCGCAATCCCAGGCCGGCCCCCGCGCGCTCTCCGCCGCACCGCGGCGCTTCACCGCAACGACGGCAGCCGCAATGGCCGCGGCCAGCAGCAGCGCAAGGCCAAGCGGCCAGTAGCCTGCCGCACCATCGCCCACCGCGACCTTCAGCAGCCCGGCGCGCTCCGCCATCGCCTCGCCGGCCAGCACGGCCTGCGCCGCCTCCCCCAGGGCCAGCATCGGTCCCGGGATCAGCCCGAACAGCAGCGTCAGCGCGGCGGGGATCACCAGCGCCAGCTTCGACAGCGGCCCGCCATCCTCGGCGCCGAGCGCGCGCGGCGTGCGCGGGCGGCCCAGGAAGACCAGGCCGAACAGCCGCACCATCGCCGCCGCCGCCAGCGCCGCCGCCAAGGCCGCCAGCGCCGCGGCCGCCAGCACCAGCAGCTGGAAGGCGAGATCGCCGACCCGCCACGCCGAGAGCAACGCCTGCAGCAGCAGCCATTCGCTGGCGAAGCCCGACAGCGGCGGCAGGCTCGCCGCCGCCGCGACGCCCACCAGCACCGCGGCCGCCGTCCAGGGCATCAGGTGAACCAAGCCCCCCAGCCGGTCGAGATGGCGCGAGCCCGCGCCATGCGCGACCTCCCCCAGCCCGAGGAACAGCAGCGTCTTGAACAGCGCGTGGTGCAGCGCATGCAGCAGCGCCGCCCCCGCAGCGAGCGCCGCGAGCGCGCCGAGATCGGCGGCGCGGAAACAGGCCGCGAGGCCCAGGCCCAGCGCGATCAGCCCGACATTCTCGATGGTGGAGCAGGCGAGCAGCGTCTTGCCCTCCTCCTCCAGATTGGCGCGCAGCGCGCCGAGCACGGCGGAAGCCGCGCCGAGCACCAGCAGCGGCACGCCCCACCACAGCGGCTGCGCCGGCCCGCCGAGATCGAGCAGCAGCCGCGCCGCGACATAGAGCGCGACCTTCACCATCGCCGCCGACATCAGCGCCGAGACATGCGTCGGCGCCGCCGGATGCGCCAAGGGCAGCCAAGTATGCAGCGGCACGAGCCCGGCCTTCGCCCCCGCGCCCGCCATGACAAGGGCCAGCACCAGCGCGGCACGCCAGCCCTCAGGCGGGGTGGCGCGGATCGCCTCGAAGGCCAGCGAGCCGGCGGGCATCGCCAGCAGACCAAACGCGGGCACGAGGCACACCGCGCCGAGCGCGGCGAAGACCAGATAGAGCCGGGCGGCCCGGCGGTTCTCGGCTTCCGCGTGGTCGGAGGCGACCAGCGCCCAGCTGGCGAGCGACATCGCCTCGAAGCCCAGCAGCAGCGTCAGCCCGTCGGCAGCGACCAGCGTCAGTGCCATGCCGGCCAGGAACAACGGGAAGGCGACCAACTGCCGCGGTGCGGCGCGGCCATCCCACGCCAGGGCGTAGAGGCAGGCCGGCACGCCCGCCAAACCGAGCAGCAGCAGGAACCAGGCCGAAAGCCCGTCCAGCGCGACCAGCATCGGCCCGGAGGGGACGGAGAGCGGCAGCACCGCCGCCGGCGCGCCGCCGAGCGCCAGGGACCCCAGCCCGACCAGCGCGAAGACCAGGCTGGCGGCGAGGCAGCCGCCATGCACCACCGCCGCGGCCCCGCGGAGCACCAGCGGCAGCAGGGCCAGCGCCAGCAGCCCGGCCAGGGTCAGCTGCAGCGCCGTCAGCACGACAGGGGAAGCAGAATCGCCACGACAGGCAGGCTACGCGGCCAGGGCCCGCGACAGAAGGGGGCGCCCCGGGAGCCATGAAGGCGGCGCTTCCCAAGTCTCGGGGCGGACGGTATGGGGCGAGGGTGGGCGTGCGCGCCCCGTTTGGGAGAGACGCCTCGGCCCATGGGCCCCCTGCTCGCCTTCAGCCATGCGGTGGACCGGCTCAACGCGCGCTTCGGGCGCGTGGCGGATTGGTTCGTGCTGCTGGCCTGCCTGCTGGCGGCCGGCAATGCCGGGCTGCGCTATGCCTTCTCGGCCGGGTCCAACGCCTCGCTCGAGGCGCAATGGTATTTCTTCGCGGGCGTGGTGATGCTAGGCGGCGGCTACACGCTGTTCCGCAACGAACATGTGCGGGTGGACCTGGTCTATGGCTGGGTGTCGGACCGGGTGCGGATCTGGATCGACGTCATCGGCATCACGCTGTTCCTGCTGCCGGCGATGGCGCTGCTGGCCTGGATGACCTGGCCGTTCTTCCTCGATAGCTGGATGCGGGGCGAGACCTCCTCCTCGCCGGGCGGGCTGATCCGCTGGCCGGTGAAGCTGCTCATGCCGCTCGGCTTCGCGCTGATCACCGCGCAGGGCGTGTCGGAGCTGATCAAGCGCATCGCCGTGCTGCGCGGCATCTGGGTGCCGGAAGAACGCCTCCACGCCGCCTATACGAGGCCCGAGCAGTGACGCTGCTGGGCATCCCGTCCGAGGATCTGATGCCGCCGCTGATGTTCGGCGGGCTGGTGCTGTTCCTGCTGGTCGGCTTCCCGGCGGCCTTTTCGCTGGCCGCGGTCGGGCTGTTCTTCGGCTTCATCTCGATCGAGCTCGGGCTGTTCCCGGAAGCCTATCTGTTCAACCTTCCGCTGCGCGTCTTCACCATCCTCTCGAACGACCTGCTGCTGGCGATCCCCTTCTTCACGCTGATGGGCGCGATCCTGGAACGCTGCGGCCTGGCGGAGGATCTGCTGGAAGGCACGGGGCAGCTCTTCGGGAAGATCCCGGGCGGGCTTGCCTATGCGGTGATCATCGTGGGCGCCATCCTCGGCGCCATCACCGGCACCGTCGCGGCCAGCGTGATCGCGATGGGCATGATCAGCCTGCCGATCATGATGCGCTACGGCTACGACATGCGGATCGCCACCGGCGTCATCGCGGCGTCGGGGACCATCACGCAGCTGATCCCGCCATCGCTGGTGCTGATCGTGCTGGGCGACCAGCTCGGCCAGTCGGTCGGCGACATGTATGCCGGCGCGATCGGGCCGTCGCTGCTGCAGGTGGCGCTGTTCATGGCCTTCATCGCCATCGTCAGCATCGTCGCGCCGCAGAAGGTCCCGCCCCTGCCGCCAGAGGCCCTGCAACCGCGCGACTGGCGGCTGTGGTGGCGCGTGCTGCGCGGCATGGTGCCCTCCATCGTGCTGATCTTCATGGTGCTCGGCACGATCTTCATGGGGCTCGCCACGCCGACGGAAGCAGGCGCGATGGGCGTGGTCGGCGCGATCCTGCTGGCGCTGATCAACCGCCGCTTCTCCTGGAGCCTGCTGCGCCAGGCGATGTCGAACACCATGCGCATCACGGCGATGGTGATCTACATCCTGATCGGCGCGACGGTGTTCAGCCTGGTCTTCCAGGGCGTGGATGGCGGCATCTGGATCGAGCACCTGTTGAGCTACCTGCCCGGCGGCGCCACCGGCTTCCTGATCTTCGTCAACATCTTCATCTTCTTCCTGGCGTTCTTCCTCGATTTCTTCGAGATCGCCTTCATCGTCATCCCGCTGCTGGTGCCCGTGGCAAAGAGCCTCGGGATCGACATGGTGTGGTTTGGCGTTCTGATCTGTATCAACCTGCAGACGGCCTTCATGCACCCGCCCTTCGGCTTCGCGCTGTTCTACCTGCGCGGCATCGCGCCGAAGTCGGTGCTGACGCGCGACATCTATCTCGGCGCCATCCCCTGGCTCGGTCTGCAGCTGCTGCTGGTGGCGATCGTGATCTTCTGGCCGGAGAGCGTGACCTATTTCCTCGACCGCGGACCGAAGGTGGACCCTGCGACGGTCACCATCGACCTGCCGCCGCCGGTGATCCAGGACCCCGGCGCGGTGCCGATCTTCCAGTGACGCTCGGCATCGTCCCCATAGGCCATGTCCACGGCGGGCGCGCCGAGCCGGTGGACGACGCCTGGGACGCGGTGGAAGCCGAGATCGTGCTCGACCCCGCGCAGCTTGGGCCTGATGCCGCGCTCGGCCTCGATGCCTTCAGCCACATTGTCGTCGTCTTCGTCTTCGACCGCCTCGACCCCGCGAAGCTGGAGCGCAACGCGCGCCATCCGCGCGGACGCATGGATTGGCCGCGCGCAGGAATCCTGGCGCAGCGCGGCTC
Source organism: Pseudomonadota bacterium (assembly GCA_046052145.1). Classification (GTDB taxonomy): domain Bacteria; phylum Pseudomonadota; class Alphaproteobacteria; order Acetobacterales; family Acetobacteraceae; genus Falsiroseomonas. Next base: position 56,260 of record JBJOMW010000010.1, read on the forward strand.
GCCGCGGCCGAACCGGATCGGCGTCACCACCTGCCAACTCCTCGGCGTGGACGGGCTTCGCCTCCGCGTCCGCGGCCTTGATGCGGTGGATGGCTCGCCGGTGCTGGATGTGAAGCCGCATATGTCGGGCTTCGACCCGCGCGGCGACATCCGCGAGCCCGACTGGGCACGCGAGATCATGGAAGGCTATTGGTGAGCGCGATGGCTGAGATTACGGCGCTGCTCGTCTTCCTGGGTGCCGCGCTGCTCATCGCGGTGACGCCGGGCCCCGGCATCCTCTACGTCGCCGCGCGCAGCCTGTCGGGCGGCCGGGCGGAGGGCATCGCGTCGAGCCTCGGGACGGGGCTCGGCGGGATCTTCCATATCGCCGCCGGTGCCGCGGGCGTCTCCGCGCTGGTGATGGCGAGCGCGGAAGCCTTCACGCTGCTGAAGCTCGCCGGCGCGGCCTATCTCGTCTGGCTCGGCCTGCGCACGCTGCGCGAAGCCGGCCAGCCGCTCGACCTCGGCACGCAGGTCTCTGTCCTCGGCGCCCACCGTGCGTTCCGTGAGGGCGTCCTGGTGGAGGCGCTGAACCCCAAGACCGCGGCCTTCTTCCTGGCCTTTGTGCCGCAATTCGTGGACCCGGCCGGCGCGATGCCGGTCGCGCTGCAATTCGCGCTGCTCGGCCTGGTGTCTGTTACGCTCAACACGGGCGTGGATGTGCTGGTGGCACTCGGCGCGGGGCGCGCGCGTGCCGGCCTCGGCGCGCGGCCCGGGCTCGTCAGGCGCCTGCGCCAGCTATCAGGCGGGATGATCTGCGCCCTCGGAGCCATGCTCGCCCTCGCGCGCCGCCCGGCCTGAGCGCGCGGCCTCAAATCATCTCGAGCGGCCGCTTGCGCTTCGGCGGCGGGAAGGCGGCGTCGAGCTCGGCCAGATCCTGCGGCGTCAGCACGATGTCGCGCGCCGCGGCGTTCAGCCGGACATGGGCCAAATCGGCGGCCTTCGGAATGGCGATGACGCCGGGCCGCGCCAGCACGAAGGCGAGCGCCAGCTGCGCCGGCGTCGCGCCATGCCGCGCGGCGATCGCGGCCAGCGCGCGATGGCGCAGCAGCGCACCGCCCTGGCCAATCGGCGAATAGGCCATCACCGGCATGCCGCGCGCGGCACAGAAGGGCAGAAGGTCGAACTCCACGCCGCGCGCCTCCAGGTTCCACAACACCTGGTCGGTTGCGCAATCGCCCAGCGCCGAGCCGAGTTCCTCCAAATCGTCCACATCAAGGTTGGACACGCCCCAACGCGCGATCTTCCCCTGCGCCTTCGCGCGCTCCATCGCCTCCACCGTCTCCGCCAGCGGCACGGTGCCGCGCCAATGCAGCAGGTAAAGGTCGAGCTGCTCCACCTGCAGCCGACGCAGCGAGGCCTCCAGCGCGCGCGGCAGCTTCGTGCGCGACGCGTTGTGCGGATAGACCTTGGAGACCAGGCAGACCTCGTCGCGCCGCCCGGCGATGGCCTCCGCCACCACCTCCTCAGCGCCGCCATCGCCATACATCTCGGCCGTGTCCACCAGCGTCAGGCCAAGGTCGAGGCCGAGCCGGAGCGCGGCCACCTCTGCCCGGCGTGCGCCGGCACGCTCGCCCATGCGCCAGCTGCCTTGGCCGAGCGCCGGGACCTGGACGCCATCGGGAAGCCTGATCCGCTTCATGGAACTGTCCCTCTCCTCCTCCTATCTTCCCTGGCATGAACCGCCGCGCCAATGCCCTTGCCGCCCCCGCCCTGGTTGCGCTGGCCCTCGCCTGGCTCGCCGCACCCGCCGCCGCCCAGACCACGACGCCCGCCGGCGTGCCGCCGGAGGAGATCGGCTCCTGGCGGCTGTCCTGCGTCGCCGACCGGATGACCGACCGCGCCGATTGCCAGCTGCGCCACCGAGACCCGGTGGAACGCGCGCAAGGCGGCGCCGGCTCCTCTCTGCTGCTGGAGGTGCAGGAACGTGGCGGGCGGCTGGTACCGGTGGTGATCGCGCGCGATCTGTCGCTGGAAGGCGCGGGCCGCGGCCTGCTGGCGCTGACCGGCACGGCGCAGCTGCGCTTCCCGCCGAACCGCTTCTACGACATGCCCTGCACGCTGGAAGGCCGCAGCCTCGTCTGCGCGCCGAAGGCCGAGGATCTCGCCCGCGCGGCGGAAGAACTGCCCGCCGCCTCCACCGTGCTGGTGCGGATGGTGGGCTTTGGCGCTGGCTCCGACCGCGCCGAGCCAGCGGAGCTGCCGCTGGAGCGCACGCGTGAAGCGCTCACCCGCTACCGCGCCCGCGTGCCAGAAGGCAGCGCGCCGGCCGCACCCACGCCATCCGGCCTGACCCTGCCGGAGCTGATGCAGCGCTTCCAGCGGTTATTCGGGAACTGAGAGCGGCTATTCGGTTCGCAGCGCCTGGATCGGATCGAGCATCGCCGCGCGCCGCGCCGGCCAGAAGCCGAAAAACAGGCCCGTGAGGCCCGAGACGCCGACGGCGAGTGCCACCGCATCCCACTGGATCAGCACCGGCCAGCCCGCCAGCCCGGACAGCAGGTGCGACAGGCCGATGCCCGCCGCGACGCCCGCGATCCCGCCGAGCACCGCGAGCATCACCGCTTCCGCCAGGAACTGCGCCAGGATGTCGCGGCGCCGTGCGCCGACGGCCAGCCGCAGGCCGATCTCGCGCGTGCGTTCCGTCACGCTGACCAGCATGATGTTCATCACGCCGATACCGCCCACCAGCAGCGACACAGCCGCGACCGCGGCGAGCAGCGTGGACAGCGTGCGCGCAGAGGCATCGCGGGTTGCCGCCACCTCCGCCATGTTGCGGATGGAGACGGTGTCGGGCTCGTTCGCTGCTACGCGGTGACGCTGGCGGAACAGGGTGCGCAGCTCCTCCTCCGCGGCGCGCATATCCTCGCCTTCGTGCACGCGCACGGCGATCCAGTTCACCGACCGGAACCAGGTGCGGCTCGCACCCATGATGGATCGCCGCGCGGTCCAGAAGGGGATGAACACCGCATCGTCCAGATCCTGCCCCTGCGCATTCTGGCCCTTGCGCGCGAGCACCCCGATCACCTCGAAGGGCGTGGTGCGGATGCGGATTTCCTGGCCCACAGGATCGGCATCGCCAAACAGCATCTCGGCGACCGTGGCACCCAGCAGCGCCACCTTGCGGCCGCCGGCTGCTTCCTCCGGCGTGAACAGCCGGCCGCGCTCGGCGGGCCAGTCATGCACCACGAAAATCTCGGGGTCGGAGCCCTGCACCGCGGTCGCCCAGTTCTGGTTGCCGGCGATCACCTGCTGCTGGCTGCGGATATTGCCTGACGCCGCTGCGGCCGCGCCGACCTCGCGCTCGATCGCGCGGGCATCGTCCCAGGTCAGGTTCTGCCGCTGCCCCGCGCCGAGCCGCACGCCGCCCACATTCACGCTGCCACCCCAGACGACGAGGACATTGGCGCCGAGCGCCTGGATCTGCCGCAGCACCTGTTCGCGCGCGCCCGCGCCGACCGCGACGGTCGCGATCACTGCCGCGACGCCGATGAAGATGCCAAGCGCCGTCAGCATCGCGCGCAGCTTGTTCGCCGCCAGCGCCAGCAGCGCGCCGCGCAGCGCCTCGGCCGCATCCATACCGGCGCGCGTGGGCGGCAGCGGCGGCAGCACGCGGCCTGGCGCGGACGCCGCGGGCGGCTCGGCCAAGGTGCCGGGGCGGAGCGGGATGTTCACGCCGCCTGGTCCTGGCGTAGCCCGGCCAGCGCCGCGGCCGCATCCCGCGGTGGCTGGCGCGCATCGGACACCAGCCGCCCGTCCCGGAACCGCAGCGTGCGGGCGGCGAAGGCCGCAACCTCGGCGTCATGCGTCACCATCAGCACGGCGACGCCGGCGCGGTTCAGCGCCTGGAACAGCGCCATGATCTCAAGGCCCGTGCGCGAATCCAGCGCACCGGTCGGCTCATCCGCCAGCAGCAGGTCTGGGCCGTTCACCAGCGCGCGCGCGATCGCAACGCGCTGCTGCTGCCCGCCCGAAAGCTGCGTCGGACGGTGATGCATGCGATCCGCCAGCCCGACCAGCGCCAGCGCCTCCGCCGCGCGGTCGCGGCGCGCGCGGCGCGGCAGGCCGCGATAGACCATCGGCAGCTCGACATTCGCCAGCGCATCCACCCGCGGTAGCAGGTTGAAGGATTGGAAGACGAAGCCGAGCCGGCGGGATCGCAGCTCTGCCAGCCGGTCTGCCGAGAGCGTCCCGGTCTCCTCGCCCATCAGGCGATAGGTGCCGCGCGTCGGGCGATCCAGACAGCCGATCAGGTTCAGGAAGGTGGACTTGCCCGAGCCCGAGGGCCCCATCGCCGCGACAAAGCCGCCCGGCTCCACCGCCAGCGTCACATCCTGCAGCGCCGCGACCACGCCTTCCCCGGCGGGGTAGAGCCGCGTCAGCCCGTCGGTCTCGATCAGCGGCGTCATCAGAAGGGCCGCGGCCCGGCGGCGGCGGTGCGCGGCGCGGCAGCGCGCTCGGTGCCGACGACCACCCGCAGCCCCTCCTCAAGCCCCGAGACGATCTCCGTCGCTGAGCCATCGGTCAGGCCGGTGCGCACCGATACGGCGCGCGGCGCGGTGCCTTCGGCCTCCACCACCCAGACCGTGCCCGGCGCGCCGCCGCCACGCGCGCCGGCGCGGAGTTCCGCCAGCCGCGCGCGCTGCTCGGGCGTCAGCACGGCATTGAAGCGCGCGGTCAGGCGCTGGCGCGCCGCCTGGGCCTGCTGGCGGCGGGCTTCCGCATCCTGCGGCAGGTTCGCCATACGCTCTCGCAACTCAGCCTGGGCGGCGGTGATCTCCGCGCGCTGCGCAGGCGTCAGGTCGGGCAATTCGCGCAGCGCCTGCTCGATCGGGCCGGCGCCGGGCGCGGGCGCGGCGCTGCCATCCGCTGCGGTGCCAGCCGGGCGCCAGCGCAGCGCGGCATTGGGCACGCGCACTGTGTTCTCGCGCTGATCGGTGATGATGCGCAGCGTCGCCGTCATGCCGGGCAGCATGCGCCCATTGGTGTTCGGCGCGGTCACGACGACGGTGTAGGTCACGACATTCTGCACCGTGGTCGGCGCCAGGCGGATATCCTTCACCCGGCCGCGCAGCGTCACGCCAGGATGCGCGGCGACGGTGAAGGTCACCTCCTGCCCTGGGCGGATGCGGCCGATGTCGCTTTCATCCACCGTCGCCCAGACCTCCATCTCATCCAGGTTGGCGGCGATCTGGAACAGGATCGGCGATTGCAGGCTGACCGCGACGGTCTGCCCGATATCCACATTGCGCGAGACCACCACGCCATCGATCGGCGCGCGGATCGTCGCATTGGTGAGGTCCACCTCCACCTGCTGCAACTGCGCCGCGCGCTGGGCCTGGGCGGCTTCGGCGGCGGCGATCTGCGCGCGGCTGGTGCGCAGCGTCGCCTCGGCGCCGAGCAGCATTGCCTCCTGCTGGGCGATGGCGGCCCGGGCAGCGGCAACATCGGCGCGCAGCCGCTCGGCCAGGAACAGCGCGCGCGACAGGTCGCGCTCGGCGTTCACGCCACGCGCGCGGAGGTCCTGCGCGCGGCGCAACTCGGCCTCTCCGTCCCGCGCTTGCGCTTCCGCACTGTCGAGCCTGGCGCGCGCCGAGAGCAGCTGCGCGCGGGCCGAGGCCAGGTCGGCCTCCGCCTTCTCCGCCCCTGCGCGTGCCACGAGGACGGCGGCGTCGGCCGATTGCAGATCGGCCTGGGCGGCGGCCTGGCGGGCCTCGATGGTGCGGGTATCGAGCCGCGCGACCGCCTGCCCCGCAGTGACGCGGGTGTTGAAATCCGCGAACAGCTCCCGGATCTGGCCGGAGAGCTGGCTGCCCACCTGGACCGACAGCACCGGGTTCACCGTGCCGGTCGCCGCGACCACGGCGGTGATCGGGCCGCGCTCGACCTCTGCCAGTCGCAGCCGCGGGCCCTGTTCGGTTGCGCCGCCCGCCCAGGTGGGCAGCCAGGGGCGCGCCATCGGCGTGGCCCACCAGACGCCAAGGCCCAGGGCTGCGATCACGGCAAGGAAGAGCGGAAGGCGGCGCATGAGACCTCAGTTTGCGCGCCAAGATGTAACGCGCCTATGTCCGGGATGCATCGAAAGATGCGAAAGGGAGAACGGCGATGCGGATGCTGGTGCTCGGCGCGGGGGCGCTCGGGGGGTATTTCGGGGGGCGCGCGCTGGAAGCGGGGCTGGACGTCACCTTCCTGGTGCGCCCGCGCCGCGCCGTGCAACTCGCGCGCGATGGGCTGCGCGTCGAAAGCCCGCTGGGTGACATCGCCCGCCCCGTGGCGACGACGGATCAGGCCGGGCCAGGCTTCGATGTCGTGCTGCTGTCCTGCAAGGCCTATGATCTGGACGACGCCATCGCCGCGATCCGCCCGGCGGTGGAAGCGGGTGCCGCCGTACTGCCGGTGCTGAACGGCCTCGCGCATATGGACACGCTGAACGCCGCCTTCGGGCCCAGCCGGGTCTGGGGCGGGCTGGCGAAATGCCAGGCGACGCTGACGGCCGACGGAGTGGTGAAGCATCTCGGCGATTGGCGCTGGCTGACCTTCGGCGAGCAGGATGGCCGCATGGATGGGCGCGCCGCGGCGCTGGCCGCCGCGCTGCGGGGCGCCAAGGGCCTGGAGGCGGAGGCCGTGCCCGACATCCAGCGCCGGATGTGGGAGAAGCTCGTGCATCTCGGCACCGTCGCGGCCGGCACGGTGCTGATGCGCGCCAATGTGGGTGAGATCGTCCGCGCCGGCGGGCGGGACTTCCTGGTGACGCTGCTGGAGCGCAACGCGGCCATCGCGGCGGCGCATGGCCATGCGATGACGCCGGCCTTCCTTGATACCTACCGCGCGCTCTTCTCGGACCCGGCCAGCGCCTACACCGCTTCCATGCTGCGCGACCTGGAAGCCGGGGGGCGGACGGAGGCCGAGCATATCCTGGGCTTCCTGACCGCCGCGGCCGAGCGGGCCGGGGTGCCGGGGGAGATCCATGCGCATGCCCTGCTGCATGCCAGGGCCTATGACCAGCGGCGGGCCTCAAACCGGCTGCCCGGTCTGGCCTGATCCGGCCTCTCCCCCTATCTTCCGGCCCAGCCAGCACAGGGGATCGCGATGCGCGATGCGCGCCAGACGGGCTACACGCCCGTGCAGCTTCCGGGCGTGACGCCGGAGGAGATGATCACGGTCGAAAGCCGCACCGTCGGCTGCGACGGCGGTGGGGGCGCGCTGGGCCACCCCATGGTCTATCTGCGCATCGAGGACCAGCAGGTGACCTGCCCCTATTGCTCCCGCACCTATGTGCTGGCCGAGGGCGCCGGCGACGATCACGGTCATTGAGGGCGTGAGCGCGGCAGCCGAGCCGGGGCCGAACGGCGCGAACGGGGTCGCCCCGATCGCGCCGGGGGAGAAGCGCCTGATCCTGATCGACGGGTCGGGCTACATCTTCCGCGCCTTCCACGCGCTGCCGCCAATGACGCGGCCGGACGGGACGCATGTGAACGCCGTCTATGGCTTCACCAGCCTGCTCTCGACCTTCCTGCAGAAGCATGCGGCCAGCCACATCGCGGTCGTCTTCGACAGCGCGCGCATCACCTTCCGCAACGACATCTACCCCGACTACAAGGCCCACCGCCCCGACCCGCCGCCGGAGCTCGTGCCGCAATTCGCGCTGATCCGCGAGGCGACGGAAGCGCTCGGCGTCTGCAAGGTGGAACAGCCAGGCTACGAGGCGGACGACATGATCGCCGCTTATGCGCGGGCCTTCGTGGCCGAGGGCGGCACGGTCGCCATCGTCTCCTCCGACAAGGATCTGATGCAGCTGATCCGGCCGGGCGTGGAGATGCTCGACCCGATCAAGCAGAAGCCGATCCGCGAGCCGGAGGTGCTGGAGAAGTTCGGCGTCACCCCCGACAAGGTGGTGGAGGTGCAGGCGCTGGCCGGCGACAGCACCGACAATGTCCCGGGCGTCCCGGGCATCGGCATCAAGACCGCGGCGCAGCTCATCACCGAGTATGGCGACCTGGAAACGCTGCTGGCCAGCACGGCGAAGATCAAGCAGCCGAAGCGGCGCGAGGCGCTGGAGCAGAATGCGGAGAAGGCGCGCATCAGCCGCCGCCTGGTGCAGCTCGACGCCGACGCGCCGATGCCGGTGCCGGTCGAGAAGATGGCCGCGCGCGCGCCCGAGCCTGCGACGCTCGAGAAATTCCTGCGGGAGAACGGCTTCCGCAGCCTGCTGGCGCGGCTCGGGCTTGGCGATGGCGCTGCACCCGTGCGCAGCGTGCGCCCCGCTGCTGCCGAGCCCGCGGCGCCGGCCGCCGCCCCGCAGGAGGCGCCCTTCGGCCCCTATGCAACGATCACCACGCTCGATGCGCTGCGCGGCTGGATCACGGAAGCGCGTACGGCCGGGGTGATCGGCTTCGACACGGAGACCACCGGCCTCGATGCGCTGAAAGCGGAGCTGGTCGGGCTTTCGATCGCCACCGCCCCGGGGCGGGCCTGCTACCTCCCGCTGCGCCACGAGGGCAGCGGCGACCTGATGGGCACCGGGCGGCCGGAGCAGATCGAATTCGCCGCCGCGATGGCGGAGCTGAAGCCGCTGCTGGAGGACCCGACCGTCCTCAAGGTACTGCACAACGCGAAATACGACCTGGAGGTGCTGTGCCGGGCGGAGAATGGCGGCATCGCCGTCGCGCCCGTGGATGACAGCATGATGATCTCCTACGCGATGGAAGCCGGGCGCCACGGGCACGGCATGGACGAGCTGGCGGCGCTGCATCTCGGCCATACGCCGATCACCTTCGACAGCGTGACGGGCACCGGCCGCGCGCGCATCCCCTTCAGCCAAGTGCCGCTCGACAAGGCGACGGCCTATGCGGCGGAGGATGCCGATGTCACGCTGCGGCTCTGGTCGGCTCTGAAGCCGCGCCTGAGGGAGGCGAAGGCGCTTGCGCTGTACGAGCAGGTGGAGCGCCGCATGGTACCGGTGCTGCGCGACATGGAACTCGCGGGCATCAAGATCGACGCCGCCGAGCTCGCGCGCATCGGCGAGGATTTTTCCGAGAAGCTCGTGCGCTATGAACGCCAGTGCCACGAGCTGGCCGGGCGCCCCTTCAATGTCGGATCGCCGAAGCAACTCGGGGAGATCCTGTTCGACGAGATGAAGCTGCCAGGCGGCAAGCGCAGCAAGCTCACCGGCGCCTGGGGCACCGACGCCTCCGTGCTGGAGGAACTGGCCGCGCAGGGTGTGGAGCTGGCGCGGCGCGTGCTCGACTGGCGGCAGATCCAGAAGCTGAAATCGACTTACGTGGACGCGCTGGCACAGAAGGCCGATGCGCAGGGGCGCGTGCACACCGATTTCGCCATGGCCGTCACCTCCACGGGCCGGCTGTCCTCGACCGAGCCGAACCTGCAGAACATCCCTGTCCGGTCGGAGGAAGGCGCGCGTATCCGCGGCGCCTTCGTGGCCGAGCCTGGGCATGTGCTGGTCTCCGCCGACTACAGCCAGATCGAACTGCGCATCCTGGCGCATGTCGCCGATGTGCCAAGCCTGAAGCAGGCCTTTGCGCAGGGCGAGGACATCCACAGCCGCACCGCCGCCGATATCTTCCACCTCGACCCAAAGGCGGTGGACAAGGAAGCGCGGCGGCGCGCCAAGACGATCAATTTCGGCATCATCTACGGCATGTCGGCCTTCGGGCTTGGCGCGCGGCTCGGCATTCCGCCCGGCGAGGCGCGCGCGATCATCGATGCCTATTTCGCGCGTTATCCCGGCATCCGCGACTGCATGGAGCGCTTCAAGGAAGACGCCCGCACCCGCGGCTATGTGGAGACGCCCTTCGGCCGCAAGCTCTGGATTGCGGAGATCGCGTCCAAGGATCCCGCCCGGCGTGCGGGCGCAGAGCGCGCGGCGATCAACGCGCCCTTCCAGGGGGGTGCGGCGGAGATCATTAAGCGCGCCATGGTCCGCGTGCCGGCCGCGCTGAAGGATGCCGGGCTCCGTGCACGCATGCTGCTGCAGGTGCATGACGAGCTGGTGCTGGAAGTGCCGGAGGCCGAGGTCGCGGCGACCACAAGGCTGGTGCGCGAGGTTATGGAAGCCGCCGCAACCCTGTCGGTGCCGCTTGCCGTCGAGGTCGGTCACGGACGCAGCTGGGCAGAGGCACATTGAGCACCGCGACGATCACCGAGACCGGCGCCGGCTGGACCACGCAGGAGAGGCAGACGCTGTTCGCCATCGCGGCGGCGCATGCGGTGAGCCACCTGCACATCCTGGTCTTCGCGCCGCTGTTTCCGCTGCTGCATCTGGAACTCGGCGCCAGCTTCATCGAGCTCGGCCTCGCGATTACCACCTTCAGCCTGGTCTCCGGCCTGACGCAGGCGCCGGTCGGCTTCCTGGTGGATCGCGTCGGCGCGCGCCTCGTGCTCGCCACCGGCATCACGCTCGGCAGCGCGGCCTTCGCGGGCTTCGCGCTCTCGGGCACCTATGCTGCGCTGATCCTGGCCGCCGGCTTCGCGGGGCTGGCGAATGCGGTCTATCACCCGGCGGATTACGCCATTCTCGGCGCGCGCATCGGTGCCACGCGGATGGGGCGCGCCTTCTCCTGGCACACTTTCGCAGGCTATGCGGGCGGCGCGATCGCGCCGGCCACAATGCTCGGCCTCGCGGCCATCTTCGGCGTGCGCGGCGCAGTGGCGGGCGCGGCGCTGATCGGCTTTGCGGCCGCGGCCTATGTCTGGGTCGCCTGCCCGCGCGATGCGGCGCCGGCGCTGCCGAAACCGGCAGCTGGCGAAGCGAAACCGCGCATCCTGAACCCGGCGATCATCGGGCTTACGGGCTTCTTCGTGCTGATTTCGCTGTCCATCAGCGGTACCAATGCGTTTGCCGTCGCCGCGCTGGTCACGGCGCATGGTCTGTCGCTGACCTTCGCCAGCGCGGCGTTGACGGCCTACCTCGTCGGCTCGGCCAGCGGCGTGCTGCTGGGCGGGGCGATCGCCGACCGCACGCAGCGCCACGGGCTGGTCGCGGGTGCGGGCTTCGCGGGTGCGGCCATCGCCACCGCGCTGGTCGCGCTGCTGCCGCTGCCGGGGCTTCTGGTCGTGCTGCTGCTCGGCTGTTCGGGCGTGCTGAGCGGGTTGTGCATGCCGTCGCGTGACATGATGGTCCGCGCCGCGGCGCCGCCCGGCCAGGCGGGGGCGGCCTTCGGCATCGTCTCCACCGGCTTCAACATCGGCGGCATCTTCGCGCCGCTGATGTTCGGCTGGCTGATGGATGCGGGCCACGCCGACCGCGTCTTCCTGCTGGGCGCGGCCTTCATGGTCTGCACGGCGCTGGCCGCCGCCATCCCAGGCTTCCGCCGCCGGTGAGCCTCGCCGGACTGCCACCCGGCTGGCAGCCGCCGCCACCCACCGCCTGGCCCGATCTGGGCACGGGTGCGCTTGCCATCGTCTTCATGCTGCACACGCCGAGGCTGACCGAGCGCGAGTTCTTCGCGCTCGAGACACTGCGCCGCCATGGCGAGAACCATCCGCGCTTTCTGCTGGTACCAGAAGGCATGGAGATCGGCTTCGCGCATGCGGATTTCCGCGTCGTCGCACTGCCGGCGGCCAATTTCGCCAGCCGCGCCGCCTACAACGCGCTGATGCTCTCGCCCGTGCCCTATCGGCTGTTCGCGGGCTATCGGCAGATGCTGGTCTATCAAACCGATTGCCTGCTGCTGCGCGAAGGGCTCGGCGCCTGGGCGGCGCGTGGCTATTCCTATGTCGGGCCGCCCTGGTTCGACCATGGCTGGTTCCGCAGCGGCTTGGGCGCGCAGCCACGGATCGTCGGCAATGGCGGCTTCTCGCTGCGGTCGCCTGCGGATGCGCTGGCGGTGCTGGACGGACGGCTCGACCTGACGCGGCTCGCAGCGCGGCCGTATCTCTGGCGGCATTTCGCGCGCAAGACGCATGCACGCGTGCTGTTGCGGCAAGCGCGCCAGGGTCGCGGCGCGGCGGAGTACCTGCGCGACTTCCCGCGGCCGGAAGACGAGTTCTGGTCCTGCCACGCGCCGCTGTTCCATCCCGGCTGGCGCGTACCGACCCCGCGCGAGGCGTTGGACTTCGCCTTCGAACTGCATCCGCGCCGCGCCTTCCAGCTGGCCGGCCAGCGGCTGCCCATCGGCGCGCATGCCTGGTGGAAGGCGGACGAGGCGTTCTGGCGCGAGGTCTTGGCCGCGCAGCGCTGACGGTCAGCCCCTGCGACGCGCCGCCTCCTCTGCGTGCGCGCCGGGGCGGGGCCGGTTCACGCTTCGTCGAGCGCGTGCGCCTTCAGATGTGCCAGCTCCACCACCTGCAGGGCGGCAATGTGGGTCGCCTCCAGCAGCACGGGCGGGGCAAGCCCGGCGCGCCGCGCTTCTTCCCACCGGGCCGCGCAGAGGCACCAGCGATCGCCGGGTGTCAGGCCGGCAAAGCCGTATTCTGGCCGCGGCGTCGAAAGGTCGTTGCCGCGCGCCTTGGAGAAGGCGAGGAATTCGGCGGTGACCTGCGCGCAGACCACATGCAGGCCGTGGTCATGCGGCCCGGTGTTGCAGCAGCCATCGCGGAAGAAGCCCGTCAGCGGCGCGACCGAACAGGGCAGCAGCACGCCGCCCAGCACGTTGCGCGCCGGCGGCGGACCATCGTCGCGCCGACCGCGGCGCGCTGTGTCGTCGAGGGGCATCAGGCCTCGATCAGGCCAAGCCAGCGCTTCACCTGCTCGAGGTCGCCGCCCAGCCGGTCCATGCGGCGGGACAGGCTGGCATACTGGGATTCCAGGATGCCAAGCCGTTCCTTCACCTCGGCCACGTCGCTGCGCAACTCGCCGAGATCGCCCCGGATGGCGCGCAGCGTGTCCAGGACAAGGTCGCGGGGCTGGTCGCTCATGGCCACAAAATAGGCCTGCCCACCCCGCGATGCCAGTCCGTTACGCCGCCGCGCGGATTGCGGCAGCCTTCACGTCCTCGCCGACCGCGCCCGCAAAGGTCTCGAAGTTCTTCTCGAACAGGGAGACCAGATGCTTCGCCTGGCGGTCATAGGCGTCCTTGTCGGCCCAGGTCTCGCGCGGATTCAGCACGCTGGCCGGAATGCCCGGCACCGCCTTCGGCATCATCAGGCCGAAGAACGGGTCGCGCACGAACTCCACCTTCGCCAGCGAACCATCCAGCGCGGCGCGCAGCAGCGCACGGGTGTGCTGGATGCTCATCCGCTTGCCGGTGCCGTAGGCGCCGCCGGTCCAGCCGGTGTTCACCAGCCACACCTGCGCGCCGTCCTTGGCGATGCGCTCGGCCAGCATGCGCCCATAGACCTCGGGGTGGCGCGGCAGGAAGGGTGCGCCGAAGCAGGTGCTGAAGGTCGCCTGCGGCTCCTTGCCCAGCCCCTTCTCGGTGCCCGCAACGCGCGCGGTGTAGCCCGACAGGAAGTGGTACATGGCCTGCGCCGGCGTCAGCTTGGCGATCGGCGGCAGCACGCCGAAGGCATCCGCCGTCAGCATCACCACCGTCTTCGGCTTGCCCGCGCGGCCGCCGGCGACCGTGTTCGGGATGAACTCGATCGGGTAGCAGGACCGGGTGTTCTCGGTCAGGCGGTTGTCGTCGAGGTCGAGATGGCCGTGCTCGTCGCCGATCACATTCTCCAGCACCGCGCCGAAGCGGTGGGAGGCGTCCCAGATCTGCGGCTCGGCTTCCTGCGACAGCTTGATGACCTTGGCGTAGCAGCCGCCTTCGAAGTTGAAGATGCCGCCTTCGCCCCAGCCATGCTCGTCATCGCCGACCAGCCCGCGCTCGGGGTCAGACGATAGCGTGGTCTTACCCGTGCCCGACAGGCCGAAGAACAGCGCCGCATCGCTCGCCGCGCCCACATTGGCCGAGCAATGCATGGGCAGCACGCCGCGCTCGGGCAGGATCCAGTTCATCACGGTGAAGATCGACTTCTTGATCTCCCCCGCATAGCTCGTGCCAGCGATGCAGATGGTGCGCGCGGCGAAGCTCAGCGCGATGCAGGTGGAGGTACGGCAGCCGATCTCGGCCGGGTTCGCCTCAAGCTCCGGCGCGTGTAGGATGGTGTAGTCGGGCGCGAAGCCGTCCAGTTCCTCGCGCGCGGGGCGGATGAACATGTTGCGCGCGAACAGCGCGTGCCAGGCATTCGTCGTCACCAGTCGCACGCGGATGCGGTGCGCGGGATCGGCGCCGGCATAGAGGTCCTGCGTGAACAGCTCCGTCCGCTGGCCGAGCCATTCGCGGACCTGGCCGGTGAACTTGGCGAAATTCGCCGGCGCCATCGGCTGGTTGATCTTGCCCCACCAGATCGCGTCACGGATTTCGGCGTCGTCCACCACGAACTTGTCCTGGACGGAGCGGCCGGTGTGCTGGCCGGTCACGGCCATGAAGGCCCCATCCGCGGACAACCGCCCCTCACCCCGGCGCAGCGCATGGGCATAGAGCCCGGCTGCCGTCAGATTGGCGTGGATCGCCGCCGGGCCGGCCACGCCGGTGCCCGAGAGGGGAGAAACAGCGGACGTCATCAACTTCCTCCGAACCGGGCGCGGCGCCCACAACCACGTGGCGGACCGGTCTGCCGCGCACCCCCGCACCCTTGGGGGACGAGGGCGGCAGAATTACGGCGGCTAAGGCCCGAATCGCAATACGAACCGCCCAGTTACTTGTATGACAAGGACTTGTGGAGCTTAGCCAGCCTGCCCGGACCGGCCCGCCCGGGCCGCCCGGATCAGCGCCGTGCGCACGCCATCCGCATCGGCGGCCGGGGCGTCCCAGGCGTGGCGCAGCACCGTCTCCCCCAGCGCCAGGTCGCAGCCATCGCAGTCCACGGCCACGATCCGCCACGCCCCGGGGGTCCCGCCCAGCAGCCCCTCGGCCATGGCGGCGACGGCATCGGCGTGGTCGTCATTCACATGGGCGATGATCTCGGCCTCCGCCGCGGCGATCGCGGCGACCGCCGCCGGGTCGGGCAGCAAATCGGCCAGGCGCAGCCGCGTCGCGCGGGCAAAGCCGCCGACCATCAGCCCGCCGCCGGGCCGGATGCGCCACAGCGCGAAATCGCCGAAATCGGCGTAGAGCGCGGCATAGGGGTGCTTCGCCAGCCAGCGCGCCTTCAGCGCCGGCACCTCGGCCTCCGGCACCGGCTCGGCCAGGCCGGTCAGCGTCACGCGCGGCGCGGTCTGGGGGTTCGCCCCCTCCGGCCGGCCGGTGAACAGCACCACGCAGCGCGGCTCCGCCCGCAGCTGGCGCGTATGCTCCGACAGGGAGGAGAGCAGCAGCAGCACCGAGAGATCAGGGGCGGTCGCCGGGGTGACGAGGGCGGCGAAGGGCGCCCCCTCCGCGCTCGTGGCCAGCGTGGCCGAGATGGCCCCCCGGACCAGACGCCGCGCCTCGAAGCCGTGCCCGTCCGTCGCCATATCCTCTCCGGTTGTCCGACCCGTCTTTGCCACAATCTGCCGCCAGAGTGCCGCCAAGCCCCGCTACGGGTCCAGGCTTCGGCCCGGGGGGCGAAGGAGTATCCAGCCGTGCCAGCCACCATCGCCCTCGTGGACGATGACCGCAACATCCTCACCTCGGTGTCCATGACACTCGAGCAGGAGGGGTTCCAGGTCCGCACCTTCACCGACGGGGAAAGCGCCCTGCAGGGCCTGATGGCCCGCCCCGTCGATCTCGCGGTGCTCGACATCAAGATGCCGCGCATGGACGGGATGGAGCTGCTGCAGCGCCTGCGCCAGCGCAGCGCCATGCCGGTCATCTTCCTGACCAGCAAGGATGACGAGCTGGACGAGCTGATGGGCCTGCGCCTCGGCGCCGATGACTACATCACCAAGCCCTTCAGCCAGCGCCTGCTGCTGGAGCGCATCCGCGCCCTGCTGCGCCGGAACGAGGCGAGCCGCGCCGAAGGCAGCGGCACGCCGGCTGGCGGCATCATCGCCCGCGGCGACCTGGTGCTGGACGAAACCAAGCACACCTGCCTCTGGAAGGGCGGTCAGGTGCAGCTGACGGTCACGGAGTTTCTGCTGGTGAAGGCGCTGGCCGTCCGCCCCGGCATGGTCAAGAACCGCGACCAGCTGATCGACGCGGCCTATGGCGAGAACATCTATGTGGACGACCGCACCATCGACAGCCATGTGAAGCGCGTGCGCAAGAAGTTCCGCCAGGTGGACAACGACTTCGCGCAGATCGAGACGCTCTACGGCCTCGGCTATCGCTACAAGGAAGCCTGACGCGCGCCGCAGGGCGGGCTAGGCTCGGCCCATGCCAGACGCAAGCGGCCCGCCGCTGGTCGAGACGAGACGCGAAACCCGGCCGCGGCGCTGGCTGTCGCCGCTGCTGCGGCGCATCCTGCTGCTGAACGCCCTGCCGCCGGCGCTGCTGGCGGCCGCACTCCTCTATCTCGACCAGTACCAGAACGGCCTGCTGGCGGCCGAGGTCGAATCGCTCCGCACCCAGGCGCGCATCTATGCCGGCGCCATCGCCGAAGCCGGCACGCGCACGCGCGATGACCGCACCATCCTGGTGCCTGAAGCCGCCCGCCCACTGCTGCGCCGGCTGGTCGAGCCCTCGCCCAACACCCAGGCGCGGCTGTTCGACACCACCGGCCTGCTCGTCGCCGACAGCCGCGTGCGCGAAGGGCCGGGCGGGGCGATCGTCACCGAACCGCTCTCCCCACCCGAGCCACGTGGCGCCTTCGCCGGCACGATCGCCGGCCTCTATGACCGCATCCTGACCATCCTGCCGCGCGGCTCGCCGCAGACGGTGACGGTGGATGTGAACCCCGATGCGCCATCCTTCGACTGGCAGCCGGAATTCAGCGTCTCCGGCACCGGCGACCGGCGCGAGGAGCTGCGCCAGGCGCTGGAGGCGGGCGTGCGCCCCTATATCCGGCGCACGGCGGAAGGGCGGCTCCTGGTCTCGGTCACCGAACCCGCCCGCCGGGGCGCCACCACCGTCGGCATCGTGCTGCTGACGCGCGAGGCGCGCGAAGTGGATGCGCGGCTGCTGGAAATCCGCGTCTCCGTCCTCGCGCTGTTCGGCCTGGCGCTGCTGCTGACGGTGCTGGCCTCGATCTATCTGGCGCGTACGCTGGCGACGCCGATCCTGCAGCTGGCGGAATCCGCGGCCGCGATGCGCGAAGGCGAAGGCCGCGGCGGCAGCGTGCCGAAGGCGCTGCTGGCACGCGACGACGAGATCGGCGTGCTCGCGCGCGACCTGCAGGCGGCGGCGCGCGCGCTCTGGGCGCGGATCGACGCGAATGAACGCTTCGCGGCCGATGTCGCGCATGAGCTGCGCAACCCGCTCACCTCCGTCCGCTCCGCGATCGAGACGCTGCGCCGCATCGAGGACACGGTGAAGCAAAGGCGCCTTTTGCAGATCATCTCCGACGATGCAGTGCGGATGGACCGGCTGATCGCCGACATCTCCGACAGCTCCAAGGTGGATGCGGAACTCTCGCGCACCATCGCGCAGCCGGTGGATGTCGCGCCCATCCTCGGCGCTCTGGCAGAACTGCACGCCGCCACGCGCGAGGACGGCGATCCGCATGTGGAAATCGAAGCGCCTGCGGAGGGCCTGACGGTCCGCGGCGTCGAAGGGCGCATCGTGCAGGTGTTCCGCAACCTGATCGGCAACGCCATCTCCTTCAGCCCGCCCGAGGGGAAGGTGACGGTGCGCGCACGCCCGCTCGGCAGCTTTGTCGAGTTCACCGTCGAGGATGAAGGCCCCGGCATCCCCGAAGGGAAACTCGAGAACATCTTCGACCGCTTCTACACGGAACGCCCGCGCGGCGAGCGCTTCGGCCAGCATTCGGGCCTCGGCCTGTCGATCTCGCGCCAGATCGTCGAAGGGCTGCGCGGCCGTATCGCCGCGGAAAACCGCCGCGACGCCGAGGGCTGCGTGACAGGCGCGCGCTTCATCGTGCGGCTGCCGGCGGCTTGAGGACGTTCCCTGGGAGGGACGCTGTCCCTCCCAGACCCACCCTGCCAAGGGGCAGTGGCCCCTTGGAACCCATGAGTCTGGGTTGGAGAGGGAGGGGGCGTCACCGACGCGCCGGTGATGAAGGGCGCGCGTTGCCCCCTCCCTCTCCAACCCAAAACTGATCGAGGTCCAGGAGGCTAAGCCTCCTGGCGGGAGGGGTCCGGGGAGCCTGGAGCCGCCTGTACCGAACAGCAGTCACCCGGAAGGATCATGTGCTGCAGCCTTGAGGTTGGAACCCGCCGCAGGGTTCAAATCGGGGACGCGCAACCGACGACGCCAATGCATCGACGTGACCATCTGAGGCACCCAAGCTAAGCCCGAACGCACGTCCAAGGCCGATGCCGTGAGGGGTTCACGCGCCGAGCGCCCGCTCAGCCCAGCGGGTCGGGCGGAGCGCCATAGGGGTAGAAGTCGCGCGGGTCGAGGTGCCGGTAGTTCAGCGCCTCGAGCCGCGCGGTACCGAGAAAGGGCTCATCGGGTTCGACCGGCAGGATGGTGGGCGCGAAGCCGCTGTCGTCGAAGCCGCGGCGAAAATGCACGCGCGACTTGATAGCGATGACGTCGAAATCCTCGGCGCGCAGGCCGAGGCGCCAAAGCTCTTCCGGCTCCGTGATCTGGACCAGGTAGGAACTCAGCACGAGGACATTGCCCTCGCCGAAGGCGACCAGCACCCAGCGCTGCCCGCCGCCCATCGCGCGTGGCGTGGTGGCGGGGGCCGCGCCGAGCACGGCGCCAGTCACGCGCACCGGCGCACCAGCCGAATCGTCGAGCCGCCCGCCGACCGCGCGATCGAAGGGCGTGCCGGGGACGGCGCCGGCCTCCAGCACCGCCTGCACCGCGTCAGCATCAGCGATGGTCGCAACGAGCGTGCGGCGCAGGCGCTGGGACATGATTTCCTTGAGCAGCCAGGTGGCCGCGCCGGATCGGTCGCTGTGATCCGCCAACACGACGGGCGCGCTCCCCTCCGCAACTGCCTGACGGGCGAGGTCGACGCCTTCGGCCATCCGGCAGATGCGCGCGCTGGCCACGAGATCGGCCCGCCGGCGCCAGGCCCAGCCGGCCATGTCGCGCGCGACGCGCTCGGCCAGCGCCGGATCGCTGTTGGTTATGACTTGGAAGGTCATGCCAGCATCGGGCACGTCGCTCCAGGGGAAGCCGAAGAAGACGTTGACGAAGAGATCGGGTGCGCGCGCTTCCCACACCAGCGCCCGCTGGATCAGGTCGGACCAAGGCGGCGCGCCGGTCCATTGCATGACGGTGGGCGTCAGGATCGGCAGCTTCCGCGTGACGGTCGCAGGGCGGTAGTCGCCGCGGATCGCGCGCACCAACATGCGCGCAGCGCGCTGGCCCTGCAGGTGCATGTCGTAATGCGGGAAGTACTTCACGCAGAAGGCGAGATCGGCATGGCGGAGGAACTCCGCATCCTCGTTCCCGTGCGGATCGAAGGTGGCGGCGAGCTTTGCGTCCGGCCCGACGGCGTCGCGCACACGGCGCGCGATCTCGGCCTCAGGGCGGGGCACGCCGCGCACGGCCATCGCGCCATGTAGCGCCATGTAGACGCCGTCGAAGGGGCCCTGTTCGCGCAATTGCGCGACCATTCGACCGAGAAAAGTCTCGAAGGCCTCGGTGGTGACCCAGCCGGACCCAGTGCCGGTCTTCGGCCAGAGCGGCGATTCGATGCCGGTCAGTTCCACATCGGCGTACTCGCGCGCAACCTGAACAAAGCCGCCGATATAGCCCTTTGGGTCGGTCGCCAGCAGCGCCTCTCCCGAAGCGGGCGAGCCGGGGTAGCGGAAATCCTCCAGCGTCGTGTCGAAGGGCAGGAACGTGACGGTCTCATGCGCGAAGTGGAGGACGGCGATACGCATGCGGCGGATCCGTGTGGTGGCCTCGGCAGGCTGGCACAGCCCTCCAAGCGTCGAAAGTCAGCGCGCGCAAATTGGGGGGACGATCGCGGTCCGCGCGGATCGAGCAGCCGTCTGGCGGGCCGAGCAGGTTTAGGCCAACAGTTGCGGATCGCGTGCCGCGCCTGAATTGGGCCCTATCCATCGTTTACCCTACGGGTGCCTAGCGCCCTGCAACCGCATCTAGGACGCGCATGGCGGCCGGTCCGGCCAGCACGATGAACAGGCAGGGTAGGATAAAGGCGACCAAGGCAAGACTTAGCAGGGCGGGCAGCCGCGCCGCCTTCTCCTCGATACGGATCAGTCGCTCCTGACGCATCTCCGCGGCAAGGCTGCGCAGCGCTTGGCCGATCGGCGTGCCGTATTTCAGCGTTTGCGAGAGCGTTGCGGAGAGGCGTCGGAAGCCCTCGACCCCGGACCGATCACCGAACTTCTGGAGCGCCGCACGACGGTCCACAGTTAGGCGAAGGTCCTGCACCAGAAGACCGAACTCCATAGCGACGCCAGGCGCGGAGGCGCGGAGCTCGATCGAGACGCGCTCGAGCGCGCTCTCCAGGCCAAGGCCCGCCTCGGTGCAGACGACCATCAGGTCCATCGCATCGGGAAGGCCCCTGCGTAAGCCGCTGGTATAGGAGCGCTGGACCGAAGCCAGGAGCCAGTTCGGCGCAATGCTGCCGAGCAACGCCGCCGCCAGCACGAAAACCAACTGCCCGCGCAGACCGAAACCGAGCATGCCAGAGATGGCGTATGCCACAACTGGGCACAGCATTAGCAAGATTGCCTTTGACCCGATGACCGCTGCACCCAGACGGCGCCCATCAAGCCCCGCGGATTGCGTCGCGCGCTCGATTATCTCCACATCGCGCCGAGAAAAGAAAACTGTGCCGCGCAGCGCCTCCCCCAAGCGCCCAATGCTCCCGAGCAGCACACTACCAGCCGTGCGCGCGGGCCCAGTGTTCCCGGGCGCATCTCCGCGTATCAAACGCTGGGCTCGTCGCATCAGATCGCGATGCGCCGCCTCACGTGAGATCAGGAGCGCCGCGAGGCACGCCAGCGCGGCGCCAAGGCTCCCGGCGATCGCGGCCATGACGAAGGGATCGCTCATCAATCTGTCGCGCTTCTCCGGATCATCCATCGCATCGTCAGGATGCCAGTCGTCATCAGCACGACGAATGCGAGCAGAAAGGCCGATGACCTCTCATGAACGAAAAGGTCCGCGACATAAGCCGGCGATATGAAGGCCAGAACCGCACCAACCACAAAGGGCATGATGATGAGAATCGTGGCCGAGGCCCGCGCCTCAGCGGATAAGGCCTTCACCTTCGCGGCCATCGCAACGCGTCGCCGGACGAGGTCCGACAGGTTGGCGAGGGTCTCGGCAAGGTTGCCGCCCGACTGGGACTGCAGGCCGAGCGTGACCGAGAGGAAAGCGTATTCCTGCACGCCACTTCGGCGGTAGAGGTTTAACACCGCAACTTCCAGCGGGACGCCGATCGAAGTCTCTTGGGCGACGCGGCCAAACTCATCCGCCGTCGGGGAGGGCGATTCCAGCGCAATGGTGCGGATCGCCTCGGAGATCGGGAGGCCGGCGCGCACGACGCGCAGCACGAGAGAGATAGCGTCAGGAATCTGGACGAACAGCAAGCCCGAATAGTTGGCCGCCGCGCGCAAGAACAGCAGGCGCATCGTGCCGAGCGCGACCGCGGAGCCGAGCATGAGGCCGAGCATGGTTCCCACATAGATCTGCATCTGCCATGCGGCGACAACACCGCTCGCCGCCCCAATCGCGACGGCCACCTGCCATGCCATCGTGTAGCGCCGAGGAATCTCCGGGTTGCGGCCGAGCAGGCCCAAGAGCCGCATCCCGAGCGGCTGCTCGTCGCGCGCAGTACCGCGAATGCTTGGACTCGCATCGGAACCAACCTGAGTCCGGCCGCGTCCGAGGCCGAGGCTCTCGGCGCGCCCGCGCAGCGCCTTCTCAGGCCCCCACCTGAGCAGGAGCAGCGCGGCCAGGAGCAGCATAACGACTGCGATGGCGGCGATCAGGATGGGCGATACGAAGGTCATACGCGCTGCATCGCCTCCATCCATGCGCCAAGCAGGCCGAAATACTCCAGCCGCTCCTGGAAGGCAGGCCGTACGCGGGCGCTGGTGTAGCGGCCGAGGATGCGGCCGGACATGTCCTCGCCCGCATACTCGAAGGAGAAGACTTCGTTCATCGTGACGACATCGCCTTCGAGCCCGCATATCTCCGAGACCGCTGCAATCCTGCGCTGGCCATCGCGCTGGCGCTCGATTTGGATCACGAGGTCAAGCGCGCTAACCAACTGGGAACGGATCGCGCTGTGCGGCAGATTGGTAGCTCCCATCTGCACCATGTTCTCGATGCGCGTCAGCGCGTCGCGGGCCGAATTCGCATGGACGGTGCAGATCGACCCGTCATGACCCGTGTTCATCGCCTGGAGCATGTCGAAGGCCTCGGGCCCGCGGACCTCGCCTACAATGATTCGGTCGGGCCGCATGCGCAGCGCATTCCTGACCAACTGGCGCTGTGTCACCTCGCCAGCGCCCTCAAGATTGGCCGGGCGTGTCTCCAGCCGCACAATATGGGGCTGCTGCAGCTGAAGCTCCGCGGCATCCTCGATCGTGACGATCCGTTCGTGATGATGGATATCTCGGCTCAGCGCGTTCATCAGGGTCGTCTTGCCAGATCCGGTGCCGCCCGAGATCAGCATGTTGAGCCTGCACCGCGTCGCGATCTCGATGATACGGGCCACCGGTGGCGTCATGGTGCCGTTCTCTACGAGCGCTTGCATATCGAAGCCGCGACGGGAGAACTTGCGGATGGAGACATAGACGCCATCCACCGCAAGCGGCGGGAAGACTATGTTCACTCGGCTCCCATCGGGCAGGCGGCAGTCCACCAGTGGGCTCGCCTCGTCCACCCGCCGCCCGGCGCCGGCGGCGATCTTCTGAGCGGTGGCTGCGAGTTGCTCATGGCTGCGGAAGCGAACACCGGTCGGGTGGATCTTCCCTGCGATCTCAACGAAGACGCGCTCTGGACCATTCACCATGATGTCGGCGATGCTGTCGTCCTGCAGCAGAGGCTCCAGCGGGCCATACCCGATCATCTCGTTGACGAGATCATCGGTCAGCTGCGCCTGAGCACGGCTCGAGAGCTCGACCCGCTCGCGGTCCGCCAGTTCGTGGATCACCGTCTCCAACTGCTTGCGGAGTTGTTCGTGGGTCAGCGTCACCGCCACCTCTGGCCGCAGGTACTCCAGCACCAGAATACGCAGACGCTCGAGCACGGTGGGATCGAGCGCCGTCTCTCCAGCCTCGCCGAGCATCGCGAGCCGCAATGCGACCCGGCTGCTGCGCCCATCCTGACGAGCTTCCTCCTCAGCAGAAGGGGAATTGTCGTTATGCGCCGCCCAGTCATCGGCAGATGAGGCAGGCGGCACGAGGTGGATGCGTCGGCCGAAGCGTTTCATCGGCCAATGAGGCGGCGTAGCAGCCCCCCCTCCCTATGGATGCGGGTGCCGCAGACCTCCTGTGTCAGCGGGGCGAGTGCGCGGCGCAATGCGCGGCTATCGCGCAGCGCCGGACGGCCAAGGTTTGTGGCCTTTGGTACCTCCCGAGGGAGGTCGGGGATTAGCACGTCGGGCTTGCCGCCGAGCGCCTCCTTGATCACCGGCATGCTGAGTGCACCCGGACAACCGGCTCGGTTCATCACCATGAGCGTACGGCCAGCGCCGGTCAGCCCCGTGACCAGACGCCTCGCCTGCTCGGCCTCGCGCAGCGCGACCATATCGGGGCTGAAGACCACGAGCGTCTGCCGGGCAACCGCGAGCGCCTGACGGTCCGCCAGCGAGGGCGGCGTGGGTACGTCCACGACGATCAGGTTGAAGCGCTGGCGCAGGATCTCGATAAGCCGCCCGACCGCTTCGGGCGTTGGGCGCGGATCGGCATCGAAGGGCTCGTCGGCCGCGAGCACACGCAGTCGCTCGCCGACAGGGATGGCGACGCGCTCCAGGAATAAGGAATCCATCATCTGCGGGTTCTCGAGCGCACGGCGTAGTCCTGCGCTTGGCCGCTCGCCGAGCATCATCGCCGTATGTCCGCCGCGCAGATGCAGATCGAGCAGAGCGACGTGGGTGCGGGAGGTCTCGGCGACCTGCAGCGCCAAGTTTACCGCCACCGTGGTCGCGCCGACGCCGCCTCGCGTTCCACAAACGGCGACCACACGACCGCCACGGCTCACTGCCTCCTCAACCTCTTCGCCGGTCAAATGCGGCTTGACTAAGGAGGCGACCTTGTCGCGCGTGAGTGGCTTGGCGACGTACTCGTCCACACCCATTATGCGCGTAACTTCGCGGTAGAACTCAATGTCGGCGCGGTCGCCGGTGACGATGACGGTGACATCGGGCGCCACGACCGTTGCCAGCGCCCCGAGCCAGGTGAGTTGATCCGACGTCCCCCCGATATCCACAAAGGCGACCCGTGGCGGATCCTCGTGCTCTAGCGCTTTGACGGCGGCCTGAACGCCGCCGTGGCGGATCTGTGGGTTGACGAGGACGCCGGAGAGGCCACCCCGCAGGGCATCCTCCGTCGCCTGGTCTGCTACGAAGGCGAGGAAGTGAGCACGCTTGGCCTGCCCGTCGAGCCCGGGGCCGGTCGTGCTAACAGGCTCCTCGCGCGCGGCCTTCGCTTCAGCGATATCCATCACCGCCTCCTTGCCGTCGCCGTACCGTCCGGTGTGAGATTTCATCGAAAGACGACCTCGCCCGCGGTGCTTCCCTGAATCACCCTCATCCGGGGCGCCGCGTTTGGCTCGCTTCGGTTTAGAGCGGGCGAGACATCGGCACCGAACACTGTGGTGGCCGGGCGCGGCTCCTCTCCCTCCGCCGGCGCGTCGATAGCGCGCAGTGCAAGGGTGAGCCGGCCAAGTCGCTCGGCCAGGGCTAAGCGCTCAGCCTGTTCGGGGGTCACCTCGAGCGTGACGGTACGCGCGACGCGGCTGCTGGGCGTGCCGGTCGCGGCGGCGCTGACAGGTGCGCCCTGCGTGATCTGCTGGTCGACAGCGATCACGCGCACACCAGCAAGCACCGTCTCGGCCGCCATGCGGCGGCCGGCCGAGGCCTCCTGCGCGCCGAAGGACTGCGTCAGAATCACGTCCACGAAATCGCCCGGGAAGATAAGCCCTGCTGCGCCCGTGTTCGCATCAACGCCGATCGCGACGGCACGCAGGCCCGGACGCAGCACGGCGGCGAGGAAGCCGCGGTCGCGGGGTCGCAGCACATCGTCGGCCAAGATGACCTCGCCCGCACCGAAGAAGCGCCGCGCCATCGCGCCCTGCAGTTCGGCTCGGCCGTCCTCGGTCGCCAGCACGGCGCCGCGTGGCACTTCGCCCGGCGCGACTGCGCGCTCCCGCATGTCCTCTTGCTTTAGAAGCGTGCCTGCGGGTGTCGGTGCACGCGCGACGAAGATCCGCACCATGGTCGGCGCCGCCGCATTCACAGGCTGCGGGTTTAGGGCCTTGTAGGCGATTAGGCCGAGGCCGGACGAGGTAGCGAGGAGGATGAAGGCGACAAGCAGGCGAAGGGGCACGGGTCAGTTCCCTGACGTCTGAAGGATGGTGAGGCTAGCGCCGGCGGCGATGGCTACGCCGTAAGGCAGAGGGCCGCCGCGGCGCATGCGCCAAGCCTCAACCGAAGCCACGCGCTGCATTGCGCCGCTGGGTGGCCGGGCGGGCAGCACAGGTGCCGCCTGCGGCAAGCGCGGCAGCGCCAGGTAGGGAAGAGCCAGCAGACCGCCGGCGAGCGCCGTTGTTACAACGAAGTCCCAGGTCGCCAGCGGGGCGAGCCCGGCCGCAACCGCGGAGGCGAGCTTCACATCGCCGCCGCCGAGCACGCCTCGGGCGTGTAGGATGACCAAGAGCGCGAACAGAATCGTCGCAGTCGCGAGAGACGCCGCAACGGCGCCCCAGCCGAGCGTGGCGCGGCCTGCGAGGCCAAGCGCGGCGATGGCAAGGCAGGCGATGTCGGGGATCTCGCGCTTGACGATATCGCGCCAGGCGACAAGGGCGAGCAGCGGGACGGCTGCGATGGCGAGCGTCGCGACAATCATGTGCATTCTGCCGAGCCACACGCGCACTCACAGGCGATGCGCCCACCGGCTCCGAGCCCTGCGCGCGGGCCAGATGGCTGCGTCGCGTGGGAGGTGCTGCGTGACATGAAGGGCCTAATCGATCGGGGCATGGAGAGCGGGCAGGCCGGCATGTTCCGGTCCGGCCTGCCGCGCCTGTACAATCAGCCTCGTAGCGCGCCCGCGATGTTGCCGAAGGCAGCCTCGAGGCCATCGCCCGTCTGTGTGATGGCGGTGACGGCGCCGACGATGATCAGGGCCCCGATGACGGCGTACTCGACGGCCGTCACCCCCTTCTGATCGCCCACGGCGCGACGCATCGAGGAGATGATCGATACGATATGACGCATGTATCTGCTTCCTATCTCAGCTGTGATCCAATTTGACAATCAACCCACACGGACAATTGATCGCCAAAGGGCAAAACGACCCCAAAAGCCGCAAGCCCGAGCATAATAATAATTAGATCATATCCATTCGTCCTATGAACATTTCTGGAATAACATTATGTTGATTTATTGATCAAATAATTGAGCATTTTTTTGATGACGAAATTGTGAAAATATTCGCCCATTCACGCATTATAGTTTCTGATTTAGAACCGAACTGGTCGTTTCATGCCGTCCAAAACGGGCGGATTTCTCGTCTCAACCACACACAGCTCGGACACTCTTCGCAAGATTATGGGTCATAATCACTCTTTCTGTGCTTGGCCGCGGGATCGGCGCGGCGCGACGGTCGCCCTTTTCGGCGTCACGGCCGGCATCGCGCTTGGCTTCGTCGGGCTCGCGACGGAGGGGGGCAGTTGGTACCTCACCCGCCGCGATGCGCAGAATGCCGCCGACTTCGCGGCTCATGTCGGCGCGATGCGTCTGAACTACACGGCCGACGCGCTGGGCTACGCGGTCGCAAGCCAGCGCGCGAACGCCGTTGCTGCGGCACGCGACACCGCCACAGGCAACGGCTTTACCCATGCGCAGTCCGCGACGCGTGTCATCGTCAACATTCCACCCACGACTGGGTCGCAAGTCGGTAACGCCCGCGCAGTGGAGGTGATCGTCGAACGCGACCGCGCGCGGCTGATATCGCGCATCTTCGTCGCGAACGGCTTGCAGCAGATCGGCGCGCGCGCCGTCGCAACGGTACAAAACGACGGCCCGGCCTGTCTGGTTGGCGGTGTCGGTACACCTCTCCCCAGCATCGGCGTGAGCGCCTCGGGGAGCACCAATGTGCAGATGCCGAACTGCGCCGCCGTGTCGAACGCGATCACCAGCGAGGCGATACGCGTAGGCAACGCCGCCACACTGGACGCGCTCGCGCTGGTCTCCTCTGGCGGATGCACTGGCTGCGAGGGCAACGTCACGACCAATGCGCTGCCCGCTACAAACCCCTTTGCAGCCCTCGACAGGAAGACGCTGCCGGCCTTCACCAACGCGCGCTGCTTCAGTGGCTCTATCCCGAGGAACGGGACCGTCAACAGCAGCATAACCATCAACCCGCCGCCTGCGGGACAGGCGATCTGCGCGCTCGACATCAGGGGCGCGAACACGATCGTGACGTTAACGCCCGGCGTTTACCACTTCTACGATGCAGCCTTCAACGTGACGAGTGGCACCGTGCGTTGCCCGGCCTGCCGGCCGGGCAACGGCATCACTATGGTTTTCACGGGCGACAACGCGCGCGGGCCGCAGATTAGTGCCAACGCAACCGTGACCTTAGTCGGCGGCAGCGCGTCTGACCCCGACTACGCTGGCATCTTGTTCTTCCGCGATCCACGTGCGCGCACCGGCAACCAGGGGAACCCGCCGGCGCAAATCAACGGCGGCACCGCGACATCGTTGACGGGCGGCATGTACTTCCCAAACGCCAATGTTCGCTACAGCGGCTTCAGCGGCAACAGCCTCTGTTCCGTACTAGTCGGCGGCACCGTCGCCATGACAGGCGACAGCGGGCTGAGCACGATGGGTTGCGAGGGCCTAGGGCTCGGCGGGATCGTGCCGCAGACCCGCGTCGTGCGTCTGGTCGAGTAGCCACATGCGCGCACCCCTCGTCTGCGCCTATCGGCGCATGTCTCTCCTCCGGGCCAACAGCCGCGGGATCGCGGCGGTGGAGTTTGCGTTCCTCGCACCCGTCGTGCTGCTACTGCTGGCCGGGGCGACGGATCTCGGCCGTGCGGTCGACTCCTCGATCCGGCTCGAGAACGCGGCGCGTGCGGGCGCACAGTTCGCGCTGCGCGCTCCCAACGACACGGCCGGCATCCGTGCGGCCGCAGAAGCTGGCGCCGGGCCCGGCGCGACCGTCACGGTCACCCGCCCACCATGCCAATGCCCGACCGCGGCAGGCGCCAACGGCGCTGTAGTCGCCTGCAACGCCAACTGCACGACGGGCATGGCGAGCTACGTGAGGATCAGCATCACCCAACCATTCGTACCTTTGTTCCCGACCAGCGCGCTTATACCCTTCGACGCCATCGGTGCGACGAATGCGAATGTCTTGGCGCGCCTGTCGTAATCGGCTCGCCGCGCTCCGGCACGACTGCCGCGGCGTCGCCGCGGTGGAGTTCGCTGTCATTGGGCTGCTGGCGATCAGCCTGCTGCTGACCGCAATCGAGGTGGCCCGCTACAACATAGTCGTCCAGTCGTTGCGCAACCTCGCCGCCGAGGCGGCGCGCGGCGCGCTGGTCAGCGTGAACCGCTCGCTTGGGACGGGCGATTGCGAGGCGGCCACAGTGAACCAGGCCTCGCTGCTGCAGCAGGTACCAGTGCTGCGGGCTGGCCGCCTCGAACTCCAGGTCGAGAGCACCTGCCCCGAACCCAACGGCACCGGCCTCGTGACCGTCCGCGCCACCTACGACTTTACCTTCGTCGTGGGTTGGCTGCCGTCGGCTCGGATCGTCGAGACCGCAAGCCTCGTCATCTGACATGCGCCGCATCGCAAGCAACAGCCTCGTCGCGCCGACGGAACTTGCGGCACCGCAATGTCCCGGCGCGAGAACGCAGAGGCGCATCCGTTTCCCCAAAAGGAGGTCACACGTGCCAGCAGGACTCCTCCCTCAGCTCAGCGGCACGCCTGACGCATGCGGCATGGCTGCGCGCGGACCCGAGCGGGCGGCCATGCGCGGGGCAGGCGGGCTGCTTGCGGCCTTGCTCTGGCTCACGCCCGCCCAGGCGCAGGCGCAGCCCGCGCCGGGTCAGCCAGTTCCGGGCCAAGCCACGGCGCAGGCGGCCCCGCAGGCGATCACGCTCGACGCCGGCACTGGGCGCCTTATCCAATTGCCTCGCCCGGCCGCGGCCGTGCTCGCCGCCGAGCCGCGCATCGCGCGCGTGCAGCCCGTCTCGCCCACCAGCCTCTTCGTGATGGGAGCAGAGGCCGGGCGCACCACGATCATCGCCACCAACGAGGATGGCGTCCCGGTCGCATTCTACGAGGTGACGGTGCAGCCCGGACGCAGCGCGCCTACGGGGCAGATCGCCACTGGCGTGCCGCGCGGCGCGCTGCCGCCCGCAGGCCCGGTGCAGGCCGCGATCCGCAGCGTGCTGCGCGGCGCCGGCGACGTGCGGGTGGCCAGCGCCGGCCAAGGCTATGTGCTGACCGGCACCGTCCCGACCGCACAGGACGCCTACCGCGCCGAGGCGGTTGCCCGCAGCTTCGCGGGCGAGGACCGTCAGGTGCTGAACGAGATCGCTGTCCTCTCCTCGATCCAGGTCAATCTGCGCGTCCGCGTCGCCGAGGTCTCGCGCGAGGTAACGCGGGAGATCGGCTTCAACTGGGCGGCCTTCGCGAATAGCGGGCAGTGGGTGCTCGGCTTCCAGTCCTTCCTGCCAATCGGGAGCGCCCTGGCCCAGCCGAGTACAGCCTCGATCCGCTACCGCTCCAGCGTCTTCGACATCAACGCACTAATCGACTCCCTGGCGCAGGACCGCATCATCTCGGTCCTTGCCGAGCCGAACCTGACGGCCCAGTCGGGCGAGACCGCGAGCTTCCTCGCCGGTGGTGAGTTTCCGATTCCGGTCGCCACCACCCAGACCGGCCAAATCTCGATCGAGTTTAAGCAGTTCGGCGTCAGTCTGGCCTTCGTCCCGACGGTGCTCGGGCCCGACCGACTGAACCTGCGTGTCCGTCCGGAGGTGAGCGAGCTGTCGCAGAATGGCGCGATCGAGGTGCCAATCGGGCTCGGCGGGACGGTGCGCATTCCGGCCATCACCGTCCGCCGCGCGGAGACGACGGTGGAACTCGGCAGCGGGCAGAGCTTCGCGATTGCGGGGCTGCTGCAGCGCGCGACCGACCAGACCGAGCAGGGCACGATAGGCCTGCAGGACCTGCCGGTGCTCGGTGCGCTGTTCCGCTCAGACCGGTTCCGCCGAGCAGAGACGGAGCTGGTGATCATCGTCACCCCCTACATCGTCCGCCCGGTCTCAGAGCCCGCGCGCCTCGCGGCTCCGACCGACACCTTCCGTCCAGCGACAGACCTCGAGCGCATCATCGAACGCCGCCAGCTCGGCCGCGTACGGCCCGGCGCCAGCCGTACTCTTGATGCCGGCTTCATCGTGGAGTGACCCACATGACACGCAACACCCGGCGGTCGCTGGCCGCCCTTCTTGTCGCCGGCCCGCTCGTTGGGGCCTGCGACGTGGACCCCTATGCGCGCCAGGGCACCTGGCAGCCGATGGGCAGCAACCGGGCAAACCTGGAGGCCATGGTGGCCGAGCCCGCCCATCTGCGCCAAGGCGCCGCCGCCGCCGCGGACACGGCGCTCGTCGCGGCGCCGGCCATCCAGCGGCTTCAGGCAGGTGAGCGGCAGCCCCTGCTGCCGCCCGGCAGCTCCGCCCCCCGGGGTGTGACGCAATGAGCCGGCGTGAGGCGCGGCGCGCCGGCCCGGGCGCGGCGAGCCGGACGCTTCTGCTGCTGCTGCCGCTCACGCTGGCGGCGTGCGAGGCCGGGCGGCGGGATGCCGCACAGGCCGGCCTGCCTGATGCACGGCTCCGCGTCGCCGAGGCGGCGGAGGCCGCAGGTCGGCCCGAGGCTGCGCTACCGCTCTATGCCGCGGTCGCGCAGGCGCGCCCGGACGACCGGACAGTCCAGGCTCGTTATGCCCGGGCGCTGGCGCGCAGCGGCAGCATCGAGCAGGCGGATCTCGTCCTCGCCCGGGCCTTCGCGCGATTCCCGCGGGACCCCGTGCTGCTCGGCGCCCGCGGCGCGGTGCGCCTCGCCGCAGGCCAGCCGGAGGAGGCGCTGGCCGACTACGAGGCTGTGCTGATGGCCAACCGTTCGGACATCAGCGCGCTGAACGGGCGCGGCGTGGCGCTTGACCTGATCGGTCGACGGGCAGAGGCACAGGCAAGCTACGCCAACGCACGGCGCCTTGCGCCCGGCGACCAGCGCGTCGCCAACAATCTCGCCATGTCCTTCCTGCTGGATGGCCGCGCGGCAGAAGCGGCGGCGATGCTGAGGGGCTTCGCGCGGCGTCCGGACGCGCCGCCCCGCCTAGTCACCACCTATGCGCTCGCGCTGGCCGCCACGGGCGAGATGGCGGCGGCGCGCCAGTTGCTGAGCGACGCCGTGCCCTCGGAGGCGCTGTCGGAGTTGCTGCACGACCTGCGCGCAATCGAATCGCTGGGCACCACCGGGCCGCTCCACGCCGAGGCTGGCGTCTTCGCCACGCAGGCGGCGACGCGCTAAGGTGGTTATGTCCATCTTCCATGCACCATCGTCCGGCAAGGCGATACCGACGGGCAATGGCGGTTCGAGTGAACCATCCTCCCCCGCCTCAGCGCGCGCCTTGCAGCCCGACGCGTTGTGGGCGTTGTCCGGTCCCCACAGACTGGCCTGCTCTCGCGCCGCGATGGCGCCGAATGGCAGCGTGCGCCTGCCGGTCAATGTCCCAGTGAGCACGCACATCGGCACAGGACGTTTCGTGTCGGAGCTGGCCTGCGTGGGCCGGGTTCGCCTCGCCTTCGCCGGCGGGGATGCTGCCGGCGTGTTGGACGCAGCCGCCGGAAACCGGGCGCCGCTGCCCGTCAGGCGTCCATTTCTCGGACAGGCACTGAGATAACAACCTTGTGACCCTGAAGAGGATCAATCGGCACTAGAAGAACGAATCTCGCGGTTGCTTGAGGCTTACTGATGCGTCGATCACTGAGATTAAATCTACTTGAGAGACCATCTGTGTGGTCGATGCTGCTTACCGCATGGCTTTTTATCAGCATATTTTGTTTTTCGTACTCAGCCCATGTCGTCGGTCGCATTGATCTTGAGGCACAAGGAAGCGCATCGAGCAGAGCGGATATAGCCGTCCAAACGGTTGAACAAATTACGGCAGGCGTGATTAGGGTAGCCAATATCCGCCATGCCTTGGCTCAGTCGGCCATAAACGTAAGCGGAAAAGGTGACGCTCCGGGCGCCAGCGCCATTTTTTCGCATATCCAACATGTAGTTAGTTCTGGATTCATGGGGCTATACCACATTAGTATCATCAGAAACGACGGATCGCTTTTTTGGTCTTCCAATAGTGATTTATACGAACGTCACTCCAGAGAAATTTCAAACGCCCTTCCGCCCGACGAACTGATGCGCACAGCACAAATATTTGAAAGCCTCGGCCCAATCGGCGGCCGCGACACACTCAAAATTTCTCGAATGGCGAATACAAACTCCGGTGAACATTTTGGTGTCATCATATCGCTCTTCGACAAAGCACATTTGGCCGATGCGCTGAGAGCCATGAACGTAGGGCCCGGTGCAGGCGCTCTCGTCATGATGCGTGACGGCACCATTATCGCTCACAGCGACCCCCCAGGCGAGATTACGACTTCGCGTTTGCCTCCGGGGAACGCATTGACGCCAGCCCTGGCGCAGGCACCGTCCGGACAGTTTCAGATTGAGGAAAGCTTGTACGACGGGCAGCCAAAACTGGTCGCTTATCGCTCGCTCCCTGATAGTCCCATCGTTGTAGCTGTTGCCATCGATCCGGCGGCTGAATTGCCCGGGAAGGCAACTTTACGCCCCTTATTGATGGCCAGCGCAGTTGGTCTCTCGATACTCGCCCTAGCCTGCATCAGCCTTGTCGCGGTTTGGCACGGGCGGCGACGGGATCAGGCCGCCCTGGACGCCGCTCGCCGCGACCGCGAGAAGGCCTGGGAGCAGCTTTTCCATGCTCAGAAAGCAGAAGCTCTCGGCCGACTAGCTGGCGGAGTCGCGCATGACGTCAACAACGTCCTCCAAGCAGTCCTTGGGGGCGCCAAGGCCATCAAGCGACGCGTCCCCGACCCAGACATCCAGCGGATATCTAACCTCATCGTCGAAGCCTCAGAACGAGGAGCTTCGGTAACACGGCGTCTTCTTACCCTGGCGAGACGCGGAGAACTGCGTCTTGGGCCAATTGACCTCGGGCATGTTCTCTTGGGTCTAGATGAGGTGCTCACCCATACCCTCGGCGCCGACCTGCTTGTCAGGGTCGAGGCGCCACCTGCGCTGCCGCCGATCCTTGCCGACAAGGCGCAACTCGAAACCGTCTTGGTAAATCTCTCCATCAATGCGCGTGACGCGATGGCATCGCGCAGTGATGGAAGACTGACCCTATCTGCTGCGCTCGAAACCATTGGCCCACAGAAAGCCGCAGAACTAGGCCTCAAGCTAGGCAAGTATGTCGCCATATCGGTAGTCGACACGGGGACCGGGATGGACGCTGACACTTTGAGGCGCGCCACGGAGCCCTTCTTCACCACAAAACCAAGCGGCCAGGGTACCGGGCTCGGCCTTGCAATGGCGAAGGCATTCGCTGAGCAATCCGGTGGCGCATTTAGGATCGTGAGTGAACCTGGGCTTGGAACAACGGTGACGCTTTTGATGCCCTGCGCTGCGATCCAGGCCATTCCGTCAATGCCAGCCAACAACGAAGCGCCAAGCGATGCATCGGAGCCCAAAAACAGCAAACTGAGGCGCCGTGCCTTGTTGGTCGATGACGATTCGTGCGTGCGCCAAACGCTGGCTGGCAGCTTATCCGATCACGGTTGGAGCGTTGACAGCGTTGGTAGTGGCGCTGAGGCGCTGCCGGTTTTGGAACGCACAGAAGCTATTGATCTCCTGGTGACCGATTTAGCGATGCCGGGGATGAATGGGCTGGACTTGATCCGTGAAGCTCGCGAACGAAGGCCGGGCCTGCCTGCCCTTCTTCTCACTGGCTATGCTGGCACCGCACACGCAGGTCTCCTCGGTTTTGCAGGAGCCGGTGGACCGTTCAAGCTGCTGCGCAAGCCCGTGCGGCCTGAAGAGCTATTCGACGCCGCTGAGATACTCGTGTCTCCAAACGGAGATGGTGATTTGCCTCCCCCGGAGCGACGGCCGTGAGCACAAGCATGTGCAGCCGAGCTTGAATTCTGCCGTTACGCTCGACACCAGTCGTTAGCGCCGGGCAGCCGCCACATTTATGGTGATCCCTACACCAGTCGCACCGCTGCTGTGTATCGCGCGTGTTAGGGGCTGCTCCATGCCCTTCTTGCGGGCTGTTTTGCCCCTAGCGTAGGCGGGGCCCGCCGCCTCGACCGGCACGCACGCGCCCTCACCCGTGAGCTCACTGGTACCGCCGACGCAGTGCGCGCCGCCTTCGCAATGCCGCTCGAGCGTGCCCCCGAGCTGCCGCGCATGGCGCCAACCTGCACGCCAAGAACGGGGCATCAGCCATTGGCTTGGCAATCGACCAGACAGCGGACCGTGTTGCTTTCGGCTCCTTGCATTCTGATCCGCCGATGAAGAGCGTGGACCCTGGCCACCAATTCGCGCGGCGAGACAGTCTTGGCGATGTAGTGATCTGCGCCAAGCTCAAACCCGATGACGCGGTCTGCGACATCGTTGCAAGCCGAAACCACAACAACACCGATATCGGCAAGGCTGGCTAGTTCACGCACAAAGACAACGCCGGATCCGTCAGGCTGCCACATATCCAGCAGGACAACAGTCGGCTTCTCCGCTCGCATCTGCAGCCGTGCCTCGGCCACGGTGCTGACGGTCTGCACGTGCCAGCCGGATGGTTTGAGAGCAGCGGCGATCGTGGCTGCGGCATCGGTATCGCTGTCCACCACCAGGACAGTGCCCGGAGCAGTCGACGATATCGCATCAAACCACTTTGGCCCTTTGCCGGGTGGCTCGCAGTTCATCGGAGGGGGAGCGGACGGACGCACAAGCACAACTTTATTGCGTGATCGTTTGGACGTTTATGTCTCCAGCTTTAACGCCGCAAGGGCCGACAGCCCCCCCGAAACCAAGCGATAGCCGAGGCTGGCACCCTCACGGCTCATTTTCTTCCTTTATTTTTTCGTTTGTTCAGTCTGACGAAATAAATATGCGGCAGGCTTTCTTCATCAGCCAATGGAGGAAGTCATGAATGATTCACCGTGTGTCGACACTGCTGACCTCGAGATCCGCCCCCCGCTGGGGCGCCCGCCAGAGGTGCCTGATGCGGCGGTCCTGGAGGCTGGGCAGCGGTTGCTGGCGGCTGGGCGCGCCGTCACCGGCTACGCGTTGCGAAGCGCGATCGGTGTCGGCAACCCGCGCCGTCTCGTGGCGGTGTGGGAACGCCTAAAGGGGAGCACCCCCGCGGAGGGGCGCGGGGAAACCCACCTCGCCGATCTGCCGCCCGGCCTGATCGAGATTGCTCAGCAGACAGCGTCCAAGTTCGACGCGCACATCCGCGACGTGATCCTGCAACTGTATCGGCACATCGAGGAGCGTGAGCGCCGTCGCTACCAGCAGGAATTCGACCGCCTCGCTGAGCGTGAGGCGCGCGCCGCGCAGGAGTTGCGCGACGCAGCAGAGACGCTGGCGCAGGCCGACGCGGCGGCGGCAACGTCGCAGCAGCAGGTGACGGCGCAGCAGGAGCGGATTTGGACGCTGTCGCATCAGTACGCCGCGCTGGAGGCCAGACACGCCGTGATCGAGCAGGACCGGGCCGGCCTGCGCGCCGAGAGCGTGAGGCTGCAGACGGAGTTGGCAGCCCTACGCGAGACGGCACAGCAGGCGACACAGGCCGCCGCTGTCGCGGAGGCCGCGAGGGCCGCAGCGGCGCATGAGGCTGGGCAGCTGAGGATCGCACTGGATGTGTCGACGCAGCGGGCACACGCCGCGGCGGAGGCACGGCTCAGCGCATCGGAGGAGGCGGCAAGCGCTCGGGCGGAACTGGCCGCGGCGCAGAAGGAGCGCGATCGAATGCGCGCGGAGCGCGATGCGTCGGTTGCGCATGTCGATGGGTTGGCCGCGCGTCTCAGCGCCACTGAGGCACGCTTGGCGGAGCTGGTGGCGCGATCGACGTCGCGGACTTCAAGCAAGACGCCGCGGGCCGGGTATCGGGGCGACCCGCCTGGGTAGGGCATTGTCAGACGAGAGCAGGTTTCGGGCGAATCGCGTCTGGGCCGTGGTTCCAGCGGCAAAACCGCGGGAAATCAGCAGGAGCGCAAATTGTGTAGGAGGTATATGGCGCGCGAGATTTGATCGGCACGCAGTACCTGCCGGACCAACCCACGATCACGTTTTCGTGTGGTCAATGGTGGCCGCGGTGGAGATCGGTGATTGAGCGTGTTCGCTTTGGTGCCGGCAGATCAGTTTTTTGGGTGCCCGCTACCTCCACAAACTGGCCCGATTAGGTATCAGTTTTTGAATCACGAAACGCGCTGTGCAGCTCGGCCCCACCGAGGTTTTCGTGATTTTTGACAGCGCGCATTTTGAATTGACGACCCGCGGCGACAGACGATCCAAATCGATGTCAAATGTGTCGCCGCTTCGGCTTGTGCTCGCCCGGGGCGTTATTGAACGGATTTTGCTGGTCGCGGATTTTCCCGCTTGACGGCCGCGCGACTGCTGTCCTAGCCGTTAGGGCGGCCGAACGAGGTGTTGGAAGCACCCCGCCCGGCCTAACCATCCACCGGCTCCAGGAGAACCGGCCTATGGCTGCTGTGCGTGTTAGCACAGCCGAGCAGCGATGCACGCTGCCCGGCTTCCTCGTCCCCAACGTCATCCCCCCCGCGCCTGCGTGCGCCCGATCCGGACGACGTCGTCGCCTGGGACGTCGATTCCCTCGCGCGGCTGTTCCACCGCACGCGGGGCGGCACCCGGCCGTACGCCAGGGCTGAACGGCTCGCGGCGGCGTTGCAGGCCGGCACCGTTACGCTGCGCCCCGTCCCGATCGCTTGGCTGCCCCCGCCTGCGCCACTGCAGACGCTGACTCGCCGCCTCGCCGCGGCCGACAGCCCGGCGGTCACGGAGGGCATCGCGCATGCCCGGCTTCGCCTGGGGGCCTATGCACTGGCCGCCGCGATGGCTGGCCCGCGTGATTGGGTGCTGTTCGAGCGCCTGACCGCCACAGGCTTACGGCCTGACGTCACGCTTGTGCGTGCGAACGGTCGGCCTGCGCTGGCCATCGAAGCTGGCGGCGTGAGCGCCGATACCCTGCTCGACCACGTCGCGGCGGGTGGCGTGTCGGCGGCGCTAATCTTGCCCTTCGCGATGCTCGCGGATCCGCCGCCCGCATTGCGGGGGTGGTTGCTGCGGCCCAGTGACGGCCGGAGCCCGCGCCTGCCACGCGCCGCCGCCGTGATAGCCGCCCACGCGAGGCTCGACGTGCGCTAGCCGCGCGTCAGCGGCTCCGCGCGTCCCCACGCCGTTTTCCTTCCAGATCAGGAGTACCCCCGGCATGCGCTTGCCTGCCGATCGACCGCTCACGTCCGCCGATGCCCTGTCCGCACTGGGTCTGCCGCGCGATCCCCGACGCTGCGCAGCATGGAATGCTGGGTGCGACCCGGCACGGTTGCTCGGCCTTACCCCCGACGCCTGGCGCGCCGTCGTGCACGACGCCTGCAGCGCCACGCCGTGCCTGCTGCGTCCGAGCCAGGCGATTCTCCTGCGCTGGCTGGCTGCCCAGTCGGCGCCGTTGTTGGTGTGCCATGACGGCGCAGGCCCTCGTGACCTCTGCACCGCGCTGGCCCGCGCCGGCAGGCCAGTCGGGCTGTCCGACCTGGCCGTCGCTCTCGGTTTCAGCGCCGCGGCGGCGACGCGCTGGGCCGACGACGCGTCCACGCCCGACGCGGCGTTGCGCCGCATCTGCGGCGCGTTGTTGGCTGGCAGCATCAACGCCAACCTGATCCAACGCTGGCGCGTCTGGCTGGACTGCGCACGGCAGGAGGCCGGCCTACGCGGCCTTGGCGCAGACCTGAGTTCCATCTCTGACTGGCACGTGACGTGGGCGCCGATCGTCCCCCGCGGACGCGGCCGACCGCCCCGGGCAAGGTCCGAGTACCACCGGCAGGTCTCTCTGCTTGTGATCGAGACGGTGACGCCCGCGATCTCGCGGCGGAGGAGCCGCCGATGACGCAGGATCTTTCAAACGACGAGGCTGACGACTTCGACGACCTCGAGCAAGAGACCTCCGACCCGGGCCTGCCCGACGACCCGACGACGCTGGCGGCCCTCCTGCTCGTGCGACGCGTGATCGACTCGCCAGACCTTCGCGCGCAGGCCACGACCCCAGGCAGCGTCACACTCATCACCGCACCGGGGGCGGAGTGGGTCACACCGCTCGGCGATGCCTGGCGCATCGAGGCGTGGCGAGCGCACCGCTACGCGGGCAGCAATGGCGGGATGAGTTCCCGCTCCCCCTCGGGTGCGGCCCGCACCGCGCCCTGCCGCGCCCTGCTGCCGCCTCGCACACCACAGCAAGCGGACGAGCTTCTTGGCCAAGCCCGCCGGGCCATGGCGCGGGGCGAGGCCGTGGCCGGGTTCGACGAGCCCGGCGCCCGCATGCCGGACGCCCTCGTCGCAGCAGCCGATCTGTGCCTCACGATCCCGCACCTCGACGGGAGCGCGCTCACCGAGACGGCAGGCCTCCTGACCGGCGCGTCGGCGACGGCGCCGTTTCCCGATGCCCTCGCACAGCACGTCGTCGCTGCGGACCTTTGGCTCGCACGGCGCCCAGGGCAGACAGCGGACGAGTGGCTCGCACGCCTGCGGGCGCTAGCCGAGCGCCGAGCTGCATCACGCTCTGTCGCGGATGCGCCGCAGCTTGCGGACCTCGGCGGCATGCCAGAAGCGGTGGCCGCAGGTCTGGAGATCGTCCGCGACCTGCACGACTACCGTGCCGGTCGTATTCCGTGGTCCCAGGTGGCGCCTGGCCTGCTGCTGCACGGCCCGACCGGCACGGGAAAAACGCTGTTCGCTCGCGCCCTGGCGCGTAGCGCCGCGGTGCCGCTGCTCACAGGCTCACTCGCTGAATGGCAGGCATCACGTACCGGACACCTCGGCGATCTGCTGGCGGCAATGCGCAAGTGCTTCGCGGACGCGCGAGCCGCCGCGCCCGCTATCGTCTTCATCGACGAGATCGATGCATTTGGAGATCGCGCGACGTTCTCCAGTCAGCATCGCGATTATTCGACCCAGGTCGTGAACGCCCTCCTTGAGCTTCTCGACGGCGTCACCGGTCGGCCCGGGGTCGTGGTGCTGGGCGCCTGCAACAACGTCGGGAACCTCGACCCGGCGATCCGGCGCAGCGGCCGACTGGACCGCAGCGTCGAGGTGCCGCTACCCGATGCTGACGGCTTGGCGGCCATTCTTCGACACCACCTCGGCGGGGATCTTCCGACAGTAGATCTTGCGGCGCTCGCCCTGCCGCTCCTCGGCGCGACTGGGGCCGACGTCGCAAGGTTGGTGCGCGATGCGCGACGACACGCACGGATCGCTCAGCGTCCGCTGGGCCTCGCGGATCTTCACGCAGCCCTCGGCATGTCGGCGGACCCGCGCACATCAGCCTATCGGCGCCTGCTCGCGGTGCATGAGGCCGGCCACACGGTGGTCGGCGTGATCAACGCGCCCGGCTCGCTGATCGCGGTAACGCTGCGCGCGACGGGGCCGCGGGCGGCGGCGACGCACTGGCAGCCCGAGAGCGAGCGCGCGCTCACCCGGGCCGAGATCGATGCCCTTCTGCAGCGCCTGCTGGCCGGGCGGGCGGCAGAGGCGATCCTCCTTGGTTCCGTATCGGCCGGCGCAGGCGGGGCGGCGGAGTCGGACCTTGCACGGGCCACGCAGCTCGCCGCCGCTGCCGTGGGCGCGTTGGGACTGGGCGACAGCCTCGTCTGGACCGGCCTGCCGGAACCCAACGACGTGCCAAAGCTGCTTGCGCGGCAGCCGGCACTGGCCCGCGCCGTCGCGGCACACCTTGATGCGGCCAATGCGGCGGCGCGGGCGCTGATCGTGAGGCACCGCCCGGCCGTCGAGGCGATCGTGGACCAGCTGCTGGCACGGGGCAGCCTGACCGGGGCAGAGGTGACCGCGATCCTGCAGGCGCTCGCGACGCAGGAGGCCGCGCAATGACCACGTTGCTGCGGGGCGAGCGGGCCGGCCCCTTCCTTGTGTTCACCGACCAGGACGGTCTCCGCCACGCGGTCCGGCTGACGGCGGTCCTGGCCCTGTCGGACACCGACCCGGCGCAGGACAGCACCCTGGTCCAACTGGCGGGGCAGCGCAGCGTCGTCGTCGCGGTGTCGCTGGAGGAGGCCCTCGGGTGGCTGCAGGCCGATCTGGGCCGGCCGTGAGGATAGGCCTGCCATGTGCACACGAAGGTGCCTTCGTGTGCACATGGCGTCGCCGCAGCGCCGGGAGGCACGGACGTTCATCTCCTGTTTACCCAAAGCAATGAAACGCGGGGGTTTTGGCAAAGGAACGCGACCTAAAAGCAAAGGAACGCGTCCAAAAAGCAAAGGAACGCGACCTGAACACGGTTAACGGAACATGACCGGCGCCCACGGCCCGCGCGGCCGCTCAGCGGCAATGAAACGCGCAATCGCGGCGCAATGACACGCGCCGCACGGAAGCAATGACACACGGCGCCGGGGCGCTTTGCGCCGGCAATGGAACGTAACCGGTCCGGGGGTTCATTCAGCGTGGCAACGCACGCCCAATTGTCGTCCCCGCACAGCGCCGCCTGCACGACAGCGCCGCGAGATGCGGTCACGCGGGCGGCCCGAAAAATACGCGCATTTTTGTGCTGCAAGGTCCACAGCTGCCCGCAAAAGCAAAGAAACGCGCACAAAAAATGCAAAGACACGCGGCGCCGCAAAGCAAAGAAACGCTCCACAACGAGCGTCTGCGCAACGCAATGAAACGTAACAGGTTCGGGGGGTAAGCGTCATTAACCGCAGCAGCGCCAATTGCAGCGATCCACGCCCGGCCAATTGCACGCCCCCGAGCGGGTCGCCTGCATCAGCCCGGATGACCCGCTGGGCCTCTGTTACCCCGCCAACCGGGCCGGTATCTGGCCTGCATCAGCAGCGCCCCCACCCCGCGCAGGCTGGCTCCACCCGGGAACAGGCGGATGGTCCTGACAGGCGAGATGATCCGAGCGGCGCGAGCGCTGCTCGGCTGGACACAGGACCGGCTCGGCCTAGAGGCAGGCCTCGTGCGCAACACCGTCGTCACTCTCGAGGCCGGCCGCGTGCCGGTCTCGCCCGACAGCGAACAGCGCATCCTGCGCGCCCTCGAACGGGCGGGTATCCGCTTCACGGAACGAGTGGAGGCGGGCCACCTGGTGCAGGGTATCGAACTTCGGCGCCCGCTGCCCCGATCCGCCCCGCCGCGGGGCTGATGACGTCGTCACTTGGGCATTATGCCCAAGTTTGTGGCGAGGCACTGACACCGCGGAATCTCCGGGTAGGCCATGCCTGCCCAACGCAAGCCTCCCCGCCCGCCCGCCGCCGTCCCAGCCACGGCGATCGACATCCACCTTCATGATGCGCACCGCCCGATGCCGCCCGACGGCGTCTCGGCAGAGATGTCTCGCCTTGTCGGCGCGCTCGCCCGGCACGCCGCGCGAAGCCTCTGGGCCGCCCACGCGACCGGCGACGGCCCACCGCCCGACGGCGCCTGAGAACCATGCGCGACCGCCAGCCCATGGCCAGCGCTTCGCGCATCCGCACCCCAACTCACCCGACTGCAGGAGCCTGTGATGAGAACCGTCATCTATACCCGGTACTCGGCAGACATCATGTCGCCCCAGTCCAACACGGATCAGGAGCGTATCTGTCGCGCCCGGGCGGAGCGTGAGGGATGGACCGTCGTCGAGGTCGTCCACGACCGGGCCATCTCAGGCGCCAATCTGCACCGCCCAGGTTACCAGGCCCTCCTCCAGGCGATGCGCGCCGGCCGTGTCGATGTCGTCCTCGCGGAGAGCCTCGACCGTATCAGCCGCGACCAGGAGCATGTCGCCGGTTTCTTCAAGGCGGCCCGGTTTGCCGGGGTGCGGGTGGTCACGCTGTCCGAAGGCGAAATCAGCGAACTCCACATCGGCCTCAAAGGGACGATGGGCGCCCTGTTTCTCAGAGACCTTGCCGACAAGACCAGGCGGGGCATGCAGGGCGTGATCCTGAGCGGCCGCAGCGCCGGATCCGTGACCTATGGTTACCGCGTGCGGCGCGAGCTCGACGCGGACGGTGAGCCACGGCGGGGGCTCAGGGACGTCGACCCCGTCCATGCACCGATCGTCCGGCGGATCTACGTCGAGTACGCCGGCGGCCGCAGCCCGCGCGCTATCGCCAAGAGCCTGAACGAGGAGCGCATCCCCGGCCCGGCCGGTGGGCCGTGGTTCGCCAGCACGATCCTCGGCCGTGCCGGGCGGGGCGACGGCATCCTGCGCAACCCGATCTATGTCGGCCGCCGCGTCTGGAACAAGAAAAGGAACTTTAAAGAGCCGACGACCGGCAGGACGGTCCGACGCCGCAATGAGCCGACCGCCTACGTCACGCAGGACGTGCCCGAGTTGCGGATTGTCGACGGTGCACTCTGGGGCCGCGTGCAGGCCCGGCTGGTGGCCGAGGCGGCGCGGCCAACCCAGGACGCGGCCAAGCCCTCGGCATTCTGGGAGGCGCGCCGACCTCAGCATCTCCTCACGGGGAAGGTCACCTGCGGCGTTTGTGGCGGTCTCTACTACGCACGGGGGCGGGACTATCTGAGCTGCCACAACGCACGGCGCGATCAGTGTCGGAACAGAGCGAGTGTGCGACGCGCTCCACTCGAGGCACGTGTTATGGAGGCACTCGGCCGCCAGCTCATGCACCCGGATCTGCTGCGCCAGTTCATCAGCGACTTCACCCGCGAGTGGAACAGGCTGGCAGCAGAGGCGGGGCAGGCTCAGAGCACCCAGCAGCAGGCCCTCGAGGCCGTGGAGCGGCAGATCGCCAACCTGGTCGATGCGATTGCCGAGGGCCTCCGCGCCCCGGGCCTGCAGGCCAAGCTCGACGGACTGGAAGCCCAGCGGGTGACGCTGACAGCCGAACTCACGGAGAGGCCTGCGAACCCGCCCGCGCTGCATCCGAACCTAGCCGACGTCTACCGCGAGCGTGTCGCCCGTCTGGAACAAGCGCTGGCTGACCGGGATGCCCCGGAAGCCCTGGAGGCGGCTCGCGCCCTCATCGACCGCGTCATCGTCTCCCCGCCGAGCGATCCCGGCAGCCCGCCCGGGATCGAACTGGTCGGACAATTCCAGGCCATGCTGTGCGCGGGCGGGGCTGACATCGGCACGAAAGATCGACGGTCAGCCAACGCCGTGCTTAGTTTGTTCGACAGTGCGGTTAAGGCGGGCCCGGGAGGGCAGCGCCCTCCCCGGGGACCGCGCCCTCAGGCCGCCGCCCGCGCCGACGACGCGTTCTCGTTCGCGGCCTTCAGCAGCGTCTGGCGGTAGCGTTCGCGGCGCCATTGCAGCAGGCGCCAGGCGCCTTTCGCGGCCAGGTCCGACAGGCGGCCGCGCGGTTCCAGGCCAATCGACTTGAAGATCATGCCCATGCCGCGTTCGACATGGCGAAAACGGTAGTGGGTCATCGCGCGGCCCATATAGGCCG
This sequence comes from Pseudomonadota bacterium, assembly GCA_046052145.1. Lineage (GTDB taxonomy): Bacteria > Pseudomonadota > Alphaproteobacteria > Acetobacterales > Acetobacteraceae > Falsiroseomonas. The sequence goes on from JBJOMW010000010.1 coordinate 100,180, forward strand.
CGATGCAGCGGTCGTGGTCGTAAGGCGTGCCAACCGGCTCGTTGCCGCAGTGATAGGCATAGGCGAGCTCGTCATCCTCGCTTTCGCCGATGCGGCCCGCCGCGACCTTCAGCCGCTGCACGAAGGTCAGGTTTTCCCGCGCCAGGTAGCGCTTCATGTGGTCGTAGAAGAGCTTGAAGTGGCGGTATTCGTCGGCTGCGATCTGGCGGCAGATCTCCTGCAGCACCGGCTCCTCCGACGCTTCGCCGAGCGCGGTGTAGTAGCTGGAGGTTCCGGTCTCCACCATGCAACGCGCGATCAGCTCGCCGGTGCGGCTGCCGCGGATGGAGGCATCGGCCTTGGTGTCGATCTTGAAGCTCTCGCGGTAGCGCGCGAAGGCGGCGTGGAAATCCCAAGCTGGGTCCGCCAGCATCGCCCATTTGCCGAGCGCGTCGCCGTGCTGGATTTCCTCGACCGCCCAGTTCTCGGCGGCCTGCTGGAAGTCGGGGTCGTCGCGGAAGACGGATTTCAGATAGAGCGCGTAATCATCGCCGTTGCGCTCCACCATCGCAGCCGCCTTCACCAGCGGCACCACGCCGGGATCCAGCTTGGACGGATCGAAGCGGTCCCAGGCCACCTGCTCGATTCGCCAGTGCTTCATGGGTCCCCCTGAAACGCGAAAGCCGTCCGCAACCTTATGTTTTGCGGACGGCTTCCGGTTTCAAGCGCCCGGAGTGGGCGGGAGGAGCAATCAGGCGGCCTGGGCGGCCTGCAGCATGGCACGTGCCGAGAGGAGGCGGGCCATGACGGCGTCGCGCTTCTCCGGCGTCTCGCCGGCCGCCGCGTTGTAGGCGGCTTCGGCGTCGCGCACGCGGGCCTCGGCATCCGCACGAGACAGCTGGGCGATCGGCGTCGCCTCATCCGCAAGGACGGTGCAACGCTCCGGCGTCACCTCGGCGAAGCCGCCGCCGACGAAGAGCTGGTCGGTCACCTGGCCGTTCGACGTCACGCTGATGACGCCGCCGCGGAGTGCGACGATCATCGGCGCGTGGCCGGGCAGCACGCCCATCTCGCCCTCGGCCGCCGGCAGCACCGCCATCTCGACGGCGCGGCTCAGCAGCAGCTTCTCGGGGCTGACCAGTTCGAGCTGGAAGGTCGCCATGGTGCTGTCCTTTCGGGACGGCGGCTTACGCCGCCGCCTTCAGGCTTTCCGCCTTCTTCACCGCGTCTTCGATCGTGCCGACCATGTAGAAGGCGGCTTCCGGCAGGTGGTCATACTCGCCGGAGATGATCGCGGCGAAGCTGCGGATCGTGTCCTCGAGCTTCACGAACACGCCCGGCGAGCCCGTGAAGACCTCGGCGACGTGGAAGGGCTGGCTGAGGAAGCGCTGGATCTTGCGCGCGCGCGCCACGACCAGCTTGTCCTCTTCCGAGAGCTCGTCCATGCCCAGGATCGCGATGATGTCCTGCAGCGACTTGTAGGTCTGCAGGATGCGCTGGGTTTCACGCGCGACGCGGTAGTGCTCCTCGCCGACGACGCGCGGGTCGAGGCCGCGCGACGTGCTGTCCAGCGGGTCCACCGCCGGGAAGATCGCCATCTCCGCGATGGAGCGCGACAGCACGGTGGTGGCGTCGAGGTGCGCGAAGGAGGTGGCCGGCGCCGGGTCGGTCAGGTCGTCGGCGGGCACGTAGATCGCCTGCACCGAGGTGATCGAGCCCTTCTTGGTGGAGGTGATGCGCTCCTGCAGCGCGCCCATGTCGGTCGCCAGCGTCGGCTGATAGCCCACCGCGGAGGGAATGCGGCCCAGCAGCGCCGACACTTCCGCGCCCGCCTGGGTGAAGCGGAAGATGTTGTCGATGAAGAACAGCACGTCCTGGCCCTGCTCGTCGCGGAAGTATTCCGCCATCGAGAGGCCCGACAGCGCGACGCGCGCGCGCGCGCCCGGCGGCTCGTTCATCTGGCCATAGACCAGCGCCACCTTCGAACCGTCGGTGTTGCCTTCGTTCAGCTTGATGACGCCCGCGTCGCACATCTCGTGATAGAGGTCGTTGCCCTCACGCGTGCGCTCGCCGACGCCGGCGAAGACGGACACGCCGCCATGCGCCTTCGCGACGTTGTTGATCAGCTCCTGGATGGTGACGGTCTTGCCGACGCCGGCGCCGCCGAACAGGCCGATCTTGCCGCCCTTCAGGTAGGGCGCGAGCAGGTCGATGACCTTGATGCCCGTGACCAGGATCTCCGCGCTCGTCGCCTGGTCTTCGAACAGCGGCGCCTCACGGTGGATGGTGTAGGTCTTCTCCGCCACGACCGGGCCGCGCTCGTCGATCGGCTCGCCGATGACGTTGAGGATGCGGCCGAGCGTGCCGTTGCCCACGGGAACCGCGATGCCAGTGCCGGTGTCCGTCACCTCGGTGCCGCGGACCAGGCCGTCAGTCGTGTCCATGGCGATGGTGCGCACGGTGCGCTCGCCGAGGTGCTGCGCAACCTCGAGCACCAGCGTCTGCTCGCCGATCTTGAGGGTCAGCGCGTTCAGGATGGCGGGCAGCTCGGACGGGAACTGCACATCCACGACGGCGCCGAGCACCTGCGTGACCTTGCCGACATTGTTCTTCATGGCTGGTTCGTGCTCCTCAGACCGCCTCAGCACCGGAGATGATCTCGATCAGCTCCTTGGTGATGTTGGCCTGTCGCGTGCGGTTGTAGTTGAGCGTGAGCTTGTTGATCATCTCGCCGGCGTTGCGCGTGGCGTTGTCCATCGCGTTCATCTGGCTGCCGTAGAAGCCGGCATTGTTCTCCAGAAGGGCGCGATAGACCTGGATCGCCAGGTTGCGCGGCAGCAGCGTGGCGAGGATCTCCTCCTCCGCCGGTTCGTATTCATAGAGCGCCTGCGCGCCCGCCGCTTCGGCGGGCTTCGCCTCCGGCAGCGGCGCGGGGATCAGGCGCTGTTCGGTCGGCACCTGCGTGATCACGCTCTGGAAGCGGTTATACAGCAGGGTGCAGGCGTCGAACTCACCACCATCCAGCATTGCGGTGATGCGGTCAGCGATCTCGGACGCGTCCTCGAAGCCGATGCGCTTCTTCCCCATGAAGGTCACCTCGCCGACGATGTGGCGGGGGAATTCGCGCTTGAGGAAGGCAGCGCCCTTGCGGCCGACAGAGAGCACCTTGACGGTCTTGCCCTCGGCTTCCAGCGCGCGGATGCGGGTGCGTGCGAAGCGGCCGATATTGGTGTTGAACGGACCGGCGAGGCCACGGTCAGCGGTGACGACGACCAGCAGCTGCACCTTGTCGCCGCCGGTGCCGACCAGCAGCTTCGGCGCGTCCGGGCTGCCCGCGACCGAGGCGCCGAGGGAGGCGAGCATGCGCTCCATCCGCTCGGCGTAGGGACGCGCCTGTTCGGCCTGAGACTGGGCGCGGCGGAGCTTGGCCGCCGCGACCATCTTCATGGCCTGGGTGATCTTCCGCGTGGACTTCACGGAATTGATCCGTCCACGAAGCGCCTTCAGGCTGGGCATGGGATAGGTTCGCCTTCCCCTAGATCCGGGCCGCGATCAGGCGAAGGTCTTGGCGAAGTCGTCGAGGAAAGCGACCAGCTTCGCCTCGGTGTCCTTCTTGATCTCGCGGTCGGTCCGGATCGAGCCCAGGATCTCCGGCGCGCGGGTCTTCATCTCGGACAGCATGCGCCGCTCGAACTCGCCGACCTTGTTCACCGGGATGCGGTCCAGATAGCCGCGCGTGCCGGCGAAGATCGCCGCCACCTGTTCCTCGACCGGAACCGGCTTGTACTGCGGCTGCTTCAGCAGCTCCGTCAGGCGCGCGCCGCGCGCCAGCAGCGCCTGCGTCGTCGCATCGAGGTCGGAGGCGAACTGTGCGAAGGCCGCCATCTCGCGGTACTGTGCGAGCTCGAGCTTGATCTTGCCCGCGACCTGCTTCATCGCCTTGATCTGCGCGGCGGAGCCGACGCGCGAGACCGAAAGGCCGACGTTCACGGCCGGGCGGATGCCCTTGAAGAACAGTTCCGTCTCCAGGAAGATCTGCCCGTCGGTGATCGAGATCACGTTCGTCGGGATGTAGGCGGAGACGTCGCCGGCCTGCGTCTCGATGACCGGCAGCGCCGTCAGCGAGCCCGCGCCGAAATCGTCGTTCATCTTCGCCGCGCGCTCCAGCAGGCGCGAATGCAGGTAGAACACGTCGCCCGGATAGGCCTCGCGTCCCGGCGGGCGGCGCAGCAGCAGCGACATCTGGCGGTAGGCGACGGCCTGCTTCGACAGATCGTCGTAGAAGATGACCGCGTGCATGCCGTTGTCGCGGAAGAACTCGCCCATCGCGCAGCCGGTGTAGGGCGCGATATACTGCATCGGCGCCGGGTCGGAGGCGGTGGCGGCGACGACGATGGAATACTCCATCGCGCCGTTTTCCTCGAGCGTCTTCACCAGCTGCGCGACGGTGGAGCGCTTCTGCCCGACCGCGACGTAGATCGTGTAGAGCTTCTTCGACTCGTCGTCGCCGGCGTTGATCGTCTTCTGGTTGATGATGGTGTCGAGGATCACCGCCGTCTTGCCGGTCTGGCGGTCACCGATCACCAGCTCGCGCTGGCCGCGGCCGATCGGGATCAGCGCGTCGATCGCCTTGATGCCGGTCTGCATCGGCTCATGCACCGACTTGCGCGGGATGATGCCGGGCGCCTTCACCTCAACGCGGGTGCGCTTGTCGGCAACGATCGGGCCCTTGCCGTCGATCGGATTGCCGAGGCCGTCCACGACGCGGCCGAGCAGGCCCTTGCCCACCGGCACGTCCACGATCGAGCCAGTGCGGCTGACCGTGTCTCCTTCGCGGACCGACTTGTCGTCGCCGAAGATCACGATGCCGACATTGTCGGTCTCGAGGTTCAGCGCCATGCCCTTGAGGCCGGCGGAGGGGAACTCCACCAGCTCGCCGGCCATGACGTTCTGCAGGCCGTAGACGCGCGCGATGCCGTCGCCGACGGTCAGCACGGTGCCGACCTCAGCCACATTCGCCTCGGCGTCGAAGCCCGCGATCTGCTGCTTCAGGATCTCCGAGATCTCGGCAGGACGGATATCCATGTCAGGCAGCCCCCTTCATCACGTACTGCAGTCGCTGCAGCTTGGACTTGATCGAGTTGTCGTAGAGGCGCGAGCCGATGCGGACCACGAGACCCCCGAGAAGAGAGGGGTCCACGCGTTCCTGCAGCTGCACGCCGGAGAAGCCGGCCTCCGTCAGCCGCGCGACAATCTGCGCGCGCTGCGTGGCCGAAAGCGGATGGGCGGTGGCGACCTGCGCGATCTGCTGGCCACGGCGCGCAGCCAGTTGCGTCCCGAAGGCAGCCGCGACCTGCGGCAGGGCGCCAAGGCGCCGGTTATGGATCAGCACGCCGACGAGGTTGCGCACCTCGATGCCGATGCCTGCCTTGGCGATGATGGCGAAGGCACCGCGACGCTGTGCCGCGGAATCGAGCCGCGGATCGGCGACGAAGGCGCGGAAGCCCGCATCCTCGCGCCACAGGCGGAACAGCGCCTCGAGGTCGGCGGCGATGCGGTCGGCGGCGCCCGGTTCCTTCTGGCGCAAATCATCCACGATCCCGAGCAGCGCGAGCGCATAGCGCTCGGCAAGGCCGGTCGGGCTGGGGGCCTCCTGCGAGGCCGTGCTGGTCGTCGTGGCGGAGGCCAACGGTCCCGGTCCTGTATCTGGCGGCGCGCCTGGTGTCGGCGCGGCACGAGGATGCGCGCGAGGGGATGGCGTGAAACCACCCCCTCGCAGCGGCGGCGGCGCCTTACCATGCGCTATCAGGCGCGTAAATATGCTGCACTGCCCCAAAGCGCGCCGGGCACCCGGTCAGGCGCCTCGGCCGGAGCTCGGCTTGTCCTGCGCGATCAATGGCTTGCTAGCGACTGCCCAGCAGCACCAGCACCACGCCGGCCACCACAACGAGTGAACCGATCATGTCCGCCCGCTTCGCCTTTTCCTTCAGATAGAAGCGGCTGAAGGCCAGGGTGAAGAGGATCTCCACCTGCCCCACGGCGCGCACCAGCGCCACTGGTGCCAGGGCGAAGGCCGAGAACCAGCAGGCCGAGCCGAGCGCCGACAGCGCGCCAACCTGGGCCGAGTTCCGCCAGGTGGCGAAGACGGCGCGGATCGAGGCCGGCTCGGTCCAGGCCAGCCAGGTGCCCTGCATCAGCGTCTGCAGCGCATTGGTCACGACCAGCAGCAGCAGCGCCTTGTGGATCAGGTCGGCGCCCGGCATGTCCTGGTTGGCCGCCCGGATCATCACGCTGGTGAAGGCGAAGCAGAATCCGGCGCCGATCCCGCACAGCGCGGCCGGCTGGGTGATGCCCCGCAGCAATTCGCCAGGGGACGTGCCACGCCCGGCGAGAGACAGGTACAGCACCCCGCCCACCCCGACGGCGATGCCAAGCCAGGACAGCGCCGCCAGGTTCTCCCCGAGCAGCAGCACGCCGATCGCCGCCGCCTGCACGGCCTCGGTCTTCGCATAGGCCGTGCCGGCGGCGAAGTTGCGGTGGCCGAAGGCCATGATCAGCAGGTTGGTGCCGAGGATCTGCGCGAAGCCCCCCAGCGCGCACAGCAGCAGCGCCCAGAGCGTCAGTTGCGGCAGGCCCGCCCCCGCCACCGCGCCATAGCCCAGCAGCAGGACAAGCCCGACTGGCACGCCATAGAGGTAGCGCACGACCCCCGCCGCATTGACGGACAGCTCGCCGCGCAGCCTTTGCTGCAGGGCGGTGCGCCAGCATTGGAACAGGGCGGCCACGGCGCTCGCCGCCACCCAGGGCGCGATCATGCCCCGTGCCTCAGCCGAGCCGGGGGTCGAGCCACGGCCGGTCCATACGCTGCCAGGGCGCATGCGGGCCCGCGCCGAGCCGGATGCCGAGCCCCGGCGCCTGTGGCAGTGGTGCCGTACCCTGCACGAAGCGCAGGCTCTCGCCCTCCACCATCTCGAAGAAGGCCTCCGTCTCCCCGAACTGCACCTCCAACAGAAGGAAATTCGGGATGACGGCGCAGAGATGCACGGAATGGGCGTGGCAGACCGGCCCGGTCGGGTTATGCGGCGCGATCTCGACGCCCGCGGTCTGCGCGAGCGCGGCGATCCGCCGGATCTCCTCAAGCCCGCCGGCATGCTTCGCATCCGGCATCAGGACGTCGTAGCAGCCCGCCTCCACCATGCGGCGATAGGCGGCCAGCCCGGCCAGCGTCTCCGCGCCCGCCAGCCGCATGCCGCGCGCATTGGTCAGCGACCGCAGGCGCGTGATCTCCGGCAGGTTGGCGTCCGCGATCGGGCATTCCAGCCAGAACAGCCCGAACTCCGCCACGTCGCGGATCAGCCCCGCCGCGCCGCCGGGCGAGAAGCGCCAATGCGCATCCACCATCACCTCGATGCCCGGCCCAACCGCCGCCCGCACCGCGGCGATGCGCGCCAGCCCCTCGGCATAGGCCGCGCGGTTCGCCGGGGAGAACCCGTCCTCCCACACCAGCGGGTCGAAGGGGGCGAGCTTCACGGCGCCGAACCCCGCCGCCACGGCGCGCTGTGCGGCGGCCGCGAAGCCCTCGGGGCTGCGCGGGTTCGCGCCGCGATTGATGTTGGCATAGAGCGGCACGCTCTCGCGCAGCGCCCCGCCGAGCGCGAGGTGCAGCGGCTGCCCCGCGCGCTGCGCCGCAAGATCCGCCAGCGCCTGGTCGAAGGCCGAGAGCACGGTCGCCGCGACCAAGCCCCCCGGCGCATGCGGGATCAGCCGTGCCAGCCGGTTGCGGTGCCGCGCATCCGCGCCGGTGACATTCGCGGCCAGCCGCGCAGCCTCGGCTTCCAGCAGGGGTTCCTGGTTCGCCAGCGTGCATTCGCCAAGGCCCGTGCGGCCATCCTCGGTCCGCACCTCCAGGAAGCACCAATTGGTCTTGGGCGTGACGTTGATGCCGCGGAAGGCGATGGCTTCGATACGCATCATTCGGCCCGGATATTCGCGCTCTGCGCCAGGTCGCGCCACTTGGCGATGTCGCTGCGCACGCGCCGCATCAGCTCTTCGGGTGTGCCGGTCGCGACCTGGCCGCCGATCAGCTTCACGCGCTCCTGCACCTCTGGCAGGCGGCCGATGCGCTGCACTTCCTGCACCAGGCGGTCCACGATAGGGCGTGGCAGGCCGGGCGGCCCGAATAGCGCGTTCCAGGCGATGGTCTCGAAGCCCGGCAGGCCGCTTTCGTCGAGCGTCGGCACATCGGGCAGGTCAGGCCATCGCTGCAGGCTGGACACCGCGAGCAGCCGCACCTCACCGCGGGCAACGAAGGGCATCACGTTGACCAGGTTGCCGATCAGGAAGGGTGCGTCGCCCGTGATCACCGCCTGGGCCATCTGCGGGGCGCCGCGGTAGGGGATATGCTCCATCTCCACGCCCGCCATCTTCTTGAACAGCTCGGCCGAGAGATGCGCGGAGGAGCCGACGCCGCCGCTGCCATAATTGTAGTGGTTGCGCGGCTGCGCCTTGATCGCCGCGATCAGCGCCGCGACCGTCTGCACCGGGAAGATGCGCGGGTTCACCACCAGCGCATTGGGCCCGGTCACCAGCAACGAGACGGGCGTGAAGTCGGTTTCGAGATTGTAGGGCAGGTCGCGGTAGATCGCCGCGTTGATGCCGTTGGAACCGGCATTGCCAAGCAGCAGCGTGCTGCCATCGGGCGCCGCGCGGAACACATTCTCCACGCCCACGCGCCCTCCCGCGCCGGGGCGGTTGTCCACCACGAAGGACTGGCCGAAGGCGCGTTCCAGATGCGGCGCGAAGAGGCGGATGGTGGTGTCGTTCCCACCGCCCGGCGCGCCCGGTTCCACGATGCGCACGGGGCGCGTGGGCCAGGCCTGCGCGCGCGCGATCGAGGGCATGGCCAGCGCGGCCACGGCCAGCATGGCTTGACGTCGGAACATGGAACTCCTCCCCCAGAGCAACATCCAGCCAGATCGAATGAGCTGGCAGGATATTAGTCTTCAGAATATCGGCTCTAGAGCGTCATCCGATCAAGATGGATCGTACCCGGCGGCGGCGCAGTAGTTTGCGCACTCGGCGGGGGTGAAGGCGCCGACGGCTTGGCCGATCGCGTTCCAGAGGCCCTCGGCCGTGCGGGCGACGGTCTTGCGCAATACGACGAATCACCCACCACAACGACATGCAAGCCTCCCGCGCACAGATTCCATCATTCACGCCGGCGTTCTGTTCGGCGTCTCTGGGCCTTTACAGGGCTCGGGCGTGAGGATTACTGTAGAAACGGTAGAATAAAATCAGAAATTTTCCGTAACTGTAACAATAATTTACTCTTAACTCGCTTGGGTAAGGAGAAAAACCATGCCGAACGGTTCGAGGAGCGGCCAGGGGACGAGCGTCCCGCCGGCGCGGATCGGCCATGGGGGGCTTAGAAGTGCGGCGGACGTCATACAGGTGCAGGCTAACACTCCGCATCGATGGTCGGCGCTAAAAGGAAGCGCAAGTTTAGTGGGAGGGTCTTTCGGCCGTCGGATGGGGCACTCGGCAAGTAATTTCTTTAGTGGGACCTACGACCGGCTCAGGGGAAATTCTGCGGGGGATAATGCTTTGGCTGCCGCCGAAGCTGGCAACGTTGCTGCCGGGATGGTTGCAACTGCTGCCTCAGCTGCTGCGGTCGCCGGCTGTTCCGCAGCGTTCACGGCTGCCATGGCTGGCCCCCAAGCTGGCGTGACTCTGGGTATCATTGGTCTCGCGCTGCTGGCGAAAGAAGCATACTCGAACCGTGAAGCCGCCCACGATGCCATCCAGCCTTATGTCTGGAGCGTTGTGGATACCGAGAAGCCCACCCCCGTTCAGGATCTTACAAAGCTTAAGCAGATTGCCGCCGCCTGCCTTACCCTGCAGGAAGATGGAAAAAATCAGTTCGGGCTTATCCAGACCAAATACAACGACCGATACAACCGATATGTCCAGTACATAAGGACCATTACCGCGCAAATTGATAAACGCAACAAAGCGCATTTTGAGGCCCAACGAATGCAGATCGGGCCGGCCAGTCGAAAGAGAAGCGAAGCTAGAGAAGCGGATCAAGAAGCGAAGCGACTTATCGACCAAGGGCAGAAGCGCGGAGGTGATATATGGGAATTTGTGCGGCGTTGTTCTCATATATCAAATTATATTCAGGCGTCCGAAATCGTCGCGCTCGCTGTCAGGACGGAGTTTTCTTCCGGAGGAACCGTTAATCAGAGTTTTTTCACAAAAGATTATTTTGAAGGATCAAAATTCGCCGACGCGCGAAAGATATTCTTCGCAACAGATAAGATATTTACAGACCATGGTGTGTGAAAAAGCGCGGCGTAATCATAGGAAAAAGAGCAATTTTCGAGCCTATTTATATAGTCCGATCGGTTTTTTGATCTAGAAAATATCGAATCTACAGCGATTTATGACCGGTCGGCGGCGCGACGCCGCCGACCGGTCATAATTGTAGTGGTTGCGCGGCTGCGCCTTGATCGCCGCGATCAGCGCCGCGACCGTCTGCACCGGGAAGATGCGCGGGTTCACCACCAGCGCATTGGGCCCGGTCACCAGCAACGAGATGGGCGTGAAGTCGGTTTCGAGATTGTAGGGCAGGTCGCGGTAGATCGCCGCGTTGATGCCGTTGGAACCGGCATTGCCAAGCAGCAGCGTGCTGCCATCGGGCGCCGCGCGGAACACGTTCTCCACGCCCACGCGCCCTCCCGCGCCGGGGCGGTTGTCCACCACGAAGGACTGGCCGAAGGCGCGTTCCAGATGCGGCGCGAAGAGGCGGATGGTCGTGTCGTTCCCACCGCCCGGCGCGCCCGGTTCCACGATGCGCACGGGTCGCGTCGGCCAGGCCTGCGCGCGCGCGATCGAGGGTATGGCCAGCGCAGCCACGGCCAGCATGGCGTGGCGTCGGAACATGGAACACCGCCCCTAGCAGCCATAGGATGATCAAGCCGCGGAGCTAACCGCCGGGAGCGACATCAGACACCCTCAGCCGCACGCCGTCACTGCCGCGCGGGTCCGAAAGCGATGCGGGTCCCGCGCCGGCCAGCGGCGGATCGCGTCAGTTCGACTTCATGCGTGACGCCAGCCGATCCACATCTTTGTTCTGCATGACTCGGTCGTATTCTTCACCGAGAAGGATCTGGAGCGCCATATTCGCGGGAGCACGATGTATATGCCCGCGCGCGGCACAGTTCATAAGCGCTGCAGCAGCCTGCGCCCGGTGCACACCACGCGTGCCCTCGTGGATCTTGTAAAGAGCCTTACCCCCCCGTGCGGCATAGTCGGCAGCGGTCACCAGGGGGCTGAGTGAGGCGCCAGCCACGGCGCCGCCCAAACCACCAGCCGCAGTGCCGGCGATCGGAATGATCGACCCCACCGTCGCGCCACCGGCCGCGGCGGCGATTTGCAGACTCAGTTTCGCGGTTCCGGCCGCGGCCCTGCGGACCGCCTTGGCGTGCTTCTTGCCGCGCGCGTAGAGGATTGCACTCCTGCAGTCATCGATACCGATGTCTTCGCCATCGAACTCCATTCCGCGAGCCTGAAAGAAGATCTGCAGAACGTCGCCCAGCATGTCCACCTTCAACTCAGCGGTCGCAGCCGAGAGGGCGTCGCCGGAGCCAGACACCACCATGCCACCGAGGAACTTGGAAACACCGCGCCCAAGATATGTCCAGTAGCTTTCGCTCATGTCGCTACGCCCTAAACTGCTGTCCCAGACATTCCAACATGGAACCTTCGGGCGCGCAACGATAAGAAAACATCCATATTGTGCTGGAGAGTCGCCGTGGATTTTTGATTATTTCAAGACAGCGCCCGCCAGCTGTGGCCTCCTCAGCGGCGCGTGCGGCCCCAACCAGGGTCTTCCTGCACCAGGTGACGCAGCTTCGCGCGGTCGAGCATCGCTTCGGTCTCGGCCCAGGCCTGCGCCACGATCTCCCGCGCATCGAGATGCGGCGCGGCGCCATCCCGCAACAGGATGCGCCCGCCCACCACCACGTCGCGCACGTCATGACCGCTCGCGAAATAGACGATGCGCGCGACCGGCATATTGGCCGGCGCCATGTGCGGCGCTTCGAGATCCACGGTGATCACGTCGGCGAGCTTGCCGGGCTCGAGGCTGCCGAGCGTGTCCGCCAGCCCCATCCCCTTCGCGGCGTCGATTGTCACCATCTCCAGCGCCTTGCCGGGCGGGATCATCGTCTCGTCGCGGAAGGCGCGCTGGTGGTAGCGGATGCACTGGAACATGTGGCGGAACATGTCGCCCGAACGGTCAGGCGCCGTCGCATCCGATCCGATCATCACCGTGACGCCAGCCTCCATCAGCGTCGGCGCCGGGCAATAGCCGCGCACGGCGGCGATGGCCGACGGGTTGTGCACCACGGAGGCACCCTTGCGGGCCAGCGTGTCGATGTCGGCATCCGTCAGGTCGGTGCAGTGGCTGTGCCAGCTGTCGGGGCCGATCAGGCCGAACATGCGGTCCGCCATCTCGATGGACCCCTGGCGATGGCCGTCCTGGTGGAACCAGGCGCCGCGCTTCCTGCCGGCTTCACGAACCAGATGCCCTTGGCGCTCGATCTCCTTCACCTTCGCGGGATCGTGCCTGGCCTCCCGATAGACGGGCATCAGCGTGGCCACGCGCACATTGCCGCGGCCGTGCCAGGTCTCGACGCCGGCGGTGATCGTCTCGAGCTGCCGTTCGAAGGAGACAGGCCGCTCCACGCCATCCGGCCCGACATAGGGCCGCGGGAAGGGCGGGCGCGTCGGGCCGAGCACGAGGACGGAGCGGATGCCGACTTCCTCCGTCGCCGCCGCATGCGCATCGGTGAAGGCCGGGTCGTCCACGCGCCCGATGCTGTCGCCGCCGCCGAGCAGCGAGACGCCGGTGGTGACGCCGAAGCGGAGACGCTCCAGCGCCGCAAGCTGCGCCTCCGCCCGCCAGAACGATGGCGGGGAGGCGAGGGTGTAGATGATGCGGCAGGCTTCCGACCAGGCGGCGCTGTCGTTGTTGCCCATGGTCTTGACCAGTCCATGCCCGGCATGGGCGTGGCCGTCGATGAGACCGGGCAGGATCGCCTTGCCGCGCGCCTCGATCACCTGCTTCGGGGCGGGATGCGCGGCCGCCACCTCCGCAGTCGTGCCGACGGCGGCGATCCTGCCATCCGTGATGGCGACGGCGCCGTCGGCGATAACGCGGCGCCCAGCGTCCATCGTGATCACGACGCCGCCGCGGAGGAGAAGATCGGTCATGTGGGCCTGTGCCGATGGAGAGTGCTGTGCCCCGGGATCTTCCGCCCGAACCGGCCAACTTGACATCGGAACAAAACAGGAATATGGCCTCGTTGTCAGGGGCGGAGCCGTGTCCTGCCATCCTTCCACCCAAGGCGCAGCAGGACAGCGCGCCGCACCGTCGTCCGTCAGGCCGCTTTCGCCGCGTTGGCGCTGGTCGCACTGGCTGGCGCGTGGTGGGCTTTCGAGAAGATTGCTTCCGCCATGGGGCCGGAGCGCGGATCGGTCATGCTGGTCTTTATCAACGGGACCGAGAGTGACCTGCGCCTGCTGTCCATCTTCTTCGATGGACAGGAGAGACTGGCATCGCCGATCGAGCCGGATGGATGGCGCGTGCGGCGCGAAGCTGAGCGCGGTGGGGGTGGCGTATTCAGCAAGCTGCTCGTCGCGGAACCAGGTCGTCGTCCGGTCATGCTGCGCTACCGGCTTTCCGGTACGCCCGAAGCTCGCAGCGCAGCGATCGAGATTGAGTTCCGCGGCAGCGTCAGTTGCGAGATCATCGTCCGATTTGCGGATGATGGGCCGTCATCCAGCCCGTGCGTCAGCGAACAGCCCGCCACGTCTTCCGGCACCTGGATCCACTGAAGGGCGTGCGCGCCATGATGGAACGTGCCATCTCGACGACCAGCGGAGCGGGGCGCAACGATCTGCCCGTCTGGCAACCGGCGCGATACTGGCCGGATCGAGGTTCGCTGGCAGATTGGTCGCCGTCGCATTGGCCGGACCTCGACACCAGCGAACATTTTCGCACCTACCGTGCCGTCCTGCCCCCCGGTGAAGCGACGCAACGCCAGACCAGCGGCGGCGGCCCCGTTCAGGTCAGCCCGCACATCCGCGAAGGCCACCCTGTCTCCGGCAACACCCGCTCCGCGCCGGCGCGCTGACGCCGCCCGGCGGCGCGGATGACGCGGTAAAGCCGTAACACCGCAAAGTGATAAAGCGGCCGCGCCCCTGCCGCCCGCCTCACTCCACCCGCACCAGCCACAGCCGCAGCCGGTTGTCCGGCGCCTGGCGCAGGTCGATGCCGCGCCGCGACGCCCAGGCGATGGGCTGCTGGAACAGCGGCACATGCGCGATCTCGGCGCGCTCGATCTGCAGGGCCTCGCGGATGAAGCGCTGGCGTGTCTGCTCGTCGGGCGCTTCCGCGGCCTGCGCCACCAGCGCGTCGAAGCCAGGGTTGGACCAGCGGCCGTAGTTCAGCCCGCCCGTGGTCTGCGACGCGGTCCGCAGCACCTCGTTCAGCGTGGAATAGCTGTCGGCCAGCGGCAGCCCGGCATGGCCCAGCATGAACATCGAGAAGTCGCGGTTCGCCGTGCGCCGCGACCACACCGCCGTCGGCTCCGACTGCAACTGCAACCGGATGCCGACGCGCGCCAGCATCCCGGCGATGGCCTGGCAGGTGCGCTCGTCGTTCACGTAGCGGTCGTTCGGGCAGACGATGCCGACGGAGAAGCCGTTCGGATACCCCGCCTCCGCCAGCAGCCGCCGCGAGGCCTCCGGGTCGAAGGGCAGGCGCGCATTCAGTTCCTGGGGGGCGCCTGCCAGATAGGGGCTCACCATCATCCCGGCAGGCCACGCCTTCCCGCGCATCACGCCGCGCACCAGCGCATCCACGTCGATGGCGCGGTAGATCGCCTCCCGCACGCGGCGGTCCTTCAGCGGGTTGCGGCCCTGCACGTCGGAATACAGAAGCTGGTCGCGCTCATGGTCGAAGCCGAGATAGATCGTCCGCAGCTCCGGCCCCTCGATCACCTGCACGCGTTGGTCCTGCAGCAGGCGCGGGATGTCCTGCAGCGGCACTTCCACATTCGCGTCGATGGCGCCCGACAGCAGCGACGCCGTGCGGGTCGCCGCACTCCGGATCGGCTGAAAGGTAACGCGCGTCAGATTGTGCGCGGGCCGGTCCCACCAGCGCGCATGCGGCTCCATCACCGTGCGCTCGTCCGGCTGGCGTTCGACGATGCGGAAGGGGCCGGTGCCGTTGGCCGTGCGCGTCGCCCCCGATTCCGCCTGGTTTGACAGGTTCGCCGGGTTCACCGCGTTGTTCGCGCGGCTCCAGCCCTCGTCCATCATGTAGAATTGCGTGATGGAGGCCAGCAGGATCGGGAAGGGACGATGCGTCTCGATCTCGATCGTGTGGCTGTCGATCTTCCGCACCTCCTTGATCTGCCCGAGCAGCCCGCGCGCCAGCGAGCCCGGCGCGTTCACCCGCGTCCAGGTGAACAGCACGTCGTCGGCGTCGAAGCTCTCGCCGTTGTGGAAGACCACGTTGCGGCGAAGGTTGAAGCGCCACACCGTCGGGCTGGTGCGCTCCCAGCTTTCGGCCAGCGCTGGCTCGATCTCGATGCGGTCATTATGGCGCACCAGCGCCTCATAGACGTTGCCGAGGAAGCTGTTGGTGAAGGTGTTGTTCGACGAATGCGGGTCGAGCGTCAGCACATCCGCGTTGAAGGCCCAGGTGAAGTTTCTCGCCTGCGCCGGCGGCGTGAGCGCGAGGCCGAGCGTGGCGGCGGCGGCAAGGACCAGATGGCGCATCGGTCGTCCCCCAGGAGGCGGTGAGGATGAAAGCCTCCGCCGCGGCGCGCGGCGCGTCAACCGGCGGGCATTTTCGTGCCATGCTGCCGCCACGCGGCGGGGTTTCGCTGTCGCACCGAACCGGAGGATCGCCGATGCGCCGCCTTCTCCTTCTCCTGGCCCTGGCCGCCGCGCCAGCCGCCCTGGCCCAGCCCGCGCCCGGCGTCACCCCGCTGCCCGAGACCGCGCTGCATCTCGGCGAGACCGCCGAGGTCATGCGCGCCCCGGACGAGGTGGTGGCGACGCTCCGCGCCGAGGCGCGCGCCGCAACCGCCGCCGCCGCGCAGGAGGCCGTGAACCGCAGCATCGCCGCCGCCATCGCCCGCGCCCAAGGCGCGCCGGGCGTGCGGGTCGCCACCGGTGGCTATTGGACCAACCGCATCGAGGATGGCCGCGCCTGGCAGGCCAGCCAGCAGGTCACGCTGCGCGGGGCGAACGCCGCCGCCCTCCTCGAGCTGACGGGCGCGCTGCAGCAGCAGGGCCTCGCAGTGTCCCAGCTGCATTGGCAGCTGACGCGCGAGACCGCCCGCGCCGCCCGGGAGGAGGCGTCGCAGATCGCCCTCGATGCGCTCCGCCGCCGCGCCGAAGCGGTGGCCGGGCAACTCGGCCTACAGATAGTGGGGCTGCGGGAGGTGCGGATCGATGCGCCCGACCGCAGCCCGCGCCCGATGATGGCGATGGCCGCCGCCCCCCGCGCCGCCGCCGCGCCGCCCGTGGCGGTCGCCGAGGATGTGGTGGTGGCTGCGACGGTGGAGGCGGTCGCGATCCTGCGGCCGCGGTAGCGCCTGCAGGCCAGGAGACCGACCTGCAGCCGCGGCAGGCGGCTGAGACCGCGCATGCGGCCCGCGCCAAGCGGCGCGAGCCAAGCGCAGCGCCGGCCATTGAGGGGACGAAGGTGAAACCTTCGTCCACCCCGCATCAGGCCTAGCTCAGGAACGGATTGCTCCGCCGTTCCTCACCGAAGGTCGAGCCCGGCCCATGCCCGCAGAGGAAGCGGATCTCGTCGCCGAGCGGCAGCAGCTTCTGCGTGATGGAGGCGATCAGCGCCGCGTGGTCGCCATAGGGGAAATCCGTCCGCCCGATCGAGCCGCGGAAGAGCACATCGCCCACCACCGCGAAGCCGAGCGCGGCGGAGACGAACACCAGATGCCCCGGCGTGTGGCCCGGGCAATGCAGCACGGCAAACGCCTGGCCCGCGATGGCGACCGTCTCGCCCTCCGCAAGCCACTGGTCGGGCACGCAATCCGCGAGGCCATCAATGCCATATTGCGCCGCCTGCGCCGCGATGCCCGCGAGCAGCGCTGCGTCGCGCCGGTCAGGGCCGAGGATCGGCACCTTCGCGCCTTGCGTCGCCTCCAGCGCGCGCTGCAGCTCGGCGGCGCCGCCGGCATGGTCGAGATGACCATGCGTGAGCAGGATGTGATCCACGGCGAAGCCGCCGCGCGCGATCGCCTCCAGGACGCGGGGCACATCGCCGCCGGGGTCGATCACGGTGCCGCGGCCGCTCTCCGCATCCCAGATCAGGGCGCAATTCTGCTGGAAGGGCGTGACGGCGACCTGGGCGGCCTGGATCTTCGGCATGCGCCCCAACTGCCGCCAGCGCCGCCTTGCGTCAATGCAGACGAGGTTCTTCGCGCCACGGGTCGCGCGCCAGGCGCGCGAAGATCTGACGCGCCTGCTCGGCGGACGCAGCGCGGACCACCTCCCGCATTTCCTCCCGGCTCCACATCCAGGATTGCACCGGATCGTCGCGCATCGACCATTCGGGGAAGGACCGGAAGGGCGCATCGCCGCACCACAGCAGCGAGACCTCCACATGGCGATCGTCGCGCAGGATGCGCGCGAAGGTCTCCGTCACCTTGCTGCGCGGGCCTTCCAGCATCTGCAGGAAGACGTCGTTGCGGCAGATCAGCGCGCCCGTCACGCCATTCGCGGCATTGTGCCGCCGCGCGGAGAGCAGGATGTCATCGAGCGTGCCCCCCTCGAAGCCGAAGGGGCGGGAGACGTAGATCAGCTGCATCAGGCGCATTGTGCTGCGCTCCGTCGTGACAGCGCAGGCTACACCCGTTCAGCGCCGGCCGAACAGCTTTTCGAGCTCCGCCCGGCCCAGGCGGATGAAGGTGGGGCGGCCATGGCTGCAGGTGGCCGCGCGCGGCGTCGCCTCCATCTGGCGGAGCAGGGCGGCCATCTCCGCCCCCCCGAGCCGCCGCCCGGCGCGGATCGAACCATGGCAGGCGAGCCGGGCGACTGCCGCATCCAGCCGGTCCGCGAGCGCCAGCGCCTCCCCGCTCTCGGCCAGTTCCTCGGCGAGGTCGGCGAGCAGCGGCTTCACCTCCGGCGTGCCGAGCAAGGCAGGCGTGGCGCGCACCAGCACCGCCCCTGGCCCGAAGCCCTCGATCTCAAGCCCGAGCCGCGCCAGCGCCTCGGCCGCGTCCAGCAGGCGCGCGACATCCGCACCGGGCAGTTCCACCACCTCGGGCAGCAGCAGCGGCTGGGCGCGCACCGCGCCGCCGGCCAGCTGCGCGGCCAGCGCTTCATGGGTCAGGCGCTCATGCGCGGCGTGCTGGTCCACCAGCACCAGCGCGCCATCCGGCGCCTCCGCCAGCACATAGGTGGCGAAAAGCTGCGCGACGGGCCGGCCGAGCGGGCCTTCCTCCGCCGGCTCCAGGGGGGGCGGGGCTTGGGCCGGGTCGGGCCCCGGCCGGAAGCCGAGCGGCAGGCGCGGCGCCGGCGGACGCGGCGGGACCGGCTGCGGCCGCCATCCCGGCAGGGGCTGCCAGGCGGGCGGGGGCGGCAGAGCTTCCGCGAAGCCGGGGCTCACGAGCTCGGGCGCGGCTTCGGCGAAGGGCATGCCCGCGCCCTCCGGCAATGCGCCCGGCACGGACGCAACGCCGACCGCCAGCGCCCGGCGCAGCGCGGAGATCAGCATGCCCCGCACACCCTCCGCCTCCCGGAAGCGGAGCTCAGTCTTCATCGGGTGGACATTCACATCCACCGCCTCCGGCGGCAGGTCGAGGAAGAGCGCCGCCGCGGGGTGCCGCCCGCGCGGGATCAGCTCCCGATACGCCACGCGCAGCGCCGCGCGCAGCTGCGGATCGCGCACGGGCCGGCGGTTGACGACCAGATGCTGGAACTCCGCGGTCGCCCGCGTGTGGGTCGGCGCGGCCGCCAAGCCCGTGAGTGTCATCCCCGCCCGCTCCGCCACGACCGGCAGGGCGGCGGCGGCGAACTCCGTGCCGAGCAGGGCGGCAATCCGCGCCTCCCGCGGCTGCGGCGGCAGGGCGAGGGCGGCGCGGCCATCGAGCTCGACGCGGAAGCCGACCTCGGGCCAGGCCAGGGCGAGGCGGCGCACCGCCTCCACCGCCGCCTCGGCCTCGGTGCGGGGTGATTTCAGGAAGGCGCGGCGCGCCGGCGTTGCGAAGAACAGGTCGCGCACCTCGACCCGCGTGCCGGGCGCGCCGGCGGCAGGCGCGACGGGCGATTTGCGCCCGCCCTCCACCGTGATGGCATGCGCTGCCCCCTCCCCCTGGCGGGAGGTGAGCGTCAGCCGCGCCACCGCGCCGATGGAGGGCAGCGCCTCCCCCCGGAAGCCGAGGGTGGCGATGCGGAACAGCGCCGCTTCCTCGGGCAGCTTGGAGGTGGCGTGGCGCTCCACCGCGAGTTCGAGGTCGGCGGCGGTCATGCCCACCCCGTCATCCTCGACCAGGATGCGGCCGATCCCGCCATCTTCGAGCGTGACGGCGATGCGCGTCGCGCCGGCATCCAGCGCGTTCTCGACCAGTTCCTTCACGGCCGCGGCCGGGCGCTCCACCACCTCGCCGGCGGCGATGCGGTTGGCGGTGGTCTCCGGCAGCAGGCGAATCAGCGGCACGGCCATGGCCCGGAGATGCGCTTCCGCGCCGTGCGGGGCAAGGGTCATTGGCGGTGGCCATGGCCCGCCATCGCGAACGCCTCCGGGCGAGGCCCGCGGGTGACGGCGCGCGCCGTCACCCAAGGCTGTTCAGGCGAAGAGGAAGTCGGTGGAGGACAGGGTGGTGACGCCCACCACATGGCCGATCAGTTCATCCGTGGAGCCGAAGCGCCGGTTGCCGTCGGTATCGGCATAGATCCCGAGCCCGTTGAAGCCGCCGATCTTCACCGAGCGGAGGAAGTAGGCGCCGACATCGTCCGACAGCTGGATCTTGTCGCCAGTCTGGAAATCCGTGATCCGGGCGTAGTCCCCGGTGCCGGCGCTGCGGGCGCTGCCGTCATTGTAGAAGACGCCGCGCGCATCGCCGAAGAGGAAGAGGTCATTGCCCGCGCCGCCGGTCAGGACGTCGATCGTGCCCCGGCCGAGGAAGCTGCCCGATTGCGGCACACCGCTGATCGTGTCGGCGCCGGCCGTGCCGACCAGCCTGTCGTTCCCGGTCGTGCCGTAGATGAAGGAGCCGGGCGGCGGGGGCGGCGGCGCGCCGGTGTCGAAGCGCAGCATCGCCTCGGCATCGAGGCGCCCGCCCGTCACCGTCCTGCCCGCCAGCGAGGCGGTGGCGATGGTCGAACCCAGCAGCGCATCGCGGATATCGTCGGCCGTCGCGCCCGCATTCTGCGCGGCGTAGAGCGCGATCGCGCCCGTCACATGCGGCGCGGCCATGGAGGTGCCGCTCAGCGTGCCGTAGCCGCCATTGGCCAGGGTCGAATAGATCGAGGCGCCCGGCGCCGCGAGGTCCACCGTCGTCGCACCGAAATTCGAGAAGGAGGCGAGCCCGCCCGTGCTGGTGAGGGCGGCGACCGAGATCACCGCCTCATAGCCGGCGCTGGCCAGCGTGCTGTAGTTCGACGGGAAATTGGCGGTCGTGTCCGTGTTCACCGCCGAGTTGCCGGCGGCCGCCACGAACAGGATGCCGTCCTTCGCGGCGCGGTCGATGGCGCCCTGCATCGCCGAGGAATAGCCGCCGCCGCCCCAGGAATTGTTGGTCGCCACGAAATCCTGGCCGACCGCCTTCGCGCCGGCCGCGGTAAAGTAGTCGATCGCCTTGACGGCGTTGGAAATGGCACCCGAGCCGTTGGCCGCGAGGAATTTCAGCCCGACGATCTGCACATCCCACGCGACGCCGGCCACGCCCGTGCCATTGCCGCCCTTCGCGCCGATCGTGCCGCTGACATGGGTGCCATGGCCATTGTCGTCGAAGGGATCATTGTCGTTGTTGACGAAGTCCCAGCCAATGAGGTCGTCGCGATAGCCATTGCCGTCCTCGTCGAGGCCGTTCTCCCACCGGATGTCGTTCAGCAGGTCGCCGGCATCGATCCGGGCATTTCCGTTGAAATCCCTCACGAAGGACGCATTCACCGCGCTGTTCAGGTCGCGGAAGGTGATCAGCGCATCGCCATCCACATCGACGAGGCTGGAACGGAAGGAGATCGGGATCTCGCGCTGGTTCAGCCAGACATTCTGGAAAAGATCGGCATGGGTGTAGGCGATGCCGGTGTCCACGACGCCGACCACCACCTTGGTCGAGCCGATCGCCCCCTTGGCCCAGGCCTCACCCGCCTGGCTGCCGAAGGCGTTCTTCGGGGTGGTGGCGTCGCCATACATCCCCCAGAGCGAGCCATTGGTGTAGCCGGTGTCGTTGGAGATGGCGTTCACCGACACGGTCCAGTTCGGCTCGGCAAAGTCGACCTCGGGCCGGTGGGACAGCAGCTCGATGGCGTCGTCGGCGCTGACCGAGGCGGGCAGTTCCACCCGCAGCAGGTAGCCGTCGTCCTGGCCCGGCAGGTTGCCCCGCACCACTTCGACGGCCTGCCCGCCAAAGCTGTCGAGCGCCTCGGTACGGAGTGCGTCGTCGATGCCGGGAGCGAATTGCACCAGGATCTCGGCCGGCGCGCGCGCCGTGGCGGATGCGGTGGCACCGGGCGTGCCGCCCTGGCCACCAGCCGCTGCGTCAGCGGGCTGGCGGGGGGTCGCAACCAGGCCCTGCTCGGTCAGCTCGATGCTGAAGGCCGGCTGCCCGAACGGCCAGACGGAGGTCGCACCGACCGCCTCGGCGCTGTCGATCCACCAATCACGCTCGGCCCGCGATGCGGGGCCGAGGCCGAAAGACGAGATGAATCTCAAAGCACGAAGCTCCTGCCCGGAAAGCCGAGCGAGTTGACATTACATCAACACCGCTCTCGGGCTCAACCTAAAGGTCGTCGGCTGAAGGCTTGGTGGACGTGCTGGGCGAGCAGGCATGCTCGCCGATCATCCGCACCACCTGTGGGGCTTCGCCGGGTGGCGGGGCTTCCAGACCGCCGCGCAGCGCCGTCCTGACCTCGGCAAGGGCGACGCTACCGGAATGACATGATCCAGGCGGCCAGCGCTTCGGCCTCTTCCCGCGAGACATTCGGTTGCGCGGGCATTGGCATCGGGCCCCAGTTGCCGCCGCCGCCCGCCATGATCCGTGTGGCGAGTGTGGCGACCGCGGCGCTGTCATTGGCATAGCGGCCGGCGATCAGGTTGTAGGCGGGGCCGATCATCCGGCGTTCGGCATGGTGGCAGGCAACGCAGTTCTTGCTCCGCGCCAGTTCGGCGCTGGCCAAGGCTGGCGACGAGACGCCGAGCGCGCAGAGGACAAAGGCAAGGTTACGCAACGCGATCATTGGTTGGGCCTTCATGCTGTGGCGTCCGGGAAAGACGACATTGCAACGGAACCGGCCGGAAGCGAGATCGGCGGGCGGGACCATTCCTGCCTGCGCGCACCGCAGCCGGTGTCGCGCAAGCGATGACGGCGCCCGAGATCCGGGCCTGCGGCCAAGACATGGTCGTGACCGGCCGCGAGGTGCGCATGACGCACCCCGCGGCCGGCTGGCGGCAAGGCTCAGTTCGGGCTGAGGCGGAAGATCTCGCCCGTATCCGTGCCGAGATAGAGATGGCCGTCCGGCCCCTGCACGGCGGCGCGGAAGCGCGTGGCCGGCATCGGCAGCGGGACGCTCGTCCGCGTCGAGGAGAGACCGTCAGCGGAGATGTCCAGGATGTCGATGCGGTTGCCCACCGGCGTCCCATGGATCCCGATGCCGAGATAGGTCACGGCCATCCGCCCGTTCCAGTCGCGCCACTGCGGGCCGCTCAGGAAGGTGCAGGAGGACATGCCCTGCGACAGCCCGTCATTCACCCAGGCCGGCCGCATCGCGTTCGGGAAGGCGCGCAGATCGGTCATCGGCATGAAGGCCGAGCGCTCCGCCGGCGGCATGGCGCACATCTGGTTCGGGCTATAGCCGCAATAGCCGTCGGGGCATTCGCCGCGTCCGTTGACGTTCTGGCGCGGATCCCAGCCGCCATTGCCGCCGGGCACCAGCGCCGTCACCTCGTCGGTGTGCCAAGGGCCGTGCTCGGCGGTGAAGGGGCGGTTGTCGCTCGGGCGGAAGCAGATGCCCTGCGGGTTGCGGTGCCCGTAGGTGAAGATGCGCGGATCGAAGCCCGCCGGAGCGTTATTCCCAGCGGCCGGCCGGCCATCGCGGTCGATCCGCAGCACCTTGCCGGCGATCACGGTCGGGCTCTGCGGCCCGGGTCCGCTGTGGATGTCGCCGGTCGTCACATAAAGGAAGCCGTCGCTCGGCCCGAAGCGGAGCCGCCCGCCATTATGCGCGCCGGAATCGCCGAAGGGGTGGTTGCTGCGGTTCGGCTTGTAGGCGATGTCGGTCACGATGTCGGTGCGGTTGGCCACCCGCGTGAGATCGGCGTTGACCGTCAAGCGCAGCACGCGGTTGGTGCCCGGCGCCGTCATGCGGGACGCCGAGTAGATGTAGATGAAGCGGTTCTGCGCGAAGTTCGGGTCGATCGCCACGCCGCTCAGCCCGGCCTGGCCGTCGCAGAACAGATCGGCCGCCGTGTCGGCATAGCCCTGCGAGCCACCGATACCGAGCAGCGCGTGCGTCGTGCCCGAAGGCAGGCGCACGGACAGGCCGCGGCACTTCTCAGTGAAGAACATGGTGCCGTCCTGCAGGAAGGCCATGTCCCAGACGAATTCCCTGCCCTGCACGATGGTCGTGCTGGTCAGGTTCGGCCCGCCCTGCGCCTGCGCGGCCAGGGGCGAAACCAGGGCTGCTGCGGCAAGAAGCGCGCCAGGCAGCGCGGAAAGCAGATGTCCTCGCAAGGTTGATCCCTCCCAATGTTATGGTGGGCGTCCATCCTTCGTGTCGCAGACGCCCATCCGGGGCCTTCGCCGTTCAGTCGCCGCGCTCAATACGGGACGAACGCCACAATCTCCGGAGGCGGAACGATATCCAGTCCGAACGATTTGGCAAAGGGAAACGCGCGACAGGCTGCGGTCCAACCGGATCGGGCCTGCGGGGCCGGTGATGTCGAGGCAGTCCGGCGGCGGCGCGTGTTGCGTGATGGTGGAAGAGGGCGCAGGCCGGGTCGGTGCTCGCCGCATCGCAGGTCAGCGCGGCCGAAGGCGCGCCGCGCGCGCAAGCGCAGCAGCAAGCAGCGCCGGGAGAGTTCTAGGTGGGAAACCCGCCCCCGGCGCCAGCGACGAGGATGACCGCCCGGGGCAGGCCGTCAGGCCCCGGGCCGGGGCGTCAGCCGATCTCGGCCGAGGCGTAGCTGTTGATCTCGAGCGCGAGAGAAACCTCAACCACCTTCGGCGTCTTCCAGGACATGATCTGTTCCTCCAGCTTGACCGGCCTTGCGCCAGCCTGAGGCAGTATGTTGAGACGCGCTTAGCCAATCAAGCCATTCTGAACACGGAACATCCGAACAGCGTTCGGTGCGACGCAAGGCGCGTGCTGGCCACAGCGGTGGCAAAGCGGCCGGCCACAGCGTCCAGGGCCCTGATCTCAAAGAGTTCCAAAAATGGCGGAGAGGGTGGGATTCGAACCCACGGTCCGCTTTCACGGACTTCGGTTTTCGAGACCGACGCGATCGACCACTCTGCCACCTCTCCGCAGCGGTCGAGGGGCGCCGTATAGAAGGGGCGACAGCGCGTTGCAACCTCGGGCCCGCCCCAAAGCACTCAGCCCGCCGCCTCTGCCGTTGACTCCCGCCCGACCCCGCCGCTATACGCGCCCTCCTCCGGCAGGCCCAACGGCCGCCGGCGGTTGCGTTTGACCCCCGCACCGCCCGAAGGGCCGTCCCAACAGGACCGCCTCAGGGCAAACGGACCGGGCCAGGCGCCGCCACCGACCACCCGGGCCCCGGCCCGACCAGATCAGAAGCACCGGACCCCGAAAGCCCGAGCGCGACCATGACCTACGCAGTGATCCGCACCGGCGGCAAGCAGTACCGCGTCACCCCCGACGCCGTGCTCACCGTCGAGAGGCTGGAGGCCGAGCCCGGCGCCACCATCACCTTCCACGACGTGCTCGCCATCAGCACCGATGCCGGCCTGACCCTCGGCGCCCCGACCGTGCCGGGCGCGAAGGTGACCGCGACCGTCGTTGACCAGTCGCGCGGCGACAAGGTCATCATCTTCAAGAAGCGCCGCCGGCAGAACAGCCGCCGGAAGAACGGCCACCGCCAGCACCAGACCGTGCTGAAGATCGCCGCGATCGCGGCGGCCTGACGCAGATAGACGACGGGAGCACCCCACCATGGCACATAAGAAGGCAGGCGGCTCCTCGCGCAACGGGCGCGACTCCGCCGGCAAGCGTCTCGGCGTGAAGCTGTATGGCGGCCAGTCCGTGAGGGCCGGCAACATCATCGTCACGCAGCGCGGCACGAAGATGCTCCCGGGCACCAATGTGCTCGTCGGCCGCACTCATTCGCTGCACGCGACCGTGGATGGTCATGTGAAGTTCGACCGCAAGGCCGAAGGCCGCGTGCACGTCTCCGTCGTGCCGCTGCTGGTCGCAGCCGAGTAAGGCGCCCTCTCCGCAGGGACACGGAACGGGGGCCGCAAGGCCCCCGTTCTGCGTTTCGGGGGAACCGCAGCACGCCATGAAGTTCCTCGACGAAGCGAAGGTCCACCTCAAGGCCGGCGATGGCGGCGACGGCGTCATCGCCTTCCGGCGCGAGAAGTACATCGAGTTCGGCGGCCCCGATGGCGGCAATGGCGGCCGCGGCGGCGATGTGCTGGTGGAGGCGGTGGACGGCCTCAACACCCTGATCGACTACCGCTACGCGCAGCATTTCAAGGCCCGCAAGGGCGGCAATGGCGCGGGCTCAGACCGCACCGGTGCGGCGTCCGAGGATGTGATCCTCAAGGTGCCCGTCGGCACCCAGGTCTTCGCCGAGGACAGGGAAACGCTGCTGGCGGACCTCACGCAGGTCGGGCAGCGCGTCGTGCTCTGCACCGGCGGCGATGGCGGGCGCGGCAATGCGCACTACAAGACCTCCACCAACCGCGCCCCGCGCCGCGCTGACAAGGGCTGGCCGGGCGAGGAGCGCAGCGTCTGGCTGCGGCTGAAGCTGATCGCCGATGCCGGGCTTGTCGGCCTGCCCAATGCGGGCAAGTCCACCTTCCTCTCGGTCGTCTCGGCCGCGCGGCCGAAGATCGCCGACTATCCCTTCACCACGCTGCATCCACAGCTCGGCGTCGTGCGTCCCGATGCGACGACGGAGTTCGTCCTGGCCGACATCCCCGGCCTGATCGAGGGCGCGCATGAGGGTGCGGGCCTTGGCGATCGGTTCCTCGGCCATATCGAGCGCTGCGCGGTGCTGCTGCACCTGGTTGACGGCACCCAGCCCGACCCGGCCGGCGCCTATCACACGGTGCGCGCCGAGCTCGAGGGCTATGGCGGCGGGCTGGTGGACAAGCCGGAGATCGTCGCGCTGAACAAGATGGATGCGATGACCCCGCAGGCCCGCACCTCGCGCCTGAAGGCGCTGTCGCGTGCGGTGGGCAAGCCGGTGATGATCATCTCCGGCGCCACCGGCGAAGGCGTGCCGGAGGCGGTGCGCGCGCTGGCCAACACCATCAAGGAAGCGCGCCGAAGCTGAAGCCTGCGCGGGGCTGATCAGCCCCGCGGCGGCGCAGGCTCCAGCCCGGACAGCTCGGCCACCAGCGCGCCGAGCGAAGATGCGTCCTGATCGCCACGGCCTCTATTGACCAGCGCCTCCATCATCTGCGCCGCGAGCCCCGTCGCGGGCGCGAAGACGCCGTGGTCGCGCACGGCCTGCTGCGCCAGGCGCATATCCTTGCGCATCAGCTCCGCGCGGAAACCGGCCTTGGTCACGCCGTCATTGATGCGCTTGGCGTGGGCCTCCAGCACGAAGGACCGCGCCGAGCCGCCAAGCAGCGCGAGCCGCATCGCCTCCGGGTCGAGACCCGCCTTGCGGCCGAGCGCGAGCGCTTCCGCCACCGCCTGCACGGCGGCGGAGATGATCAGCTGGTTCGCCGATTTGCAGATCTGCCCGGCGCCGGACGGGCCGAGATGCGTGATGGTCCGCCCGACCGCCTGGAACACGGCCTCGGCGGCCGCGAAGGCGCCCGCGTCACCGCCGACCATGCAGGTCAGCGTGCCATCGCGCGCCCCGCCCGGCCCGCCGCTGACCGGGCTGTCGAGCAGGACGGCGCCGCGCTCCGCCGCGAGGCGGGCGGCGAAGGCGGCGGTCGGCGCGGCGGCGATGCTGCTGAAGTCGATCACCACCGTGCCTGGCTCCACGCCCTCCGCAACGCCGTTTGGGCCGAACAGCACAGCCTCCACATCCGACGTGTCGGGCACGCAGAGCGCGATGCAGGCGGCCCCGCGCGCGGCCTCGGCGGCGCTCGGGGCCCAGGTGGCGCCAGCCGCCTCAAGTGCCGCGGCCTTGTCGCGGCTGCGGCTGTGGACGGTCAGCGCGAAGCCGGCGCGGGCGATATTCGCGGCCATCGCCGCACCCATCACGCCAAGGCCGATGAAGGCGACGCGCGCGGGCGGACGGATCGAAGCGGGAGCAGTCATCCTGCGTCAGGCCCGGCGCAGCGCGGCGCGCACGTCATCCAGCAGCGTGTCCATGTCGCGCTGGAAGCCCGGGCCGTCGGCATAGCCATCGCCCTCCCCCAGCCGCTCGCGGAAGCGCTGCCAGACGGGGGTCTGCATCGCCTGGCGGAAGCGGCCATGCAGGAAGGTCGTCATCTCATCCGTCAGCCCCGCGGGCCCGACCCAGCCCTTCTGGTTGTCGGCCTGCACATCCCAGCCGAGTTCCTTCAGCGTCGGCACATTGGGCTGCGACAGCGCGCGTTCGCCGGACGCGACCGCGATCGCGCGGATCTCGCCGCCCGCATTCAGCGTGCCGAATTCGTCGGAGGCCATCACGCCCAGGTCGATCTGCCCCGCGAGCAACGCCTGCGCGACAGGCCCACCGCCAGTGTAGGGGACATGCAGGAACTCCACGCCCGCGCGGCGCTCCAGCAGCATGAACATCGAATGCGACAGCGTGCCGACGCCGGAGGAGCCATGCGTGAGCCGCCCCGGCTCTGCGCGCGCCAGCTGGATCACCTGCTGCATGCTCTCGAAGCGGCCGCGCGTGCGGACGCAGATGAAGTGCGGATGGCGCGTGAGGCGGATGACGGAGCGGAAGGAGCGCTTCGGGTCATAGGGCACTTCGCGATGCGCGGGCACGGAGGTGCTTTCGCTGCCGCCGGCCAGCAGCAGCGTGTGGCCATCGGGGGCTGCGCGCGCGACGAATTCGGCAGCGATGACACCGCCGGCGCCAGGGCGGTTCACCACCACCATGGGCTGCGGCATCAGCGGCGCCGCGGCCTCGGCGATGGTGCGCGCGATGATGTCGCTGCCACCACCCGGTGCGAAGCCGACGATGAGCTGGAGCGGCCGTGTCGGCTGCCAGCCGGGCTGCGCCTGCAGCAGGCCGGGGGCAGCGAGCGTGGCGCCGAGGCCGCCGAGCAGCGCGCGGCGATGCATCCTGGTCATGGTGTCGTTTTCTCCCTGGTGTCTCATGCGGCCTGCAGCAGGTAAGGCGCGCCGCAGCGTTCGCAGATGTCGCGGATATGCCGGTCGAGCGCGGCGGGGATCGGCACGCCGGCGCTGAGCCGCCGCGCGCGTTCCGTCATCTCAGGATCGCCGGGGACCAGCACCGGCAAGGCCGGATCGGCGGGCGGCGTGGCGCGGAGCATCGCGATCATCTCCGCAATGTCCTCCTCATAACCGCCATCGGGGCGCAGCGCGCGCGGGTCGAGGGCGAGGAAGAAGTGGCCGATATTGTCGGGCTCGCCATCGCGCTGGCTGCGGTTGCGCAGCGGCGAGAAGGACGCACCGGTCATCGTCGCCGACAGGATCTGCACCATCAGCCCAAGGCCGTAGCCCTTATGCCCGCCCGTCCGCTCCGCACCGCCAAGCGGCGTGATGCCGCCGGCGGGCTCGCGGAAGATCTGCGCCATGGCGGCGGTGGAATCGGTGATGGGCTGGCCCGCGCCATCCACCACCCAGCCTTCGGGGATCGGCTTGCCGTTCAGCTCATAGACCTTGACCTTGTTGGCCGCGACCGTGGTGGTGGCGATGTCGAGCACGACAGGCGCACCACCCGGCATCGGTGCCGCGAAGGCGAGCGGGTTGCTGCCGAGCATCGGCATCGCACCGCGTGTCGGCACCATCAGCACCGTCCGCGCGGAGGAAGCGATCAGCGCCACCACGCGGCGCGCCGCCGCCAGCCGCGCATAATGCCCGGCCGCGCCGAAATGATGCGAATTGACCACGCCGACCGCGCCGATGCCGGCCGCCAGCGCCTTGTCGGCCGCCAGCATCATCGCTGCTGCGGCAACCGGATGGCCGAGATTGGCGCCGCCATCCATCAGCGCGAGCGAGGGCAGGTCGCGCACGACGCGCGGCCGCGCATGAAGGTCGAGCTGCCCGGCACGGCGCTGGCCCTCATACATCATCAGCATCGAGATGCCGTGGCTATCCACGCCCATCAGATCGGTCTCGACCATCGCCTCGGCGGTGGTGGCGGCGAGGTCCTCCGCCATGCCCCAGGCGCCGAGGATGGCCAGGATCTGCGCGCGGATCCGCTCCGCGTTGGCATGCAGCATGGTCGTTGGCATGGTCAGGGCTGCGCTCCACGGTCGGGTGTATCGAGCATGCGGTCGCGCCCCAGCGGGAGAAGGGTTCCTGCCGCTGCACCCGCGGCAGCAGCATCGTGGCCCTCGATGGCGTCGTGATCACGAAGCGACGGGTCCGAACCGCTACGATGCCGCAGCGCGCGACGGCGTCAACACGCCGAGGCTCCAACCGGAGCGACACGACGCGAGACGGCGCATGGGCCGAGGAGGGGGCGGCGCGAAACCCGGTGGGTTCGATAGCGCACGCGTGGTGGTGGTGTTCCCGGCGGGATTCGAACCCACGGCCCCCAGATTAGGAATCTGGTGCTCTATCCAGCTGAGCTACGGGAACCCGAAACCGCCTTAGCACAAGCCCGCCCGGTCTTGGGAGGGGCCAGAAAGCGACGGAACCCGGCGCCCCGCTCCGCCGTTCCCGCCCCACCCCAGCGACAGGAGCCCCCGCCCATGGCCACCAGCATCCGCGACATCTACGTCACCGGCCTGCAGAACGCCCATGCGCTGGAAGCGCAGGCCATCCAGCTCTGCCAACGCCAGGTCGAGCGGCTGGCGAACTACCCCGAGCTCCGCGAACGCCTGCGCGAGCACCTGGAGGAAAGCCGGCGCCATCAGCAGCGGATCGAGCAGATCCTGCAGACCCTCGGCACCTCCCATTCGACGCTGAAGGACATCGGCACCTCCATCATGGGCAACATCGCCGCGATCGGGCATGCGGTGATGCAGGACGAGGTGATGAAGAACACCTTCGCCAACTATGCCTTCGAGCATTTCGAGATCGCGAGCTACCGCGCGCTGATGGAAATGGCCGACGCCGCCGGCGACACACCGGGCCAGCGCCTGCTGGAGCAGAGCCTGAACGAGGAAATCCGCATGGCCGAGTTCATCGACCAGCACCTCAGCACGATCGTGCGCCGCCACATCGAGCGCGAAACCAAGGGCATGAAATCGGGCGTCTGACAGCGCCCGCCGCACGCGTCTGGCCGGGCTGCGCAGCGCCCGCCGGCGCCTGAGGCCGCTAAACGGGCCGCCGCGCGCGCAGCGCGGCGGCGAGCGTGCCCTCGTCCAGCACGTCCAGCGCGCCGCCCACCGGCACGCCCTGCGCCAGCCGCGTGACGGCAACGCCCGTCGGCTTCAGCCGGTCGGTCAGGTAATGCGCGGTCGCGCTGCCATCCACGGTCGCCGGCAAAGCGACGATCACTTCCTCCACGCCACCCTCCTCGCTACGTTCGGCGATGCGCGCGAGCAGCGGCTGGATGGAGAGGTCCTCCGGCCCCACGCCGCCCAGCGGCGACAGCACGCCACCCAGCACGTGATAGAGCCCGCGATGCGCATGCGCGCGCTCCAGCGCCCAGAGATCGGCGACACCTTCCACAACGCACACCAGGTGGCGGTCGCGCTGCGGGTCGCGGCAGATGCCGCAGGGACTTTGCGAATCGAGGTTGCCGCACGCCTCGCAGGGTTTCACCGCACGCGCAGCCTCGGTCAGCGCCTCGGCCAGCGGCAGCATCGTCTCGGATGGGCGCATCAGCATCTTCAGCACGGCGCGCCGCGCACTGCGCCGCCCCATGCCGGGCGTCTTCGCCAGCAAGGAGATCAGCCGTTCGATCGGATCGTTATGCATATGCCCTCAGACGCCGGGCGCCGCCTCCGGCGGCTTGGCTTCGCGCATGCCACTGGCGCACCCGGCACGACGGTCGGTTGGTGCGCGGGCCGCCTTCGCGGCCTCAGCCCGCGATGCGGGCTGCCCGCCGCCCGCTGCTAGAACGGCAGCTTCAGCCCGCCGAGACCGCCCGGGATGTTCAGGCCGGCGGTGGCCTTCTGCATCTCCTCGGCCATCGTCGCCTCGACCTTCTGCTTGGCATCCGCATGCGCGGCGACCAGCAAATCCTCCAGCACTTCCTTCTCGTCGGCCGCGAGCAGCGAGGGGTCGATCGTCACGCGGCGCAGATCACCCTTGCCCGAGAGCAGCACCTTCACCATCCCGGCGCCGGACTGGCCCTGCACTTCCATCGCTTCGAGCTTGGCCTGCATCTCGGCCATGCGCGACTGCATCTGCTGCGCCTGCTTGAGCATGTTGCCCAGGTTCTTCATGGCGGCTCAGTCCTCCTCGGTCATGTCGTCGTCGAGCCCGGCGGGCTCGGCATCTGGTGGCGCGAAATCGCGCCCGTCATCGGTATCGCCACCGGCAGATGGCGGCGGCAGCCCATAGGCGTCGAGCGCCGCATCCCGCACCATCTCGATCGTGGCACCCGGAAAGGCCTGCAGCACCGCCTGCACCAGCGGATGGCTGCGCGCCAGCGTCAGCCGATCCTGCTCCGCCGAGCGCCCCTGCTCCGCCAGCGTCGGCTCACCGCCCGCATTCACGAGGCTGACGGTCCAGCGCGTGCCGGTCGCCGCATGCAGGAAGGCAACCAGCCGCGGCGACAGGTCGCGCGGCGCGGCCGCCGCCGGCCGCAGCTCGATATGGCCGGGCGTCACGCGCACCGGATGGGCGTAGAAGCGGAGATCCGCATGCAGCTTCGGATCCTTGCCCGAGGCCAGCGCCACCACCTCTCGCCACGACGAAGGCTGCGCGATCGCTGGCGCGGCGACCGGCTGGGCGGCCGCCATCACCGCGCCGCCACCCGCCACCGCGCGCAAGCCCCCGCCATTGGGCGGCGGCGCCTGGCCCGGCGCCGCGCCGCCTGAAGCGCCCTGTTCCGAAAGCCGCCGCACCAGGTCGCCCGGCGTTGGCAGATCGGCGGCGTGCGCCAGGCGGATCAGCACCATCTCCGCCGCGGCGCGCCGGTCCACACCGTCCTGCGCCACCTCCTGCACGCCCTTCAGCAGCATCTGCCAGGCGCGCGCGAGAACGGGGATGGAGAGCTTGTCGGCCAGCGCCGCGCCGCGCCCGCGCTCGTCTTCCGTCAGTGAGGGATCGCGGCGGAGATCGGGGATGGTCCGCAGCCGCGAAAGCAGATGCGTCAGCGCCAGCAGGTCGGACAGCATCACACCCGGATCGGTGCCGCGCGCATGCGCCTGTTCCGAAAGCGCCAGCGCCTGTGCGACATCGCCGGTCATCAGCGCGTCCATCAGCGTGATGGCGAGCGCCCGGTCGGCCAGGCCGAGCATCTCCCGCACGCTTTCGGCCGCGACGGTGCCGCCGCCGGCCAGCGCGATCGCCTGGTCGAGGATGGACAGGCCATCGCGCACGGACCCATCGGCGGCACGCGCGACCATCGCCAGCGCGTCGTCTTCCGCGGCCACGCTTTCCTTCGCACAGATATTCGCGAAGTGGCTGCGCAGCACCTCCTGCGGGACGCGGCGCAGATGAAAGGTCTGGCAGCGCGAGAGGATGGTCGCCGGCACCTTCCTCAGTTCGGTCGTCGCCAGCATGAACTTCACATCCGGCGGCGGTTCCTCCAGCGTCTTCAGCAGCGCGTTGAAGGCGGCGGACGAGAGCATATGCACCTCGTCCAGGATGATGACCTTGAAGCGGCCCTGCGCGGGGCGGAAGCGCAGCCTTTCGCGCAATTCCCGCACATCATCCACGGAGTTGGAGCTGGCGGCGTCCAGCTCCTGCACATCCGGGTGGCGATCCGTCAGGATGGCGCGGCATTCGGGGCAGACGCCGCAAGGGTCGGGCGTCGGCCCACCCTGCCCATCCGGCCCGACGCAGTTCAGCGCGCGGGCGATGATGCGGGCCGTCGTCGTCTTCCCGACGCCCCGCACGCCGGTGAGCATGAAGGCGTGGTGCACGCGCCCCTGCGCGAAGGCATTGCCCAGCGTGCGGACCAGGGCTTCCTGGCCGATCAGCTCGGCGAAATTCGTCGGGCGGTATTTGCGCGCCAGCACGCGATAGGGCGCAGCAGGCGGCTCGGCCGCCGCGGCGGGTGCCGGGGCGGGCGGGGGCGCTGCGGCGGGTTTCGGCAGCGGCGGCGCGGGATCGCCGAACAGGCCGGGGCCGTCGGGCGCCGGCGGTTCCGGCAAGGCCTCGTCGTCGGGCGGGAGGGGGTTGCCGAAGATGTCGCTGGCCATGCGCGCTTCTGTCCGGGTGGGGCACTCAGGCCCGGATCACAGGGCCGGCGTCTGGGACGCGGTGGAGCTTGCGCCTGCGATTCACGCCTCCGGTGCTCGGCCCTGGCGGGCCTGCGCCTTCCGGCGATCGCAGGCGGTGGAAGGCCGGCGGACGACCCGCGCGAGAACTCGTTACGGCTGCTTCCTTCCGGACCTGACCGGGTTGGCGAGGAGCACGTCCGACGCCGACCTTCCGCCCCCAATATCGGGCCTTCGGGGCCGCGGGGCAATGGTGCCGACGCGACGGGCCCGTCAGGCCCGATCCCGCCGCCCGGCTCGGTTGCCCGCCACCCGGGCGCGTGGCACATCACGCGGCGATGCTCTCGATCCCCGCCAGCCGCCCCAACGCCTATACCGGCAGCCCGCTCGACCGGGCCGGCCACCTCCGGGAGGATGGGGACTGGATCCACCAGG
>JBJOMW010000011.1:0-121006 GCA_046052145.1 Pseudomonadota bacterium
TCCCGCAGCCGGTCCTCCACATCGAAGAACCCAGCCTGCCGAACCATCGCCTGCCCCCCCCGCGCCGATCCGCGTCAGTGAATCAGCCTGCGGTCAGCGTGACGAGAGGGTTTCTGGAGGTGTCCAGTTTGACTGCGACACGACTAAGGCGTGACTGGCGAATACTATCAAGGTGTTACGGGGTGGCAGACGAGCGGCAGCCTTGGGTGATCTGTTCCTTCCTGAACTCGCAACCCCTCATGTGCTCGAACCGCGTAAGGCTGCGCATGCTGAGAAATACGCAGGATCGGGCGCGAGTTGTTGGCGATTCTCCTCACCTTATCAGAGAGTTGGAGGGATAGTCGTCTCCCTCCGCCACCTTGCGAGCCTTGCCCTGGCTCTCCGCGATCAGCCGATCCCGGGCCCTGACGGCTCGCGCTCCGCGTCCAACGCCTGATCTCGCGACGACTGTTGGTCCGGGCCTGGATGATGAGGGGCGGCAAGTCGTGCTGGCGCCGCGGCTACCTCATCGGCGGCGGTCGAAGCTGCCGCGGCCTTGGGGAGGAGGCTGCACCACGAAGCGCTCGCCCGCTTTCGTGCCCTAACGCTGCCCCTGGGCCGCAGGTCGCCCGCGGCTTCGGCTCAAGCCGTCGATGATGTTCGCCGGGGTCCCCGGTTGGCGCGGGTCACCGAGAACCAGAAACAGGTTGGCATTGTCAGCGGTGCACTGCCGCGCGTTGTCGAACTCCTCCTTCGGAAAGGAGAAGATGGCGGCGATGTTGACGCTGCGCGGGTCGCTCGCGGTTGCGACGAAGATCGGACAGCCAGAAGCGCCATGCACCGCATCGCAGCATGAGCGGCCGACGCGAGCGTTAGGTGCGGACGTGATGCGGCACGACTGCGCCGTCCCGTCGTACATGTGATTGCAAAACTCAAATACTCCGTCCCTGCGCGGGTTCACCTGCGGCATGGCGCTGAATTGAGCCGGTATCTGTCTGTTATCGTACATGCGAACAAGTTGCTGTGCGTCAAATCCGGCCAGTTGCGTCGGCCTGACGTTTGTCGGCGGCGCACCGACGAATTCGAGAACCGCGAAGTCGTTCTGCGTCAATTGGGTTATGTTGTGATCGCCGCGTGCGAGGCGCTCGACACCGTCATGGATGACGCGCAGACGGTGGCTGGTGCTGTCGGGGCCGGGAAAGCGAACCGAGATGAAGTCCTCGCGGACACCGCCGTAGTTGGTCTGTGGATACAGGCAGTGCGCGGCAGTGACCATGACGTTGCCGACCCGCGTGGCGCAACAGCCTCGGCCTGCCTGCAGGAGTCCGACCGAGGCGTAGGGATGTGGTTGAGCTACCGTCATCGGGTTGCATAAGCGATTCTCGTCCCCGAACACCGCCACATTGCGTCTGAGGTACGACAACGCGCTCTCGTAACCTCCCCCGGACGGGCGGGTGGTGGTCGATGGGTTGACGACCTCTGGGGGCGATTGGAGCGCGACGGCCGATTGCGCGGGGCGAGTCGAACTCGCGGCGCTGATCCGCTCTTGCGCGGGAGCCGTACCGATCCCTGCGACGAGCGACAGCCCGATGAGTGAGAACAGACGGATCATGATGCTTCCCTGTCCCGCCTCCGTCGCGCGCTGCCAACCGGACCGGATCGCAGCAGGTGGTGGACCACCGCCAAGCGACACCATGTCCAGACCAAACGATATGGCAATGATAGGCGGCGCTGGCCGCGGCTGGGAAGGGTCAGGCGGCAGCATCGACGGCCTCGCGCGGAGCGCTGCCGAGGGGCTTGGGCACGCTTGGCCCGGCGCCGCGCACCGCCCCTTTCCACTTCCTCGGCACGGCAGTGCTGACGGCCCCGGAGCGGGCCGCAGCGAAAACGATGGCGCGTATCCGGCGCCGCTTCAGTTCGTCATTGGCCAGGATGTCGCCAACGCGCCGCAGACTGGCGTCTTCGACGACAAAAACATGTACCGCACAGCCGCGTGATCCACATGAAAAAGGGTGATCCATCAGCGCGATGGCATCGGCGCGCCCATCGCCATTCAGATCCACACTCTGCATCTGAAGCCGCGCGGGCTGCCCGTTCATCGCTTGCACATCGTCGAGGTCGCGCCGCAGCGCGGCCTCCACCTGACAGCGCAGCGGCGTCTCCACCTGCCCGCCGGTCTGAGCCTGAACCCGGGTGACCTGTGCCCCGACCAACAGAACGCCCATCAGAAGAAGCAACGCGGGTTTCACGACGCGACACGCGGCCAACGATCATCGTGGCAGGCCATGTGGCGCGTCACCGCCGGGTGCCCCAGGCGCGCGACAGCGCATCCGCGACCACGGTCTGTGCCGCTGCGGTGGCGGCAGGGTCGGGGCCGAAGCGGAAGCTGTTGCCGCCAGCACGGAACTGGCCTTCCCAGGGCGCATCGAAGCCGTGCTCCGCGCCCGGATACTCATGATAGGTGATCGAGCCGCGAGCCAGCCACCGGCAGGCGGCGCGCGTGCCCTGATGATTCCCCCAGCCGTCCGATGCCCCGTAGAAGATGTGGACCGGCACCTGCGGCGCGCGGCGGCCCCAATCGCTCTCGCAGACGCCACCGCAACCGGGATAGAAGGCGAAGATCGCCGCCGGCTGGGCTGCCGCACCCACGAAGCTCCGTGCCCCACCGAGCGCTTCCGTGCCGCCGCGCGAGAAGCCCATCACCGCGAAACGCGACGTATCGATGTCAGGCCTGTTCCGCAGCGTCTCCAGCGCAGCGCGCGGGTCCCCTGTGTACAGCAGGCCGCAGCCCATGCCTTCCCAGTTGCGACGCCCGCGCGCCTTGGCGGATTGGATCTGCACGACCGCGATCCCACGCGAGACAAGGAAGGGCCCCCAGGTTGGATGCATCCGGCTGGAGCCACCCGTGCCCTCCAGCAGCAGGACGACCGGCGCCTTCTCGACGCCCGGCGGAACGGAGACGATCAGCGCGTCTGCGAACGGATCCGGCCCGGCTTGCGTCACCGGCCCCGCGCCTTGCGGCCCGTCGGTCTGGCAGGCTGCGACCAGCAGCGCGGCGCCGACCAGCGCCGCGTGGCACAGATTGCGCACGCGCCCGATCACCCGAACTCCCTCCAGGGTCGGTAGCCATTGGCGAAGATCTGGTCGGCGCGCGTCTGCCGGTTGAACAACGGACTTTGCGGGTTGCTGCAGATTCCAGTCGCGCCGTCCGCGGTGGTGACGCTGCGCCGATCGGCGGCGAGGCTTCGCTGCCCGCCCCAGAAATCGCAGGTGGCGCAGCGCCGATCCGTGGTGGCGAAGCTTGCAGCGGCGGCCGCTTCGGGCAGGCCAGCCAGCAGCGCCGAGGCGCAGCTACCGATGACCCCCAGCACCCCACGACGCGGGGTCGATTCTGCGGTCATGTTCCCTCCTCCAGGCTGCCCCGCTCGGCACGGACAACAGGGTTACGAAGGCAATCGTCTCAGGCGATATAATTGCCATATCGGAACATACGGGAGCGGGCATGCGCAAGCCGGAAGTTCGGCGCCCCGGGCGCCAGCGGTCGGCCCTGTTCACGGCGCCGCGCTGTCCCTGCTAATCTCTACGGGTGAACATCCTCGCCCCGCCGCGCGCCCGGTTGCAGATCGAGGTGGTCTTCGACCTCGTCTGCCCGTGGTGCTACCTCGGAACTCATCGCCTGCGCCGGGCCTTGCGCAACCGGCCCGATCTGGCGGCGGACCTCGTCTGGCGTCCCTTCCTGCTCAACCCCGACATCGCCCCCGGCGGCGTCGCGCGCCAGGACTATATGCTACGGAAATTCGGCGGCGAGGAACGCGCGCGGCGCCTGCACGCGACGATCGCGGAGATCGGCCGCGGCGAGGGGCTGACCTTCGCCTTCGACCGCATCCGCCGCATCCCGCCTTCCGTGGATGCCCATCGCCTGGTGCGCTTCGCCGACCGCCAGGGACTGGCCGACGCCATGGTGAAGACGCTGTTCGAGGCCTATTTCCAGGACGGGCTCGATATTGGCGACCAGGCCGTGCTGGCCGAGATCGCGGGCGGCCTCGGCATGGATCCGGCGGCGGTCGGCCACCTGCTCGCCAGCCAGCAGGAGACCGAGGCGGTGCATGCGGATAATCTCCGCGCGCATCGCTTGGGCATCAACGGCGTGCCCTGCTTCGTCGTGCAGGGCCGGCATGCCATCGCCGGCGCGCAGGAGCCCGAGGTGCTGGAGCGCCTGTTCGACGTCGCCTTGGTCGAGAGCTGAGCTACCGCTTCCACCGCCCCGGGAAGGGGATCGGCTTTGTCGTCGCGCCACCCTTCGGCGGTGGCGGCAGGCTGGCCGGGCGAAAGACGCTTTTCTTCGCTGTCGCCGGGCTGGGCTGCGCCGGTTTCGGCGGCGGCGCGGCCGGGCGCGCGCCAGGCGGGGCGGCGGGCACGCGGCCCTGCGCGACCTCGGCCAGCGCGGCCAGCAGCTTCCGCGCCTCGCGGATGCGCGCCTCGTAGGGCATCTCCTGGGCGAGCGCGATCTTGTGGTCGGGGCGCAGCTTCACCGCGCCCCCCTGCCCTGCCACCCATTGCACCAGCGCCGCCGGATCGGCGAAGCGGTTGCCACGGAAGCCGATGACGATGCCCTTCGGCCCGACATCCAGCTTCTCCACCCCCGCGATGCGGCAAAGCGACTTCAGGAACACCACCTGCAGCAGCGTCTCGGCTTCCGTCGGTAGCGGGCCGAAGCGGTCGGCGAGCTCGGCGGCCATCGCCTCGATCTCCGCCTCGTTCTGCAGCCCGCCAATGCGGCGATAGAGACCAAGCCGCACCGGCAGGTCGCGCACATAGGCCTCGGGCAGCATCACCGGCAGACCCAGATTGATCTGCGGCGTCCAGTCCCGCTCCTCGGCGCTGTCCTTGCCGCTGCCGGATTTCAGGTCGGCCACGGCTTCCTCCAGCATCTGCTGGTAGAGCTCTATGCCGACCTCGCGGATATGGCCCGACTGCTCGTCGCCCAGCAGATTGCCCGCGCCGCGGATATCGAGGTCGTGGGAGGCCAGGGTGAAGCCTGCGCCGAGATTGTCGAGCGTCTGCATCACCTCCAGCCGCTTCTCCGCCGCCGCACTCAGCCGATGCGTTTGCGGCCAGGTGAGATAGGCATAGCCGCGCTGCTTCCCGCGCCCGACGCGCCCGCGCAGCTGATAGAGCTGCGCCAGGCCGAACATATCGGCACGGTGGATCAGCAGCGTGTTCACGGCCGGCATGTCGAGCCCGCTCTCCACGATGTTGGTGGATAGCAGGATGTCGTACTTCTGATCGCCGAATTCCGTCATCACGCGCTCGAGCTCGGTCGGCGACAGTCGGCCATGGGCTTCGGCGAGCCGCGCCTCCGGCACGATCTCCGCGAGCCGTTCGCGCACGCGCGGCAGGTCTTCAAGGCGCGGGACGACGCAGAACACCTGCCCGCCGCGGAAGCGTTCGCGCTGGATCGCCTCGCGGATGACGACGCCGTCCCAGGGCATGATGAAGGTGCGCACCGCAAGCCGGTCCACGGGCGGCGTCGCAATCACGCTCATCTCCCGTACGCCGGTCAGGGCGAGCTGCAGCGTGCGCGGGATCGGCGTCGCGGTCAGCGTCAGCACATGCACGTCGGATTTGAGCGACTTCAGCCGTTCCTTGTGGGCGACGCCGAAATGCTGTTCCTCGTCCACGATCACCAGGCCGAGGTCGGCGAATTCCACGCCCTTGGCGATCAGCGCATGCGTGCCGATGACGATGTTGATCGTGCCGTCCTTCAGCCCGTCGCGCACGGCCTGCGCTTCCTTGGGCGTCACCATCCGCGACAGCTGCGCGACCTTGACCGGCAGCCCTTCGAAGCGCGCGGTGAAGTTGCGCGCGTGCTGGCGCGACAGCAGCGTGGTCGGCACGACGACGGCGACCTGGCTGCCCGACATGGCGACGCAGAAGGCGGCCCGCAGCGCGACCTCTGTCTTGCCGAAGCCAACATCGCCGCAGATCAGGCGATCCATCGGCTTGCCGGCCGAGAGATCCTCCAGCACGTCGGCAATGGCGCGCTGCTGGTCGTCGGTTTCGGCGAAGGGGAAGCGAGCGCAGAATTCGTCCCAGGCGCCTTCGGGCGGGATGGCGGCGATGGCGTCCTTGGTCCGGCGTTCGGCGGCCACCCGGATCAGCGCGGCCGCCATGTCGGCGATGCGCTGTTTGGCCTTCGCCTTGCGCGCCTGCCAGGCCCCGCCGCCGAGCTTGTCGAGTGCGACGCCTGCGCTTTCGCTGCCGAAGCGCGACAGGATCTCGATATTCTCGACCGGCAGGAACAGCTTGTCGCCGCCATCATAGATCAGGCGCAGGCATTCATGCGGCGCGCCGCTGACCTCGATGGTCGCCAGCCCGTCATAGCGGCCGATGCCATGTTCCTGGTGCACCACCAGGTCGCCTTCGGCGATCTCTGTCGCATCCGCGATGAACTGGTCGGCGCGGCGGCGCTTGCGTGGCGGGCGCGCGATGCGCTCGCCGAGCAGGTCCTGCTCGCCGATGACGACCAGCTCCGGCGCGACGAAGCCGCGTTCGAGACCGAGGATCGCAAGCCCGACCGCGCCCTTCGCCAGCTTCTGCAACTGCAGAAAATCCTCGACCGGCTCGCAGGCGATGCCGTTCTCCCGCAGCAGATTGCCGAGCCGCTCGCGGGAGCCGCGCGTCCAGGCGGCCAGCACCGGCCGGTGGCCGCGCGCGGCCAGCGCCTTCGCATGCTCGCCATAGGCGGCGAAGACGTTGCGCCCTTCGGCGCGGACATCGCTGAACAGCCGCCCCGGGCGCGCGCCAGCATCCACCACACCCGGCAGGTCCGAGGCTGGGGCGAAGGGCACGAAGCGCATGACCGTGGGCTCGGTCAGCATCGCCTCCCACGCATCGAGGTCGAGGTAGAGCCGATCGGGCGGTGCGGGGCGGTAGGGCACCTCCCCTTCCCGCGTGCCGCCGCGGCGGGCCTCGTAATGGTCGGCGACCATCTCCAGCCGGACCGCGAGCGCATCCTCGGCTTGGTGGTCGAAGGAGACCGTCCCGCCAGCGCCGAGATGGTCGAGCAGCGTCTCCATCCGCTCATGGAACAGCCCCGCCCAATGCTCCATCCCCGGATGCTTCCGGCCTGCGCTGATGGAGACATAGAGCGGGTCCTCGGCTGCCGCGGCGCCGAACAGCTCGCGATAGCCGGTGCGGAAGCGGGTGATGGAGGCCGCGTCGAGGAAGATCTCGCCCACCGGCCGCAGCGTCAGCCCGTCGATCTTCGTGCCGCTGCGCTGGGTGGCGGTGTCGAAGCGGCGGATATCCTCGATCTCGTCACCGAACAGGTCGAGGCGGATCGGCTCGGCCTCGCCGGCGGGGAAGAGGTCCACGATGCCGCCGCGCACGGCGTATTCGCCATGCTCCATCACCGTCCCAGTGCGATGGTAGCCATTCGCTTCCAGGAATTCCGCCAGCTTCTGCGGGTCCTGCCGTCCGCCGCGCTTCAGCGTCAGCGTCGCGCCGCCGAAGGCCGCCCGTGGCGGCACCTTCTGCACCAGCGCATTGACCGTGGTCAGCAGGATGCGCGGGGTCGGCGTGTTTTCCGCCAGCCGCGTGAGTGTCGCCACCCGCTCGGCCACGATCTCTGGGTTTGGCGAGACGCGGTCATAGGGCAGGCAATCCCAGGCGGGGAAGCGCAGCACCTCGAAGTTCGGCGCGAAGAAGGCCAGTGCTTCCGCCAGACGGGCCATGCGGGCGTCGTCGCGGCAGACATGCAGGATGGGGCTGCGCGTCTCCGCCCGGCGGCGGGCGATCAGCAGCGCGTCGAAGCCCTCCGGCGCGCCATGGACCAGGATGGTGTCCATTAGCGCCTGAGATGTTCCGGCAGGCCCGCGCCGGTGCCGGCGCACTCGGTCGCCATGCGTTCCAGCATCGGGGTCA
Organism: Pseudomonadota bacterium; assembly: GCA_046052145.1. Taxonomy (GTDB): domain Bacteria; phylum Pseudomonadota; class Alphaproteobacteria; order Acetobacterales; family Acetobacteraceae; genus Falsiroseomonas. The sequence goes on from JBJOMW010000011.1 coordinate 7,906, forward strand.
TGACCTCGGGCGGGATGGCGCGCCGGCCGGACAGCCAATCGGCCAAATCCACGTCCTGCAATTCCAGCACGGATTCAAGCTCATCCAGTTCGCCCTCCGTGAAGGAGGCGATGTTGCGTTTCACGAAGGTGCCGATCATGAGGTCGGCTTCCTTGGTACCGCGGTGCCAGGCGCGGAATAGCAGGCGGCGGCGGCGCGGGGACAGCGTGTCCGTATCGGTGTCGTCGGGCATGTCGGCTTGTTGGCTTGGGCCTGCCATATAGGGGGGCATGGGAATCCTGTCAGCCCGATGAAGGACACGGAATTGCCGAGGCCCGCCATGGCGGGCGCGGATCAGGACGCGGGTGCGGCCGGGCGGTTGCTCGCCCCCTTGCTCGCACCCTTGGCCGAGCTGCATGGCGTCGGCCCGACGCTCGCCGCCCTGCTGGAGGAGGCGACGGGCGGCGACCGCGTGCTGGACCTGCTGCTGCACCTGCCCGAGCGCGTCATCATCCGCCGCCGGGCCGCGAGCCCGGAGGACGCGCCCCCCGACCAGGATTGCGTGCTCGAAGTCGAGGTGAAGGGCCTGCGCGCCGCCCGCGCCAAATCCACTGGCCGGCCTTACGTGGAGGTGAAGGCGCTGGCGGGCGGCTGGCCGCTGACGATCCGCTACATGAATGGCCGCCTGCCCTGGATCCAGAAGCTGCTGCCCGCCGGCTCGATCCGCTTCCTAGCCGGCCGGGTGATGGCCGAGGGCAGCCGCGGCTGGGCCATGCTGAACCCGCTTTCCGCCGAACGGCCGGAGGCGCTGCCCCTGGTCGAGCCGGTCTGGCCGCTGGTGCGGGACCTGACGCCGAAGCGGCTGCGCGCGGCCATGGACGCCGCGCTGGAGCGCCTCAGGCCGCTGCCCGAATGGGCGGATGCGGCGCTGGTGGCCCGCGAAGCCTGGCCCGCCTTCGATGCCGCCATCCGCACCTTGCAGCGCCCCGACGGCCCGCTGCCGCAGGCACCGCGCAAGCGGCTGGCTTATGACGAATTGCTGGCGAGCCAAATGGCGATCGGCCTGGTCCGCCGCCGCCAGCGCCACCGCCCGGGCCGCGCGCTGCCCGGTACCGGGGAGTTGCAGGAAAAGGCGCTGGCCGCCTTCGGCCATGCCCCGACCCCGGGCCAGCAACAGGCGCTGGCCGAGATCGGTGCCGACATGGCCGCGCCGCGCCGCATGCTGCGGCTGCTGCAGGGCGATGTCGGCGCGGGCAAGACGCTGGTCGCGGTGCTGGCCATGCTGCGCGCCGTCGAATCCGGCGCCCAGGGCGCGCTGATGGCCCCCACCGAGCTTCTTGCGCGCCAGCACCTGCGGACACTGACGAAACTCTGCCACCCGGCCGGCGTCGAGGTGCGGCTGCTGACCGGCAGCGTGAAGGGGACAGAGCGCAAGGATGTGCTGCGCGGCCTCGCCTCCGGCCGCATCGGCATCGTCGTCGGCACGCATGCGCTGTTCCAGGACGCGGTCGCCTTCCACGATCTGGGCCTGGCCATCGTGGACGAGCAGCACCGTTTCGGCGTGGCGCAGCGCCTGATGCTGGCCAATAAGGGCCGCGACGCGGACATGCTGGTGATGACCGCAACCCCCATCCCGCGCACGCTGCTGCTGACGCAATGGGGCGAGATGGCGGTGTCGCGCCTTGAGGGCAAACCCGCCGGCCGCCAGCCCATCGTGACGCGCGTCATCGGCCAGGACCGCCTGCCCGACATCGTCGAGCGCCTCGGCGAGGCGCTGGCGCGCGGAGAACGCGCCTATTGGGTGGTGCGCGCCATCTCGGGCGGGGAGAGCGACGACAGCGTCGCCGCCGAGGACCGCTTCGCGGAACTCGCGGCCCGCTTCCCCGGCCAGGTCGGCATGGCGCATGGCCTGCAGGACATGGCGGTGCGGGAGGCCGCGCTGGCCGATTTCGCGGCCGGCAAGACCAAGCTGTTGGTCGCGACCACCGTGGTCGAGGTGGGCGTGGATGTGCCCGAAGCGACCATCATGCTGATCGAGCAGGCCGAGCGCTTCGGGCTTGCGGCGCTGCACCAGCTGCGCGGCCGCGTCGGGCGGGGCTCGAAGCCCTCCTCCTGCCTGCTGGTGCATTCCGACGGGTTGTCGGAGGGCGAGAAGCGCCGCCTGCTGGTGCTGCGCGACACCGAGGACGGCTTCCTGATCGCAGAAGAGGATCTGCACACCCGCGGTGGCGGCGATGTGCTGCGCGAACGCCAATCCGGCATGCAGGCCGGCCGGCTGCTGGACCCGCGGGAGGAGCCGGAGGAGTTCGAGCGCCTGACCCATATCGCGCATCGCGACGCGCAGGCGCTGCTGGAACGCGACCCGATGCTGGCTTCCCCGCGCGGTCAGGCGGCGCTGGCGCTGCTCGCGCTATTCGGCCACGACCCGACGCTGGCCAAGCTGGATGCGGGGTAGCTCCCTCCCCCGCTATGCGGGGGAGGGTCGGGGTGGGGGTGCGAGGACCGGTACATCCTTCGCGGCAAAGAGCCGCCGACATCCGCACCCCCTTGCACGCGTCCCCCCGCCTCCTTAATCGGCTCGTCCAGGGGAAGACTGGGGGCCGGCTGTGACCGCCTTGATCGAGATTGAGCGCCTGACGAAGCGCTTCGGCGCCTTCACGGCCGTGGACGACGTGTCCTTCACCGTCTCGCGGGGCGAGGTGCTGGGCTTCCTCGGGCCCAATGGCGCCGGCAAATCCACCACCATGCGCATGCTGGCCGGCTTCATGACGCCGACCGCCGGCACGGCGCGCATCTGCGGCGACGACGTGGTGGACAAGCCGGTCGCCGCCAAGCGCCATCTCGGCTTCCTGCCCGAAGGCGCACCGACCTACCCCGAGATGACCGTTACCGGCTTCCTCGGCTTCTGCGGCCGCGCCCGAGGGTTCCGCGGCGGCGAGCTGACCGACCGCGTGGCGCGCGCCATGCAACTCACCCAGCTCGAAGGCGTGCGGCTGCAGCCGGTCGAGACGCTGTCCAAGGGCTTCAAGCGTCGCGTCGGCCTCGCTGCCGCGCTGCTGCACGACCCGCCGGTGCTGGTGCTGGATGAGCCGACCGACGGCCTCGACCCCAACCAGAAGCACGAGGTGCGCAACCTGATCCGCGCCATGGCGCCGGAAAAGGCGATCGTCATCTCGACGCATATCCTGGAGGAAGTCGCGGCGGTCTGCACGCGCGCCATCGTCATCGCCAAGGGCCGCGTGGTCGCGGATGCGACGCCGGCAGAGCTTGCCGCGCGCGGGCCCAGCATGGACGCCGTCTTCCGCGACCTCACCCTTGGGCGGGAGGCCGCGTGATGGGTGGCATCTGCACGGTCTTTCGGCGCGAATTGGCGAGCTACTTCGCCACCCCCGTCGCCTATGTCTTCATCGTGATCTTCCTGGTGCTGGCCGGTGCGCTCACCTTCACGCTCGGCAATTTCTTCGCCCGCGGTCAGGCCGATCTGCAGCCCTTCTTCAGCTTCGTGCCCTGGCTGTTCCTGTTCCTCGTGCCCGCGCTGACCATGCGGCTTTGGGCGGAGGAACGTCGGCTCGGCACGATCGAATTGCTGCTGACGCTGCCGATCGCGCAATGGCAGGCGGTGGTGGGCAAGTTCCTGGCCGCCTGGGCCTTCTGCGCCATCGCACTCGCCCTGACCTTCCCGCTGGTGATCACGGTCAATGTGCTCGGCAGCCCAGATAATGGCGTGATCGCCACCGGCTATCTCGGCTGCCTGATGGTGGCGGGCGCCTTCCTGGCAGTCGGGGCGGCGATCTCGGCGCTGACGCGCAACCAGGTGATCGCCTTCGTGCTGGCCGTCGCGGCCTGCTTCTTCCTCACCGCTGCCGGCAGCCCGGTGGTGACGGAGTTCCTGTCGAAGAACATCCCCGTCCTGGCGGAGGTCGCACGCGGCATCAGCGTAACGGAGCGCCTCGCCGGCTTCTCGCGCGGCGTCGTCGCGGCGCGCGACATGGTCTTCTTCGCCTCTTTCATCGGCTTCTTCCTGTTCGCGAACACCGTCGCGGTGGACCAGAGGAAGGCGGATTGACGCGATGAGCAGCACGACCCTACCCGCCGCCCCTCCCGCGCCGCGCGGCAAACGTGGCCTTTCGGCAGCGCTTGCGCTGGTGCTCGCCGCGGTGCTGGCCGTTGGCGTCAACCTGCTGGCCGACCGGCTGCTGCAAAGCGCGCGGCTCGATCTGACGCGGAACAGCCTCTACACGCTCTCGGACGGCACGCGGCAGGTGCTGACCGGGCTGCAGGAGCCCGTGACGCTCCGGCTGTTCTATTCGCGCCGCCTGGGCGCGACGATCCCGGCCTATGGCGCCTATGCCGACCGCGTGCGCGCCATGCTTGATGAATATGTCGCCGTCAGCCGCGGGCGGGTGCGGCTTGAGATCCTCGACCCCGAGCCGTTCTCCGAAACCGAGGACCGCGCCCAGGCGCTCGGCCTGCAGGGTGTGCCGGTGGACCAATCGGGTGAGCAGGTCTGGTTCGGTCTGGTCGGCACCAATTTGCTCGATGACGAGCGGACCATCCCCTTCTTCCAGCCCGACCGCGAGCGCTTCCTGGAATACGACCTGACGCGGCTGGTGTGGGAATTGTCGAACCCGCGCCGCCCGGTGCTGGGCGTCATGTCCTCGCTGCCGCTGAACGGCGATCCGCGCGCGATGATGATGCGCCAGCCGGGCGTGGGGCAGCCCTATGTCGTCTCCACGCAACTCCGCCAATTCTACACCGTGCGTGACGTGCCGCTCGATACCCAGGTGATCGAGCCCGAGGTGCAGGTGCTGCTGGTGGCGCATGCGCAGAACCTCTCGGACGCCACGCTCTACGCGATCGACCAGTTCGTCATGCGCGGCGGGCGGCTGATCGCGATGGTGGATCCGCACAGTGAAAGCCAGGCGAACCGTCCCTCCCCCGGCCAGCCGCCGGCGCGCGACACGGCGTCGAACCTCGACCGGCTGCTGAACGCCTGGGGGATCGAAGCGCCGTCGGACCGTGTGGTCCTCGACCAGCGCGGCGCCTGGCGCGTGCGCGCCGACCCGCGGGAACGCGTGCAGGCAGTGGATTACCTGGCCTGGCAGAACGTGCCCGCCGCCGGCCTGAACCGGACCGAGATCGCGACGGCCGAACTCGCCCAGGTGACGATCGCCTCTGCCGGCGAGGTGCGCCGGCGCGAGGGTGCGGCGATCGAATTCATCCCGCTGATCACCAGCAGCCCGAATAGCCAGCTGGTGGACTCGCGGCTGGTGCGCGAGCAGCCGAACCCGTCCCGGATCCTGGCGGATTTCCGCCCCGACGGTCAGACGCGCGTCGTCGCGGCGCGGGTGCGCGGCGTGCTGACCTCCGCCTTCGAGGCCGCGCCCCCGCCGCCTGAAGGCGAGGCGCGCCCGGCGGACTTCCCCGCCCATCGCGCGCGCAGCGAAGGCCCGGCCAACCTTGTCGTCGCGAACGATGCCGACATCCTGGAAGACCGCTTCTGGGTCCGCGTGCAGGAGTTCTTCGGCCAACAGGTGACAACGCCCTTCAGCGACAATGGCGCCTTCGTCATCAACCTCGCCGACACCATGGCGGGCGGCGAGGCGCTGGTCGGGCTGCGATCGCGCGGTGAATCCCTGCGTCCCTTCGAGGTTGTGGACGACCTTCGCCGCAGTGCGGAGGCGCAGTTCCGCCAGACCGAACGGACGCTGCAGGAGCGGCTGGAGGCCACCGAACGCCGCCTGCGCGAACTGCGCCAGGGCCCCGGCCAGGGCCAGGCCGCGAGCACCGTCATCACGCCCGAGCAGCGCGCCGAGATTGATCGCGCGCGGGAGGAAATCCGCCGCACGCGCGGCGAGCTGCGCCAGGTGCAGCTGGAGCTGCGCCGCGACATCGAAGGGCTGGAGGCGCGGCTGCGGCTGCTCAACATCGCCCTGGTGCCGGCGCTGCTGACGATCTTCGCCATTGGGCTTGGCGTGGTCCGCGCCCGCCGCCGCGCGGAGGCGCGCGCATGAACAGGCGCACCCTTCTCCTGCTCGGCGGCGCTGCCGCGGCGACGGTCGGCGGGGCGATCCTGCTCACGCCCGACCGCACCGAGCCGCCGCCCTCCTCGGCGACGCCGCTGGCCTTCCCGGGCCTTGCCGGGCGTCTCGCGCATGCGCAGCGGATCGAGGTCACGCGCCATGACGGCGCGCTGGTGATCCGCCGCCTGCAGGGCGAGGCCTGGGGCCTACCCAGCAAGGCCGACCATCCCGTCCGCCCCGAGCGCGTGCGCGAGCTTCTCGTTGGTCTCACGGAGCTGCGCCTGACTGAGCCACGCACCGCCAACCCCGAGATGCTGGAGCGCCTGGGCGTCGAGGATCCGCTGCGTGCGGGCGCCACCTCCGCGCTGCTCCGCGTGCTGGACGGCAACGGCGCGCCGATTGCCGAGCTCATCGTCGGGCGGCGGCGGATGCGCGTGCAGGGCAATGTGCCGGAGACGGTGCATGTGCGCCGCCCGAACGAGAACCAGGCCTGGCTTGCCGAAGGGCGCCTGCCGCTCGATGCCGATCCGAATCTCTGGATCGACCGCGACATCGCCAGCATCCCGCGCGAGCGGGTGCGCGCTGCGACCATCCACCGCGCCGGCGAAGGCACGCTGGTGCTGCGCCGCGGGCGCGAGCTGGAAGCGGGGCTTGCCGTCGTCGAGCCCACCGAGACGCCGGAGCTGGATGAGATCAGCCTCGATGAGGTCGCGCGCAGCTTCGAGTTCCTGACCTTCCTCGACGTCCGCGCCGCTGCCGACATGCCGGGCGATTGGCTGGGCGAGGCCGCGTTCGAGCTGACCGACAACCTGCGGATCGCGGTGGCCGCGCGGAAGGCCGGCGATGATCTCTGGGTGCGCCTGACGGCCGCCGGCGATGCGGAAGCCGAGCGGCTGAATGCGCGCTGGCGCGGCTGGGCCTACCAGGTCGGGCAGTGGAAGGAGAAGGCGTTCCTGCCGACGCTCGCCGACCTCGCCAAGCAGCAGCGATGAGCGGGAACCCTCGAGAGAACCCGACGCGGCCCTGGGTCGGCATCGGCGTGCTCGCCTTCAGGGGCGAGGATGTGCTGCTGATTCGCCGTGGTCGCCCGCCGCGCCAGGGGGAATGGTCGCTCCCCGGCGGCGCGCAGCGCATCGGCGAGCGCGCGGAGGATTGCGCGCGCCGCGAGCTGCGCGAGGAGACGGGGATCGAGGTCGGCGCGCTCGAATTGCTGGCGGTGGTGGATTCCATCACGCCGGGCGAGGCCGGCGCGGGGCCGCGCTTCCACTACACGATCATCGACTACCTCGCGCGCTGGGAAGCGGGCACGCCGCGCGCTGGCGGCGACGTGACGGAGGTGGCCTGGTGCGCCTCTGCCGATCCTGCCGCCTTCGGGCTCTGGCCCGAGGCACTGCGCGTCATCGGCCTGGCCCGCCGTCGTCTCGGTTTCACAGCCGCCTGACGCCCCCCGGGGAGTTGAGTGGCGGCGCCGCGCCGCGCGTCGCAGAACCTTCGCGTGGCGATTCCGAACTCCCCCGCCCCGGCCGCCTTCGCGGCCCCAGCGCCGGGGCCGCGCCTGTCGCGTGGCTTCGCCGCGCTGCGGTTGGCGGCGCTGCTTGTTCCCCTGCTCGCACTGCTCGGCGCTGGTTTCGCCAGCTGGCGGTCAGTGGAGGCCGAGGCCGCCTCCCGCGTCGGGCGCACGGCCGGGCTGCTGCGCGAGAACGCGCTGCGCGCCTTCGCGGCGCAGGATGCGACCTTCGCCGCCGTCAGCCGCGCGATGGCCGGCCGCGATCCGGACGCGCTGCGCAACGACAACGCCTTTCACGCGCTGCTGCAGGATTTGGCGACCGCCGGCGCGCCGGCGACCAGCGGCGTGCTGGTTACTGACGGATCGTGGCGCATCGTCAGCGCATCCTGGGAATTCCCGGCGCGCGCGACAGATTTGTCGGACCGCGACTATATCCGCTTGCTGGCCGAACAGGATGCGCCCCGCGCGCTGGGCGAGGCGGTGGCCTCGCGCCCAATGGGCTGGCCGATCATTCCGCTCGCCCGCCGCGCGCCGCCGCCACCGGACCCCGCGATGCGGCCCGGCGTCATCGTCGCCTCCTTCAACCCGGAGGCGCTGGTCGCCTTCTACGCTTCGGTGGCCGAGCATCCGGGCGATGTCGTCGCCCTGTTCCGTGCCGATGGCGAGGTGCTGGCCCGGCATCCGCCGCTGGCGCAGCCCGAGGATCCGGCCCTGCGTGAGCGCGTCGCGGCGATGCTGCAGCGGATCCGCGCCGCAGCCGGCGCGCCAAGCTGGGTGGCCTCCGCCCTGGATGGACAGCGGCGGCTCTTCGTCGTGCATCAGGTCGGCGAATGGCCCGCGCTGGTCGCTTACGGCATGCACCGCGATGCGTTGGTCGCGGAATGGTGGCAGCGCATGCTGGCGCCCGGGCTCGGCGCGCTGTCGGCCATGGCGCTGCTGCTGACACTCACCCTGATGACCGAGCGCAGCGCGCGGCTGCAGCGCGATCAGGCCGAAAGCCGCGCCGAGGCAGAAGCGCAGCTGGCCCGCGCCGGGCGCGCCGCTTCGCTCGGACTGCTCGCAGCCGGCCTCGCGCACGACGTGAAGAATCTGGTGCAGGCGGTGCGCAGCGGCGCGCGGGTGATGGAACGCGCCGCCGACGCGCCGGACGAGGTACGCCGCTGCGCGCGGCTGCTGGCGGATGCGGCCGAACGCGGCGGGCGGCTGGTGGAGGCGATGCTGGCCTTCGCTCGCGGCGCTGCCGCGCCTGAGGACCCGGCGCCGCAGCTCGATGTCGGCGCGACTCTCGCGGAGCTGGCGGAGCTGCTGGCGCGGACGCTCGGCGCGGGCTGGCGCGTCGAGACGCGGCTCACGCCTGGCCTGCCGCCGGCGCATGGCGACCGCGCCGGCTTCGAGGCGGCCGTGGTCAATCTGGCGGCCAATGCGCGCGATGCGATGCCGGGCGGCGGCGTCGTGACCATCAGCGCGGAGGAGGCGAGCATCGCCGACGGCCCTGCCCCACCCGGGCTCAAGCCTGGCCACTATGTCGTCACGACGGTGCGCGACAGCGGCATCGGCATGGATGCGGCGACGCTCGCGCGGCTTGGCGAGCCCTTCTTCACCACCAAGCCACCCGGGATCGGCACGGGGCTGGGGCTGGCCACGGTGCGCGGCTTCTGCGCCCGGGCCGGCGGCGCGCTGCGCGTTGAAAGCGCACCAGGCCGCGGCACCACAGCCGCCATCTGGCTGCCCGTCGGCTAACCTCCGGCCACTGGCCGGCCGCACCTACTCCGCCGCGCGTACCCCAGACCCGGATGCCGGTGTCGTCGGGCCGCTCATCGCCACACCCCGAAGTTGCGCGCGAGGTTCACGATACTAACGGCCCAGTGGCCGCCTTCGATTAGCAGCACGGGGGAGCGCGCGCAGCGCTGGCCGAGAAATTCGAAGAGCATGTACCGGGGCGGGCTCTCCGCGAAGATGTAGCAGACCTCGGACTCCGGCACGTCCCAGGCCCGCCGCATGCCCATGCTCGTGTCCAGATAGACGGTCCCGAGAACCGCACGCATCGTGTCGGGCGTGATGCAGGGCTCATGGATGTCGATTCCAAGGCTGCTTGTGTTCCGGTCGTTATCGGGCGGACGGGAGGGGTCGTGGTATAAGCCGAGCCGCGCCTGTACGCCGGGACGCGAGATCGTCGCCTCGAAATTGTGTGGCCACCTTGGATCAGGTTGGAGCCTCACCCCGAAGATGCGCTCGACGGCGTCGCGGTCGCCGATCGCGGGCAGGCGCGCCACCTCCAGCATGTCGCGCAGCAGCGCGCGGGCGGCGGTGTCATCGGGCGTGGCGGTGTCCGAGGTTGGCTGCACGGGCGGCTGAGACTGCGCCTTTGCCTCGGGCGGTATCCTCGCCAAGATCAGCATAGCCCCGAGCGCGGCCAGCATCGGCAAGGAGGCGAGGCGCAGCCAATCGCGGGGCCCTCTCATGGACAACCACGCCCCCCATGCTGCACCGGTTGCATATCACGGCGACGCCGCATCTCTGTTCCGGCTATCGGGTGCGGGGAGGCCATGCACCCGCTCGTCCCGCTGCTCATCCAGCTAGCCCGGGCGACCGCACCAACCGCAGGCGCGGCGGCCGGGCGACTGAACAATGGCAGATCCCACGCGGCTCCGGCTCCGCTCATGTCGGCCGCCTGCTCGCCCGGCTCTGCACCTTGGCAACTGTCGCCACAGCGCATTCTCCACCTCACGGGCCGAGCATGCACCACGACTAGCGGGGACTGCACGCCTAATCCGCCGCGACACCCCAGGCCGCGCGCTTGCGGTAGAGCGTGGAGGGGCTGATGCCGAGATGCGCCGCGGCCCTCGGGATATTGCCCTCGCAGATCTCGACGGCGCGCTCGATCGTCTCCCGCTCCACATCCGCCAGCGGACGGATCAGCCGCGCGGCCTCAGCCGCAGTGACCTGCGGGGGCGCAGGGGGCGCGGCAGGCGGCGCGGCGGCGACTTGCACGGCGGCCGGCGCGGGGCGCAGCGGCAGCATCCAGGCCTCGACGCGCTCAGCCTCGTGCAGCACGACGGCGGTGCGCACCGCATTCTCCAACTCGCGCACATTGCCCGGCCAGCGATGCGCGGCGAGCGCGGCCTTCGCATCCTCGGCGAAGCCTTGGAAGCGCTTGCCTTCCTCGGCCGAGGCGCGGGCGAGCATCGCATCCGCGATCGCGATCACATCCTCGCCCCGCTCCCGCAGCGGCGGCAGGCGCACGGGCACGACATGCAGCCGGTAGTACAGATCCTCGCGGAAGCGCCCGGCCTTCACTTCCTCCAGCGGGTCGCGATTGGTCGCGCAGACGAAGCGCACATCGGTCCGCCGCGCGGTCGTGCTGCCGACAGGCTGGAAGGTGCCGGACTGGATGAAGCGCAGCAGCTTGCCTTGCAGCGAGAGATCCATCTCGCACAATTCGTCGAGGAACAGCGTGCCGCCATCGGCGGCCTGCGCCGCGCCGATGCGGTCGGCAACCGCGCCGGTGAAGGCGCCCTTCACATGGCCGAAGACCTCGCTCTCGATCAGATCCTTCGGGATGGCCGCGCAGTTGATGGCGATGAAGGGGCCGGCATGGCGCGGCGACAGGCGGTGCACCGCCTCAGCCGCCAGTTCTTTGCCGGTGCCGCTCTCGCCGGTGATGAAGACGGTCGCCTTGGACTGCGCCGCCGTCTCCAGCACGCGATAGACGGTCTGCATCGCGGGTGCGGCGCCGACGAAGCCCTGGAAGCCGGCGCGCGGCCGCCCTGCGGTGAGGTCCCGCACCTCCCGCTTCAGCGCCACGCGTTCCAGCGCATTGGCCATGGTGACCGCGAGCCGCTCGGCCGCGAAGGGCTTCACCAGGAAGTCGGACGCCCCGGCGCGCATCGCCTCCACCGCGGTCGCGACCGAGCCATGCGCGGTCATGACGATGACGGCGGCGTCGAATTCCTCACGCCGCAGCGCGCGCAGCACCGAAAGCCCATCGCCATCCGGCAGGCGCAGATCAAGCAGCACCGCATCCGGCGGCGCTGCGCGGGCCAGCTTCAGCGCTTCTTCGGCGTTGCGGGCATGTTCGGCGGCATAGCCGGCGGCCGCGAGATATTCGGAATAGACGGCCGCCAGCGACGCCGTGTCCTCGACCAGCAGCACTCGGGCGCGCGGCTCAGCCACGGCGGTGGCGGCGCCTCATGCGCGGCAGATCCGCGTGTTGCGGGGCCCGCGCCGCCCCACGATCCAGCCTAGGCCCAGAGCCGCTCATGCTGCAGGCCAGTATAGAGCGAGGCGACGAATTCGCCATATCCGTTGAAGATCCGAGTCGGGACGCGCTCATTCGTGCCGATCAGGCGTTCCGTCGCCTGGCTCCAGCGCGGATGCGGCACTTCGGGGTTCACATTCGCCCAGAACCCATACTCATTGCCCTGCTGCGTCTCCCAGAAGCTTTTCGGGCGCTGGTCGGTCAGGGTGATGCGGGTGATGCTCTTGCCGGATTTGAAGCCGTACTTCCACGGGAAGACGACGCGGAACGGCCCGCCATTCTGCGGCGGCAGCGGGCGGCCGAACAGGCCGACGGGCAGGAAGCTCAGCTCATTGGCGGCCTCCGCGATCGTGCAGCCTTCGATATGCGGCCAGGGGAACCAGCTCTGCCGGAGGCCGGGCATCACGCCCTGCATCGCCGCCGTCTCGAACCGGACATACTTCGCCGAGCCGAGCGGGCGAACGATCTCGAGCAGCTTCGACAGCTGGAAGCCGGTCCAGGGCACGGTCATCGCCCAGGCCTCGACGCAGCGAAGCCGATAGACGCGCTCTTCAAGGCCGATGCGGCGGATGAGGTCGTCCACGCCGAACTCGCCCGGCTGCTCCACCATGCCGTCCACGCGCACCGTCCAGGGCCGGACCGGCATGCGAAGCGCCGTGGGCCAGATGCCCTTGTCGGTGCCGAATTCGTAGAAGTTGTTGTAGGTGACAGTCTCCCGCTCCGGGCTCAGGCCGCGGCCGGGGACGTAGCGCAGGTTGCGCTGATGGGCGGGCAGGTCGGGCAGGTCTGCCGGGTTGCGCCCCCAGGGATCGGTTGGCGTATCCCCCCGCCGCAGCAGCCATTGGGCCGAGGCCGCGCTGGGCGCCAGCATCGCCCCTGCCCCGGCCGCCGCTATCAGCGCCCGGCGGTTGAGGACGACATGCTCGGCCGTTGCCCCCCGCTCGGGGATCTCCCAGCCATGCCTGCGATGGATACGCATCTCGGTCTCCGGTTTCCGGACCAATCCTGGGCCAGAGGTTCGGTGCCCTGCCCGATACGTCAAGGCCGGGTTATGGGATCATCCAGGCGCGGAGGCGATGAGACTGAAGGCGGAGGCCGCGGGGTCGGCGCCGTCCCGGCTGCCCGCTGCGCCCGGTGCGCCGCAGCATGAGCCCGGTGGGACTCGAACCCACGACCCCATGATTAAAAGTCCTAGATTGTGGGTTCCGTGGGCTTCCGCCCGCTCCCATTTCCTCTCGTGATTGCAGTGGCTTACGGGAGAACATTTCCCGTTCGCCTCCGTTAACGTCCGCTTGACCCCGCACCAAATGTCCGGTCAATGTCCGGTTCAGGAGGCCCGATGATTACGCCGGGCGCCTCCTGAAAGGCGGGGTTGTCAATGGCGCTGACGGTCACGAGTGAGGGCCCGCTGCGGATTACGAAGGCAACGGTCGAGGCCGCATGGCGTCGCCGCGTTGCGGGGCAGCGACTCGTCATCCGAGACCTGGAATGCCGGGGCTTGGCACTGGTGGTGAACGCGACCGCGATGGCGTGGGTCTATTCCTACAAGCCGCGCGGACAGGACCCGCTCACGGGGCGGCGCTTCCCAACCCGCAGCGTGACCATCGGCGGCCCCGCCTCGCACTCGCCCGAGGACGCGCGCACGGCGGCGAACCGCATCAAGGAACAGGCCAAGAGCGGCGCCGACCCCGCGACGGATAAGCGCGCCCGACAGGCGGCCGATGCCGCCCACCGCGCGATGACCGTCAATCGGCTGCTCGATATCTACGCGGCGGACCTCCCAAAGCGACCGAAGATGCGTGGCCGGGGCGTGCCGTCTGCGACCTACGTCTCAACGGAACTGGCGCATCTGAAAGCCGCCGTCGCCACGATGCAGGCCGGGGACAAGCCGGTGGGCGACTTGGCGCCGCAGCATCTGCGGACCCTGTTGCGGGCAGAGGCGGCGCGTACCGCCGTAGCGCGCCATCGCTTCGGCGCTGTGTCGCGCTTTCTGGATTGGTGCTTGGACGAAGGGCATGTGCGGCTGAACGTGTGCATGCAGGTCGGCAAGTCGAAGCGCCCGAAGCCGCCGCCCGCACGCACTCGCTACCTGACCCCGGCGGAGGTGGCCGTGCTCTGGACGGCTGCTGACGGCATGGAACTCGCGGTCCATCGCGACTTCGCCCGCTTCCTGCTCGCGGTGCCGTGCCGCCGGATCGAAGCCGCGCGGATGGATTGGTCGCAGGTGGACCTGGACGGCGCGACGTGGACGCAGCCCAACAAGCTGACGAAGAACGGCGACCCCCATCGGCTGCATTTGCATGCGCTCGCATTGGACGTTCTGCGCTCGCGGCACGAAGCGGCGGGCAAGCCGTCTGCGGGGCTCGTGTTTCCGTCTCCGAAAGCGAAGGCGGTGCTGACGACGTTCTCCGCAATCAATGCCGAACTCGACAAGCTCTCGGGCCTAACTGACTGGGCATGGCATGACTTCCGCCGAACCTTCGCTACGGCGCTCGGTGAGGCGGGCTTTTCTGAGCCGGTGGCCGATGCCGTGCTGAACCACCGTCAAGCCGCGACCCGTGGCGGTGTGCTTGGCGTCTATCAGCAGGCCGAGCGGTGGCCCGAACGGAAGGCCGCAATGGAAGTATGGGGCGATGCGCTGGCTGCCGCCATCAATGGCGCGCCCGAACCGTCGAATGTGGTGGCCCTCACCGCCCGGAAGGCTGGGTAAGCGCCGCCCTCACTCATCCGCGCCGGGGCGGCTTCCCCGGCAACTAGGGCGGCGGGTGCTAGTGTCTCCACCACCAGCACCCGCCTAACCCCGCCACCGCGAGGGACGCGATGAACGAGGCTTTAGAGACGATGCCGGGGGTGGCATCGAGGGCGCAAGCGGACGCGGCGCAAACAGTCGTTGAGCTAATCAACCGTCTGGACCAGTTGGCTCGCGGCCTAGATGCGCTGCTTGTGCTGTCGGTGAGCGAGCATCTGGACCCGAAGGCGTCTGGCGCCTTGGACTTTGTGCACGCCGGGCTAGACGACTTGTGGGGCGAAGCTGCCGATCTCGCGCATGAGCTTCTTGCTGCTCTAGGTGCCCAGCGGGAGGCCAGCCGCAATGTCTAATCCGTCCCAGCCAACGCCCCGCCCCTTGGCTCGCGTGATCGCCGCAATGCTCGATGCCGAGCGGCATTCGGCCGGGCTTGCCGAGACGCTGGCAATTGCAAGGGCCGCAATGCTCGACCTGGTGAAAGAGGGCGACCATTGGGGAAAGCCGCCCGAGCGATGAAGCGGGCGCGACGGACGCCCGTGGAGGGCAAGGGCGTGACGCTGGCCGCTTGTCCCATGGCTGACCTAGCCCGGCAGGCAACGGCCCTGTGGGATGCGCTGGCCCGCGCGGATCAGGGGCGGCGCGCGGCGGTCACCGCGTCGGAGGAGATGCGGCTCGAGCGGGAGGAGCGCGCCCTCTACGATGCCCTTTGGGGGCTAGAGGGGCAGGCATCCCACGCGCAGGCGCGGAGCATCGAGGGGGCGATGTTCGCCATCCTGCTGGCCCGCGCCGAGTTCGGCATGTTGGAGGCGTCCGACTGCGACGACTTTGAGACGACGGAGCGCAATCGCCGGGTAGTCCGGCTGCTCTACTCCGCTCTCCGCGCATTGGAGGCGGTGAGCGGCACGCCCGCCGAGGAGGTCGGCGCCGCGCACTACATGTGCCGCGAGCTGGACCCGTTCGTCATGACGGCAACGGCACTCAGGCGCGCCGCATGACCACGGGGCCGCTGACGGGATGAGCGGCGGCGGTTAGACTACGCAACGGCGGGGCAAGGGCCGGCCAGCCCGTGCGGAACTCCGAGCCGCACAGCCCCGCCGCCATCATCTCGGAGCGCGCATCGGAGGCGCGACATGCCGAGTCACTCGAAGGCCCCGCCGCCGCCCGTGTTCCTGAGCGGGCTCGGAATGCAACGTGCACCCCTCGCCGACGCCCGGCCCGAGATATCGCCGGATGCCGCCCGCGAGCCGCAGCCTGCTGCTTCGCCGGCGGACCCACCGCCGGGCGGCTGGACGCTGGCCGAAGCTGCACGGGAACTCTGCCCCAACGAGTGGCGTGCGGTAACTGAGGGCCGTCCTCATTCATGGATGGCCGGCGGCGGCGAGCCAAACGGCACTGGGCGGGATGCCCTACGCCTGGCGTTTGCTCGCTTGATGGAAGCCGGCACCTATTCGGCCGAGGGCATCCGCGACGGCCAGCTTGAGATAATTCCGCCGCTGATTTGGCGTGTCGCGGCCTTTGTCCTCGGACTGCCGGGCGAGGCGCGACTGGGAGGCGCCGACGTTATCGTTGACGGGCAGCGATGGCGCGGGGTGCGTGTGAAGCGGGGGGCGGCTGAGGCGCTACCAACGCAGTCACCGCGCCTATCGCAAGCAAAAATCTACAGGACGGGCGCGCCGGGGCGGCCCACGAGCAGTCACTTGGTTGAGCAAGAGGCACGGCGTCGAATTGAGGCCGGGGAGGCGCTGCAAACCTTAGCCGAGGAAGCCAGGCACTTGGCCGAATGGCTACCTCTCACGCATCCGGCAGCCCCTGCGATGACCCCCAAAACCATCACGGGGAAAGTACGCCCCATCTTCCGGGCGCCTCGAAATACAGCCGGAAATTAAAGACGGGCGGGGAATTTATGGGTTCTGTTTCCGGGCGCCGCGTCCGCGCTTTGAGAGGCCATCCCCCGCAGCGTCCCGCATCGGGGGCCAGTGAAGGATGGCTTCATGGACCCTCTTACTCAGCCGGCCCCGACGGCAACTAACCTCCGCGCTACACACGAGGCGCGGCAGGGACAGCCCGACCTCTCCACCCTCCCCCGCAATGTCGACCGGCGCGTCGGCGCCGAACTGGTTACGCGGTTCTTCTTCCCCGTCAGTCCCCGCAGTCTGGAAGTGTGGCCGCTGGTTTGGCGGCACGTGAACGGCAAGGCGGTGGTTGCTACGGCCGACCTGTTCGCGGTGGCCGAGGCCAAGTTGAACGCGGCGCCCCGAATCCGGGGCGGCAAGCGCCAGATGCAGGAGGCCGCATAACGATGCGCACCTGCCTGCTGCTGCCCGCGCAGCGACACCACGCCATTCCCCTTAACTGAGAAAGCCGGCGCCATGGAGGGCGACGGCTTTCCCGAACGACGCGACAAACTACTGAACAACCGCATTATAGCGGCGCGCGTCGGGCTCTCCAAGGCGCTCGGCATCGGAACCCCAACGATGCTCGAACACATCTCCCGCCCAATCGCCCGCATTATGTGTCGGGTGCTCTCCCAGATGGAGGAAGCAGCCGAGGCACGCCGGCGTGGCGACCTTGCCGCCGCCGACGCCGCCGAGGTGCAAGCGCTGCTGACGCTGCGCGCTTCGCGCCAGCCCCCGCAGGCTTTCGAGGGCTCGCGGCCATGAGCGACGCTGCAACCATCGCCGCCACTTTCGGACTGCGGCGGAACCCGCGCGGCTGGTCGGGCAACTGCCCTTCCTGCGGCTATGCCGGCACATTCAGCATGACCGTAAAGGACGGCCGGACCCTTTGGTGGTGCGCGTCCTGCCAGGACCGGGAGGGGCTGCTCGCCGCAGTCCGCAGCGCGGCCAGCAGCACGTGGACGCAGCCTGCGGCGGCCAGCAGCAGCGCCGCCCCTGACAACGCCCGCCGCACGCGTGCCGCGCTGGCGCTCTGGGAAGATGCCATGCCCATCCGGGGCACGGTGGCCGAGGTGTATCTCGCTGCGCGTGGCCTGGCTGGGGAAACCTCAACGGCGCTGCGCTACCACCCTGCCCTGCGCCATCCGAACGCGAGCGGCACTTTCCCCGCGCTGGTCGCGCTCATCCGCTCGACCGCGACGGGCGAGCCTGTGGCAATGCATCGGACGTATCTGCAGCGCGACGGCGCGGGCAAAGCCGACGTTGACCCCGCGAAGGCGACAAAGGGCCCGATTGCTGGCGGTGCCATCATGCTCCACGAGCCGGTGGACGGCGCGCCGCTGGTGATTGGCGAGGGCATCGAGAGCAGCCTGTCCGCCAGCCGCCTGCTCGACGCGCCCGCATGGGCCGGCATCGCCGCCGGAAACCTCAAGTCCATCATCCCGCCGGCCGGGCCAAGCGAGATTATCCTCGCCGCCGACCCCGACGCGGTGGGCCAGCGCGAAGCATGGGCCGCCGCTGACCGCTGGCGCGCTCTCGGACGGCGCGTGCGCGTCGCCACCCCCGACGACCCCAATAGCGACTTCAACATCTTGCTGACGCGCCGCTCAGCGCAGGAGGCGCGCAATGGCTGACGGCTTCAGCACAATGGAGGCGCTGGCCGAGGCGCCCGCACCGCTGGCGCGCGATATCCCGCCGGCCACTCCCTATCCGGTGGAAGCGTTGGGCGACCTGCTCGCCGCCGCCGCGCGCGGCATCCACGACAAGGTCCAGGCCCCAATCGCGATCTGCGGCACCAGCGTCCTGGGAGCCGCCGCGCTCGCCACGCAAGGACATGCGGACGTGGTGCTGCCAACTGGTAGCGCACGGCCGGTGAGCTTGTACCTGCTGTCTATCCTGGAGAGCGGCGGCAGAAAGTCAGCCGCCGACGAGCAAGCTCTCTGGCCCATCCGAAAGCGTGAGGCCGCGCTTCGAGACGCCTACGATGCCGAGGCGCAGAGCGCAGCCAACGCCGCCGCCGCCTGGGAAACAGCGCGCGACAAAATCACGAAGGATAGGAAGCTCGGGCGTTCCGAGATGAAAGCGGCTCTCGACGCGCTTGGGCCTTGCCCGCCGTCACCGCTCATGCCGCTGCTGACGATGGACGAGCCCACCGTCGAGGGCATCGCCAAGCTGATGCCGGGCGCTCTGCCGAGCCTGGGCATCTTCAGTGCCGAGGGAGGCGCCTTCATTAATGGGCACGCGATGAAGGACGACGCCCGACTTCGCTCAGCGGCGGGGTTCTCGGGTCTCTGGGACGGGACGCCATTGCGTCGTGTGCGGGCTGGGGATGGCGCCCTTATCCTCCCCGGCCGGCGCGTCAGTCTGCATCTGATGGCGCAGCCCGAGGCGGCCGCGACGCTGTTCCATGACCCGGTGCTGAAGGACCAGGGTTTCCTGGGGCGCATCCTGCCCACCGCGCCGGACGCCGCCAGCGGCACAAGGATGTGGAGGGAACCACCTACCAGCGCCGACGCCGCCATCCGCCGCTATGGAGCGCGCCTGCTCTCCATCCTTGAAGCGCCGATGCCGATGGCCGAGGGCAAGCGGAACGAGCTCGCACCCCGGCGGCTGCCGCTGTCGGCCCCGGCTCGGGCGTGCTGGATTGCCTTCGCGGACCACATCGAGAGGCAGTTGAGTGAGGGCGGTGCGATGGCGCCAATTCGCCCGCTCGCCAACAAGCTGGCCGAACACGCCGCCCGCATCGCCGCAGTCCTGACGCTGGTGCACAACCTCGACGCCGATGAGATTGGCAGCGAGGCCGTAGAGGCCGGCATTGAGTTGGCGCAGCACCACGCAGCCGAGGCCCTGCGCCTCGACGCCGCCGGCCAGGTCCCAGAGAAGCAGCGCACGGCACTGCGGCTTCTCGACTGGCTCAAGACCACCTGGGGCGACGAGCTTGTGTCGCTGCCCGACATCACCCGGCTGGGGCCGAATTCCATTCGCAGCCGCGACACGGCGAAGGCCACTGTGGCCACGCTGGTTGAAGCGGGATGGCTCGTGCCGGTGCCGGGTGGCGCAGAAGTCCGGGGCGAGCGGCGGCGCGAAGTGTGGAGGGTGGCACGATGACTGCCTTCGCCCGGTTCAGCACCCGGTTTTCAATTTCGACTCTCGCCCCTGCGAAAGTTGCGAAACCCGCGAAAGTGGCTGTGGAGGAGGCCGAACTTTCGCAACTTTCGCAGGTTTCGCGGCGGGCCATTCCTGAAACCGGAAACCCGCAACCGCCCGCCACTGCCCTGACGGCGGCACGGCTTGCCGCCAGCATCGCGGAGGGCGCCGAGCGAGAGGACGACGCGGACGGCTGGTTGGTGCTGGTGCTGCCGGACGGGAGGCGGCACATCGCCGCCCCGCACGTCGTGGCCGCGCTCAACGCTACCGGGCTGCTGCCGGACCTGCCGCCCGCGCAACTGCACTCTGGCCACGCCGCTCGGGCTCGGCCGCCATCTTGGTCCAATCCGCAGGATAGGCCGCGCAATGGGGACCGGTGCTGCATCTGCCGGTCTGGCCGGTGGTGGACGGCAGCGCCGATACCGGACGGCTGGTGCTGCTCAACCTGTCACCCGCCCGCAGCGGAGCGGCCTGTTGCCAACATCGAGACGTGAGGAGGTTCGCGAATGGCTGACTCTGAAACTACAGACGTGAAGCACCCCCACCGCTGGCGTCCTGGGCAGTCCGGCAATCCCAGCGGTCGGCCGAAGGGTGCTCGCCATACCGCCCTGCTTGCGCTCGATGCCATCGGTTCCGAAGGCGCGGCGGATGCCTTGCGAGCCGTCGTCGAGGCGGCGAAGGGCGGCGACATGCGGGCCGCCGATATTCTGCTGCGCCGACTCTGGCCCGAGCGGAAAGGCCGAGCCGCACCGTTAGACCTGCCGCCCGTGCGCGATGTGGCCGACCTGCCGGACGCGCTGGCAGCGGTGACGGCTGCGGTGGCCGAAGGCGACCTCAGCCCCGAAGAAGGACAGGCTGTGGCGGCGCTGTTGGAAGCGCAGCGGCGGGTGCTGGAAACGGCCGACCTGGCGGCGCGCGTGGCAGCCCTGGAAGCGCGGACGGGAGGTGGTGGACTATGAGCAAGGGGCTGCATGCGCGCGTCGTGGCGCTGGAGGTGCTGCGCGGGCGCCAGCGTGTCGAGGCTGTCGTCGTGGACGAGGCCGAGGGCGAGACGGCAGAGGCGATAATCGCCGCGCGCTGGCCGGACGGGGTGCCGGATGGGGTAGCTGTGATTGCCGTCAGGTTGACGGACGAGCCCCAAGCGCATCTGGCGTGAGAATGTCCCGTGACGGGCGGAAAAGACCCGGCGCGCAACGGACGGTGGACAGGTTGCGCCTTACGGCCGGACTGACACATCTCCTCCGACACCGGGCGAGTAAACCTTGCCCTTGGCGCCTCCCACCGGGCAAGGACCGCCATCGCCTCACGTCGTGCAACTCAATGGCAAGTAGCGTAAGCTCGTGACGTTACTGAAAGAAGTTCGCGATGAAACGCATAGCCCTTTTAGCTGCGGTCGGGTTTGGTGCTGGTGTTGTTGGCGCCAGCGTCGTTCTGGCCCTGGTAATCATCTTAGATAATCAGCAATCGCTGGGCAGGTTGATTGAACGAGTGGCGGTATCTACGCAGATGGCCGACGAAGCCCTGAGCGAAGCGCGCTCGGTCAATAGAGATTTGCGGCACTTAGAAACGAGGGTCAGGGAGGCTCACTCTCGCGCAGACGCTCTTGAGCGCCGCCTTCAGGATTTGACGCGCTCCCCACCCCCTCCCGCTCCGCTACCAGCGCCAAGATAACGGGCGTGCTGCATTGGCGCGTCCCTCGACGGAGCAATTTCGCGAACACGCGCAGGCGCCAGTTGCTATGCCGCTGGTTGTTGTCAGGCTAACGGATGAAGCGACGCCCTGGTGTGGGCTGGGTCGCGGATAAGGGCGCAAAAAAAGCGCCCGGCTCCCCGGCAGGGGGACGCGGGCGCAAAGAAAACACGGCAATGCAGTGACTGATGCGTATCAACTCGAGACGCTGCGCACCAGCTCACCACGCGCGACAATCAATCAAGGCGGAATAACGTCTCCGTGTTCGCGCCGTCCCGGCTCGCGCCTCGCTCATGCGGCGGCGCGCCCCCCCCTTTGGGATGGGGTTTTCCGATGCTTTCGGAAAACTCGCCATCCAGCGTCAACCGCAGCCACTCGTCGATATGCTCGGCGCGCTCCACTGCAGTGAGTCGCGCCCGCTGGGCGTGATAAACCCCAGTTATGTCCACTTTGCTCCCGCAACGCCGGGCAGATGCCGGCGCCGTCCTGCTCCGCGACTTGCCCGCGCCTCTTGTGCGCGTCACATGCGACGCCTGCGGCCGGGCTGGAAGCTATCGCTTACCGGCGCTGGTGGAGAGGTTCGGGCCGGCGGCGGGGCTGCCGGACGTGCTGGCAGTGCTGGCCGCTGACTGCCCCCGGCGCGGCGCGGGGCGCTTTAGTGACCCGTGCGGCGCGCGGTTCCCGGACCTGCCGCTGGTTGCACGGTAACCGAGCCTCTACGCGCGGCGGCACGCGCACACGCCACACCGGCCCAGATGCCTTTGGTTGGTTTGCTCCCAACCGCTAAGGGCCCGTTCGGGATAGGGCCGCACTAACAATCCCCCTTAGCTGCAGCACACATCATTCCGATAAAGCGACTATTGCCAGAACCGCAAGAGCGCCGTTACCGTACTCCCAGGTGCCGTCGGAACGGCTGGCCTTTTGGGGAATGTCGAGTGAAGGCGCGATCTGGGTATCTTGTCTGTAGTGCGCTTGCGGTTGCGGCGTGCACCCCAACTCAAACCAGTAGGCCAGCTACACAGCCTGTCGTGTCTCAGCCTGTGGCCACAGTGCAGCCGAGCTCCGCTAGGGCTGTGCAACCTGTACGGCCGTCTATTGAAGAAATGTCTCGAACGCGCGGATCGGGCTGGGTCCTTGGCGGATTTGGCGATAATTCAGGCCTATATTTTTTGCACCAGCCGACCATGGTGCGCCAGGGCGGCGTAGTTCAGACTTGGACCATTAATAATTATTGGCAAGCGGAGAGAACTTCGAGTGGTTTTTTCCACAGCAGTTCTCTCTCTCAAAACGAATATGACTGCATCGGCCGGCGTCTCCGCATCACAAATTTACAACTCTTCTCTGAGCGTGGCGCATCTGGTCAAAACCAATCAATTGCAGGTGTCGGGGACTGGAGGCCCATCTCGCCAGGATCCGTCGCCGAAACGAATATGGAACTTGCGTGTCGGGCAGCTCCGCAAGCTCGACCTGCCGTGGACCCTACCACTCGGCCTTCACAGGCCCCAGCCCAGTTAGGGCCGCGCAAAGACCCCGCGTAACTGAAACTGTGTGCCGAGAAGTCGCTCGGACCGTATCGCGGCACGCCAGGCCGCTGCTGAGGACATTGCCGCGAATGTCCGGTCAATGTCCGGTTTGACGACCGCGACAAGCAGCCGGTTGCGCCATTTTATCTAATGAAATCAATAATGAGCCCGCTGGGACTCGAACCCAGGACCCCATGATTAAAAGTCACGTGCTCTACCAGCTGAGCTACGGGCTCGTGCGGGGTGCCCGGCGCGGCGCGCCGGGCGGGCGCTTTAGGCGTCCTGGGGGGGCGTGCTGTCAACCCCGGGCGCGGCAGCGGCAGCGCCGATCTTCATCGAGATCACCTTGTCCGGCTGCTGCACCATGCCGTTGCCGCCCGCACCGCGCTTGATCTTGTCCACGGCCTCCATGCCGGAGGTCACGCGGCCCCAGATCGTGTACTGGCCGTCCAGGCTCGGCGCCGGGGCGAACATGATGAAGAACTGGCTGTTCGCGCTGTCCGGGTTCATCGTCCGCGCCATGCCGCAGGTGCCGCGAACAAAGCGCGCCTTGCCCGGCGGGCTGAACTCGGCCGGGATGTTCGGCAGGTCGGAACCACCGGTGCCCGTGCCCGTCGGGTCGCCGCCCTGGGCCATGAAGCCCTCGATCACCCGGTGGAGCGGTGTGCCGTCATAGAAGCCGCGCGCGGCGAGCGTGCGGATCTGCTCGACATGCTTCGGCGCGAGATCGGGCAGCAATTCGATCGTGACGGTGCCGTCCTTCAGCTCCAGCAGCAGCGTATTCTCGGGCGCAGGCGTCGCGTCGGTCATCGGAGATATCCTTCGTTCAAAGCGTGTCAGGCGCCGAGGCGGGCGCGGATCAGGCGGTCGGCTGGGGCGGGCACCATGCCGGACTGGCCGGCGCCGCGCTTGATGCGGTCCACCGCCTCCATCCCCGCGGTGACGCGGCCCCAGATCGTGTACTGGCCATCGAGGCTCGGCGCCGGGGCGAACATGATGAAAAACTGGCTGTTCGCGCTGTCCGGGTTCTGCGCGCGGGCCATGCCGCAGGTGCCGCGCAGAAACCGCGCGCGGTTGGCGGGCACGAATTCCGCCGGCAGGTCGGGGAAGCCGCGGTCGCGGAAGCCGCCCGTGCCCGTTCCCGTCGGGTCGCCACCCTGGGCCATAAAGCCTTCGATCACGCGGTGGAAGGGCGTGTTGTCGTACAAGCCGCGCTCCACCAGCGTGCGGATACGCTCCACATGGCGCGGCGCGAATTCGGGCAGCAACTGGATGGTGACCGGCCCGTCCTTCAGCTCGAAGATCACGGTGCCGGCCTGAGCGCGGGCCAGCGACGGCAGGGCGAGGGCGCCGGCCGCGCCAAGCGCGAGGCGACGGGTGAGAAGCGTCATGGGGCTTCCTTCTGGCTGCGCACGCGCGCCAGCGTGCGGTCGAGCGTGAGCGATGGCACGAAGCTCGAGATGTTGCCGCCGAGCATCGCGATCTCCTTCACGAAGCGCGAGGAGATGAACTGGTTCGTCTCGCTGGCCATGAGGAACACCGTCTCGATCTCGGGATCGAGGCGATGGTTCATGCCCGTCATCTGGAACTCATAGTCGAAGTCGGTCACGGCGCGCAGGCCGCGGATGATCATCTGCGCGCCAACTTCGCGCGCGAAGCCGACGAGCAGCCCGGTGAAGGGCGCCACCACAATCTCGCAGCCGGTGCGCGCGGCGATCTTGTCGGTCTCGGCCCGGACCAGCTCGGCCCGTTCCTCCAGCGGGAAGAGAGGCCCCTTCCCTGCATTGATGGCGACGCCGACCACCAGCTGGTCCACCAGCCGCGCGGCGCGGCCGATGACGTCGAGATGGCCGTTGGTGACCGGGTCGAAGGTGCCGGGGTAGAGCCCGATGCGCTTCGGTTCAGACATGCGTGTCGGGTTCCGTCAGGCCGGCATCATCGGCGCCGGGTGCCGCTGCGGCGCCGGCCTCGGCCGGCTCCTCCTCATCCTCCATGACCGGGAAGCAGGAGGTCACGCGTTCCTCGGCCTCCGGCCGCGCAAGGCGCACGCCCATCGCGGTGCGGCCGGTGATGCGGACCTGCTCGGCCGGGGTGCGGATCACCTTGCCGCCATCGGTCACCAGCAGGATGTCCTCGCCGGGTTCGACGGTGAAGGTCGCCACGACCTCGCGGCCGGTGCGCCACTTCGGCCCCTCGTCCTTATCGGCCTTATCGTCGAAGCCGATGGCGCGGATGCCCTGCCCGCCGCGTCCGACCAAGCGATATTCATAGGCCGATGTGCGCTTGCCGAAGCCCTTCTCGGTCACGGCGAGCACGAACTGCTCGGCATGCGCGAGCTCTGCCTCCCGCTCGGGCGAGAGGGTGACGGCCTCGCCGCCCTCCTCCGTCTCCTCCGCGGCGGCGGGCATATCGGCCTCGCCATTTTCATCGCCGGCGGCGCGGCGCTTCTGGGCGGCAAGCCGCAGATAGGCGATGCGCTCACCCACCGTTGCCTCAACGTGGCGCAGCACGGCCAGCGAGATGACGCGATCCTCGCCGAGCAGGCGGATGCCGCGCACGCCGTCAGACGCACGGCCGGCGAAGACGCGCAGCGTCTCCTCCTCCGCCTGGAAGCGGATGCAGCGGCCCTGGCGGGTCGCGAGCATCACATCGTCGCCCTCGCGGCAGGTCGCGACGCCGATCAGGCTGTCGCCCTCCTCCAGCTTCATCGCGATGAGGCCGGAGGCACGGACGTTGCGGAAATCCGACAGGCGGTTGCGGCGGACATTGCCCTGCGCGGTGGCGAAGACGAGGTGCAGATTCTCCCACAGCGTCTCGTCCTGCGGCAGCGGCAGCACGGCAGTGACGGCCTCGTCCTGCTGCAGCTGCAGCACCTGGCGCAGGCTGCGGCCCCGGCCCGTCGCGCCGCCTTCGGGCAGCTGCCAGACCTTCTCGCGGAAGGCGATGCCGCGGCTGGTGAAGAACAGCACCCATTGATGGGTGTGCGCGACGAAGCTGCGCACCACGATGTCGTCCTCGCGCCGGCCCGCGCCGGTGCGCCCGCGGCCGCCACGATGCTGCGCGCGGAACACCTCGAGCGCGGTGCGCTTCACATAGCCATCGCGCGTCAGCGTCACGACCATCGTGCCGGGCTCGATCAGGCTTTCATCGTCCTGATCGGCGACGCCATCCACGATCTCGGTCATGCGCGGGGTCGCGATCTGCGCGCGCACGGCGGCCAGTTCCTGCGCCATCAGCTCCATGCGCCGTGGGCGGGAGGCGAGGATCTCCAGCAGCTCGCGGATGGTCGCGCCGACATCGGACAGTTCGGCTGCGATCTTCTCGCGCTCGAGCCCCGTCAGGCGCTGCAGGCGGAGTTCGAGGATGCCCTTGGCCTGGTCTTCCGTCAGCCGCACCGTGCCGTCATCGGCCAGCACGTTGCGGTGGTCGTCCACCAGCGCCAGCAGCGGGCCGATATCGGCCGCGGGCCAGTCGCGTGCCATCAGCGCGACGCGCGCGGTCGCGGCATCCGGGGCGGCGCGGATCAGCGCGATCACCTCGTCGATATTGGCGACGGCGATGGCAAGTCCGACGAGGTTGTGGCCGCGCTCGCGCGCCTTATCCAGCCGGTGGCGGGAACGGCGGGTGATCACCTCCTCGCGGAACTTGATGAAGGCGAGCAGCGCGTCGCGAATGCCCATCTGCCGCGGCTTACCTTCATCCAGCGCGACGAAGTTCACGCCGAAGGAGGTCTGCAGCTGGGTGAAGCGGTAGAGCTGGTTCAGCACGACTTCCGGCGTCGCGTCCTTCTTCAGCTCGACGACGATGCGCAACCCGTCGCGGTCGCTTTCGTCGCGAAGGTCGGAGATGCCCTCCACCGCCTTGGCGCGCACCAGCTCCGCGATCTTCTCGATCAGCGTCGCCTTGTTCACCTGGTAGGGGATCTCGGTGACGACGATCATGGATCGCCCGCCGCGCATCTCCTCGATCGTCGCACGCGCGCGAAGCGGGATGGAGCCACGGCCCGTCTCGAAGGCGCTGCGGATGCCAGCGCGCCCGAGGATCAGCCCGCCCGTCGGGAAGTCAGGGCCGGGGATGATCTGCATCAGCTCGGCCAGCGTGGTCTCGGGCTCCGCGATCAGCTTCAGCGTCGCGTCGATGACCTCGCCCGGATTATGCGTCGGGATGTTGGTCGCCATGCCGACAGCGATGCCGCCCGCGCCATTGACCAACAGGTTCGGGTAGGAGGCCGGCAGCACGCGCGGCTCTTCGGCCGATTCATCGTAGTTCGGGACGAAATCGACCGTGTCTTCCTCGATCCCCGCCAGCAGGGCGGCGGCGGACTTCGCCAGGCGCACTTCGGTGTAGCGCATCGCCGCCGGCGCATCGCCATCCATCGAGCCGAAATTGCCCTGGCCGTCGATCAGGGGCACGCGCATCGAGAAGGGCTGCGCCATGCGCACCATCGCGTCGTAGATCGCGCTGTCGCCATGCGGGTGATACTTACCCATCACGTCGCCGACCACGCGCGCCGATTTGCGGTGCGCCTTGTCCGCCGTGTTCCCCGCTTCATGCATCGCGTAGAGGATGCGCCGGTGCACTGGCTTGAGCCCGTCCCGCGCATCAGGCAACGCGCGGGAGACGATGACGCTCATCGCATAGTCGAGGTAGGAGCGGCGCATCTCCTGCTCGAGGCCAACGGGCGCGACGCCAGAGGGGCCCATGGGGTCGGGCGCGTTCGGGTCCTCGGGCCCCAGCTCGGTCGGGGTATCGGTCAAGTCGTCATCCTCATGGCGGCCCGGGCGCGCGCCCGGGCCGGGCATTGCACATCAGGCAGCGCGGGTGGTGTCAGAAGGGGATGTCGTCGTCGAGGTCCGACTTGGCCGGCGCACGGCCGCCGCCGCCAGAGCGGGCCGCACCGCCAGAGCCGCCGCCACCGGCGCGATCCCAGCCGCCGCCGCCCGAGGAACGGCCCCCGCCGCCGCTACCGCCGCCATAGCCGCCGCCCGACTCGCCCGGGTCAGAGCCCATCTCGCCGCCCGAAGAGCGGCCGCCGACCAGCGCGATCTCGCCGCGGAACTGCCGCAGCACGATTTCCGTCGTGTAGCGCTCCTGGCCGGACTGGTCCTGCCACTTCCGCGTCTCCAACTGGCCTTCCAGATAGACCTCGGAGCCCTTGCGCAGATACTTCTCGGCGATCTCGCCGAGCTTCTCGTTGAAGATCGCAACCGAGTGCCACTCGGTGCGCTCCTGCATATTGCCCTCGCGGTCCTTGTAGCGCTCGGAGGTGGCGAGCCGGAGGTTCACCACCCGGCCGCCATTCTGGAAATTCCGCACTTCCGGGTCACGGCCAAGCCGGCCCAGAAGGATCACTTTGTTCACCCCGGCCATGGGTTGGAATCCTCCGGTCTTTCGCGCCGGACCCTAGCCCGGCGCAGGATTCGGGGCCAGCCATCCCGGGCGATACGAGCCGTGTCGCGGCCCCCCCTGGCGAAACCCCTTTCACGACCATCTATATGGGCCTAGAACCCCTAGAACACAATGCGAACGTCCGGGCCGCCCAGGTCCGTGCGCTCCCCTCTGTCGGCACTGGTGACCCATGAGCGGCATGATCCGCATCCGCGGCGCGCGGGAGCACAACCTCAAGAATCTCGACCTCGACATCCCGCGGGACACGCTGACGGTGGTCACGGGCCTGTCGGGATCGGGCAAATCCTCGCTGGCCTTCGACACGATCTATGCCGAAGGGCAGCGACGCTATGTCGAATCTCTCTCGGCCTATGCGCGGCAATTCCTGCAGCTGATGCAGAAGCCCGATGTGGACAGCATCGAGGGCCTCTCGCCCGCGATTTCCATCGAGCAGAAGACCACCAGCCACAATCCGCGCTCCACCGTCGGCACGGTGACGGAGATCCACGACTATATGCGCCTGCTCTGGGCGCGCGTGGGCGTGCCCTATTCGCCAGCCACGGGGCTGCCGATCGAGGCGCAGACGGTCTCCCAGATGGTGGACCGCATCATGGCGATGCCGGAGGGCACGCGGCTGCTGCTGCTCGCGCCCGTCGCGCGCGGCAAGAAGGGCGAATACCGCAAGGATTTCCTGGAATGGCAGCGCCGCGGCTTCGAGCGGGTGAAGGTGAACGGCACGCTGCACCAGCTCTCCGATCCGCCGAAGCTCGACAAGAAGCTGAAGCACGACATCGAGATCGTGGTGGACCGCATCGTCGTCCGCGGTGACATCCAATCACGCCTGGCAGACAGCCTGGAGACCGCGTTGGGCCTGGCGGAGGGCATCGCCTATGCCGAGAATGCCGACACCAACGAACGCACCGTCTTCAGCCAGAAATTCGCCTGCCCTGTCTCCGGCTTCTCGATCGAGGAGATCGAGCCGCGGCTGTTCAGCTTCAACTCGCCACAGGGCGCCTGCCCAACCTGCGACGGGCTCGGCACGCAGGCCTTCTTCGACCCGATGCTGGTCGTGCCGGATGATGCGAAAAGCCTGAAGGATGGCGCGGTGCAGCCCTGGGCCGGCGCCTCCTCGCCCTATTACGATCAGACGCTCGAAAGCCTCGCGCGGCACTACAAGGTCGCGATGACGACGGCCTGGCAAGATCTGCCCAAGGCGTTCCGCGACGTCGTGCTGAACGGCACGGCCAGCGACGTGGTCACGCTCCGCTACAAGGACGGGCTGCGCGCCTATGACGTGAAGAAGGCCTTCGAGGGCGTGATCCCGAACCTCGAACGCCGCTTCCGCGAGACCGACAATGCCTGGACCCGCGAGGAACTCTCCCGCTACCAGGCCGACCGTCCTTGCCCTGCCTGCCAGGGTTTTCGGCTCAAGCCGGAATCGCTCTCGGTGAAGGTGGCGGGCTGCCACCTCGGTGAGGTGAATGCCCTGTCCATCAAGCGCGCGCGCGACTGGTTCGGCAAGGTGATGCCGACGCTGACGCCGCAGCGCGCCGAGATCGCGCGGCGCATCCTGCGCGAGATCGAGGAACGGCTGCAGTTCCTGAACGATGTCGGGCTCGACTATCTCTCGCTCGGCCGCTCCTCCGCGACGCTGTCGGGCGGCGAAAGCCAGCGCATCCGCCTGGCGTCGCAGATCGGCAGCGGGCTGACGGGCGTGCTCTATGTGCTGGACGAGCCCTCCATCGGTCTGCACCAGCGCGACAATGAACGCCTGCTGGTGACGTTGCGACGCCTCCGCGACATCGGCAACACCGTGCTCGTCGTCGAGCATGACGAGGATGCGATCCGCAGCGCCGACCACCTGGTGGATATCGGCCCCGCGGCCGGCAAGGGAGGCGGACAGATCATCGCGCAGGGCACGCCGGCCGAGGTCGAGGCGAACCCTGCCTCCATCACCGGCCAGTACCTATCGGGCGCGCGCCGCATTCCGATGCCGGAGCTGCGCCGGCCCTTCGATCCGAAGCGCAGCATCAAGGTCGTCGGTGCGCGCGGCAACAATCTGAAGGATGTCTCGGCCGAGATCCCGCTCGGCACTTTTTGCTGCGTCGCCGGCGTCTCCGGCGGGGGTAAGTCAACCCTCGTGATCGAGACGCTGTTCAAGGCGGCGTCCCGTCGCCTGATGGGCAGCGGCGAAGTGCCAGGGCCGCATGACCGCATCGAGGGGCTGGAGCATCTCGACAAGATCATCGACATCGACCAGTCGCCGATCGGCCGCACGCCGCGCTCGAACCCCGCGACCTATACCGGCCTGTTCGGCCCGATCCGCGACTGGTTCGCGGAGCTGCCGGATGCGCGCGCGCGCGGTTACGCGCCCGGCCGCTTCAGCTTCAACGTCAAGGGCGGCCGCTGCGAGGCCTGCCAGGGCGATGGCGTGCTGAAGATCGAGATGCACTTCCTGCCCGACGTCTACGTCACCTGCGACACCTGCAAGGGCAAGCGCTACAACCGCGAAACGCTGGAGGTGAAGTTCCGCGGCAAGTCCATTGCCGATGTGCTGGACATGACCGTGGATGAGGGCGTGGAGTTCTTCTCCGCCGTGCCGGCGATCCGCGACAAGCTGGTCGTGCTGCGCGATGTGGGCCTCGGCTACATCCATCTCGGCCAGCAGGCCACGACGCTGTCGGGCGGCGAGGCGCAGCGCATCAAGCTGTCGAAGGAACTGTCGCGTCGTGCCACGGGCCGCACGCTATACATCCTGGACGAGCCGACGACCGGCCTGCATTTCGAGGATGTGCGGAAGCTTCTGGAAGTGCTGCATGCGCTGGTGAAGCAGGGCAACACGGTGGTGGTGATCGAGCACAATCTGGAGGTCATCAAGACCGCGGATTGGATCCTCGACCTCGGCCCCGAAGGCGGCGAAGGCGGCGGGCGCATCGTGGCGCAGGGCACGCCCGAGGATGTGGCGGCCGTCGCCGAAAGCCACACCGGCCGCTTCCTCGCGCCGATCCTGGCGCGCGACGGCGCGGTGGCGGCGCCGATCGCGGTGAAGAAGCGCAAGCGGGCCTGATACCGCCTTACGCGAGATATTCGGTTCCATTTCGCATCGAATTGCGCCTAACCTGCCGCGCCCACAGCGCGGAGGGGTTTGATGTCGCTTGGCATCCCGAGCCTCGTCGGTCCGGTTTCAGCATGGTCGCGGTCCATCCTTGTCGAACGGGCGCTAACGGGCGCCAACGTCACCATTCGCCGCGACGGGCCGGCGGGGCAGATACTCGCGCAGGGGCCCGCCCTTGGAAGCCTGTTCCGCCTGAGTCTCCTCCCCGCGGCGGCGCTACTGCCGGGCACGCGCCTTTTCGTCGTCCAGGAACTCGGCCCGGATGCCAGCGACTGGACCAGCCCGCACCTCGCCCTCCCGGTCGGGGTTGTACCGAGCGACCATAAGGAGGCACCGCCGGTCACTGTCACAGTGCCGGTCTTCGAGTGCGGCATTGCGGTCTGGGTCGAAAGCGCGATCCCTGGGGCGGAGGTGATCGTCTCAGCCGGCGGCCAGGAGCTCGGCCGTGGGACCGCGCACGAGAACGGGGCGAGGCTCCGCCTCATGAAGCCCATCCCGCAGGGCGTCGGCGAAATTGAGATCGTGCAGATGGCACCCGCCGGAGCAACGGCCCTGACCGGCATTCCCACCCCGGTGCCCGTCCCCGTCATGCCCCTCCCGGTGCCCGAGCGCGCGCCCCTGCCGAAACTTGAATTCGGCGATCCCCTCCCCGCAGGCTGCCGGCCCGGCTTCCTCGTCGC
The DNA here is from genome assembly GCA_046052145.1 of Pseudomonadota bacterium. Lineage (GTDB taxonomy): Bacteria > Pseudomonadota > Alphaproteobacteria > Acetobacterales > Acetobacteraceae > Falsiroseomonas. Next base: position 39,856 of record JBJOMW010000011.1, read on the forward strand.
CGGGGCGCTGGAAGGCGCGGAGGTCACCGTGACGCGCCTCGCCACCGGCGCCACAGAGACGCGCGCCTTCGACCGCGCTTCTCTGGTCTTCCTGCTGGACAAGCGGCTCGATCCGGATGGCGAGCGGATCGCCGTCTCCCAGGCAATGCCCGAGCGCTGCAGTGGCCGAGCGCCCTCGCCACCGGCCGACTATGACGTCCCGCCAGCGGGTGCCCCAGCGGCACCGAAGCCGCGGGCACCCTGCGGTGGCGCCACCTGGCTCGTCGTCGAGGATATCGAGCCGGACGCGAAGGTCTCGATCGAATTCGACGGCCGCGGCTTCAACTCGCAGGCCGCACCGGCCGGCACCCGCCAGCGCTTCGAACTGCCGCCGATGCCCGCCGGTGCCACCGTGAAGGTCGTGCAGCAGGCCTGCGGCCGGACGAGCGCAGCCGGCGAGACGACGGTGGGCACCGGCCAGCCAGGCAGCCGGCCCGAGGTCGTCGGTCCGCTGTTCCAATGCGCCCGCGCCGTGCGGATCAAGGGAGCGACCCCAGGGGCTCTGCTGCGCATCGTGGCCTCGACACCCTCCGGCGAACTGCCGCTGACCGGCCTGCTGGATGTCGACGCTGAGACGATGCAGGTCACTCTCAACATCCATCTCGTCGCAGGCTGGGGCGTGTACGCAGAACAGGTGGCCTGCGGGGGGGCACCGGTCACATCCGCGGCTTGGACGAATGTCGAGCCGACGCCACCCATCCTGTCGGTGCGCATCACCGAAGCACTGTTCGCGGGCCAACAGCGGGTCAGGGTGGACGCGATTCCGGGCGCCTTCGTCGAGATCCTCGTCGGCGGCGGGGGCTCCGCGAAGGTTATCGGCCGCGGCCATGTCGATCCGGGAAGCGACCTCGTCTGGCTCGAGCGACCGCTGGCAGAAGGCGAATGGGTGTATGCTGTCCAGCACATGTGCCGCGAGCGCACGCGTGAGGGAGAGCGGCAGCGCGTGAACGCGGGCGAGAAGGTCTTCACGCTGCCAAAGAAGGAAACCTGGCCTATCACCAGCGAGGCCTACGGCAAGGATGTCGTCTGGGAGTCGGGCAAGCTCACCTGCCGCTGGGACGGCAGTTGGACCTTCGACGCGACGATCGAGAACAAGGCGACGAAAAGCTGGGTTTCCGTGGACGCCGACGTGGTGGTCTCGCCGCCCGGCTTCACAAAGTTCCGGGTAAGGCAGAGTTTCGACCTCGCTGCCGCCGACAACCCCAACGACCCGAACAATGCCTACTTCATCCAGTTGGGCAATACGCCGAAGCAGTCTCGCAGCCTGGTAGGTTTCGACCCCCAGATGGAGGCTCCCGCCTATTTCCTTGCAGTACTCATCGGGACGGCGAAGTTCGAATGGGACGTTCGGGTCAAGAACCTGCCCAGTAGTAAGCCCGACGCAAGCAAGGAGTGGAAGGAGCAGACAAAGCCGAAGGCCGTCGATCCTCCCTCCACGCCGCCTCCGTAAGGTACACGCTAAGGCGCGCCCCGCACCTCGGCGTCGGTGATCCCCTCCGCGCAGCAGAAGAAGCGCAAGCGGGCCTGAGCGCGCCTCAGCGCCCGCCCAGGATCCACTTCAGCGAGAGGCCGGCGACGAAGGCCGGCCCCTCCGGCCCGACGCCAGTGCCGATTTCCGCGCCAAGGATCAGGTTGTCCGCAAGCCGGTGCCGGGCGCTGGCCAGCAGTAGATTCGCATCATGCTCGCCGCGTTCGCCCTGTTCGTTGAGCCAGGTCAGGCCGACCAGCGTTGCCGGCGTCACCGCCTGGCTCACCGCCGCTCGCACGCCGTAGCGGCCCGGCCGCTCGCCGGGCTCGGGGTCGAGCCGGGTGGCGTAAGCCAGGTTCAGATGCGCGGTCAGCGGGTTCGGCCCGTCCTGGAGCGCGGCGGCGAACAGCGCCACGGCTTCCACCTCCTGCATCGGGCGGAAGCTGCCATACTCCGTCCGCGCCAGGGTCAGCAGGCCGAAGGCCGGCAGCCAGCCCTGCTGTTCCGCCACCTCGACGCGCAGCCCGAGCTGCGACAGCCCGCCCCAGGCCGGTGCCTCGCTCTCGTCGAGCCGTCCGCCGGCGCGGCCGTAACCCAGCGCCTGCGCGAAGCGCAGGTCGAGCCGCGGCGCGATGCCGGCCTCCACCTCCACCGCGCCAACCGAGGTGCCGCGCGCGCGCCCGCTGCGCGCCTGGGTCTGGCCGAAGCCGAAGGTCATCGCGGCCTCGCCGACCGGCACTGTGGCGGGGCCAGAGATGCCGGCCGGGTCCTCGGCAATCCAGCCGGGCTCGGACGCGGCCGCCGCACCGGTGGCCAGGGCAAGCAGCGGGAACAGAAGAGCGGCAAGGCGGCGCGGCATGAGGCCTCCGGCAGCGGGCGTGGTGGGCGGGTCGGAAGCTGTGCCCTTCCCGTCCAGCGCGCAAGCCGCCGGCAGTTCATCGCCCGCCGGTTGCGCCAGCTCGCAGCCCTGGTCCGCGTTAGCGGAAGCCGATGCGGCGGAAGGCGGCGCGCGCTGCCTCCGTCCCGAACAGAGCGAGCAGCGCGCGGGCCTCCGGCCCATCCTGCACCACCGCGGCGCGATAAACCGTCCAGAGCTGAATCTCGTCCGGCAGCAGCCCGACCAGCTGCACGCCGGGGCGGTCGATGATCTCGGTGGCCTGGCTGAAGGCGAGCGCGACCTCGCCGCGTCCGGCCTGGGTGATGCCTTCCACGCCGAAGGGCACGAGGCGCAGCTTCGGGCGCAATTCCTCCATCAGCCCGAGGCGCTCGAGCGTAGCCGCGACATGCCGCCCCGCGGTCGCGCCGCGCGCAGGATCGGCCAGCGCGATGGAGGGCGCCGCGCGCAGCGCCGCGGTGAAGGCAGCGACGGAGGAGATGTCGGGCGCGGGTCGGCCTGCCGGTGCGGCCAACCCCACGCCAGTGCGCCCGACCTCCGCAATGCCATCGGCCGGCACGAGCCCGCGCTGCGCGAGGGCGGCGATCGCTTCTGCCGAGAGCAGCGTCACCGCCGGCCGGTCACCGGCGAGGATGCGGTCCCGCAGCGCGCCCACCGTGTCGTACAGCGCATCCGGCACGGGGCGCCCGGCGGCGCGCAGCCCCTCGCGCAGTTCCTCGACCGCATGCTTCACGGCGCCTGCCGCATAGAGCGGCGGCGTGCCGGTGCTGGAGGTCGCGATCTGCGCGCGCGGCGCGCCCAGCGGCACAAACGGGGCAAGCAGGCCGGCGGCGATCAGGGGGCGGCGATGCATGGCGTGGATCCTCCCGCGTTGATTGCGGCCAGGATGCCACGCGGGTTCAGCGCGTCACACCCACCCCCGCAGCCCCGTCCACACCACCGCGATGCGATCACCGAAGCCGCGCGGCGAATGCACATCTAGCCCGGCCGCAAGCCGCTGCAGGTCGCGCGCGGCCAGCACCGCTGGCAGCGCTGCGGCCGTCGTGCCGGTCGGGATGTCGCGCCGCGCGCTGCGCAATGCCTCCGCGCCCTCCGCGGCCATCTCCGCGACCAGCGCGCGCAAGGCTGGCGCGGCGGGAGCGGCGACGACCGCCTCGGCCGAAAGCCCCGCCGCCGCCAGGCGGTCGCGCGGCAGCAGGCAGCGGCCCCGCGCGGCATGGGTGGCGACGCTCCGCAACACGCCCGCCAGCCCATAGGCCGCACCCAGCGCCCGCAGCACCTCGGCCCCTTCGGCATTGGCACCCAAGGCAAGCCCGGCCGCGGCCGACCAGCCGCCGGCCGTCCCGCGAAGCCAGGCGACGAAGGCCTCCTCCGTCGCTAGGCCATCCTCCAGGCATTCCGCCTCCCGCGCATCAGCCATGGCGAGCAGCGCGGCGGGGTCGAGCGCACCCGCGCGGATCGCCTCGGCCAGCGGCTCCGCCACTTCATGCCGGCGGGCGGGCTTGCCGGCGGCGGCGTCTTCCACCGCATCGCGCCACCATTGCAGGCGGATCTGCGCGGCGATCGGATTCGTCGCTGCTTCCCGCGCGCGGGCCAGTTCGTGGTTGAAGGCGGTCAGCGCGAAGATCGCGCCGCGCCGCGCCGCCGGCGCCAACAGCGCGCAGAGGAAGCGGTCCGGGTCATGGGCGCGGACGAAAGCGGCAAGCTCGGCGCCAGGGGGGCTGTTCTCGGCCATCGCTGTCGCTCTTGGCGGTCCCCGGGGCGTGACGCAAGCGCGGTTGACGCCCTACCCTGCCACGCCTAGGTCACACGCAGGCTGGCGGCGCCATCCGCGCGTCGCCGCCATGCGCCATCGGGAGAGAACCATGCCCTTCAGCCTGCCCGCCCTGCCCTATTCGACCACCGCCCTTGCGGGCCAGGGCATGTGCCAGGAGACGCTCGAGCTCCATCACGGCAAGCACCACAACGCCTATGTCACCGCGCTGAACGGCCTGATCGAGGCGAAGGGCCTGGCCGGCAAGACGCTGGAGCAGATCGTCGCCGATGCCGGCAAGCAGGGCGCCGACGGACTGCCCGTGCTGAACCAGGCCGGGCAGCACTGGAACCACCTGCTGTTCTGGCAGGTGATGTCGCCCAAGGGCGGCGGGGACAAGCTGCCGGGCGCGCTGGAGGCCAAGATCAACGCCGATTTCGGCGGCCTCGCGCAGTTCAAGGAAGCCTTCAAGCAGGCTGGCGTGACGCAGTTCGGCTCCGGCTGGTGCTGGCTGATCGTGAAGGCCGACGGCAAGCTCGCGGTCACCAAGACCCCGAACGGCGCGAACCCGGTCTCGACCGGCGAAGGCACGCCGATCCTCGGCTGCGACGTGTGGGAACACGCCTACTACCTGGACTTCCGCAACGTCCGCCCGAACTACCTGCAGAACTTCCTGGACAAGCTGGTGGATTGGGAGGTCGTGAACACGCTGCTCGCCCAGGGCGGCCTGAAGAGCGGCCAGAGCGCCTGAGGGTGTGACCCGGGAGGGACGCTGTCCCTCCCGGACCCTCCCTGCCAAGGGGCAGCGGCCCCTTGGAGCCCATGAGTCCAACGCCGAAGGGGGTGGGGGCCAAAGCCCCCACCCCCTTCGGCGTTAAACTGATCGAGGTCCAGGAGGCCACTGCCTCCTGGCGGGAGGGGTCTGGGGAGGGCAGCGCCCTCCCCAGGGCACCCCCTCAGCCCTTGGCGGCGTCTGCCGGCTTCGCGTCGTTCGCCGCCGCGGGCGGCTTCACGCCCGTGCTGATCGTCCCGCGCAGCACGGTGATGCGCACGCCCGCTGCGATCTCCACCTCGATCTCGTCGCTGTCGTCGCGCACCTTGGTGATGCTGCCGACGATGCCGCCGCCGGTGATGACGCGGTCGTTGCGCTTCAGCGCCTGGAGCATGGCGCGGTGGTCCTTCATCTTCTTCTGCTGCGGGCGAATCAGCAGGAAGTAGAAGACGGCGAAGATCAGGATCAGCGGCAGCAGCTGCATGATCACCGCCCCGGTGCCGCCAGCGGCGGCGTCCTGGGCGTAGGCGGGGGAAATCCACATGGGCGGTCCGGCGTCCGTCTCTCGGGGTGGGATTGCGATAGGCAGGGCCGCAACCTAGCTTCCGCCCCCCTCCCGTCAACCCGTCTTCCGGACCATCCCCGTGACCGAGCCCGCCCATCCGCTGCTGCCGCTCCTGACCCGCATCGCGGAGGCGCTGGAGCGGCAGGCGCCACCCGCGCCGCCCGCCCCTGATCTGGCGGCCGCGGATGCCTTCGTGTGGCACCCCGGGCCGGTCCCGCGTCTTGCGCCCGTGCGGAAGGTTTCGGCGGTGGACATCGTGCTGCTGCAGGGCGTCGAGCAGCAGAAGAAGATCCTGCTCGACAACACGCTGCGCTTCGCGCGCGGCCTGCCGGCCAACAATGCGATGCTTTGGGGCGCGCGGGGCATGGGCAAGTCGTCGCTGGTCAAGGCCGCGCAGATGCAGGCGAATGCGGAGGTGCCGGGCAGCCTCGCGCTGATCGAGATCCACCGCGAGGACATCCGCACCCTGCCCGAGTTGCTGAACATCCTGCGCGGCGAGACACGCCGCTGCCTGGTGTTCTGCGACGATTTGTCCTTCGAGCGCGAGGATGCCGACTACAAGGCGCTGAAGAGCGTGCTGGATGGCGGCATCGAGGGGCGCCCCGCCAACGTGCTGTTCTACGCCACGTCGAACCGTCGCCACCTGATGCCACGCGACATGATCGAGAATGAAAGCCGCGGCGCCATCCACGGCCAGGAATCGGTCGAGGAGAAGGTCAGTCTGTCGGATCGCTTCGGCCTCTGGATCGGCTTCCACAATTGCGACCAGGACACCTTCTTCGCGATGATCGAGGGCTATGCGGCGAGCTTCGCGCTGCCGGTCGGGCAGGAAGATCTGCGCAAGGCCGCGGTCGAATGGTCCGTCACGCGCGGCGGGCGCTCGGGGCGCGTCGCCTGGCAATTCGTGCAGGACATCGCCGGCCGGCTTGGGGTGCGCATCCCGGCCTGAGCGCGGGCCGGTCATGGCCGGCGGATGAATTCGCGGACGCGATCGGTGTTGCGCCTTGCAGCGTCATCGCAGTGCCGTGAGGCTCACGCTCACGCGTTGCGCCGCCCTGCGGGAGGACGACCACCGCGCCCTCCCCGGAGCGAACATCCATGATCAGTAGCCTGACCAATCTGGCGCTTGCGCCCTTTGCCACGGTCTTCCGAATTTCCTTCGCTCATCCGGTCATCGCCATCATCGTGAGCACGCTGGCTGGCATCCTTGCCTATGCCACCGGGCACGAGAACTGGATGGCGGTGCTGGTGAGCTTCGGCGCCTACATCCTTATCTGGTGGGATGAGAGCGAGCATCCGGTTCAGGCGCCCGCCGCCGACTGACACGCTCCGCGGGGTGCTACGGCACCCCGCTTGCCCGACCGGCGGCTGTCAGCCGCCGATGCGCTCCAGGCCGCCCATCCAGGGACGCAGCACGTCCGGGATAGTGACCGAGCCATCTGCGTTCTGGTGCGTCTCCAGCACCGCGATCAGCGCGCGGCCGACGGCGACGCCGGAGCCGTTCAGCGTGTGCACGAACTCCGTCCCCTTGCCGCCCGTCGGGCGAAAACGCGCCTCCATCCGGCGCGCCTGGAAGTCGCGGCAGTTCGAGCAGGATGAGATCTCGCGCCAGGCCTGCTGGCCCGGCAGCCACACTTCAAGATCGTAGGTCTTCACCGCGCCGAAGCCGGTGTCGCCAGCGCAGAGCAGCACGCGCCGCCAGGTCAGGCCAAGCTCGGTCACCACGCGCTCGGCGCAGCGCGTCATGCGCTCATGCTCGGCGTCCGACTGGTCGGGCGCGGTGATGGAGACGAGCTCGACCTTCGCGAATTGGTGCTGGCGCAGCATCCCCCGCGTGTCGCGTCCGGCGGCGCCGGCCTCGGAGCGGAAGCAGGGCGTCAGCGCGGTCAGGCGGGTCGGCAGCGCGGCAGGGTCGAGGATCTCGCCGCGGGCGAAGTTGGTCAGCGGTACCTCGGCGGTCGGGATCAGCCAGCGGCCATCGGTGGTGCGGAACAGGTCCTCGCCGAATTTCGGCAGCTGGCCGGTGCCGTACATGGTGGCGTCGTTGACCAGGTAGGGGACCGTCGCCTCGGTATAGCCATGCGCGTCGGTGTGCAGCGTGATCATCCACTGCCCGAGCGCACGTTCGAGCCGCGCGAGCAGGCCCTTGAGCACCGTGAAGCGCGCGCCGGCGAGCTTGCCGGCGGTCGGGAAGTCCATCAGGCCGAGCGCCTCGCCGATCTCGAAATGCTGCTTCGGCGTGAAGTCGAATGCTTTGGGCTCGCCCTGGACGTGCTGGACGACATTGGCGGTCTCGTCAGCGCCGTCGGGCACATCGGCGTCGAGGCGGTTGGGCAGCGCGGCGAGGAGTTCGTCGCGCGCGGCTTCATGGGCTTCGGGTGTCGCGGCGGCGGCGGCGTCCATCGCGGCCTTCACCTCGGCCTTGAGGCGCTCTGCCGTCGCCGTGTCACCTGCCTTCATCGCCGCGCCGATCTGGCGCGACAACTCGTTTCGCGTGGTCTGCGCGGCCTGGACGATCCGCGTCGCCTCCACGCGGAGATCGTCGAGCCGCAGTGCCTCTGCCGCCGTGGGCGACAGCCTGCGCCGGGCGAGGGCCGCGTCGAAGGCCGCGGGGTCGGCCCGCAGCGCACGGATATCATGCATCGTCTGTAATCCGCACCCTGATTGCCCGACCCGCCGTGCCGGTCAGGGCAGCGTCTTCAGGCCGTCGAGGAAGGCGTCATGCTCCTCCTCAGTCCAGCCCAGACCGTCATGCCAGTAGGACAAAAGCGCTTCGCGATTGAGCGCAGCCCAGGCCACCAGCGCCGCTTCAGCCTGCCGTGCCACGCGCGGGGACAGGCCCTGGTTGATGGCCCGCGGCGGCGTCTCCAGCGTCACGACAAGGCACGCCGAATCGCGCCCTGGGCGGCCCGGGTACCACTTGATCCGTGGCCCATGCTGACCCTGCGCCGTCGAGGTGTAGACCACACCGTCAAGACCGGTCCGCCGCGTCGAGAGATTGGTCATGTCGAACATCTCGTCGTCGCGGACGACGTCCTCAAGCCGCGCCTGCTCTTCGCTGAACCCGGCAGGCCTCGGCTCCGGCGTCATGTCTTCGTCGCGGCCTCTGCCGCCTCTTCGCGCTTCTTCTGCCCGCGCAGCATCAGCGTGGCGACGATGATCGACAGCTCGTAGAGCAGGATCAGCGGGATCGCGAGACCGATCTGGCTGATGATGTCGGGCGGCGTGATGACGGCGGCGACGACGAACATGATGACGACAGCGTAGCGCCGGCCCTTCTTCAGCGTCTCCACCTGCACGATGCCGACGCGCGCCATCAGCGTCAGCAGCACCGGCAACTGGAAGGCAATGCCGAAGGCCAGGATCATGTGCATGACGAGCGAGAGGTACTCGCTGACCTTCGCCTCCAGCTGGATCGGCACGGTCGCCGCATCGCCCGGCGTCTCGAAGCTGATGAAGAAGGACCAGGCCAGCGGGAAGATGAAGTAGTAGGCCAGCGCCGCACCCGCCAAGAACAGGAAGGGCGAGGCCACCAGGAACGGCATCACCGCACTCTTCTCGGACCGGTAGAGGCCGGGGGCGATGAACAGCCACAGCTGCGTCGCCCACATCGGGAAGCTGAAGAAGACAGCGCCGAAGAAGGCGACCTTCAGGTAGGTGAAGAAGGCCTCATAGAGCGCGGTGAAGATCATCCGGCGGTCGCCGCCGCCCTGCGAGGACAGGATGTCCGCGAGCGGCGCCGCGAGGAAGCCGTAGATGTTCCGCGAGAAGTAGTAGCAGATCGCAAACGCGATGATGAAGGCGCCGATCGACCAAAGAAGCCGCGTGCGCAGCTCCATCAGATGCTCGATCAACGGCATCGGCTTGTCGTCGATCTGGTCGTTCGGATCGCGCGGCACGGCGTCTGTATCCAGTTCTCAGGCGGTGCCGCTGGCGGGCGGCGCGGGCGGCGAAGCGGTGGTGGCCGGGGGCACGAAGGCTGGCGGCGGCGGGGGCGGCGCGGCCGGGGCGAACAGAGGGGGCTGCGCCGCGGCAACGCCGGGCGGCACGAAGGAGGGCGGGGCAGCTGCGTCCGAAGCCGGCGGCGGCTCGGGGGCGGCGGGCGGCGGCGTCACGGTCGCGCCATGCTCGGCCGGCTTGGAATCGAAGGCGTCCTTCAGCGGGTTGCCGATCGGGTCCTCGGTGAAGGTCTTCCGGAGCGTGCCGTCCTTGTCCACTTCCTTCTCGACGACCGAGCGGAAGTCGAAATTGCGGATCTCGTTGATCTGGCTCCGCACATCTTCGAGCTTCGCCTCGCGGACGACCTCATCCACCTGGGTCTGGAACTCGCCGGCCATGCGGCGGAGCTTCTGGATGCCCTTGGCGATCCCGCGCACGGCGTCCGGCAGGTCCTTGGGGCCGATCACGACCACAGCGACCACCAGGATCAGCGCCAGTTCCGTCCAGTCCAGGCCGAGCATGCAACCCCTTTTCCGCGCCCGCTTCCCCCGGGCAACGGGGCGTTTGAGTTAGCAGGAAGGACGCGCCCCGCCAATGCAGCCCGGGCGCCTTCTATCCCTACTTAGGGAGCCTAGGCCGGGAATACGAAGGCCCGTTCGGCATCCATGGCGACCGAGACCTTCTCGCCACGCGACAGCCAGATGCCGGGCGGCAGCCGGGCATGCAGGTGCAGCAAGCCACCCTGCCCGTCCGGCACCGCCAGATGCACCAGCGTCGTCGAGCCCAGCAGCCGGCAGGCCTCCACCTCCGCCACCGCGCCGCAGCCGGCCAGCGTCCCCGCCAGCGGCGCCGCCGGCCCGGCCAGGGAGGGTGCCTCCAGCACGCGCAGGCCTTCGGGGCGCAGCAGCACCTCGACCGGCGCCCCTTCGCCTTGCGGCAGGCCCGCGGGCGGCAGGCGGTTGCCGAGGTCGATCGTGCCGATCGGCGTCTCCGCCCGCCCGCCATGCAGCCGCGCCGGCAGGCGGTTCACCTCGCCGAGGAAGGTGGCCACGAACCGGGTCTCGGGCGCCAGATAGAGCTCCGCCGGCGTGCCCAGCTGCTCGATCCGCCCTTCATTCATCAGCGCGATGCGGTCGGCCATGAACATCGCCTCCTCCGCATCATGGGTGACGATGAGGGTGGCGATGCCGGCTTCTTGCAGCACATGCAGCGTGTCGTCGCGCACCTGCTCACGCAGACGTGCGTCGAGGCTCGCGAAGGCCTCGTCGAGCAGCAGCACGGTCGGGCGCGGCGCCAGCGCGCGGGCCAGCGCCACGCGCTGCTGCTGCCCGCCCGAGAGCATATGCGGCCAGGCCTGCGCAAAGGCTTCGAGCCCGACCCGCGCCAGCGCGTCCATGATCCGCCATTTGCGCTGCCCGCGTGGGGTGAAGCGGAGCCCGAAGGCGACGTTTTCTTCCACCGTCAGGTGGGGGAACAGCGCGTAGTCCTGGAAGACGAAGCCGACGCCGCGATCCTCGGGCGGCACGTCGCGCCCGGGCTCCGCTATGGTCTGCCCGCCCAGTGCAATGCGCCCGGCCTGCAGGGGCTCGAGGCCCGCGGCCAGCCGCAGCAGCGTCGTCTTGCCACAGCCCGAGGGGCCGAGCAGGCAGACGATCTCGCCCGGCTTCACCGCCAGCGACAGACCGCGCAGCACCTCGCCCCGTTCGGGATAGGTGTGGCGGATGTCCTCGAAGGAGATGGTCACTTATCTCGCCCTCAGACGGCGGGCGCGGCCTCCGGCCGCTTGCCTTCGCGCAACGCAATGTCGCGACCAGTTGGACAGGTGGGTTGTGCGCGGGCCGCCTTCGCGGCCTCGGCCCGCCAGCGGGCCGCCAGCACCAGCGATACGGCTCACCGCGCCGTGTCGTCGGACTCCGCCGGCGCCTCCGGCTGGACCTCGCCCTCGCCCCGATCCTCTGACGGCGCCGCGTCCTGCTCGGCGTCCTCGGCCCCGGTATCCTCGGCGCCGGCGTCGCCTGCCGGCTCCGCCACGGCCGAGAGCAGCGGGGCGGCGGCCTCGGCGCTCACCAGTTCCTCGCGGCGGGGCAGGTCCTTCAGGCTCTTCAGCCCAAACTGCTCCAGGAACTTGCCCGTGGTGCCCCACAACGTGGGGCGGCCCGGCACTTCCTTGTGGCCCTTCGGCGCGATTAGCCCGTGTTCCAGCAGCGCCTCCAGCGTCGCCTGGGAGAGGCCGGCGCCGCGAATCTCCTCAACCTCACCGCGCGTCACGGGCTGGTGCCAAGCGATGACGGCCAGTGTTTCCATCGCCACGCGCGGCAGGCGGCGCGGCACCTCCACCACGCGGGTCAACGCCGGGGCAAGCTCCGGCGCGGTGCGCAGCACGAAACCGCCCGCGGCCTCGGCCAGCATCACCCCGCGGCCCTCCAGCGCCTGGGCGAGCGCGGCCAGCACCGCCTCGGCCGGCTGGCCCTCGGGCAGGACCTGCTGCAAGCGGGCGGGCTGCACCGGCCGGTCGGAGGCGAAGAGCAGCGCCTCCGCGATCCGCACGGCCTCGGCCGTAATCTCGACAGGGGCCGTCGGGGTGGCCGGCTCGGCGGCCGGCACATCCCCAGCTTCGACGGCAGCCTCGGCTGCTGTCGCGCCCTCGGTCACGGCTTCGACCCGCTCCTCGGCGGCCACCGCCTCGGGCGGGGCCGCGTCATCAGGCGGCGCGGACATCCTGGCTCTCCTCCACGCGCTCAGCGCGGCGGAGCATGATCGGGCCGAAGGCCCGCTCCTGGCGCAATTCCAGCGCCCCGCCTCGGGCCATCTCCAAGCCCGCCACGAGCGTGCTGGCAAGAGCCGTCCGGCGTTCCACCGTGTCGAGCTCGGCGCCGAACTCCCCATCCGGCAGGAAACGCTGCAACACGGCCCAGGACGGCATCTCGCCCAGCGCGCGCGACAGGTTCTGGATCGCCTCCTGCACCGACCAGAGCTTGCGCGGCTTCGGGCGGTAGGGCCGCTTGGCCAGCGCCCGGCGCCGGCCCGCGACATAGGCCTGGCACAGCGCCGAGAGATCGGCGCGCAGCCCCGAGCGGTCCTCGACCGTCAGGCTTTCGGGCGCGCCGCGCGGGAACAGCTCGCGGTGCAGCTGCGGGCGGGCGCCGAGCCAGGCCGCGCCGGCGCGCATCCGCTCAAGCTCCGCCAGACGGTCGGTCAGCCGGCCGGCGAGCGCTTCAGGGTCCTCGGCGCCGGCCTCCTCGCGCGGGATCAGCAGGCGGGATTTGAGCCAGGCAAGCCAGGCCGCCATGACCAGCCATTCGGCCTGGATTTCCAGGCGCAGCCCGCGCGCCTGCTCGATCACCGCCAGGTACTGATCCACCAGCGCGACGATGGAGATGGTCCCAAGGTCGAGCTTCTGCGCCCGCGCCATCTCCAGCAGCAGGTCGAGCGGACCTTCATAGCCATCAAGGCGCAGATGCAGCGTCGGTGCATCGGCCTGGCCGAGCGGGCCCGGGAAGCCGGGCGTGGCCTGGGCCGGGGCGATGCTCTGGGCAGCGGTCATGCGGGGCCCCCATGGCCGGACAGCAGGAAGATGATGCGGAGCACCGGCAACGCGACCTCGCGCACCAGCCAGCCGAGCGGGTCGAAGCCGCTGATCGCCAGCGGCAGCAGGAACAGCACCAGGATCACCGCCAGCCAGCCGAAGCGCTCCGTCTGCGCGAAGGCGCGCGCGGCCGGCGCCGGCAGCACCCCGGTCAGGATGCGGCCACCATCGAGCGGCAGGATCGGCAGCAGATTGAAACAGGCCAGGATGACGTTCACCAACATGCTCAGCGCGACGAAGCGCAGGACCCATTCCACCGCCCAGAAGGGCAGCGAATCGGCCCCCGCCTCCACCCCATGGGCCGCTAGACCGAAGCCCCAGGCAAGGGCGAAGTTGATGGCAGGCCCCGCCGCCGCCACCAGCACCATCCCCCAGCGGGGATTGCGCAGCCGCCAGATGTCCACCGGGACGGGCTTTGCCCAGCCGAACATGACCTCGACCCGGCCGATGGTCAGCAGCTGGCTGGCCAGCAGCATCCCCGGCACCAGCAGCGTGCCCACCAGATCCACATGCCGCAGCGGGTTGAGGCTGACCCGCCCGAGCCGGGCGGCGGTGTCATCGCCGAGCGCCCGCGCGGCATAGCCATGCGCCGCCTCATGCAGGGTGATGGCGAGGATCGCGGCCAGCGCGACCGCCGCGATCTCAGCAGCTAGCGACAATCAAGCCACCGCCGCGGCGGGCCGCAGGGCTCGGCGGACGGCCTCGCGCGACGCCGCAAGGCGCCGCGCCGCGGCTTCGGGCAGCACCGGGCAGTCGGCCAGGATCGCCGCCGTCTCCTCCAGCACGCCGGTGCAATGCAGCACCACGTCGCACCCCGCGCCGATCGCCGCGCCGGCCAGATCGTTCGACAGCCCCTGCATGGCGCCCATGGCGAGGTCGTCCGAGACCAGCACGCCGTCGAAGCCGATCTCGCCGCGGATCACCTCACCCACGATGCGCGGCGAAAGGGTGGCCGGCCGCGCCGCATCCCAGGCGGCGTAGAGGATATGCGCCGTCATGGCCCAGGCGCCGCTATCGGCCAGGGCGCGGAAGGGGGCGATGTCGGCGGCGAGTTCCGCCGCGCTGGCCTCGACCCGCGGCAGGCTTTCATGGCTGTCCACCAGCGCGCGACCGTGGCCGGGGATATGCTTGATGACGGGGATGCAGCCCGCCGCCTGCAGCCCGCGCACCCAGGCCGCGCCAAGCCGCGCGACCTCGCCGGGATCGGCGGAGAAAGCACGGTCGCCGATCACCGCATGCTGGCCGGGCAGCCGGAGGTCGAGGCAAGGCGCGCAGACCACATCGAGCCCGACGGCGGCGCACTCGGCGCCGAGCAGCGCGGCATTGGCCTCGGCCGCGGCCTCCGGCCCGTTCTCGAAGCGGGCGGGGGGCGGGAATTCGGTCCAGTGCGGCGCGCGCAGCCGGGCGACGCGGCCGCCTTCCTGGTCCACCAGGATCGGCGCCTCCGCGCCCAGTTCTTCGCGCAGCGCGGCGGTGAGCGCCGCAAGCTGGCCGGGATTGTCCACGTTGCGGCGGAACAGAATGGCACCGACCGGCCGGTGGCGGCGGAACAGCGCCGCTTCCTCCGCCGTCAGCTCCGTGCCGGCGATGCCGACGATCGCGGCGCGCGGGGTGGGCTTAGACGTGGGCATGTCAGCTCCGCACCGGCGCGCAGACACCGCCGCGGGCGCGGACCTGCTCGCAAAAGGCCGCTGCGGCTTCCTGGTCCGCCAGGCCGCCGGTCCTGAGGCGGAAGAGCGGTGCCTGCCCTTCCCCGCGGTCGAGGCGGACGATCTGCGGGGAACGCCCCGCGAAGAGCTCCGGCGCTCGGCGCGTCAGGCGCTCCCATTCGGCGCGGGCGGCGTCCTCGGTCGGCAGGGCCCCGAGCTGCACCTGGACGCGTCCAGCGGGGCGCGCCGGCTGTGCGGCGGGGGCTGCCGCCGGCTGAACAGGTTGGGGCGCTGGCAGGGGCTGGGCCTGGGCCAGCGCGCTCGCAGGCGCCGCCGGCGCGGGATTGGGAGCGGGTGCAGGTGCTGCGGCCGGCGCGGGGCGCGCCGCGGCGCGCAGCCCGCCGAGGTCGGGCGCCTCCGCACCCGGCGCCACATTCGCCGGGCGGCCGGCTTGGTTGCCCTGCGCGCGCTGGGCCGGGCGTTCCAGGATCAGCTCGCTCTGGTTCGGAACGCGCAGCCCACCGGGATCATCGGGACGGACCTTGAAGGGGCGCGGATCGGCCTCGACCACCGGCACCGAACTGGTGCCGCCAATGCTGCGGATCGCCCACCAGCCCAGGCCGGCCACCGCAACCACGCCGAGCAGCCCACCGGCGATGACCAGCATCCGCCAAGGCAGCTTCGAGGGCTCGCGCTCCACCCGATAGGACGGCCTCTGGATGACCGCGTCGCTCATTATTGAGCCCTCAGACGCCGGGCGGCCGCATCCGCGGGCGTCGTGCGGAAAGCACGCCTCCGGCATGATGCTTCGCCGCACCTGCGGCGGGCCGCCTTCGCGGCCTCGGCCCGCATTGCGAGCCGCAGCGCCATCGCTATGCCCACCGGCATCACCGCATCTCCTCGACCGGCTCGACCCCCATCACGCCGAGGCCCGCGCGCAGCACGGCCGCTGTGGCAGCCACCAGCGCGAGGCGGGCCTGGGTCGCCTCCGGCTCATCCGCGCGGATGAACCGGAGGGTCGAATCGTCGCGACCCCTGTTCCACAATACATGAAAATCGGCCGCCAAGTCCTGGAGGAAAAATGCGATTCGGTGCGGTTCCCGCGCCGCGGCCGCGGCTTCCACCGTGCGCGGAAAGGCGGCCATGCGCCGGATCAGCGCCATCTCCGCCGGGTCGGCCAGGGCGGCGAGCGGCGCGGCGGCCAGCGCCGCCGGCCCCGGGTCGCCCGCCTGGCGCAGCACGGACCGGCAGCGGGCATGGGCGTACTGGACATAGAAGACCGGGTTGTCGCGCGACTGCTCGATCACCTTGTCGAGGTCGAACTCCATCTGCGCATCGGCCTTGCGCGTCAGCATGGTGAAGCGCACCGCGTCCTTGCCGACCTCCTCGATCAGGTCGCGCAGCGTCACATAGGTGCCCGCGCGCTTCGACATGCGCACCGGCTCGCCATTCTTCATCACATGCACGATCTGCGTCAGCACCACGTCGAGGGTGACGCGCTTCTCCGACAGCGCCGCGACGGCGGCCTGCATGCGCTTGACGTAGCCGCCATGGTCCGCGCCCCAGACCTGCACCAGCTCCGCGAAGCCGCGCTCGATCTTGTCGAGGTGGTTCGCCACGTCATTGGCGAAATAGGTGCCGGAGCCGTCGGATTTGCGCAGCGGCCGGTCCACATCGTCGCCGAACTGCGTCGAGCGGAACAGCGTCTGCTCGCGCGGCTCCCAGTCCTCGGGCGTCTTGCCCTTCGGCGGCTCCAGCACGCCGCGATAGATCAGCTCCTGCGCGGCGAGCATCTGCTCCGCCTGGGCGAGCCGGCCAGCATCTACGATCGCGCGTTCGGAGATGAAGACGTCATGCTGGACGCCGAGCGCGCGGAGGTCTTCGCGGATCGCGTCCATCATCAGCTGCACCGTGGTGTCGCGCACGATGTCGAGCCAGATGTCGGGCCCGGCTGCGGCGTAGCCGAAGGCGCCATCGGCCGCAGCCAGCGCGTCGCCATGGCGTTCCTTCAGCGCGGCACCAACGGGGACAAGATAGTCGCCGCGATACTGCAGCCCGCCCGGGACGGATTGGGCGTAGTGCTCCTCCGTCATCGTCGTCCCGAGCGATTGGAGGTAACGCCAGTACGCCGCATAGGCGAGTGCGAGCACCTGCGCGCCTGCATCATTGATGTAGTATTCGCGCGTGACGTCGTAGCCCGCCTTGGCCAGCAGCCCGGCCAGCGCATCGCCCACCACCGCGCCGCGGCAATGGCCGACATGCATCGGCCCGGTCGGGTTGGCGGAGACGTATTCGACATTCACCCGCACCCCCTGCCCCATCGCGCTGTCGCCATAGGCAGTGCCGTTGGCCAGGATCGCCGGCACCAGGGCGCGGAGGGTGTCCTCCCGAAGGCGGAGGTTCACGAAGCCAGGGCCCGCAGGCGTGGCTTCCGCCACCTCCGGCAGGGCTGCCAGCCTTTCGGCCAGTTGCGCGGCGAGCTTCGGCGGTGGCTGCTTCGCCAGCTTCGCAACCACCATCGCGCCGTTGGTCGCCATATCGCCATGGGCGGTGTCGCGCGGTGGCTCGGTCTGGACCTTGGCGAAGGCCTCCTCCGGCAGGTCGGGAAGAATGTCGCGCAGCGCCGCGACGGTGCGGGCGCGCATTAGGGCGAAGAGGTCGTGGCGATCCATGGCTCGCGGCTTTAGCCCAGGCCCCGACAATTCGCCATTAGCTGGCCCAGGCAACGCTCAGCGAACTGGTATGTTTGAGATACGCAAGCGGCCATGAACATCAGCAATCCCCGCCTCAGCTAGGAGCCGAGCGAAGGCTTCCCTTACGGCGTACGGAAACTGCGTCGGACCGACAATAAGGTGATCGAGGATCTTTGGTATCTCGATGTTTATTAGATTTCTGTCCGGAACGTCTTCGAGGCGAATCTTATAAACGATCTGTGGCAAGCCTCTGACGGACTCTACCTCACCGCGCACGAGATCGGAGGAAAATAATGTAGGAGAGTGAATTACTCGCCACTCGCGCTCTTCGCTAAATCCGGGATGTTTGCTGCAAACAGCAACCCAACGGAACCAAAAATACAAAAAATCTTTTAATTGTTGCTCAGTTTTTGACTCTAATATCTGACGATTATCTGCAATACGATTAACTACAACACTAAATCTATCCGCAAACTCAGACTCACTAACGTAATTTACAGGATTCGTAAATGACTCAAGCGCGTCGGTTTCGTTGAAGAATGCAAAGGGGCGAAGAACAAAGGCAAGACCTCCGTTGGAGCCGTACGCGCGCCACATCGAAAGCCTACCGATTTCGTCCACATTCGGGTCATGCTCCGAAATGCATGTAATATACGTCTCATATCTCAAATGAGTTATGATATTATTGAAATATTCTATAAATCTATTCATCATTCCTGGATGTATTTCATCCAGCAAAGACTTCAGCCGAGAACCACTATCGCTGTCATTAAAAGCGTTGAACAGGCATTGTAATCCGTGATTCACCTCGGACCAGTCATTCATGCATGTCGCATTTCGAAGCCAAAATTCGCGCCGCTGCAAAATGCTACATCCGGCCTCGATGCTGGTGTAGTGGACAAACGGCTTTCCAGAAGCCCTGTAAGCGTGATGTTGTGCGGTCAGCTCTGGAAGCAGAAGCGAGACTAAATCCAGCGACGTCACGACACACCTCCTGCGAAAGCCAGCGGGAGTTCGTGTCTACCCCGGAATGGTGGGATCCGTCAGCCGCTTGTGCTCTTCGAGCGCATAGCGGTCGGTCATGCCGGCAAGATAGTCGCACACCGCCGCCGCGGCGGCCGCGCTGCCGGGCTCGCCGGCCCTGGCCTGCCACCAGGGCGGCAGCTGGCGCGGCTCGCCATGCAGCAGGGTGAACAGCATCTGCAGCGCGCGTTTGCATTTCTGCGTCGTGCGGTTGACGCGCCAATGGCGGTACATGCGCTGGAAGAGAAAGGCGCGGAGCTCGTTATTGGCCTCCGCCATCGCCTCCGAGAAGGCCACCACGGGCCGCTCGGCGGCACGGATGTCGTCGGCGCTCTGCGGCGCCAGGCGTTCGATCCGGCGCCGGGTTTCGGCGACCACATCGTTGACCATAGCGTTGATCACGCGCCGCACGGTCTCGGACGTCGCGCGGTCGCGCGGCAGGTCGGGGCTCGCGCTGCGTGCCGCCTCATGCGCCTCGGCCACCAGCGGCAGGCTCAGCGCGTCCTCGAGCGTGAAGATGCCCGCACGGACGCCGTCATCGAGGTCGTGGTTGTTGTAGGCGATGTCGTCGGCGATCGCCGCGACCTGCGCCTCCGCACTCGCATGGGTCGCAAGGTCGAGCCGATGCGTGCGGTCATATTCGGCGATGTAGCCGACCGGGCGGCGCACGGGGCCGTTGTGCTTGGCCAGCCCCTCCAGCGTCTCCCAGGTGAGGTTCAGCCCGTCGAAGCCGGCATAGCGGACTTCCAGCTGGGTCACCGCCTTTAGCGACTGCGCATTGTGATCGAAGCCGCCATGCGGCTTCATCATCGCATCCAGCGCGTCCTCTCCGGCATGGCCGAAGGGCGGATGGCCGAGGTCATGGGCGAGCGCCAGCGCCTCTGCCAGATCCTCCTCCAGCGCCAATTCGCGGGCGATGGAGCGGGCGATCTGCGCCACTTCCAGGCTGTGGGTCAGCCGGGTCCGGAAATGGTCGCCTTCGTGATAGACGAAGACCTGGGTCTTGTACTGCAGGCGCCGAAAAGCCGTGGAATGGATGATCCGGTCGCGGTCGCGCTGATAGGGCGAGCGAGCGCCGCCGCCCGGCTCGGCATGCAGCCGGCCCCGCGACGTGGCGGCGCGCACCGCCCAGGGGGCCAGGCCGTCGGGCAGCCGCAAGGGGTCCATGGGCTCGCCCTACCACCGCCGGCCGCGCCGCGTCCACGGGTCCGCCGGCACGGGCTGTTGGAAACAGGACCGCAGCCGTCCTATCTTGAGGGCAAGGAGACTCCACCCGCCATGTCCGCCGCGACCGATATCGCCCCCTTCCGCGTCACCCCCCGCGCCGCCGCCCAGGTGGCCGAGATCGCCACGCGTGAGGGCAAGCCGGGCGCCGGGTTGCGCCTGGCGGTGGATGCGGGCGGCTGTTCCGGCTTCCAGTACCGTTTCGCGATCGAGGAAGTGCCGGCCGAGGACGATCTGGTGATCGAGGAAGGCCCGGGCCGGGTCTTCGTGGACCCCGTCAGCCTGGAATTGCTGGCCGGCGCGGAGCTCGACTGGGCCGAGGCGCTGATCGGCGCGCATTTTGCCGTGAAGAACCCCCAGGCCGTCAGCGCCTGCGGCTGCGGGACCTCCTTCAGCGTCGGGTGATTCCGGTCGCTTGAGCGGCGTCGGTTGATCCCGGGGCGCCGGGCGGGCAGTTTCAGCGCCGCATGGTCACCCTCGCCTCCTTCAATGTGAACTCGATCCGCAAGCGCGCGCCGCATGTGCGCCGCTTCCTGGAGCGCAAACAGCCGGACCTGCTGTTCCTGCAGGAGCTGAAATGTCGGACGGAGGAAGTCCCCGCCCTTGAGTTCGAGGGCACGGGCTATCGCCTGCATGCCATCGGCCAGCAGGGCGGGCGCAATGGCGTCGCCGTGCTGTCCCGCATCCCCTTCGAGGTGGTGCTGCAGGACCTGCCCGGCGATGGCGAGGACAACCACGCCCGCTACATCGAGGTCGCGGCCGCGGGGATGCGGATTGCCGGCATCTACCTGCCGAACGGCAATTCGGGCGGCGAGGCGGGCTATGCCTACAAGCTCGCCTGGATGGAGCGGCTGCGGGTGCTGGCGGCGGCGCGGCTCGATGCCTTCACGCCCTTTGCGATCCTTGGCGACTTCAATGTCTGCCCGACGCCGCTCGACCTCGCGCCCGGCGCGCTGCCGCCGACTGATGCGCTGGTGCGGCCCGAAACGCGCGCAGCCTGGCGGGGGCTTGAGCATCTGGGGCTCACGGATGCGCTGCGCGCGCTGCATCCCGGCCAGCGGCTCTACACCTATTGGGATTACGGCGCGGCTTTCGACCTGAATGCGGGCCTGCGCATCGACCATGCGCTGCTGAGCGCGGAACTGGCGGAGCGGCTGGTCGCGGCAG
The DNA here is from genome assembly GCA_046052145.1 of Pseudomonadota bacterium. GTDB lineage: Bacteria > Pseudomonadota > Alphaproteobacteria > Acetobacterales > Acetobacteraceae > Falsiroseomonas. Next base: position 60,629 of record JBJOMW010000011.1, read on the forward strand.
AAGTGGATACGGCCCCGCGCGCGGAAGACAGTCCGTCCGACCACACGCCGGTCATCTTCGAACTGGCGGATTGATCCGCTACCAGCGGTGGCTGCGGGGCCGGTCGTGCCAATGCGGGTGCGGCCGGTGCCAGGCGGGCGGCGGCGCGTAATAGGGGCGCGGCGCATAGTATGATCTTGGCGCGTAGGCGTAGGGCTTCGGCGCATAGTAGGGCGCCGGTGCCCAGTATCGCGGCGGGCCATAGGCGTAAGGGCGCGGGCCGTAATCCGGCCCGTAGCCATGGCCATGGGCGGCGCTGACGCCGCCTGACAGGACGCAACCCGGCGCAAGCGCCAAGGGCAGCAGCACCAGAACCAGTCGAGGCAGGCGCATGGGGCTCTCCGGCGCGGCGGCCGGTCAGGCGATGGACCGCCGCATGCCCCATGGAACGCTCGGAGCGCGCCGAAGTCCGGGCGGCTTCGCGGCGAAGCCGTGGCAGTCGCAATAAGGGCGGGCGGGGGAGCCCCTCCCCCGCCCGCGTCACGCCTTACTGGTCGGCGTAGACGTGGCTCTCGCCGGCCGCGCCCGGATGGGTGACGGCACCATCCACCGCCGGGCCGACGAGCTGCGCGTATTTCCACAGCGCGCCCGAGGTGTAGAGCGTCTTGCGCGGCTGCCACTTCGCGCGGCGCGCGGCCAGCGTCGCGTCATCCACCATCAGGTCGATCGAGCCCTTCTCGGCATCGATGATGATCCGATCGCCATTCTCGACCAGCGCGAGCGGCCCGCCGACCGCGGCTTCCGGTCCGACATGGCCGATGCAGAAGCCGCGCGTCGCGCCGGAAAAGCGCCCATCGGTGATCAGCGCAACCTTGTCGCCCATGCCCTGGCCGTAGATCGCGCTGGTAGTGGACAGCATCTCGCGCATGCCGGGGCCGCCCTTCGGGCCTTCGTAGCGGATGATGATGATGTCGCCCGGCTTGTAGGCGCGCATCTCAACCGCCTTGAACGCATCCTCCTCGCAGTCGAAGCAGAGCGCGGTGCCCTCGAAGCGCAGCGTCTTCATGCCCGCGATCTTCACGATGGCACCTTCCGGCGCCAGCGTGCCCTTCAGCGACACCACGCCGCCGATCGGGCTGATCGGGTCGGAGGTCGGGCGGATCACGTCCTGGTCCTTGGGCACGATCACCTCGCGGTGGTTCTCCGCGAGCGTCTTGCCGGTGACGGTCATCGCGCCACCGCGCAGATACCCGCCATCCAGCAGCGCCTTGATGATCACCGGCACGCCGCCGACGTTGTAGACGTCGAGCGCGACATACTTCCCACCCGGCTTCAGGTCCGCGATGTGCGGCGTCGCGCGCATGATCTCGGCGACGTCGTGCAGGTCGAACTTGATCCCCGCCTCATGCGCGATGGCCGGCAGGTGCAGCGCGAGGTTGGTCGAGCCGCCCGTCGCGCCGACGATCGCCGCCGCGTTGAACAGCGCGTCCTGGGTGACGATGTCGCGCGGGCGCAGGTTGCGGCGGATCAGCTCCACCACCGCCTCGCCCGACTTCACCGCCCAGTAGTCGCGGGTCTCGTCCGGCGCGGGGGCACCTGCCGAACCCGGTAGTGCGAGGCCGATCACCTCGGAGACGCAGGCCATGGTGTTGGCGGTGAACTGGCCGCCGCAGGCGCCGGCACCCGGGCAGGCATGCTGCTCGAGCTCAAGCAGGTCTTCGTCGGACATGTTGCCGGCGGCGTGCTGGCCGACCGCCTCGAACACGTCGAGGACCGTCACATCCTTGCCGCGGAACTTGCCCGGCATGATGGAGCCGCCATACATGAACACGCTCGGCACGTTAAGGCGGATCATCGCCATCATCAGGCCCGGCAGCGTCTTGTCGCAGCCGCCAAGGCCGACAAGCCCGTCATAGCAATGCCCGCGCATCGTCAGCTCGACCGAATCCGCGATCACGTCGCGGGAGGCGAGCGAGGCCTTCATGGACTGGTGGCCCATGGCGATGCCGTCCGTCACCGTGATGGTGGTGAATTCGCGCGGCGTCGCGCCGCCGGCCTTCACACCCACCTTCACGCTCTGCGCCTGGCGGGAGAGTGCGATGTTGCAGGGCGCGGCCTCGTTCCAGCAGGTGGCAACGCCGACGAAGGGCTGCTCGATCTCTTCCTTCGTCAGGCCCATTGCGTAGTAGTAGCTGCGATGCGGCGCGCGCTCCGGCCCCACAGTCGTGTGGCGGCTCGGCAGCTTGGACTTGTCCCACTTGGTCATGGCTGGCTTTCCCTGCGGAAGCGGCGCCCAGCCAAGGCCGGCGCCACGCGGCGGCCTCCGTGCCACATTGCGCGCCGGAGGGTAAGGGGTCTTGCCCCTACCCCGTCGCCAGTAGGAAGGCGATGCCGAGCACCAGCCCGACCACGGCGCCCGCCGCCTGGGCCTGCGGGCGGGTGAAGCGCCGGCCGAACAGCTCCCGCTTCGGCAGCCCCTCGGCAAAGAGGATGACGGGCACCGAGAACAGCACGATGGCCACCAGCAGCTTCAGCGTGCCCATGTCCATCGGCGCGTTCCCACCCTACCCCGTGATCCGGGCCAGCGCGGCGTCGAGCCGCGCCATCTCCGCCTCGGCGGCGGCCAGCCGCTCGCGGTTCTCCTCGACCACCTCTTCCTTCGCGCGGGCAACGAAATCGGCGTTGCCAAGTTTCTGGGCGATCTTCTTGGCATCCGCCTCGGCGGCGGCGCGCGCCTTGGTCAGACGCGCACGCTCCGCGCCAAGGTCGATGACATCGGCCAGCGGCAGCATCACCGTCGCCTCGCCGACCACCACCTGCGCCACACCCTTCGGCACGGCGCCGTCGAGCGCCCTCACCTCGGTCGCGCGCGCCATGCGCCGGATCGGCTCGATCCAGCGTTCGGCGCGGGCCAACGTCGCCGGCGCCGCGCCCTGCAGCAGCAGCGGCACGGTGACAGACGGCGGGACGTTCATCTCGGCCCGCGCGCCGCGCACTTCGCCGATCAGCGCGATGAGCCAGTCGAGCTCCTCCCGCGCAGCGTCGGCCCCTGCCACCGGCGCGGCCTCGGGCCAGGCGGTGGTGATCAGGCTGCCTTCCGGCCCATAGCCGAAGCGGTGCCACAGCTCTTCCGTCAGGAAGGGCATGGCCGGGTGCAGCAGCCGCAGCAGGGTGCCGAAGACATGCTGCGCGGCGCCCTTGATCTCGGCTTTTTCCGCCCCGTCCGGACCGTTCAGCACCGGCTTCCCAAGCTCAATGAACCAGTCGCAGAAGCTGCCCCAGGTGAAGCGATAGGCGGCGGCGGCGTATTCATCGAAGCGATAGGCCTCGAGCGCGGCCGTGCACTCCGCCACGGCGCGGTTCTGCGCATCCAGGATCCAGCGCGCGAGCGGCGTCTTGGCTGAGGCCGGGTCGAAGGATGTGTCGGCTTGGATGCCGTTCATCTCGAGGAAGCGCGCGGCGTTCCAGATCTTGGTGACGAAGCCGCGATGGTCTTCCACGCGTTTGCGTCCAAGCTTCACGTCGCGCCCCGGGCCGGTCAGCGCCGCGATGGTGAAGCGCAGCGCATCCGCGCCATAGGCGTCGATCAGCTCCAGGGGGTCCATGACGTTCCCCTTGGACTTCGACATCTTCTGGCCCTTCTCGTCGCGGACCAGGCCATGGATGTAGACGTGGCGGAACGGCACCTCGCCCATGAAATGGATGCCCATCATCATCATCCGGGCAACCCAGAAGAAGATGATGTCGAAGCCCGTCACCAGCACATCGCCGGGGTAGTATTTCTTGAGCTCGGCGGTCTTGTCGGGCCAGCCGAGCGTGCTGAATGGCCAGAGCGCGCTGCTGAACCAGGTGTCGAGCACATCCGGGTCGCGCGCGAGCGCCACATCCCGCCCGTAATGAGCGCGCGCCTTCGCCGCCGCCTCGGCCTCGTCGAGCGCGACGAACACCTCGCCATCCGGCCCGTACCAGGCCGGGATCTGGTGCCCCCACCAGAGCTGGCGGGAGACGCACCAGGGCTGGATGTCGCGCATCCAGGCGAAGAAGGTGTTCTCCCACTGGCGCGGCACGAAGGTGGTCTGCCCGGTTTCCACGGCCTTCACCGCGGGCTCCGCCAGCGTCTTCGCATCCACATACCACTGCATGGTCAGCCGCGGCTCGATCGGCACGCCGGAGCGGTCGCCATGCGGCACCATGTTGGTGTGCGGCTCGATCTTCTCGAGCAGCTCCAGCTCCTCAAGCCGCGCGACGATGCGCTTCCGCGCCTCGAAGCGGTCCACGCCGTCCAGCGCGCGCACGAATTCGGGATCGCCGCCATCGGCCGACAGGCTCGCCGCGATCTCGGCCAGCGTCACCTTCGCATCGGCGTCCAGCACGCTGAGCATCGGCAGCGCATGGCGCTTGCCGACCTCGAAATCGTTGAAGTCATGCGCGGGCGTGATCTTCACCGCGCCCGTGCCCTTCTCCGGATCGGAATAGGCATCCGCCACCACCGGGATGCGCCGCCCGACCAGCGGCAGCACCAGGTGCTTGCCGACCAGGTCGCGGTAGCGCTCATCCTCGGGGTGCACGGCGACCGCGACGTCGCCCAGCATCGTCTCCGGCCGTGTGGTCGCCACCGTCAGGAAGCGGCCCGGCTGGCCCTCCACCGGATACTTCAGGTGCCAGAGACTGCCCTTCATCTCCCGGCTCTCGACCTCAAGATCGGAGATGGCGGTCTGGAACACCGGGTCCCAGTTCACCAGCCGCCGGTCGCGGTAGAGCAGGCCCTGGCTGTGCAGCGTCACGAAAACCTGCACCACCGCCTTGGACAGGCCGGCATCCATCGTGAAGCGCTCGCGCGGCCAATCGAGCGAGGCGCCGAGGCGGCGCAGCTGGCGCGTGATGGTGCCGCCCGATTCCGCCTTCCAATCCCAGACGCGCGCGAGGAACGCTTCGCGCCCCATGGTGCGGCGGTCCTGGCCCTGGGCCGCAAGCAGCCGCTCCACCACCATCTGGGTGGCGATGCCTGCATGGTCGGTGCCCGGCATCCACAGCGCATCCCGGCCCTGCATCCGGCGCCAGCGCGTCAGCATGTCCTGGATGGACATGGTCAGCGCATGGCCGATGTGCAGGCTGCCCGTGACGTTGGGCGGCGGGATCATGATGGTGAAGGGCTTCGCGGACGAAGCCGGGTCGGCGGCGAAGGCGCCAGCCTGTTCCCAGAGCGCATAGAGGCGCGGCTCCACCGAAGCCGCATCGAAGGTCTTATCGAGCATGGGCCTTCCCTTCCGCGCCCCGCGGCGCGGCGTCAAGAGCCGTGCGGAAGACCCAGCCACGGCGCAATGGCGCCTCCGCGGTGGAAGGCCGCCCTCAGCCCAGCCCGCGGCTGACCACGCGCTCGATCTCGGCCCGCACCAGGCGCTCGACGATCGGCGGCAGGTGCTGGTCCAGCCATTCCTTCAGCAGCGGGCGCAATTCCTCGCGCACCACATCCTCGATACTGGGACCGCCGCGATGGACCGGCGCGCCGCGTTCCTGGGCAACGGCACGCAGTAGCTGGCCGACGGCCGCCGTCGTCGCCGCCGCAACGGCCGGCGCGACGAGGCTTTCGGCGGCCACAGGCAGCGCGGCGGGTGCCGGTTCGGCGGGCGGTGCCGGCGGCGCGGCGACTGGGGTGGGTTCGACCATCATCGCCTCGGTCAATTGCAGCGGCTCGGCCGCCGGCTGGCCGGCAGCGCCGGCCTGCGCGCCAGCCTGTCCCCCTCCTGGGGCCTCGTCTTCGTTCAGAATGCGGCGGATCGAGGCGAGGATGTCATCCATCGCCGGATCGCCAGCCTTAGGCTGCGGCGCGGGCCCCTGCGGTGTATTGCTCATCGCCTCAGCGCCCCGGGGTGGCGGCCGGCGTGGCGGCCTGGCTCAGATCGCCCCAGCCGGCCCAGCGGTTCCGCACCTCGCGGTAATAGGCCTCCGCGTCATAGAGCGGCACTGGCAGGTTCATGTCGCGCGCTGTGAGGCGACCGACAGCGACGGCCAGGTTGTGCGAGGCCGTGATCACATTGGCCAGCGCGCGCACCAGCGTGACGCGGGCGTTCAGCAGTTCCTGCTCGGCATTCAGCACATCGAGCGTGGTGCGGCTGCCCACGATCGCCTCCCGCTGCACGCCGTCGAGCGCGATCTCGGCGGCACGGATCTGGGCGCGGTTGGCATCTGCCTGGGCCCGCAGCGCCTGCAGGCTCTCAAAGGCCTGGGTCGCCTGCTGGGTGGCCAGCCGGCGCTGATCCTCCACCACCTGGCGGGCCTGCTGCGCCTGCTGGCGCGCCTGACGCACCTGCGCGTGCTCCGCCCCGCCTTGGTACAGCGGCACGGTGAGGTTGGCGGTCACCTGGTTGCTCGTGACGCGGCGGGTCGTATCGGCCGAGAAGTCGTTGCGGGCGCTTTGCGCGGTGACGCTGGCCTGCGGCATCAGCGCCGAGAACTGCACATCCACGAAGTCGCGCGCCGCGGCTTCGTCGAACAGGGCGGCGATCACGTTCGGATTGTTCTGCCCGGCCATCTGCCCGGCCTCCGGCGAGCCGTTGACCGGAACGCGCAGCGGCTGCGGCGGGGTCAGGCGTTGGGGCGGCTCGCCGACGACGCGGGTGAAGGTGGCGCGCGACGTCTGCAGCCGGCCTTCGGCGTCGGCCCGCGCGGCGCGCGCCCCGGCCAGGCGGCTTTCGGCCTGCGCCACATCGGTGCGCGTGATCTCGCCCACCCGGAAGCGCTCATTGGTGGCCTGGAGCTGGCGCATCAGCACCTGCTCGTTGTTGGTGTTGAGGCGGACCTCTTCCTGGTCGCGGATGACGCTCACATAGGCGGTGACGGTGTCGAGCAGCACCTGCTGTTCGGTGGCCAGCAGCCGGGCGCGCTGCGCCAGCACCTGGTTCTCGGCGCGCGCGGTGGAGGACACGGTGCGCCCGCCGCGGTAGAGCGGCTGCGTGACCGAGGCGTTGACCGCGGTCGGGTCGCGGTTGGTGCGGGCCGGCGTACCACGGCGGGACTGGGTTTCCGCATCAACCGCGCCGACGCTCCCGCCGAGCTGCACCGTGGGGCGCCAGCCGGCGAGCGCCTGGGGCACGTTCTCATCCACCGCGCGGAGCTGCGCCCGCGCAGCCTGGAGCGCCGGGTTGTTGCTGTAGGCCAGCGCCAGCGCCTCCTGCAGCGTCTGCGCAGAGGCGGGGCGGAGCTGCACGACCGCGGCGGCAGTCATCACCAGCGCGGCCAAGGCGAAACGCGAGGCGGTCATCCAAGTCCCTCCGAAGCGGATCGCAGGCTACACCATCGCCGCAGCAGCCGGAATGTCCGCGCGGCAATGTGTCGCGGAAGTCTCTGAAACAAAAGCTTACCGCGCGCCGCCTAACGACACGCTGCGCTGTCAGAAAACGAAGCCTGGGGCGCGCCGGAAGGCTGGCAGGGGCAGCGTCGCGCAGTCGAAGGCATCCGACAGGCTGAAGCTGCCGCCCACCCGCCGGCCCAGAACAGCGCGAGAGGAGATCCCGCGGGAGGCCGCTTCCAGCACCGTCGCCAGCCGCCCGCCCTCGGCGAGCTGCCCGATGATGGCCTGCGGCACCTCCGGCACCTCACCCTCGATCAGAATGGCGTCATAGGGCGCGCCAGCGGCATGCCCCTCCGTGACCGGCCCCTCCACGAGACGAAGCTCTGCCGGGGCAATGAGGCCAGCGAGCGCCCGGCGCGCCGAAGCGACCAGCGCCGCATCCTCCTCGAGCGCGACCACCTGCGCCCCGCACTGCGCGGCGACCGTGGCGGCATAGCCCGTGCCGGCCCCGACCACGAGCACCCGGTCGCCCGGGCGGATCGCCAGCAGCTGCAGCAGCCGCGCGATGACCATCGGCTCCATCAGGGCGCGCCCGCCCGGCAGGCGGACATCCTCATCCACATAGGCGCGGGCAGCGAGATGCGGCGGCAGGAAGCGCTCGCGGGGGATCTCGCCCATGGCGGCCAGAAGGCGCGGATCCGTGACGCGGTTGGGGCGAAGCTGGCCGTCCACCATATGCTTCCGGGCCTCGGCCATGTCGGGCGCGACGGCACCAGGCGCAGCGAGCCCGGCGGGCGGGCGGACGGAGATTGCTTCGGGACGCATCGCAACTGCCTCTTCCATGCCACGGTTATAAGACGGGGCCAGGACCTGGCCAAGCACGGGCCCGCACGGCGCGGCCCGCTTGACCCGCGCGGCCCGCTGCCGGATAAAGACCCCGCTACGGCGTGGCCGCGTGGCAGAGTGGTGATGCACCGGACTGCAAATCCGTGAATGCCGGTTCGATTCCGGCCGCGGCCTTTTTGTTTTTCATGCCTCAATCGCCGGCGCGTCCTCCGGACGCTTGGCTTTCGCGCCTCGGACATGTTGCGCCCAGCCCGACAGTCGGTCGCGGCGCGGCGGCCGCTGTGCGGCCGCATCCTCGGTGCGTGCGTCGGTTCTGGGGCTGTCGTTGTGCTGGCGGACTGGCGGCGTGCTCGAAGGGGGCTTCACCGCGCCCGGTTCGGTTGCTATAGCGCCGCCCACCGTTGATCCGGCGTGGCGCAGCGGTAGCGCAGCGGACTGTTAATCCGTTGGTCGTTGGTTCGAATCCAACCGCCGGAGCCAGGTTTGCCTCCCCCGTCGGCCCTGCCGGCGGGGGAGTTGCGTTTCAGGGCCCCTCCGTCACGCTGCGACGATGACGCCCCCGGGCCGCCGCTTCGACCTCGTTATTCTCGATTTCGACGGCACCCTGGCCGATAGCTGGCCCTGGCTGCTCGGCGCACTCGACGAAACCGCCCTCCGCTTCGGCCTGCACCGCCCCTCACCCGCCGAGGCCGAGGCGCTGCGTGGCCAGGATCACCGCACCGCGCTCCGCGCCCTTGGCGTCCGGCCCTGGCAGGTGCCGCGCATTGCGATGCATCTGCGGCGGCTCGCCGCCTCCGCCCCGCCCCCGCCGCTGTTCCCCGGCATCCCAGCCCTGCTGCAGGGCCTGCACGCGCGGGGCGTGACGCTCGCCGTGGCAAGTTCGAACAGCGCGGCGCAGATCGCCCGCACGCTCGGGCCTAGCTTGTCGGGCCTGATCGCACATGTCGCGGCCGATGCGCCGCTGAGCGGGAAGCCCGCGCGCTTCCGTTGGGTCCTGCGCGCCAGCGCCATCCCCGCCGCACGCGCCGCCGCACTTGGCGACGAGTTGCGCGACATAGAGGCCGCGCGCGCCTGCGGCCTCGCAGCGGCCGCCGTCGCCTGGGGCTATGCCCGCCCTGCCCTGCTCGCGGCCAGCCGGCCCGAGATGTTCTTCCAGTCGCCAGAGGACGCGCTGGCCTCCCTGGCCGCCTAGTTCAGCCGCGCGGCGCCCACCGGCGAGACCCAGGCGAGTCGCCCACCCGCGAAGGTCGCCGCCGGGGCGCGCGTGGCCGGGTCCAGCACCACCACATCGCCGCGCAGCCCCGGCGCGATCCGTCCGCGATCCATGAGCCCCGTCGCCTCCGCCGGATTCGTTGAGACCAGCGCCCAGGCCGCGGCGAAGTCGAGCACGCCGCGCCCGGCCAGCACGAAGGCCGCCTCCGCCATCGCTGGCCAGACATAATCGGAGGCCAGCACCGTCACGAGCCCGCGCTCCGCCAATGGGGCGGCCGCCGACCAGCCGAGATGGCTGCCCCCGCGCACGACATTCGGCGCACCCATCACCACATGCTCGCCCGCCGCGCGCGCCTCCGCCGCGACAGCCTCCGCCATCGGGAATTCGCAGATGCGCGCGCCGAGCGCGCGGAAGCCAGCGCGCATCTCTGTCGTCGCATCGTCATGGCTCAGCACCGGGATCGCGGCGGCGCGCGCAGCTGCCGCCAGGCGATGCTGCGCCGCCGGCACCTCCGCGCGGCGCGACCAGGCGCGCTCGGCGAGCGCCCGAAACGCCTCAGGCGTGATGCCGCAGCGCCCAGCATATTTTGCGACCTGCTTCGCATCCGACAGGCGCTTCATGATGCCGGGCGTGTGGTCGTTATAAGCCAGCAGCTGCACGCGCCCTTCCGCGATATCGGCCAGCACCTCCTCCAGCGCGTCGAGGTTGTCGGCCTCGAAGCGGCAATGGATGCGCAGATCCACTCCCGCCCCCAGGGGCGAAGCCGCGCGCGCCGCCGCGACGGCGGAAAGCGTCGCGCGCCAGGCCTCGATGCCGCGCAGCCCTGGCTCCCAGGACAGGGTGACGCCGAGGAAGGCCGTGGTGATGCCCGCGGCCAGCAGCTGCGCCGCGCTGTCGCGCAACGCCATTCCCTGCGGGACTTCGACGCCTGGCCGCGGCTGCACCTGGCGCTCATGCGCATCGCCATGGATGTCCACAAGCCCGGGCAGCACGAGCAGCCCGGCCGCGTCGAAGCGTCGCGCGAGGGCGGGCGGCGCCTCTGTCACCACGCCATCGGCCAGCGCGACATCGGCGCGCGCCAAGCGGCCTTCCAGCAGCGCCTCGCCGCCTGTGATCAGCCATGCCATCGCGATCAGGACTCCACCACCAGCTGCACACGGCCTGCGGCATAGCGGGCGAATGTGACATCCACTACCGCGCCGGCCGGGTCCACATTCACCGCTTCCGTCACCAGGATCGGCCGCGCGCGGGATTGCTGCAGCAGCTCCGCTTCCTCCGGCGTCGGCAAACGCGCGGTGATGCGCGTCACGCGGCGGCTGTAATCGGGCACGCCCGAGGCCGCGAGCGCCGCCGTGATCGACGGATCGGCCGCCAGCAGCGCGGCCAGACGCGGGAAGCGCGCGGCGGGGAAGTGGTGCGTGCCGATCACCACCGGCCGCCCATCGGCCAGCGCGAGCCGCTCGACCAGGATCACCGGCCGGCCGCGGCGGAGCCCGAGCGCCTCGGCGATCGCCGCATCCGCCGGGACCTCCTCCACGCGCAGCAGCTTGCCCTCCGGTGCGCGGTTCTGCCGTCGGATATTCTCAGAAAAGCGGGTGCGCGGACCCAGGCGATAGTCGAGCACATCCTCCGCGACGAAGCTGCCGCGGCCCTGCTCGATCCGCACCAGACCGCGTGCTTCCAGCTCCTCCATCGCGCGGCGGACGGTGTGGCGGTTCACGCCGAAGCGCGCCGCAAGCTCCGCCTCGGTCGGCAGGCGTGCGCCGGGCTGGTGCGCGCCGGCGGCGATCTCGGCCTCCATCGCCTGCTGGATCTGGCGCCACAGCGCGACACCCTCGCCGCGGGCAAGACCCGTAGGCAGGGCCGGCTTCGGCGGTGCGCGGTCTGTCATGGAAACTTCAATCTCCTGGCGGCGGCGCGGTGGCAGTTTCGCCTTGACCGTAATGCGCGGGATAACTAGTCGTCTAGATGAATTTGGACGTCGCCATGACCCCCATCCCCGCAACCGATCCGCCGCCCACGGCCGATCCGGCCGAGCGCCGCCGCTGGATGGGCGTCCTGGCCCGTGCCAGCGCCGAGGATATCGCAGGCCGCCTCGCCACCCTGCCCAGCCCCGCCCCGGCCCATGCCAGGTTGCGCGGGCCGGAGACGGGCCTGGTGATGGTGCGTGGCCGTGCGGGCGGTGACGGCGCAGCCTTCAACCTTGGTGAGATGACCGTCACGCGCTGCGCCGTGCGGCTTCCCGATGGCCGCGTCGGCCATGCCTATGTGGCAGGCCGCGACGCCCGCCAGGCGGAATTGGCCGCACTGCTCGATGCCATGCTGCAGGACGAGGCTGCGCGCCCCGCCCTCGATGCCGCCGTGATCGCGCCGCTCGCTGCCGCCCAGGCCGCGCGGCGCGAGGCCGAGGCAAGGCGCGCCGCCGCAACCCGCGTGCAGTTCTTCACCATGACGCAGATGCGCTGATGCAAACGCGCTTTCCCGGCTTTGCCGACCCCGTCCTCGACGCCCAGGCCAGCTTCCGCGCGGTGCTGGAGGCGATGAGCCGCCCAGGAACCGTGCAGGACATCCTTGCCCCGCCCGAAGTGCCGCCCGGCCTTTCGCCCGCCGCCGCCGCGGTGCTGCTGACGCTTGTGGATGCGACGACGCCCCTTCGCCTCGACGCGGGTGCTGAGGCCGAGGCCTGGGTGCGCTTTCATTGCGGCTGCCCCCTGATGACGGAGGGCGCGGCCTTCGTGCTCGACCCCGCTGTCTCGCTGCTGGAGCTCGAGTGCGGCACGGATGAGGAGCCGGAACGCGGCGCGACGCTGATCCTGGAGGTCGCGAGCCTCGCCGAAGGGTCCGGCTGGCGCCTGACAGGGCCGGGTATCCGCGATGCGCACAGCCTCCGCGTCACCGGCGCGCCGGCGGGCTTCGTCGGCGATTGGGCGCGGAACCGCGCGCGGTTTCCCCGCGGTGTGGATGTGATTCTGTGCGCGGGCACGCGCATCGCCGCCCTGCCGCGCAGCGTGATGATCGAGGACGCCTGAGATGTATGTCGCGACCAAGGGCGGCGAGCAGGCGATCGGCGCGGCCCATGCCTGGCTGGCCGAGGAGCGCCGCGGCGATCCCGCCCTGCCCGAACTCACCGCGGCGCAGATCGCGGAACAGCTCGCTCTCGCCGTGGACCGCGTGATGGGCGAAGGGTCTTGCTTCGATCGCGGGCTCGCGGCGCTGGCGGTGAAGCAGGCGCGCGGTGATCTGATCGAGGCTGCCTTTCTGCTGCGCGCCTACCGCACCACCCTGCCCCGCTTCGGCGCGAGCGCGCCGCTCGACACCGGCGCGATGCTGATCCGCCGGCGCATCAGCGCAACCTACAAGGATCTGCCGGGCGGGCAGGTTCTGGGCCCGACCTTCGACTACACGCATCGCTTGCTGGATTTCCGCCTGGCCGCCGAAGGCCGCACGCCGGACGCGGCACCGGAGGCCGCGCCCGACACGGCGCCCGCACCGCGCGTGACCGAGCTGCTGGCGCGTGAAGGCCTGATGCAGCGCGAGGCAGCCTCCGACGCCGAGCCCGGCGACCTGACGCGCGAGCCGCTCACCTTCCCCGCCGATCGCCCCGTATGGCTGCAGGCGCTGGCGCGCGGCGATGAAGGGTTCTTGCTCGGCCTCGGCTATTCAACGCAGCGCGGCTACGGCAATGCGCATCCCTTCGTCGGCGAGATCCGCGTCGGCGAGGTGGCGGTGGAGTTCACCCCGCCCGAGCTCGGCTTCGCCATCGAGATCGGCGACATCGGCATCACCGAATGCCAGATGGTGAACCAGTTTAAGGGCAGCCGCACCGAGCCGCCGCAATTCACCCGCGGCTACGGCCTCGCCTTCGGCCATGCGGAGCGCAAGGCGATGTCCATGGCCCTCGTGGACCGCGCGCTCCGCGCCGAAGAACTCGGCGAGGAGGCGACAGCGCCCGCGCAGCAGCCGGAATTCGTGCTCTATCACTGCGACAATGTGGAGGCGACGGGCTTCGTCGAGCATCTGAAGCTGCCGCATTACGTGGACTTCCAATCCGAGCTCGAGAATGTCCGCGTCATGCGCCAGAGCGCGGCGGAGACCATCGCGGCAGCCGAAACCGCGCCGAAGGTCGCACCCTGATGTCCCACGATCCCGGCTATAACTTCGCCTATCTGGACGAGAGCACGAAGCGGATGATCCGCCGTGCCATCCTGAAGGCCGTCGCCATTCCCGGGCATCAGGTGCCCTTCGGCTCGCGCGAGATGCCGCTGCCCTATGGCTGGGGCACGGGCGGCATCCAGGTGACAGCGGCGATCCTTGGGCCCCGCGATGTGCTGAAGGTGATCGACCAGGGCGCCGACGATACGACGAACGCCGTCTCCATCCGCGGCTTCTTCCGCCGCGTCGCGGGTGTTGCCACGACGGAGCGCACGAGCGAGGCGACGGTGATCCAGACCCGCCATCGCATCCCGGAACAGAAGCTGACCGAGGCACAGGTCATCGTCTACCAGGTGCCGATCCCGGAGCCGCTGATGCGGCTTGAGCCGCGCATCGCAGAGACGAGGCGAATGCATGCGCTGGCCGATTACGGGCTGATGCATGTGAAGCTGTACGAGGACATCGCCCGGCACGGCCACATCGCGACCAGCTACAACTATCCCGTGATGGTGAATGGTCGCTATCTGATGGCGCCCTCCCCCATCCCGGCCTTCGACAATCCGAAGATGGACCGCATGCCCGCGCTGCAGCTGTTCGGCGCCGGGCGCGAGAAGCGCATCTACGCCGTGCCGCCCTACACCGAGGTCCGCAGCCTCGACTTCGAGGACCATCCCTTCCGCCCGATCCGCGCCCCGCAGGCCTGCGCACTCTGCGGCTCGCGCGAGAGCTACCTCGATGAGGTCATCATGGATGACCGCGGCGGCAAGATGTTCGTCTGCTCCGACACGGATTACTGCGCCAGCCGCCAGCCCGCGCAGGAGGCTGCCGAATGACCGACGCGTTGCTCACCGCCCGCGACCTGCAATTGCGCTTCGGCCAGATCGCCGCGCTGGATGGCGTGGACCTCGACATCTGGCCCGGTGAGGTGGTCGCGATCGTCGGCGAATCCGGCAGTGGCAAGACCACGCTGCTGCGCGCGCTGTCCGGACTGATGCGCCCCGATTCCGGCAGCGTCGCCTATGCCGGGCAGGATGTGCTGGCGATGGGCGAAGCCGCGCGGCGCAACCTGATGCGCACCGAATGGGGCTTCGTCCACCAGAACCCGCGCGATGGGCTGCGCATGGGCGTCTCCGCCGGCGGCAATATCGGCGAGCGGCTGATGGCAGTCGGCGCACGCCACTATGCCAATATCCGCACCGAGGCGACGGGATGGCTCGGTCGTGTCGAGATCGACCCCGCGCGAATCGACGATAGTCCGAGGAAATTTTCGGGCGGCATGCAGCAGCGGTTGCAGATCGCGCGCACGCTGGTGACGCGCCCGCGCCTGGTGTTCATGGACGAGCCGACCGGCGGCCTTGATGTCAGCGTGCAGGCGCGGCTTCTCGACCTGATTCGCGCGCTGGTCGCGGAGTTGGGCCTGGCGGTTCTGCTGGTGACGCATGACATCGCCGCCGCGCGGCTGCTGGCGCATCGCGTGCTGGTGATGCGCCATGGCCGCGTGGTGGAACAGGGGCTGACGGACCGTGTGCTGGACGACCCGCAGCACCCCTACACGCAACTTCTCGTCGCATCGGTGCTCGCGGCATGAGCTGGGCACTCAAGGCCGAGGGCCTCGGCAAGACCTTCACCCTGCATCTGCAGGGCGGCGTCAGCCTGCCGGTGCTGCGGGGGCTCGACCTCGAAGTCGCGGCGGGGGAATGCGTCGCGCTGGCTGGGCCCTCGGGTGCTGGCAAATCCACGCTGATGCGCTGCCTCTACGGCAATTACGGTGCAGAGGCCGGGCGCATCCTGCTGCGCCACCGCGGCGCCGTCGCGGACCTTGTCACCGCCGATCCGCGGCTGATGCGGGAGATCCGGCGCGACACGCTCGGCCATGTCTCGCAATTCCTTCGCGTCATTCCGCGCGTCCCCGCGATCGAGATCGTGGCGGAGCCCTTGATGGCCCGCGGCCTGCCGCGCGACGCCGCGCTGGCGCGCGCCGAGGCGCTGCTCGCGCGGCTGAACCTGCCCGCGCGGCTGCACCATCTGCCGCCCGCGACCTTCTCCGGCGGCGAGCAGCAGCGCGTGAACCTTGCCCGCGGCTTCGCACACGACTATCCGATCCTCCTGCTCGACGAGCCAACCGCCAGCCTCGACGCCGCCAACCGCGAGGTCGTGATCGGCCTGATCGCCGAGGCCAAGGCGCGGGGTGCGGCCATCATCGGCATCTTCCACGATGCCGCGGTGCGCGGCCGCGTCGCCGACCGCCTCTTCGATGTCGCCCCGCTGCCCGAGGTTGCATGACCCCCGAGACCATCCTCACCAATGCCCTGCTCGTCCTGCCGGCGGAGGTCGTGCTGGGCACGGTCGTGATCCGCGGCGAGACCATCGCGGAGATCCAGACCGGGCGCAGCCAGCTGCCCGCCGCGCAGGATCTGGGTGGCGAGCACCTGATCCCCGGCATTGTGGACGTCCACACCGACAACCTCGAACGCCAGGTGCAGCCGCGCGCGAATGCCCGCTGGCCGTCGCGCTCGGCCATGATCGCACATGACGGGCAGACCATCGCAGCGGGCGTCACCACCGTGCTCGATGCGCTCTGCCTCGGCGATCTCGGCTTCGATGCGGGACGCACCCAGACCTTCCGGGAGGGCGTCGCGGATCTCGACGCGCTCGCCCATGCCGGCGTGCTGAAGAGCGAGCATTTCCTGCACCTGCGCTGCGAATTGCCGGCGCGGGACATGCCGGAATTGGTGGACCCCGTCGCCGATCACCCGCTGGTGCGCATGGTCAGCCTGATGGACCACTCACCGGGCGTCGGCCAGTACCGCGACATCGCGCGCTACAAGCAGATGCGGATCAAGCAGATGCAGAGCTCACCCGAACAGGTGGACCGCCGCATCGGCGAATTGCTCGAGCAGCGCGGCCGCTTGCGCGAACGCCAGCGGCGCTGGCTGCTGGATCGCGTCCGCCATCGCAACCTGCCGCTCGCCAGCCATGACGACGACAGCGCCGAAGGCGTCGCGGCCAACTTCGCCGATGGCATCACGATCAGCGAATTCCCGGTGGTGATGGAGGCCGCGCTGGAGGCAAAGCGGCTTGGCGTCGAGGTGATTGCGGGTGCGCCCAACATCGTCCGTGGCGGTAGCCATTCGGGCAATGTCGCCGCGAAGGACCTCATCCGCGCCGGCGCAGTGGATGTCCTGGCCAGCGACTACGTCCCCCCCGCGATGATCGAGGCAGCTTGGCTCTCCGCCGCCACCGGCGATGTGACGCTACCGCAGGCCGTGGCGATGATCACCGACCGTGCCGCACGCATGGTGGGGCTTGCCGATCGCGGCCGGATCGAGGCCGGGCTGCGCGCGGACCTGGTGCAAGTCCATCCCCATGCCGGCCACCCCATCATCCGCCGCGTCTGGCGCGCGGGAGAACGCGTGGCGTGACCGGCACGGGTCAGATGCGGGCCGCGCTCTACTGGGCGCCGGCGCTCGATGACGATCTGCACGCCCTTGGCTCCGCCTGGCTCGGCCGCGATGCCGAAACCGGCGCCGCACTTCCCCAGCGCGCTTTGCCCGGCCTCGACATCGCGGAGGTCACGGCCGATGCGCGCGGCTATGGGCTGCATGCGACGCTGAAGCCGCCCTTTCGCATCCGCACCTCCTGGGCAGCGGTGCGGCAGGCCGCGATGCAGATCGCACTCCGCACCCGCCCCTTCGCCCTGCCGCCGCTACGGCTCGCTGAGCATCACGGTTTCCTCGCGCTTCTGGAATCGGAAAAATCAGCGGCGTTACAGGCGTTCTGCGACGATTGCGTGCTCTCGCTCGATCCCCACCGTGAGCCTCCGAGCACGGAGGAGACCGCGCGCCGCCGGCCGGAGCGCATGACGGAGCGCCAGCGCGCCCATCTCGCCCGCTGGGGCTATCACTACGTCTTCGAGGAATGGTGGTTCCACGTCACGCTGTCCCGCCGGCTGACGCCCGAGGAACACGCGGTGGTGCAGCCAGCCCTGGCCGCGCATCTCGGCGATACACCCGCCCGCCCGCGCCGCGTGACGGAGCTCTGCCTCTTCACCCAGGCCGGGCCGGGTGCGCCCTTCCTGATCGCTGAGCGTCTGCCGCTGCTCGGTTGAGCACCGCCAGCACACGCGCGACACCCTCCGCTACATCGGCATCGTTCGACACCGTCTCCACATCCAGGCCAGCCGGCAGCCCGGCCTCTCGCGACAGGCGCGCGGCGATGTCGGACGCCGCTTCCCGTCCGCGCGCGGCAAGCCTGGCGGCGCGCAGCTCGACCGGTGCCGTGATCAGCAGCACGCGCAGCGGATAGCGCGAAGCCGCCTCCGCCAGCGCGTGGCGGGAGAGGTTCGCGACCGCGACCCGCCCTGCTGCCAGGTCATCCTCGATGTCGCGCGGGATGCCGTAGGACAGGCCATGCGCTTCCCAGCACAGCGCGAAGCCGCCCGCGGCACGCCGCGCGGCGAAGGCCTCGGGCGTCAGCGCCTCATGCGCCTCGCCGCCGGCCTCGGCGGGGCGGGTGATGCAGCGGCGCACGAAGCGGAAGCGCGGATCGGCGGCCAGCGCGGCGCGCGCGCCGTCCATCAAAGTGTCTTTGCCCGCCCCCGACGGCCCGACAACCGCGACCAACATCCGTAGCCCACCGCCCGTGACCTTGACCCCTGCGCTTCTGCCTGCACAAGTCGCGCGCCTCAAGCCGAGCAGCACGAAGGTTCATCGCATGTTCACGACGCGCCCCGAGATCGCTGGCACTTTCGGCGTCGTCGCCTCGACGCATTGGATCGCCTCCCAGGTCGGCATGGCCGTGCTCGAGCGCGGCGGCAACGCCTTCGATGCCGCCGCCGCCGCCGGCTTCGCGCTGCAGGTTGCCGAGCCGCATCTGAACGGCCCGGGCGGCGACTGCCCCATCATCGTCCATGACGCGAAGTCGGGCGCGCAACAT
The DNA here is from genome assembly GCA_046052145.1 of Pseudomonadota bacterium. GTDB lineage: Bacteria > Pseudomonadota > Alphaproteobacteria > Acetobacterales > Acetobacteraceae > Falsiroseomonas. Next base: position 79,045 of record JBJOMW010000011.1, read on the forward strand.
GTCATCTGCGGCCAGGGCGTCGCGCCGGCCGGGCTCAGCGTCGCTTTGGTCAAGGATAGCCTCGGGCTCGACCTCGTCCCCGGCACCGGGCTGCTGCCCGCGATGGTGCCCGGCGCCTTCGACGCCTGGGCGCGGATGCTGCGCGACTTCGGCACCATGTCGCTGCGCGACGTGCTGTCCTACGCCATCGGCTATGCCCGCCGCGGCGTGCATTACGTGCCGCGCGTGGTTGCCACGTTGAACACCGTCCGCCCGCTGTTCGAAAGCGAATGGCCGAGCTCTGCCGCGCTCTGGCTGCGCAATGGCGGGCCGGAGGCCGGAAAGCTCTGGTCCAACCCCGTCCTCGCCGACACCTGGGAGAAGCTGCTGCGTGAGGCCGAGGCCGCGGGCACGGACCGCATCGCGCAGATCGATGCTGCGCGAAATGCCTGGTATGGCGGCTTCGTCGCAGAGGCCATCGACCGCTTCTTCCGCACCCAGGACGTGATGGACACGTCCGGGCGGCGCCATCGCGGCGTGCTGACGGGCGATGACATGGCCAAGTGGCGCGCCGGCATCGAGGCGCCGCTGCGGCGGACCTATCGCGGCACCACGCTGCTGAAATGCGGCGTCTGGAGCCAGGGCCCGACCATGCTGCAGACCATGGCTCTGCTGGAAGGCTTCGACGTGGCTGGCATGGACCCGCTCGGCGAGCGCTTCATCCACACCGTCATCGAATGCCTCAAGCTCTCCTTCGCGGATCGCGAGGCCTTCTACGGCGATCCCGACTTCACCGATGTGCCGATCGAGACCCTACTGTCGGAGGCCTACAACGCCGAGCGCCGCAAGCTAATCAGCGAGACGGCTTCGATGGAACTCCGCCCCGGCACGATCCCCGGCTACGACCGCAAGGCCCCCGATCTTGCGGCAGCCGTCGCGCGCGCCGAATGGGCCGCGCGCGCGCCAGGCGCCGGGGAGCCGACCGTCTCGCGCCTCGGCGCCTCCGGCGCGGACACCTGCCATGTGGATGTGATCGACGCGCAGGGGAACATGGTGAGCGCGACGCCCTCGGGCGGCTGGTTCCAATCCTCGCCGGCGATCCCCGAGCTCGGCTTCTGCCTCGGCACGCGCGGGCAGATGTTCTGGCTGGATGAATCGCTGCCGAACGGCCTCAAGCCCGGCAAGCGACCGCGCACCACGCTCTCGCCCGCCATGGCGCTAAAGGATGGCCGACCCTGGATGACCTTCGGCACGCCGGGCGGCGAGCAGCAGGACCAGTGGCAGCCCATCATGTTCGCCCGGATGGTGGACCACGCGATGGGCATCCAGCAGGCGATCGACGCGCCCGCCTTCCACTCCGAGCACTGGGTCTCCTCCTTCTGGCCGCGCCCCGCGCGCCCGGGGAGGACCGTGATCGAGGGCCGCTACCCCGCCGAGGTCGCCGCGGCACTGGCCGCGCGCGGCCATCTGGTGGAGGTCGGCGGCGAATGGTCCGAAGGCCGCCTCACCGGCGCCCGGCAGGAAGCGGACGGCCAACTCTTCGCCGGCGCCAACCCGCGCGGCATGCAGGGCTACGCGGTCGGGCGGTGAGGCCGCAGGGGGGCTCTGCCCCCCTGCACCCCCCGCCAGGGGCATGATGCCCCTGGACCCGCATTCGTTAAACGCCGAAGGCGGAGGGGGCACTTCGGCCCCCTCCGCCTTCGGCGTTGAAAACAGATGGTGGGGTCCGGGGGGCGACGTACACGTCGCCCATTGTCCCCGGCGGGGGTGCGGGGGGCAGAGCCCCCGCGAACCTACCGCCCCGCCTGCGCGCGCAGCTGCGCGATTGTCGCGCGGTTCGTCACCTGCTCGGGGTTCGTCCGCACCTCGATGATCGCCGGCTTCCCGGAAGCACGCGCGCGCTGGAAGGCGGGCACCAGCTCTTCCGTGCGTTCCACGATCTCCCCATGCCCACCGAAGCTTTCGATGAAGCGGGCGAAGTCGGGGTTGGTGAGCGCCGTGCCGGAGACGCGGCCCGGATAGGTGCGCTCCTGGTACATGCGGATCGTGCCGTACATACCGTTGTTGAACACCATGATGATCGGCGCGACGCCATGGTGGAAGGCGGTCGCGATCTCCTGCCCCGTCATCAGCGCGCCGCCATCGCCGACGAAGCAGACCACGCAGCGATCCGGATGGGTGACCGCCGCGCCGATCGCGGCCGGCACGCCATAGCCCATCGCGCCATTGGTGGGGCCAAGGAACTCCTGCCCGTCCGTCAGATGCATGAAGCGCGTCGGCCAGGTGGCGAAGTTGCCGGCGTCGGTGGTGAAGATCGTGTCCGCGGGCAGCACCTTCTCCAGCTGCTGCAGCGCGACGGCGAGGTTGAGCGGCCCCTCATAGTCCGGCGCCTTCGCCTGCGCGTCGCGCGCTGCGCGCACGGAGGCGCGCCAGCCCGCCCAGCGCGGCTTTGCGATGCGCGGCGTCGCGGCGGCGGCCTCAGCGAAGGCATTGAGGTCGGAGACGATGCCGAGGGCCGCGCGATGCACCCGCCCGATCTCGGACTGCTCGGGATGGACGTGGATGATCGGCTTGCTGCCGGCCATGTCGAACAGCGTGTAGCCCTGGCTGACGGGCTCGCCGAGGCGCGTGCCGATCGCCAGGATCAGGTCAGCTTCCTTCGCCTTCGCGACCAGCCCCGCATCGGCGCCGACGCCAAGGTCGCCCGCGTAATGCGGGCTCGTGCCGTCGAACAGCCCCTGACGACGGAAGGAGACGGAGACGGGAATGTCGTTGCCGACCAGGAAGTCGCGGATCGCCGCGCGGCCCTCGGCCGTCCAGCGCGTGCCGCCGAGGATCGCGAGCGGCTTCTCGGCCTTCTCCAGCATCGCCAGCAGCCGCGGCAGCGCATCCGGCGCCGGGTGCGGCGGCAGCAGCGGCTGCGGGCCGATATCGGGCACCGCGGCCAGGTGCTTCTGCATCTCCTCGCTGAGCGCGACGACGACCGGGCCGGGGCGCCCGCTGACCGCCACATCGAAAGCATGCGCCATCAGCTCAGGAATGCGCGCTGCTTCGTCGATCTGCGTCACCCATTTGGCGATGGGCGAGAAGAAGCGGCGGTAATCCACCTCCTGGAAGGATTCGCGGTCGGTCTCGGACATCGGGATCTGGCCGACCAGCAGCACCAGCGGCGTGCTGTCCTGCTGCGCTACATGGACGCCGATGGCGGCATGGCAGGCGCCGGGCCCGCGCGTGACGACGGCAACCCCCGGCCGGCCGGTCAGCTTGCCCTGCGCCTCCGCCATATGGACGGCGCCGGCCTCGAAGCGGCAGGTGACCAGCTCGATGCGGTTGCGCTGCGCGTAGAGCCCGTCCAGCAGGTCGAGGTAGCTCTCGCCCGGCACGGCGAAGACATGGGTTGCGCCATTCGCCACCAGCGCATCGGCCAGCAACTGGCCCCCTGTCCGCCCGTCCATGCGCGCCGCATCCGCCATGATCCGTTCCTCCGCAACCTTGCGGTGGAAGGTTTACAGCGGGCGCGGCGCCCCGGCTACTCGGCCCCCGCTACTCGGCGGGCGCCGGGTGCGGTACCGGGTCGCGCTTCTCCAGCTCCGTCAGCTTCGATGCGATGGCGCCGATCGGCTTGGTGTAGCCGGCCAGCAGCACATAGAGCGCGGGCACCGCATAGAGCGTCAGGAAGGTCGAAAGCGTGACGCCGCCAACGATCACCACGCCGATCGCCTGCCGGCTTTCCGCACCCGCACCCGACGCCATGGCCAGCGGCACCGCGCCGAAGACGGTGGCGATGGAGGTCATCAGGATGGGCCTCAGCCGCACCACCGAGGCCTCCAGCACCGCGTCATGGATGGACATGCCGCGGTCGCGCAGCTGGTTCGCGAATTCCACCACCAAGATACCGTTCTTCGCCATCAGGCCGATCAGCAGGATCATTCCGATTTGGCTGAAGACATTGAGCGTATTGCCCGTCAGGTGCAGTGCCAGCAGCCCGCCCGTCACCGCCAGCGGCGTCGAGAGCAGGATGATGAAGGGGTGGATGAAGCTCTCGAACTGCGCGGCCAGCACCAGGAACACCACCAGCAGCGCGAGCGCGAAGGTTACGTAGAGCGCGCCGGAGCTTTCCTTGAACTCCAGGCTCTGGCCGCGATAGCTGATCCGCGCCTCGGACGGCAGCACTTCGCGCGCGACACCTTCCATGAAGGCCAGCGCCTCACCCAGCGTGTAGCCGGGCGCGAGGGAGGCGGTGATGGTGATGGCGCGCACCCGATCCTCGCGCGCCAGGCTCTGCGGCCGCGCGCGTTCAGACAGCGTCACGACGTTCGAGAGCGGCACCAGCGCGCCCTGCTGCGAGCCCGCGCCGGCAACCAGCCCGAGAGGCCCGCCCCCGGTCGTGCGAACGAAGATGTTCTGCAGGTCATAGGGCGTCGCGCGGTCCTGTTCGCGTGCCTGCAGCATGATGCGGTATTCCTCGCCGCCCTGGACGAAGGTGCCGACCTCGCGCGCGCCCAACATCGTCTCGATGGTGCGGCCGACCGCCTGGATCGAGACGCCGAGCTCGGCCGCCTTGCGCCGGTCGATGTCCACGCGGATCTCAGGTTTGGTCTCGCGGAAGTTGCTGTCCATGTTGAGCAGGCGCGGGTTCTCCCGCGCGCGGGCCAGGAAGCGGTCGCGCCACTGGACTAGCGTCGTGTAGTCGGATCCGCCGATCACGAACTGCACCGGCGGCTGGAAGCCACGCTGGCCGAGCGAGGGCGGGTTCAGCGCGAAGGCGCGCGTGCCGGGAATGGCCAAAAGCTGCGGCATCAGCTCGGCGGCAATCGCCTGCTGCTTGCGCTCCCGCTCCTCCCAGGGGGCGAGGCGGATGAACATGTTGGCCACATTGCCCTGCGGCGGACGCTGGAAGCCGCCAATGGTGGCGAACAGAGACGAGATCTCGCCGCGCTCCGCATAGGGCTGCAGAAGGCGCTCGATGCGCTGCACCTGCTCTCGCGTGTACGCGAAGCTCGCACCTTCCGGGGCGGTGGTCGGGATGATGATGATCCCGCGATCCTCGGTGGGGGCGAATTCCTTCGGGATCACGTTGAACAGCGCGACCGCAAGGCCCGAAACAAGGCCCATCGCGCCCAGCGTGATCAGCGGCGCTGCCAGTGCCCGCTTGAGCGAGACGCGCAGCAGCCAGTTCATGCCGAGGAAGATCGGCTCCGTCACCCGCACCAGCCAGGTCTCGCCCTGATGCGGCTTGAGCAGCTTGGAACACATCATCGGCGTCAGCGTCAGCGCGATGAGGCCCGAGAAGGCCACCGAGGCCGCCAGCGCGAAGCCGAATTCCGTGAACAGCCGCCCCGTATTGCCGCCCATGAAGGACAGCGGCAGGAAGACCGCAATCAGCACCAGCGTCGTCGCGATGACCGCGAAGGCGATCTCCCGCGAGCCGCGCAGCGAGGCCAGCAGCGGGTGCTCGCCTTCCTCGATCCGGCGGTGGACGTTCTCCAGCACGACGATCGCATCGTCCACGACCAGGCCGATCGCGAGCACCAGGCCGAGAAGCGTCAGCACGTTGATCGAGAAGCCGAGCGCGGCGAGCGCGATGAAGGAGGCAAGGATCGAGACCGGGATCGCGACGGCCGGGATGATCGTCGCGCGCCAACTGCGCAGGAAGAAGAAGATGACGACCACGACCAGCACCAGCGCGGTCACCAGCGCGTGCTCCACCTCGTAGATGGACTGGCTGATGAACAGGCTTTCGTCGTAGCCGATCACCACCTCCACGCCTTCCGGCACGGAGCCGCGGATGCGCTCGACCTCCGCCTTCACACCCTCGGCGACGGAGAGCGTGTTGGCAGTGGACTGGCGCAGGATGCCGAGGCCGACGGCCGGCTTGCCATTGATGCGGTATTCGCCGCGCGTGTCCTCGGGCGCGATCTCCACCTGCGCGACATCGCCGAGCAGCACTTGACCGCCGCCGCTGCGGCTGATGACCACGGCGCGGAACTGCTCCGGCCGGCTCATGCGCGTATCGGTGCGCACCGTCAGCTCGCGCGCGGAACTCTCCAGCCGCCCGCCGGGCAGCTCGACATTCTCGCGCCGGATCGCGTCTTCCACGTCCTGCACGGTCAGGCCACGCGCGGCCAGTGCCTGGCGGTCGAGCCAGAGGCGCATCGCCGGCCGGCGCTCACCCAGCACCAGCACCTGCGCCACACCGTCCACAATGGCCAGCCGGTCGGCGAAGCGTCGGCGGGCCAGTTCGGTCAGGTCCATCCCCGACAGCGTGTCGGAGACAAGCGCGATCCAAAGGATGGGGCGCGCATCGCCATCCACCTTCTGCACCACGGGCGTGTCAGCGGCCTCCGGCAAGCGCGCCAGGGTGCGCGCAACGCGGTCGCGCACATCGTTCGCGGCCGCATCCACGGCACGCGTCAGGCGGAACTCGATCGTCACCTGGCTGCGCTCATCGCGCGACTGGGAGGTGATGAACTTGATGCCCTCGATGCCCGCAACCGCGGCCTCGATCAGCTCCGTGACCTGGGTGTCCACGACCGCGGCCGAGGCGCCGCGATACTGCGTGGTGACGGAGACGACCGGCGGGTCGATCGCGGGATATTCGCGGATCGGCAGCCGCATCAGGGATGCGATGCCCAGCACGATCAGCATCAGGCTGACCACGGTCGCGAAGACCGGGCGCTTGATCGAAACGTCGGAGAGGATCATGGCCGTCCGCCCTTCAGCCGCGCCAGGTCAGGATGTCGGCCGGGTGCGGGTTTCCACCACCCGCACCGGCGCGTCGTTGCGAAGGCGCTGGATGCCCTGCACCACCACCTGGTCCCCGGCACTGACGCCGGACAGCACCTCGACCTCGCCCGGCATGCGCTGGCCAAGCCGCACCTCGACCCGGCGGGCGCGGTTCTCGCGCACCACATAGACGAAGTTGCGGTCGCCGATCGGGTCCAGTGCTTCCTCGGCGATCAGCAGCGCGCCGTCGCGCCGCTCCAGCTCGATATCGACGGTCATGAACAGGCCTGGCTTCAGCGCCTCATCCGCATTGTCGAATTCGCTGATGACGCGGATCGTCCGCGTCGCCGTGTCGATGCGAGTGTCCACCACGGCAACCCGGCCTTCGAAGCGGCGATCCCCGAAGGCGCCAGAGCGCGCCACTACGGGGCTGCCCATCCGGACGCGGGCCACGAAGAGCTCCGGCACCGAGAATTCCACCCGCACGCGGGAGATGTCGTCGAGCGTCGTGACGATTGTGCCCGGCTGGACCAGGGCACCGACACTCACTTGGCGCAGGCCGACGCGGCCGGAGAAGGGGGCGAGCACGCGCAGCTCCTGCAGGCGGGCTTCCGCCTGGCGGACACGGCCTTCGGCCTGGCGGGTCAGCGCCTCCAGCGTCTCAAGCCGCTGGGCGGCGATCGTCTGGCCGGCCTGGAGCCCGCGTCCACGGACCAGCTGGCTGCGGGCATCGTCGAACAGGGCGCGCGCCTGATCGAGCTCGGCGCGGAGTGCCGCGGCATCGAGATCCACCAATTGTTCGCCCTCGCGCACCGGCTGTCCTTCCTGGAAGAGGATGGACTGGACGATCCCGGTCACCTTGGCGGTGATTGTCACGGCATCGCGGGCGCGCACCGTGCCCACGCTTTCGGCGCGATCCACAACCGTCGCGGTGCGGACCGGGGAGACGATGACGCCAACTGCCCCGCCGCCCGGGCCACGCTGCTGCTGGGTCGGCGCCGCCGCCTCCAGCCCGACCAGCGCCAACGGGCGGGGCAGACCGTATTGCTCACCATAGATATGCCACGCCGCCCCCAGGCCGCCGAGGGCGGCAAGGATGGCAAGCTGGGGAAGCGTTCGCATGCGTGACGTATCCTGACCCATACTGGTTCTGGCCGGCGCAAGAAGGCCTCGCAAGTCTCGATTGGGCAAGCCCCGCCTCAGAGGACGAGACGCCGCCGGATCGAGGTGACGCGACATGAAGCATGTCGTGTCGTCGCCTTCCGAAGTCCAAAAGTTAAAGCAATACTTGCGCCATTGTCATGATAACGGCGGTCTGGCGGTCTGCCCCGTCCCGCCCCAATGTGGGGATGACGGCGCCGGAGCGAGGGGCGATGCGAGCGATTTTTGTCATGATCAAGTGCGATATGGGCCAAGCCTATCGCGTGGCACGGGAAATGGCCGATGGCATCGCCGAATTGTCGGAGATGCACTCCATCAGCGGCCAGTATGACCTGCTCGGCAAATTCTATCTCGAGACAGACCAGGATATCGGCCTGTTCGTGGTGGAGCGGGTGCAGACGGTGGCCGGCGTGAAGGACACCTACACCTTGCAAACGTTTAATGCGTTTTCCGGCGCACGGGGGTAATTCGCGCAGGCCGCCAGTGGCTTTGCCCGGCGCGCGGGCCTAACCCCGCGCGCCGGCAACATCGCCTCAATCCATCGTCCGGAAGCCGGGCATGGCCGAAATCGGTGCCGCGGACTTGAGCGCCGCGATGTCGGGCACCGGCCGGGCGAGCGTCGCATCGCCCTTCACCGCGGCCTCGATCGCCGCTGCCGCGGCCATCACTAGCGCATCGCCCCCGCGGGGGCCGACGATCTGCAGCCCGAAGGGCATCCCCGCCCGGTCGCGGCCGAGCGGGATGCTGATCGCCGGGTGGCCGACCAGCGTCACCGCATAGGCCAGCGCCAGCCAGTGGAAGTAGCTGCGCGTCGCCTGGCCGTCGATCTCGGCCGGGAACAGCTCCCGCCAGGGGCGCGGGCTGATGGTGATGGCCGGGGTGACCAGCAGGTCGTGGTCGCGGAAGAAGTGCTGCCACACCCGATAGAGCCGCGTCTGCTCGCTGGCGGCGCGGGCATAATCGGCCAGGCTGTAGCTGAGCCCTTCCTCGACATTCGCGCGCACATTGGGGCCGACCTTGTCAGGCGACGCCTGCACCTTCGCCAGATGCGCGCCCAGGAAGCCGGCCGCGCGCAGCACCTCGAAGGCTTCGTCCGTGCCGCGGCAATCGGGCGTGGCCTCGGTCACACGGGCAAAGAGCGGTTGCAATTTTGCGACGCGATCCGCGAAGACGTCCCGGATGTGCCGCTCCGTCGGCGCGAAGCCGAAATCGGGGCTGGCCGCGACCCGCAGCGTCGAGAGGTCGAGCTGCATCGGCGGGAACAGCGCCGCGTCGCCCCCGCGCACGGCCCGGCCGTGCAGCGTATAGGCCAGCGGGTCCATCGCATCGTCGGACGCCATGGCCGAGAGCAGCAAGGCGCAATCCTCGGCCGTCCGGGCCATCGGCCCCAACACCGGCAAATGCGACCAGCCATGGCCGCGCCGCTCGCTCGGCACCAGCCCCGCCGAGGGACGGAAGCCGACAATGCCGTTGAAGGCCGCCGGGTTGCGCAAGGACCCGCCAGTGTCGCTGCCCGACGCAATCGGCACCATCCCCGTCGCCAGCGCCACCGCCGACCCGCCGGAGGAACCGGCCGCAGACTTCACCGGGTCGAAGGGGTTGCCCGTCGCGCCATAGACGAGGTTGCGGGTGTTCGCGCCGGCGCCGAATTCCGGTGTGTTCGTCTTGCCCAGCACGATCGCCCCGGCGGCGCGGAGGTTCGCCACCATCGCATCGTCCTTCGCCGGCACATGGTCGGCGAAGAGCTCGCTGCCGAAGGTGCTGCGCAGCCCCTCCGTCTCCTCCAGGTCCTTGATGCCGACCGGCAGGCCGTGTAGCGGCCCGAGCGGGGCGCCCGACATCACCTTGGCCTCGGCTGCCTTGGCGGCGGTCCGCGCCCGGTCGGTGTCCATCGCCACCATGGCATTCACGGCCGGGTTCACCGCCGCGATGCGATTGAGGCAGCTGTCCAGCAGCTCTACCGGGCTCAGCTTGCGGGCGCCGATCAGCCGGCGCGCCGCAACGGCGGAAAGATCGCAGGGTTCGGTCATCGTCGTGTTCCCTTTCGTACGCTCAGCCTCAGTAGCCCAGCGCACAACCATCCTTGCGCGGGTCGGAGCCGCCGACGAGGCAGCCGCGCGCGCGGTCGATGAAGATCGCCTGGCCGCCGCCATGCGGCTTGTCGATCAGCTCGCAGTCATGGCCGAGCCGGTTCAGCCGGTCCACGACGGCAGACGAGATACCGCGCTCGACCTGAATCTTGCCAAGCCGCGGGAAGAGCCGCGGCGCGTCCAGCGCTTCCTGCACGTTGAAGCCGTAGTCGAACATGTTGGACAGCAGCAGCGACTGCCCCATCGGCTGGAAATGCCCGCCCATCACGCCAAACGGCATGATGGCCTGGCCGTCCTTCATGGCCATGCCGGGGATGATGGTGTGCATCGGCCGCTTGTCGGGCGCGATGCAGTTCGGGTGGCCTTCCTCCAGCCGGAAGCCGAAGCCGCGATTGTGCAGCAGCACGCCCGACTTCTCCGCCAGGATGCCACTGCCGAAGCCCTCGAACAGCGAGTTGATGAAGGAACACGCATTGCCGTCGCGGTCCACGACGCAGAGATAGACCGTGTCCTTGTGCCGCGCCGCATCGGACTGCCCGGCCGGCGGCAACGTCATCGCCGCCTCGTCGCGGATCAGCGCGGAGAGCTTGCCGAGATATTCGTCGGACAGCAGCTTCTCCACCGGTACATCCACCTGGGCCGGGTCGGCGATGAAGGCGTCGCGGTCGCGATAGGCGAGCCGCGCGGCCTCGATGTGGCGGTGGAAGCGCTCGACCGAGAAGGCCCCCTGCTCCGCCGCGCCGAAGCGCTCGATCAGGCCGAGGATCATCAGCGCGATGATGCCCGTGCCGTTCGGCGGGCACTGGAAGATATCCATGCCCTTGAAGGCGCGGCGGATCGGCGTGACGAATTCCGCGCCCATCGCACCGCGCGCGAAATCCTCTTCCGTATGCGTGCCGCCGGCGGCGCGGAGTGTCGCCACCATGTCAGACGCGATGGCGCCTTCGTAGAAGGCCTTGGCGCCACCCTTGGCGATGGCGCGTAGCGTGGCGCCCAGCTCGGGCTGCAGGAAGCGGTCGCCGATCGCCAGCGCCCCGCCATCCTTCAGGAAGCGCCGCGCCGTCGCGGGGTGGTTGGACAGCTTGCCGACCGCGCCTTCCCAGTCATGCGCAACGCGCGGGGAGACGTGGAATCCTTCCTCGGCGAAGCGGATCGCCGGCTGCAGCAGCTCATCGAGCCCCTTGCGCCCATGAGCCTTGTTCAGCGCCTCCCAGGCGGAGACGGCACCAGGGATGGTGACGGAGTGCGCGGACAGCGGCTGCAGGGCGGTCAGCCCCGCGGCGCGCAGCGCCTCTGGCGTCGCCCCGCGCGGCGCGCGGCCCGAACCGTTGATCGCGATCACCTGCCCCGTGCCAGCCGGCGCGTAGAGGCAGAAGCAATCGCCGCCGATGCCGGTGGATTGCGGCTCCACCACGCCCTGCACCGCGACCGCGGCGATGGCCGCATCGAGCGCATTGCCGCCCGCGCGCAGCACATCGAGTGCCGCGAGCGTCGCCTGCGGCATGGAGGTCGCCGCCATCCCATTCGCGGCAAAGACCGCGCTGCGGCCGGGAGCATGGAAATCGCGCTTCATGGTGATGTCCTGTGCAAGAGCCCTCCCCCGCATTGCGGGGGAGGGTTAGGTGGGGGTGCGGGTGGGCGAGACGCGCTCGGTCACGCACCCCCACCCCGACCCTCCCCCGCGTGGCGGGGGAGGGAGAGATCAATGCGTCAAGACGCCGCCATCGATGACGAGGCTCGCACCCGTGATCATCGCGCTCGCCGGCGAAAGCAGGAACACCACGGCGCCCATGATGTCCTCCACCTGCATCACCCGGCCGAGCGGCATGGTGCGCAGCACGCGTTCGAGGAATTTCTGGTCGGACAGCACCGGCTTGGTCAGCGGCGTCTCGACGAAGCCGGGCGCGATGGCATTCACGCGGATGCCCTTCGGGCCAAGCTCGAAGGCCATCGCCTTCGTCATGCCTTCCACCGCGTGCTTGGTCGCCGTGTAGACGCTGCGATTGGCGCCCGAGACATGGCCGTTGACGGAAGACAGGTTCAGGATCGCGCCCTGCTTGCCCGCCGCGACCATCCCCTGCGCGACAGCCTGCGCAACCGTGAAGCAGGCCCGGATATTGAGGTCGATCAGCGCATCCACCGAGGCGTCCTGCACCTCCAGGAAGGGCTCGCGGATATTCGTCCCGGCATTGTTGAGCAGCGCATCGAAGGGGCCTTCGGCCGCCACCACGGCGCGCACCGCCGCGCGGTCCGTGACGTCGAGCGCGACGGCCTTGGCCTTGAGCCCGGCCGCCTTAAGCTCGGCGACCGTCGCCTCCATCTCCGACAGGCTCCGCGCGGCCAGCACCACCTCGGCGCCGACGGCGGCCAGGGCGACCGCGCTGGCGCGGCCGATGCCCTTGCTGGCTCCGGTCACCAGGGCGCGGGCGCCATCCAGGCGGAAGGGCGGCGTGATCGGCAGGGTCATGGCGCGTTCTCCTCCTTGGGCGCCATTGGGGGCGCTGTTGGGTAACTTGAATGGACCCCTCCCCCGCCCTGTGCAAGCCACCCGGGGGGCGCCCGCGGGAGCGAGCCGCGCGACGCCCCTTCCCCCGACTCAACCTATTCGCTAGGACGCGCCATGGACCTGATCGGCATCGACGATTTCGAGAAGGTGGAGATCCGCGCCGGCACCGTCGTGGATGCCGCCCCCTTCCCCGAAGCGCGCAAGCCCGCGATCAAGCTGTGGGTGGATTTCGGCGCCCCGATCGGGGTGCGCCAATCCTCGGCCCAGCTGACGGTCCACTACACGCCGGATCGGCTGATCGGCCGACAGGTCATCGCCGTCGTCAATTTCCCGCCCCGCCGCATCGCCGGCTTCGAGAGCCAGGTCCTGGTTCTCGGTGTCCCGGACGAGAACGGGGCGGTCGTGCTGCTCCGCCCGGACCTCAAGGTCCCGGACGGGGGGAAGATGTTCTGAGGCGCCCCGATGACCGAAGGGGCGCGAGCCCCGCAGGTCTGAATCGGGGCGCCCGAGCTACAAGGGAACAAAGAATGGCTCCGCGCTACTACACGGTCACCTGGGACCAGCTGCACCGCGACGCGAAGGCGCTGGCCTGGCGGCTCATGGAAAAGGGGCCGTGGACCGGCATGGTCGCCATCACCCGCGGCGGGCTTATCCCCTGCGCGATCATCTCGCGCGAGCTGGAATGCCGCCTGATCGAGACCGTCTCTATCGTCACATATGACGAGGAGAAGCGCGGCGAGCCGAATGTGGTGAAGCCGCCCGCCGCCGCGCTCGAGAGCCTCGGTGCGGGCTGGCTGATCGTGGACGATCTGGTGGATACCGGCACCACCGCCAAGGTCGTCCGCGCCCTGCTGCCCAAGGCGCATTTCGCGACCGTCTATGCGAAGCCCGCCGGCAAGCCGCTGGTGGACACCTTCATCACCGAGGTGTCGCAGGACACCTGGATCCTCTTCCCCTGGGACACCGAGCCCCAGTTCGTCGCCCCCATCGCGAAAAGCCACGCCAACGCAGGCTGAGGCTGCAAACCCTCTCCCGCATCTCGGGAGAGGGTTGCTGCGCTGAGTCGCGGCCGGGTGAGGGCGAGCGCGCCCTACCCCTCCTGCGCCGCCGCCTCCTCCTTCGTCGCCAGCACCTTGTCCACGCGGCGGCCGTCCATATCCACGATCTCGAAGCGCCAGCCAGCCCAGGCGATGCGGTCGCCTTCCTTCGGCACGCGCTGCAGCAGCGCCAGCATCAGCCCCGCGACGGTGTGATAGGTCCCCTCCCGCGGGAGGTCCGGCAGCTCCAGCCGCGCCTTCAGCTCGTCGCTCGCCATCATCCCGTCCAGCAGCAGGCTGCCATCATGGCGCCGCACCGCGGGCTTCGATTCCGCCGGCTCCGGCGCGCCTAGCTCGCCCACGATCGCCTCCAGCAGGTCGGAGGCCGTCACCACCCCTTCGAAGCTGCCATATTCGTCCATCACCAGCGCGAGCCCGATCGGATCACCACGCAGCCGCTCCAGCGCATCGAGGGCGGAGAGCGTGTCGGGCATCACCAGCGGCTGGCGCAGCGCGGCGCCGATCGAAAGCGGCGCGCCCGCCAGCAGCTGGTCGAAGAGGTCCTTCGCCGCCACCACGCCGACGACATTATCCACGCGCCCATCCGCCACGACGAAGCGCGTGACCGCGGAGGCCCGCAGCCGCGCGACGATATCGGACGCGGGCGCGGTGCGGTCGATCCATTCCAGATCCGTACGCGGCGTCATCAGCGCGCGGACCGGCTTGTCCGCCAGGCGCAACACGCGCTCGATCATCTGCCGTTCCTCGGTCTCGATCGCGCCCGAGGTCGCGCCCTCGGCCACCATCGCCTTCACCTCCTCCTCCGTCACCGCCTGGTCGGAGGGGGTGTGGCGGCCGAACAGGCGCAGCACTAGCGCGGAGGAACGCGAGAGCAGCCACACGCCAGGCGCGGCAATGCGCGAGAGCAGCGTCACCGGCCGGGCGACGATCACCGCCAGCGCCTCTGGGTTGCGCAGCGCCAGCTGCTTCGGCACCAGTTCGCCCAGGATCAGCGACAGATAGGTGATCAGCAGCACCACCAGCGCGAAGGCGATCTCCTCCGCAGCGGCACCCACACCGGGGACCACCGCCAACACCTCCGCAATGCCGCCCGACAGCCGCGCGCCACCGAAGGCGCCGGCCAGGATGCCGACCAGCGTGATGCCGACCTGCACGGTCGGCAGGAAGCGCTGCGGATCGTCGGCCAGCGCCAGCGCCGCCGCCGCCCCCGCGCTGCCCTTGCGCTGCATGGCAATCAGCCGCGACCGCCGCGCCGAGACGATGGCCAACTCGCTGAGCGCGAAGGCGCCGTTCAGCAGCACCAGCAGCAGGATCAGCAGAAGCTCAAAGCCTATGGCCATGGCGGTGTTGGGGTCCGGTCCGGGAGGGGGTTTCCCTCGTCATGTAGCGTCGCAGAGGCTCGGGCGAAACGTCGCACCTTGCGCAACGGCGCCGCGGGAGGGAGATGAGGCGCCATGCACGGCTCCCTATCCGACCGCCCCCTGCCCGCCCCTGCCCGCCTGCTCGGCCCGGCCGGGCTGATCCCCTTCGCCGGGCTCGCCGCTGGCATCTGGGCCGGCTGGCCCGCCGCCGGGCCGGCGCTCGCGGCCTATGGCGCGACGATCCTGGCCTTCCTCGGCGCCGTGCATTGGGGGCTCGCCCTCGCCGCGCCGGCCGGAGCCACCGAGGCGGGGGCTCAGCGCGTCGCATGGGGCCGGCTCGGCCTTGGGGTGGTGCCGGCGCTGCTGGCCTGGGTCGCGCTGCTGCTGCCGCTGGCGGCCGGGCTCGTCATGCTGGCGCTTGCCATCCTGGGAACGGCGCTGGCCGAGACGCGGGCGGCGGGCCAGGGGCTGGTGCCGCGCGCCTATCTTGGCCTGCGCTGGCTGCTTTCGACGGGGGCGGGGCTGGCACTGCTGGTGGGCGCGGCCGGCCTCTGACGGGCGGCGGCCCCGTCTGTGAGACATTGTGCCACATCGTAATGGTTGTCGCGCAAAAGGGGACAATGCTAACGCTTCCCTAACGGATGCGGAGCGCCCCGATGCCCGACGACCATGGCCTACCCGAGCGAACCTCTGGGGCCCTCGATGGGGAGCTTCTCGCCTTTCCCGATACGGATGAGCGGCGCCTTCGCCGTGCCTTGCGCGCGCTCGATACCGCGCTCGCCGAGCAGCGGCAGAGCGTCGCCCAGTTCCGCGCGCAATTGAGCGCGTTGAAGGGGGCGGTGGACCGGCTGGGGTGCAGCGCCCAGGACTTGAACCTCGCACTGGCCGATGCGGCTGGCGAGGCCAGCCGCGCCCGGGCCGCCGCCCAGCAGTTGGCCGCGACCGCCGAGGCGATGGACCCGGCCACGCGGTTCTGATCGCCGCCGGGCGCTTGCCCGCGGGCCGCGCGCGTGGTCCCTTGGCCGGCATGAGGGAGGGCCCGCTCAGCGACCGGATCGCCGGTATTCTCGACCGGCTGACCCCGGCCGAGCGCAAGGTGGCCGGGCTTGTTGCCGCCGATCCCGCCGCCCTGCCCCAGACGACCCTCGCCGCGCTCGCCCGCGCCGCAGGCGTCTCCGAGCCGACCGTCATCCGCTTCTGCCGCGCCTTGGGCCTCGAAGGCTTCGCCGATCTGCGCGAGGAAGCGATCCGCGCCGAGGGCACGACCCTGCCCACCCCGCGCCTGATCGCGCCCGGCATGCCACCCGCCGAGGCCCCGGGCGCGTCGCTCGATGCCGCGATCGCGGCCCTTCTTGCCGCGCGCAAGGCGCTGGAGGGCGAGGCGCTGGTGCGCGCCGCCCTCGCCCTGCTGCGCGCCAGCCGGGTCGAGATCTGGGCCTCGGGCGCGAGCTTCGGCGCGGCCCGGCATTTGGAGCAGGGGCTGATCGGGCTGTGCCGTGGCGTGGCTGCGCGCGATGACGGCGCCATGCAGGCCATGGCCGCCGCGACGCTCGAGGGCGAATCCGTCGCGATCTGCCTCTCCCGAACCGGGGCGGACCGCGAGGTTGTGGAGGCCGCGCGTCTGGCGGCTTCGGGTGGCGCGGTGGTGATCGCCGTGACGCGCGCGCGCTCACCGCTGGCGGCGGCCGCGCAATGGCTGATTCCCTGCGAAGCCGCGGAAGGCAGCGCGCCCGGTAATCCGGCCGGCGTGCTGCAGATGGCGCTGGCCGAGGCGCTGGTGAGCACGGCCGCGCTGATGGCGCCGCCCTCGGCGGCCCCGCGCGCGGCGCGTCTCGCGGAAGCCCGGCGCGCCCGCCGCGTTCAGGGGTGAGGCCTGAGGGCAGGTCCAGGGTCGAGTGAGGAAACGCCGATGCATCCCCTGATCCCGCGCCTCAAGGCGGCGCGCATCGTCCCGGTGGTGCGCACCACCAAGCCCGAACTCGCCGCTCGCGCCGTGGAGTGGCTGCGCGCGGAGGGGATCACGGTCTTCGAGATCACCATGACCGTGCCGGACGCGCCCGGCCTGATCCGGCAGCTCAGCGCCGACCCTGCGCTGCTGGTCGGTGCCGGCACCGTGCCCGATCGCGCGGCTGCAGAGGCTTGCCTTGCCGCCGGCGCGCGCTTCCTGGTCGCACCCTGGGTGGATGCAGCAATCGCCGAGGCCGCGCGCGCAGCCGGCGCGATGAGCCTGCTCGGCGCGATGACGCCGACCGAGGTGCGCGCGGCACTCGGCGCGGGTGCCGATGCGGTGAAGATTTTTCCGGCCTCCTCGGCCGGTGGGCCTGCCCATGTGAAGGCGCTGCGCGCCGTCTTCCCCGATGTCGTCTTCTGCCCGACCGGCGGCGTGGATGCGCGCAACACACCCGATTATCTCGCGGCCGGCGCCAGCTTCGTCGGCATCGGCGGCAAGCTGGTGGATGAGAAGCTGCTGGCCGCCGGCGACCGGCAAGCCATCGCCGCCGCCGCGCGCGAGGTGCTCGGGATCATGCAGGCATGACCACCGACATAATCTGCTTCGGCGAGCCGATGCTGGAGTTCAACCAGCAACCCGTTGGGCCGGATGGTCGGCGGCTTTATCTGGAAGGCTTCGGCGGCGACGCCTCCAACGCCGCCATCGCCGCAGCGCGGTCAGGTGCGAGGGTCGCAATACTGACCGCGCTCGGCGAGGACCGCGCAGGCGCCGCCTTCCGCGATCTCTGGCGCGCAGAGGGCGTGGATGACAGCGCGGTGGCCACCGACCGCGAGGCGCCGACCGGTATCTACTTCGTCACGCATGACGAAGCCGGGCACCACTTCACCTTCCACCGCAAGGGCAGCGCCGCCGCCCGCCTTGGTCCCGCGCGACTGCCGGAGGCCGCGATCCGCGCCGCGCGCGTGCTGCATGTGACGGGCATCACGCTCGGCATCTCCGACGCCTCCTGCGACGCCGCCTTCCGGGCGATGGAGGTGTCCCGGGCTGCGGGTGGCCTTGTGTCCTTCGACACCAATCTGCGCCTGCGTCTCTGGCCGCTCACGCGCGCCCGCGCCTGCATCCAGGCGGCGATCGCGCAGGCGGACATCGTCTTTCCCTCGCTCGACGATGCGACGGTGCTGACGGGCCTCACCAATCCCGATGCGATCGCCGATGCCTATCTGGCGCTCTGCCCGCTGGTGCTGCTGAAGCTCGGGGCAGAGGGCGTGCTGCTGGCCACGCGCGAACAGCGCCAGCGAATTCCAGGCTTTCCCGTAGCGGCAGTTGATGCGACGGGCGCGGGCGACACCTTCGCCGGCGCCTTCCTGGCCCGCCGCGCGCAGGGCGATGGGCTCGAGGACGCCGCGCGCTACGCCAATGCGGCCGCCGCGCTCTCGACGCTCGGCTACGGCGCCGTTGCGCCAATCCCGCGCGCAGCGGAGGTCAGGGCCTTCCTCGCCAATCGCGGCTGAGACCGCCCCAGCCGCGTCAGCCAACCCGGCGGTTGTCGCCCGGCCGCAACCGCAGCCCCGGCCGCAGGTTGCGGAAGGGCAGTACGGCGGGGTCGGCCACCACCGGCCCCGGCGCGGCCGCGACCAGCACCGCTTCCGCGATCGGCTGGAAATCCGCGCGGAAATGCACCGAGGATTTCAGCACCAGAATCTTCTGCGCCGCGGGCTCCAACCCGACATGGCGGAACAGCGCCTGGTCATAGGCCTGCGTCTTCTTCGACGTCACGATCACCCGCACGCCGCCGATGCCGATCAGCGCCGTCGGCCCGAGATCGGCGCTGTTGCCGCCGGCCATCGCGCCCGTGTTCACATAGCGCCCATCGGTCAGACGCAGCACGCGCGCCGTGACCGCCAGCGGCGCGCCATCGGATTTGCCGCCGAGGCGGAGCGCGATCTCCGCCCCCTCACCCGCTGCATGGCAGGCGGCGGCACTCTCGGCATCGTTGATCAGCCCGAGCACCGCACCCTCCGCGCGCTGCGCGATCAGCTCCGCGAGCAGCCCGGTCGTGTCGCCATGCCCGCCGCCGCCCGGATTGTCCTGCGTGTCGGCGATCACCACGGGCTTCGTCGCGCCGCGGGCTTGGCGGATCGCCTGCGCCACGGCGTCCTTCGCCTCCAGGATCGGCTGGGCGAAATCGGTCTCGCGCCGCTGCATCTCCCGCAGCAGCGCATCGGCTGCGGCGTCGGCGGCGTCCTGCGTCGCGCCATAGGCGACGACCGCGCAGCCGCAATCGGGGAAGTCGGCATAGGGAAAGCCGAAGCAGAGCCCTAGCTCCGCCGCGCCGGTTTCGGCCGCGATGGCCTGCCGCGCCGCCAGCACATCGCCCATCGGCGCGACCAGCGTGCATTGGCTGGTGATGGGGATCAGGTAGTCGAGCTGCCGGTATGCCTTCGCGAAGGGCCGCCCCTGCGCGATGCGGGCCAGCAGCAGGCGCATCGCGCGCGCGCCGGTCTCGCGCATGTCCACATGCGGATAGGTGCGGTAGGGCGAGAGGATATCGGTATGCGCGACCATCGCCGGCGTGAGATTCGCATGCGGGTCGAGGCTTGCCGCGATCGGCACATTCGGCCCGAGGATGGCGCGCGCGCGGCGCAGCAGCTCGCCTTCGCCATCCGGGAAATGCTCGGCGACCATCGCCCCATGCAGGTCGAGGTAGAGCCCGTCGAGCGGCCCTTCCTCCAGCGCTGCCTGCAGCGCGGCCATGATCAGCGACGCCAAGCGCTCGAAGGCCTCGGCCGCCACAGGCCCGGCCGGATAGGCGAAGCCCCAGCAGAGCGGGGCGATATCAACGCCGGCCTCCTCCGCTGCGCGGATGGCGCCGGAGGCCGGCACGGCCGTCTCCCGCAGCCCGGCGATCAGCGTCGCCGGACGCTGCACCGGCGGGAAGCTGCCGGGGCTCAGGAAATCCGCCCAGCGCGTCGGATGCGGGGCGAAGGAATGGCTTTCGTGCTGGAAGCCGCCGATGGCGATCCGCATCACGCCCCTCCCCGCACCAGGCCAGCTGTCGCGAGCACCGCATCGGCCAGCACCAGCAAGCCGGCCTCGGCCCATTCAGGCGTGATGCTCTCCGCCTCGTTGTGGCTGAGCCCGCCATGGCAGGGCACGAAGAGCATCACCGCCGGCAACTTGCGCGCGACATAGACCGCGTCATGCCCGATCGCCGTCGGCATGTCCCGATGCGGTATCCCCCGCGCCTTCGCCGCATCGCGCAGATGCCCGACCAGCGTCGTGTCGAAGGCGGTCGCCGGCGAGATCCAGAAATCCGCGATCTCGATCGCAACCCCGCGTCGCGCGGCAATCGCGGCCGCTTCCGCGCGCAGCGTGGCGGCGAGCGCGGCCAGCTGGTCCTCATGGTCGTGGCGCGTATCCAGGCTGAACCAGACGCGCCCAGGCACGACGTTGCGGCTGTCGGGCGCGAGCGTCATCCGCCCGATGGTGGCACGCGCGCCGGCGGCGAGCGCCGCGCGCTCGATCAACGTCGCGGTTTCGGCTGCGGCCATCAGCGCATCGCGCCGCCCTGCCATGGCGCTGCCGCCATGCGCATCCTCGCCGGTCACAGTCACGTCGAACCAATGCTGCGCCAGCGCATGGGTGACGATGCCGCAATCGAGCCCCTCGCGCTCCAGCACCGGGCCCTGCTCGATATGCAGCTCGAAATAGGCGCCGAGCGATTGCAGCGCCGCGGGATCGGCCGACCCCTGCCAGCCAATGCGGGCGATCTCGTCGCCGAAACGCGCACCGGTGCTGTCGGTCTTCGCCAGCACCTCGGATTCCGGGAAGATCCCCATCGCCGCGCCCGAGCCCATCATGGGCGGCGAGAAACGCGCGCCTTCCTCATTCGTCCAGTTCACCAGCGTGATGGGTGCCTCGGTCTCCACCCCCGCCTCATGCAGCGCACGCAGAATTTCGAGCCCCGCCAGCACGCCGAGCACGCCGTCGAATTTCCCGCCCGTCGGCTGGGTGTCGAGATGGCTGCCGATAGCGACCGGCTTGCGTGACGGATCGCGCCCCGGCCGCGTCAGCACCATGTTGCCGAGCCGGTCGAGCGTGAGTGTCGCCCCCGCCGCCTCCGCCTGGCGCTGCAGCAGCGCGCGCGCCTGACCGTCGAGGTCGGTCAGAGTCTGCCGGTTGCACCCGCCCTTCGGCGTGCCGCCGATGCGGGCATATTCCATCAGGCTGTCCCAGAGCCGCGCCCCGGACAGTGGCAGATTACCCCGCATCAGATGTTCTCCAACCCGCACCATTCGGCCATGCAGAGCGCGATGGATTTCGTGATGTCGTGCACGCTCTCCAGCCCCACGCTTTCGTCGATGCCGTGGATCTCCTGCGCATCGGGCCCGAAGCAGGCGACCGGCGTGCCCTGGTAGAGCTGGAAGAAGCGCCCATCCGTCAGCCCCGTCGCGGGGTAGTGGCGCAATTCGCCGCCAGTCACCGCGGCGTAGCTTTGCATCGCCAGCTTCACGATCGGCGCCTGCATGTCGAAGACACAAGGATCGGCGTGGAAACCCTGGAACGCGACCTTCACTTTGGCGCCGCGCAGCGCCGGATCTTCCCGCGCGCCATCCACGATGCGCTGGATATCGGCCTTCACCCGATCCGCCGTGTTGCCCATCATCACGCCAACGCGCAGCCCCAGCCGCGCGCGTGTTGCGACGGAGCTGTTCCACTCGCCCCCTTCGACCGTGCCGAGATTGACGTTCACGGGATGGTTCACGCCGCGGAAGCTGGCGTGGATGTTCTCGGCGCGGTTCATCTCCCGCTCGTAATCCTCGAAGCGCGACCAGATCGTCATCGCCGCCTCGATCGCGTTCACACCGGCCTGCTTGTCCCGCACATGCGCCGGCCGCCCCGTGACCGTCACGAAGGCCCAGACCACGCCGACCTCGGCGGAATAGAGTGCGGGCAGGCCAGGGCCGGGCTCGGGGATGATCACCGCATCGGCTTTCGGCATCGCCACCATGCAGGCCAGCGCGCCATTGCCGCTGCATTCTTCCTCGATCACCGATTGCATCTGCACCTCGGCCGCCGGCTGCAACCCGGCCAGCTGCAGCGCACGGAAGGCCGTGACGTAGGCGATGATGCCGGCCTTCATGTCGCCCGCGCCGCGCCCATACATCCGCCCGCCGCGGATCGCGGGTTCGAAGGGCGGCGTGGTCCATTCATCCGCCGCCCCTTCCGGCACGACGTCCACATGTCCCTGCAGCACCAGCGAGCGGCCCTTTGCGCTGCGCGGGCGGTGCACCGCGACGACATTGTCCCGCCCCGCATAGGAGATCAGCGGCGGCGAGAATCCGGGATGGCCACGCAGCGCCTCCACATCCACCGGCACGCGCTGCGGCGCGAGGCCGAGGGACGCGTAGTTCCGCGCCATCTCCTCCAGCGCCGAGGCCTCGTTCCCGAGCGTCGAGGCGCAGCGCACCAGGCGCTCTAGCGTCGCCACGCCCTCGCCGCGCAGCGTGTCGCAGGCCTCCAGAATGGCGCGCCGTGCGCCCTGGTCCAATCCGCTCATGCCATTCTCCCACCCGCGCAACCCGGCGTTGCCGCCCGCGCGGATCACTCGCTACCCTGCACCGGATGAAAGCCTTCGCCCACCCCGCCGAAGCCGGCCACGACCCGCGCTTCTTCCTCATGCGCGGCCGGCTGCGCCCGAATTTCGAGGTGCCAGCCCGCGCCGCCGCACTCGCCGCCGGCCTCGCGCGCCTCAGCCTCGTGCCCGAGACGCCGCCCGAGGCGCCGCGCGCCGCGCTCACGGCGGTGCACGATGCCGCCTATCTCGACTTCCTGCGCGACGCGCCTGCGGCCTGGGCGGCGCTGCCCGAACCCGGCCCCGAGATCGTCGCCAATGTCCACCCGACGCCGGAGATGCTGGCCCAGGGTGCGCGCCAACCGGAAGGGCTGGTCGGCGCCGCGGGCTGGTTCACCGCCGACACCGCCTGCCCCATCGGCCCCGGCACCTATGACGCGGCCCTCGGCGCCGCCGCCTGCGCGCTGGCCGCGGCGAAGGAAGCGGCGGCGGGCCGCAGCGCCTATGCGCTCTGCCGCCCGCCCGGGCACCATGCCTATGCCGCGCGGGCGGGCGGGCATTGCTACGTCAACAACGCCGCCATCGCCGCTGAGGCGCTGCGCAAGGCGGGCGCGGCGCGCGTCGCCGTGCTCGACATCGACAGCCATCACGGCAATGGCACGCAGGGCATCTTCTGGACGCGCGGCGATGTGCTGACCGTCTCCATCCATGGCGACGCGAACCGCTACTATCCGTGGTTCGTGGGCCATGCGGGGGAACGCGGCGCGGGTGCCGGCGAAGGCGCCAATCTGAACCTGCCGCTGGCGCAGGGTGCGGGCGATGCCGAATGGCTGGCCGCCATCGCCACGGGGCTCGACGCCATCCACGCCTTCGGCGCCGAGGCGCTGGTCATCTCGCTCGGCTTCGACGCCTCGGAACATGAGCCGCTCGGCTTCCTGCGCGTGACCGCCGATGGCTTCGCCCGCGCCGCCGCCGCCATCTCTGCCGCGAGGCTGCCCGCCGCCCTCATCCAGGAGGGCGGCTATAATGTGGAGGTCATTGGCGGGCTGCTGGAGCGCTTCCTCGTCTCCTGGGGCGACTGAAATCGGTTGATCATCGCAACGGAACCGCCGCACCCTCGGTTCCGTGAACGCCATCGCCCGGATCCCGCCCTTCGCCTTCAGCGGCATCGAGGCCGTGCCCGTCGAGGTCCAGGTGCAGGTCGCGCCCGGCCTGCCCGCCTTCCTCGTCGTCGGCCTGCCGGACAAGGCGGTGGCCGAATCCCGTGAACGGGTGCGTGCGGCGCTGACGGCCATCGGCCTCGCTCTGCCGCCGAAGCGGGTGATCGTGAACCTCGCGCCGGCCGACCTGTTGAAGGAAGGCAGCCATTTCGACCTGCCCATCGCGCTCGGCCTGCTGGCGGCGATGGAGGTCATCCCCCGCGAAGCCGCCGCCGAATATGCGGCGCTCGGCGAATTGGCCCTTGATGGCGCACTGGCGCCCGTCGCCGGCGTGTTGCCGGCGGCGATCGCGGCTGGCGCGCGCGAGCTCGGCCTGATCTGCCCCGCCGCGCAGGGGCCAGAGGCCGCCTGGGCCGGCACGGTGGAGGTGCTCGCCCCGCCAGACCTGCCGTCGCTGATCAATCACCTGAACGGTCGCCAGCTGCTGGCCGCCCCTGCCCCGCCCGCGCTCGATGCCGAGCCCTGGCGCGGCGGGGAGCTGGCGGAAGTGCGCGGCCAGGAAAGCGCGAAACGTGCGCTCGAGATTGCCGCGGCCGGAGCGCTGAACTTGCTGATGGTCGGCCCGCCGGGTGCGGGCAAATCCATGCTCGCCGCGCGCCTGCCCGGCCTGCTGCCGGAGCTGACGCCGGCCGAGGCGCTGGAGGTCAGCCTGGTGCATTCGGTGGCCGGGATGCTGCAGGGCGGCCGCCTGATCCGCCGCCCGCCCTTCCGCGACCCGCATCATTCGGCGAGCGTCCCCGCGCTGGTCGGCGGTGGCCATCGCGCCAAGCCCGGCGAGATCAGCCTCGCGCATCTCGGCGTGCTGTTCCTCGACGAATGGCCGGAATTCCCGCGCCCCGCGCTGGAAGCCCTGCGACAGCCCATGGAAACCGGCCGCACCACGATCAGCCGCGCCAACGCCCATGTCAGCTACCCGGCGCGCTTCCAATGCATCGCGGCGATGAACCCCTGCCGCTGCGGCTACCTCGGCGATTCCGCGCGCGAATGCGCCCGCGCGCCGGGCTGCGGGCAGGACTATCTCGCGCGCCTCTCGGGCCCGCTGCTGGACCGCATGGATCTGGTGATCGAGATCCAACCCATCCCCGCCGTGGAACTCGCCCGCGCCCCGATCGGCGAGCGCACGGAGGTGGTCGCCGCGCGCGTCGCCGCTGCACGCGACCGCGCGCGGACGAGAGGCGGCGCGCGCTGCAACGCGGAGGCCGGCTGGGACGAGTTGCAACCGCTGTTGGAGCCGGAGGCGCTGACGCTGCTCGAGACCGCTTCCGCGCGGCTTCGCCTGTCCACCCGCGGCCAGGTCCGGGCGCTCCGCGTTGCGCGCACCATCGCCGATCTGGCCGGCGCAGAGCGCGTGGCGCGCGCGCATGTGGCGGAGGCGCTGGCCTATCGCCACCGCATTCCGGGCCGCATGGGCTGACCCGCGCGCGGCGCGCTTGCCAGCCAGCGGCGCGCGGGCGATGCGGCGGGCAACAACGCCGGAAGGACGGATATGCAGGTCATCCGCGATCGCGCCACGCTCAGCGATGCCAGGGCGCGGCTCCGCGCCGCCGGGCTGCGCCTCGGCCTGGTGCCGACCATGGGCGCGCTGCACCAGGGCCATCTGGACCTGGTGGCCGCGGCGCGGCGGGCGGCGGATGCCGTCGCCGTCTCGATCTTCGTCAACCCGCTGCAATTCGGCGCGCATGAGGATCTGGCGCGGTATCCGCGCGACGAGGCGGGCGACCTCGCGAAGCTTGCAGCCGTCGGCTGCGACCTGGTCTGGATGCCGGATGTGGCCACCATGTACCCGCCGGGTGCGGCCACGCTGATCGAGGTGTCCGGCCCCGCCGAAGGCTTCGAAGGCGCCGCGCGCCCCGGCCATTTCCGCGGCGTCGCGACCGTCTGCACCAAGCTGTTCGGTCAGACCGGCGCCGATGTCGCGGTCTTCGGCGAAAAGGATTGGCAGCAATTGCAGGTGGTGCGCCGCGTCGTCGCCGATCTCGACCTACCCATCACGATCATCGGCCATCCGACGGTGCGGGAGGCCGATGACCTTGCCTGTTCCTCCCGCAACCAGCGGCTGACAGCGGCGCAACGCGCGCTGGCCCCGATGCTGCCGGCGAAGATTCGCGGCGCGCTGGCTCGCATCGCCGCCGGCGCGCCGCAGGCGGCGGTGCTGGCCGAGGCCGCCGCGGCGCTCACCGCCGTCGGTTTCGCGCCAGATTACCTCGCGCTGGTGCAGCCGGAGACGCTGCGCCCCTGGATCGGCGGTCCTGGCCGCCTGCTGGCGGCGGCGCGGCTCGGCGATGTGCGGCTGCTGGACAACATGCCCCTGGACTGAGGCGCTCACTCCAGCCGGAACGCATCCGCGATCCGGCGCACGCGCCCGGCGGCATCCACCAGCACCACGTCGAAGCGCACCCCCGCCGCGCCATGGCCGGGGTTCGCGCCCATCCACCATTCCCCCGCGCGCAGTAGCCGCGCGCGCTGCGCCGCGCCCAGCGCGAAGGCGGCATCCGTCAGCGTCGCGCGCGCCTTCACCTCGACGAAAGCCAGCAGCCCTGCGCGCTCCGCGACCAAATCGAGCTCGCCGGCCGGCGTGCGGACGCGCTGGGCCAGCACGGTCCATCCCTCGGCCGCGAGCATAGCCGCGGCGCGGTGCTCGGCGTGGCGGCCGCGGGCATCGGCGGCTTCGCGGATGGCGGGGTCGCGGCGCATCGCGCTAGCCTTGCATGTCCAGACTGGAATTTGGAATGCGCCGTTTCGTCTCTGCACTGTTCGGCCTGCTGCTGGCCCACGCCGCCGCCGCCGAGCCCGCGACGCGCCACATGGTCGTCGCGCCCCACCCGATGGCCGCCGAGGCGGGGCGGGAGATGCTGCGCCAAGGCGGCAGCGCGCTCGATGCCGCCATCGCCGCCGCGGTCATGCTGACGCTGGTGGAGCCGCAGGCGAGCGGCATTGGCGGCGGCGGCCTGATGCTCACCCACGAGGCCACGACGCGCGCCATCACCGCCTGGGACGGGCGCGAGACCGCGCCAGCGGCCGCGACGGAGGCGCTCTTTCTCCGCCCCGATGGCCAGCCAATGTCCTTCGCGGAGGCGATGGAAGGCGGCCGCGCGGTCGGCGTGCCTGGGCTGCTGCGGATGCTCGAAGCCGCGCATCGCGCGAAGGGTCGCCTGCCCTGGGCGCAGCTCATGGCCCCCACCATCACCGCCGCCGAGCAAGGCTTCCCCATCCCGCCGCGCCTGGCTGCCGCGACCGCAGCGGCCGCCGAAAGCCTGCGCCGCAACCCCGCCGCGCGCGGCTATTTCCTCGACGCCGATGGCAATCCCTGGCCGCCCGGCCACATCCTCCGCAACCCCGAACTGGCCGCGACGCTGCGTGCCGTGGCGACGGAGGGCGCGGAGGCGCTGCATCGCGGCCCGATCGCAGAGGCCATCATCGCCGCGGTGCGCGCGCATCCCACAAATCCCGGCCTGCTGAGCCTCGATGACCTCGCGGCCTATCGCCCGGCGCAGCGCGCGGTGGTCTGCGTGCCGTATCGCGCGCGGTCGGTCTGCGGCATGGGCCCGCCGACCTCGGGCGGCGTCGCGGTCGGGCAGACTCTGGCGCTGCTCGCGCGCTTCGATCTCGACGCGCTCGATCCGCGCGGGGCGGAGGCCGCGCATCTGCTGGCCGAGGCCGGGCGGCTGGCCTTCGCCGATCGCAACCTGTTCCTGGCCGATGATGGCTTCGTCCGCGTGCCGCTGCGCGGCCTGCTCGATCCCGGCTACCTCGCGCAACGCAGCGCGTTGATCGCGCCGGGCCGCGCCATCGCGGCGCCTGCCGCCGGCGAGCCGCCCTTCCGCGAAGGCCGCCTGGCGCCGCAGCCGGCAGAATTCGGCACGGGCACAAGCCACATCGTGGCGCTGGACGCGGCGGGCAACGCCGTCTCCCTCACGCCGACCATCGAGGCCGTCTTCGGCTCACGACTGTTCGTGCACGGCTTCCTGCTGAACAACCAGCTGACCGACTTCGCCTTCCTGCCCGCGCAGAACGGCGCGCCGGTCGCCAACCGCGTGGAGCCCGGCAAGCGCCCGCGCTCCTCCACCGCGCCCACCATCGTGCTGGATGCCGCGGGGCGGCCCGAGATCCTGCTGGGCTCGGCGGGCGGGGCGCGCATCATCGGCCATGTCGCGCAGACGCTGGTCGCGCTGCTGGACTGGAACCTGCCGCCAGAGCAGGCCGTCGCGCTGCCGCGCATCGGCGTCATCGGCACCGGCCCGGTCGAACTCGAAGCCGGCACGGCCGCCGCTGCACTCGCGCCGGCCTTGCAAGCGATCGGCCACCGCACGGATGTGCGCGAGATACCGTCCGGCCTCGCCGTGCTGCGCATCACCCCCGCCGGGTTGCTCGGCGCCGCCGACCCCAGGCGCGACGGCGCCGCGCGCGGGGACTGAGCCCCGGCGCTTCAGCCCGCCAGCACGGGCGCGCCGGCTTCCACCGGCAGCGCGCCACCATCGCGGCCTTCCTCCACCGCGTGGCAAGCGACCGCCGTGCCCGGCGTGCCGCGCGCCGGCGCAAGCTCGGGCCGCTCCGCCTTGCAGCGGTCATTCGCCAGTGCGCAGCGCGGATGGAAGGGACAGCCGGAGGGCGGGCTGATCGGGCTCGGCACTTCGCCGCCGACGGGGATGCGCTGGCGCCCCGTCATCTCGAGGTCCGGGATCGCCTCCATCAGCGCGCGCGTATAGGGGTGGCGCGGTGTGGTGAAGAGCGTCTCCGCCTCCGCCGTTTCCACCAGCCGGCCAAGATACATCACGCCGACGCGGTCGCTTACCTGTCGCACCACGGCCAGGTTGTGGCTGATGAAGAGGTAGGTCAGACCCAGCTGCCGCTGCAGATCCTTCATCAGGTTCAGGATCTGCGCCTGCACCGAGACGTCGAGCGCGCTCGTCGGCTCGTCGCAGACCAGGAATTCGGGGTTGGAGGACAGCGCGCGCGCGATCGAGATGCGCTGGCGCTGCCCACCCGAGAATTCATGCGGGAACTTCTGGCCGTCGAGCGGCGAGAGACCAACCTGCGTCAGCAGTTGCGCGACGCGCGCCTCAACCTCCGCATTGCCACGGACAAGGCCGAAGGCGCGGATCGGCTCGGCGATGATGTCCCGCACGCGCCAGCGCGGATTGAGGCTGGCATAGGGGTCCTGGAAGATCATCTGCATGCGCTGGCGCTGCGACGGATCGGCGCGCGCCACCGACAGGTCCTGACCGTCGAAGCGCACCGCGCCGCGCGTCGGCGGATAGAGCCCGACGACCAGCCGCGCGACAGTGGACTTGCCGCAGCCGCTTTCGCCCACCAGCGACAGCGTCGTGCCCTTCGGGATGGCGAAGGAAACGCCATCCACGGCGCGCAGCATGCGCTTGCCCTCACGCGCGATCAGGCGCTGGACCAGTGGGCGGGAGACGTCGAAGAACCGCGCGACATCGCGCGTCTCGAGCATCGGGGTCGGCTCAGCCACGGCGCGCCTCCCCATAAGCCGCCTCGGCAGCCGCATGCGCGGCGTCCTTGTCAGCGGTGTTATACAGCCAGCAGGCGGCGCGCGTTTCGCCCGCCTCCAGCAGCTCGGGTCGTTCGGCCTTGCAGCGGTCGAAGACGCGCGGGCAGCGCGGATTATAGGCGCAGCCCTTCGGAATGGCCGAGAGCCGCGGCATCGCGCCCTCGATCTGCAGCAGGCGGTCCATGCGGTGGCTGATCGGCGGGATCGAGCCCATCAGCCCGATCGTGTAGGGGTGCGAGGGGTGCTTCACCACCTGCCGCACGGCGCCGATTTCCGCGATGCGCCCGGCATACATCACCGCCACGCGGTCCGCAGTCTCGGCGATGACGCCCATATCGTGGGTGACGAGCATCATCGCTGTCCCCTTCTCGCGCGCCAGGCGCTTCAGCAGCGCGATGACCTGCGCCTGGATGCTGACATCGAGCGCGGTGGTCGGCTCATCCGCCACGATCAGCTTCGGTTCGGCGCAAAGTGCCAGCGCGATCACCACGCGTTGCCGCATGCCGCCCGAGAATTCATGCGGGTAGCTGTCGATGCGCTGCGCGGCGGCGGGGATGCCGACCAGTTCCAACCACTCGATCGCCTTCTTCCGCGCCTCGGCGGGGTTCAGCGGCAGGTGGGTGGTCATCGTCTCCACCAGCTGGCGACCGACCGTGTAGAGCGGGTTCAGCGTGGTCAGCGGATCCTGGAAGATCGCGCCGATCTGCCGCCCGCGGATGGTCCGCATTTCCTTGTAGGGCAGGTTGTCGATGCGCCGCCCGCCAAGGCTGATGGTGCCGCCGGCGATGCGGCCGGGCGGTTCCAGCAGGCCGATGATGGCAGCCCCGGTCATGGACTTGCCGGCGCCCGATTCACCGACGACGCCGAGCACCTCGCCCGGATGGATGTCGAAGGAGACGTCGTCGAGCGCGACCAGCGTGCCCCGCCGCGTCGGGAATTCGACGCGGAGGTTCCGCACCTCGAGAAGGGGTTGAGAGTTCGACATCAACGCAGCTTCGGGTTGAGGGCGTCGCGCAGCCAGTCGCCCAGAAGGTTGACCGACAGCACCAGCGTGATCAGCGCGATGCCAGGGAAGATGGTGATCCACCACTCGCCGGAGAACAGGAAATCGTTGCCGATCCTGATCAGCGTGCCGAGCGAAGGCTGGGTCGGCGGTACGCCGACGCCAAGGAAGGAGAGCGTCGCCTCCGCCAGGATCGCGAAGCCAAGCTGCAAGGTCGCGATGACCAGCACCGGCCCCAGCACATTCGGCAGCACATGCGTCAGCATGATCCGCCCACGCCCAAGCCCGATCACGCGCGCCGCCTGCACATATTCCTTGTTGCGCTCCACCATGGTCGAGCCCCGCACGGTGCGTGCGAAGCTCGGCCAGTTGGAGATGCCGATGGCAAAGATCACGACATAGAGCGCCACCTGGTCATGCACGTCGCGCGGCAGCGCCGCACGCGTGACGCCGTCGATCAGCAGTGCGATCAGGATGGTCGGGAAGGTCAGCTTGATGTCGGCGATGCGCATCAGCACCGCATCCACCGTGCCCCCCAGATACCCCGCCGCGAGCCCCGCCGAGACGCCGAGCACCACCGACATCACCACCGCGCAGAAGCCGACCAGCAGCGAGACCCGCGCGCCGTACATGATGGCCGAAAGCATGTCCCGGCCCTGGTCGTCGGTGCCGAGCAGATAGGTCGGGTCACCTAGCTCCGACCAGGCTGGCGGCTTGAACGCATCGAGGAGTTCCAGCGAGGCGAGGTCGAAGGGATTATGCGGTGCGATCCAGGGCGCCAGCACCGCGCCCCCGATGCAGATCAAGGCGACGACCGCCGAGACCACCGTCACCGGATTGCGGGTGAAGGACCACCAGATATCGCTGTCGAAGAAGTTGCGCACGGCCTGCATCTCAGTGGCCCCCCTTCCCGCCGCCGATGCGCAAGCGAGGGTCAACGGCGAAATACAGCAGGTCCACGATCAGGTTGATGGTCACGAACAGCGCCGCGATCAGCAGCAGATAGGCGGCCATCACGGGGATGTCGGCTGCGCCTACGGATTGGATGAACAGCAGCCCCATCCCTGGCCATTGGAAGACGGTTTCCGTCACGATGGCGAAGGCGATGATGGCACCAAGCTGCAGCCCGGTGATGGTGATCACCGGCACCAGCGTGTTCTTGAGCGCATGGCCGAAATGCACCGCGCGGTTCGTCAGGCCCCGCGCACGGGCGAATTTGATGTAGTCGGTCCGCAGTACCTCCAGCATCTCGGCCCGCACCAGCCGCATGATCAGCGTCAGCTGGAACACGCCGAGCGTGATGGACGGCAGGATCAGCGCCTTGATGCCGCCCCAGGTGAGGTACCCTGTGGACCAGCCGCCGATCTTCACCGTCTCCCCGCGGCCGAAGCTCGGCAGCCAGCCGAGCCAGACGGCGAAGGTCAGGATCAGCAGGATGCCGATCAGGAAGGTCGGCAGAGAGACACCGACCAAGCTGAAGGTCAGGAAGAAACGGCTGAGCCAGGAATTGCGATAGAGCCCCGTGTAGATGCCCATCGGCACGCCAACCAGCAGCGCGAGTGCGGCGGCGGTGAAGGCCAACTCCAGCGTCGCCGGCGCGCGTTCGGCAATGAGATCCAGCACCGGCCGCGACAGGCGGTAGGACAGGCCGAACTCGCCTTGCACTGCGTTGGCGACGAAGCGGAAGAACTGGACGAAGAAGGGCTGGTCGAGCCCAAGATCGCGGATCAGCGCGTCGCGCTGGGCCTGGGTGTAGTCCTGCCCGAGCATGATCGCGACCGGGTCGCCCACATAGGCGAACATCGCGAAGGAGATCAGCGCGACCGCGAGCATGACCGGCAGAGCCTGCAGCACGCGGGAGATGATGAAGGCGAACACGCGTTGGGTTTCCCGGTCGCGGCGCCGCCCAGCGCGATGCGCGGGCGGCGCGGCTTCAAAGCCTCAGTTGACGGTCATCCAGCGGAAGTACGGCTGGTTGTTCGCGGAATGCGGCATGTTGAAGTTCGACCGCATCGCCCAGGGGATCATCTGGTGGTGCAGCGGGATGTGCGGCACGTCCTCCCGATAAAGACGCAGCGCGTCGCGGATGGCGGCGGTGCGGCTCTCGCCCGTCTCGGTCTTCATGCGGCTGATCAGCGCATCCATCTGCGGGTTGGAATAGCGGCCATAGTTCCAGATGCCGTCGCCCTGCGCGCCATTGCGCGTGGCCAGCAGCGATTGGAAGGAATAGAGCGCATCCAGCGTCGGCACGCCCCAGCCCAGCAGATAGACGCTGGTGTCATCGCGCTGGATCTGCGCGAAGAAGGGCGCGAGGGGCTGCGCCTTGACGTTGGTGCGCACGCCGATGCGCGCCCACATCGCCGCGATCGCCTGGCAGATCTGCTCGTCATTGACGTAGCGGTTGTTCGGGCAATCCAGCGTGATGCCGAAGCCGCTCGGGTAGCCGGCTTCCGCCAGCAGCGCGCGGGCGCGCGCCGGGTCGTAAGCCAGGCGCACATCCTCCGCCTGCACATAGCCGTTCACCTGCGGCGGGAAGAAGGTGCCGGTCACGATGGACTGGCCGCGCATGGTGGTGCGGTGGATCGCCTGGATGTCGATCGCGTGATAGAGCGCCTGGCGTACGCGCAGGTCGCGCAGAGGGTTGCGGCCGCGCACATCGCTGTACAGCAGCTCCTCCCGGTGGACATCCATCGCCAGGAAGATGGTCCGCACCTCCGGCCCCTCGATCACGCGCACATTGCCCGAAGCGCGCAGCCGGTTCAGATCCTGCAGCGGCGGGTCGAGCACGAAATCCACCTCGCCCGAGAGCAGCGCCGCGATGCGCGTCGCGTCCGATGCGATGGGGCGATAGACCAACTCGGTCACATTGCCCGCCGTCTGGCCGGGCTCCGTCCAGCCGAACCAGTCATTGTTGCGGACCAGCACGGTGCGCACATCGGGCTCGCGCACGGTCAGGCGGAAGGCGCCGGTGCCGTTGGTATTGCGGACGGTGTGCATCTCCTCCCGCGCGCGGGTGTTCTGCGGGCGGGTCGCGTTGTGCCGCTCGGACCACGACTTCGACATGATGAAGAGCGAGGCGAATTTGTTCGGCAGGATCGGGTCGGGGACCTTGGTGACGATGTCCACCGTGAAGTCGTCCACCTTCTCCGCACGGTCCACCGTATCGACGAAGATGCCGTAGTTGGAGGTCGGCTGCAGCGCGCGGGTGATGGAGAAGACCACGTCATCGGCCGTGAAGGCTTCGCCTTCATGGAAGCGCACGCCCTGCCGCAGCACGAAGCGCCAGCGATCCGGCGCCACCTGCGTCCAGGACAGCGCGAGCCCCGGGCGCAGCGTCAGATCGGCGTTGCGATGGATCAGCGGGTCGTAGATTTGCTGCAGCACCTTCGTCACGGTGCCGACATTCTGGCTGTGGGGGTCCATCGTGTTCGGGTCGCCCGAAGCGGACCAGCGCACCGTCCGCGCCTCGGCGCCCATCGGGGCGGCCGCGAGGCCGAACGCCATCAGGGCGGCCGCCGCCGCCAGGCCAAGTCGTCGCATCCCCACAAATCCCCAAGGTTGCCGCGCGGCCCGGGCTATGCACGCCGGACCAGCCACAGTGCAGATATCCCGCCCCGTGCCCCCGGGAAAGTGCTCTATCGCGCCCCGGGCTCGGCGCCCGGGCGGGCCTTGCCCTCCCCCGCCCAGTCCTTCAGCAGCGTGTAGCCCACCGCCAGCAGCACGGGCCCGAGGAACAGGCCGAGGAAGCCGAAGGCCAGCACGCCGCCGATCGCGCCCAGCATGGTCAGCAGCAGCGGCAGGTCGGCGCCCCGGCTGATCAGCCAGGGCCGGATGACATTATCCACGGAGGATATGCCGGCCGCGCCATAGACGGCCATGAACAGCCCCCAGCCCCACTCCCCCTGCACGAACAGCCAGATCGCGGCCGGGATCCAGACCAGCGGCGCGCCCACCGGCATGATGGAGATGACGCCCGCCACCACGCCCAGCAGCACCGGCTGCGGCACGCCCGCGATCCACAGGCCGAAGGTCGTCATGGCGCCCTGCACCACCGCCGTCCCCAGCAGCCCATAGACCACCCCGCGGGTCACGCTGCCGGTGAGCTCCACCAGCCGCCTGGCGCGGTCGCCTGCCAGTTTCTCGATCGCGCGCTCAGCCTGCGCGGCAATGGCCGGGCCGTCGCGGTAGAAGAAGAAGGCCAGCACGATCGCGAGCATCAGCTCCGCAATGCCGGACAGCACCGCGAGCAGGATGGAGAGCGCATTCTGCGCCAGCGTCCCGGCATAGGGGCGGATCGCGCCGATCAGCCCCGCCAGCGTCGTGTCCCAGCCCGCGAGCCACTCCGCCAGATACCCGCCGACCAGAGGCAGGGTGGTGAGGAAGGTCAGCAGGCCCGGCAGCCCGTCAGTGATCAGCGCCTCCACCCCGCGCTGCAGCGCCTCCACATCCTCGCGGCTGGTGGGGGCGGCGAAGACGAGTGGCAGGCCGAGCAGCAGAAACTCCGCCAGCACCATCACCAGCGCCGCCCAGCCGGGCGAGAGGCCGGTGCGCTCGCGCAGCAGCTTGAAGGCGGGCCAGGTGGTGTAGGCCAGGATCACCGCCCAAAGCAGCGCCGAGATGAACGGCCGCAGCACCAGAAAGCAGCCCAGGCCGAGGCCGAACAGGGCCAGCAGCCCGATCACGCGGGCGGGTCTCAGCGGGTCCTGGTCCATACGTCTCACGCCTCCGGCGCCGATGCCTTAGCCCAACTCCGCCCGTCGCGCGACCTGGGCGGGCTGGGCAGGGCCGCGCCGTCTTGCCCGCCAGCGCGGCACGGGGCATCACGGCCATACCAGGGAAGGATCGTCAGCATGCCGCGTTTCGCCGCCAACATCTCGATGATGTTCAACGAGCTCCCCTTCCTCGACCGTTTCGAGGCCGCGGCCAAGGCCGGCTTCAAGGCGGTGGAGTTCCTCTTCCCCTACGAGTTCCCCGCCGCCGAGATCGCCGCGCGCCTCAAGGCCGTCGGGCTGCAGCAGGTGCTGTTCAACGCGCCCCCGGGCGACTGGACCAAGGGCGAGCGCGGCCAGGCAGCGCTGCCTGGCCGCAAGGCCGAGTTCCGCGAGGGGTTTCGCCGCGCGCTCGACTACGCCGCCGCCCTGTCCTGCCCGCGCATCCATGTCATGTCGGGTCTCGCCCCGGCCGGTGTCCCGCATGACACGATGACGGCCACGCTGGCCGAGAACCTGGCCTGGGCGGCAGAGCAGGCCGCGCCCGCCGGCGTGAAGCCGGTGATCGAGCCGATCAACCACCGCGACATCCCGGGCTTCTTCCTGAACACGACCGACCAGGCGGCGGCGATCATCAACGCCGTCGGGCCGGAGAAGGTCGGCATGCAATTCGACCTCTATCACTGCCAGATCACCGAGGGCGACATCGTCAAGCGCGTGGAGCGCCACCTGCCGCTGATCGCGCATATGCAGGTCGCCGATAATCCCGGCCGCAACGAGCCCGGCACCGGCGAGGTCAACTGGCCCTTCGTGTTCAAGAAGATCGACGAGCTTGGTTTCCGCGGCTGGATCGGCTGCGAATATCGCCCCGCCGGCGAGACCGTGGCCGGCCTCGGCTGGTTCGGCCCCTACAAGGGCTGATCCCCCCTCTCCCGCTGTTTTCCCTCGCGCCCAGGAACCCCACATCATGTCCAAGATCGGCTTCATCGGCCTCGGCATCATGGGCCGCCCCATGGCTGGCCATCTCAAGGCCGCCGGCCACGAGGTCACGGTGGTGGAGCGCAAGTCGCTCACGGCCGAAGACCGCGCAAGCTTCGCCGTCGCGCCGACGGCCAAGGCCGTCGCTGAGGCCGCCGAGATCATTATCCTGATGGTCCCCGACACCCCCGATGTGGAGGCCGTGTTGTTCGGCGCCGATGGCGTCGCGGCGGGGCTTTCGGCGGGCAAGCTCGTGATCGACATGTCCTCGATCAGCCCGACCGCGACCAAGACCTTTGCGCAGCAGATCAACGCGCATGGGTGCGACTATCTCGACGCCCCCGTCTCGGGCGGCGAGGTGGGCGCCAAGAACGCCGCGCTGACCATCATGGTCGGCGGCCCCCAGGCCGCCTTCGACCGCGCACTGCCGGTCTTCGAGAAGATGGGCAAGAACATCACCCTCGTCGGCACCGAGAACGGCGCCGGCCAGACCTGCAAGGTCGCCAACCAGATCATCGTGGCGCTCACGATCGAGGCGGTGGCCGAGGCGCTGGTCTTCGCGTCCAAGGCCGGCGCCGATCCGGCGAAGGTCCGCCAGGCGCTGATGGGCGGGCTCGCCACCTCCCGCATCCTGGAACTGCACGGGGAGCGGATGATCAAGCGCACCTTCAACCCGGGCTTCCGGATCGAGCTGCACCAGAAGGACCTGAATCTGGCCCTGCAGGCGGGCCGTGAGCTTGGCGTCGCCCTGCCCAACACCGCCTCCACCCAGCAGATCTTTGCTGCCTGCGCCGCGCTTGGCGGCAAGGGCTGGGACCATTCGGGCATGGTCAAGGCGCTGGAAGCCATGGCCGCGCACAAGGTCGCGCCCGACGCCTGATGCCGAGTGCACGAAGGTTTCACCTTCGTGCCCCTCAGACGCCGGGCGGGCCGCATAAGCGGCGGGCCGCGTTCGCGGCCTCGGCCCTTCGGGCCGCAGGTCGGAACTGCGTACACTTGGTATGACGCGCATTGGCGCGGGCGGCCCGGCCGCCCGCGCCAAGCCCCCGGACACCTCGCGACGCCACAACAACCCTGCCGCGTAGACAAATACCTCCAAGGGTTGCGTTTTCGCTGTTGCACCGCGTTGCACCGTCACCCAAATTGGGCATGCGGTGCAGGTGGTGAGATTTCATCTCCCGAACCTGATTCGAGTCGGCGGCAGAATGGCGTCGGGAGGTTGCATGCGCTTCGTCGATATCGGTCAACAGTTGCGCGCCTATCGCCTGGAGAGCGGTCTCCGGGCGGAGGAGATCGCCGCACGCCTCGGCGTCTCCCGCGCCGCGCTCTACCGCTATGAGAAGGGCGAGGTCATCAAGCTGGACACGATCCGGCGCCTGGCCGAGTTGCTGAAAATCTCGCCCCTGTCGCTGATGGGCATCGGCGTCGAGTATTTCTCCCGCGCCGTCGCCTTCCAGGAACGGCTGCGCCAGGTCGAGGAGCAGGCCGACCAGGTCCTGCTGGTCGGGGGCGCCATCTGCTACCAGACCACGACCGACGCCTTCGATGGCGCGCTGGCCGAAGCCTGGACCGAGCTGGCCGATGCCAGCCCCGATCGCCCCGCGGCGCGGGCGGCGACCGATCAGATGCTGGGCCTGCTGCTGGCGCGCAAGAAGCTGCACCAGGCCCGCCGCAGCGCCATCATCGGCATCCTGGACGAGGTGGCGCTGACACGCCTGCTGCGCGACGGCGTCGCGCCCAGCCTGCCGGTCTCGGACCGCACCCGCCAGCGCTGCCTGGCCGCCGCCCGGATCGAGGCCGAGGCGATCGCGGCAATGATGGACAGCGCCCCGATCGGCCTGCAATTCGGCCTCGCCTCCGGCATCGAGCTGGCGGGGAGCTTCATGGTGCTGCGCGGGCGCGACCGCGCGCATGTCATCGGCGCCCCCTTCCCCGCCGATACGCCGCCCCAGGGCGCGATCGGCGTCGCCTCCCTCACCGCGGCGGATGAGGCGGTTGTCGTGCATCAGCGCGTCGCCGAGGCCGCCTGGCGCGACGCGCTGAAGGGCGCGGCCGCGGCCGAGCGCGTGCGCGCGCTGATCAGGGCGGCGATGTAAGGTCGGCCGCCGAGCCAGGCAGCGCCGCCGGCCGGCGAACCTCGAAGATCTCCTCATCCTCCGCGCTGCGCCGCAGCGTGAAGCCGAGCCCCTTCACGAAGGCCAGCATCGGTGCATTGTCCGCCAGCACCTGGCCCGCAATGGTCGCAATTCCGCTTGCCCGCGCCCAGGCGAAGAGCCGCTCCATCAGCTGCCGCCCGAGACCCTGGCCCTTCATCTGCCGGTCCACCACCACGGCGAATTCCCCCGTCTCCCCATCCGGCTCGCGGATGAGGCGGGCGACGCCGAGCAACTCCTCCCGCCCATCGGCCGCCATGCGAATGGCGACGAAGGCCATCTCCCGGTCGTAATCGAGCTGGGTGAGGCGCGCGATTTGCTGCTGCGGCAGCTCCTTCAGCTGGGAGAAGAAACGGAAGCGGATATCCTCGGCCGTGAGCCGCCCGAAGAAGGCGGCATGCGCCTCGGCATCCTCGGGGCGGATCGGGCGGATCGTCAGCGCCTCGCCCGATCGCGCCGCCCAGCGCGTCACCCATTCCTCCGGATAGGGCGGGATGGCGAGCATCCCCGCCTCTCCCGCCGGGCGCAGCCGGCAACTGGCATCGAGCGCGACGACCCCATCCGCGCGCGCCACCAGCGGATTGATGCCGAGCTGCAGAATCTCGGGGAAATCCACGGCGATCTGCGAGAGCCGCACCAGCGCCGCCTCCACCGCCTCCTGGTCGGCCGGCTTGTGGTCGCGGTAGCCCGCGAGCAGCCACGCGGCGCGGGATCGCGCGACCAGCCCCTTGGCCAGCGCATCGTTGAGCGGCGGCAGGTCGAACACCTCGTCGCCCAGCAGCTCCGCCGCGGTGCCGCCCAGGCCGAAGCCGATGAAGGGCCCGAACATCGCATCTTCGCCCAGCCGAAGCTGCAGTTCCTGCCCGCGCGCCGCCTCGCGCTGGACCAAGAAGCCCTCGATCCGCGCCGCGGGGCTGTGGCGCCGGGCCGCCTCTAGCATCGCCGCTCCCGCCGCGCGCACCGCATCGCCGCTCCGCAAGCCCAGGGCGACACCGCCGATCTCCGTCTTGCGCGCGATGTCGGGGCTGCGCAGCTTCAGCACCACCGGAAAGCCGAGCGCGCCGGCGGCCGCCACCGCATGCTCGATGCTCGGCGCCACGCGCCCCAGCACCACCGGCAACCCGTAGGCGGCCAGCACCGACAGCGCCTCATCCTCCGTCAGGTCGAGCCGGCCCTCGGCGCGTAGCTTCGCGAACAGCGCCGCGACCGCGGCCCGGTCGGGCGAGAGCGCCAGCACCTCCCGCCCCGGCAATTCGGCCGCGGCAAGGCGGTTGCGGCGATCCTGCCAGAGATACAGCGCGCCACGCACCACGGCCTCGGGCGTCGGGAAGACGGCGAGCCCCGCCTCGGCCAGCGCGGCGCGCTGCGGGGCGGCGGTCGCCTCCCCGGCCCAGGCGACCAGCACCGGCGCGGCGCGCGTGGCCTGCGCGGCCGCGGCCAGCGTCGCGGCGACCAACCCCGCATCCTCCCCCGCCACCGGTGCGTGGAGCGCGATCACCGTGTCCACCTCCGGCATCGCCGCCAGCATCGCCGCCCCTTCACCGAGCGCCGTGCCGGCGAGCGGGCCGAGGATGATCGGGTTGCGCCCGCTCCAGCCGCTGGGCAGGCCGATGGCCAGGCACCCCAGCGCCTCCGGCGGCAGCGCCGCCAGCCGCGCGCCGCCCGCCAGCACCGCATCCGCCGCGAGCCGCGCCAAGCCGTTGGCATTGGCGATGATCGCGATCCGGTCGCCCGGACCGCCGCGCGGCGAAAGCTTTACCCGCGCCAGGGTCTCGGCTGCGGCGAGCAGATCGTCGAACCCGGCCACGCGCAGCACGCCGGCGCGGCGCAGCGCGGCCTCCATCACCGCATCCGCCGTGCCGGAGGCATCGTCCATACGCCCGCCCGCCCGCAGCGCGACGACCGGCCGGGTGCGCGCCGCAGCGCGCGCGGCGGAGACGAACATCCGCCGGTTCTTGATCCGCCGGAGATCGAGCAGGATCGCCCCCGTCCCCGGATCGCGTGAGAGCCAATCGAGCGCATGCGCGAAGCCGAGATCGGCATTGCCGCCGATGCCGATGACATGGCTGAAGCCGACGCGCTCGGCCTCCGCCCAATCCAGCACAGCACGCGCGATGGCCGAGGATTGCCCGACCAGCGCGAGCTTCCCCGTGCGCGGGGCGAGATGCGCGAGCGAGGCATTCAGCCCGATCCCCGGCACGCAGACGCCGAAGCTGCCCTGGCCGAGCGCCCGCACCCCGGTACGCGCGACGATCCCGGCGAGGTCCGGCGCGGCACCCGGCACCACCGCCGCTGGGCACCCCCGCGCGCCGAGGGCGGCCATGGCGGGTTCCACCGCCTCGGGCGGCAGGGCCAGCACGGCGAGGTCCGGCGTCTCCGGCAACTCGGCCACGGAGGCGACGGCCTCGAAGCCGTCATGCACCATGCCACAGATGAACAGCCGCCCCCGAAAACCGCCGGCCGCCAGGTTGCGCGCCAGCAGCCCGGCCATGGGCAAGGCCGGATCGGCCACCAGCACGACATGCCGTGGCCGGTAGAAGGCGTCATCCCGCAGCCTTTGGCGGGAGCCGAGGGTGGGAAGCGGGGCCATGACGGGGTGCAGCCTGGACTTGCTCGCCCCCTCGCCGCAACCGCGATGCGTGGCCCGTCGGGGGCTTGCCCGCCGCGCCGCTTCGGCCTCCCATCATGGTGAGGAGACCGCCCGATGCCCGCTGCCGATCCCCGCTGGGACCCCGAGATGCTCGCCTTCAGCGCGATGATGGAGGCGGAGGGCGCGAAGCACCCGCCCATCACGCTCCGCCTGCCGCTCGATCAGGCCCGGGCGGTGACGGAGGCGCTGAACCTGCCGCTCTGCGCCGGCGGGGCTGTGATGGCCGAGACGGCGGATCGCTGGCTGCCGGTGCGCGGCCGGCGCATCCAATGCCGGTTCCACAAGCCTTCCAATGGCTTGCTGCCCGTTCTGGTCTATCTGCATGGTGGCGGCTGGGTGTGGAACAGCATCGACACCCATGACCGACTGATGCGCGACTACGCCGCCGGCGGCGGCTGCGCGGTGATCGGCCCGGATTACGCGCTGAGCCCCGAAGCGGCTTTCCCCCAGGCGCTCGAGGAATGCGCGGCGGTGGTGCGCTGGGTGGCGCGGCACGGGGCCGAATGGGGCCTCGACCCGTCCCGGATCGTGCTGGGCGGCGACAGCGCCGGGGCGAACCTGGCGATGGGCGTGGCGCTGCTGCTGCGCCAGACCGACCCGGACCTCAAGCTGCAGGGATTATTGTTGAATTACGGTGTCTTCGATGCCGATCTTGATACGCCATCCTACCGCGAATTCGCCGAGGGCTACTTCCTGACGCGAGAGAAAATGGCCTTCTACTGGGATTGCTTCTGCCCCCGCCCGGCCGACCGCCTGAACCCGCTGGTCGCGCCCTTACGAGCCGATCTCAAGGTCTTGCCGCCCGTTCTTCTGCACATCGCAGAGCTCGACGTGCTGGCCAGCGAGAACCACGCCATGGCCGCAAAGCTGCGCGAGGCCGGCGTTGAGGTGCAGCACCGCCTCTTCCCCGGCACCGCGCATGGTTTCCTCCGCGCCGTGAACCACGTGAAGGCCGCGCGGGACGCGGTGGCGGAGGCGGGGGAGTGGCTGCAGCGGGTGTTGGGTTGAGGGAAGAGAACGCTCACTGACCTGAGCTTGCGGTCGTCCCGCATACAGTTCGGGAAACATGGTAACAGCAAGTTCTCAAGTAGCGGATCTGGCTGTACCAACCTCAGACGGTGGTGGCAGCTCCGGCTAACGTGCGCGCTCCTTGATATGGTGGGCGCGCCTCTGCGCAGAAGATGGTTTCCGTGGCTTTGCCTTATGACGTGCTCCCCTGAATGTATCCACTCAGACGGAGAGTCCTCTGGTTTGATGGCTGATGGTTGAGGTGATGGCAACGGGGTTGGGGGCATGCCCCCAACCCCGTTGGCCGGCGATCTCGGCGGGG
>JBJOMW010000012.1:0-118770 GCA_046052145.1 Pseudomonadota bacterium
CGAAGCTCGCCAGCCGGTCAGCGGCCATGCCGATCAGGGGCGTGTTGATGCTCTGGTGCTGCCCGCCCTCAGGCGCCAGCGTCAGGCCCGACGGCGTCGAGACCAGCAGGAAGCGCGCATCCTGGTAACAGGCATAGATCAGCGCATCGAGGCCGCGATTGACGAAGGGATCATAGACCGTCCCGACCGGCAGCAGCCGCGCGCCATAGAGGTCGTGGGAAAGGCCGAGCGCCGACAGCAGCAGGAACAGATTCTGCTCGGCGATGCCGAGTTCGATGTGCTGACCTTCCGGCGCCATGCCCCAGCGCTGGGCGGAGGCGAGCTTCGCATCCCGGAACACGTCGTTCTTCATGTGCCGGTCGAAGATGCCGCGCCGGTTCACCCAGGGCCCGAGATTGGTGGAGACAGTGACGTCCGGGCTGGTGGTGACGATGCGCGGCGCGATCTCCGCCGCCTCGCCCTGGCCGCGGCCGATCTCCGCCAGGATCTCGCCGAAGGCCGCCTGGGTGGACAGCTTCCGCCCTTCCGCAACCCGCGGCGCGGCGAAGGTCGCCGGCACATGGAGCGTGGGGGCCGCAAGGCGCCGCCCTTCGGGCGCGAGCGGTCGGGCAAAGGGGGTCGCGGCGATGAACTCCGCGAGCTCCGCCTCGGTGGCCTCGAGCCCCTCGAAAAGGTCCCATTCATGGCCGTCGCGGATGCGCATCTGGGCCTTGAAGGCAGCCATCTGCTCCTTCGTCATCAGCCCGGCATGGTTGTCCTTGTGGCCCGCGAAGGGCAGACCCATGCCCTTGATGGTGTAGGCGATGAAACAGGTGGGCTGGTCGCCGGCCGCATCCTGCGCGCGAAACGCCTCGGTCAGCGTCTCGATGTCATGGCCGCCGAGATTGGTCATCAGCGCTGCCAGCTCGTCATCGGTCAGCGGGTCGATAATGGCGCGCACGCCTGGCACGCGGCCGAGATCGGCCAGCACCGCATTGCGCCAGGCAGCACCGCCTTGGAAGGTCAGCGCGGCGTAGAGGCTGTTCGGGCAGTCATCGATCCAGCGGCGCAGCGCCTCCCCATCCGGGCGCGCGAAGGCGGCCTCCAGCTTGCGGCCGTATTTGAGGGTGACGACGTTCCAGCCCATATCGCGGAACAGCCCCTCGATCCGGCCGAACAGCCGGTCCGGCACGACGCTGTCGAGGCTCTGGCGGTTATAGTCCACCACCCACCAGACATTCCGGATGTCGTGCTTCCAGCCTTCCAGCAGGGCTTCGTAGATATTGCCCTCGTCGAGCTCGGCGTCGCCGACGATCGCGACATGCCGGCCCTTCGGGATGTCAGCGCGCGCCAAGCCGTGCAGATGCACATAATCCTGCACCAGGCTGCCGAAGGTGGTCAGCGCGACGCCGAGGCCCACGGAGCCGGTGGAGAAATCCACCTCCGCCCCGTCCTTCACGCGTGACGGATAGGGCTGGATGCCGCCGAAGGCGCGCAAGCTGGGCAGCTTCTCCCGGCTCTGGCGGCCGAGCAGGTAGTTGATGGCGTGGAAGACCGGCCCCGCATGCGGCTTCACCGCGACACGGTCTTGGGGCCGCAGCACCTCGCAATAGAGCGCGGCCAGGATCGAGATGCACGAGGCGCAGGAGGCCTGGTGGCCGCCGACCTTCAGCCCGTCGCGGTTGGGCCGGAGGTGATTGGCATTGTGGATCATCCAGGCCGAGAGCCAGAGCAGCTTGCGCTCGACCTGGCGCAGCAGCGTCAGACGCTCCGCGGTGCCACCTGCCGCGTCACCAGACCCCGCCTCGGGGGCGCGGCGCCGCCTGTCCTGACCGGCCGGCCGTTCCGCCGTCATGCGCCTTCCTTCCGGCTGACATCCTCAAGGGCAGGATAGGCAGAGGCGCGTCGGGCGCGAAAGCCGGGCCTGGGCTGCCGGTCGCTCAGCCCGGCAGGGCCGCGCGGCAAGCGTCACCGAGACCCGGTGCATCCGGAGGCGCGAGGTCGGCGAGCAGCGCGCAGAGCAACGCCGCCCGCTCCGGCCAGCCCTCCGCCGGGGCCGCCTCCGCAAAGCGGAAAAGGGGCGCACCAGGTCCGATCTGCGCCATCGCCGCCACGTCCGGCTGCGGGGCGCCAGCCAGGGCCAGCGCGGCCTCCCCGCCCTCACCGCGGCCGATCGCGACAATGATGCCAGCCGAGGCGTCGCGGCGGAGCGCGTGGATCGCCGAGCCGAGGCCCGGCGCCCATGGCCATCCCTGGGGCAGGTCGAGCACCGCGGC
Organism: Pseudomonadota bacterium; assembly: GCA_046052145.1. Taxonomy (GTDB): domain Bacteria; phylum Pseudomonadota; class Alphaproteobacteria; order Acetobacterales; family Acetobacteraceae; genus Falsiroseomonas. The sequence continues at coordinate 2,256 of JBJOMW010000012.1, forward strand.
CCCCGCCTCCAGCAGCGCCACGACAAGGCGCGCGCGCAGCTGGTCCGGCCAGTCGCCGCCGGGCGCGATGACAACCGCGGCATCGCCGGATCGCCAGCCGGCCGGATGGGTCAGGATCGCCATACCGGGCCCGTCCAACCGCTCCGCGCTGGTGGCGATCCACAGGCCGAGGTGATGGGGCAGGTCGAAGGGCGGCTCCAGGATAGCGGGCGCGGCGCGGCCCTCCGCCACCAGCCCGCACAGCAGCGCCATCGCCACCAGCCGTGCCGGCCAACCGCGCCTGCCCGCCATCACCGGACCCTCCGCCAGGGCCAGCCAGGGGCGGCGGCCCGGGGGAACCCAACCATGCCGCGCGGCCAAAAATCCCGAAGACCGGCCGAAAGCGCGGCGAAACTTCGTGAGGCCGCCGTCGCCTTGCCCGCCTATCAGGTGGGTGATAACGACCAGACCATCCCCAGGCATGGATCAGTCGTTTGCGCGTCCTCCTCACCGGCGGCTTCGGCTTCATCGGCTCCGCCGTCATCCGCCACCTGATGGCCAGCACCGATGCCGAGGTCGTGAACATCGACGCCATGACCTATGCGGCGAGCCCAGCCGCGCTGGCGATGCACGCCGCCAATCCGCGGCACCGGCACATCCGCGCCGACATCTGCGACCCGGAGGCGATGCGCGCCGCCTTCCGCGACCATAAGCCGCAGCGCGTGATGCACCTCGCGGCCGAAAGCCATGTGGATCGTTCTATCGACGGGCCGGCCGCCTTCATCCGCACCAATGTCGTCGGCACGCAGGTGCTGCTGGAAGCCGCGCGCGAATACTGGGCCGGCCTGCCGGCAGCCGAGAAGGCGGCGTTCCGCTTCCACCACGTCTCGACCGACGAGGTGTTCGGCTCCCTCTACCCCGGCGATGCGCCCTTCACGCCGGAGACCCCCTATGACCCGCGCAGCCCCTACAGCGCGTCCAAGGCGGCCTCCGACCATCTGGTGCGCGCCTGGCACCACACCTACGGCATGCCCAGCTTCGTCTCGAACACGACGAACAATTACGGCCCCTGGCAATTCCCGGAAAAGCTGATCCCGCTCGTCACGCTGAACGCGCTCGAGGGCAAGGCGCTGCCGGTCTATGGCAAGGGCGACAATGTCCGCGACTGGCTGCATGTCGAGGACCACGCCGAAGCGCTGGTGCTGGCGCTGATGAAGGGCGAGCCGGGTGCGACCTATTGCATCGGCCCCCGCCAGGAACGCACGAACCTCGAAGTGGTGCGCGCGATCTGCGCCATCCTCGATCGCCTGCGCCCCGATCCCGCCGGCAAGCGGGAGCGGCTGATCACCTACGTCACGGACCGCCCGGGGCATGATTTCCGCTACGCGATGGATCCCTCCGGCGCCGAAGCCGCGCTCGGCTGGAAGCCGCGATTCGATTTCGAAAGCGGGATCGAGCAGACGATCCGCTGGTATCTCGACAACGAGGCCTGGTGGCGCCCGATCCGGGACAAGGCCTATGCCGGCCAACGGCTGGGGGTGAAGACGTGAAGGGCATCATCCTCGCCGGCGGCTCCGGCACGCGGCTACACCCGATGACGCTGGCGGCGTCCAAGCAATTGCTGCCCGTCTACGACAAGCCGATGATCTACTATCCGCTGGGCACGCTGATGCTGGCGGGCATCCGTGACATCCTGGTGATCTCGACGCCGCAGGACCTGCCGGCCTTCCGTCGCCTGCTTGGCGATGGCAGCGCCTTCGGCATCCGCCTCTCCTACGCCGAGCAGCCATCTCCCGACGGCCTCGCCCAGGCCTTCCTGATCGGCGAGGAGTTCATCGCCGGCGAGCCCTGCGCGCTCGCGCTCGGCGACAACATCATCTATGGCGAAGGCCTGTCGCAGTTGCTGTTGGATGCCGGCGCGCGCGCGCAAGCGGGCGAGGCGACGATCTTCGGCTACCGTGTCGCTGATCCTGAGCGCTATGGCGTCGCGGAATTCGATGCCAATGCCCGGGTCATCTCGATCGAGGAAAAGCCGAAAGCGCCGAAATCCGACTGGGCGGTGATCGGCCTGTATTTCTACGACCGGCGCGTCGTGGAACTGGCGAAGCAGGTCCGTCCCTCGGCGCGCGGCGAGCTTGAGATCACCGACCTCAACATCCTCTACATGCAGCAAGGCGCGCTCGCCTGCGAACGGCTCGGACGCGGCTGCGCCTGGCTGGATGCCGGCACGCCCGCGAGCCTGCTGCAGGCTGCGACCTTCGTGCAGACGGTGCAGGAACGCCAGGGCCTGTTCGTCTCGGCACCGGAGGAGATCGCCTTCCGCCGCGGCTTCCTCACGGCAGCCGAGTTGCGCGAGCGCGGCGAGCGGCTCGGCAAGACCGAATACGGCCGCTACCTGATCGCGGTCTCGCAGGGCCTGCACGGCCCATGAGGATCAGGCCACAGGCCATCCCGGAGGTGCTGCTGATCGAGCCCACGCGCCATGGCGATGCGCGGGGCTTCTTCAGTGAGGTCTGGAAGCGCAGCGCGCTCGCCGCCGCGGGGATCACGGCAAACTTCGTGCAGGACAACCATTCCCACTCCCGCGACGCGGGCGTGCTGCGCGGGCTGCATTTCCAGCGCCCGCCGCATGCGCAGGGCAAGCTGGTGCGCGTGGTGCGTGGCCGCATCCTCGATGTCGTGGTGGATATCCGCGAAGGCAGTCCGACTTTCGGGCAGCATGTGACGGCCGAGTTGTCGGCGGCCAACTGGCACCAGATCTGGGTGCCGCGCGGCTTCGCGCATGGCTTCCTGACGCTCGAGCCCGACACCGAGGTGCTCTACAAGGTGGATGCCGAGTACGACCGCGCGGCGGATGGCGGCATTGCTTGGGATGATCCTGCGCTTGGCATCGCCTGGCCGCTGCCGCCCGGCGGCCCGATCCTGTCGGAGAAGGACAAGTCGGCGCCGCGCCTGGCCGGCGTCCGCCCGATCTTCCCGCGCGGCAGCTGGTGATGCGGCGCATCCTCATCACCGGCCGCGGCGGGCAGTTGGCGACCGGGCTTGCCACCAGCCTTCCGGCAGCAGGATTCGAGGCCATCCTCGTCGGCCAGCCCGAGTTCGAATTCGACCAGCCGGGAACCGTCACGGGCGCCTTCGCCGCCGCACGGCCCGATGCGGTGGTGAATTGCGCCGCCTGGACAGCCGTGGACGCCGCCGAGGATGATGAGGGCGGCGCCTTCCGCGCCAATGCGCTTGGCCCGGCGCTGCTCGCCGATCTCTGCGCGCGCGCACGCATCCCGCTGATCCAGATCAGCACCGACTATGTGCATGATGGGCTGAAGGGCGCGCCCTATCTGGAAAGCGACGCGCCGAACCCGCTTTCAGCCTATGGGCGGACAAAGCTCGCCGGCGAATGGGCGGCGCTGGCGGGCAACCCGATGACGACGGTGCTGCGCACGGCCTGGGTCTTCTCCCCCATCGGGCGGAACTTCGTGCGCACGATGCTAACCGCTGGCGCCGCGCGCCCCGAATTGCGTGTTGTCGCAGACCAGCATGGCCACCCCACCGCGGCACCAGACCTCGCAGACGCCATCGCCGCCATCTTGGTGCGCGTGCGGGAGAGCGGCTGGCGCGAGGCGTATCGCGGCGTCTTTCACGCCGTCGCGGAAGGCCACACAAATTGGCACGCGTTCGCGGAGGCGATCTTCGCCGCCGCACACCCCGATGGCGGCCCAAGCCCGGTGGTGCATGCCATCGCGACCGCCGACTATCCGACCAAAGCAAGGCGCCCTGTGGACGGGCGTCTCGACACCACGAAGCTGCGCGCAACCTTCGGCGTCGCGCTGCCGCCTTGGCAGGACGGGCTCGCGCGCGTCATCCGCGCGCTACACGCACCGAGCTAGACAAACCCCTTCGCCAGCCTGCGTACGGCAGGCGACGCGGCGCGCTTGCCCTCCCCCGCATACTCCTCGTGGTAATCCTCGATCCGCGCCGGATCGTAGCGGTAGTTCACCATCATCCCCACGCTCTCGCGCCAGCCCTTCTCGGACAGGTCGCCGCGCAGGTTCAGCCGCTCCACCCGCGCCCCATTCGACAGGTGGAAATGCGCCACCGGGTCACGCGCGCGCTTCGGCCGGCTGCGCGGCGCCTCCGCCAGCAGATAGCGCGCGCAGGCGCGCAGCAGGACGGGATCGAGCAGCTTCGCCACCGCCTCCTGCCGCGCCGCGGAGCGTCGTGCCAACAGCCGGGCCAGCACCTGCGCGGGCGCCTCGTCGCGCCGCGGCGGCGCGACCACCGCGCCATCGGCGGCTGGCGCCGGCAGGGCGAGCAGCGCGGGCGCCGCGGCGGCCAGCGCCGCGGCTTCCTCCTCGGTCAGCAGTGCAGGGTCACCTTCCGCGATGCGCTCCTCAATCCAGCGCCGAAAACCCGGAATGGGCGAGAGCGTCGCGAAGGTCTTGATGCTCGGGAATTCCGAGGACAGCAGCCCGACCACGCGCTTGATCAGGAAGTTCCCGAAGGAGATTCCATCCAGCCCGCGCTGGCAGTTGTTGATCGAATAGAAGATCGCCGTGTCCGCCTCGCGCGGGTCGAGCAGCGGCGCCTTCTCGTCCAGCAGGCGCTGGACATTGTCGGCCATGCCTTTCACCAGCGCGACCTCGACGAAGATCAGCGGCTCCTCGGGCATGCGCGGGTGGAAGAAGGCGTAGCAGCGCCGGTCGGAATCAAGGCGGTTCTTCAGGTCGCGCCAGGTGCGGATGCGGTGCACCGCCTCGTACTGCACCAGCTTCTCGAGCAGCGCGGCGGGCGAGGCCCAGTCGATCCGCCGCAACTCCAGAAAGCCGACATCGAACCAGGCCGCGAGCAGCGTGCGGCAATCCGCCTCCAGCGCCTCCAGCATCGGGTTGCCTGGCATGCGCGCCAGCAGATCGGCGCGCAGATCGACGACGAACTTCACCCCGTCGGGGATGGCGGTGAATTGTGTCAGCAGCCGCATCCGCGGCGGCTCCAGCGCGCGGCGCAGCCTTGCCTTCGCCGCCGCGCGCTCGGCCACGCCCGTCGCGGCCGCGACCTTCTCCCACGCCGCGCGAACCGCCTCATGGTCGGAATCGAAGCCGGCCAGGGCGCGGAGGAACTCACCCCGCCCCTCCGGCCCGGCCGCGAGGTAGCTCTGCGCCAGCCCCGCCGCGCGTGCGCGCGCCGAGACCTCGCCGCCCCGCGCATCCAGGCATTCCCGCATCTGCTCGGCCATGCCGGCTGCCGTGTCCGCCGCGCCATTGCCGGCCATGTCCCGCCACAGCGCAGCCACGCGCCGGAGCGCCCGGTCGAAGAGGCCTGGAGCCTCGGCAAGGTCCGACATCACGCTTCCTTACCGGATGTTACAGGGCAGATGCTGCCCGATCCGGCCGGCTCAATCGAGCGAGAAGCGCGCGAGCATGGCGGGTAGCCGCGCCGGCAGGTCCTCTGCCAACAGCCCCGGCCCGGCGACCTCTGCGGCCGCCCCATGCAGATGGACGGCCGCGGCGGCGGCCTCGAAGGGCGGCAGCCCCTGGCCGAGCAGGGCAGCCGCGATGCCGGCGAGCACATCCCCCGTCCCGCCGGTTGCAAGCCAGGGCGGCGCATTGTCGTTGATGGCGAGCCGCCCGTCGGGCGCGGCGATGAGCGTATCCGCCCCCTTCAGCACAACGACCGCCCCCGTCGCCGCGGCCGCCGCGCGCACCGCGGACGGGCGGTCCGCGCCGGGCGCGCCGAACAGCGCGGCGAATTCCCCGGCATGGGGCGTGAGGATGGCGCAGCCCTCGACGGCGCCGGGATCGCCCGCCGCTGCGCGCAGCGCCCCCGCATCGGCCACCACAAGCCGCCCCGCCCCCACCACCTGGCGGAGCAGCGCGCGCGTGGAGGCATCCGGCGCCAGGCCTGGCCCGATCACCCAGACGCCGAGACGCGGATCGGCCAGCGCCGCCACGCCATCCTCGGTGACGATCACGCCAGGATCGCCCGCGCGCAGCACCGCAGCGGTCGCCGCATCGGGCGCGGCGATGGTCACAAGCCCTGCCCCAGCCCGCCGCGCGCCGGCCGCCACCAGCCGCGCCGCGCCGGTCATCCCCGCACCCGCCGCCACCACCACATGGCCGCGCGCATATTTGTGCGCCTCCGGCCCCGGGCGCGTCAGGCGCCACAGCCAGGGCCCGTTCCGCCAGGCGCGGATACCAAGGCCGGGCAGCACTGCCTCCGGCAGGCCGATATCGGCCAGCACCACCTCCCCGCACAGGCTGCGGCCCGGCAGCAGAAGATGGCCGGGCTTGCGGCGGAAGAAGGTGACCGTCAGCGCCGCCTGCGGCGCGAAGCCGCGCATCTCGCCTGTCGCGCCATCGAGGCCCGAGGGCACATCCACCGCCAGGATCGGCGCGGTCACGGCGCCGAGCAGCTCCGCCACCCGCCCCTCGACCGGCTTCGAGAGCCCGGCGCCGAAGACGGCGTCGATCACCAGCCCCGCCCGCGCCAACTCAGCCGCGGCGAAGGGCACGACCGGCCCGCGCCAGCGCGCGGCCACGGTGGCGGCGTCCGTCCCCGCCCGCGGCATGGCGAGCGGTGCCACGGCAACGGGCCAGCCCGCCTGCTCCAGTAGCCGCGCCGCGACCCAGCCATCGCCGCCATTATTGCCGGGCCCGGCCAGCACCAGGGTCCGCACCGGCCGGAAGCGCCGCATTGCCGCACGCGCCACAGCGCGCCCCGCCGCCTCCATCAGCACGAGACCCGGCACGCCACCCGCAATGGCCGCGGCATCCGCGCGCACCATCTCGGCCGGGGTGAGCAGTTCCTCCATCGGACGAGCCTAACGCGGCCCGGCACGCTCTGCCCACAGGGTGCGCGCCCGGCCCGCGTCACAACCGGACGTTAGGATGGCCCGCCCCGGCCTGCTATTCTTCGCACTGCACAATGACCGTGCGGAGTCGCGCTCATGGCCTTCGTCGTCGCCGTCGCGCAGCGCAAGGGCGGTGCCGGCAAATCCACGCTGGCGGCCAACCTCGCCGCCGCTTTCGCGGGGCTTGGGGAGAGTGTCGCGCTGCTCGACACCGATCCGCAGAAGACGCTGACGCATTGGCACGCCGCGCGGCAGGCCGCGGGCCCCAAGGCCCATGCCCTCCACTTCGAGGGGCCGTCCGGCTGGCGGGTGCCGGGCGCCTGCGACAAGCTCCGCCGTAGCCACGACATCGTGCTGCTCGACACGCCGCCGCATGACGACACGGATGCGCGCATCGCGATCCGCGCGGCCGACCTCGTGCTGGTGCCGCTGCAACCTTCGGCCGCCGATCTCTGGGCGATGGGCGCGACGCTCGAACTGGCGCGCGCGGAAAAGCGCCCCACTGCGCTGACGCTGAACCGCGTGCCCGCGCAGGGGAAGGTTGGCGCCGAGGTTGCGGCCGCGCTGCGCAAGCAGGGCCTGACGCTGCTGGACGCGCCGCTCGGCAACCGCAGCGGTTTCGCCACCGCCTTCGCCGCGGGGCTTGGCGTGACGGAAGCCGCGCCGCGCTCGGTGGCGGCTGACGAGGTCCGGGCGCTGGCGCTGGCCCTCAGGGGGCTGGCGCGGCGCTGAGGGGCATGGCCTGCTGCGCCGGCCGAGTCGCACGCGTGACCAAGGGCGGCCAAGGGACGACATGACCGACATCCAGATCGTCGAGGACGCCTATCCCGAGCTCGACGCCGTGGCCGCGATCCAGCGCGGTCTGCATGCCTATAACCAGGAAATGGGCGGCGCCTATGACCGGGAGCCGGTGACGCTGCTGGCGCGCGCGCCGGATGGCGCAGTGCGCGGCGGGCTGCTGGGGCTCACCTTCTGGGGCTGGCTGTTCGTGGACTGGCTGTGGCTGTCGCGGGAGGTGCGCGGATTGGGCCTCGGCTCCGAGCTGCTGCGCCGGGCGGAGGCGATCGCGCGCGAACGCGGCTGCGCGCATGCCTACACCGACACCTTCAGCTTCCAGGCGCCGGATTTCTGGCAGCGCAACGGCTATGCCGAGTTCGGACGGCTGGACGGCATGCCCGCCGGCCATGCCCGGCTGTGGTTCCGGAAGGCGCTGTAAGCGAACCGACAACTGGTGCGACTTATCGCGCGGCCTTCGCCAGCCGCGTCTCCCGCCACCAGATGAACAGCCCCGCCCCCACCAGCACGGCGAAGCCCAGCAGATCCAGCAGCCCCGGCCACTCGCCCCAGATCAGCGCGCCCAGCAGCATCGTCCAGATCAGCGCGGCATATTCGAAGGGCGCCAGCAGCGTCGTCTCACCGCGCCGGTAGCCCTCCGTCATCAGCAGCTGCGCCACTGCCGAGACCAGCCCGATCGCCAGGAGCAGCGCCCATTGCCGCGGCGTCGGATCCACCCAGACCGGGATCACCGCGATCCCGGCCAGCACGGAACAGCCGATCGCGAACCACAGCACGATCGTCACGCCATGCTCGCCGCGCTCGCCCAGCCGCCGGATGCTCATCATCGCCAGCGCCCAGGTCAGCGAGCCGACCAGCACCGTCACCACCGGCCATAGCGGCAGCGCGGCATTCCCCGACCCCGGCCGCGCCACCAGCAGCACGCCGAGGAAGCCAACCGCGACTGCCGTCCAGCGCCGCCAGCCCACACGCTCGCGCAGCAGCACCACCGACAGCGCGGTCAGGAACAGCGGCATGGTGAAGCCCAGCACCGTCGCGGTCGCCAGCGGCAGATGTGTGTAGCCGACAAAGGCGCCGATCATGCCGATCAGCCCACAGACGATCCGCGCCGCATGCCACTGCGGCTCCCGCGGGACCAGCAGTTGCAAGCCGCCTTCCCGCAGCAGCAACAGCAGCAGGACCGGCAGCGCGAAGAGGTTGCGGAAGAGAATGAGCTGCGCGAGCGGAATCTCCCCGCCCAGCGCCTTCACCGCCGCCGCCGCGACCGTGAAGGTCGCCGAGGAGCCGAGCACGAGCAGGATCGCCCCCTGCCGCGCCCGGGCCAGGTTCTCGCGCTCGCGCGCCGCGCTTGGGTCGGAGGATGGGTGATCGGGTGAGGACATGGACGTTCCAGCCCCCCAAGGCTACGGTCCCCCGCCGATGAGCGCCACCCCGCCCCGCCATCCCAAGGCACCGCCCATCCCGCCCGTACCGGGGCTTGAGGTCGAGGCGGATGAGATCGTCTTCGCCGAACGCTTTGCGCTGCAGCGCGTGCGCTTCCGCCATGCGCGCTTCGACGGCACGCGCTCCGGCCCGCTGACCTGGGAGTTGTGGCGGCGTGGCCGCGGCGTGGTGATCCTGCCCTATGACCCCGTCACCGACCGCGTCGCGCTGATCGAGCAGTTCCGCCTGCCCGCGCATGCCGCCGGCCTTGATCCCGTGCAGACTGAACTGCCCGCCGGGCTGCTCGATCCCGCCGAGGACCCGGCCGATGCCGCACGCCGCGAACTCGCCGAGGAGACGGGCCTTACCGCCCGCGCGCTTGTGCCGATCGGGCGCTACCTGCTGATGCCAGGCGGCTGCGACGAGGTGGTGCATGTTTTCTGCGCCGCAGTGGATCTCGACGGCGGCGCGGGCGGGACGCATGGTCTTGCGAGCGAGAATGAGGAGACGCGCGTCGTGCTGCTCGGCGCCGAGGACGCCTTCCGCCTGGTGGCGGAGAACCGGCTGGACGGCGCGCCGACGGCGCTCGCCCTGCTCTGGCTGCAGCTCAACCGCGACCGGCTGCGCAGCGAATGGATATCTGGATGACGACAGAACCGCTCTTCACCGAGGATGCCTATCTGCAGGACTGCACCGCGCATGTCGTGGCGCTGGACGAGAAGGGCGTCATCCTCGACCGCACGGTCCTTTACGCCCGCAGCGGCGGCCAGCCCGGCGATGCCGGCACGCTGCGCTGGGCGGGAGGGGAGGCCCAGGTCGCGGAGGCGATCAAGGGCGAGGCCGGCGCCATCATCCAAACCCTTACGCCAGGCGCGGCACCGCCGCCGGTCGGCGCGGAGGTTGCGGTCACGCTCGACTGGACGCGGCGGCACAAGCACATGCGCATGCACACCACGATGCATCTGCTGTGCAGCGTCCTCCCCGGCATCTTCGCCACCGGCAACCAGATCGGCGTGGAGAAATCCCGCCTCGACTTCGACCTGCCGGACCCGCCGACCGCCGCCTGGCTCACCGAACGCCTGAACGCGCTGATCGCCGAGGATCACGCAACCGGATCGCGCTGGATCACCGAAGCCGAGCTCGATGCGAACCCGCAGATGGTCCGCACCCTCTCCGTCCAGCCGCCGCGCGGCGCGGGGCGCATCCGGCTGGTGCGCATCGGGCCGGAGGAGGCGCCGGTGGACCTGCAGCCCTGCGGCGGCACGCATGTGCGGCGGCTTTCCGAGATCGGGCGGGTCGAGGTGACGAAGCTCGAGAATAAGGGCCGGCAGAACCGGCGCATCCATTTCATCCTTCCGGAGTGACGCCGATGGACAACCTGGTCTCGACCGAATGGCTGGCCGGCGCGCTCGGCAGCCCCGACCTCGTCGTGCTGGACTGCACCAAGTACCTCCCGACGGAGGCGCCGCTCGACGGGCTCACGGAATTCGCCAAGGCGCATATCCAGGGCGCGCGCTTCCTCGACCTCGATGAGGCGGCGGACCCGGATGATCCGCTGCCGCACATGGTCCCGACGCCGGCGCGCTTTGCCAAGGTGATTGGCGCGCTCGGCGTGGGCAATGCCACGCGCATTGTCTGCTACGACCAGAAGGGGATGTATTCCGGCCCGCGCGGCTGGTGGCTGCTGCGGCTGTTCGGGCATGAGCGCGTCGCGGTGCTCGATGGCGGCCTGCCGAAATGGAAGGCCGAAGGCCGTGCGCTCGAGCCCGGCGAGCCTGTCGCCGCCACGCCCGCGACCTTTGTCCCCGACCTGATCGCGCGGCGGCTTGCGGGCATCGGCGACGTGAAGCGCATCATCGCCGGCGGCAGTGCGGAGGCACTGGTTCTCGATGCGCGCACCAAGGGCCGCTTCGACGGCACCGCGCCGGAACCGCGCCCCGGCCTGCCGTCGGGGCACATGCCGGGCGCGGCCTCGCTCCCCTTCCCCGAATTGCTCAACGCCGACGGCACGATGAAGGACGCGGCGAGCCTCCGCGCGATCTTCGCCGCGCGCGGCGCCGATGCGAACCGCGCCACCGTCACCTCCTGCGGCACGGGTGTGACGGCCTGCGTGCTGACGCTCGGCGCGGTGCGCGCCGGCCTGCCCGAGCCCGCCGTCTATGATGGTTCCTGGACCGAATGGGCCTCGCGGCCCGAGACGCCGAAGGCGACCAGCTGATGACCGACGACACGACGAGGGGCCTGGCCACACGCATCACCCACGGCTCGCGCCCCGCGGTGCGCAGCCACGGCTTCGTGAACCCGCCCGTGCATCGCGGCTCCACCGTGCTGCAGCCCTCCTGCACGGCGCGCGTCGAGAACGGCAAGCGCCGCTTCGAGCGGGTGATGACCTATGGCACGCAGGGCGGCCCGACCCATTACGCGCTGGAAGACATGGTGGCGCAGATCGAGGGCGGCACGCATTGCACCATCGTCAGCACCGGGCTCGCCGCCGTCGCGGTGCCGCTGCTGGCCTTCCTGAAGGCGGGCGATCACTGCCTGATGCCCGACAGCGTCTATGGCCCGGCGCGCGGCCTGGCTGAGGGCATGATGGCCGGCTTCGGCATCGAGACCACCTTCTACGACCCGACCACCACCGCCGAGGCGCTCGCCCCGCTGTGGCGGGAGAACACCCGCGTGCTGTATCTGGAAAGCCCCGGCAGCCACACCTTCGAGGTGCAGGACGTGCCCGCGCTGACGGCGCTGGCGCGTGCGCGCGGCGCGGTCAGCATGATCGACAACACCTGGGGCATCCATCACTTCCAGCCCTTCGCCAAGGGCTGCGACGTCTCGATCCAGGCGCTGACCAAATATGTCGGCGGCCATTCCGACATCCTGCTCGGCTCGATCACGGTGAACACCGAAGCGCATCACCTGGTGGTGCGCGGCGCCGCGAGCGCGATGGGCCATTACGCCAGCCCCGATGATTGCTGGCTGGCGCTGCGCGGCGTGCGCACCATGGCCGTCCGGCTGGCGCATCAGGAAGCGGCGGCGCTCGACATCGCGCGCTGGCTGCAGGCGCGGCCCGAGGTGCTGCATGTGCTGCATCCCGCCCTGCCGCAGGATCCGGGCCATGCGATCTGGAAGCGCGACTTTACCGGCGCCTGCAGCCTGTTCGGCGTGGTGTTCCAGCCCCGCTACACGGAAGCCGAGATCTTCCGCTTCGTGGACAATCTGAAGCTGTTCGGCATCGGCGCCTCCTGGGGCGGGTATGAGAGCCTGGCGCTGCCCACCAATGTCGGCGTCGTCCGCCGCGTGACGCCGCAACTGCCCGGGCAGGCCGTGCGCCTGCATATCGGCCTTGAGGAGGTGGAGGATCTGCGCCGGGACCTGGAACAGGGGCTGGCGCTGCTGCCGCGCTGAGCCGGCCCGCGGCGCGCGGCCCGCCCGGGATCACGCGTGCGGCGTGGTCCCGGCTGCCGCGCCCGCACAGGCGGCGCAGAGGCCTTCCACCTCGACCGTCGTGCGATGCGCGACGAAGCCCGCCGCGCGCGCCGCGGCCGTGACCGCCGCCGCGACCGATCCGTCGCAGATCTCGGCCGCCGCGCCGCAGCCCTTGCAGATCAGGAATTGGTGGGGATGGTCATGACCATGCCCGCAATGCGCATGCGGCTCCGGCCCCGCGCAGCCGATGAAGGCGTTCAGCCGCTCCACCCGGTGCACCAGCCCCTGCTCCTGCAGGAAATCCAGCGCGCGATAGACGGTGGGCGGTGCCGCGCCGCGGCGTTCCGTGCGCAGCTGATCCAACAGCGCATAGGCGCCGATCGGCGCGGGCGAGGCCAGAATCAGCCGCAGCACCTGCCGGCGCAGCTCTGTCATCTGCGCGCCACGCGCCGCGCAGCCCGCCGCCGCGCGATCCAGCGCCGCCTCCAGCGCCGCCGCGCCCATTCCGGCCGCTGGCCCAGACCCTGCCAAGCTCTCGCCCATCTGCCCTTCCCGCCCGGCGCCTGCCGGGCGATATGGTGTAACGCCCGACCGGACCCAGCGCCATGCCCACCGAAAGCCCCTCCTCGGCCCCCTCCCCGGCTCCCTCCCCTGGCGCCCGCGCCCTGCTGCTGGATGCCGTGCGCTATGACGCGCATGGCCTCGTCGCCTGCATCGCCCAGCAGCACGACACCGGCGAGGTGCTGATGATGGCCTGGATGAACCGCGCGGCGCTGGCCGAGACGCTCGCCACCGGGCGCGTCTGCTACTGGTCGCGTTCCCGCCAGGCTTTGTGGCGGAAGGGCGAGACCTCGGGCCAGGTGCAGCGCCTGGTGGATATCCGCCTCGATTGCGATGGCGATGCGCTGCTGGCGCTGGTGGATCAGACCGGCGTCGCCTGCCACACCGGCCGGCGCAACTGCTTCTACCGCGCGCTGCGGGGGGACGAGCTGGCCACGCTGACTGCGCCCGAGGCCGATCCGAACGCGCTCTACGGCCGATGAGCGGCGCCTTCCCCCAAGGCCCCGTGCCGCTGACGGTGCTGACCGGCTTCCTCGGCGCCGGCAAGACGACGCTGCTGAACGCGCTGCTCGGCGATCCGGCCCTGGCCGACACCGCCGTGCTGATCAACGAATTCGGCGAGATCGGCCTCGATCACCTGCTGGTCGAGAAGCTGGACGGCGAGGCCGTGCTGCTGGCGGCCGGCTGCCTCTGCTGCACGGTGCGCGGTGATTTGCCGGTCGCGCTCGACAAGCTGTGGGACCGGATCCTGGCCGGCCGCAGCATCCGCCGCGTGGTGCTGGAGACGACGGGGCTCGCCGATCCCGCACCGATCCTGGCCACGCTCATGGCCGATCCCCGCCTCGCGCGCCGCTTCGCGCTGGATGGCGTGGTGACGGTGGTGGATGCGGTGGCCGGCGCCGCCACCCTAGACGCACAGGAGGAAGCCCGCCGCCAGGCCGCTGTCGCGGACCGGCTGGTGATCAGCAAGACCGACCTTGCTTCGCCCGGGGCCGTGGCCGCGCTGCGCTCGCGTCTGCGCGCGCTGAACCCCGTCGCGCCCATGCTTGAGGCCGTGGCTGGCGCCATCGCGCCCGCGGCGCTGCTGGCCGCCGGTCCCTTCGACCCCACCGCCAAGGCCCCCGACATCGCCGCCTGGATCGGCGCGGCGCGGCAGGACGACACGCAGGACCACCACCATCACGGCCATGATCACCACCATGATCACGGCCACCACCATCATCACCACGACCCGAACCGCCACGGCGCCGATATCCGCGCGCTCTGCCTCGATTTCGACCGCCCGCTGCACTGGGAAGGGATCGCCGGCTGGCTCGAGATGCTGGCCACCGTGCGCGGCGCGGCAGTGCTGCGGGTGAAGGGCGTGCTCGATATCGCCGGCGAAGCGCAGCCCGTCGTGGTGCATGGCGTGCAGGGCGTCTTCCACCCGCCCCGGCGCTTGGCCGCCTGGCCCGCCGATACGCCCCGCCGCTCCCGCCTGGTCTTCATCCTGCGCGGGCTGGAGCCGGAAGTCGTCACCTCCGGCCTCAGCGCCTTCCTGCAGGCGGCCGAGGAGAGTGCGGCGATCGGCGCGGGGTGAGTTCGAGAGGGGCAGCGTCCCTCCCGCTACGCCCCCTCACCCGTGCCGTAACTTCACCCACAGGATCAGCGCGCAGAGCGGCACGGTGACGATGTTCGCCGCCACCAGCCCCCAGGACCCGACCAGCGCCCCATAGGTGAACCAGAGCGAGTTGCCGACCACGAGCAGCACCAGCAGCCCGGCGTTCACATCCCGCGCCGAGCGCGTCCGCCAGGTCTGCACCGCCTGGGGCACGAAGGCGCTGGTTGTCATGGCTCCGGCCAGAAGGCCGATCAGTTCCACCGCATCCACGCGATCGCACCCTTTCCCCCGCCCCGCCCGATGCCTATGCATCCCCCCATGTCCGACGTCCATCTGCGCTTCGAGACACTGGCCGGCGCGGCGCTGCATCCGCTGCTGCCCGATCTCGCGCGGCTCCGCATCGCTGTCTTCCGCGACTGGCCCTACCTCTATGAGGGCGACGAGGCCTATGAGCGGCGCTACCTCCGCGCCTATGCCGACGCCCCCGGCGCCGCCATCGTCGTCTGCCGCGACGGCGAGCGCGTGGTGGGCGCTGCCACCTGCGAGCCCATGACCCAGGGCCACGCCCCCGTCCGCGCCGTCTTCGAGGCCGCCGGTCTCGACCCGGCGGGTTTCTGTTACTTCGGCGAATCGGTGCTGCTCGCGCCCTATCGTGGCCGCGGCGCGGGCGTGCGGTTCTTCGCGGAGCGCGAGGCCCATGCGCGCGCCATCGGCCTTAGCTTCGCTGCCTTCTGCGGCGTGGTCCGCGACCCGGCCGACCCGCGCCGCCCGGCCGGGCATGTGCCCCTCGACGCGTTCTGGCGGAAGCGCGGCTACACGCCGCGCCCGGACCTTGCCGTCACCTTTGATTGGAAGGAGGTCGGCGCCACGGCCGAGACCCCGCACCGCCTGACCTTCTGGATCAAGGAACTGGCGGCATGACCCCCCCGCCGGCCCACCCGCTCCGCCTCGGCCTGCTGCAATACCCCGTCGAGCGCCCGGCCTCGATCGCCGCCTGGGGCGCCAAGCTCGACCATTGGATCGCGCAGGCGAAGGACCAGGCCGATCTGCTGGTCCTGCCCGAATATGCCTGCGTCGAGCTCGGCGCGGCGCTGGTCGGGCGCGAGGTCACGGATGAGGCGACAGAGCTCGCCGCCATGGTCGCGAACGCCGAGCCCATCCTTGCCGCGATGCGCGCCGCCGCGACCCGCAACGCCATCTGGCTGCTGCCGGGCACCCTGCCAGTCCGCTTCGGCGACCGCGTGGTCGCCCGCGCCCCGCTGATTGCGCCCGATGGCCGCATGGCCTTCCAGGACAAGCGCATCATGACCCGCTTCGAGGCCGAGCGCTGGGGCGTCTCCCCCGGCGCGCCGCCGCGCGTCTTCGACACGCCCTGGGGCCGGCTTGGCATCGCCATCTGCTACGATGTCGAATTCCCGAAGCTGGTCCGCGCCCAGGTGGAGGCGGGTGCCTGGGCGATCCTCGCACCCTCCTGCACCGATAGCCGCCATGGCGCGACGCGCGTGCTGGTCTCGGCCGCCGCGCGCGCCATCGAGAACCAGTGCTATGTCGCCACCACGCCCACGGTTGGCGAGGCGCCCTGGTCCGCCGCGCTCGACGTCAATCGCGGCCATGCCGCGGTGTTCGGCCCGGCCGATCGCGGCTTCCCCGAAGATGGCGTGCTGGCCGCCGGCACGGCGGACGCGCCAGGCTGGGTCTTCGCCACCCTCGACCCCGCGGCGTTGGCGGAGGTGCGAGAGCACGGCGCGGTGCGCAACCACCGCGACTGGCCGCGCAGCCCTATCCCGGCGCCGACGCCGGCGGAGTTCGCCTGATGCTGATCTACATCGTGGCCGGCGAAGCCTCCGGCGATGCCCTCGGCGCGCGGCTGGTCGCGGCGCTGCGGGCGCGCGAGCCCGGCCTCGGCTTCGCCGGCATCGGCGGGGCGCGGATGGCCGAGCAGGGCGTCGAAAGCCTGTTCCCGATGCGCGAATTGGCGCTGATGGGGCTGATCGAGGTGCTGCCCAATATCCGCAACCTCGCCCGCCGCCTGCAACAGACGGTGGCAGACATCACCGCCCGCCGCCCCGCCGCCATCGTCACCATCGACAGCCCGGGCTTCACCATGCGGCTGGCAGAGCGCGTGAAACCGCTCGGCATCCCCATCATCCATTATGTCGCGCCGCAGATCTGGGCCTGGCGGCCGGGGCGCGTGGCGAAGATCCGCCAACGGGTGGACCGCATCCTCTGCCTGCTGCCCTTCGAGCCGGTGATCTTCGAGGCCGCCGGCATCCCCGCCAGCTTCGTGGGCCACCCGGTGCTGGAAAGCGGCGCCGATGCCGGCGACGCCGCCCGTTTTCGGGCCGCGCACGGGGTCAGCCCGGCGGAGCGCCCGCTGCTGGTCATGCCCGGCAGCCGGCGGATGGAGGCCAAGCGCCTGCTGCCGCTGTTCGGCTCAGCCCTCGGGCTGCTGGCGGCGCGCCGGCCGGGGCTTCGCCCCATCGTCCCCGTCTCCCCGGTCGTGGCGGAGCTGGTGCGGGCGGGCGTCGCCGGCTGGCCGGGCCGGCCCATCCTGGTCGAGGCGCTCCCCGACAAGCACGATGCCTTCGCCGCCGTGGCGGCGGGTGGCGGGGCGGGGCTGATCAAATCCGGGACATCGAGCCTCGAGATGGCGGTGGCCGGCATCCCGCATGTGGTCGCCTATCGCGTGAACCCGATCACTGCGGCGATCGTGCAGCGGCTGGTCCAGGTGCGCTTCGCCTCGCTGGTCAATCTGCTGGCCGAGCGCGAGGTCGCGCCCGAATACCTCCAGGACCGCGCGACGCCCGAGGCGCTGGCGGCCGCGCTGGAGCGGCTATTGGAGGGCCCCGACGCGAGCGCCCAGCGCGACGCCTTCCGCGGCGTCCTGGGCCAGCTGCACCCCCCGGGCCTGGCACCGAGCGCGGCGGCGGCGGAGGCGGTGCTGGCGGAGCTGGCAGGCCGGGGCTGAGGCGGGCGTTTTCGCTGGACCGGGACGGGTACCGGGCGCACCATAGGAACATATGCCGCGCCTGAGAGGGCCGGCATGGCTCCTTAAAGCTGTTCATCCGCCAGCACGCCAAGGCCGAGAAGGCTAGGCCCCAGATATTGTCCGAAACACCCGGATGTTCCGCGAGCCGGGGATTTTGTCCGAAACCGCCGACGTGCCCCGGGCCGAGGATTTTGTCCGAAACCGCGGTCCTCTCAGCCGATCGCGGCCTCCACCGCCAGCGCAGCCTTCAGCGCCCGCCGGCCCGCCGCCGCATCCACCACCGGCGCTACTCCGTCCAGGCAGGCCGCGGCGAAGCCCGCCTGCTCGGCCTCCAGGCTGTCATGGTCGGTCCAGCTCGACCGGTCGAGGCCGAAGCCCGGCATGGTCTCCAACGCCTCTGCCCCGCCGCGGCGCATCGCCACCAGGCTGCGGTCGAGGAAGTTCACTGCCATCTCCCCCTCCCGCCCCAGCACGCGCAACCGCCGCTCCATTGTCACGGAAACGCGGGAGGACGTGATCACCGCCGCCCGGCCGGAGGGAAAGCGGAACCGCGCCACGGCGAAATCCGGATGGTCAGAGGCCACCCGAGCGCCGACCGCCTCGACCGCCGAAGGCTCCTCCCCGGCGAGCGTCAGGACCAGGTCGATGTCGTGGATCATCAAATCCAGCACGACGGAGACATCGAGGCTCCGCGGCCGGAAGGGCGCAGCGCGCACCGCCTCCCACGAAAGCGCCCCCTCGCGCCCCGGCGCGGCAACCACCGCCCGGAAGGCGGCCGAAAAGCGCTCGATATGGCCGACCTGCAGCACCCGCCCCCGCGCGGCAGCCATCTCGGCCAGCGCATCGGCCTCGGCCAGCGTCGCCGCGATGGGCTTTTCCATGAAGAGGTGCCGCCCTGCCTCCAGCACCGCCCGGCCGAGCGCAAAGTGAAAGCGCGTGGGTGCCGCGACGATCACCGCCTCGGCGGCCTCGATCGCCTCCGCGAGGCCGAGCGCCGGCGCCCCGGCCTCGGCGGCCACCAGCGCGGCGCGGGCCGGGTCGGCGTCATGAATGCCGACCAGCCGGGTCCGCGCCCCCTTGGCCGCCTTCAGCGCATGAAAGCGCCCGAAATGCCCCGCCCCCAGCACCGCCACCCGCAGCGTCATCGCCCTACCCTTGATCCGGAGCCCCAGACATAGCCGGGCTTGCATCGGGGGGCACCCCCGCGCATGTTCCGCGGCCAAAGGACCGCGGCCCGGCAGGGGTTTCGTGGCCATCACCCAGGGACCCGGGCTCGTCTGACGCCATGATGTATTTCGCCCGCTGGAAGGCGCTCGCCATTGTCGGCGTCTGCCTCCTCGGCGTCCTGATCTCGCTGCCGAACCTCCTCCCGCGGGAGAGCCTGCCCAACTGGGCCCGCCAGATCAGCCTTGGCCTCGATCTGCGCGGCGGCTCCTACCTGCTGCTGGAGGTGGACACCTCCGTGATGGTGCGGGAACGGCTTGAGACGTTGGTCGAGACCACCCGCCGCGGCACGGCCGCCGCCACGCCGCGCATCCTCTACACCGGCCTTGCCGCCAACCCCGCCGAGCGGCGCGTCTCTCTCCGTGTCTCCGACCCTGCTCGTGCGAATGACGTCGCGCGCATCCTACGCGAGGCCGCGATCCAGGTCGGCGCCGGCACCGCCTCGCAGCAGCCCGACATCGACGTGACGGTGAGCCCCGACGGCATCGTCACCGCGACGCTCACCGAGCTCGCGCTGCGCGCCAAGGCATCGAGCGCCGTCGAGCAATCGCTCGAGATCGTGCGCCGGCGCATTGACGAAAGCGGCCTGGTCGAAGCGCTGATCGCCCGCCAGGGGCAGAACCGCATCCTGGTGCAGCTGCCCGGCGTCGAGGACCCGGCCCGCATCAAGGATCTGCTCGGCCGCACCGCGCGCATGACCTTCCACCTGGTGGACGAAAGCGTGGATGCGCGCAGCGCCACCACCGCCCCGCCCGGCGTGATGCTGCTGGCCGGCGAGCGCGGCCAGGAGCGCTACGCGGTGCGCCGCCGCGTCGAGGTGGACGGCGCCAACCTGACCGATGCACGCGCCGGCCAGGACAGCCGCACCGGCGAATGGGTGGTGAACTTCACCTTCGATTCCATCGGCACCCGCCGCTTCGCCGAAATCACGCGCAACAACACCGGCCGGCCCTTTGCCATCGTCCTCGACGACAAGGTGATAACCGCGCCAGTGATCCGCGAGCCGATCACCGGTGGCCGCGGCCAGATCAGCGGCAGCTTCACCGTGCAGAGCGCGAACGACCTGTCCGTGCTGCTGCGCGCCGGCGCGCTCCCCGCGCCGCTGACCGTGGTGGAGGAACGCACCGTCGGGCCCGAGCTCGGCGCGGATGCGATCCGCGCGGGCGTCATCTCGCTCGCCGTCGGCACCGCCTTCGTCTTCCTCTACATGGGCTTCGCCTACGGCTTCTTCGGCTGGATCGCCAACATCGCGCTGTTGGCGAACATCATCATCATGATCGGCGTGCTCAGCGTGATGGGCGCGACGCTGACCCTGCCCGGCATCGCCGGCATCGTGCTGACGCTCGGCACCGCGCTCGATGCCAATATCCTGATCAACGAACGCATCCGGGAAGAGATCAAGAACGGGCGAAGTCCGATCAATGCGCTGGAAGCCGGCTACACCAAGGCCTCCGGCACGATCCTGGATTCGAACCTGACGAACCTGATCGCCATGGCCTGTCTCTATGGCTTTGGCAGCGGCCCGGTGCGCGGCTTCGCGGTGACGGTTGCCGTCGGCACCATCGTGCAGATGTGGACCGCGACTGTGGTAACGCGGCTCATCATCTCCTGGTGGTTCCGCACCCGCCGCCCGAAGGAGCTGCCGGTGCTGGAGCGGCCGGGCCTCTCCTTCCTGCAGCGCCTCGGCCGGCCGCTGTTCCGCCTGGTGCCGGACGACACCAAGATCCGCTTCATGAAGGGTGCGAAGATCGGGCTGGTCTTCTCCGCCCTCGTCTCCACCGCCTCGGTCGGGCTTGCGGTCTACCCGGGCCTTGAGAAGGGCATCGACTTCCGCGGCGGCATCGTGATGGAGGTCCGCACGCCAGGCCCGGCGAACCTCGCACAGCTCCGCTCGACCGTCAGCGGGCTCAACCTCGGCGATGTCGGGCTGCAGGAATTCGGCTCGCCCGACAGCGTGCTGGTGCGCCTGCCGGTGCAGGCCGACGAAGCGGGCACGCAGCGCGCGGTGGCGCAGGTGCGTGCTGCCCTCGAACAGGTCGCGCCCGGCACGCGTATTCTGCGGGTGGAGGCCGTCGGCAACCGCATCTCGGCCGAGCTCTTCATGGGCGGGCTGATCGCGCTCGGCATCAGCTTCCTCGCTATGCTTCTCTACATCTGGTTTCGGTTCGAATGGCAGTTCGCGGTGGCCGGCATCGCGACGCTGCTGCTGGATACCACCAAGGTCGTGGGCCTGATGGTGGTGACGGGGATCGAGTTCAACTTGACGACCGTCGCCGCGATCCTGACCATCATCGGCTTCAACGCCAACGACAAGGTCGTGGTCTTCGATCGCATGCGGGAGAATTTGCGCAAGTACAAGCAGATGCCGCTCCGCGACCTTGTGGATCTCTCGATCAACGAGACGCTGAACCGCAGCATCGGGACGTCGATGACGCTGCTCCTGTCGGCCTTGCCGCTGGCGCTGTTCGGCGGCGACACGCTGTCGGGCTTCGCCTGGCTGATGGTCGCGGGCATCGTGATCGGCACCGCATCTTCGACCTTCATCGCCGCGCCGATCGTGCTGTTCACCGGCGCGAAGTCGCTGCGGAAGGCCGAGCCCGCCGCGCCCCCAGCCGGAGCACCCGCCAGGTGATGCTCCCGCGCCGCGCCGCGCTGACGCTGCTGGCAGGGCTTGCCCTGCCAGGCGTCGCGCGCGCCGGCCGGCGCGAACCGCTGGAATTGCTGGTCCCGGCGCAAACGGGCGCACCCGCCGATCGCTGGGCGCGAGCCATGGCCCCCTTCCTGGAACGCGCCTGGCCGCGCCAGCCGATCAAGATCATCAACCGGCCGGGCCGGCATGGTCTCGACGCGCTGGCGGAACTGGCCATGGCCGGTGAGCGGCGCGTGATCGGCGTGCTCACCACGCCTCTGTTGCTCGCCCGCGCGGTGGAGACGAACGAGCCCTCGCCGCTCGGCCGGATCACGCCGCTTGCGGCACTGATCGAGGAACCGGTGGTGGTCGTCGCCGCGCCGGGCGGTGTTTCGAGCCTGGACGCGCTCCGCGACGGCGCGCCCGGCAGCGTCATCGGCACGCCGCCGGCCGGCACAGGTGCGCATCTGGCTGGCGTGCGGCTGGCCGAGCGCGCCAGCATGCCCCTGCTCGCCTTCCCCTCTGCCGCCGCGGCGCGTCAGGCGGCCGCTGCCGGCCATGTCGCGGCCGCGGCGCTGACCCTGCCCGAGGCCATCGGCTTCCTGCGAGAAAACCGGCTGGTCGCGCTCGGCGTCGCCGCCTCGCGCCGGACGCCGCTCCTGCCCGACCTGCCCACCTTGCGGGAGGCGGGGCTGGAGGCGCTGGGCGCGACGCGTCGCGGCTTCGCTCTCGCCCAGGGCGCACCGCAGGGCTGGCGCGACCAACTGCTGACCGGGCTGGAAGCGCTGGCGAGCGACCCCGACCTCGCCCAGCAATGCGCCGAGACCGGCCAAGTGCCGCGCTTCCTCGGGCGGGAAGCCTGGGGCTCCCTGCTCAGCCGCCAGGATGAGGAGCTGCGGCGGCGCTGGCGCGAGGAACCCTGGCTGCCGCGCCGCGCCTGATCCGGCCGGCCAGATAATCATTGCGAAAAACAACCAATTGGGGTAGTGGAAGCTCTCCCCATAGTTGAGCCGCACATGCCGCGTTGCGGCCCTCACCCTGCCATCCTGGTCGCCGACCGCGGCCCTCTCAGGCGGCCTTGAGGCCATGCTGCGGCGTGGCCCAGCGGGCCCGAGCGGCCTGCTCCTCGTGGCCCGAGACCCTGCCGTCATCGCCGCCACCAGCGAGGCCGCCCGGCGCATGCCGCTAGGCAGTCCAGTACAGATCGTCACCGGCGCCGAGGCACTTCAGCGCCTGCTCGCGCCAGGTGATCCACCGCGCCATCTGGTACTCGACGCGGAGGAGGCGACGGATGCGCTGCTCTCAGCCGCGCGCGATCGCTTCAGCGGCACGGAGTTCGTGATTGTCGCCCGGCGGCCAGGACGGGCCAGCATCCAAGGGGTGAAGACGGTGCCGGCCGACAGCGCGCCTCTGGCCGCAGCCCTGGCCCGGGTCGGCGCCCCCTTGCCGACGCCGGACCCTGCCGAGCTCGCCGCCGGCCTCGCGCGCGGCGAGATCACCGTGCGCTTCCAGCCCGTGGTGCGCCTTGCGGACCGTAGGCCCGTGCTGGTCGAGGCGCTGGCCCGCTGGGAACGGCCGCACTCGGCCCATCCGCCCGCCGATTTCGTCGGTGTGGCCGAGGAGGCCGGCCTGGCCATGCCGCTGACGCTCGCGGTTGTTGCCCGTGCGCTGTGCGATTTGCGGGCAGCGCTGGGGGCGCGCCAAAAGCTTCGGCTGGCCTTCAACGTCCCGCTCGCCGCGCTGCTGCACCAGGACCTGCCCTTGCGGCTGGGTCCCATCGTCGCCGCTTCAGGCTTCCAGCCCGAGGACCTCCTGCTGGAGCTGACAGAGAGCTCCATCGTGCGCGACACCGCGCTGCTGCACCGTGCGCTGTCCCGGCTGCAGCGCTGCGGCTTCCATGTGGTGCTGGACGACCTTGGCATGGATGACCAGCGCAGCGAGCTGCTGGAGCTACCCTTCGCCGGCGTGAAGCTCGATCGCAACCTGATCGCCGCCCTGCCGCGGACGCGTCGCGCCCGGATGCAGGTGGAGCGCATCGCCGACGCCGCACGCCAACACGGCCGCGCGGTGATTGCCGAGGGGATCAGCGATCAGCATCTGTGGCGCTCTGCGGCCGCTGCCGGCTGCGACCTGGCGCAGGGCTTCGGGGTGAGCCGGCCGCTCCTGCCCAGCGCGCTACAGGCCTGGATGGCCAGTTGGGCGGCGAGCGCGCTCCGCCGCGGCTGAGGCCGCGGCGAAGCCGCCAGACGGTCAGCGGTAGCCGGGATCGGCCAGGTTGGTCAGCGGGAAGGCGCTGTGCACATGCGGCTGCACCACGGGTGGTGCCGCGTGCAGGTAACGCCCGTCGAGCTGGCCGAAGGCCGCAACACCAAGCAGGCCGAGCACCTCATGCACTTCCTCGCGCAGGATGTGCAGCATGCGCGCGACACCCGCCTCTCCGGCGGAGGCCAGCGCATAGCAGTAGAGCCGGCCGAGCCCGACCAGCTCCGCGCCCATGGCCACCGCCTTCACGATGTCGGAGCCGCGCGAGAAGCCGCCATCGATCCAGACCTTGGCCTTGCCATCCACTGCCTTCACGACTTCCGGCAGCACGTCGAGCGCGCCGCGCCCGTGATCCAGCTGCCGCCCGCCATGGTTCGAGACATAGACGACCTCCACCCCATGCTCGACGGCGATGGCCGCGTCCTCGGCGGTGGCGATGCCCTTCAGCGCCAGCGGAATGTTGTGCAGATCCTTGAAACGCTTCACATCGTCCCAGTTCAGCCCGGCCTGGAAATGCATCCCCGTCGCGCGCTCGCGCCAGGGCTTCACATAGCGCTTGGCGATGTCGCGCTCGCGCCGGCTGTAGATGGCGGTATCCACCGTCATGCAGAAAGCGTCGTAGCCGGCCGCGATCGCCTCCCGCGCGATCCCGTCCACCCAGTCGCGGTCGCCGCGGACATAGAGCTGGAACACCTTCGGCCCCTGCGTCGCGGCAGCCATCGGTGCGAGGCCCGGCAGCGAGACCGAGGAGACCATGATCGGCACGCCGAAGCCGCCGCAGGCGCGCGCAGCCGGCGCGCCGCCCTCGGGGTGGAAATTCTCGAGCCCGCCGACGGGCGCGAGCATCACCGGCAGCGTGATCTGCCGGCCGAGGAACCGCCCCGAGACGTCGATCGAGGAGACATCGCGCAGCACACGGGGCCGAAAACCCACGCTGTCGAGCGCCATGCGGTTGCGCATCATGGTCGTCTCGGTCTCGGTCGCGCCGACCAGGTAGTCCCAGTTGCCCGGGCTGAGGCGCGCCTTCGCCTCCTTCACGAATTCATGCAGCGTCAGGAACTGCTCGGCGGGGGCGGTGGTCATGGCAGGCGATGGCTCCTCAGGCGCCGTAGGTTTCGCGATAGAGCGCGACGATCTCCTCGGCCGTCGGCACGCGGGGATTATTGCCGGGGCTGCCGGAGGCGAGCGCCTGGCCCGCCATGGTCGCAAGCAACCCGTCCCAGGCCGGCTGGGCGATGCCATAGGCGGCCGGCGTCGGCACTTCGAGGTCGCGGTTCAGCGCGCGCAATTCCTCGACGAGCTTCGCGCAAGCCGATTGGTCGCCCTCCTGCTCGGAGGCGAGGCCCATCACGCGCGCCGCTTCGGCATAGCGCGCGCGGCCCGCTTCCAGGCCGAAGGCCGTGACGGCCGGCAGCAGCATCGCGTTCGACATGCCGTGCGGGACGTGGAAATGCGCGCCCACGGGCCGGCTCATGCCATGCACCAGTGCGACGGAGGAGTTGGAGAAGGCGAGCCCCGCCAGCGTCGCGCCGCGCATCATCGCCTCCCGCGCCGTGGCGTCCTTCGGGGCGGCCCAGACGCGGCGGAGGTTCGGTGCAATCAGGCGCATCGCGCTGCGGGCATAGTCGTCGGCGACGGGGTTGGCGCGCTTGCTGACGAAGGCTTCCAGCGCGTGGGTCAGGCTGTCGATGCCGGTATCGGCCGTAATGCGGCGCGGCAGGCCGAAGGTCAGCTCGTGGTCCACCACGGCCGCGAGCGGCAGCGCGCCGAGGCCGGCGATCAGCATCTTCTCGTCGCGCTCGGTGTCGGTGATGACGGTGAAGCGCGTTGCCTCGCTGCCGGTGCCCGCGGTGGTGGGGACGCAGATCACGGGGAGCGCCGCTGCATTGGCCGCAGCTGGCACCTTAAAGGCGCGGATATGCGTGCCCGCAGGTGCGGCGCCGAGGATCGTCATGGCCTTCGCCGTGTCCATCGGGCTGCCGCCGCCGAAGCCGATGAGGCAGTCGTAGTTGCCGGCCGTCATGGCGGCGACGCCGGCCACGATTACCGTGTCGGTCGGATCGGGCACGGTGTCGGCAAAGACCGCTGGCGCCATGCCCGCCGCGCGCAAAGGCGCCAGTGCATGCTCGATGAGGCCAGAGGAGACCATGAAGGGATCGGTGACGATGAGTGGCCGCGACAAGCCGAGCTGCGTCAGCACCTCGCCGAGTTTCGTCACGGACCCGCCGCCCATCAGCATCAGCCGCGGCGCGACCAGCTGCACCACCATGGCGCCCTCCCCTGTCTGCGCGTCGAGACTAGGGCAGGCGCGCGGGGGCGACCAGCCTGCCGGTCGGCCGGGGCATCACGCGGTCATGGCCCATCGCGGCGCGCCTTGGCGGCGGCGTAGAGCGCAAGCCGGCGCGCCGCGACCGGCTGGATGCCCTCCCCCGCGCCGGCCTCGAAGCGCGGCAGATCGGCGGCGAAATGGCAGGCGCTGGCATGGCCCGGTGCGATCTCGGTGAGCAGCGGCGCCTCTTCGCGGCAGATCGCCTGCGCATGCGGGCAGCGCGTGTGAAAACGGCAGCCAGGCGGCGGGTTCATCGGGCTTGGCACATCCCCGCCAAGCGGCGTGACACGCCCGCGCCGGCGCGGATCGGGATGCGGGATCGCCGAGAGCAGCGCGCGCGAATAGGGGTGGCGCGGATTGGCGAACAGGGCGCGCTTCGGCGCCGTCTCGACGATCTGGCCGAGATACATCACCGCCACGCGGTCGGCCATGTGGCGCACCACCGCCAGGTCATGCGCGATGAACAGGTAGGACAAGCCGAAGCGCTGCTGCAGATCCTTCAGCAGGTTCACCACCTGCGCCTGGATCGAGACATCGAGCGCGCTGACGGGCTCGTCGCAGACGACAAGCTCGGGCTGCACGGAAAGAGCGCGGGCGATGCCGATGCGCTGGCGCTGGCCGCCGCTAAATTCATGCGGGTAGCGCTGCGCATGGAAGGGCGCGAGGCCGACCAGGCCGAGCAATTCCTTCACCCGCGCGCTGCGCGAGGCGGCATCGCCGATGCCGTGCACCTCCATCGGCTCGGCGATCGCCTCGCCAACGCGGAGCCGCGGGTTCAGGGAGGCGTAGGGGTCCTGGAAGACCACCTGCACGCGGCGACGCAGCGCGCGCAACTCCGCCGCCCCTGCGACCTCGATGCCATCGAAGCGGATCGTGCCCGCCGTCGGCTCGATGAGGCGCAGCACGAGCCGCGCTGTGGTGGATTTGCCACAGCCGCTTTCGCCCACCAGCGCCAGCGTCTCGCCACGCGCGAGCGCGAAGGAGACGCCATCCACCGCACGAACCAGCCCCTGCGCCTTGCCCATCAGGCCGCGCTTGACCGGATAATGCTTGGCGAGGCCCTCGACCTGCAGCAGCGCGCTCATTGGGCGAGCTCCGCCAGCTGCTCGACAGGCGCGCGGATGCAGGCGACCAAATGGCCCTCGGCGACCGGCGCCAAGGGCGGTTGCGCGGTCTTGCAGGCCTCGGCCGCGAAGGGGCAGCGGGGGTGGAAGCGGCAACCCTGCGGCAGCGCGAAGGGAGGTGGCACAGCACCCTCGATCGCGAGCAACCTGTCGCGGTCTTCATCGAGGCGCGGGATCGAGCCGAGCAGGCCGAGCGTATAGGGATGCTGGGGGCTGGCGAAGATCTCGGTCGCCGCGGCGCGTTCCACGACGCGGCCGGCGTACATCACCGCGACCTCGTCGGCCATCTCGGCCACCACGCCGAGGTCGTGGGTGATGAGGATGATGGACATCCCCGTCTCCGCCTGCAGTTCGCGCAGCAGATCCAGGATCTGCGCCTGCACCGTGACGTCGAGCGCGGTGGTCGGTTCATCGGCGATCAGCAGTGCCGGCTTGCACGCCAGGGCCATGGCGATCATCACTCGCTGGCGCATGCCGCCCGAGAGCTGGTGCGGGTAGTCGTCGAAGCGCTTCTCCGGCGCGGGGATGCGCACGCGCTGGAGCGCCGCGATAGCACGCTCCCGCAGCTCGCGGTCGGAGGCGCGCTTGTCATGGGCGCGCATTGCCTCCGTGATCTGCCAGCCGATGCTGTGCACCGGGTTCAGGCTGGTCATCGGCTCCTGGAAGATCATGGCGACGCGGCTGCCGCGAATCTCCCGCATCCGCGCCATCGGCAGGTCGAGCAGATTCTGGCCTTCCAGCATCACCCGCCCCGTGGCGATGCGCCCCGGCGCGGGCACGAGGCGCATGACCGAGAGGCTGAGCATGGATTTGCCGCAGCCGCTTTCGCCGACGATGCCGAGCGTGCGGCCGCGCGGCACGGCGAGATCAACGCCATCCACCGCGGCGATCTCACCCATGGAGGTGCGGAAGACCGTCCGCAGCCCCTCGATGCGGAGGAGAGGCTCGGTCACTGCCAGCGGAAGGTAGGCGGCGAGGAAACCTCCACCGGACGGTGCGCCCAATCCTGCGCGGGGGCGTTCTGGATGACGCGCTTCTGCGCCTCATGCAGATGCGCGGCGGCCTGGCGGTAGTCCATGGTCACCACCTCGCCATCGGCGACGACCTTCTGGCCATCCACGAAGACATCCTTCACCGCGCGGTCGCCGGCGGCATAGACGAGGCTGCGGACCGGATCGCGGGCGGGGCGCATCATCGGGTGCGTCACATCCACCAGCACGAAATCGGCGCGGCAGCCGGCGGCCAGGCGGCCGATATCCTCGCGCCCCAGCGCCGTCGCGCCGCCGATGGTCGCGGCGTCGAACAGCTCGGTGGTGGTGAGGCTGCGCGGATCGCCCGCCTGGGTGCGCGCGAGATAGGCCGCAAGGCGCAGCTCATCGAGCATGTTGTGCGGATAGGTGTCGGTGCCGAGGCCCATATTCACCCCCGAGCGCTTGTAGCGGCCGAAATTCTTCAGCGTGATACCGCGGCGCGCGAAGACCGTTGGGCAATGCGCGACCGTCGTGCCGGTCTCCGCCAGGCGCCAGAGATCACTATCGGTCCACCACTTCGTCGAAGGATGGTCGTCGAGGAAGATGCCATGGCCGATGATGGAGCGGTCCGATAGCAGGCCCATGGAATCCAGCCAGCCGATCGGCGTCATGCCGTGGCGGCGGGTGATCTCGTGGAACTCGACGACCGATTGCGCGGCGTGAATCTGCCAGGACAGGCCGCGCTTGCCGGCCTCCTGGAAGCTCTCCTTAAGCAGCGCATCCGTGCAGGTGTCGATCTGCGCCGGCACGACCATGCCGAACAGGCGCCCACTTTCGTGCTGCTCGGCGCGTTCGATCAGTGTCAGCGCCTCGGCCATCGCCTTCTCGCCGGCGGCCTCGTCCCATTCGTATTGCACGACATGGCCATTCTTCGTGTACCACTTCGCCGATTTGAACATCGGCGCGATGCAGACCCGCATGCCGCTTTCGGCCAGCAGGTCGAGCCAGCCGGGATGGGCCATCGAGAGATCGGCAACGGTGGTCACGCCCGACAGCAGCAGTTCCGACAGGGCAACACGGACGCAGTGCGGCACGGCATCCGCATCCGCGCGAAAGATCGGCATGAATTCGTAGAGCGAGGAATTGTACAGGCCGGGGCTGCCGATCTCGTCGATCAGCCCCTTGTTCATCGGCTCGCTCGACGGGTGCGAGTGGATGTTGACGAGGCCGGGCATGACCATCAGCCCCCGCCCGCTGATCTCCTCCTCGGCCGGGCCCTTGTAGCCCCGGCCGACGAAGGTCAGCGCGCCGCCGTCGAAGGCAATATCGGCATCGGGCAGGTAGACATGCTGCTTCGTGCCGGCATCCCAGGCGACGACGAGATCGGCGTTGCGGATGACGGTGGTCATGCCCGTGTCCTCCTTAGCGCACCACGCGGATATCGAGGCCCTTATACACCCCGATGCCGTAGAGCCCGTGCGCGCGCACGCCCTGCACGCGGTTCGAACTGGCGACGAAGAGCTGTTCGCGCGCGATGGTGAGCCACGGCGCTTCCTCGGCCAGCTGGCGCTGGACATTGGCGAGTGCGCGGGCGCGGATTTGCGGATCGGTCGCCGTCTGCGCTTCCACCAGCCAGGCGTCGGTCTGGGGGTTGTTCCAGTTCATCCGGTTCGGCGTCGGCCGCGCGCGGGAATGCCAGTAGAGGTTCAGCGCGTCGCCAGCCGAGAAGTAGGGATAGCTCAGGAAGAAGGCGTCGAATTCCTGCGTCGCCAGCCGGCCCCAGGCCACTGTCGCGTCGAACAGCTGGATGCGCATCTCGATGCCGATGCGGCGCAGCGCCTGCTGGATGATCTCGCCCTGGCGCTGGTTCTCCAGCGTGTTGATGCCATAGGTCAGGAAGCTGGCGCGCTGGCCATCCTTCACGCGGATGCCGTCGGCGCCGACGCGCCAGCCGGCCTCGTCCAGCGTGCGCGCAGCCGCAGCAGGGTCGAAATCCGGCACGAGGCGCTCACTCTCGGCGTCGTAGTCGAGCGTATTGGGGTTGACGATGTTGCGCGCCGGCACGGCGGAGCCGAACCAGACGGCGCGCGTCAGCGCCGTGCGGTCCACCGCCATGTGCATGGCGCGGCGGATGGCGCGGTCGCTGACGACGGGCTTGTCCACCTTGAAGCCCATGAAGAAGTCCCAGAAATAGTTGGGCTGGGTATGCAGCGTGATGCTCTGTACGCGGCGCAGGCTCTCGAGCGCGACGGGCGGAATGTATTGCGTCACATCGCCCTGGCCGGTCTGCATCGCAGCGAGCCGCGCAGTCGGCTCGGGGATCACGCGCCAGACGATGCGCTCGACATGCGCCGGGCCGCGGTTCTGGAAGATCGGGCTGCCCCAGCGGTAGTTGGGGTGGCGCTGCAGCACCAGCTCGTTCCGCGGCGTCCAGCTGACCCAGCAGAAGGGCCCGGTGCCGTTGAAGCCCTGGGCGCCGAAATTGTCGCCGAGGCGTTCCACTGTCGCGCGGTCGATGATGCCGGCGAAGAATAGCGTCAGCTGGGAGAGCAGCTCGCTGAAGGGTGCGTTCAGCTCATATTCGACGGTGAAGGGGTCGCGCGCGCGCACCTCCTTCACCGGGCCGGCGCGCCAGGCGACGGGGCTGCGCGTCGCGGGGTCGCGCCAGCGGTTGATGGAATAGACGACGTCCTCGGCCGTCATCGGCTTGCCGTCGCAGAAGGTGACGTCGCGGCGGAGATGGAAAGTGTAGGTCTTGCCGTCGGGCGAGACCTCCCACCGCTCGGCGAGGCCGGGGCGGATGGTGCGGCCGTCGAAATCCATCGTCACCAGCGTATCGGTCAACATGGTGACGACTTCGCCCGCGCCGCGCGCAGTGGAGCGATGGAGGTCGTACCGGTCCGCATCGATCTCGCGGAGGAAGACGACCGTGTTGCGCGGTGTCTGGGCTTCCGCAGGCAGCGTCGCCGCCAAGCCCGCCAGCGCCACCGCGCCCATCACGCCACGCCGAAGGAAGTTC
Source organism: Pseudomonadota bacterium (assembly GCA_046052145.1). GTDB lineage: Bacteria > Pseudomonadota > Alphaproteobacteria > Acetobacterales > Acetobacteraceae > Falsiroseomonas. The sequence goes on from JBJOMW010000012.1 coordinate 33,427, forward strand.
CAGCCCATGATGTCCTCTCCCTTGTCGTTCAGACTCGAAGACGGGGATCGAGCGCGTCGCGCAGCGCATCCCCCAGTACGTTGAAAGCCAGCACCACCACGAAGATTACGGCGCAGGGCAGCACCGAGATGTGCGGGGCGAAGAACAGGAAGGTGCGCCCCTGGGACGCCATGGCGCCAAGCTCGGCCACCGGCGGCTGCGCGCCGAGGCCGAGGAAGGACAGCGCCGAGCCCAGCAGGATCACCTGGCCGAAGCGGAGCGTGGCAAAGACCAGGATCGGCGAGAGGCAGTTCGGCGTCAGGTGCTTCCAGATCAGCCGCGCATCACCCATGCCCTGGGCGCGCGCCGCCTCGATGTAGTCGAGGCCAAGCACGACCAGCGCCGAGGATCGCGCGATGCGGGCCATCAGCGGCACGGTCGCGACCGACAGCGCGATGACGACCGAGGTGATTCCGGGGCCGAAGATCGCCGCGATGGCCAGGCCGAACAGGATGGCGGGGAAGGACAGCATGATGTCCATCAGGCGCATCAGCAGCCCATCCAGCCGCCGGTAATAGGCCGCGGCGAAGCCCACCATCACGCCCAGCACGCCGCCGAAGGCCAGCGACAGCGCGCCCATGCCGAGCGTCACGCGCAGCCCGAAGAGCATGCGTGACAGCATATCGCGCCCCTGCCCGTCCGTGCCCAGCAGATACTCCCCCGCGCCGGGCGGCTGCATGATGGCCATCAGGTTGGTCTCGAAGGGATCATGCGGCGCGAGCAGCGGCGCGAAGAGTCCTGCGAGCACGCTGAGCGCGACGATCGCGAGCGAGACCGCCGCCGCCGGCTCCCGCAGCAGCAGCTTCAGCGCGGAGGGGCGCTGGGGGATGGTGATCTCGGCAGCTGTCGCGCCGGAGGCGGGCTGAACATGCGCGCTCATGAGGCGCGGACCCGCGGGTCCAGCACCCCGTAGAGCAGGTCCACCGTCAGGTTCACGAGGATGAAGCCGAGCGAGAGCACAATGATCGTTCCCTGCGCCATCGGCAGGTCGCTCGACGTGATGGCGCCGACCGCAAGCCGCCCAACGCCAGGCCAGGAGAAGACGGTCTCCGTCACCACCGCCCCGCCCAGCAGGAAGCCGATCTGCAGGCCGATCAGCGTCACGACCGGGATCAGCGCGTTGCGCAGCGCGTGCCGCAGCACCACCAGCCGCTCCGGCAAGCCCTTCGCCCGCGCGGTGCGGACATGCTCGGCGCCCAGCACGTCGAGGACTGCGGTGCGCGTCATGCGCGCAACGGGGCCGACAAAGACGCCACCCAGCGTGATCGCCGGCAGCGCGATGGCGCGCAGCCCTTCCAGTGTCCAAAGCGGCCCCGCCCGGCCGGTGAAGGGCAGCCACTGCCATTGGAAGCCAACGAACCAGATCAGCACCAGGCCAAGGAAAAAGACCGGCACAGAGACGCCGGCCACGCTGATCGCCATCAGCACGCGATCGAGCAGCGAGCCGCGCCAATAGGCCGCGACCGTGCCCATCAGGATGCCGAGCGGGATGGACCAGAACAGGCTCGCCGCCATCAGCTCCAGCGTTGGGCCGATCGTCGCGGCCAGCTCCTGGCTGACGGGCACATTGTTGATGATGGAGACGCCGAGATCGCCCTGCGCCAGTCGCCAGAGATAGAGGCCGAACTGCACCCAGAGCGGCTGGTCGAGGCCAAGGTCACGGCGAATCGCCTCGATCACGTCCTGCGTCGCGGTGGGGCCGGCGCGGACCACCGCGGGGTCGGTCGGCACCACCTGCATCAGCAGGAAGCCGACCAGCAGCACGCCAAACATCACCGGCACCGCCATCAGCAGGCGCTGAACGGCGTGGCGCAGCATCTCAGCCGCACTCCCCGTGGCGGTCGAAGATCGGCTCGCCACCGCGCAGCGTCAGGTCGCAGCGCGTGTTGCGTAGGATGTCGTCCGGTGCAGCCGCGAAAATGTCTCGCGAGAGCACGGCGATGTCAGCCAGCATGCCGGGTTCCAGCGTGCCGCGGCGGTCCTCGGCGAATTGCGTGTGGGCGCCGCACCAGGTCTGGCAATGCACGGCTTCTTCGGCGGAAAGCCGCTCCTCCGGGCCCATCACCGTGCCGCGGTTGGTCTGGCGCGTCAGCATGGTGAAGAGGTTGACGAAGGGATCCACGGTCGAGACCGGGCAGTCGGAGCTGGCGGCCGGGTGATGCCCCTCCTCCAGCCAGGTCTGCATCGGATAGGCATGCTCGCTGCGCGCCCGGCCGAGGTTGCGGATGTAGAGGTCGCCGAATTCATACATGAAGACCGGCTGCGGCACCGGCAGGATGCCGCGGGCCTTCATGCGCCGGCGCTGGTCGCGGTTCAGGAAGCCGCAATGTTCGATGCGATGCCGGCGGCCGGTGAAGGGATGGGCCTCGCTATCCGCGGCTTCCATGCCCGACAGAACCTGCTCGATCGCGGCATCGCCGATGGCGTGGATATCCAGCTGCCAGCCCTGCTCATGATAGAGCTTCAGCAGGGCGTGGATCTTGTCGTCGGGGAAGGTAAAGACGCCGGTGCCGCCGCCGGCACTCGCCAGATAAGGCTCGAAGAAGGCCGCGGTCAGCCCGCCGGCGGAGCCATCGGCGAAGACCTTCGTCGCCCCCCAGCGCAGCATGTCATCGCCATCCATCGGGCGCATGCCGGAATCCCAGGCCTGCTGGGCGATGCCTTCCGGATTGGCCGCCAGCACCTGCCACATGCGGAGCGGCAGCCGGCCCGCGGCGTACGCCGCCTTGTAGGCCTCGACCTCCGCCATGCCGGCGATCATGCCGACATTCATGTCGGTCGCGCTGGCGAAGCCGAAGCTGGCGAGGTGGTTGCAGGCACGCTCGATCGCATCCACCAGCGTCGCAGGGTCGGGCGCCGGAACGCTGTCCCGGATCAGGCGCATCGCGCGTTCCTGGAACAGGCCCGTCAGCGCGCCGCGCTTGCGTTCGATGACCCCGCCCTCGGGGTCCGGCGTGTTGTGGCCGACGCCAGCGAGCCGCATGGCCGCGCTGTTCGCAACCCCCATATGCCCGCAGGTGCGGACGATAAAAACCGGATTGTCGGGCGCCGCCGCATCCAACTCGGCCGCCGTCGGGTGGCGGCCGATATCGAGTTCCGCATGGTCATAGCCGCGGCCGAGAATCCAGGCGCCCTTCGGGGCCTCCTTCGCCGCCGCCCGGATGCGGCGCAGCGTCTCATCCAGGCTGCGGACTTCCTCGGCGCGCAGGTTCACCTGCGCCAGCGCCAACCCATACGGCAGCAGATGCATATGGGCTTCGTTGAAGGCCGGGATCGCCACCCGCCCATCCAGCGCGATCCGGCGCGCGCCCGGCGCCGCGGCGTCCACCGCATCGAGCGCGCCGACCGCCAGCACGCGGCCATCGCGCACCGCCATCGCCTCGGCAAAGCCGCCCGCGAGGCCGCGGAAGATTCGGCCGCCAGTGAAGATCAGATCGCGCGTCATGCACCGTTCCTGACATGGAGACTGTCACAACGCGCCGCGACCGCGTCAACCCGCAAGGCCGGGCCGCCTCAAGCGCGCTTCAGCGCCAAGCGCTTCGGCGCCTCTGCCCCCTGCGCCGAGGCGAGACGGGCCAGGACGTCCTCCGGCCACGCAGCGACGCGCCGGGTGGCGAGGTCGACGCAGAGGAACAGCACCTCATTCTCCGCCGAGAGCCAGCCTTCCTCCGCATGGTGCAGCCGGTGGCCGATCAGCAGGCGCTTCGTGTCGAAGCCCAGCACTGTGCTTTCAACGGCGAGCGGCGTGTCCAGCACCACCTCGCGCACATAGCCCTGCCAGGATTCGACGGCGAAGGTGCCGAGCCCCCGCGCCCGAAACCCCTCGCCCAAGTTCAGCGAGGGCCAGAGCGCGTCGGTCGCCATGTCGAAGGCGACCAGGTAGTAGGCGAGGTTCATATGGCCGTAATGGTCCACCCATTCCGGCTGGACGCGGCAAAGCGGCGCCAAAGGTCGTGGCGTCAATGGATCTCGTCCGCCTTCTGCAGCGCCTCGCGCAGCTTCGCGACCGAGAAGCCAGGGTCGCGGCACATGTCGAGGATCACCTTCTCCCGCCGCACCAGCAGCTCGATCGCCGCCGGAATCTTCCGCACGGCGTCATGCGGGATCACCACCGCGCCGTGCCGGTCGGCATGCACCACATCCTCATGGGCGACATGCATGCCATGCACCGTCACCTCCTGCCCGAAGGCGACGGTGTGGACATAGGCGTGGCTGGGGTTCACGGCGCCGGCCAGCAGCTGGAAACCCGGCGCGAGCATGTCGAGGTCGCGGATCGAGCCGTTCGTGACGCCCCCGAGGCAGTTCAGCGCCTTGTGGACATTCGACTGCACCTCGCCCCAGAAGGCGCCGGTGCCGGGTGTGTCGTCCAGGTCCTGAATCACAACCACAGTCGGCAACGTGGCGCGCGCGACATATTCATACCAATCAATGCGCATTGCACGCGCAGCTTCTTTCGAGCGAGCGGCGGGCACGGCGGCGCGGATCGTGCCGGTGCGCGCGAGACCGCAGATCGGCGGCAGCTTGGGATCGGCGGCAACCAGCGGGCGGACCGTGAACCCATGCCCGCGGCGCTGCGGCACCACCACCTCCAGCGCGTTGCAGATGGTCGGCGTGTCCCACTGGCACAGCGCTTCCAGGTCCTGCTGCGTGAACGGATGTTCGGCCATGATCGTGGTTCCTGCCCTTCGGTCGGTGGCGAGCATCGGCCCCGCATGGTGATGCGTCAAACCCCGGACATCCGCGCTGGACGCGGCGAAGCCGGGCCGCTACCACCCTGCCCCGATCGCCTCCCCGGACGACTCGTCCCGGGCGGAGCGCCTGAGCGGAAGGACCAGCCCGTGACCCTTTCTCGCCCAATCTCTCGCCGCCTTGCGCTCGGCGCCGGCGGGCTTGCGCTGCTGGCCGCCTGCCAGACCCCGCCGCGCCTGCCGGAAGACGGTACCATCGACCTGCTGAGCCTGCTGCGCGACAAGCCGGAGCATCGCCGCTTCCTCAACGCGCTGGTCATCAGCGGCCAGGCGGGGCGCGTTGGCATCCGCAACGGCGCGGTGACGCTGTTCGTGCCGACGAACGACGCGCTGAACGGCCTGCCGGCGGATTTCCGCGCGCTGCTGGACAGCCCGCCCGCCAGCCCGACGGATGAACAACGCCAGCGCGCCGCGGCGCTGGTCAACGCGAATGCCGCCTTCGGCCTGCTGCGCCTGATGGATATCCAGCCGCGCAACGGCCAGGTGCAGACCTGGGACCGCGGCCGCATCCAGGTGAACCGCACCGGCGATCGCACGGCGACCATCGTGCGCCAGGGCGTGCCGCCGCAGCCCGGCGCCGCGACGATCGCCATCACGCGCGCCGACGTGCTGGCCAGCGACGGCGTCTTCCACGTGACCTCGTCGCCGATCCTGCCCGGGATCTGATGCGACCGGGGGGGCGGCGGTACCGCCCCCCGCTTGCGTCAGCGCGCCAGCGCGCGCCAGACGCGTTCTGGCGTCAGCGGCATGTCGATATGCGCGACGTTAAGCGCATCGCAGGCCGCGCTGACGATCGCCGGCGGCGCGCCACAGGCCCCGCCCTCCCCCGCACCCTTCACGCCAAGGTCGTTCACTGGCGTCGGCACGATGTTGAACCCGACATCGAGCGGCGGCAGGTCGGCCGCGCGCGGCATCGCGTAATCCATGAAGGTCGCGGTCAGGAACTGCCCGCTTTCCGGGTCGTAGCGCACCGCTTCCAGCACTGCCTGGCCCAGGCCCTGCGCGATGCCGCCATGCGACTGGCCATGGACCAGCATCGGGTTGATGACGTTGCCGACATCATCCACGCAGGCATAGCGCACGACGTCGAGCACGCCGGTCTCCGGGTCCACCTCGACCTCGGCCACATGGCAGCCATTGGGGAAGTTGCACTCGGTGTCGCGCTTGTAGAGCACGCGCTCATCAAGGCCCGGCGTCTCGCCGGCCGGCAGGCGCGCGGGATCATTCGCCGCCGCGGCGACCGCGGCCCAAGACACGGCGAGGTCCGTGCCGGCGACGCGGAAGCGCGCGCCATCGAGCTCCACATCCGCCGCGGCCGCTTCCAGCATATGGGCCGCGATGCGCTTCGCCTTGACCAGCACCGCTTCCGAGGCGCGCGCGGTGGCGACACCGCCCATCTGCGAGGAGCGGGAGCCGCCGGTGCCAAAACCCTGCTCGACCACATCGGTGTCACCCTGGACGAGTTCGACATCCTCGAAGGGGATGCCGAGCCGGGCATGGATGATCTGGGCGAAGGCCGTCTCATGGCCCTGGCCGTGGCTGAAGGTGCCGACGACGAGGCGCGCCTTGCCCTCCGGCGTGATGGCGACGCGCGCCCATTCCTGCGGCTGGCCGCCCGAGGCTTCGATGAAGTAGCCGATGCCGATGCCGCGCAGCTTGCCGCGCGCGGCAGCCTCGGCCTTCCGCGCGGGGAAACCGGCCCAATCGGCGAGTTCCAGCGCCATGGCCTGCGTGCCGGCGAAGTCGCCGCTGTCCAGCACATTGCCGACGCAGTTCGTGTAGGGGATCTGGTCGGCGCGGATGTAGTTGCGCCGACGAACCTCGTCCTTGGACAGGCCGAGTTTCTGGGCGCCGAGATCCAGCAGCCGCTCGATCGTGTAGGCGATCTCTGGCCGGCCCGCGCCGCGATAGGCGTCGGTGGGGACAGTGTTGGTGAAAGCGCAGCGCACCTCCATGTTCACCGCCTGCAGATCATAGACCGTGCCCGCGATGCGCGCGCCGGCGACGGTCGGGATGCGCGGGCCGAAATCCATGAGGTAGGCGCCGACGGAAGCGATGGTGCGCACACGCAAGCCCAGTGCCTTGCCCTGCGCGTCGAAGGCCATCTCGGCCGTCGTGACATGGTCGCGGCCATGCGGGTCGGAGACGAAGGTCTCGCTGCGGTCGGCGCGCCACTTCACCGGCCGGCCCAGCTTCTTCGCCGCCCAGAGCACCATCGCGGATTCAGGAAAAATCTTGCCACGCAGGCCAAAGCCGCCGCCGACATCGGGGGAGACGACGCGGAGCTTCTCCTTCGGCACCTTGAAGACGAATTGCGCCAGACCGTCGCGCACGCGGACCGCGCCCTGGGTCGGGCTGGTCAGCTCGTAGCGGTCCTGCTCCGCATTCCACGCGCCGACCGCGACCCGCGGCTCCATCGGATTGCCGACGACGCGGTTCTGCACCAGTTCCACAGAGACTGTGGTGTGGGCGGCGGCGAAGGCGGCATCGGCCTCCGCCTTGCGGCCGTTCGACCAGTGGACGCAGAGATTCGTCCCGCGGTCGCCCCAGATCACCGGCGCATCCGCATCCAGCGCGCGCGCGGTGTCGGTGATGGCTGGCAGAGCATCGTAGTCCACCTCGATCAGTTCCAGCGCGTCGATCGCCTGGGCGCGGGTCTCCGCCACCACGGCGGCCACGGCATCGCCGACGAAACGGACGGCGCCGAGCGCCAGGATGGGCTTGGGCGGGCAGAACAGCGCGGGCGTGCCAGCCAGGGGCGGGATCTCCGCCATCAGCGGGCAATGGCCGAGCCCATCCGCTTCCGCATCCGGCCCGGTCAGCACCATCAGCACGCCAGGCGCGGCGCGCGCGGCGGAGAGGTCCATCGAGACGATCCGCGCATGTGCGTGCGGCGAGCGCAGGATGGCCATATGCGCCTGGCCGGGCAGGTTCACGTCATCGGTGTAGCGCCCGGCGCCGGTGAGGAAGCGCACATCCTCCTTCCGCCGCACCGGCTGGCCGATGCCGAACTGTTCCGAAACGTGGCCCATCTGAACTACTCCCCCCGCGCGAGCTGTGCCGCGCCCATCCCAGCGATGCGGCCGAGCGCGACTGCGCTCAGCAAACCATTACCCGACAGATAGCCCGACGCCTCCGGGCCGCTGACGCCGCAGGCGGCCCCGCCCGCGGCAAACAGATTCGGCACGATGCCCCCGACCGCAAGCCGCACGCGCGCGGCCGCGTCCACGGCGAGCCCGCCCTGGCTGTGGAACAATGCGCCGGTCACGCGCACGGCGCAAAGCGGGGCCACCAAGGGCGCGGCGCGCGACCAGTCGCGCCCGAATCCGTCGGCGGCGCCGCCCTGCTTCAGCGCAGCAACCTCGGCAAAGGTCGCGGCGAAGGCCTCGGGCGGCAGCTTCGCCTTGGCGGCCAATGCCTCGGGCGTGTCGGCGGTGAGGATCGCGCCCTGCGACTCGGCCTGCCGAAAATCCTCGAATTGCCGCGCGATGCCGGCGATGCGGGCGTCGAAGACATCCCAGGCGACGCCGTCGGGCTGCGACAGCACGGCGATGCCCGCTTCGGAATAGCCGCTGCTCTCGTTCCAGAAGCGGCGGCCCTTAAGGTTCACCTGGAAGCCGCCTTCCATGATGACCGCCCAGGAGACCAGGATGCCCTGCGGATGCGCGACCGAGCCATGGCCCTGATGGCCTGTCATGTCGCGCAGCTCCGCGCCGATCTGCTCGGCCCAGAGCACCGCCTCACCCTCATTGCCGGGATGGCCGAAATAGAGCGCATCGGCGAGGTCAGGGATGTACTTCCGCACAAGCGCCTTGTTGCCCGCATAGCCGCAGCAAGCGAGCACGATAGCGCGCGCGCCAATGCGCTCCGCGCTGCCATCCGGGCGTTCCGCAACCAGGCCGCGCAGCGCACCCGATGAATCGCAGATCAGGGTGGTCACGCGAGCCTCGGTCAGCAGCGGGATCTCGGCCTGCTCGGCGGCCTGACGGAGGCGATCCACCAGTTCCGCACCGCTCCGGCTCGGCAGGCCGTGCATGCGGCGGTTGGTGTGGCCCGGATAGTCGAAATCATGCACCAGGCTGAAGGGCAGGCCATGCGCATCGGCCAGCCAGTCGATCGCCGGCGCGGCCTCGCGCGCGACAAGGGCGACGAGGGTTGGGTCGGCCTCACCATGCGCCTTGTTCTGGATGTCGGCGGCGAAGGCCGCGACGCTGTCGGCGATGCTATGCGCCGCCTGGAAGCGCGTGCCGGCCGCCGGGATCAGCCCAGCCGAGAGGCTGGTGGAGCCCCGCGGCACCGCGTCTCGCTCGATCACCAGCGGCTCCACCCCTGCCCCGCGGCAGGCCAGCGCCGCGACCAGCCCGGCGGCGCCGGCGCCGATGATGGCGACGGGCACCTCCGTCTCGAAGGTGGGATCGGCCTCGGTGACGACGCGGGCGGTCATGCGAGCTTCGCGAGTTCCGCCGCGACGTTGCTGATCGCCGCCACGGGGCGGAGCGCGGCGATGGCGGTGTCGTGCAGCTCCTGGCTGAAGGCGGCGCAGCCATCCTCCAGCACCGTCACCTGGAATTCGCGCACATGCGCGCCGCGCACGGTGGAGGACACGCCGCCATTGGTGACGATGCCGCTGACGATCAGGCGGCGGATGCCGGCCTTCCTCAGGATCCATTCCAGCCGCGTCTGGTAGAAGGCGTCGTAGCCGACCTTCTCGACCGCGAGGTCCGGCACGCCGAGCTCATCCACCACCCGGTGACCCCAGCCGCCCATGACGAAGTCGCCCTTCTTCAGGAAGGGGCGCAGCGCCCTGAGATGCGGATCGATGAAGGGCTCGCCACCCTTGCCGGTGAACAGCGTGAAATGGGTGGAGGTGATCCAGCCGCCCTTGGCGCGGATCGCGGCCGCGAGCGGCGCGACGCGGGCCGGCACCGCAGCGATGGCGGCCGCCGTCTGCCCCGCGCGGCCATAGGCGCCGTCCGGATGGAGGAAATCGTTCTGCAGATCACACAGCAGCAGCGCGGTCTGCGTGAGAGGGATGTCGTCTGCCATGCGGCTCACTCCCGCTCGATGATGAGGTTGCCGAAGCGGTCCACGCGCGCCACGAGGTCGGGGTCGACCACCACGGTCGCATCGGGCTGTTCCAAGATCGCCGGCCCGTGCACCAGCGCGCCGACCGGAAGATCGAGCCGCGACCAGACCGTTGCGGCATGCCAGGCACCGTCGAACCAGACCTGCCGCGCGCCGCGTGCCGCGCCGTCCAGCGTGGCATCGGCCGATGGCGCGAGCGCCGCCAGGTCGAAATCGGGGCGCACACCAATGGCCGCCGTGCGCAGCGTCACGATGCGGATCGGCAGGCCCGGCAACAGGCGCGAGAAGGCCTGCTGATAGGCGGCCTCGAAGGCCGAGCGGATCACGGCCTCGCTCACGCCCGTGGTGCCGCCCATCACATGCAGCGGCAGCGGCACGCCGACCGTGTGGGTCTGGCCGGCATAATGCATGTCGAGCTCGAAGCGGATGTCGAGGCGCGTGACCGGCAGGCCCGCCGCCTCCACCACGGCGCGCGCGGCGGCCGCTTCCTCCACCATGCGCACATCGAGGGATGCGGCATCGAGCCCCTCAAGCGCTAGGTTCAAGGTGCGCACCTGATCGTGCCGTACATCGGCGATGACGCAGCCGATGGCGCTGGTGACGCCGGGGAAGCGTGGCACCAGCGCGGCCTTGAGGCCGACTTCCTTGATCAGCGCGCCGACATGGAGCGCCCCGCCGCCACCGAAGGGCAGCGCCACGAAGCTTTGCGGATCATGCCCGCGCTCGATGGACACCAGCCGGATCGCGCCGGCCATGCGCGCATTGGCAACCCGCACGATAGCCTCCGCAGCCTGCATCGCATCAAGGCCGAGCGGCGTGCCGACATGCTCGGCGATGGCGGCCTTGGCGCCTTCCACATCGAGCCGCGAGAGCGCGCCGCCGATGGGGCGTTCGGCATTGATGCGGCCGAGCACGACATTGGCATCCGTCAGCGTCGGGCGGGTGTTGCCCTGGCCGTAGCAAACGGGGCCGGGGCGGCTGCCCGCGCTCTCCGGGCCGACTTGCAGCAGGCCGCCACGGTCCACATGCGCGATGGAGCCGCCGCCGGCACCGATGGTCGTGATCTCGATCATCGGGCTGCGGATCACGAGGCCGAAATCGATCGTTGCCTGCGCCGCCAGTTCCATCCGCCCGCCGGTGACGAGCGAGACATCGAAGCTGGTGCCGCCGAGGTCGCAGGTGATGGCGTTCTCGAACCCCGCCGCACGGGCGATGGCCGCCGCCGCGATCACACCGGCCGCGGGACCGGACAGCGCGGTGCGCGAGGGAATGGCGCGCGCCGTCGCAGTGGACATGATGCCGCCATTCGACTGCACGATATGGAACCGCCCGCCGAACCCTGCCTGGTCCAGCGCGCCTTCGAGCTTGCCGAGATAGCTCGCGACCACGGGTTGCAGATAGGCGTTGAGCGCGGTGGTGGAGGCGCGTTCGAATTCGCGGATCTCAGGCAGGATCTCGCTGCTGACGGAGACATGCGGGTTCGGCCAGACGGCGCGCACCGCCGCCGCCGCCGCGCGTTCATTGGCGGGATTGGCATAGGCGTTGATGAAGACGATGGCGCAGGCCTCGGCGCCCTGCGCCAGTAACTCGCGCGCGGCGGCCTGGACGGCGGCGATGTCCACCGGCGTGCGCACCGTGCCGTCGGCGAGCGTCCGCTCCGGCACCTCGGCGCGCATGTCGCGTTCGGCGACAGGCAGGAATTCACCCCACAGGCCCCAGGTGTTGCGACGGTCGCGCCGGCGCATCTCCAGCACGTCCCGGAAGCCCTGCGTGGTGATGACACCGAGCTTCGCGCCCTTGCGCTCCAACAGCGCATTGGTACCGACGGTGGTGCCGTGGACGATGGCCTCGAAGCCCGCGGGGCCGCCAAGGGCGCGGAGGCCATTCATGAAGCCGACCGCCTCATCGCCACGGTTCGACGGAACCTTGGCGGTGCGGAAGACATTCGCGGCGGGATCGAACAGGAAGAGGTCGGTGAAAGTGCCGCCGACATCCACGCCGATGATCGGTCCCGATTGGGGCTTGCTGGTCATGGCGTGTATCCGTAGTCGCGCGCGGCGCTCTCCGCGCCGATGAAGCCGAGCCGGATGTCGCGCGCCACCGCCTCCCGCGGGCGCTGCATCGGGTCGCCCCAGCCGCCGCCGCCCGGGCTTTCCAGGCGCAGTCGCTGGCCCTGCGCGATCTTCACGCCGACGATCTTCGACGCCATGGGCGGGCTCTCCCACCCCGCCTCGCCTTGCCAGGCGAAGCGGTTCAGCGCGCCCTCCTGGCCACCCGAGACGCCGAACGGCGCGTAGCGCCCGCGTTCACCCAGCAGCGCCACTTCCGTGATGCCGGGCGACAGCGCCTCGATCTCATAGACCGCGCCGACGCCGCCGCGATGCAGACCTGGGCCGCCCGAGTCAGGCCGCAGCGCCCATTGCGTGAACATCACCGGATAGGCGGCTTCCAGGATCTCGGCCGGCGGGATGGTGGCGGTGGAGATCGGGTTGTTGGCGTGGTGCAGCCCGTCGCTTTCCGGATTGCCGCCGAGGCCACCGCCGAAGAAGGAGAACATCACCCAGCGCGTGCCATCCTTCCGCTGGCCCGAGAGCGAAAGCGCGTTGATCGTGCCGAAAGGCGCGGCCGTCGCGCGCTCCGGCACGGCCTTGCCAAGCGCGCCGAAGATCACGCCGATCAGCCGCAGGATCGTCTCGGTATAGCCCGCGACCGGCCGCGGCGGCCCGACGCCGAGCAGCGAGGTGTCGGGGATCACGAATTCGATCGGGCGCAGCACGCCGGCATTGGCCGGCACATCCGGGAAGGCGTGCTTCAGCGCGACATAGCAGGCCGCGACCGTCGTCGCGCGGCTGATATTGATCGGCCCGAGGCAGGCGTCGGAGCTGCGCGAGAAATCCAGCAGCATCCGCCCGTCGCGCACCGTCATGTCGAGCGCGATGGTCAGCCGCTCATCCCGCACGCCGTCATTGTCGAGGTAGTCCGCGAAGGCGTAGTGGCCTTCGGGTAGGCCGCGGATCTCGGCTTCCATCAACGCCGCGGCGCGGTCGGCCAGTGCCACGAAGGCCGCGTCGAGCTTCGTCTCCCCATGCTCGTCCAGCAGCTGCGCGAGGCGCCGCTCGCCGAGGTCGAGCGCGTTGAGCTGGCCGTTCAGGTCGCCCCAATTCGATTGCGGCACGCGGGAATTGGCCGCGAGGATATCCAGGATGTCCTGCTGCATCACGCCGGCGCGGATCAGCTTGACGGGCGGGATGCGAACGCCTTCCTGGTGGCTTTCCGTCGCGCGCGGATTGTAGTTGCCCGGCACATTGCCGCCGATGTCGAGCCAATGCCCGACACTCGCCAGCCAGCAGAATAGCTGCCCGTTGCGGAAGACCGGCCGCACCAGGCGGAAATCGTTGAGATGCGTGCCGCCCTCATAGGGGTCGTTGAAGAGGAAGGTGTCGCCCGGCTCGAGGCCTGCACCGGCCTCCACGCGGCGGATCACCGCCTGGACGGCGAAGGACATGGCGCCGACGAAGATCGGCAGGCCCTTCGTGCCCTGCACCAGCGTCGCGCCGGTCTCGGCGTGGTAGAGGCCGTGGCAGGCGTCGCGCGCCTCGGCGATGATCGGGTTGAAGGCGCTGCGATAGAGTGTCGCGTCCATCTCATCCGCGATCTGCTCCAGCCGCCCCTTCAGGACGGCCAGCGTCACCGGGTCGATCGCAATCCGATCGACGCCACTTGGCTCAAGGCTCATCGGGCGAGCAGCTCCGTCAGTGCCGCGGCTTCGCGCTGCGGGCCGAGCGCGAGCACTGCCTCCTCGATCGCGCGCGCGCGGTCGGCGCCATAGACCGGGTCGGTCAGTTCATGGAACTTCGCGCGGACCTCGGCCTCGGTGTAGGGGTCCTCGGTGTCGCCGCGATTGGTCGTGACCTCGGCCGCGTGGACACTGCCATCGGCGAGCGTGACGCGCAGTCGCGCGGGGCGGAGGCCGGGCAGCATGGCGGTCAGTGTGGGGTCTTCGTTCACGCTCACGCGCCGGGCGAGCGCCTGCACGGCGGGGTTCTCGCGCGCCGGGCCGCGGAAGGCGGGCACGGTCGCCGCGCCATGCGCGATGGTGGTGGCCAAGGCGAAGGGGATGGAGAATTTCGCGGCCAGCATGTTGGGCGCGAGCGGACTGTCGAGCTGCGCCGCCCAGACATAGGTGTCCACCTCGATCGCACGCACCTTCTCGGGCTGCAGCGTCCCGGTCTTCGCCAGGATCAGCCCAAGCGCGTCCAGCGCGCCATGCGTGTAGCGGCAGGCGGCGTGGCGCTTGAAATAGTTCCGGGCGATCTCCCAGCGCGCGCCGAGCTCGGCCACCATCTCCTCCGGCCGGAAATCGGTCGCGGCGACATGGCCGAAGACCGTGCCGACGCCATCGCGCTCACCCTCGAAGCCGGCGCGCACCAGATCCCACACCGTCAGGCCGAGCATGTTGGACACGCCGCAATAGGTGTTCCGGACCGTGCCGCCCTCCAGCATCGTCTTGCGCGAGGTCGCAAGGCCGAGCGAGGCGGCCATGTTGATCACCTGGCGGAACTCCGCCCCGGTCGCGCCATGCAGCTTCGCGATACCCATCGCGGCGCCGAGCGTGCCCCAGGTGCCATGCGGATGCATCGCGACATTGAGCTTGGAGGCGATGCCGACCCGGCTGCCGAATTCATAGCCGATGGCCAGCGCCGTCAGCAGCGCCGCGCCATCGCCACGGGGTGCCGCCAGCAGCGCGGGCACAACATGGATGGCGGGATGGCCGCGCGCATACTGGTTGCCCTCATCGAGCTCCAGCATCGTGCCTGCCGTGCCGTTCAGGAAAGCGGCGGTGCCCGGGCGCGCGGCGCGGGGCTGGCCGATCACCGGCGCCTCGCCCGCGCCTTCACGGGCCAGCATGCGCTGGGCCAGCGCCTGCATTTCGGCTTCCTGTGCGCCGGCGGCGATCGCGCCGATGCAATCGAGCAGCGCGAGCCGCGCGCGGGCCGCGACCTCCGCCGGAAGATCGGCGAAGCGGGTGCGCGCGGCAAGGCCGCTCCATTCGCCAAGCCAGGCTGGCGCCGGCGCGGCCATCAGCTCGGAGGCCGGCGCAACGCCCGTGGTCACGATCGCCATGGCGACGTCTCCCTCATAGGCCGAGATAGGCCCGCTTCAGCTCCGGATCCTCGCGCACCTGCACCGCCGGGCCCGACAGCACGAAGCTGCCATTCTCGAGCACATAGGCGCGCTCCGCGATCTCGAGCGACTGCGCGACATTCTGCTCGACCAGCATGATCGCAAGCCCTTCCGCGTGCAGCTTGCGGATCAGCGCGAACATCTCCTCCACCAGCAGCGGGGAGAGGCCGAGGGATGGCTCGTCCAGGATCAGCAGGCGCGGTTCGGCCATCAGACCGCGGCCGATGGCGAGCATCTGCTGCTCCCCGCCCGAGAGCGTGCCGGCCGCCTGGCCGGTGCGTTCCCGAAGGCGCGGGAAGGTGTCGAAGACACGTTCCAGGTTGCGGGCGCGGTTCGGCTTCGCGCGGCGGTAGGAGCCAAGCTCCAGATTCTCCCGCACGGAGAGGTTCGGGAAGATCTTGCGGCCCTCCGGCACCTGGATGAGGCCCGCGCCCATGATCTCGGACGGCGCGCGCGCGGTGATGTCGCGGCCTTCGAAGACCACGCGCCCGCCGCGCGGCTTCACCAACCCGCTGATCGCCATGTTGAGCGTCGTCTTGCCCGCGCCGTTGGAGCCGAGCACGGCGACGATCTCCCCAGCGCCCACCTGCAGCGAGACGCCTTCCAGCACGCGCGTCAGGCCGTAGCCGGCCTCCAGATCCGTCACCTCAAGCATGCGCGCCTCCGCCGAGGCGTGCTGCCGCGCCGTGGCCGAGATAGGCCTCGATCACCGCAGGGTTGCGCACCACCTCACCCGGCGTGCCGCCGGCGATGATGCGGCCCTGCGCCAGCACATGCACCACATCGCAGAGGTTCATCACCGCCTGCATCACATGCTCGATCATCAGCACGGTGACGCCGCTGTCGCGGATGGCACGCACCACGGGAACGATGTCGCGCACCTCGGATGGGTTCAGCCCGGCCAGCACTTCGTCCAGCAGCAGCAGCTTCGGCTGGGTGGCGAGCGCCTTGGCCAGTTCCACGCGTTTGCGGCCCGCCACCGTGAGTGCGGCAGCCGGCTTGTCGAGATCGCGCGCCAGGCCGACGCGCTCGGCCACCTGCTCGGCAACGGCGATCGCCTCCGCCCGGCGGCGATGGCGCAGGAAGGCACCGACAGCGATGTTCTCCCGCACCGAAAGGCCCGCGAAGGGCTGCACGATCTGGAAGGTGCGCGCGATGCCCTCCCGCGCCAGCAGATGCGGCGCGCGGCCGGTGATCTCCTCGCCACGCCAGAGCACATTGCCGCTCGTCGGCTTCTCGAAGCCGGAGACGATGGCGAACAGCGTCGTCTTGCCCGCACCATTCGGCCCGATCAGGCCGGTGATGCTGCCCTCGGCCACGGTGAAGCTCGCATCCGAGACCGCGAGCAGCCCGCCGAAGCGCTTCGAGACGGAGTGGACCGACAGGAAGGCGGGATCGGCGTTCATCGCGGCTTCCTCCACATCCGGATCAGCCCCGGGATCTCCCGCGGCGGGAAGCGGACGACGAGGATGAGCAGCACGCCGAAGATCACGAGATCGACCCCCGGGATACGGCCGACGAGCGACTTGGTGAATTCCGACAGGCTGTGCAGCACGATGCCGCCCAGCACCGGGCCGAAGACGGTGCCCGCGCCACCGATGATCGGCGCCAGCAGCGCCTCCACGCTGATCCAGGTGCCGTAGGCGATGGTGGAATCGAGGTAGAGGAAGTACTGCGCATACAGCGCGCCAGCTGCGCCGGTGATACCGGCCGAGAGCGAGATGGCCGCGAGCTTCACGCCCATCGCATCCACGCCGAGCGCGCGGGCAGCGCTTTCGTTCTCACGCACCGCGACAAGCTGCGCGCCAAGCCGCGAGCGTTCCAGCGCACGCGTCACGATCAGCGCGGCGACCACCAGCGCCAGCGCCACCCAGTAGAAGCTCGCCCGGTCGGCAAACTGGAAATTGGCGGCGCGGATATCGAGCGGGATCAGGATGCCCGCCGCGCCACCCGTCCATTCGGAGGCGTTGGCGAGCACCCGGAACACCTCGGCGAAGGCGAGCGTGACCAGCGCGAAATAGCTGCCGCGCAGGCCGGAGCGGAAGGAGAGCGCGCCGATGATCCAGCCCACTGCGCCCGCCGCCGCGATGCCGGCCGCGAAGCCGATATAGGGGCTGACGCCATAGCGCACCTGCAGGACCGCGGTGGCATAGGCGGCGGTGCCGAAGAAGGCGGCATGGCCGAAGCTGTACTGACCGCCATAGCCGCCGAGGATGTTCCAGCCCTGCGCGGCGAGGCAGATGATCAGCGTGAAGACCGCGAAGTTCAGCAGCGTGCCAGCCGTGACAAAGAAGGGCAGCGTCGCCGCCGCAGCAGCGAAGCCGGCGATGGGCAGCAGGTCCCGCGGGCTCATGCCTTCGCCCCGAACAACCCGGTCGGGCGGAACAGCAGCACCAGGATGAAGATCAGGAAGATGCCGATCTGGCCGAGGCTGTCGCCGAGATAGAGGCCTGAGAGGCTCTCCACCACGCCGATGAACAGCCCACCCAGCAGCGCGCCCGGCACGCTGCCCATGCCGCCCAGCACCACGATGGTGAAGGCGACCAGCACGAAGGCATTGCCGACGCGCGGCGTCACATAGAAGAAGGGCAGCAGTAGGCAGGCCGCAACCGCAAGGCTCGCCGCGCCGATGCCGAAGGTCACGGCATAGACGTGCTTGACGTTGATGCCGACCAGCGCGGCACCCGTGCGCTCCTTCGCCACTGCGCGGATCGCGCGGCCGGTGTCGGTCATCGCCAGCAGCACAAACAGCACCAGCGCGACGACGAAGGCGACGCCGAAGCCAACCACGCGCGGGAAGCTCAGCAGCATGGGGCCGAGCTCGATCACCTCCATCGCGTAGGGCACCTGCACCGTTAGCGTGTCGGAGCGGAAAATCGCCAGCATCAGGTTCTCGATGACGATCGAGAGGCCGAGCGTGACCAGCAGAATGTTCGAATCCTCGCCCTTGCTGGCAGGGCCGATGACGAAGCGCTGCACGCCATAGCCGAGTGCGAAGAACAGCGGCACCAGCGGCAGGATCGCGACATAGGGGTCGAGGCCGAAGACCTTCCACGCCACGAAGGCCGCGTACATGGCCAGCGTCAGCAGCGCGCCATGGGCGAAGTTGATGATGTGGAGCACGCCATAGACCAGCGTGAGCCCCAGCGCGACGAGGCCATAGATGCCTCCGGTGAGGAGGCCGTTGAGAACGGCCTCCCCCACGATCTCAGGCGGGTAGCTTCTCATGCGGCCGGGCGCGCTTCAGCCCGGCCGAGCGGCCGAACGGCCGCCGCGGCCAGTGCCGCGAAGCCAAGCGGACGAAGTCCGCGCCCGGCGTCTGAGGGCGAACATCATCAGGCGGGCCAGGGGAAGACGGGGCGGGCGTCGGCGAAATCCGTCGGGAAGATCACCTTGATGTCGTTGTCGATCACCTGGGTGTTCACCGCCTGCGCCGCCTGGTTCTGGCCGTTCTCGAAGCGGGTCGGGCCATAGGGCATGATGTGGCTGTTGAAGCCGCCATCGGTGCGGCCCAGCGCCTCGATCAGCGCCACGCGGTCGGCGCGGCCGGCGCGCTCCAGCGCATTCGCCACCAGCATCACCGCCGAATAGTTCAGCGGCGTGTTGTAGAGCCAGAAGCGGTTCTGCGCCTCGACCTGCCGGCGGAGTTCCGCCGTCTTGGGCTTGCGCGGGTCGGCCCAGTGGTTGACGTCCATCACCAGATTCGCGGCCTGCGGGAATTCGCGCACGAAGCGGAAGTTCGACGCCGCGCCGTTCAGCACGCAGTAGATGCCCTTCGGTCGGATGCGGCGCTGCTGCAGCGTCTGCGACAGCAGCACGAATTCGGCGTAGTAGGAGCTCGGGATGATCAGGTCCGGGTTCAGCGCACGGATGCGCAGCGCGATGTTCGACATGTCGCGCGCCGGCGTCGGGTGGCTGATCGTCTCCAGAATCTCGAAGCCGCGGCCCGGCAGCTCGTTCTGCATCAGCCGCGCCATGCCGGAGCCGAACAGCCCGTCTTCATGCACCACAACCACGGTGCGCGCCGGGCGGCCGGCGGCGTTGTTGAGCGTGACGAGGTTGTCGAGCGCCGCGCGAGTGACCGCGCCGAAGCCCGGGCCGAAGCGGAAGGTGTTGCGGAGCCCGCGCGTGACGATCTGGTCGGAGACGCCGACATCCACGATGTAGGGCAGGTCGTAGCGCGACGCCGCCTGGCTGGCCGCGAGGCAGATCGGGCTGGCGAAGCCGCCGACCACCGCCACCACGCCCTCGCCATGCATGCGCTCGACCTCGGCGGTGCCGCCTTCGGGGTTCGAGCGTGCGTCGCCGAACACCATCTGGATGCGGGCGCCGCCCAGCGCGCGGAGGCCGCCGGCGGCGTTGATCTCGTTGATCGCCAGCTCCGCGCCGAGGCGGCCATATTCGCCATCCTGCGCCAGCGCGCCGGTGACGGGCTGGAGGATGCCAAGACGGATGGGCGCGGGCTGCGCGCCGGCAATGCGCGGGGCCGCCAAGGGGGCGGTGAGCACGCCAGCGGCGCCGAGAAGCATGGCGCGCCGAGTTGGGGTCAGGGCGTTCATCGGTCGGTTTCTCCCTGGTCTTTGGCCATGCCTGCGCCGCGTGTCGGCGCCGGTCCGCCGCGACGCTATCTGCGCCGTGCCGGGCCGGGTGGCAATATGGTGTTCGCGGCGCGGGAAGCCCCCGCGGTTGGGGCGGTCCACCCCGCACCGGCGGCCAAGGATGCCCCCCCGACCGGCGCCCGCCTCAGCCCACCATTCGGCGGGCAAGGCACGCCGGAAAGATTGCGTGTAGCGCGTTGACGCGGCGGCGCCGCCCGCCTAACCCGGGGCCCAGGGAAGCTAGCCAACCGGGAGATGGAATCTCATGCGCGCGTTCGACGGCCAGTTCTCGGACAATCGTCCGATCCGCCGCTCGCCGCAGGAGAAGAAGCGGCTCCTGGCGGAGCTGAAGGAAACCCTCGCGAACCTGAAGCCGCAGGCCGCGCCCTCGCTGCGCAGCACCCTGGTCGCCCGTATCAAGGAGCTGGAGGCGGATCTGGCCAGCGCCCCGCCCCCGCGGCGCTGACCCTTCCGTGCGAAGGCTCAGCGCCTTAGCCTTCGCGCAATGACCACATCAGCCCCACCGAGCAGGCCGGAGCCAGGCCGCGGCGATGCGCGCCGCGTGCTGTCCGGGATGGGGCTGATGGTGCTCTGCTGCTTGCTCTTCGCCGGCATGAACGCCTGCTTCCGCGCGGCCATGCAGGAAGGGCTGCCGGTTGCCCTGATGCCCTTTGCGCGCGGTGTCGTCACCGTGCTGGTGCTGCTGCCTTGGCTGCTGCGCGGCGGCTGGCGGACGCTGCCGACACGTCGGCCCGGGCTGCACCTGTTCCGCTGCGCGGCCGGCGTCGGCGGCTTCTACATCGGGATGCTCGCCATCCTCTGGCTGCCCTTTGCCGATGCGGTGGCAATCATGCATGCGCGGCCGCTTTGGGCGCTGCCGCTGGCCTTCCTGATCCTCGGCGAGCGCATCGGCTGGGACCGGGCCGTCGCGGCCGCCATCGGCTTCGCGGGTGTGCTGATCATCGTCAATCCGGGCGGCGAGGTCTCTGCCGGGACGCTGATGGCGCTGATGGGCGGTGTCACAGGCGCCCTGGTGCTGATCGCCATCAAGATGCTGTCCAGCACCGAGCCGCCCTCACGCGTGGTGGCGATCTATGCGCTGGTGACGGTCGCGGTCTACGGTCCGATCGTCGCCTTCGTCTGGGTGACACCGT
Organism: Pseudomonadota bacterium; assembly: GCA_046052145.1. Lineage (GTDB taxonomy): Bacteria > Pseudomonadota > Alphaproteobacteria > Acetobacterales > Acetobacteraceae > Falsiroseomonas. The sequence goes on from JBJOMW010000012.1 coordinate 54,235, forward strand.
CCTGGACCGCGGCGGGGCTGCTGCTGGCTGGGTCGCTGATGGCACTGCTCGGCGATTTCATGGCGTCCTGGGCCGTGCGGCGGGCGCCTGTCGCCCTGCTCGCCCCCATGGAATATGCGCAGATCCCGGCCTCGGCCCTGCTCGGCCTCGCCTTCTTCGCCGAGGCGCCGGGCTGGGCGCTGCTGTGGGGCACGCTGCTGATGGTCGCAGCAACCCTTTATCTGGCGCGCAGCGCAGGGCGCTGACGGTAGGGGCGGCGGCGCCGAAGCCCGCCGCCCCTCCGGCCATCAATCGGCGCTGACGTTGTTGTCGCGGATCACCGAGCGCCAACGCGCGACCTCGCGGCCGACGAAGGCGGTGGTGAAGGCGGGGTCCATATTCGTCGCCTCGAAGCCCATCTGGCCCATGCGCTCGCGCATATCCGCCGTCTCGAGCACGGCCTTGATCTCGGCGTTCCAGCGCGCCGCGATCGGCTGCGGCACCCCGGCCGGGGTGCAGAAGCCGAACCAGTTCACGCCCTCCGCGGCGCCGAGCCCGAGCTCGCCGAAATGCGGCACGTCGGGCAGCGCGGGCGAGCGTCCCGCGCCGCTGACGGCCAGCGCGCGAAGGCGACCGGCGCGGATATGGCCGATCGCCGCCGGCAACGTCTCGATGATGGAGGGCACGACGCCCGCCAGCACATCGGTCAGCGCGGGGCCCGCGCCGCGATAGGGCACGAAGGTGAACTCCACGCGCGCCACGCGCTGGAACTGCACACCGATCAGGTGCGAGGCGGTGCCATTGCCGCCATAGGCCATGCCGATGGCACCAGCCCGCGCGCGACCTGCGGTCAGCAACTCCTCCAGCGTGCGGGCCGGGTGGTTGGCGGCCACCGCGACCACCATGGGCAGCGAGCCGAACAGGCCGATATGGGTGAAATCCGTCACCGCATCATAGGTGACGTTCGGGAACAGCGTCGGGCTCGTCCCATGCGGGGCGAAGTTCGACATCATGACCATGTGCGCGTCGCCGCGCGCCTTGGCGACCAGGTCCGCCGCCAGCGTGCCGCCCGCGCCGGCCCGGTTCTCCACCACCACGCCCTGGCCGAGCCGCGGGGCCAGCCGCTCCGCCATCAGGCGGGAGAGGATGTCGGCGGTGCCCGCCGGGGGAAAGGGGACGATCCAGCGGATCGGGCGCTCAGGCCAGTTGCCCTGGGCGCGCGCAGGCAGCGCGGCGGCGGCCAGGGCAAGGCCAGCAAGCCCGCGCCGCGTCAGGTGGGTCGGACGATTCATGAGGGTTCTCTCCCGTGCGCGGCCCCGGTCCGCCGCTTCACAGATGACATAGGCATAATCATTGCGTCGCGCGAGCCCGGTATGAGAGCCTTCTTCATCGGACGACCAACCGACCGTGCCCAGACGGAGGTGGTCTGCCCGCCGAAAGAGCACGTCATGCCCGTAACCGCGGCACGGCTGGGTTTCTTGCCCCTGGCCCGCCCGGCCGAGTTCTGCCTGTTGCCGGCCATCTGTGCCGGCCGTGCCCAGTGACCAACCGACCACGACCCCTCCGAGGAAGAAGGACGACACTGTGACCATCCGACGCCGTCACCTGATCGCCGCCATGGGCGGCACCGCCTTGGCGCTGCCCACGCTCCGCACCGCGCAGGCACAGACCGCCGTGCGCTTCACGCTCGACTGGGCGCTGCAGGGCAACCACGCCATGTGGGCGCTGGCCGAGGATCGCGGCATCTACCGCCAGCAGCAGCTCGCGGTGCGCATGGACCGTGGCTTCGGCTCCGGCGATGCGCTGGTGAAGGTGGGCTCGGGCGCCTACGACATCGGCTTCGCGGATTTCTCCGGCGCGGTGAAGTTCAACGCCGAAAACCCGCAGAACCGGCTGGTGATGCTCTACCCGGTCTTCGACCGCACGGCGGCCGCCATCGTCACGCTGCGCGGGCGCAACATCAACCGGCCGCAGGATGTTGCCGGCCGAAACCTCGGCGCGCCGGAAGGCGAAGGCTCGCGGCTGCTCTTCCCGGCCTTCGCGCGCGTGGCGGGCATCAACCCCGCCTCTGTCCGCTGGACATCGATGGCGGCCAATCTGCGCGACACCATGCTGCGCACGGCGCAGGTGGATGCGGTGACGGGCTTCCTGTTCACCGTCCATTTCAACCTGGTCGGCCTCGGCATCCCCGAGGACCAGATCCTCAGCTGGCCCTATGCCGAGCATGGCCTCGACCTCTACGGCTCCGGCGTCTTCGCCCGCGCCGAATGGATCGAGCGGAATCCGGAGACGGCGGCGCGCTTCGTGAAATCCTCGATCGACGGGCTGAAGCTGCTGCTGAACGACATCCCCGGCGGCATGGCCGCGCTGAAGCGTCGCGAGCCGCTGTTCGATGAGGCGCTGGAAGCCCGCCGCTTCGCCATGACGCGCGACCGCGCCATGCTGACGCCGAACAGCCGCGCCAATGGCCTCGGCCATCTCGACATGGCGCGCGCGCGCCAGCTGGTGGAGGTGAACGCGGAGGCGCTGGGTGTCGCCAACCCGCCGACGGCCGAAAGCATGTTCACCGACCGCTTCCTGCCGCCGCGTAGCGAGCGCATGATCTGACGATCCGCTCTCCCTCCCCCGCTCTCGCGCGGGGGAGGGTCCGGGCGGGCAACGACGCTGGCCCGCCTGCCGGAGAGACCAACGCCATGTCCAAGCAGCTTCTGACCGGCGCGCGGGTGCTCGCGCCCGATGCGCTCTCCGCGCCCTTCGCCGAGGTGCTGGTCGAAGATGGGCGCATCGCTGCCCTGCTCCCGCCCGGCACGCAGGTCGCGGATGCGAAGCCCTTCGACGCCACGGACCGGCTGATCATCCCGGGCCTCGTCAATGGGCATACCCATGGCCATGGCGGGCTGGCCAAGGGCGCGGGCGACAAATGGGACCTCGCGCTGCTCCTGGCGCACGCCCCCTGGGTCGGCGGTGGGCGGAACCTCGACGACAAGCGGCTATCCACGACCCTCACCGCGGTCGAGATGCTGAAGAAGGGCTGCACCGCCGCCTTCGACATGCCGGCCGAATTCCCCTGCCCCACCGTGGACGGGCTGGATGCGATGGCGGAGGCCTATGCGACGGTCGGGCTTCGCGCGGTCATCGCGCCGATGGTCGCGGACCTGACCTTCTTCCAGGCCACACCCGGCCTGCTCGACGCCCTGCCCGAGCCGCACCGCGCCCGGGCCGCCGCGATGCGCATGGCCCGCGCCGAGGACAGCCTGGCCGCGATCGGCACGGCGGCGCAGTCCTGGTCGCATGGGCGGCGCAACATCCGGCTCGGCTGCGCGCCGACCATCCCGCTGCACGCGACCGACGCCTTCATGCAGGGCTGCCGCCGGCTTTCGGCCGAATACGGGCTGCGGATGCAGACCCATGTGGCGGAAGCGCGCTACCAGGCCGCGGGCGGGGAGATGCGCTATGGCGGGGCGACGCTGCTTGAGCACATGGACCGGCTCGGACTGGTCGGCCCCTGGTTTAGCGTCGCGCATGGCGTGTGGCTGACAGAATCCGACCTCGATCTGCTGGCCCAGCGGGGCGCGGGCATTTCGCACAATCCGGGCGCCAATATGCGCCTTGCCTCCGGCATCGCGCCGGTGCGGGCTGCGCTGCGCGCCGGTGTCACGGTCGGCATCGGCACGGATGGCTCCTCCTCCTCCGACAACCAGAACATGTTCGAGGCAATGCGGCTTGCTGCCTTCGCCTCCCGCCTCTGGGATGATGCGACGGAAGAGGATTGGCTCGGCACGGCCGAGACAGTGCAGCTTGCGACCGTCGGTTCCTCGCATCTCGTCGGGCATGACGAGGGCGGCAGTATCGCGCCGGGCAAGGCGGCCGACCTCGTGCTGCTGGACCTGACCCATGTGAACTGGGCGCCGCTGAACGACGCGGCCAACCAGCTGGTCTGGACCGAGGATGGCAGCGCAGTGACGGATGTCATGGTCGCCGGCGCCTGGAAGCTGCGCGACCGCAAGGTGCTCGGGCTGGATGAGCGGAAGCTCGCGCAGGAGGCCGCAGCGGCGGCGGAGCGGCTGCGCGGGGCGAATGCCGAGGTGAAGGCGTGGTGCCACGAGGTCGCGCCCTTCGTCGCCTGCCATTGCCGGGCGCTTTCGAAGGGCTGGACACGCTCGAAGCGGTTGCTGAAGGCGGAGTGAACCGCCGCGCGCCGCCCTGGTGAAACCCGGGTGGCGCGCGGTAGGATGGCGCGAACCATTCCTTCCGAACCATCCTCGCCGGAGCGTCCGATGCCCATCCTGCGCCGATCCCTGCTTGCCACCGCCCTACTCGCCCCGGCCGCTGCCCGGGCCCAGGTCCAGGCCGCCCAGCATCCGATGCCGGAACGCGGCCGCCGCGCCTGGGCGCAGCAGATCCCGCAGCTGCGCATCGGCATCCTGGGCGGCGAGAACGAAGCCGACCGCCAGGCCCGCTACGGCGGCTATGGCCGCCTGCTGGAGGAGACCTTCGGCATTCCCGTTCGCCTCTTCCAGGCATCCGACTATTCGGGCGTGGTGCAGGCCTTCGCCGGGCGGCACATCGAAATGGCGAGCATGTCGCCTGCCGCCTACGCTGCCGCCTGGATGGAATCCAACGGCAATGTCGAGCCCTTCCTGGTCACGCAGGAGCGCGATGGCAGCACCAGCTACATCGCGGTGATGTATGTCCGCGCCGATTCAGGAATCACGAGCCTCGAGCAGATGCGGGGCCGGTCCATGGCCTGGGCAGATCCGAACAGCGCCTCGGGCTACCTGATTCCGCGCGCGGCGCTGCGCCAGGCGGGCATCAACCCGGAAAGCTATTTCGGCCGTACCGGCTTCGCGGGCGGGCATGAGCAGGCGATCGTCGCGGTGCTCGGCCGACAGTTCGAGGCGGGCGTCACCTGGGCGTCGGGCATCGGTGAGGAAAGCGAGGGCTTCTCTCGCGGGATGCTGCGCGCGACAGCCGAGAAGGGCCTGCTCAACATGCGCGACATCCGCATCATCTGGCGTTCGGGCCCGATCCAGAACGGGCCGCTGGTGGTGCGCAAGGACGCCCCGCAGGCCTTCAAGGACGATATGCGCGCCTTCCACCTGGCCCTGCCGAGCTCGCACTCCGACATCCACCGCGCGGTCGAGCGCGGCACGACGATCGGCTGGGTGCCGACGCGCCACGAGGATTACGAGCTTTTCGTGCAAATGCGCCGCGAGGAGGCGCAGCAGCGCCGCCAGCGGAACTAGCTTTCGCTGCGTCTTGTCCGCCCCCTCCCGCCGTCGCAGAAGGCGGCGGGGCTGAAGAGGGCCGGGACCGGTGGACGCCGCCATCCTTGAGGAGTTGCGCCGGCGCTACGCGGAACCGCATCGGCGCCTGCATGGTTGGGCGCATGTCGCACGCATGCTGGCCGAGACGGAGGAGATCGCGGCCGCCATCGCCGATCGCCCGGCCTTCATCCTGGCCGTCCTGTTCCAGCGCGCCGTCTTCGACCGAGCCCGCCCCGATGGCGCGGAGCGCAGCATCGCGCTGATGCGCGAACTCGCCGGGCCGCTGCTGCCGCACACACGCCTGGCACGCGCGGCTTCGCTGGTCTCGGCGCTGGCCAGCCAGGACCTGCCGGAGACGCAGGATGCCTCGCTGCGTGGCGATGCTGCGCTGCTGCTCGACATGGACCGCGCGCCCCTAGGCGCAGGGCCGGCCGCCTTCGACGCGCATGCCGCCGCGCACCGAGCCGAGTACACCCACATGAAGGACGACACCTACGCCGCCGGCCGCGCCGCGGAGCTGCGCCTGCTGCTGTGGCGCGACCGCCTCTACCACACGGACCGCTACTTCCTTGCCCATGAACGCCAGGCCCGCCGCAACATCACGGGACTGCTCGCGCGACTGGAGGCGTGAGCGGGCGCTGCGTGGCCTCGGGGAGGGCTCTGCCCTCCCCAAACCCCACCCGCCAGGAGCCGAGAGCTCCTGGACCTCGATCAGTTTAACGCCGAATGGGGTGGGGGCACTTCGGCCCCCACCCCATTCGGCGTTGAAAACTCATGGGTTCCAAGGGGCCACTGCCCCTTGGCAGGGAGGGTCTGGGAGGGACAGCGTCCCTCCCAGAAGCTCACCCAGCCCCGCTCAATCCACCGTCGCGCGGGCGTCCCGGACCACCTCGGCCCAGCGGGCCACGTCGCGTTCCTGCACGGCGCGAAATTCGGCCGGCGTGCGGACCGTCGGGGGCTCGATGCCCTGGTCCTGGATCAGCCAGGTGCGGAATTCGGGCTCGGAGATGATCTTCACGATCTCCTCGTTCAGCCGCTGCGTGATCTCGGCCGGCAGGCCCGCCGGGCCGAAGATGCCGTACCAGGTGGTGCTCTCGAAGCTCGGCAGGCCGCAGGCCTCGGCCACGGTCGGCACATCGGGCAGTGCGGGGATGCGGGTGCGGGTGGTGACGGCGAGCCCTCGCACCTGCCCCTGCTGGATCATCGGGATGGCCGGCCCGGACTGGTTGAAGAAGATGTCGATCTGCCCGCCGAGCAGCGCCGTGACGACGCCCGCCTGGCCAGTGAAGGGCACGTGCACGATGTCGAGGTTCGCGACCGACGCGAAGCGCGCCCCGGCCAGGTGGGTGGAGGCGCCGTTACCTGTGCTGCCGTAGTTCAGCGCGCCGGGCCGGGCGCGCGCGTCGTTGATGACGTCCATGCAGGTGCGATATTGGCCGCGGCGTTCGATGCTGGTGGTCAGCACGTTCGGCACATCGCCGAGATGGGCGATCGGCGTGAAGTCGCGCAGCACATTGAAGGGCAGGCTGCGGTAGAGCGTCTGGTTGATCGCATGCGTGCCCGCCGTGCCGAACAGGATCACATGACCGTCCGGCCGCGCCTTGGCGACGAAGTCGGACGCCACATTGCCACCGGCACCGATGCGCGGATTGACCACGACGGGCTGGCCCAGGATGCGGCTCAGTGGCTCCGCGATGCGGCGGGCGTAGATGCCGACGCCGGAGGAGTTCGGGAAGCCGATCGCCATCTCGATCGGCCGGTTGGGCCAGGCAGGCGCCTGCTGGGCGGCGGCCGGCGCGGCGGCGAGGAGCACCGGCAGGGCAAGGGCGAGCAAGCGGCGGGGCAGCGTCATGGCGTCTCTCCAGCGGCGAAAGCGGCGCCATCTTCGGCCTGGAGCCAATCGACGCAAGCCCTTGCTGGCGTGCAGGGCCCGGCGAAGACACGACGCAGCCGCGCCGGCAACAAAAAACCCCGGCCGCGAGCGGCCGGGGTCCCTTGCTTTGCCCGGGGGGGGCAAAGATTACTTGATCGTCACAGCCTGGCGGCCGCGCTGCCCGTCACGGACATCCAGGGCGACCTTCTCGCCCTGCTGGACGTCCACGCGGCCCGCGCGCTGCAGCACGGAGGAGTGCAGGAACACGTCCTGCCCACCATCGTCCGGGGTGACGAAGCCGAAGCCACGCACCTGGTCGAACCACTTGACCGTGCCGTTCACGCCATAGGTCGGCCCGCCCTCATCGCGGCCGAAGTCGCGACGGGGGGCACGATCGCCAAAGCCGCCGGAGCGCGGCGAGCCGAAGCCGCCACCACCACCGCCGCCACCGAAGTCACGCCGCGGGGGACGGTCGCCGAAGCCACCGCCGCCACCACCGAAGTCGCGCCGCGGGGGACGATCGCCGAAGCCGCCGCCGCCACCGAAGTCGCGCCGCGGGGGACGGTCGCCGAAGCCACCGCCGCCGAAATCGCGCCGCGGGGGACGGTCGCCGAAGCCACCGCGCGGACGGTCGCCGCCGCCCGGGCCCTTGGTCATGCTGTGGATGCGCGTGACCAGACGCCGCCCCTGGCGGTCAGAGCCGATCTCGCACATGAACTTGTCGCCGGTCTCCGGCGGTTCGATCCCCGCTTCCGTCAGGGCGGAAGCGTGGAAAAAGACGTCCTGCCCATCGGGCCCAAGGACGAAGCCGAAGCCTTTACGGGCATTGTACCACTTGACCTCGGCCTCGAGCGGGCCTTCGCCACCCTGTTCGTTGTCGGGAAACACGATCGGTATCTATCCACTACAGAACGACACGACCCGACACGATGCAGGGCCGCCAGCGGTCAGCATGGCACTGACCGCCCCCGAACACCAGCAGAAAACGAAGTCAAGCAAAACGTGATGGGCGGAACGGCCCCAGTGGAAGCTCCGTTGCCTGGCCCGACAGCAGGCTCGCCACCGCCCGCGCGGTCCGCGGCCCGGCCACCAGACCGACATGGCCATGCCCAAAGGCGAGCAGCACATCGGCGCTCGCCCCCGCCGGCCCGATGCAGGGCAGCCCATCCGGCATGGAGGGGCGATGGCCCATCCAGACCTTCACCCGATCCGCCGGCAAGTCCCGCGGCAGGTTGGGGAAGCTGCGCAACAAATGATCGCGCAATATCTCGGCCCGCTTCCAGTTCGCCGCCGCGGCAAGACCCGCGATCTCCACCTGGCCCGCGCAGCGCAAGCCGCGGTCAGTCAGCGTCACCGACATCTTGCCGTCATAGGGCATCAGCGGCGTGCCGGGGCCAATGGGGGCATCCAGGATCATCGCGTGGTAGCCACGCTCCGTCTCGAGCGGCACGTCGGAGCCGGCCGCCGCCGCCAGCGCCTTGGAATAGGCCCCGGCACAAATCACCGCCTTGTCGGCCGCGACCTCCCCGGCCTCGGTCAGCACGGCCTGGAGCCGCCCACCCTCGATCCGGAAGCCGGTGGCGCGAACCCGGCGCAGCGCCGCGCCCTCGGCCACGGCCTGCGCGACCAGGGCGGCGACATAGGCGCCAGGGTCGCGGCAATGCCCGCCTTCCTCCACCAGCACGCCGAAGCCGTAGCGGCGGTCGAGCTCGGGCTCGCGCTGGCGCATCTCATCGGCGCCAAGCTCCATCCACTCGATGCCGACCTTGCGCCGGATGCGCCAGGCCATCGCTTCGTTTTCGAACTGGGCGCGGCTTTCGTAGACATACATCAGCCCGCGCCGCTCGATCAGCCGCGCGACGCCGGCGCGCTCGGCCAGCTGCCGGTGCAGGGCGGGCGCGTCGGCCAGCAGCGGGCGGATGGCGCGCGCGGTTGCTTCCACCTTCGCCTCGGTCCAGCCGGCGCGCAGATACTTCACCAGCCAGGGCGCCACCTTCGGCAGATAGGACCAGCGGATCGCCAGCGGCCCGAGCGGGTCCATCAGGAATTTCGGGATCTTCTTCCACAGCCCCGGCATCGCGGGCGGGATCACCGACATCGGGCTCAGCCAGCAGCCATTGCCGTAGGAGGCCGCCTGCTCCCCGCCCGGCTCACCGGGCTCGATGATCGTCACGCGGAAGCCCGCGGCCAGCGCCTCCAGCGCGGTTGCCGCGCCGACGATGCCAGCGCCGATCACCACGACATGCGGGGCGCTCATCGCCGCATCTCCCGCCCGGGGTCACCCTGTCCAAGCAGCGAGACATGCGCCGAGACGACGCGCCAGCCTTCCGGCAAGCGCGCCATGATCTTGGTCTCGCGCCCGATCAGCCCGGTGCCGACGCGCTCATATTCCAGATGCGTCGCGGCGAAGTCGCGCCCGAAGGCGACGATGTGCACCTTGCGCTGGATGCGCTGCGCATAGGCCTTCACGGACCCGCGGAAGGCGCGGATCGCGTCATGGCCGTAGAGAATTTCAGTGATGCCGAAGCGCACGGTGCGCGGATCGGCCCAGAAGATCTCGTCAAGGACCGCCGTCTCATTCGCCATGAGCGCCGCCTCGTAGCGGTCGAAGACGGCGCGGACCTCCGCCAGCACCGCCGGATCGTCGAGCTGCACGCGCATTCCCCTGCCCTGCCCCGCGCGAGACTGCCCTGCCGCCTCGGCGCTGCAAAGCGGCGCCCTGGTGTCTTCACGCTCCCGCCACGATCGGTCATCACCTTTCCAGTTGCGCACCGCCCCTGCGGCGCGCCGGAGCCCCCCGATGCCAAGCCTGCCACCCGTGCCGAGACCCCGTGCCGCGCCGCGCAAGGTGCTGATGCTCGTCCTGGCCGCGCTGCTGCTGGCGGGCTTCGGCGTGCCGACCGCAGCCCAGGCGCAGCGGGCCGCGGCGCCGCAGGCCACGAGCCTGTCGCTCCTCGTCACCGAGCGCGGCGATGCCAGCTGCACCACGGACCAGCAGGCCGTGGTCGAGGAGGCTCGGGAGGTCGCGCGGCAGCGCAGCAAGGCGGCCGCGCGGCTGGTCGCGACGGAGCCCGAGCACCCGCATATCCGGCAATGGTTCGGCGACGCGCCACGCGCCGAGATCGCCGACCGGCTGCAGCGCACCGCCGCGCAGCTCGGTCGCCCCGACACCGTCAAGGTGCTGTGCAACGACCTCGGCCCCTGCCAGGGCGGCATCCTGGGCTTCGCGCGACCGGGCCTCGGGATCATCGGTCTCTGCACGGGCTTCTTCGCCGCCCGGATGAAGGGCTTTGATTCGCGCTGGGGCATCCTGCTGCACGAGGCCTCGCATCTGGCGGCCGAGACGGACGACTTCGCCTATGGGCCGAGGGCGGCGCTGATCATGGCCAAGAAGGATCCAAGCCAGGCGGCGCGCAACGCCGACAACTACGAATACTTCGTCGAGACGCTGCCGCGCTGATCCAGCCCCGCTGTTGACCTTCCCACCTTGGAAGGTTCTAGGCGCATCCCACGAGGGATACCGCGCATGGACTGGTCACGCCGCGGCACGCTGACATTGCCGCTCATTCTCCTGGCCGCGCCAGGCAAGGCGCATTCCCTGCTGCAGGGCAGCGAGCCTGCCGAAGGCGCGGTGCTCCAGGCCGGACCGGCGCACATCACGCTCCGCTTCAACGAAGGGGTGCAGCTGACGGCGTTGCGCCTCTTCGCCGCCGATACTGCGGAATGGCCGCTGCGCCGCCCGCGCGACCTGACCGCCCGGCCAGAGCACCGCGCCGAGATCGGGCGCGATCTCTCGCCCGGCGCCTGGCGCGCGGTCTGGCGCGCGATCTCCGCCGATGGGCACGAGATTGGCGGCACGATCCGCTTCCGCCTGGAGCCATCGCGATGATCCTGGAGTATCTGCAGCCCGATCCCTCCGCGCTCGACGCCGCCTTCGTGATGCTGCGGGCGGCGACGCATGTCGCGATGGTCGGCGCCGCGGGCATGGCGCTGTTCGGGCTCGGCTTCGGCGCGATGCTGGCCCGCGACGACCAGGACAGGCTGCGGCGCTGGATGTTTGGCCTCGCGCTGGCGGGCATCGCGCTCAATATCGGCGTGCTGCCGCTGCGCGTGCTGGTGCTGACGGCCGGCGCCTCGGCCTTCGACCTTGTGACGCTGCAAGCGGTGATGTCCTCGCGCAACGGCGACGCCTTCTGGCTGCGGATCGCGGGCCTCTCCGCTCTGGCGGTCGCGACGGCGCGCCCGGGGCGCGTGGCGGATGCGCTGGCCGGCGCCGGCGCGCTGGTGGTCTCAGCCTCCTATGCCGCGCTCGGCCATTCCATGCTGTTCCGCCCGCGGCAGGAGCTGGCGGGGCTGGTGACGCTGCATCTGCTGGCGGTCGGGTTCTGGACCGGCAGCCTGCTGCCCCTGGCCTGGGCCGCGGCGCGCGGCCAGGCGGCGCTCATCGAGGCCTGGTCACGCGCCGCGCTCTGGGCGGTGGCGACGATCGCCGCGACCGGCGCGGCGCTCGCCGTTCTGCTGGTGCGGCGCGGCGATCTGCTGCTGGCCGGCTGGTATGGCTGGGCCTTGCTGGCGAAGGTCGCGCTGGTCGGGTTGATGCTGCTGCTGGCGGCCCGCAACCGCGCGCTGCTCACCCCAAGGATGGCGGGGGGTGGCGGGCCGGCGCTGGCGCGCTCCATCCGGGTGGAGACCGCGATCGCCCTGCTGGTCGCCTGGGCAGTGGCTGAACTGGTATCGGTCCATCCGCTCGACGCCGGCCATCGGATCTGACCAGCGCCGTCGTAACCGCGGCGGAATTCTTCGGCCGGCGGCGATTTGGCGGTTCACGGCTCTGCGAGACGTGACGTATACAATAGTCCGATCGCGCCGGCGCGGTAGCACCGCCTGGGCGCCGCCACGGCCGCCATCGGAGACGCCCATGCTGGACGCCGCCCTGCACGCTGACGATCCGCGCGCGCGGATTGCCCCCCATCACGGCTTCCTCTTCGCCACTGGCATCGAGAACAGCGCGCCCACGATCGAGGGCGGGCGCATCCGCCGCGACCAGATGGAGGAATGCGGCCATTATGCCCGCTGGCGCGAGGATTTCGCGCTGGTGAAAGAGCTCGGCTGCGACGCGCTGCGCTACGGACCGCAGCTGCACCGCACGCTGCGCGGCCCCGGGCAGCATGACTGGTCCTTCGCCGATGAGGGGTTTGCCGAGCTCCGCCGGCTCGGGATCAGGCCCATCGTGGATCTTTGCCATTTCGGCGTGCCGGACTGGATCGGCGATTTCCAGAACCCGGATTTCCCCGCGCTCTTTGCCGATTACGCGCGCGCCTTCGCGCTCCGCTTCCCCTGGGTGCAGCTCTACACGCCGGTGAACGAGATGTTCATCACGGCCGTGTTCAGCGCGCGATATGGCTGGTGGAACGAACAGCGCCATGACGACCGCAGCTATGTCACCGCGATCCGCCACATCGTCCGCGCCAATCTGCTGGCGATGCGCGCCATCCTTGAGGTCCGCCCCGACGCCATCTTCGTGCAGTCGGAAAGCACGGAAGCCTTCCACGCCGAATGCCCCGCCGCCCTGCCGCATGCCGAATTCCGCAATGCCGAGCGCTTCCTCACGCTCGACCTGAATTACGGCCGCCGCGTCTGCTCCACAATGTACGAGTTCCTGATGGACAACGGCATGAGCCGGGAGGACTACCACTTCTTCCTGCGCGAGGCCCCGGCGCTGAAGCGGCATTGCGTGATGGGCAATGACTGGTACCAGACCAACGAGCATCTGCTGAACGCGGACGGCCATGGCCGCTGGGCCGGGGAGGTCTTCGGCTACGACACCGTCACGCGCGACTACCATGCGCGCTACGGCCTGCCGGTGATGCACACCGAGACCAATCTCGACGAAGGCCCCAATGGCGACGCGGCCGAGCACTGGCTGTGGAAGCAGTGGTCGGGAATCCTGCGCCTGCGCCGCGACGGCGTGCCGGTGCTGGGCTTCACCTGGTATTCGCTGACCGACCAGGTGGATTGGAACCACGCGCTGCGCGTGCAGCGCGGTGAGGTGAATCCCCGCGGGCTCTATGACCTCAACCGCCGGCCACGCCGCGTCGGGCTGGCCTATCGGAGACTGATCGAAAGCTGGCGGAACGTGCTGCCGACCCAGTCCTGGTGCCTGCAGGTGCCGCTCGCGGCCTGAGGCTCAGCCGAGAAGCGCGCGCGCCGCGGCGCGGTGGCGCGCAGCCTGGGCGCGGAGGTCGAGCGTCAGCAACTCGCCCTCCCGCACCACCACGCGCCCGCCGATGACGGACAGCGCGACGCGGCCTGGCGTGCAGAAGACGAGCGCGGCGACCGGATCGGCTTCCGCCCCCGCCTGATCCAACCCCGTCACGTCGAAGGCGACGAGGTCGGCCGCCATGCCAGGCGCCAGCGCGCCGATATCCTCGCGCCCGAGCACCTGCGCGCCACCGAGGGTTGCGATCTCCAGCGCCTCCCGCGCGCCCATCGCCGAAGGGCCGTGGCCGACACGCGCGAGCAGCATGGCCTGCCGCGCCTCCCCCAGCAGATGGCCCGCATCGTTCGACGCCGACCCGTCCACGCCGAGCCCGACCGGTACGCCCGCGCGGCGCATCGCCGGCACCGGCGCGATGCCCGACGCGAGGCGCATGTTGGAACAGGGACAATGCGCAACGCCTGTGCCCGTGCGCGCAAACAAGGCGATGCCCGGCGCATCGAGCTTCACACAATGCGCGTGCCAGACATCCGGCCCGACCCAGCCAAGCTCCTCGGCATATTCCGCCGGCGTGCAGCGGAACCGCTCGCGGGAGAAGGCGACATCCTTGTCGTTCTCCGCCAGATGCGTGTGCAGCCGGAGACTGCGCGCACGCGCAAAGCCGGCGGCGTCGCGCATCAATTCGCGCGTGACCGAAAAGGGCGAGCACGGCGCGATGCCGATGCGCAGCATCGAAAGCCGCGCCGGATCGTGGAAGCGCGCGACCACGCGCTCCATGTCGGCGAGGATCGCGTCCTCCCGCTCCACCACCGCGTCCGGCGGCAGGCCGCCCTTGCTCTGGCCGAGGCTCATCGCGCCGCGGGTCGGGTGGAAGCGCAGCCCGATATCCTGCGCGGCCGCGATCGTGTCCTCCAGCCGGCAGCCATTGGGGAAGATGTAGTGGTGGTCGGCGGCCGTGGTGCAGCCGGACAAGACCAGCTCCGCCATGGCGGTCGCGGCCGCGATGCGCAGCGCCTCCGGCGTCAGCCGCGACCAGACCGGGTAGAGCGCGCCGAGCCAGTCGAACAGCTCCGCATCCTGCGCCGCGGGCAGCGCGCGGGTCAGGCTCTGGAACATGTGGTGATGGGTGTTCACCAGGCCCGGGATCAGGACATGGCCGGGCAGACGGATCACCTCGGCGGCTGGCGGCGCGGGGTCTTCCGGCCCGCCAAGCGCGGTGATGGCGCCCTGGCTCAGATGCACCCAGCCGCCGCGGATCTCGCGCCGCGCAGCGTCCATGGTGACGACAACTTCGGCGTCACGCAGCAGCAGGCTTGCGGGCATGGCGGGTTCCCCGGCGGACGGCAGATGCCGCAATGCGGCAGACGCCCCCCGCGAGGCAAGGGGTTCAGGACGCTCGGCGATTGAACACCCCCTCCCCGCCCGCTATGCCCGCCGGAGAAAAGGAGCACGGGCCATGCGGGTGATCGTGTCGGGGGGTGGAATCGCCGGGCTCACGGCCGCGCTGGCGCTGCAGGCCGCGGGCATCGAGGTGGAGCTGCATGAGGCGACGCCCGATCCCAAGGCGCTCGGGGTGGGCATCAACCTGCTGCCCCATGCCGTGCGGGAACTGACCGAGCTCGGCCTTGGCGACCGCGTGCGCGCAACGGGCGTCGAGACGGCAGAGCTGCTCTACGCCAATCGGCAGGGCGAGGAGGTCTGGCGCGAGGATCGCGGCCTCGCCGCCGGCTATCGCTGGCCGCAGGTGAGCATCCATCGCGGCGAGTTGCTGATGCTGCTGCTGGCGGCGGCCAAGGAACGGCTCGGTGATGCCATCCGCCTCGGCTCGCGCGGGGTCGGTGTCAGCTCCGATGCCACGGGGGCCACGCTGCACTTGGCCGGCGGCGGCACGGCACGCGGCGATGCGGTGATTGCGGCAGACGGCATCCACAGCGCGATCCGCGCGCAATGGTTTCCGAATGAGGGCGCGCCGCGCTGGAATGGCGCGATACTTTGGCGCGCAACATCCGAGCATCCGGGCTTCCGCACGGGCCGCACCATGGTCCAGGCCGGCAGCAGCGAGGTGAAATTCGTCTGCTACCCGATCCGGGAAGCCAAGGATGGCCGGCCGGCGCTGATCAACTGGATCGCCGAGCAGCGCGTGGACCCGTCCGGACCCTGGGCACGGGAGGATTGGAATCGCCGCGGGCGGATCGAGGATTTCCTGCCGCTCTTTGCCGATTGGGACTGGCCGTGGCTGTCCGTGCCCGGGCTGATCCGCGCGACGGAGGCGGTGTGGGAATTCCCGATGGTGGATCGCGACCCGCTGCCGCGCTGGACGCATGGCCGCGCGACGCTGCTCGGCGATGCGGCGCACCCGATGTACCCGATCGGATCGAATGGCGCCTCGCAGGCCATCCTGGATGCGCGGGCGCTGGCCTTCCACCTGGCCCGCACCGGCGAGGTGGAGGCGGGTCTCGCTGCCTATGAGGCGGAACGCCGCCCGGCGACGAGCGCCATCGTGCAGGCCAACCGCGGCGCGGGCCCTGACCAGGTCTTGGATATGGCGGCGCAACGCGCCCCGGACGGCTTCGGCGCGGCGGGGCGGGAGGCGGTGCTGCCGCTGGCGGAGCTATCGGCGGTTGCCGCCGGCTACAAGCGCACGGCGGGCTTCGATCCGGCGGTCTTGAACGCGCGACCGAGCTATTCGGCCCGTCTAGCCTGACCAGGCTGAGGCGCGGCGGCCAAGGCCGCCGCGCCGCAACCGTTACTCGGGCTGCACGCCCGCGGCGCGCAGGATGGAGGTGTATTGCTGCACCCCATCGGCCACGAGCCGCATGATCTGCTCAGCGGTCTCGAAGCCAGGGCGCGGCGCGACGCCGGCCACTTCGGTCAGCCGCGCTGCGCTCTGCTGGATCGCGGCCTGGAAGGCGACGCCGAGCGCGGCCACGATCGGAGCCGGCGTGGCCGCGGGCGCGAGGATCGGGAAGAACTCCTCCAGGATGACGCCCGGAAGCCCTGCCTCGGGCGCGCTCGGGACGTTGGGCAGAGCGGGCGAGCGCTGCTCGGCAAGAACGGCGAGCGCCCGAAGGCCGCCCTGGCGGACCTGACCCAGCGAGGACGCCATGGTCGGCGCGCCGACCTGGGATTCGTTGGAGACCAGCGCCGCGACACCCGGCCCGCCGCCGCGGTAATGCACCATCTCGACCTGCACCTGGGCGAGAGAGCGGAACAGCTCGCCGCCCACATGCACGCCGCTGCCGATGCCGGCCGTCGCGAAATTGAACCGCCCCGGATTGGCCCGGAGCAGGGCGACCAGTTCCTGCCCCGTGCGGGGCGCCATCTGCGGGTTCACCACAAGGACGTAGGGCGAGAAGCCTGCGACGGCCACGCCGGTGAAGTCCCTGACCGTATCGTAGGGCACGCGCGCGACGATGGCGGGCACCGTGGAATGCGAGCTGTTGATCAGCACCGTGTACCCATCCGGCGCCGCCCGCGCGACATGCTCGGAGCCGATCACGCTGCCGGCGCCGGCGCGGTTCTCGACGACGACCGGCTGGCCGAGCGACTGGCTCGCGGCTTCGGCGACGATGCGGCCGACGATATCGTTCGACCCGCCGGGGGCGAAGGGCACGATCAGGCGGATCGGGCGGTTCGGGCGCCAGGCCGGGGCGGGCTGGGCGCGGACGACCGACGGGGCAAGGCCGGCGGCCAGAGCCAGCGAAAGAGTGCGACGGCGGGTCTGCACGAGGACGTCTCCCAAGGTCCGGCTGCGCTCTGCCCGCAGCTGCGGCGCGCCGTTTCGTTCCTGCATTACGCTGCGGTTAAAGGCCCTTAGCAGATCCGCGGCGCCCCGTCTGCCCACCCGCCGGGCGGTGGCAGCCCCCCTTAGCCCGGCGTCTGTAGCAGGCTCACATGGGCTGCCACGACCCGCCAGCCAGTGCCGGGGATGCGCACCCAGCTCTGGCTCTGCCGCCCCACCCGGTCGCTGCCGACGCGGCGGAAGGTGGTGTTGCAGGTGGCGAAGTCCCGCCCATAGGTGGTGATCTCCGTCCGCACCAACTCGCGCGCGAGGCCCGCCGGGCTGCGCCCCGCCCGGAAGGCCTTGATCTCGTCATAGCCGTGCAGGTTCTCGGTCGCGCCATAGCGCAGCGTATGCGGGCTGTCCCAGAAGAGCTCGTCCAGCACCGCGACGTCATTGGTGGTCAGCGCGGCCTCGTAGCGCATGAACTGGGCGGTGACCTCGGCCACCACCTCGGGGATGTTGATCTCCATGACGTTCACTCCGGGGGATTGGGGGATGCGGCGACGCCGGCGCGTTCCAGCGCGGCGGCGACGCGGAACAGATCGGCTTCCCGCCAGGGGGCCGCGACGAGCTGCACGCCGATCGGCAGGCCAGCCGGCGCGCCGGCGGCGGCGGGATCGGCCAGCGGCACGACCAGCGCCGGCAGGCCGATGCAGGAGATGGGCTGGGTGAAGACGCCAAGGTTGGGGCGCACGGGAATCCGTTCCCCATCCACCTCGATCATCTCCTGCCCGATCGGCGGGGCGACATAGGGCGTGGCCGGCAGCACCAGCACATCGGCGTCATCGAACACCCGGAGCGCCGCGGCGCGATAGGCGGCGCGGGCGCGCTGCGCCTGCAGCAGCCAATGCGCCGGCAGCAGCGCACCGGCCAGGAACCTGTCGCGCGTCATCGGGTCGAAGTCATCGGGCCGGGTGCGGAGATCGGGCAGGTGCAGATTGCCGCCTTCGGCCATGGTGATCAGGAACGCCGCGGCACGGCCCTGCGCGGCGTGCGGCACCTCGACGCGCTGCGTGGCACCGAGCGCGCGCGCCACGATCTCGACCGCAGCGAAGCATTCGGCATGGCCGTTCCGTGCGAAATGCCCCGCACCCACGGCGATCCGGAGCCCCGCGGTCCCGGCGCCGAGCAGGCCGGAGACAGGCTCGGCAGGGCGCCATTGCTGCGCGGGGTCATCGGCATCCGCGCCCTGCAGCACGTCATAGGCGAGCGCGAGGTCGGCGAGATCTCGGGAAAAGGGGCCGAGATGGTCGAAGCTGCCGGCGAACAGATAGGACCCCGTGCGCGACAGCCGCCCATAGCTCGGCTTCAGCCCGAAGATGCCGCACAGCGAGGCCGGCACGCGGATCGAGCCATTGGTGTCGGAGCCGAGCGAGAGCGGCACCATCCCCGCCGCCACCGCCGCCGCCGATCCGCCCGAGGAGCCGCCGGCCATACGCATCACATCATGCGGGTTGCGCGCCGGGCCGTAATGGCTGTTCTCGGTGGTGAAGCCATAGGCGTATTCGTCCATGTTCAGCGCGCCGAGGCAGACCCCGCCTGCCGAAGCGAGGCGCCGCACCAGAAAGGCGTCGCGCGCCGCCGGCGGCCGGCCGCGCTCGATCACGGAACCGGCGAGCGTCGTGACGCCAGCCAAGTCAAACAGGTTCTTCACCGCGTAAGGTACGCCCGCGAGCGGCCCCGGGTCGCGCCCCTCGGCAACCGCCGCATCCACCGCCGCGGCTTCCGCCCGCGCGCGCGCGACGGTCCGTTCGGTGAAAGCGTTGAAGCGATGGTCACGCGCCGCAATGTCGGCGATGGCCTGCTCCGCGAGGTCCGCGGCGCGCTGTTTGCCGGCGCGGATCGCAGCCGCGGTCGCGGCGGCGGAGATCATGCGCCGCTCCCGGGCGGCATTTCCCGCCCTGCCACGAAGACCGGCGCCTGCTCATCGGCCGGGCCAAGCGGCAGCGTCTCGACCAGCGCGGCCATGCGCGACGCCAGCTTCAGATTGGCGGCGACACCTGGCAGGTGGCGATCATCGAGCGGCAGGCCGACCGCCGCAGCGGCCGCCTTCGCATAGGCTTCGGCGTCGAATTCGATGCTCATCTGGCGACCGGCGCTCCGGGTCTTGGCGTAAGGAACCGCCAGGGCAGAGCAACCTTCGTGCCGTGGCGCGGCCGCCACGTCCAGGCCGCCATCGCGCGAAGCAGGTGGGGCGAATGACCATGCCCTGGGCAGACCCGCCCGCCCAGGACGCAGAAACGGCGCCGAAGGGTCCCCTCCGGCGCCGTCCGCATCCTATGGCGATGTTGGCCACCGGGCGCGGCTGCGCCCGATGGCCCGTCCCGGGATCACGCCAGGTCGAAGCGGTCCAGGTTCATCACCTTGGTCCAGGCCGCCACGAAATCGGCGACGAACTTCGCCTGGTTGTCGGACTGGGCGTAGACCTCCGACAGCGCGCGCAGCTGGCTGTTGGAGCCGAACACCAGATCCACGCGGGTGCCCGTCCACTTCACCGTGCCGGTGGCGCGATCGCGGCCCTGGAACTCCTCCGCCGTCTCATCGGTCGGCGACCAGGCGGTGCCCATGTCGAGCAGGTTGACGAAGAAGTCGTTCGTCAGCTGGCCCGGACGGGTGGTCAGCACGCCATGCGGCGAGCCGGCATGGTTGGCGCCGAGCACACGCAGGCCACCGACCAGCGCCGTCATCTCGGGCGCCGTCAGCGTCAGCAGCTGCGCCTTGTCCACCAGCTGCTCCTCGGCCGGGACCGTGAAGCGCGCCTTGCGGTAGTTGCGGAAGCCATCGGCCTCCGGCTCCAGCACGGCGAAGGACGCCGCGTCGGTCTGCTCGGCGGTCGCATCCGTGCGGCCCGGCGCGAAGGGCACCGTCACCGCATGGCCCGCCGCCTTCGCCGCTGCCTCGATCGCAGCAGCGCCGCCCAGCACGATGAGGTCAGCGAGCGAGACCTGCTTGCCGCCGGTGGCAGCGGCGTTGAACGCCTTCTGCACGCCTTCGAGCTTCGCCAGCACCGCGGTGAGCTGGGCAGGCTGGTTCACCGCCCAATCCTTCTGCGGGGCAAGGCGAATGCGCGCGCCATTGGCGCCACCGCGGCGGTCGGAGCCGCGGTAGGTCGAGGCCGAGGCCCAGGCCGTCTGCACGAGCTGCGAGACGGTCAGGCCCGCGGCCAGGATCTGCGCCTTCAGCGCGGCGATGTCGGCCGCATCCACCAGCTTGTGCGTCACCGGCGGGACGGGGTCCTGCCAGATCAGCTCCTCGGCGGGCACGTCGGAGCCGAGGTAGCGAACCTTCGGCCCCATGTCGCGATGCGTCAGCTTGAACCAGGCGCGCGCGAAGGCATCGGCGAACTGGTCCGGGTTCTTGTGGAAGCGCTCCGAGATCTTGCGGTACTCGGGGTCCATCTTCATCGCCATATCCGCCGTGGTCATCATTGGCGGGTGGCGCTTGGACGGGTCATGCGCGTCCTCGACCAGCGTCCAGGCAGCGCGGTCCTTCGGGTGCCACTGATTCGCGCCGGCCGGGGACTTGTGCAGCTCCCACTCATGGCCGAGCAGCATGTCGAAATAGCCCATGTCCCACTTGGTGGGGTTCGGCTTCCACGCGCCCTCGATGCCCGAGGTGATGGCATCGCCACCCTTGCCGGACTTGAAGGTGCTGAGCCAGCCGAAGCCCATCGCCTCGAGCGGCGCGGCCTCAGGCTCGGGGCCGACGTGATGCGCGGGGCCCGCGCCGTGCGCCTTGCCGAAGGTGTGGCCGCCCGCGACGAGGGCGACCGTCTCTTCGTCGTTCATCGCCATGCGCGCGAAGGTCTCGCGGATGTCGCGACCGGAGGCGACGGGGTCCGGGTTGCCGTTCGGGCCCTCGGGGTTCACGTAGATGAGGCCCATCTGCACGGCCGCCAGCGGGTTCTCGAGCTGGCGGTCGCCCGAGTAGCGCTTGTCGCCGAGCCACGTGTCCTCGGTGCCCCAGTAGATGTCTTCCTCGGGCTCCCAGATGTCCACGCGGCCGCCGCCGAAGCCGAAGGGCTTCAGGCCCATATCCTCGATGGCGCAGTTGCCGGCCAGGATGAACAGGTCGGCCCAGCTGATCGTGTTGCCGTACTTCTGCTTGATCGGCCACAGCAGGCGGCGCGCCTTGTCGAGGTTGCCGTTGTCGGGCCAGGAGTTTTCCGGCGCGAAGCGATGCGCGCCGTTGGAGGCACCGCCGCGGCCGTCCGCCGTGCGGTAGGTGCCCGCCGCGTGCCACGCCATGCGGATGAAGAAGGGGCCGTAATGGCCGTAATCGGCCGGCCACCAATCATGGCTGACCTTCATCAGCGCGAAGATGTCCTTCTTCAGCGCCGCGAGGTCGAGCTTCTTGAATGCCTCGGCGTAGCTGAACGCCGTGCCCATCGGGTTGGACTTCGCCGAGTGCTGGCTGAGGATGCGCAGGTTCAGCGCATTCGGCCACCAGTCGCGATTCGAGCGCGTCGAGAACCGTGCCGCGTTGGGCTTGCCATGCATCACCGGGCACTTGCCGGCGCTTGCCGCATTTCCGTCCATCAATCCCTCCGATCCTGGCCGCTTGGCCTGACGGGCCCCGCCTGCGGGACCCATGTGACCCAAGGGGAACGGCCCGGCACCATGCCGCCCTCCTCCGCATCGCTCCGCGGCGCCGACGGCACCGCGCAGGATGAGGATGCGGCGCGCACCGCCGTTGCCCCTTCGGTCAGATGGGGTGGCCTACCACGGCGCGCCAACAGAGGATAGACAGAGTACAAGTTTTCCAAAGAGTGCGATAGACTGCAGCTATCAAGAGGCCGTCATCACGCCCATGAACCTCCGCGATCTGCGCTATCTGCTTGCCGTCGCCGAGCATGGCCATTTCGGCCGTGCGGCGGAGGCCTGCGGGGTCAGCCAGCCGACCCTGTCGGTCCAGCTCCGCAAGCTGGAGGAGCAGCTCGGCCTCGCGCTGTTCGAGCGTGGCGGCAAGGGCGTGGCGCCGACACCGGCCTGCGAGCGGCTGCTCGGCCATGTCCGCACCACGGTGGCGGAGGCCGATGCGATCCTGGCCGCCGCGCGCGACCTGCGCGACCCGCTCGCCGGGCGGCTCCGGCTTGGCATCATCCCGACGCTCGCGCCCTATCTGCTGCCGCTGGTCTTCGCGCCGCTGCGCGCGGCGCTGCCCGCGCTCGAGATCGAGCCGTGGGAGGACCAGACGGCCTCACTGCTGCGGCTGTTGCGCGCGCATGACCTCGACGCCGCGATCCTGGCGACGGAGGTGGATGGGCCGGACCTCACCAGCCTGTCGCTCTTCGACGAGCCCTTCCTGGCCGCACTGCCGCCGGAGCATGCGCTGGCTGCGTTGCCGCGCGTGGCGGAGGCCGATCTCGCGCGTGACATCCTGGTGCTGGCGGATGGGCACTGCCTGCGCGACCAGACGCTGGCGGCCTGCGGCCAGGGTGGGCGCGCAAGCGGGGTGCCGGGCGACACGCTGCGCGCGGCGAGCCTTTCGACGCTGCTGAACATGGTCGCGGCCGGCTATGGCACGACGCTGATCCCGGGGCTCGCGGCTGGCGCGGCGCAGGATGCGGGCATCGTGCTGCGCCCGCTTGCCACCCAGGCGGGGCGGACCGTCCGGCTCGCCTGGCGCACCCGCTTCCCGCGCCGCGCAGCGCTGGAGGCGGTGGCGCAGGTCATCACGAAGCGCCTGAGCGGCTTCGCCGCGGGCGCCGCGGCAGGGCAGATCTAGGAAGCTCCGCGCGTTCAGACGCCGGCGCGTTGCGGCGTGGCCGCGACATGCTGGCGCAGGCGCGGCATGACCTCATGCGCCAGGCGGCACATAGTCTCCTGTTCCCAGGCGGCGTTGGGGCCGCTCCAGTCGAGGCCGGCCATCAGCAGGTGGTCGAAGGGCCCCGCGCGATCATGCAGCGCGACCAGCCGGTCGAGCACCGTCTGGGGCGACCCGGCGATGACGCAATCGGCGATGATCGCCTCGAGCGTCACTGCCTCATCCGGTGTGTCGGCATTCGGCTTCAGCGTGCCGAGCTGGCCGGCGCGCCGGGCCAGCGTCGAGAGGTAGTGGAAGTAGTAGCGGTTGGCGGAGGCCGCATCGAAGATGCGGTCCCGCGCCTCGGCATCGGTGGCCGCGATGCAGAAATTCCGCGCGACGCGCCAGGGCGAATTGCCGGCGCTGCCCTGCGCGGCCAGCGCCTCCCGCAGCGTGCGGCCATGGCCTTCCACGATGCGTTCGGCCACGAAATTCGCGGACACCACGCCCCAGCCGCGCTCGGCCGCCATGCGCACGCCGAAGCTGTCGGCCGCGCGGGCGGTGATGGCGATCGGCGGATGCGGACGCTGATGCGGCTTTGGCATGGTGCCGATGCCGAATTCCGGAATCACCGCCTGGCTGATGCGCGCCGACCAGGTGGGGCCGGCGATGTCATAGGGCGCGTCCTGCCCCCAGATGGCGAGCATCATATCCACCGATTCCAGCATGCGCTTGCCGCGCTGCATCGCATCGGTGTTGCCGAACAGCTCCCAATCCGATGGCAGCCCGCCCGGCCCGATGCCGAGGATCAGGCGGCCGCCGGTCATGTGGTCGAATTGCGCGACCTCGGCCGCCACCTTCGCGGGGTGATGGTTCGGCAGGTTGATCACCCCCGTCGCGAAGGTGAGCTTAGTTCGCGGTGCCAGCGCCGCCATGAACATCAGCGGCGAGGCGATGGGCTCCGACGTCGCGGAAAAATGCTCGCCGATCCAGAGCTCGTCGAAGCCGAGCCGATCAGCGAGAAGCGACTTCTCCGTATCCTCGGCCAGCATCGCCTGCATCCCCCGCTCGGGCGGATGCAGGGGCATCATGAACAGGCCGAGGCGCATTTCCCTCCCCTCCCCGGGCGTTACAGGCTGAGGCCGCGCGCGGCCAGCGCCTTCAAGAAATTCGGCTCCGGGTTCGGCAGCGGCGGCAGGTCCCAGGACCCGGTGCCGATAGGCCGGATGTCGCGGTCCACCGGCACCTCCACAAGATAGGGGCGGTTCGCCTTCACCGCGGTCGCGATCGCGTCCTCCAACTCACCCGCATGCGTCACGCGATGCGAGGGCACGCCATAGGACTTCGCCATCATCGCGAAATCAGGGCTGTAGAGTTCGCCGGTGCGCTGGACCTCGAAGGCGGTGGCCAGCTCGCGCCCGCCGAACATGCCGTGCTGGATGTCGCGGATCGAGCCATAGCCGTTGTTGTTCCAGACCACCCAGACCACGGGGATGTCGTATTCCACCGCCGTCGCCAGCGCATGCGGCGTCATCAGGAAGGACCCGTCGCCCACCACCGCGACGCAGGGGCGGTCGGGGGCGGCGAGCTTCGCGCCGAGAATGCCGGAGGTCGCGAAGCCCATCGCCGCGAAGCCCCAGGAATGGATCAGGTGGCGCGGGCGCATCGTGTCCATCAGCTGGATGATCCAGTTGTGGTGCACGCCGACATCGCTGGCGACGACCGCATTTTCCGGCACGGCGCGCGCGAGGGCTGCCATCAGCCGCTCCGGGCGCAGCGGCATCTGGTCGGAGGACGCGAGCCCCGCCTGGTATTCGCGCCATACCGCGCGCCCCTTCTCCAGCCGGTCGAGCCAGGCGCCGCCCGCACGCCGCCCGGCGATGCGCGCCGCCGCCATCTCCTGCAGCAATTCGAGGCTCGCCTTCGCATCGCCGAGGATCCCGTATTCGGTCGGGTAGTTGCGGCCGATCTCGCTGGGGTCGATGTCGATCTGGATCAGTTTCGACGGCGGGATGGACAGCGTGTAGCCATCGAGCCAGGCGCTGGTCGCGCGGTCGTCGAAGGAGAAGCCGAGGGCGAGGATCACATCGGCATTGCGCGTCGCGTCATTCGCCGCATAGGCGCCGTTGCGACCGATCGCGCCGAAGGCGAGGCGATGGCGGTCCGGGATCGCGCCCTTGCCGTTCGGGCTGGTGACGACGGGGATGTTCGTCTGCTCGGCGAAGGCCGCGAGCGCATCGCAGGCGCGGCCGAGGATGACGCCCTGCCCCGCGATGATCACCGGCCGCTCTGCCTTCAGCAGCAGGTCGAGCGCGGCCGACAGCTCCTTCGGGTTGCCCGGCGCGCCGTTGATGACAGGGCGAGAGGCCGCATAGGGCGTCACCGCCGCTTCCTCGACGAAGACGTTCAACGGCACGTCGAGATTGACCGGGCCAGGGCGGCCCGCCGTCAGCTGGTCCCAGGCCTGCGTCACGGCCAGCTGCACCATGTCGGCGCGCGTCGGCTGGTAGCTGCGCTTCACATAGGGGCGGATGACAGAGGGGAAGTCGCCCTGGAAATGCCGCCCCGTTTCCTGGAACGGGCCGCGGTTGAACTGCCCGGTCGGCACATTGCCGGTGATGGCGAGGAAAGCGGAGCTATCCATCATCGCCGCGGCCAACGCGACCACGAGATTGGCCGAGCCCGGCCCGCAGGAGGTGAAGGTCGCCACCGGCTCCCCACGCACCTTGTAATAGGCATCGGCCATGTGGCCGGCGGTCTGCTCGTGATGCGTCGAGATGGTGCGGATGCGGTTCTGCGCCTTGAAGGCGGCGTCCATGAAGCCGGTGATGCCATGCCCGCAGAGGCCAAACAGATAGGGCACCTTCTGCTTCGTCAGGTGGTCCACGATGATGTCGGCGCCGTTCATCACCGCCGTCTTGTTCATGCCGTCCATGGCGTTTCCCCGGTGGTCATTCTGGTTCAGTTCGGTCTGCTTCATGCGGCAGCGATGGAAGGGCTGCCGAGCATGCGCGAGATGCGCGTGGCCGTGGCCTTCACCCGCGGCAGCAGCGCGGCCAAGGCCTCAGGCGTCATGCGGGAGGCGGGCGCCGAGATGCCGAGCGCCGCGCTCGGCCGGCCCGCATGGTCGGTGATCGGCACGGCGAAGCAGCGCAGGCCGAGCTCGATTTCTTCCTCGTCGGGTGCGAAGCCCTGCTGGCGCACGCGGTGCAGCGCATCGCGCAGGGCGGCGGGCGTCGTCAGGGTATTCGGCGTGAAACGCGCCATGCCGTGGCGGGCCAGCAGCGCCTCGACCTCCGCATCCGGCAGATGGGCCAGCAGCACCTTGCCGAGCGCGCTGGCGTGCGCCGGGCTGCGCTTGCCCACGGTGGAATGCATGCGGACCGCATGCGTCCCCTCCACAACCTGCACGGTGACGACCTGCCCGTCATGCAGGATGCCGACATGTACGGTCTCGCCGGAGGCTTCGGCCAAATCCTGCAGCGGCGGCAGGGCCTGCCAGTTCAGCGCCTGGTGCTGCACCGCGGCCGCGCCGAGCGTGTGCAGGCGCAAGCCAGCCACATAGCGCCCCGTAGCGGCATCCTTGGCCACGTAGCCGAACTGCTCCAGCGTGTGCAGCACGCGGAACAGCGTCGCCTTGCTCTGGCTGAGATGCGGCGCAAGCTCCGCGAGGCTCCAGGAGCCCTGGTTCGCGAAGCAGTCGATGACTTCGAGGCCGCGGTGAAGGGATGCGAGGTGATAGGGGTCCTTGGCCCCCTGCCCGCGTCCCTTCTGCTCCGTGTCGCCCGGCCCTTTGGGCTCGGTCGCCATACCTGCCTCCCTCGCGCGGGGCGCGGTTCGCCCTGCGAAACCCCGAGAGCGATAATCTAGCCTTGACGATCGTATCCGAAAAGCGTTTCGATCAACGAAACGCGAAAATGGCGCAGCACGGAAGCTGAGCCAGGGAGGAGCGAATGATGAAGCGTCTCATCGCCGCGGGGCTGCTGCTGCTCGGCCTCACGGGCCCTGTCGCCGCGCAGGATTTCCCGAACCGGCCCATCACCATGCTCGTGGTCTTCGCGCCTGGCGGCGCGACCGATGTGCTGGCGCGCATCGTCGCCGACCACATGTCGCGCACCCTGAACCAGCGCATTGTGGTCGAGAACGTCTCCGGCGCCGGCGGCACGATCGGCGGCACGCGCGGCGCGCAGGCCGCACCCGATGGCTACACGTTGACGGTCGGCAGCCTCGGCAGCCATTCCGCCGCGCCCTCCATCTACCGCTCGGTTGCCTATGACCCGCGCGAGCTGCAGCCGATCGGGTTGATCGCCGGCACGCCGCTCTATTTCGTTGTCCGCAACGGCCATCCCGCCCGCACGATGCAGGAATTCCTGGCCCATGCGCGCGCGAATCCCAACACCGTATCGAACGCCAATGCCGGCGTCGGTTCCACCAACCACCTGGCCTGCGCGCTGTTCGCGCATATCACCGGCGCCCGCATGACCGAGATCCCCTATCGCGGCGAAGGCCCGGCGGTGAACGACATCGTCGCGCAGCAGGTGGACAGCGCCTGCGTGCTGGCGCCGGCGGCGGTGCCGCAGATCCAGGCGGGCACGATGCGCGGCCTGCTCGTCGCCTCCACCACCCGCGGCGCGGGCGCGCCGAACGTGCCCTCCGCGGTCGAGGCGGGCGTGCCCGACTACATCTTCCAGGGCTGGAACGCCGTCTTCGCGCCGCGCGGCACGCCGCCGGCGGTGGTCGCGCGGCTCGACCAGGCGATGCGCGCGGCGCTGAACGACCCGGCGATCATCGCGCGCATCGAGCAGCTGGGCTCCATCCCCGCCCGCGCCGAGGCGCAGGGGCCCGACGCCCTGCGCACCCTGGTCCGCAACGAGGTGGATCGCTGGGCGACGGTGGTGCGCGCCGCCGGTATTCGCGCGGAGTAATCCGAACACCGCCGCGCCGGAGGAAGCTCCGGCGCGGCGACTGACGGCCGGCGCTCAGCGCCCCTGTTCGCGCCGCCAGGCTTCGAAGATCGGGCGGTTCGCGGGATCGGTCATCGGATAGAGACCGCGGATCGTGTGCCCCGCGGCGACCCGCGACTGCACGAAATCCTCATACACCGTCTGCTCGAAGGCCTCGGCGGCCACCTCATCAGCGATATGCGCCGGGATGCAGACCACGCCCTCGGCATCGCCCACCATGATGTCGCCCGGGAAGACCGCCACACCACCGCAGGCGATCGGCTCCTGCAGACCCACCGGGTGGTGGTGGATCAGGTTGGTCGGCGCCGAGGGGCGCTGGTGGTAGGTCGCCCAGGGCATGCGGGCGATCTCCATGCTGTCACGGAAGCCGCCATCGGTCACCGCGCCCGCGACACCGCGCATCATCAGCCGGGTCAGCAGGATGCCGCCGCCGGACGCCGCGCGCGCATCGCCGCGGCTGTCCACCACCAGCACATGGCCAAGGGGACATTCCTCCACGCCCTTGCGCTGCGGATGTTCGGGATCCTTGAAGGCATCCAGCACATCCAGATCCTCGCGCGCGGGGATGGTGCGCATGGTGTAGGCGGGCCCGACCATCCGCGGTGCGTCGGGGTTCAGCGGCAGAACGCCTTGCAGGAAGGCATTGCGAAAGCCGCGCTTGAACAGCGCGGTGGTCAGCGTCGCGGTCGAGACCTCGGCGAGCTTGCGCCGCGTGTCGGGGTTCATGGGCATACGTCCTGGTGCTTGCGAAGCGGCCTGCTTAGATGAACACACCGCCCATGCCGCCCGCCGGATAGCGCGTGCCCGCGGCCGCACCGGGCGGCACGGCAGCGGAAATACGCGCCACCTCCTCCGCCGTCAGCCGCACCGACAGCGCGGCAAGGTTCGCCTCGAAGCGCTCGATGCTGCGGGTGCCGGGAATGGTCGTGATGTCCTCGCCCTGCGCCAGCAGCCAGGCGATGCAAAGCTGCGCCGGCGAGCAGCCCTTCTCCGCCGCGAAACCCTCGATCCGCTCCACCAGCGCCCGGTTGCGCGCGAGGTTCTCGCCCTGGAAGCGGGGATGCGCGGCGCGGCGTCCGTCCACATCCTCCAGCGTGCGGATCGCGCCCGTCAGGAGCCCGCGGCCGAGCGGCGCATAGCCAACATAGGCAATGCCGAGCTCACGCGTCGTCGCCAGCGTCTGCTCAGCCTCCACGCGATAGAGCAGCGAGTATTCCGTCTGCACCACGCTGATCGGGTGCACGGCATGGGCGCGGCGGATCGTTGCCGGTGCCGCCTCTGACAGGCCGATGAAGCGGACCTTCCCCTGCTCCACCAGCCGCTTCATCGCACCCACCGTCTCCTCGATCGGCACGGAGGGGTCCACGCGATGCTGGTAATAGAGGTCGATCACCTCCTCGCCGAGGCGCTTCAGGCTCGCCTCGCAGGCCTGGATGACATAGTCGGGCCGGCCATCCACGCCGTTCTGCCCGCCCTCGCGCCGCACCTGGCCGAATTTGGTGGCGAGGAAGACCTTGTTGCGGCGCCCCTTGATCGCGCGGCCGACGAGTTCCTCATTGTGGCCCCAGCCATACATGTCGGACGAATCGACATGATCCACGCCGCGGTCCAACGCGTGCTGGATCAGCTTCTCCGAGGCAGCGTCATCCGCCGCGCCATAGACGCCCGACAGCGACATCCCGCCGAGGCCGATCGCCGAGACCACCGGCCCGCCCGTGCCAAGCCTGCGCCGTGCGATTTCCGTCGTTGCGCTCATCCCGACATCTCCTCATCGCCATCTCGCCCGCCTTGCGGCGTCTGGGGGTGCAAGTAGTGTAGGAAGCGAAGTTGTCAGGCAACCGACGGCAAGTCGGCCGCCATGAGTCCGGGAGGAAGGAAAAAATGACATTCACTCGCCGCAGCATCGCCGCGACGGCGCTTGCAGCCCCCTTCGTGCTCGCTGCCACCGGCGCGCGCGCACAGGCCTGGCCGGCACGTGGCGTGCGCATCATCGTCCCCTTCGCGCCGGGCGGGTCCGCCGACCTCGCTGCGCGCTTCGTGGCCGATAGGCTGGGCCAGTCGCTCGGCCAGCCCTTCACGGTCGAGAACCGGCCTGGCGCCGGCTCGGTCGTCGGCACCGAAGCCGCGATGCGCGCCCCGGCGGATGGCTACACCATCCTCACCATCACCAACGCCCACACGGCGAATGAGACGCTGCTGCCGAACCGGCCCTTCGTGCTGCTGCGCGACTTCGTCCCCGTCGCGCCCGCAACCTTCGCGACGAACCTCGTCGCGGTACATCCCTCCGTGCCGGCGAACACAATGCAGGAGCTGATCGCGCTGGCGCGCGCGCGACCGGGCACGTTGAACTTCGCTTCCTCCGGCCCCGGGACCGTCTATCACATCGCCGGCGAAGACCTGAAAAAGCGCACCGGTATCGACATCGTGCACGTGCCCTATCGTGGTGCGGCGGAAGCGCGCACCGACCTGTTCGGCGGGCAGGTGCAGATCATGTTCGACGCGATCCCGAGCATGATCCAGCATGCCCGCACCGGCCGCGTGCGGGTGCTGGCGACCACTGGCGCGCGCCGCTCGCCCCTGCTGCCGGATGTGCCGACCGTGCAGGAGGCCGGCGTGCCGGGCTTCGAGGCGGTGCTCTGGGTCGGCTTCCTCGCGCCCGCCGGCACGCCGCCCGAGGCGGTGCAGCGCATGAACGAGGCGATGCGTCAGCTGATGTCGAGCCCCGCGGCGCGGGAGCACTGGGACCGCCAGGGTGCCGAGACGCTGGTGATGACCCCGCCCGAATTCGGCGCCTTCGTCCAGCGCGACATCGATCAGCTGGGCGAGCTGATCCGCAGCGCGCGCATCACCGCGAACTGACCGGCGCGGGCCGGGGCGCTCATGCGCGCCGGCCCCGCCCTCAGCCGCGCAGAAGCCCGCCTTCCGGCGCCACCGCCGCGCTGCCGGGAAAGGCCGCTGCAAGCGCCGCCGGCGGCAGGCGCAGATGGTCGCGCAGTAGTCCCTTGGCGATCGCGCGCAGATCGCGCGTCGGTTGCAGGTCCCGCCCCTCGAACAGCCGGCCGTCGCGCAATCCGGGCCAGTCCGTCAGCACCCGCCCGCCCTGCACCGCGCCGCCAGCCAGGAAGGCGGCGCCACCAGTGCCGTGGTCGGTGCCCATATTGCCATTGGGCCGCGCGGTGCGGCCGAATTCGGTGACGCAGAACACCACCGTCTGCGCCCAGGCCGCGCCCAGCTCGCGCCGCAACGCCATGAGGCCACCATCCAGCTGTGCCAGCGCGGGCTGCATCCGGTTGCCCTGCATCGCATGCGTGTCCCAGCCACCGATCTCGAGCGCCGCAACACGCGGCCCGTCGCGCGCGGCCAGGAGCCGGCCGGCGGCCGCCGCCAGAACCTGGAAGCCGCTGCCGCCGAGCGGTTCGGCCGAGGCCATAGCAGCAGTCGCGAAGCCGCGCCCGCGCAGCCCTTCCTGCATGCCGCGGCCGAGCACGGGATCCTCGTGCAGCAGGTCGGCCATGCGCCCGAGCAATTCCTCATGCGGCCGCTGCGGGCGCGCCGGCGCCCAGCTGCCGACCGGCTCCGGGCCGCGCAGGATCAGCGGCACGCCCGCCCCGACCGACAATCCGCGCCGCGGCCCTTGGGGACCACCGCCCATCTGCGACAGCGCGCGGTTCAGCCAACCGGCGTTCAGCCGCTGCTCCGCCCCGCCTTCCAGCAGGTCCTGCCCCTCGAAATGGCTGCGCGTGCGATAGGGACCGGCGACGGCTTGCACC
The DNA here is from genome assembly GCA_046052145.1 of Pseudomonadota bacterium. Taxonomy (GTDB): domain Bacteria; phylum Pseudomonadota; class Alphaproteobacteria; order Acetobacterales; family Acetobacteraceae; genus Falsiroseomonas. The sequence goes on from JBJOMW010000012.1 coordinate 85,834, forward strand.
GGCAGCAATTGCCCGCTGCGGTAGAGGTCCGCCATGCCGCGCAGGGCCGGATGCAGGCCGAAGAAGCCGCCGAGGTCATGCACACCCCCCTCGCGCCCCGGCTCCGGCAGGGCGAGAGCGCCGCGCAGGCCGGCGTAATCGGCATCGCCATAGGGGACCACCGCGTGCAGCCCATCCATCGCGCCGCGCAGCACGATGACGACCAGCCGCCGCTCGCCCCGCCCGCCGGGGGGCGGGCCGTTCTGCGCCACGGCAAGCCGCGCTCCACCCAGTGTCGCGAGCGCAGAGAGGCCGAGCAGCAGGCCGCGACGCCCCATGGGCGGCAGATGCGCAGGGGTCATCGGCGCTGCATCTCCGGGCTCGCGAACAGAAGGGCCATCGCATCGCGCGCGCTGCCGGCGCGGCGCACCGCATCCCGCGTGGCGGGGCGCACCAGCGGGCCCAGGATTTCCTCGACCATGTCGCGCGGGTCGCGGCGGGGGAAGCGGCCGGCCGCCTCATTGGCGATGTCGAGCCGCAGCATCACCTGCTCCGGCGCGGCCCAGGCCTCGGCGGTGTCCGCCCAACCATTCGGCTGCGGCGCGTTCCACAAGGGCTGGCCGAGCGCCGCCATGGCACCGAGCACGGGCCGCGCATCCGTCGCGGCGCCGGCGCGGGCGATCGCCAGCACATATTCCGCCGGCGGGCGCAGCTTGCCGAGGCGCGGCGCGCTGGCCGCGGGCAGCCGCAGCAAGGCGCGCGCAGCAGCGCCGAGGTCGCCATCGGTCTGGCGCAGCACCGTTTCGATCCGCGCCACATCGGCCTCGGCCGGTATATCGGCGATGAAATGCCGCACCAGACGGAAGGCCAGGTGGCGCAGCGTGGCAGGATGCGCCGCCAGCCGCCGGAGCACGGCCTCATAGCTGTCCGGCCCCGAAGCCCAGGCATCGCCGAGTAGGTGCTTTTCGCCGGGTTCGTGGTTGGACGGGCGGAACACCGTATCGAAGGGCGCGGTGTTGCGCTCGACCCCCCAGCCGCTCATCAGCTTGGCGAGTTCCGCCACATCCTGCTGGCTGTAGCGACCTGCGCCCGAAACCGTGTGCAACTCCAGCAATTCGCGGGCGAGGTTCTCATTCAGGCCCCGACCGCTGCGCCGCCCGAAGGTGCTGTTCGGCCCGACCGAGGCAACCTGGTCGAGATAGAACAGCATGGACGGCGCCTTGCCGACGGCCACCAGCAGATCGGCGAAGCGCCCCGTGACGCGTGGCCGCACCGTCTCCCGCAGAAAGGCAGAAAAGCCGGTGCTCACCCCAAAGCCGCCCCGCTCGGCCACCGTGAAATGGTTGAGCCAGAAGGCCGTGAGGCGATCGTGAAAGGGCGCCTCGGTGGTCAGCAGATGTGCCAGCCACGCCTCCTGCTCGGCCCGGAACAGGCGCGTCACGAGGCTCATCTGGCCCTGCGGCGGAGGTGCGGCGTCATGCTCCCGCCAGGCGGCATAGCCATCCGCCGGGCTGTATCCGGGCCGTCCGAGCGGCACAGGTGGGGCGCGGGTCTGGGCGTCCAGCCAGGCCAGCGGATCAGCCGGGAGGGGCGCATCGCTCCGCGGGCCATAGCCGAAGCGGTGCAGCGCCAGATGGGGCGAAAGCGACATGCTGGAACCCTCTGCGCCGACTATGGCTGAAACCGGGCCGGTCCGTCGAGGAAGGAGAGAGGGCGATTGTCCCGGCGCCGCACATGGCCAAGGCCGCGCACAGGCTGATACGATCGCCGCGCTGGAGGACCACCATGGACAACCCGCTGCTGCGCCTGGCCGATCACGCCGCCAGCTGGCATCGCAAGACGCTGTCACTGCAGATCGAGCACCATGCGCGCCGCGCGCTGCTCGACTGGTTCGCGGCGTTGCTGCCCGGTTGTTCCCGCCCGCCTGCGACACTGCTCGCCGCGGCGCTGGCCGACGAGCGCGGCGGCGGGCGGGCCATCTGCTACGTGGATGGCGCGCGGGTGCCGCTGCGGCAGGCGGCGCTGATCAACGCGACAGCCAGCCACACGGTCGAGTTCGACGACATCTACCGCGATGCTGGCTATCACCCCGCCTGCCCCACCATCGGCGCGGCGCTCGCCGCGGCGCAATCGGTCGGCGCCTCAATGCAGGACCTGCTGCGCGCGATCGTCGCGGGCTATGAGGTCGGCTGCCGCATCGGCGTTGCGGTTCAGCCCAGCCATTACCGCTACTGGCACACCACCGGCACCGTCGGCACCTTCGGCGCCGCAGCGGCTGTTGGCGTGCTGCTCGGCCTCGATGGTGGGCGGATGGCGCATGCGCTGGCCACCGCCGCCACCATGGCCGGCGGGCTGCAGCAGGCCTTTCGGGGCGAGGGGATGAGCAAGCCGCTGCATCCCGGCCACGCCGCGGAAGCCGGCGCACTGGCGGCGATGGCCGCGGCGCAGGGGGTGACCGGCGCGCTCGATGTGCTGCACGGCCCCGCCGGCTTCGCCGCAGCGACCAGCGAGGACACCGGCAAATGGGACGCCGCGCTCGCCGATCTCGGGGAGCGGCATGCGATCGAGCACATCACCTTCAAAAACCATGGCTGCTGCGGGCACATCTTCGCGGCCCTCGATGCGCTGGAGGAGCTGCGCGCCGCGCATGGCTTCACCGCCGGAATGGTCGAGCGTATCAAAGTCGGCGGCTACGGCCCCACCAAGACCGTATGCGACCGCCCGGAGGCGCGCACCGAACAGGATGCGCGCTTCTCCATGCAGTATTGCGCCGCTGCGCTGCTGCATCTCGGCGGCGTGCGACTGGCCGCCTTCGAACCGCAGAACCTCGAAGACCCGCGTATCCGCGCGGACATGGCGAAGGTGTCCGTCACGCTCGACCCGGAGCTGGCGGATGCCTATCCCGCGCGCCGCGCCGCGCGGGTGCGCGTCGTGCTCACGGATGGCCGTCGCCTTGAACGCTACCAGCCGACGCGCAAGGGCGACCCGGACGCGCCGCTCAGCGATGCCGACCTGTCGGCGAAGTTCCGCGAGCTGGTCGTCCCGGTGATCGGTGAGGCGCCGGCGCTGCGGCTGGAACAGGCGCTCCTGCACGGCGAGGCGCTGCCGGGCGCCGTGCCGCTGCCGCACCACGCCACCGCCGCCTGACGCGCGGCCGGCGAAGGCCGGACCGCGCGCTGGGTGGTCGGGCTCTCAATGCCCGCCGGGCTTGCCCTCCGGCGGGTGGTTGCGGCGCATCAGCGGCGACATGACCTGGTCGGAGATCGGGAAGTCCCACACCGCCCCGCCGCGACCACGCGCGAATTCGGCGACCATCGCGGGGATGGCGGACAGGTCGTCCACCCGCGCCCCGCCCAGGCCGAAGCCCCGCGCGACGGCGGCGAAATCCGGCCGCCCGAACACCGCACCCTCATCCGAAAGCCCGATGGAGCGCAGCTTGTGGATCTCCGATCCATAGGCGCCGTCATTCAGCACGCAGACCAGGATGTTGAGCCCCTGCCGGCGGATCGTCTCCAGCTCCTGCACATGCATCAGCAGGCTGCCATCGCCGTCGAACAGGACCACCGTCTCCTCCGGCCGCGCCGCTGCGACGCCGATCGCGAAGGAAATGCCGTTTCCGATCGCGCCGAATTCGCGGATCGTTAGGAACCGTGAATTCGGGCGGGAGCGCATGTGCGTGCAGTAGAAGGCGCAATGGCCCGAGGAATTCACCATCTGCCAGCCCTGGGGCAGCGCCGCTTCCAGCGCCGCGACGACGTCGGTGGGATGGTGCAGGCCGGGCTCGGGCGCGATGCGCTCGGGGTCGAAGGGCGTGTCGCGGATGATCCGCGCCGTCGCCTCGGACCGCCACTCTGCCGGGCGCGGCGCAATGGCGGCGATCAGCGCCTCGACGCCGAGCCTGGCATCGGCGCGGATGTGGCTCTGCGCCGCGACGCGGCCCTGGCTGACCGCGGACGGCGCGACATCCAGCTGCAGCACATGCGCCTTGCCGAACATCTTCCCGCCATCGGTGTTGTGGTTGGCGAGAATGCTGCCGACCGCGATGACGAGATCCGCCTGCCCCATCAATTCCCGCGCGGCGGCGGAGGCATAGCCGCCCGAGACGCCGACGCAGAAGGGATCGTCGTGGAACAGGCCGCGCGCGGGCAGCGTGGTGGCCAGCAGCGCATCGCAACGCTCCGCGAGCCGCCGGCAGGCCTCGCCGGCATCCGCCGCAACGGCGCCGAGCCCACCCATGACCACGATGCGCCGCGCCCCGGCGATGCGCGCCGCGGCGCGGGCGATGTCATCCGGATGCGGCGGGATGGGTCCCACCTGCGGCAGCAGCTCCGCCGAAGGCGCCGGCAATGCGGCGGGCCCGGTCCAGGGCAGGTCCTGCAGATCGAAGGGCACGCCGATCACGACGGGCTTGCGCGTCATCCGCGCTTCCAGGAAGGCGTCGCGCACACCTTCCAGCAGGCGCGGGTGGTGATGCAGCGGGCGATAGGCCGCGCCGGTCGCCGTGACGAAGGGCGCCTGGTCGATCGCCTGATTGTACCAAGCCGCCTTCAGCGGCGATTCGCCAGCGAAGACAACGAGCGGGATATTGGCGCGCACTGCGGCAGGCAGAGCGGTCAGGATCTGCGTCAGACCCGGCCCGCAGGTGACGGTCGCAACGCCGACCTCGCCGGTCTTGCGCGCATAGGCCATGGCGGCCGCGACGGCGCAGTGCTCGTGGCGGAGGTAGATCATCCGCGTGCCCAAGCCAGCCAGCGCGGTCGCCCAATTCATATTGGCATCGCCGAGCAGCGCGAAGCACGTCCCCGTCCCTTCCTGGCGGAACGCCTCGGCCAGCATCTCGTAGGTCTTCCTCGGCGCCATCGGGCCTGCTCCCATTCTCGTCGCGGCGCGGCGCATCAAGGGGCGCCGCAGCGCGGGCATGAAGCCCCGCGCCGTGGCGCAAGGCAACGGCAGCCGGGCCGTCATCGCCCCGGAAAAGCGATATGCCGGACATTGATAGCCCGGCGCGGATTTGCGATAGGACGCCATGCGCCGGGCACGGCTAGCCTGCGCGCCAAACGATAAGCGTGGGAGAAGGTGGCGCTGCCGGAATCGCTGGCGGCGCGCAAGGTGGGTTCGGCGCCCTCCCCTCACCCACAGCGTCCAATTGAGAACGGGAGAAACCACATGCGGATCCAGCGACGCGCCGCCCTCGCCCTGCCGCTGCTGATGCTGCCGGGCGCCGCCCACGCTCAGGTGCAGGGTTGGCCGGCCCGCCCGGTGCGCATCGTCGTCTCCTTCACCGCGGGCGGGACCACCGACATCATTGCCCGCCTGGTGGGCGCGCAGTTGGAACGTCGCTGGGGCCAGGCGGTGGTGATCGACAACCGCCCGGGCGCGGGCGGCAATATCGGCACCGACCATGTCGTGAAATCGCCCGCCGATGGCTACACGCTGCTGGTCGGCTCCGTCGGACCGCTGGCGGTGAATGTCTCGCTCTACCGCAACATTCCCTATGACCCGCGCCGCGACCTGGCGCCGGTCACGCTGCTGGCCGGCGTGCCGAATGTGCTGATCGTCCGCCCGGATTTTCCCGCGCGCAATGTCGCGGAACTGGTGGCCGAAGCGCGCCGCCGCCCGGGGCAGCTCAGCTACGCCTCGACCGGCAGCGGCACCTCATCCCACCTCTCGGGCGTGATGCTGGACCGCATGGCGGGGATCGAGACGATCCACGTCCCCTATCGCGGGGCGGTCGCGCTGAACGACCTGATGGGCGGGCGCGTGGACTTCATGTTCGCCACCATCCCCTCCGTCATCGAACAGATCCGCGCGGGGCGCTTCCGTTCGCTCGCGGTCAGCAGCACGGAACGCTCGCGCTCGCTGCCGGATGTGCCGACGATGGTCGAGCTGGGCTTCCCCGAATTCGACGCCTCCTCCTGGTTCGGCATGGTGGCGCCTGCGCGCACGCCACCCGAGATCGTCAACAAGATCGCCGAGGATGTGCACGCCGTGCTGCGCGACCCGCAGATCGAGCGGCAGATGGTCGAACAGGGCGCCGACCCGGTCGGCAACGGCCCGCAGGCCTTCGGCGCCTTCATCGCGCGCGAGGTGGATCGCTGGTCCGCGATCGTCCGCGCCGCCAACGCCACGCCCGACTGAGGGGGAGACGCACAATGCCCGAGAGCGCCGCGGATCGCTTCCGCATCCCGAGCCTGCGCGACCGCGTGACGCCGGAGGAGTGGAAGGCGCGCGTCGATCTCGCCGCCTGCTACCGGCTGCTTGAGATCTACGGCATGGCCGATATGGGGGCGAACCATGTGTCCCTCGCCGTGCCGGGGGAGGAAGGCGCCTTCCTCATCAATTCCTACGGCATGCTGTATGAGGAGATCACCGCCTCCTCGCTGACGAAGATCGACATCGAGGGCAATGTCCTGATGCGGCCCGAATTCCCCGACGGGCTGAGCTATGGCGTGAACCGCGCCGGCTTCGTGATCCATGGCGCGATCCACAAGGCGAAGCCCGACTACCAATGCGTGATCCACACCCACACCTGGCCGGGCATGGCGGTGAGCAGCCTGGAATGCGGGCTGCTGCCGATGACGCAGACGGCGATGCGCTTCGCCAAGGTCGGCTACCACGACTATGAAGGCGTGGTGCTGGATGTGGAGATGCAGGAGAAGCTGGTGCGGGACCTCGCGGATTTCCCCGCCCTGGTGCTGCGCAATCACGGCCTGCTGACGGTCGGTCGCACCATCGGCGAAGCCTTCAACTGGATGCACAGGATGGAGCTGTCCTGCAAGGCGCAGCTGGCCGCGCAGGCCACCGGGCAGCGGCTGGTGCAGGTGCCGCCGCAGGTGGTCGAGGCGACCTGGAACAACTACCAGCCGAACACGCGCCGACCCTATGGCGTGCTGGAGTGGCCGGCGCTGCTGCGCAAGCTGGACCGGCTGGACCCTAGCTATCGCGACTAGCCCGATCGTGCAGCCGATCACGAGCCCAGCCTTCACGGCCTCGCGCCAAATCGCGATCCGGGAAGACTGGCTCGCGCAGCGGGTGGAAGACATCCTGCTGCCCGATCTGCCGATCGTGGACCCGCATCATCACCTGTGGGACCGCGAGGGCGAGCGCTACCTGCTCGATGATCTGCTGGCCGACACCGGCAGCGGCCACGACATCCGCGCCACCATCTTCGTCCAGTGCGGCGCGATGTATCGCCCGGACGGGCCAGAGGAGTTGCGTCCGCTCGGCGAGACGGAGTTCGTGAACGGCATCGCGGCGATGGCGGCGTCCGGCTGGTATGGCGCGACGCGCGCCTGCGCGGGGATCGTGGGCTGTGCCGACCTGACGCTGGGCGAGAAGGTCGGGCCGGTCTTGGATGCGCAGATGGCCGCCGCGGGCGCGCGCTTCCGCGGCGTGCGCAACCGCACCGCCTGGCATCCTTCGCCAGAAGTGCGCTCCAACCTCATCACCCCACCGCCCGGGCCGCTGGCGCATCCCCGCTTCATCGAGGGCGCGCGTCAATTGGCAGTGCGCGGCCTCTCGCTCGACATCTGGGCCTATCAGACGCAGCTGCCCGAGGTCGCCGCCATCGCGCGCGCCGTGCCGGAGCTGACGGTGGTGGTGAATCATTGCGGCGGTCCGCTCGGCGTCGGCCCCTATGCGGGACGTACCGCAGAACGCTTCGCAGCGTGGCAGCGCAACGTGCTGGCGCTCGCCGAATTGCCCAACACGGTAATGAAGCTCGGCGGCCTCGCGATGGAGGTGGCCGGCCATGATTTCTACCTGCGTGACCAGCCGCCCACATCGGCCGAGCTGGAACAGGCGTGGCGACCTGTCATCCACACGCTGATCGAGGCCTTCGGCGCCAAGCGCTGCATGTTCGAGAGCAACTTCCCCGTGGATAAGGGGATGTGTGGCTACGCCGTGCTCTGGAACGCCTTCAAGCGCCTTGCCGCCGGTGCAAGCGAGGAGGAGCGCGAGGCGCTGTTCTCCGGCACCGCGACGCGCATCTATCGGCTGGCGGCCGCGCCGGGCTGCGCGGCGCTCACCACCCGCAGGTAGAGCGCGCCCGCGCAGCCAGGCTGCTTCTCAGCCCAGGCCGCCGCAGTTCAGGCGCCGCAGCGTCGCATCCACCCAAGAGCCGTCATAGGTGCCGGCCTTGATGGCCTGCATCTGCTGCGCCTCGGCCGCGGCCTTCTTCACGGTCGCTTGGTACACGGCCTCCACCTCGGCGAAGGGAACCGAGACCAGGCCGTCATCATCGCCGAGCACCAGGTCGCCGGGCTCGATCACCATGCCATCGATCGCGACGGGCACGTTGATCTCGCCGGGACCGTCCTTGTAGGGGCCGCGATGGGTCACGCCGGCGGCGAACACCGGAAAACCCTGGGCGCGGATCGCGGCGACATCGCGGATGGACCCGTTGATGACGATGCCGCCCAGGCCGCGCTTGACCATCTGCGCCAGCATCAGCTCGCCGATGATGGCGTTGGTGAGGTCGCCTCCGGCATCCACGACGATGATGTCCCCCGGCTCGGCGATGGCGATGGCCTTGTGGACCATCAGATTGTCGCCCGGCCGGGTCTTCACGGTGAACGCCGGGCCGGCCAGCACGCCGCCCCCATGCATCGGGCGCAGCCGCGGGCCAGCGGCGGTGATGCGCGACATCATGTCGCTGACATTCGCCGCGGGCAGGTCACGGAAACGCGCCACCGCATCCGGGGCGACCTTGCGGGTGCGCGGCAGAATCCTGAAGCCGATGGTCATGGCAGTCCTCTTGTCAGGCTGGGTGTCAGGCCCGCCGGCAGCCAGGAACCCGACCGCCGGCCCTGGCCGGATGGAAGCGACGATACCGCGCCCGGTTCACGTCCGGAAATCGGGGTCCGTGCGGTCCAGATGGCGCAGCAGGCCCGGCCACTCCAGCAGGCCGTAGCGGCGCGAATTATTCTCGTACATGTCGCAGGATTTCCGCACGACCTCGTCGGACGGCATCTCCAGCTCGGTGTTGCAGGCCATCGCCTGCAGCTGCGCCTGGCAGGCGCGCTCCATGCCCCACATGGCGATGAAGGCTTCCGCCACGCTCTCGCCAATCGTCAGCAGGCCGTGGTTGCGCAGAATGCAGTAGTTGCGGCTGCCGATGCTCTGCGCCAGCAGGTCGCGCTCCGACGGGTCGCGCTCCGGCCCGCGGAAATCGTGATAGGCGATGCGGCCATAGAAGCGGGTCGCCGTCTGGGTCAGCGGCAGCATGCCGCATTTCAGCGCGCTGACCGCCATGCCGGCGATGGTGTGGGTGTGCATCACCGCCATCGCATCCGGCCGCGCGCGGTAGATCGCGCTGTGGATGGTGAAGCCCGCCGGATGCAGCCCATAGGGCGTCTCCGGCCGGTAGAGCACCGTGCCGTCGATCCCGACCTTGAGCAGCGAGGAGGCCGTGATCTCGCTGAACAGCATGCCGTTCGGATTGATCAGGAACTGGTCCGTCGTGCCGGGCACCCGCGCGGTGATGTGGGTGTAGATCATGTCGGACATGCCGTAGCGGTCGCAGAGCCGGTAGCAGGCCGCGAGGTCCACGCGGGCGGTCCACTCCGCCTCGCTGACGGAGCCTTGGATCGGTGCGATGTCGAGCTTGGGAAAGGCGGTCACGTCTCTGCCCTCATTCCGGCCGGATATTGGCGCGCAGGATCAGCTCCTGCCATTTCTGCATCTCGCTCGACAGGCGCGCGGCCAGCACCTCCGGCCCGTCGAGGCGGATCAGGCCCGCGGCAGCGGCCATGCGGTCCTTCAGCTGCGCATCCTCACGCAGCAGCGCGAGTTCCGCCACCAGCCGGTCGCGCAGCGCGGGCGGGAAGCCCTTCGGTACGAACATCGAGAAGAAGTTGGGCGCTGAATAACCCGGCACCCGTTCACCGATCGCGGGCACATCCGGGATCTGCGGCAGGCGCTGCTCGGTCGTGACGCCGAGAAGGCGGCCACGCCCCTGCTGGGCATGCGGCAGGACCTCGATCGAGCTGCCGAAGACGAGGTCGATCTCGCCCGAATAGATCGCATTCACCGCCTGGCTGACGCCGCGATAGGGCACATGCATCAGGTCGATATTCGCCATGGAAGCGAAGAGCGCCGCGGTCAGGTGGTTGGCCGAGCCGACGCCGCCCGAGCCATAGGTGAGCCGCCCCGGATTGGCCCGCGCCTGGGCCAGCAGGTCATCGAGCGAGCGCAGCGGCGAATCCGCGCGCACCAGCAGCCCGGCCGGCAAATCCACGATGATGCTGAGCGGATCGAGGTCGCGGATCGGGTTGAAGTTCAGGGCCGGCTGCAGCGCCGAGATGGTGGCGATGGAGGCCGAGATGAACAGCAGCGTCGCGCCATCCGGGGCGGCGCGCGCCACCTGCTGCGCGCCAAGCCCGCCCCCTGCCCCGCCGCGATTGTCCACCACGAAGGTCGCGCCCAGCCGCTGGCTGAGCCGATCGGCGACGATGCGCGCCGGCACGTCGAGCGGCCCGCCGGCGGCGAAGGGAATGATGATCCGCGCCTGCCGCACAGGCCATTGCGCATCCTGGGCCACCGCCGGCATCGCAAGGCCTGCCATGCCGGCCACCATCAGCGTCCTGCGCCGCATTGCTCTCTTCCCCCTCATGCTTTCGGGGGAAGTTACTGGGGGCGTGGCGCGGCGTCACGCCCCCGGGGCTTGCAAACTCTGCCGCCACGCCAGGCGCGGCGGCAAAGCCCGTCAGCGCCTAGTCATTCGCCTGGCGCAGCGCGGCGCAGACGGCATCCGTCACCTGCCGCGTCGTCGCCTTGCCGCCAAGGTCGGGCGTGTGCAGCGCGGGATCGGCGGTGACGCGCTCCACCGCGCGCATCAGCCGCGCAGCGGCCGGCTTCTCGCCCAGATGCTCGAGCATCATCACCGCGGTCCAGAAGGTCGCGACCGGGTTGGCGATGCCCTTGCCGGTGATGTCGAAGGCCGAGCCATGGATCGGCTCGAACATCGAAGGCGCGTCACGCTCGGGGTTGATGTTCGCCGTCGGCGCGATGCCGAGCGAGCCCGCCAGCGCCGCCGCCAGATCCGAGAGGATGTCGGCATGCAGGTTGGAGGCGACGATGGTGTCGAGCGTGCCGGGCCGCAGCACCATCCGCATCGTCATCGCGTCCACCAGCATCTTGTCCCAGGTGACGTCCGGGAATTCCGCCGCGACCTCGGCCGCGATCTCATCCCACATCACCATCGCGTGGCGCTGGGCGTTGGACTTGGTGACCACCGTCAGCAGCTTGCGCGGCCGGGACTGCGCCAGGCGGAAGGCGTGGCGCATGATCCGCGCCACGCCCGCGCGCGTCATCACGGAGACATCGGTCGCCACCTCGATCGGCAGGCCCTTATGGGCACGGCCGCCGACGCCGGAATACTCGCCCTCGGAATTCTCGCGCACGATCACCCAGTCGAGCTCCGGACCCGCGACATTGCGCAGCGGGCTGACGATGCCGGGCAGGATGCGCGTCGGGCGGACATTCGCGTATTGGTCGAGCGGCTGGCAGATCGCGAGCCGGAGACCCCAGAGCGTGACATGGTCGGGGATGTCCGGCGCGCCCACCGCACCGAACAGGATGGCGTCGAAGGCGCGCATCTGGTCGGCGCCATCGGCCGGCATCATCACACCATGCTTGCGATAGTAGTCCGAGCCCCAGTCGAAATCGGTGAACTCCAGCGCGAAGCCGCCATCGCGCTCGGCGCAGACCTTCAGCGCCTCGACGCCGGCCGAGATCACCTCAGGCCCGATCCCGTCCCCGCCCATCGCGGCGATCCGGTAGCTGCGCATGCTCGGCTTCCTTCCTTCGTGCCGGCGCCGGCCCGCAATCCCTCTCGGGCCGCGCTTGACCTGGCACGCCATCTTCCATGCAAGATGGCGCGCGTGATAGACGGCCCCGCCGGCGAAGGTCAATCCGACGCCCGCCCCCGCGGACCAGCCAGGGGGAAGGAAGGATCCCATGGTCACCCTGCGCCGCGACGCCGCCGCCCCGCCTGCCAAGGCCTCGCTTGTCGAGAACGCCTATGACGCGCTGAAATCGGCGATCCGCGACAACGTCTTCCCGCCCGGCTATCAGGGCTCGGAGCAGGAGATCGCAACCCAGCTCGGCATGAGCCGCACGCCGGTGCACGAGGCGGTGATCCGCCTGCAGGAAGAAGGGCTGCTGCGCGTCCTGCCGCGACGGGGCGTGCTGGTCTCCGCCATCTCGCCCGACGACATGCGCGAGATCTATGAGGTGATCATCGCGCTCGAATGCGCCTCGGCCGAGCTGATCGCCACCATGCCGCCCGAACGCCGCGCGCCGATCGCGGAGGAGCTCGCGGCCGTCAATGCCGCGATGGAGGCGGCGCTGGCGGCCGACAAGCTCGTCGCCTGGGCCGAGGCCGATGGGCGCTTTCATCAGCTGCTGGTGGAGCGCAGCGGCAATCGCCGCCTCGCGCGGATGTTCCACACCATCATGGACCAGTCGCACCGCGCCCGCATGCTGACGCTCAGGCTGCGCCCGAAGCCGGCGGGCTCGGTGCGCGACCACGCCGCCATCCTGCGTGCGATCCGGAAGGGCGATGCCGAGGCCGCGCGCGAGCAGACAAAGGCTCATCGCGTCCGCGCGCGCGACCAGCTGCTGCCGCTGCTGTGCCAGCTCGGCATGAACCACCTCTAGCTGCGGGCATGCTCCCCAGGCGGGATCGCCGCTGATAGGCTCGCCCCCCGGACGCGGGACATGACCCTTTGACCGAAACGCGCTTCACCGCCTGGATCGTCGGCGCCCAGGTGCTGGTGCAGATCGGCGCCTTCAGCCTGCCGGCGCTGCTGCCGGTGTACATGGACCGCTGGTCGCTCTCGGCGACAGAGGCCGGCTGGCTCGTCGGCGCCTTCTTCGCCGCCTATGTCCTTGCCGTGCCGGTGCTGGTGGCGCTGACGGACCGCCTGCCGGCGCGCAGCGTCTACCTGGTCGGCGCCGGCGCGACCGCGCTGTCCCATCTCGGCTTCGTCTTCGCCGACGGGTTCTGGAGCGCGCTGATCCTCCGCGCGATCGGCGGGATCGGCTGGGCGGGCTGCTACATGCCGGGGCTGAAGGCCATTGCCGACCGGCTCGAGGGCGCGGCCCAGACGCGCGCCGTCTCCTGGCACGCGGCCGGCGTCGGCATTGCAGGCGCGGCGTCCTTCGCCGTGGCCGGCGCGCTGGACGCGCTGGCAGGGCCCGAGGCGGCCTTCCTGTTCGGCGGCGCCTGCGCAGCCCTCGCTTTCGTCATCGGCGCGGTGGTGATGCCGGGTGCGGCGGGACGCCGCGCCGCAGCACCGGCGGCGCTGCTCGACTTCCGGCCCGTGCTCCGCAACCGCGCCGCCATGGCCTGGATTGCCGGCTACACGGCCCATACCTGGGAACTCGGCGCGCTCCGCGCCTGGGGCGTGACCTTCCTGGTCGCGGTCATTGCCGTTCAGGGCGCTCCAAGCTGGCTGCCGGGCCCGAACCTTCTGTTCACGGCCGCCGGGCTCGCAGGGGTCGCCTTCTCCGTCTGGGGCAATGAGACCACGCGGCGCTTCGGCCGTCCGCGCGTCGTCGCCGCGGCAATGGGTGCGGGCGCGGTGCTGTCGGTGTTGGCGGGCTTCTCCGCGCTGGTCTCGGCACCACTCGCGGTGCTGTGCGTGCTGGCCTGGAATGCGGCGATCTATCTCGACAGTGCGGCGCTGACCGCCGGCACGGTGCAATCGGCCGAGAAGGAGCGCCGCGGCGCGACCATGGGCCTGCACAGCATGTGCGGCTATGCGGGCGGCTTCGTCGGGCCGATCGGGGTTGGGGTCGCGCTAGACTGGGCCGGGCCTGAGGCAGTGCTCGGCTGGGCGCTCGCCTTCGGCCATATCGCGCCGGTGACACTGCTCGGCCTCTGGGCGGTGCGCCGCCTCGGCCGCGCCGGGTAGCATTCCACCGCGCACCGGCCTCAAGGCTTTGCGGGGGCCGGCGCCGCGCAGAACCACACACAGCTTCACTTCTTTGCGCCACGTCCCCCGCCTGCACAGCGTGTCCCGCGATGGCGCGGAGCGCTGGCCCGGGCCCTGTCTCCAAGCTACGCCCGGCCCGTGTTCGGTCGGAGCGCGTCGGCTTTGCCCCACACGGAAACAACACGGCTCCGGGAGGCCGCTGCAGGTGCCGTCGCCGCCCTCGATGAGGCGGACCGGTTCTCCGTGGACACGCGCGACCTGCCGCCCGCGATCCGCTTCGACGCCTGGCGCGCCTTCTGGGAACCGACAGTGCATGTCGCCGCGCCGCCGACAGGCACGGCGGGCTTCCGCGGCCATGCTCGCCTTCGGCCGCTTGGCCGCTACCTCCTGCTCGATGCGGAGGCGGAGGCTGCCGGCTACCGCCGCGCCCGCAGCCAGGGGCTGCGCGACGGGCTCGATCACTGGCTGGTCACGCTGCGCCTCTCAGACGCCACGGGCGAGGCGGTGGAACTCCGGCTTGGCGCACTCTCGCTCGGCTTCGGCCTGCGGGCGCTGCACGGGCGATGGTGCGGCGTCTTCATCCCGCCGGAACGCCTGCCGCAGCTCGCCCCGGTCTTCGCCAGCGCGCGCGCCGTGCCGGTCCTCAGCCCGGCCGCACGGATGCTGGGCGGCATGCTGCCGCGCATCGCCGCCTCGGCCGACGAGATTGCCCCCGCCGACGCGCCAAGGCTGGAGGCAGCGCTGTCCTCCATGCTGACAGCCTGCCTGATGGATTGGGAGATGCGCCCGGCCTCCACCCGCCAGCAGCTGGAAGCCGCCCGCCGCGCGCGCGTCACTGCGCTGGTGGATGCTGCCCTCGACGACGCCGATCTTTCCCCGGCAACGCTCGTCGAGCGGTCGGGCATCTCGCGCTCGGAACTCTATCGCTGCTTCGCCCCGGCCGGGGGGATCGCCCGCGTCATCCAACTGCGCCGTCTGCGCCACGCCTATCGCGAACTGGCGCGCGCCGATGGCCCGGCCACTGTCAGCCGCATCGGGGAGGCCGTGGGCTTCTTCGACCCGTCCAGCTTCACCCGCGCCTTCCGCCGCGAATTCGGCTGCACGCCCAGCGAGGTGCTGGCGCGCCGCACGACGCCGGCCGCGCGCCCCATGCCGGGCCTCGCCGCCGCGCTCGGCTGCCGCTGACCCCAGCCGGTACCGGCTATATGCACAACCCTATTGCACAAGGGGCGCCAGCCTCTGTCGGGCTGGCGCCACCCTGCCCTCCACCTCACTCGATCCGGATGTTGGCGCGCTGGATCACGTCGCTGAACACCGTCCGCTGGTCGCGCAGATGCGCGGCCATGCCGTCGGTATCCTTGTAGGTCGGCTCCACGCCCGCCGCCGCCATGCGCTGCACCAGTGCCTGGTTCTGCATCGCATCGCGCACCGCACCGGCCAGCCGGCTGATGATCGGGGCCGGCGTCCGCGCCGGCACCATCACGCCAAGCCAAGCGCCAAGGTCCAGCCCCTCCAGCCCCGGCACGCGCGACATCGGCGGCACATCCGGCGCCAAGGTGCTGCCATTGAGCAGCGAGATGCCGAGCGCCCGGAGATTGCTGGAGCGGATGACCGGCTGCGTGGCGGCCAGCGTCTCGACCACATAGTCCACATGCCCACCCACGACGGCCGCCGTCCCCGCCGCGCTGCCGGTGAAGGGCACATGCGTCACATCAAGGCCGAGGCGACGGTTGATCGCCTCCGCCACCAGATGCGCCGTCGCGCCGGTGCCGGAGGAGGCGAAGCTGTATCGCCCGGGATTGGCCCGCACAACGCGGATGAACTCCGCCATGTTGTTCGCCGGGAAGCCGTTGCGGATCACCAGCAGATACGGGGAGTTGCCGGCCATGGCGACGGGCAGCAGGTCGCGCTCTGGATCGAAGGGCACGCGCTGCAGCAGCGGCGCGACACTGACCGGGCCGGAAGAACCGGCGAGCAGCGTGTACCCATCGGGGGCGGCCTTGGCGACGACGTCCGTGCCGATCGTGCCCCCTGCCCCGGGCCGGTTTTCCGGCACGACCGGCTGGCCGAGGGACTGCGACAGCGATTCCGCGATCAGCCGCCCCATGATGTCGGTCGCCTGGCCCGCGGGCCAGGGGATCACCATACGAAGCGGGCGTGTCGGATAAGCCTGTGCCAGCGCCGGGCGCGGCAGAGAGCCACCCGCGGCAAGGGCACCAAGCGCGGCCGCGCGCAGCAATGTCCTGCGTTCCATCGGTACGTCCCTCAAGCGCCTTGCCTGCATGGGCACGGCGTCATGCATCTGTACGCCGCGATCCCGGCGCATCCCGAGCCTAGCCGCAACACTGCACCGACCGGAAGTCCCCGTGCGCGATTGACGCAACATGGGGCGGGTGGAAGCATCGCGCTCTGGAATTGGGGGAAGCGGTCCGCGTCGCATGACGGAACAGCGCGCGCCAAAGGCGGCCTTGCCACTCGCAGGTCTTTGCGTTTTCGAATTCGGCCACAGCGTGGCCGCGCCCTTCGCCGCCCAGATCCTTGGCGACATGGGCGCCGAGGTGATCAAGGTCGAGAAGCCGGCCGGCGACGATGCGCGCCGCTGGGGCCCGCCCTTCTGGGAAGGCGAAAGCGCAACCTTCCAGGCGCTGAACCGCGGCAAGCGATCCCTCTGCCTCGACCTGCGCGACGCGGCGGCGATGGCGCAGCTCAAGGCGTTGATCATCGAACGTGGCGATGTGGTGCTGCAGAACATGCGGCCGGGCCAGGCGGACTCCCTCGGCCTCGGGGCGGAGGCGCTGCTGGCCGCGAAGCCGTCCCTCATCTGCTGCAACCTGGGCGCCTTCGGCCGCACCGGGCCGCTGGCGCAGGCGCCGGGCTATGACCCGCTGATGCAGGCCTTTGGCGGGTTGATGAGCGTGACGGGCGAGCCTGGCCGACCTGCCGTGCGGGTCGGTGTCTCCATGGTCGATATGGGCACCGGGATGTGGGCGGTGATCGGCATCCTCGCCGCGCTGCAGCGCCGTGCCGCGACGGGGATCGGCGGCGTCGTGGACGTGTCGCTGTTCGAGACGGCCGCGGCGTGGATGAGCGTGCCGGTGGCGCAATTCCTCGCCTCCGGCGAGGCGCCGGAACGGCAGGGCTCGGGCGCGCAGGGCATCGTGCCCTATCGCGCCTATCGTACACAGGATGGGGAGTTGGTGGTGGCCGCCGGCAATGACGCGCTGTTCCGCGCGCTGGCCGCCGCGCTGGAGCACCCGGAGTGGTTGGAAGACCCGCGCTTCCGCAGCAACCCGGACCGCGTGGCGCACCAGACGACGCTCTATCCGATGATCGAGGCGGAGATGGCGAAGCGCCCGACCGCGGATTGGATGGCGCGGCTCGACAAGGCCGGCATCCCCTGCGCGCCGGTCCAGGATGCGGGCGCGATGCTTGACCACCCGCAGACACAGGCACTCGGGCTGTTGCAGGCGCTGCCAGGCACGGCCGTACGGGCCATCGGCCTGCCGGTATCCTTCGACGGCCAGCGGCCCGAACCACGCGGCCCGGTGCCGCGGCGCGGGGCGGACAATGCGCTGATCGGCGGCGATCCCGGATGAACCGGTCTGGGCGTTGTCGGGCCATCACGCCGGCGGCGCCCGCGATGAAAAGCACAGGCGCCCGCACGGGGCGACAGGGGTAGGATATGGACGAAAATGCCACGGGCGGCAGCGCGCTGATGTCCCTTGAACAGGATTACCCGGAGATCCGCGACAGCGTGCGCCGCATCTGCGCGAACTTCCCCGGTACCTATTGGCGGGACCTGGAGAAGCGCGAGGAATACCCGACCGAATTCGTCCGTGCGGTAACGGAAGCCGGCTATCTCGGCGCCTTGATCCCCGAGGAGTATGGCGGTTCCGGCATGCCGCTGCGCGCGGCCGCCGTGATCCTCGAGGAGATCCACGCCAGCGGCTGTTCCGCCGGTGCCTGCCACGCACAGATGTACATCATGGGCACGCTGCTGCGGCATGGCAGCGAGGCGCAGAAGCGCCTCTATCTGCCCCAGATCGCCAGCGGCGCGCTGCGCCTGCAGGCCTTCGGCGTGACCGAGCCCACCAGCGGCTCCGACACCACGAGCCTCCGCACCCGCGCGGTGCGAGAGGGCGACCACTACATCGTCACCGGCCAGAAGGTCTGGACCTCGCGCGCGCTGCATTCCGACCTGATGCTGCTGCTGGCGCGCACCACCCCGCGCGACCAGGTGAAGAAGAAGACGGACGGGCTGTCGGTCTTCCTCGTCGACATCCGGGAGTCGCTCGGCAAGGGCATGGAGATCCGCCCCCTGCCCGCCATGATCAACCACAACACCACCGAGGTCTTCCTCGATGGCCTGCGCGTGCCGGCCGCCAACCTGATCGGCGAGGAAGGGCGCGGCTTCCGCTATATCCTGGATGGCATGAATGCCGAACGCGTGCTGGTCGCCTCCGAGGGCCTCGGCGATGCGCGTTGGTTCATCCGCAAGGCGTCGGCCTATGTGAATGAACGCGTGGTGTTCGACCGCCCGATCGGCCGCAACCAGGCGGTGCAATTCCCCATCGCCCGCGCCCATGTGGAGACCGAGGCGGCGGAGCTGATGATCCGCAAGGCGGCCGCGCTGTTCGACGCCGGCCTGCCTTGCGGCGCGGAGGCCAACATGGCGAAGCTGCTGGCCTCCGAGGCATCCTGGCACGCGGCGGAAGCCTGCCTGCAATGCCATGGCGGCTTCGGCTATGCCCGCGAATACGATGTGGAGCGCAAATGGCGCGAGACGCGGCTGCTCCAGACCGCGCCCATCTCCACCAACATGGTCCTCGCCTTCGTGGGCGAGCATGTGCTCGGCATGCCGCGCACCTATTGAAGGAGGACAGCGATGACCGGACTGACCCAGGCGATCGGTGCATATGCCGCCAGCGCGCCGAAGGCACCGCCCGCGGACCTGATGCCCCTGCTGCGCGCCGCCTTCATTGACACGCTGGGCACGATGATCGCCGGACGCGACGAGCCAGCCGTGGCGCTGCTGCGCGCGCATCTGGCCGAACGCGGCGCGACCGCCGCCGAGGCTTCCGTGCTGCTCGGCGCGGAACGTGCCCATTCCGCCGACGCAGCGCTGATCAACGGCACGGCGGCGCATGCGCTCGACTATGACGATGTGGCGCTGGCCGGCCATCCCTCCACCGTCTTGGTGCCAGCGATCCTGGCCGAGGCGCAGCGCATCGGCGCAACCGGCGCGCGGGCCATGGCGGCCTATGTGGTGGGCTACGAGGTCTGGGCCGAGCTGGTCGCGCGCGAGCCCGACAAGCTGCATGAAAAGGGCTGGCACCCCACGGCGGTGTTCGGCACCGTCGGTGCTGCGGCGGCGCTGGCAGCGCTGCACGGCATGGACGCCGCGCGCGCGACCCAGGCCGTGGCGCTTGCGGGCAGCATGGCCGGCGGGCTTGTCGCCAATTTCGGCAGCATGACGAAGCCGCTCCATGCCGGGCGGGCCGCCGCGGCGGCGGTGGAGGCGGTGCGCCTGGCCGCGCGCGGCTTCTCCGCCTCCCCCGATGCGCTTGAGCATCGTGCCGGCTTCCTGGCGGCGCTGTCGCCGAAGGGGCGTGTGGACCGCGCGGGGCCGGACAGCCTCGGCCAAGCGCTGCGCATCCGCGACATCGGGCTGAACGTGAAGCGCTATCCGATGTGCTACGCCACGCACCGCACCATCGACGGCGTTCTCGACCTCGTAACGCGCCACGACCTGCGGCCCGAGGATATCGCCGCGGTGGAGGCCAGCATCGGCGAGACGCAGGCCTCCATGCTGCGGAACGGCGCCCCCAAGACCGGGCTGGAGGCGAAGTTCAGCCTGGAATTCGCCGTCGCCTCCGCCGTCGTGGCCCG
The DNA here is from genome assembly GCA_046052145.1 of Pseudomonadota bacterium. Lineage (GTDB taxonomy): Bacteria > Pseudomonadota > Alphaproteobacteria > Acetobacterales > Acetobacteraceae > Falsiroseomonas. The sequence goes on from JBJOMW010000012.1 coordinate 105,642, forward strand.
CTTGGTCGGCCTCGGCGAATTGACGGATGGCTTCGTCGGCCGGCCGGAGGTGCGCGCGATCTTCCCGAAGGTGAGCATCACGACGCGCGACACGCGCTGCCCCATCGACCCCACCTTCGCCGAGACGGACCGCGTCATCTTGCGCACCACCAAGGGCGAGGTCCTGGACAGCGGCGAGATCCGCTTCCCGCGCGGCAATGCGCACAACCCGATGGCGGAAGCGGAGCTGCACGCCAAGTTCGGGGACTGCACCCGCGGCTGGAATGGCGGCGGCCTGCTGCTCGAGCAATTGTCGCGGCTGGAGACGCTCCCCGCCCTCTCCGCGCTGGGTAGCGGTCGGCCCTGAGCGTGGGGGGCGACATTTGTCGCGCCCCGCTGCGGGCGGCATAGCTCGCCATCCCTGCGCCTGGGGAGGGCCCTGAAGACCGGACGGCGCCGGCCGGTGACCCCGGCCTGCCCGGATCAGAGCGGGGGATTCTCCCAGGGCGGCGTCGGATGAGGCATTGCCACAAAAAGAGATACGATCTCTTTGTTGCGTTAACGGATTATTAAGCTTAACTGCCTCGGAACGCTCGAGGCGGCGATGCGGCGGTCCCTGCTGGCGACGACGATGTGCTTGGCGCTTGGCATCGCCGCCGAACCGGCGCGGGCGCAACGCGTCGATGTCGAGATGGCCATCGTTTTCGATGGATCATTCTCCGTCAGCACGGCGTCCTTCGATCGAGTGGTTGGCGCGCATGTGGCTCTATTTGGTAATCCGCGTCTCGCAGATTTTCTGCAGCGGCAAAACATCAACTCGCTCGGTGTCGCGGCCTTCAGCTTTGGCAGCACGGGCGCAACACCAACTCCAAATCGATACATGGATACCGCTGTGGTCCGGCAGATCACGCCCTGGCAGGTCATTCGCAACACGACGGATGCCACCGGGTTTGCGAACAGCTTGGAGCAGGCCATTGGGCCCGGACGGCCCGGTTACGTGGGCAGGCTCTCGCCGATCGGACCGGCGATGTGGACGGCCATCGCCGGCACCCGGAGAACGGGTGGATCAGATCCGCCGCGTTACAATTTCGACAGCCTGCAGTTTACCGGGCTTGGAACGATGACACCCGCCAGCTTGCTGCAGAACGGCCTCATCGGCGATCGTGCCATCCTGAATGTCGTCACAGACGGACGTCAGAACCCGCCAATCGGTCAATCCTATTTCGCCAACAGAAACCCGCTTAACCCCCCCGAGCCCGGCGCCGCAGCGCCGGATTTGGAGATCATACTTCCAGGCATCAACATCAACGCGCTGGCCATCAAAACAAGCGATACGACCACTCATGATTATGCATTCGAGGGCATGACCGCCGGCAGGCTCGCAAATGGCGGCAATGCATTCTGGATGAATTTGGACCTGAGAGGATCCAACGCGCAGCTGTTCGAGTCCACCTGCCAGAAATTCGGCCTCGAATTGGTGGCGGGCACGCCGAGGGCCACGGATTGCGCAACGCTGCTGGACTTCAAGGTGATCACGGTCATTGTCCCGCGTACGGCGACCAGCAGCACGCGCCAGGTGGTCCATACGCGGGTGGCGCGGGTGACCGATGTCGCACTGCCAGTCGTGCGGACCACATCCCTCACCGCCGCCGAGACCGGCCGGCAGACTGCAGCGCCCACCCTGGTCTCCTCGGTGAATAACATCGCCGCCAACACCAGAACCGACACCTATGACCAACTCACCACCATCTCCATGCTCGAAACCGAGCGCATCGAAGACCTCATCCCGTTGCGTATGCCGCTGGAATACGGCGCGCTGACGCGGCTTGGGGCGGCGCTGTTCGGAGACATACTGGCGAACCAACCGCAGAGGGCTCAGCGCCTGCGCGGACAGGTGGCCGCCCGCGGACAAGCAGCAAGCCGCGGCGACGGCGCGCCGAGCGCGGCCTCGCGGCCCGAAGGCGGCATCTTCGCCGCGGCTGGTCTGAATGACAGCCTGCGCTACACCAGCTCCGGCCAGTTCGCCGCCCTGCCCGGTTTCGATTTCGGCTGGGGCGAGGCTCCCGCCGGGCTCGACCAGGAACTGACCGGCCAGACCGGCATCTGGGGCCGGCCCTTCTACAGCCGAACCCGGATCAGCGCCGGGCGCGGCGTGGACAGCTACGACCACACACATCGCGGCTTTGCCATCGGCGCCGATGTCCGGATAGGCCGCTATGGGCTGGTCGGGGTCTGGGGCGGCGGGTCGCAGGCAGATGTGGGCTTCGCCGGCCCGGGCGGCGGCGCTCCGTCGAGCGCTGCGATGACCAGTTGGGTCGGTGGCATATATGGCTCGGCCGCTATCGGCAGCCTGGAGCGCGGGCTTTGGTACGCCGATGTCACCCTCGGCTATGGCGAACAGGACTGGACGCTCAACCGCGTGACGCTGGCCGGCGCGCCGACGCAGGGTGAGTTCCGCAGCCCCGCGCTCGGCGCCTATACGGAGGCGGGTTTTGCCAGCCAGTGGGGACCGCTGCTGTGGCAGCCGCATCTGTTCCTGCGCACGGTGCGGACGGAGCGCCCGGCCCTGGCGGAGACCGGCCCGGAGGAGGGCGTGGCGCGCAGCGTGAACGGCGCACGCTTCACCTCGGTGCAGGCGGGCCCAGGACTGCGGCTGTCGCAGACGGTGAGCCTCGGGGATGGGCTGTCGCTGGTGCCGGAGGGCCGCATCCGCTGGGAGCGTGAGTTCGGCGACAATGCGGCCTCGGTCTCGGGCGCCTTCGTGTTCGACGGCGCGCGGGTGCCGTTTGCGGGGCGTGCGCCGGGGCTGGATCGGGATGCGCTGGGGTTGGGCGCGTCGCTGAAGCTGGTGCGGCTGGGAGGGGTGGCGGGGGGCGGGCTCGGGCTCGACCTCGACTGGGACGCGTCCTTCTCCAACGACACCACCGCCCACCGCCTCGCCCTGCAGATGCGCCTCGCCTGGTAGGGGCGGGCGCAGCGGGGGCGCGGCGCGGCGCGGCGCCCGAGCCGGGGCGCACTATCATCACGGTGTTACAGGCAGGACAGGCGCCGCCGTGACAGCGGACGCGATGCAGTCGCGTGGGCAAGCCGACGCCGCGCCCCATCGCGACGCCCCCCCCTTCCGTAACCATTTCTTTTCCCTCGCCGAACTATGAATCGACGCATTCAGCGGCTTGGCCTGCGGGCAGAACGCCATCCGGACAAGACGGGCGCCAACGGTCCGATGTCCGGAGGCCGGCCAGAGCCGCTGCAGAAATGCAAGGTCCAGGCCTGCGAGAGCGCAGCGACAAGCAGCTTGGACCTAGGAGTTTGGCTAATTGGTCCACCCTCTCCCGCGGCGCCGGACCTGCATCCCGCAGACCCGGGCTGCGGGATGCAGCGCGGCGCTGCCGACCGGCGCTGCGCCGCGTCCTGCAGCCTGGGAGACGCCGCGCCTGCGCGTGCGCCGGCTTGCGGCGCTACTCGCCTGCACGGCGCTGGTCGCGCCCGGCTTCGCGCTGGCCAACGCGCCGGCGCTGCCGCAGGGCGGGCAGTTCGTGGCCGGCCAGGGCAACATCGGTGCGGCCTCCGGCAACGCGCTCACCGTCACCCAGACCTCCGCCCGGGGCATCATCGACTGGCGCAGCTTCAACATCGGCCAGGGCGCCAGCGTCACCGTCCAGAACGGCGCCGGCGCGACGCTGAACCGCGTCACCGGCGGCGACCTCTCCCAGATTCTTGGCTCGCTGCGGGCCACTGGTAGCCTCTACCTGGTCAACCCGCAGGGCGTGGTGATCGGATCGTCCGGCGTCGTCGTCACCGGCGGGCGCTTCGTCGCCTCCTCGCTCGACATCGCCAATGACGCCTTCATGGCCGGCGGGACGCTGGTCTTTCGTGGCAGCACCGAGAACGCGGAGGTGCGCAACCTCGGCAGCATTTCCTCGACCGGCGGCGATGTGATCCTGATCTCGCGCAGCGTGCGCAATGAGGGGACGATCACGGCCCCGCGCGGCACCGCCGCACTCGCCGCCGGCACCGAGGTGCTGCTGCGGGAGGGGCCGGAGGGGCATCGCGGCCTGGTGCGGGTCAGCGGCGCGTCCGGCGATGTCACCAACGCCGGCCGGATCGAGGCCGCGCAGGCGGAACTTCGGGCGGCGGGCGGCAACATCTACGCCCTGGCGGGCAACACCCAGGGCTTGATCCGCGCCACCGGCACGGAGACCCGCCAGGGCCGCGTCTGGCTTTCGGCTGGCGCCGGCAGCAGCAGCGGCAATGTGGTCACCGAGGGCCGGATCGAGGCGCGTAACGCCGATGGCACGGGCGGCCAGGTCACGGTGCGGGCGGGGAATGCGGTGTCGAACACCGGCACGATCGCGGCCGATGGCAGCAGCGGCGGCGCGGTGCGCGTGCGCGCGGCGCGGGTGCTGCAGCAGGGCACGATCAGCGCGCGCGGCACCAGCGGCGCGGGCGGCACCATCACCCACCGCGTCACCGCCAGCTACACCGACACCTCGCGCGCGGTGACCACGGCCGATGGCGCGACGAACAGCGGCGCGGTGCGGATCGAGGCGGAGGGCGCGGGCGCGACCGTCTTTGCCTCGGGCCAGGTCAGCGCCACGGGCGAAAGCGGCGTGGGCGGGACAGTGCATCTGCTCGGTGAGAGCATCGCGCTGATGGCCGCGCAGGTTGACGCCTCAGGCGCGAGTGGCGGCGGTGTCATCCGCATCGGCGGCGGGTTTCAGGGCGGCGAGGGGCTGGCACAGGCGCGCGAGGTCGCCATCAACGCGGCGACGACGATCCGCGTCGACGCGACGCAGAACGGCCATGGCGGCGATGCGGTGGTCTGGTCCACCGAGCGGACGCGCTTCTACGGCACCATGACCGCGCGTGGCGGCACGCTGGGCGGCGATGGCGGTCTGGTTGAGATCTCCTCCACCGGGGAGCTCATCCATCGCGGCCACGCCGACGCTGCCGCCCCGAACGGCCGCGCCGGCAGCGTGCTGTTCGATCCCAAGAACATCATCGTTAGCAATCGCAGCCCAAGTGCCTCCATCACCGTCGCGGCGTTCGAGATCGCCGCGCCTTGGACCTCGGCCGGGTTCGGTGCGGCCACGCCCGTTGTCCTGAGCAACGGTAACATCGTCATCGCCAATCCGAGCGATTCCCTGATGGCGTCGAATTCAGGGGCGGTGTTCCTGTTCAACGGCACCACCGGCGCGCTCATCAGCACGCTCCATGGCGAGAGATTTTTCGACCAGGTGGGCGCCAATGTGACGCCCCTGACCAACGGCAATTTCGTGGTAACCAGCCCGGATTGGTCCAATGGGGACTGGACCACCGGCGCGCGGTATGCGGGCGCAGCCACCTGGGCCAGCGGCACAAGCGGCTTCATCGCCCCTGGCCCGGTCTCCATCGCCAATAGCCTTGTGGGCAAGCGCAATGACCGTGTCGGTACCAGCGTTACCGCGCTGACCAACGGCAACTACGTCGTGCTCAGTCGTAACTTCGACAACAACGGCACCACACCCTTGGCGGGTGCAGCAACCTGGGGGAGCGGCCAGACAGGCGTGACGGGCCTTGTCTCCTCAGCCAACAGCCTAGTCGGCTCACTACAGGGGCGACCGCTTGACAGCGTGCTCGCACTGGCCAACGGCAACTACCTCGTGCGGAACCCCCAGTTCTTTTATTCTACGATAGACAATGCCGGCGCCGTCACCTGGGGAAACGGGACCACCGGCTCCACAGGCACGGTCGGCCTAGCCAATAGTTTCGTCGGGTCACAGAGCGATAACCGCGTTGGCGAGTTCGTCACGGCGCTCTCCAACGGCCACTACGTCGTCGCCACCCCCGGCTGGACGAACGGCGCCGCGACAAGCGCCGGGGCTGTCACCTGGCTGGATGGGACAGCCGCCCGCACCGGCTCTGTCTCGGCAGCCAACAGCCTCGTCGGCACCACAGCCAATGATCGTGTTGGCGAGTTCGTCACGGCACTCTCCAACGGCAGCTATGTGGTGCACGGCCCCAGCTGGACGAATGGCGGGGCAACGAGCGCTGGTGCCGCGACCTGGGTCAACGGTACAACAGGCCTCGTCGGCGCCGTCTCCGTAGCCAACAGCCTCGTTGGTACCACCGCGAATGACCGCGTCGGCCAGATCGTCACGCCGCTGTCCAGCGGCACCTACCTCGTGCAAAGCCCCCACTGGACGAATGGCGCAGCGGCCAGCGCCGGAGCGGTCACCTGGGTGAATGGGTCGAACGGCCCCGTCGGCGCCGTCTCCGCCAGCAACAGTCTCGTCGGGACCCAGGCCGGTGATCAAGTCGGCCAGAGCGTGACGCGGCTGTCGAATGACAACTATGTGGTGCTGAGCCCGACATGGCGGAATGGCTCCGCTGCCGCTGTCGGCGCGGCGAGCTGGGGCAGCGGCGCCAGCGCGATCATCGGGACGGTGTCCAGTGCCAATAGCCTGGTCGGCCAGTCCGCTGGTGACCTCACGGATGCCTTCGTGCGGGTGCTGTCCAACGGTCACTTCGTATTGGCCAGCCCGAACTGGGATAACGGTGCGGTGGCCAATGCGGGTGCGGTGACCTGGGGCAATGGTGCCACCGGCTCCACCACCGGCACCATCGGCACCAACAACAGCCTCGTCGGCACCACGACCAACGATCGCGTCGGCAGCAATCTCACCGCACTGACCAATGGCCATTACGTGGTGGGCAGCCCGGGCTGGACGAATGGTGGCGCGACAAGCGTCGGCGCCGCGACCTGGGTGAACGGGACGGCCGCCCGCACCGGGACCGTTTCCGTCGCCAACAGTCTCGTCGGCACCACGGCCAATGACCGTGTTGGCAATGTCATCACGGCACTTGCCGATGGGTCCTATGTGGTGCGCTCGCGGTTCTGGACCAATGGCTCCCTCGCCCGCGCGGGGGCGGTGACCTGGGGCAGTGGCACCACGGGCGTGACCGGCGCCGTCTCCATCAACAACAGCTTCCTCGGCACCGTGGCGGCGCTCGAATTCGGGGCGGTGGGCGCCGCCAATGCGACCACGAACCATTTCATCCTGGGCCAATCCAGCGGCGCGCAGGGGGCCCGCTACTATGCCCTGACGGGCGGCGATCCCCTGGTGCTGACCTCGGCCTATGGCCAGGTGCCGTTCGCCTCCATCACCATCTCGGCCGCGCAGCTGGCGACGGCCCTTGCCACCGGCACTGCGGTGACGCTGCAGGCGAACAACGACATCACCGTCGCCACGGCGATCTCGGTGGCCGGGACGAGCGGCGGCGCGCTGACGCTCCGGGCCGGACGCAGCATCCTGCTCAACGCCAACATCACCACCGGCAATGGCGCGCTGACGCTGATCGCCAATGACCTGGCGGCAAGCGGTGTGGTGGCTGCGCAGCGCGATACCGGCTCTGCCTCCATCACCATGGCCACCGGTACCGCGATCGAGGCCGGCTCGGGCGATGTCACGCTTCGCCTGCTCGATGGCGCCGGGCGCGACGCCGACCGCCGTGCAGTTGGCAGCATCAGCCTCGGCAGAGTCGCCACAACCGGCACGCTGACCATCGACAGCCAGGGCGCGGTCGGCCAGGCAACCACCGGGAGCGCGGCGCTTTCCGCCGGTCGCCTGCTGATCCAAGGCCCAGGCCAGGTGTCGCTGACCAACAGTGCCAACAGCATCGGCACCCTGGCCGCCAGCATGACCGGCGCGCTCGACCTGCGCAGTGCTGGCGCCCTGACGATCGGCAGCATCGGGCCCATCGCCGGCATCACGGCACAGAGCGTCAACATCAGCAGCACGGGCGCGCTAACCCTCGCCGCGTCGGTGGCAGCCAGCGGCACGGCCAATCCGCTGCTGATGTTGAGCAGCCAGACAAGCAACATCGCCGTCACTGCGCCACAGAGCTGGGCGAACTCCACGACGCTCACGCTGCAGGCGGCGGGCGGGATTAACCTGAACGCCACGATCACCGCGCCGGAGGGCGGGCTGGCGCTGCAGGCGGGTGGGACGATCAGCGCGACGGGCGCCATCACGATCGGGCGCTTCGAGCTCCTGTCGGGCACTTGGGTGCAGAACGCGACGACGCTGGCGGGGCTGTCGGCGGGCGATTTCCGGCTGACCGGCGGCACCTTCCTGCGCGCGGCCGGCGGTGCGGGGACCAGCGGCAATCCCTGGCTGCTGACCGACATCTTCGGCGTGCAGGGCATGGCGACCCGGCGTAGCGAGCACTATCGCCTCGCCAATGATATCGCCGCCGCTGGCACCGCCAGTTGGAACAATGGCGCCGGGTTCCAGCCGGTCGGAAATTCGATAACGCCTTTCACCGGCAGCCTCAACGGCGTTGGGTTTGTCATCAACGGGCTGACCATCAACCGTCCAACCCAGACGGAGATCGGACTGTTTGGCGCCACCGCCTCGGGCAGCACCATCAGCAATGTCGGCTTGGTCGGCGGATCGGTCACGGGCGCAGGCACTGTCGGCGGACTAGCCGGCAGTAACTCCGGCACGATCACGCAGGCCTTCGGCACCGGCACCGTCACGGGTGGCGGCAACAGTTTGGGCGGGCTGGTTGGTAGCAACTCTGGCACGATCTCGCAGGCCTATGCCACCGGCGCCGTGACGGGAACCGGCAGTGCCGCCGCCGTGGGTGGGCTGGTCGGCCGCAGCTTTGCTAGCGGCACGATTTCACAAGCCTATGCAACAGGGCCTGTATCTGGCGCCTCCAACGTGGGTGGGCTGGTTGGGTGGAACAGCTCCGCGATCACGCGGGCCTACGCCACCGGCAACGTGACAGGAGGCTCGAACCGCGGCGGGTTGGTTGGCTTCACCGACGGCACGATCACGGAAAGCTATGCGAGCGGTGCTGTATCGATCAACGGCGGTGGGCTGGCGGGCCATAATGTGGGCACGATCACGAGATCCGTATGGGACACCGATACCACCGGGCGCAGTGTCGCGCAGGGCGGCACGCTCGACAACACAGCCGGCCTGACCACCGCAGAGGCGCGGACCCAAACCCCCTACACGAATAGGGGCTGGAACTTCACGACGGACTGGTTCCAGGCCGGCGACATGCGGCCGATCGGCCGGTGGGAAGCAGCTCAGCCCGGCACGGATAGCGTGCGCGTTATCCGCAACCTGAACCAGTTGCAGTTGATGGCAACAAACCTCGGCGGCAGCTATCGCCTCGGGAATGACATCGACGCTGCGCCCACCAACGCGGCGGCGAGCAGCCCCGGTATCTGGGGCGCCGCTGGCTTCGTGCCGGTCGGTATCGCTGCGGCGCGCTTCACCGGCAGCCTGGATGGGGCGGGCCGCGTCATCACCGGGCTGACCATCAACCGGCCAACGCAGAATGGGGTCGGACTGTTTGGTGCCGCCGCCAACGGCAGCACGATCAGAAACATCGGCCTTGTCGGCGGATCGGTCACGGGCACCAACAGTGTCGGCGGGCTGGTCGGCGACAGCAACGCCACGATCATCCAGGCCTACGCCACCGGCGCCTTGGCGGGCGTTGACATTGTGGGCGGGCTGGTGGGCTTCAACCGTGGCACGATCACGCAATCCTACACCACGGGAGCCGTGGCAGGCCGTGACCTCACTGGGGGGCTCGTCGGCGTCAACGAAGGCATGATCACAGAATCCCATGCCACCGGCGCCGCGTCGGGCCGTGATGCCGTTGGCGGCCTGCTGGGCTGGAACCAGAACACAGGCAGTCTCACGGAGTCTTTCGCAGTTGGCGCCGTCGCAGGCACAAACAACATCGGCGGGCTTGCCGGTTTCAACCGAGGCACGATCGCCCAGGCCTACGCGACGGGCCCGGCGGTCGGCAACTCGTCCGTCGGGGGGCTCGTCGGCAACGCCGCCACCGGCACAATCACCAACACATACGCAACCGGCGCGGCCACGGGTCGCGGTGCCGTTGGCGGGCTGGTCGGCACGCACGACGGCGGCACGATCACGCGGGCCTACGCCACCGGCGCCGTGACGGGCATCGGCAGCTCGAGCAACCTGGGCGGGCTGGTCGGCCTGAACATTAGCGGCGCAATCATCCAAGCCTACGCCACTGGCAATATCCAGGGAAGCACGGCCGTTGGCGGGCTGGTCGGCACCAATACCAGTGGCACGATCACCGCCTCCTTCTGGGATACGCAGACCACCGGTCGCACAGTTGGCGTCGGTTCCGGCTCAGCCTTGGGCGCAACTGGCCTGACCACGGCGCAGGCGCGGAGCCAGGCGAGCTACACCGGCTGGAACTTCACGACGGACTGGTTCCAGGCCGGCGATATGCGCCCCATAGGCCAGTGGGAAGCCGCGCAGCCTGGCACGGATGGCGTGCGCGTCATCCGCAACCTGAACCAGTTGCAGCTGATGGAGACGAACCTCAGCGCCAGCTATCGCCTCGGCACCGATATCAACGCCGCGCCCACCAACGCGACAGCGAACAGCCCCGGCATCTGGGGCGCCGGCGGCTTCGTGCCGCTTGGGGCGAACGTTGGCGCAAGCTTCACCGGCAGCCTGGACGGGGCGGGGCGCGTCATCACCGGGCTGACCATCAACCGACCGACGCAGGACGCGGTCGGGCTGTTCAGTGCCATCGGCGCAGGCAGTTCCATCAGCAATATCGGTCTGATGGGTGGATCTGTGCGAGGATGGAATAACGTGGGCGGGCTGGTTGGGAGCAGTAACGGTACGATCACGCAAGCCTACGCCACCGGCGCAGTGACGGGCGAGAGTTGGGTAGGCGGGCTGGTCGGCACCGCCTATTACGGCAACACCATCACGCAGTCCTACGCCACCGGTGCCGTGACAGGCCTTGGGGACGTGGGCGGGCTGGTCGGCTTCAACGAAGGCCTGATCGCGCAGGCCTATGCCACCGGCGCCGTGACAGCCACAGGTGCTTACGGCTACGTCGGCGGGCTGGTTGGGATCAGTACCGGCACGATCACGCAGGCCTACGCCACGGGCACGGTGACGGGCCGCGACTTCGTCGGCAGTCTTGCTGGCTACAACGAGGGCACGCTCACGCAGACCTATGCCACCGGCGCCGTGACGGTCACCGGACCAACCGCCAATGTCGGCGGGTTGGTTGGCGAGAATTACAGCGCGATCATCAGTAGCTCCTTCTGGGATACGCAGACCACCGGGCGCAGCATTGGCGTCGGTTCTGGCTCCGCCGATGGCGCCTTTGGCCGCACCACTGCTGAGATGCAGGACATCGCCACCTTCCGCTCGACCTATGCTGGGTGGGATTTCGACACGGTGTGGTCTCCGCCCAACCAGGTCGGGCAGAATAACGGCGCCACCACGGCCTTCTACCCGCAGCTCTACAGTCTTTCGAACGTCGTGGCTGTCTTCGTCCATGACGCCAGCCGCCGCTATGGCGACGCCAACCCGACCCTAGCCCCGCCCACCTATCGGGGGCTGCGCGTCGGCGACACGATCGGCACGCCCGCGACGCTCAGCAACCCGACAACTGCGACGAGCAACGTCGGCACCCACGCGCTCACCGCCAGCGGAACGGCGGTGACCAGCTCGGCCGGCCGGACCTACCGCATGGTCCATGTCCCCGGCACGCTGACGATCACACCACGGCCCGTCACACTCGCCAGCAGCCGCACCTATGACGGCTCGACCAGCATCGCGGCTGCGGCGCTGAGCGTCGCCAATCTGGTCGGTACAGACACGCTCAGCCTGACCGGCGCGGGCAGCGTGGCGAGCCCACATGTGAGCGCAGGGGCGCAGGCGCTCACCTTCGGCACGCTGGTGCTCGGCGGAGCCAGCGCAGCCAACTACACCCTCACCGGCGGCAGCGGCACCGCGACCATCACGCCACGGCCCGTCACCCTCACCGGCACCCGCGTCTATGATGGCGGCACGAGTGTCGCTGGCGCGGTGCTCAGCGTGACCAACCTGGTCGGCTCCGACACGCTTAGCCTGACCGGCGCAGGCTCCGTCGCCAGCCCGCATGTCGCCGCGGGCGCGCAGGCGCTGACCCTCACGGGCCTCACCCTCGGCGGAGCGAGCGCCGGCAACTACACGCTGGTGGGCGGCAGCGGCTCCGCCACCATCACCGCACGCCCGCTCACCGTCACCGCCGATGCGCAGAGCCGCGTCTATGGCGACGCCAATCCGGCGCTGACCTACCAGCTCGGCGGCCAGGGCCTCGTCGCCGGCGACACCCTCTCCGGCGCGCTTGCCTCCGCCGCAACCACAGCCAGCCCTGTCGGGCCCTACGCCATCTCCCTCGGCGACCTCGCCGCAGGCAGCAACTACGCCCTGACCTTCGTCCCCAACACGCTCTCCATCACGCCACGGCCCGTCACCCTCACAGGCAGCCGCGTCTATGATGGCAGCACGAGTGTCGCTGGCGCGGTGCTCAGCGTGACCAACCTGGTCGGTACCGACACGCTCAGCCTGACCGGCACGGGCTCCGTCGCCAGCCCGCATGTCGCCGCGGGCGCGCAGGCGCTCACCTTTGGGACGCTGGCGCTCGGTGGCGCCAGCGCCGGCAACTACACCCTCACCGGTGGCAGCGGCACCGCGACCATCACCGCACGCCCGCTCACCGTCACCGCCGATGCGCAGAGCCGCGTCTATGGCGATGCCAACCCGGCGCTCACCTTCCAGCTCGGCGGCCAGGGCCTTGTCACCGGCGACACCCTCTCCGGCGCGCTTGCCTCCACCGCGACCACAGCCAGCCCTGTCGGACCCTACGCCATCTCCCTCGGCGACCTCGCCGCAGGCAGCAACTACGCCCTGACCTTCGTCCCCAACACGCTCTCCATCACGCCACGGCCCGTCACCCTCACCGGCAGCCGCGTCTATGATGGCGGCACGAGTGTCGCTGGCGCGGTGCTCAGCGTGACCAACCTCGTCGGTAGCGACACGCTCAGCCTCTCCGGCGCAGGAACCGTCGCCAGCCCCCATGTCGCCGCGGGCGCGCAGGCGCTGACCGTCACGGGCCTCACCCTCGGCGGCGCGAGCGCCGGCAACTACACCCTCACCGGCGGCGGCGGCTCCGCCACCATCACCGCACGCGCGCTCACCGTCACCGCCGATGCGCAGAGCCGCGTCTATGGCGATGCCAACCCGGCGCTCACCTTCCAGCTCGGCGGCCAGGGCCTTGTCACCGGCGACACCCTCTCCGGCGCGCTTGCCTCCACCGC
>JBJOMW010000013.1:0-118424 GCA_046052145.1 Pseudomonadota bacterium
GGCATCTTCACCAGCAAGGAGAAGGCGTCTGCGCTGCTCGCCGCCGGCGCGCGCAAGGTCATCATCTCCGCGCCTGGCGACAATGCGGATGCGACCATCGTCTATGGCGTGAACCACAAGACGCTGATGAAGGAGATGACGGTCATCTCCAACGCCTCCTGCACCACCAACTGCCTCGCACCGATCGCCAAGGTGCTGCACGAGAATTTCGGCATCCTGCGCGGCTATATGGTGACCATCCACGCCTATACGGGCGACCAGAACACCGTGGACACGCTGCACAAGGACCTCCATCGCGCGCGCGCCGCGGCGGTCTCGGCAATCCCGACCTCGACGGGTGCGGCCAAGGCGGTGGGCCTCGTGATGCCGGAACTGAAGGGCAAGCTGGATGGTACCGCGATCCGCATCCCGACGCCGAATGTCTCTCTCGTCAGCCTCGATTTCGTGCCGGCCAAGGACGGCGTGACGAAGGAAGCGGTGAACGCCGCGATGAAGGCCGCGGCCGAGGGCGAGCTGAAGGGCATCCTCGGCTACAACACGCAGCCGCTGGTCTCGATCGACTTCAACCACGACCCGCACAGCTCCACCTTCGATGCGACGCAGACGCAGGTAGTGGATGGCGGGCTCGTGCGCGTGCTGAGCTGGTACGATAACGAGTGGGGTTTCAGCAACCGCATGTCGGATACAGCCGCCCTCTTTGGGCGGCTGTAACCGACTGCGGTTGCTTGCTTTTTTGATGCCCTCAGACGCCAGGCGCGCGCATCCGCGCGCTTGGCTGCGCGCCACGCACTGGCGCGCCCGGCGTCGCTGATGGTTTGGGCGCGGCGCGCATGCGCGCGCTCGGCCGGCAGGGCCGGCCGCCCGTTCCGGTCTTGTTAGCTTGGGAGATGCTGACCGATGCCCCGCTTCCGCACGCTCGATGACCTCTCGCCGGCCGGCAAGCGGGTGCTGCTGCGCGCCGACCTGAATGTGCCCGTGCGCGACGGCAGGATCACCGACCGCACGCGCATCGAGCGCCTGTCGCCCACCATCCGCGAACTGGCCGAGGCAGGCGCGCGTGTCATCGTCTGCAGCCATTTCGACCGGCCCAAGGGCAAGCGCGTGCCAGAGATGTCGCTGCACCCGATGGTGGAGGCGCTCGCCACCGCCCTCGGCCGGCCCGTCGCCTGGGCCGATGACTGCATCGGCCCCGCCGCCGAGGCCGCCGCCGCCGCGCTCCAGGATGGCGATGTGCTGCTGGTCGAGAACACCCGCTACCACGCCGGCGAGGAGAAGAACGACCCGGCGCTTGCCGCGGGCCTCGCGCAGCTCGCCGATGTCTTCGTCAACGACGCCTTCTCCGCCGCGCACCGTGCGCATGCCTCGACCGAAGGTGTCGCGCGCCTGCTGCCGAGCTATGCGGGGCGGCTGATGCAGGCCGAGTTGGAGGCGCTGGACGCCGCCCTCGGCAATCCCGCGCGGCCGGTGGTCGCGATTGTCGGTGGATCGAAGGTCTCGACCAAGCTCGACCTGCTCGGGAACCTGTCGAAGAAGGTGGATGTGCTGGTGATCGGCGGCGCGATGGCCAACACCTTCCTCGCCGCCCAGGGCCACGCCATGGGCCGGTCGCTGCAGGAAGCGGAGATGCACGACACGGCCCGGAAGATCCTGGCCGAGGCCGCGGCCGGCGGCTGCGAGATCCTGCTGCCCGAAGACCTCGTCGTCGCCGCTGAATTCGCCGCCAACCCGCCGACGAAAACCGTCGCGGCCGACAGCGTGCCAGAGGGGATGATGGCGCTCGATGTCGGGCCGGAGACGGTCGCGGCGATCGAGCAGCGCCTCCGGCGTGCCTCCACCCTGGTCTGGAACGGCCCCCTCGGCGCCTTCGAAACGCCGCCCTTCGACGCGGCGACCGTGACGCTGGCGCAGTCGGTGGCGGGGCTGACGGCCTCCGCCGGGCTGAAATCCATCGCGGGCGGGGGCGACACCGTCTCGGCACTGAAGCATGCGGGCGTGGCGGAGCGGATGACCTATGTCTCGGCCGCCGGCGGTGCCTTCCTGGAATGGCTGGAGGGCAAGACCCTGCCGGGCGTCGCAGCGCTGGAAGGCTGAGCGGAGCGAGCGGCGGGGCAACTCGCCGCCCGGTCGTTAAGCTCTGCACTCTCTGCCACCAGGGATTGCTGGACCGCGAATGGGTCGGCCGGGCATGCTGGCGGCATGCGCCTGATCCGGCTGTCGCGCCGCCCTGCCCCGTCCCGCGCCGCCGGATTAACCCGGCGTTCAGATCTTCGCGGCATCGTGTTGCGCATGATCAGCCTCAACTCCCTTGCCGCCTTCACCGCCGAGGTCTCGCGCCTGCAGGCGCCGGCCCAGGCCCGTGCTGCGAGCAGCACCCCCACCACCACCGCGCCGGAGGCGCCCCGGCGGCTCGACGCCTTGCCGCCCCAGCCCGCCTCCCCGCTGCCGCGCGGTTCGCTGCTGGACCTGCGCGTCTGATAGGGGCGGGGCATCCCGCATCTTCAGCGGAACGTTCCGACGCTGGCGGGGGCCTTGCAGGCGGCGCAGCCTCGTCCCACCCTTTCGCCATGTCTGCTGGCGTCGCCAATTTTGTCCGCCGCGTTCCCGAAGGGGAGGACCGCGAACGCCTGATCTGCGGCGATTGCGGCTTCGTCGCCTATGAAAACCCGAAGATCGTCACCGGCTCCGTCGTCGCGGTGGACGGCAAGATCATGCTCTGCCGCCGCGCCATCGAGCCGCGCCGCGGCTTCTGGACTATCCCGGCCGGCTATATGGAGCTCGGCGAGACGGTCGAGGAAGCCGCAAGGCGCGAGGCGCAGGAAGAAGCCTGCGCCGACATCGCCCTCGATGGCGTCCTTGCGCTGTATTCGATCGCCCGGATCGGCCAGGTGCAGGTGCTGTTCCGCGCCCACCTCGCCACGCCCGGCTTCGCCCCGGGGCCGGAAAGCCTGGAGGTCAGGCTGTTCGCCTGGGACGAGATCCCCTGGGACGAGCTGGCCTTTCCCTCGGTCCATTGGGTGCTGCAGGCCTGGGCCGAGGCCGGCCCGGGCCCGCTCGGCGCGCCCCGCACCAACCCGCCAGAGGATCTGCGCGGCATGCACAAGCTGGCCGACGCGTGAGGCGCTTCGCGTCCCTGCTGCTGACCCTGCTGGCCGCCGGCACTGCCGTGCCGCAGATGGCGGCCGCACAGCTCGCGGAGCGCGGCCCAAGTGCCGCGGCCTCCCCCGCCGCGCGGCCCTTCGGCGGCACGCCCGGCCAGCCGCGCCTGACGCCGACGCTGCAGGAGCCCTTCGGCACGGTACTGCCCAACGCCAGCCGCCTGCGCAGCGAGCCCGCCCCGATCCCCAATCGCGACATCGAGGCTCCACCCAGCCCGCTCGCCTCGGGCGACGCTGCCGCGCGGCTGGAGCCGATGCTGCTGCCGCCCGAGCGCGGCCAGGGCATGACCTTCGGGCGCGAGCATCTGCGCGCCACCGGCGTGGACAGGCCCTTCGACAATATCGTGCCCGGCGCTCGGCTCCGGATTCCCTTCGAGAGCAGCAGCGGGCGGCAGTAGCGCCGCCACCGCCCCCCCTCCGCTCATTCGAGCCCGACCAGCCCCCGCGCGAAGTCCCGCGCCTCGAAGGGGCGGAGGTCGTCGGCCTTTTCGCCGACACCGACCACATGCACCGGCAGGCCGAATTCCTGCGCCAGCGCCACGACGACGCCGCCCTTGGCGCTGCCATCGAGCTTGGTGACGGCGAGACCATTCACCTCGACCATCTCCCGAAACACCTTCACCTGGCTCAGCGCATTCTGGCCGGTGGTGGCATCGAGCGTCAGCAGCACGGAATGCGGCGCGGTCTCGTCGAGGCGACGGATGACGCGCACGACCTTGCGCAGCTCCTCCATCAGCGCGGCCTTGTTGTGCAGCCGGCCGGCAGTGTCCACCAGCAGCACATCCATCCCTTCGGCCTTGGCGCGTTGCAGCGCGTCATGCGCGAGGCCCGCGGCGTCGGCCCCCATCTTCGCTGGCGCGACCACGGGGCAGCCGGTGCGCTCGCCCCAGATCTGCAGCTGCTCGACGGCGGCGGCGCGGAAGGTGTCGCCGGCGGCAAACATCACCTTCAGGCCCTGCCGACGCCATTGCTGGCCGAGCTTCGCGATGGTCGTCGTTTTGCCCGTACCGTTCACGCCGACCACCAGCACGACATGCGGCGCGTGGCCAGGATTGATCACCAGCGGCTGCGCGACGGGGGCGAGGATTTCGGCAATGCTCTCGGCGAGCGTCGCCTTCACCTCCTCGTCGGTGACCTCCTTGCCGAAGCGGGTCTTGCGGAACCCGTCCACGATGCGCTGCGCGGCAGGCAGGCCGAGATCGGCGGCGATCAGAGTCTCCTCCAGCTCCTCCAGCGCCTCATCGTCGAGGCGGCGCTTGCGGAAGACGGTGGTGATCGCCTCGGTGAGCTTGGCAGTGGAGCGCGAGAGGCCCGCCTTCAGGCGCGCGAACCAGCCGCCCGACTGCTCGGGCGCGGGTTCGGCCGTCGGTTCGGGCGTCGGTTCAGTTATGGGCTCCGGCACGCGCTCCGGCGCGGGCGCGGGCATGGTGGCCTCCACCGGCTCCGGCGGCGGCGCCGGCGGAGCTGGCAGTTCGACCTCGGCGGCTGGGGGCGGCGGCGCCTCGCCTTGCGGGCTGCGGCCACGCAGCCGGTCCAGAAAACCCTTCAATGCCATGTGTCAGGCCTTCGGTCGGCGAAGCGCGCGCGGCGCGCGGGGCCGTGCCTCGGTGGTTGTCATGCAGCCTCTCCGATCAGGCCGTCATCATCGCAGGCAACGGCACGCAGCGCGCGAAGTTCGCCGACGCTGCCCTCCGCGCCGCGCAGCCGGACGGGTGCGAATTGCGCGCTGTGGCCGCGATGGCCGCGTTCCAGCAGCACCTGCTCCACCACGCCGATCCGGCTTTCATAGAGCCGCCGCGCCGCGCGCCGCCCGGCCTCGCGCAGACGCGCCGCACGCTCGCGCCGGACCGGCACGGGCAGTTGCGGCATGCGCGCGGCCGGCGTGCCGGGCCGCTCGGAATAGGGAAAGACATGCAGGAAGGAGAGACCGCAGGCCTCGACCATGGCGAGCATCGTGGCGAAATCCGCCTCCGTCTCGGTCGGGAAGCCGGCGATGAGATCGGCGCCGAAGACGATGTCAGGCCGCAGCCGGCGCGCGCGGTCACACAACGCCCGCGCATCGGCGCCGAGATGCCGGCGCTTCATCCGCTTCAGGATCAGATCGGCCCCATGCTGCAGCGACAGGTGCAGATGCGGCATCAGCCGCGGCTCCTCCGCGATCAGCCGCCAGAGATCGTCATCCATCCCGACTGGATCGAGCGAGGAGAGGCGGAGCCGCGGCAAATCCGGCACCAGCGCCAAAAGCCGCCGCGCGAGTTGGCCTAGGCTCGGCTGCCCCGGCAGGTCGGGGCCGTAGCTGGCGATATCCACGCCAGTCAGCACCACTTCGCGGTAGCCGCGCGCGACGAGGGCGCGGACCTGCTCCACCACCGCGCCGATCGGGACGGAGCGCGACGAGCCGCGGCCATAGGGGATGACGCAGAAGGTGCAGCGATGGTCACAGCCCTGCTGCACCTGCACGAAGGCCCGCGCACGCCCGACGAAATCGGTGACGAGATGCGCCGCCGTCTCCCGCGCTGCCATGATGTCGCTGACGGGCGCGGGCGTATCCAGCGCCGCCCAGTGTTCGGGCTTCAGCTTGTCGGCATTGCCGATGACGCGCGCCACACCCGGCAGCCCGGCCCAGCGCTCGGGCGCGATCTGCGCGGCGCAGCCGGTGACGATGATGCGCCGGCCGGGATGCTGGCGCGCGGCCCTGCGGATCGCCTGGCGGGCCTGGGCCTCGGCTTCGGCGGTGACGGCGCAGGTGTTGACGATGATCGCATCCGCCTGGCCGGCGCCGGCGGCAAGGGCGCGCATCGCTTCCGACTCATAGGCGTTGAGCCGGCAGCCGAAGTTCAGCACCTCCGGCGTCATGAGAGGCGCGCGAGGTCGATCTCGCCGGTGAAGGCGGTGGCGACGGGGCCGGTCATCAGCACATGCCCATCCGCGCGCCACTCCATCTCGAGCGGACCGCCCGGCAGCTCGACCGTGGCGCGCCGCCCCGTCAGCCCGCGGCGCGCGGCGTTGACGATGGTCGCACACGCCCCGGAGCCGCAGGCGAGCGTCATCCCCGCCCCCCTCTCCCACATCACCAGGCGGATGCGATCCGGGGCCAGGATCTGGGCGAAGCCGATATTGGCGCGGTCGGGGAAGATCGCGTGGCGTTCCAGACGCGGCCCGATCTCGGCAACCGGGATGGCGCCGATGTCGTTGACGAAGAAGGTCGCATGCGGGTTGCCCATGGAGCAGGCCGCGGGGTCCGCGACCGGCCCGAGCGTGATCGGCAGGTGCAGCGTATCCGCCTCCTGCGCCAGCGGCACGTCCTGCCAGCCAAGGCGCGCGGGGCCCATATCGGCGCGCCACAGGCCACCGGGCAGACGCTCCACCGGCAGGTCGCCGGCAATGGTGCGCACCACGACGCGGTCCTTGCCTGCCTCATCCGCGACGAGGGAGGCGATGCAGCGCGTGGCATTGCCGCAGGCACCGGCCTCGGACCCGTCGGGGTTAAGGATGCGCATGAAGACATCGGCGCCCTCTCCGGGCGGCTCCATGACGATCAGCTGGTCGAAGCCGACGCCCGTGTAGCGGTTGCCGATGGCGCGCGCCGCCTCCGGCGTCACGGCCAGTGGCCGGGCGCGCGCATCCAGCACGACGAAGTCGTTGCCGAGCCCGTGCATCTTCCGAAAGGCGACCATAGCTTCCGCATATAGAGCGGCGGGGGATGCGCCGGAACCCGCAAGGCACGATGGCAGGGCGGAGGATACGCACATCGCGGCCCTGGCGCGGTGGAGAACAACATCACCCCGCCCAAGCCGCGAGTTAACAGAAATTTCTTTCGATTGCGTACATGAACGGCCCCACTAGAAGAAACTTCCAGATTTGCCCCCACGGAGCCGCCGCGTGACCAAAATTCATGTCATCCACGAGAACGACGCCTGGGTCGTGCCGCTGCGCGCGGCCTTCGCCACACTCGGCGCGCCGGCCGAGGAATGGTTCCTCGACACCGGCCTGATCGACCTGACGCGCCCGCCGCCGGAGGGCGTCTTCTACAACCGGATGAGCGCTTCCTCGCACACGCGCGGGCACACCTATGCGCCGGAATATGCCGGCGCGGTCATCGAATGGCTGGAGCGGCACGGGCGGACGGTGGTGAATGGTCGCCGCGCGCTGCAGCTCGAACTGTCCAAGGTCGCGCAGTATCAGGCGCTGGCCGCGCATGGCATCCCGACGCCCGACACCATCGCCGTCGTCGGCACGGCGCAGATCCCCGAAGCGGCCCGGCGGCTCGGCTTCCCGCTGATCCTGAAGCACAACCGCGCCGGCAAGGGCTTAGGCGTGCGGCTGGTCCGCAGCGAGGCGGGGCTGGCCGAGGCGCTCGCGGTCATCGCGGCCGACCCCGACCCCTTCGCGCATCCGCGCGACGGCATCTGGCTGGTCCAGCGCTATGTGGAGGCGCCCGCCCCCTTCATCACGCGGGCCGAGTTCATCGGCGGGCGCTTTCTCTATGCCGTGCGGGTGGACACCTCCGAGGGCTTCGAGCTCTGCCCGGCGGATGCCTGCCAGGTGGGCGAAGGGGCTGTCTGCCCGGCCGTCGCCCCGGGGGAGAAGTTCCGCATCGTGGAGGGCTTCGCCCACCCGCTGCTGCACCGGATGGAAGCCTTCCTCACCGCGAACGGGATCGGCGTCGGCGCCATCGAGTTCATCACCGACCGCGAGGGCCGGACCTTCGCCTATGATGTGAACACGAACACCAACTACAACGCCGAGGCCGAGCGGCGGGCGGGGCGCGAAGGGGCGCGGACCGGGATGGGGGCGGTAGCCGCCCACCTGACCGAGTTGCTGCGCCGCCAGCTGCCCAAGGCCGCTTAATGTTGCCGGCGGGAATGCTACCGCATTCCCGCCCCTCAAGCGCCGGCGCGCCCTCCGGGCGCTTGGCTCGCCGGACAACCGGCGGGCCGCATTCGCGGCCTCGGCCGGCGTGAAGAACGCCGGCCGCCATCGGATCACCACCAACGCGGCGCGTTAAGGGAACGCTGGACCGGTCCAGGGGGCCGCTTGCGCGGGGGCTAGGGGCGGACTATACGCCCCGCTCCCCGCGCCGTGGCCTTATGGACATGCCCGGCCGGCCCAGCCCCCATGCCGCATGGTGCGGCCCCTGCTTCGGTAGGGCGCAAGATGGGGGCAATGACCCGAGGAGGGCCAAATGTCCAAGATGAAGACGAAGTCGAGCGTGAAGAAGCGCTTCCGACTGACCGCCACGGGCAAGGTCAAGGCCGGCGCCGGCAACAAGCGCCACTGCCTGACCGCCAAGACCACCACAATGAAGCGCCAGAACCGCGGCATGTTCGTGCTGGACAAGCAGGACGGCGACACCGTGAAGCAGTGGCTGCCCTACGGGCTGGACCGGTAAGGGAGGGCGCTGAACCATGGCACGCGTCAAGCGGGGCGTAACGAAGTCCGCCCGTCACAAGAAGGTCCTCAAGCTCGCCAAGGGCTATGTTGGCCGGTCGTCCACCGCCTACCGCCCCGCGCTGGAGCGGGTCGAGAAGGCGCTGCAATACGCCTATCGCGACCGCCGCAACAAGAAGCGCGAGTTCCGCGGCCTGTGGATCCAGCGGATCAACGCGGCCGTGCGCGAGCACGGGCTGACCTATTCGAAGTTCATCGCGGGCCTGAAGGCCGCCGGCGTGGAGATGGACCGCAAGGTTCTCGCCGCGCTCGCCTTTGACGATGCGGCGGGCTTTGCCGCCATCGTCGAGACGGCGAAGGGCGCCCTCCCCGCGCAGGCCTGATCCCCCTTCCGGGGAACAGGTTTTTCGAGAACAAGGAGGGCCGCTCCCGCCAGGGGGCGGCCCTTTGCGTATCCGGAGCCGACGATGTCAGACGATCTGGCGACACTGCGCGCCGAGACCGAGGCGGCGCTGACCGCAGCCGCCGACCTCCGTGCGCTAGACGCGGTGCGCGTCGCGGTGCTGGGCAAGTCTGGCAGCCTGTCGGGGCTGCTGAAGGGCCTCGGCGCCGTGCCGGCCGAAAGCCGCAAGGAGCGCGGGGCCGCACTCAACCGCCTCAAGACCGAGATCGAGGCGCTGCTGGATGCGCGCCGCACCACGCTCGAAGCCGCGGCGCTGGACGCGAAGCTCACGGCCGAACGCGTGGATGTCTCCCTCCCCCCGCGCCCCTTCGCCGCCGGCACCGCGGCCGATGGCGGTATCCACCCGATCAGCCGCACCATCGAGGAACTGACCGCGATCTTCGGCGCGATGGGTTTTCGCGTCGTGGACGGCCCGGACATCGAAAGCGACTGGCACAATTTCGGCGCGCTCAACATCCCGGACCACCACCCGGCGCGGCAGGATCACGACACCTTCTACATGCCCGGCACCGACGAGGCCGGGCATCGCCGCGTGCTGCGGACCCAGACCTCGCCGCTGCAGATCCGCACCATGCTCTCGGAGCCGCCGCCGATCCGCATCATCGCGCCGGGCCGCACCTATCGCGCCGATCATGACGCGACGCATTCGCCCATGTTCCACCAGGTCGAAGGTCTGGTGATCGACCGCGGCATCACGCTCGGCCACCTCAAGGGGTGCCTGGTGGATTTCCTGCGCGCCTTCTTCGGCATCTCCGACCTGCCGGTGCGCTTCCGCAGCAGCTACTTCCCCTTCACCGAGCCTTCGATGGAGGTGGATATCGGCTGGAACCGGAAGACTGGCGAGTTGGGCGGCGGCGGCGACTGGCTGGAGATCCTGGGCAGCGGCATGGTGCACCCGAAGGTGCTGGCCAATTGTGGTCTCGACCCGCGCGAGTGGCAGGGCTTCGCCTTCGGCATGGGCATCGAGCGCATCACCATGCTGAAGCACGGCATGCCGGACCTCCGCCCCTTCTACGAATGCGACCTGCGCTGGCTGAAGCATTACGCGGCGGATCCCCTCGCGCCCGCCAGCCTGCACGAGGGAGTGTGACCCCATGAAGTTCACCCTCTCCTGGCTGCGCGAGCACCTCGACACAGACGCGTCGCTTGAGCGCATCACCACCACGCTGTCCGCCATCGGCATCGAGGTGGAGGGCGTGGAGGATCGCGCGGCCACACTCGCTTCCTTCCGCATCGCGCGCGTGATCGAAGCGGTGCAGCACCCGAATGCCGACCGGCTCCGCGCGCTGCGCGTCGATCTCGGCGATGGGCGCGAATACTCGGTCGTCTGCGGCGCGCCGAATGCGCGCACGGGGCTGGTCGGCGTCGCGGCGGTGCCGGGCGCCTTCATCCCCGGCACCGGCATCACGCTCAAGATCGGTGAGATCCGCGGCGTGAAGTCCGAAGCGATGATGCTCTCCTCGCGCGAGATGGGGCTCGGCGACGACCATAGCGGCATCGTCGAACTGCCCGTCGATGCGCCGGTCGGCACGCGCTATGTGGATTATGCCGGCCTCGACGACCCGATCATCGAGATCAAGGTCACGCCGAACCGCGGCGATGCGCTGTCGGTCCGCGGCATTGCGCGCGACCTCGCGGCCGCAGGCCTCGGCACGCTGAAGCCCTGGGATGTCGCGCCCGTGGCCCCCGCCTATCCCTCGCCGCTCGCCTGGCGGATCGAGGATCCCCGCGCCTGCACCTGGGTGCTCGGCCGCGCCGTGCGCGGGGTGAAGAACGGCCCCTCGCCGCAATGGCTGCAGGACCGGCTGACCGCGATCGGGCTGCGCCCGATCAACGCGCTGGTGGATGTGACCAACTTCTTCACCTTCGCCGTCGGCCGCCCGCTGCATGTCTTCGACGTGGCGAAGGTCGCAGGGCCCACGCTCTCCATGCGCATGGCCCGCGCGGGCGAGGAATTGCTGGCGCTGAACGGCAAGACCTATGCGCTGACCGATGAGGACGGCGTGATCGCCGACGCCAAGGGCGTCGAGGCGCTGGGCGGCATCATCGGCGGCGAGCATTCGGGCTGCGACGAGGGCACGACCGAGTGCTTCATCGAATGCGCGCTGTTCGACCCCGTGCGCGTCGCGCTCTCGGGCCGGCGGCACGATGTGCGGACCGATGCGCGGTCGCGCTTCGAACGCGGCCTCGACCAGGCGCTGCTGCCGAAGGCGCTCGACGCCGCAACCCGCATGATCCTGGAGCTATGCGGCGGCGAGGCCTCGGAGGTCGCGGCCGCGGGCACCGAGCCCAACTGGACGCGCAACGCGACGCTCCGCTTTGAACGCATCGCGGGCCTCGGCGGGCTCGACCTCTCGCCGGCGGAAGCGGAGCGGCGCCTCGCCGCACTCGGCCTCTGCACCGTCGCGCGCGATGCGGAGAAGATCACCGTCGCCGTGCCGCCCTGGCGGAACGACATCGCCGGCCATGGCGCGCTGGCGCAGGAGCCGTCGCTGCCCGCCGCACGCGCTGAGGCCGCGGCGGAAGGCTGCGCGGCGATCGAGCCGGAATGCGACCTGGTGGAGGAAGTGCTGCGCCTCGGCGGGCTCGATGCGGTGCCGGCGGTCTCGCTGCCCGTCGCCTCCCCCGTGCCGCGGCCGGCGCTGTCGCCGCGCCAGGCGCGCGCCGCGCTCGCGCGCCGCGTGCTGGCGTCGCGTGGCCTCCAGGATTGCGTCACCTACGGCTTTCTCGCGCGTGAGCAGGCGGCGTTGTTCGGCGACACGCCGGCTGCGTTGAAGCTCGAAAACCCGATCGCATCCGATCTCGATCAGATGCGCCCGACGCCGGTGGCCTCCCTTGCCATGGCGGCTGCGCGCAATGCGGCGCGTGGCTTCGGCGATGCGGCGCTGGCCGAGATCGGCGGCGCCTATCGCGACCCAGCCGCCGGCAGCAGCCAACTGGCCGTCGCCGCTGGCCTGCGCGCGGGCATGACCGCGCCGGGCTGGGCGGCGCCGGCGCGCGCGGTGGATTGGCTGGATGCGAAGGGCGATGCGCTGGCCGTGCTCGCGGCGCTCGGCGTGCCGATGGCCGCCGTGCAGGTCACGGCCGATGCGCCGGGCTTCTACCATCCGGGTCGCTCGGGCGTGCTGCGCCAGGGGCCGAAGGTGGTGCTCGCGACCTTCGGCGAGTTGCACCCGAAGGTCCGCGACGCGCTCGGCATCCCCGGTGCCGCGGCCGGCTTCGAGGTGTTCCTCGACGCCATCCCCGACCCGAAGAAGCGCAAGAAGGGCGTGCCCGACCTGCCGGCCTTCCAGCCGGTCCGGCGCGACTTCGCCTTCCTGGCGGACGCCACCGTTGCGGCCGAGGCGCTGCTGCGCGCGGCGAAGGGCGCGGATAAGGCGCTGATCGCCGATGTGGTGCTGTTCGACCGCTATGCCGGCGACAAGCTGCCCGAGGGCAAGGTGAGCCTCGCCATCCAGGTCACGCTGCAGCCGCGGGAACGCACGCTAACGGATGCCGAGATCGAGGCCGCGGGGCAGAAGGTGGTCGCAGCCGTGACGAAGGCGACGGGCGCGACACTCAGGGGCTGAACGCGCGCCGCGCCGTCAGGCGAAGGCCGGCGGCGCGGCGATGCGCGCGAGCAGGCGCAGCAGGTCAGCGATGCTCTCGCAGGCTTCGAGCTCGGCGGCTGCGGCGGGGCGGGCGAAGCGCGCGCGCCATAGGCGGCGCAGCTCGTCACGATCTGCCGCATCGCAGGCGAGCGCCTCGACCCTGTCGAGATGCAGATGCGCGTTGCAGGGCGCGAGGCCGAGCACGTCCCGCAGCACGGCGGTGATCCGCGGCAGCTGCTCAAGGCCCGGTACCGCCCCGGCTGGCATGGTTCCGATCATCGGGGCGCGATCCTAGCAGGGCCTGGCCGCGCCGGGCCAGCGAGATGACGGTGAGGCCGCGCGCGCCCCTATCGCAGCGGCTCGGCCGCCGCCGCGGCCTCGAGCGCCGCCTCATCCGGCACCGGCGCCGCCAAGCGGCGCCGCACCCGCTCGGCCAGGGCCAGCACCGCCTGCGCGACGGCGCGGTTGACCGGCACCGGCACGCCTATCCGCTCAGCCTCCGCCACCAGCGCGCCGTTGAGGGCCGCGATCTCGGGCATGCGGCCCGCCTCGACATGCTGCAGCATGGACGGGCGGTTATAGCGCACCCAGGCATGGCCAAGGATCTCGCCGCGCGGATCGGCGCAAGGGAGAGAGAGACCCTTGGCGGCCGCAACCGCCAGGATCTCATCCAGCACGCTTTCCATCAGCGCCCGCGCGTCAGCCTGGCGCGCAACTTCGCCGGGGCGGAGCCCGGTCAGCGCCGAGACCGGGTTGATCGCGCAGTTCAGCGCGAATTTCAGCCAGACATGGCCCGGCGCATCCTGGACCGTCGCGGCCGGCAGGCCAGCGGCCGCGAGGTCACGCGCCAGCGCGTCCAGCCGCGGCTCGGCACCGCCGGACATCATGCCGAACATCGTCTCGCCGGTGTTCGAATGCAGCACGCGCCCGGGCGCGAGCCAGGCCGCGCTGACATAGGTGCAGCCGAGCGCGGTGCGCGCCGGCCCGACCGCCTGCGCCAGCGCCTCAGCATTGCCGATGCCATTCTGCAGCGTCAGCGCGAGGCCCGCCGGCGCCAGCACCGCGGCGGCGATGGAAGCGGCCTCTGCTGTCGCAGCCGAGTCCACCAGCACCAGCGCCAGATCCATGCCGCGCAGCGCGTCGCGCTCGGTTGTCGCGGGGATGGCGTGCCGCGCATCACCGCCGAGGCCCTCGATCGCGAGCCCATCCCGGTTAATGGCCGCGATGTGATCCGCACGGCGGTCGAGCAGCGTGACCGCATGCCCCGCGGCGCGCAGCGCGGCGCCGAAGACCGATCCCATCGCGCCCGCGCCGATGACGGCGATGCGGAGGGGCCGTGCTGCGGGCCGCGTCATGCCCGGCGCGCCACGTCAGCGACGACCGACCTTCGCGCGTCGCTTCGCATCAGCCGATCTCCCGGAAGCGCCCCGCCGAAGCGAGCCGCGCGATGAAGTCAGGCGTGACCAAGCCGGCCTGGACCTTCGCCTCCATCTCCCGCTCTGCCGCGCGGATGCCCTCGATCCGCTGCAGCACGGTCTCGGCCAGGGCCTGCGGCACGACGACCGCTCCATCCTCATCGGCCAGGATGATGTCGCCGCTCTCCACCGCAACGCCGCCCAGCACCACCGGCAGGCCGACATCGCCCGGCCCGTTGCGCACCGGTGAATTCGGCGTGACGCCCGCGCAGAAGACCGGCATTCCGACAGCGCGGATGCCGGCCTGGTCGCGCACCAGACCATCGGTGATGAGGCCCGCGACACCCGCATTGCGCGCCATGCCCAGCAGCAGGTCGCCGGTGACGCAGGTGGGCGTGAAGGCGTCGGTCGCGGCGACGAGCACATCGCCCGGCTGCGCCACCGTCACCGCGCCGAACAGCGCCAGATTGTCTGCCGGCCCGCAGCGACAGGTCAGCGCGACGCCGGCCAGCTGCGACGGCGTGCCGGGCAGCGGCTTGATCCGATGATCGAAGGCGCCGCGCCCATCCATCGCATCCACCACCCAGCCCGTCGGCAGCCCGGCGAAGCGCGCGACCAACGCGGGATCGGGGCGGGGAAAGCCGCGACGGATGGTCAGCAGCGGCGGGTCGTGGATCATCGGCGTCCTCCGGCGCGTCGGCTGGCCTGCCGGCGGCTCCGGGGCCTAGGCTAGGCCGAAGGCGCCAGCGGGACCAAGCCAGGGGAGAGACGGATGGAGGCTCTGTCGGGCAAGCCGCGCCAGCTTGCGGTGCTCTGCCTCGCGGTCGTGTTGACGCTCGCGGTCTGGTTCGCCGGCACGGCCGCGGTGCCGGACCTGCTGGCGTCTGGGCTCGTCACCACCGCTGAGGCCGGGTGGCTGACGGCGGCCGTGCAGCTCGGCTTTGTGGCCGGCACACTGGTCTCGGCCGTGCTCTCTCTGGCCGATCGGCGCGATCCCAGGATGCTGTTCCTGGCCTCCGCCCTGCTCGCCGCGGTGGCGACCCTTGCGCAGACGCTGGTCGCACCCTCTGGCACCGCGGCGCTCGGCTTGCGCTTTGTCGCGGGGGCGGCGATGGCGGGCGTCTATCCGGTGGGGATGAAGCTCGCGGCGTCCTGGGCCAAGGGAGATCTGGGGCTATTGATCGGGCTGCTGGTGGGGGCGCTGACGCTCGGCTCCGCCCTGCCCCACCTGATCCCGACGCTGCTCGGCGGCATTGGCTGGCAGGCGGCCTATCTCGGGGCGGGAGTGCTGGCCGGGCTCGGTGGGCTCACCATCCTGTTCTTCCGACCCGGGCCACAGCTCGGCGCCCGCCCGCCCTTCCGCCCGTCCCAGGCGCTGGAGGCCTGGCGGAACAAGGGGTTGCGGCTCGCGAACCTCGGCTATCTCGGACATATGTGGGAGCTTTATGCCTGCTGGGCCTGGATCGGGCTGTTCCTGGCAGGGGTTCTGGGCGGCGCGCCGGGCCAGGCCGGGCCCTGGGTCTTCGGCGTGCTGGCGGCGGGTGCGGTCGGCTGCGTGGTGGCCGGGGTGGTCGCCGATCGCTGGGACCGGGCGGCGGTCGCCGCACTCTGCATGCTGACCTCAGGGGCCTGCGCGCTGCTGGTCGGGCCGGCGGCCGCCATCGCCCCCTGGCTGGGGCTGCTGGTGGCGCTGGTCTGGGGCTTCGCGGTGGTGGCGGATTCGGCGCAGTTCTCGGCCTGCATCGTCAGCCTCTCCCCGCCCGATTATGTCGGCACGATGCTGACGGTGCAGACCTCGCTCGGCTTCCTGCTGACGGTGCTGACCATCGGGATCGTGCCCTGGGCGGTCGCGCTGCTCGGCTGGGAATGGGCCTTCGCGGTGCTCGCCCCCGGCCCGCTACTCGGCGCCTTCGCGATGTGGCGGCTGCGCCCCCTGCTGCCCCAGGGTCGCTAAGGCCCGCTAGACGCTTTCCAGCCGGGCACACAGCCCCTACATGAACGCTGAATCCCCAAGGGTCGCTAGTTTCATCCGATGACCGACGTTCCCCTCGACCGCATCCGCAACTTCTCGATCATCGCGCATATCGACCACGGCAAGTCCACGCTGGCCGACCGGTTGATCCAGACGACCGGCGCCGTCACCGCGCGCGAGATGAAGGAACAGCTCCTCGACAATATGGAGCTGGAGCGGGAGCGCGGCATCACCATCAAGGCGCAGACTGTCCGCCTCGCCTACCAGGCCAAGGATGGGCAGACCTACACGCTGAACCTGATGGACACGCCCGGCCATGTGGACTTCGCCTACGAAGTCAGCCGGAGCCTCGCGGCCTGCGAGGGCAGCCTGCTGGTCGTGGATGCCTCCCAGGGGGTCGAGGCGCAGACGCTGGCCAATGTGTACCAGGCGCTCGATGCCAACCATGAGATCGTGCCGGTCCTCAACAAGATCGACCTGCCCGCCGCCGAGCCCGACCGCGTCAAGCAGCAGATCGAGGACGTGATCGGCCTCGATGCGTCGGATGCGGTGATGATCAGCGCCAAGACCGGCATCAACATCGAAGGCGTGCTGGAGGCGATCGTCACGCGCCTGCCGCCGCCGACCGGCGACGCCAACGCCAAGCTGAAGGCGCTGCTGGTGGATAGCTGGTACGACGCCTATCTCGGCGTCGTCGTCCTGGTGCGCGTGAAGGATGGCACGCTGCGCAAGGGTCAGAAGATCCGCATGATGTCGAACGGCTCCACCCACACGGTGGAGCAGGTCGGCGTCTTCACACCGAAGATGGTGCCGGTGGATTACCTCTCGCCGGGCGAGATGGGCTACGTCACCGCCGCGATCAAAACCGTGGCCGACACCAATGTCGGCGACACGCTGACCGAGGACCGCAACCCCGCCACCGAAGCGCTGCCGGGCTTCAAGCCCTCCGTGCCGGTGGTGTGGTGCGGCCTCTATCCCGTGGACGCGGACGATTTCGAAAAGCTGCGGGAATCCGTCGCCAAGCTGCGGCTGAACGACAGCAGCTTCCACTACGAGGCGGAGAACAGCGCGGCGCTTGGCCTTGGCTATCGCTGCGGCTTCCTCGGCCTTCTGCACCTTGAGATCGTGCAGGAACGGCTCTCCCGCGAATTCGACCTCGACCTGATCGCGACCGCGCCGTCGGTCGTCTACAACATCCGCAAGACGAACGGCGACCAGATCGAGCTGCACAACCCGGCCGACATGCCCGATCCCTCCGTCATCGCCGAGATCGAGGAGCCCTGGATCAAGGCGACCATCATGGTCCCCGATGATTACCTCGGCCCTGTGCTGACGCTCTGCAACGAGCGCCGCGGGCAGCAGGTGGAGCTGACCTATGTCGGCAACCGCGCCATGGCGGTCTATCGCCTGCCGCTGAACGAGGTGGTGTTCGACTTCTACGACCGCCTGAAATCCATCAGCCGCGGCTATGCCAGCTTCGATTATGTCGTGGATGGCTACCAGGCCGGCGATCTGGTGAAGATCTCGATCCTGGTGAATGCCGAGCCGGTGGATGCGCTGTCCTTCATGGCGCATCGCAGCCAGGCCGACCGCCGCGGCCGGCAGATCTGCGAGAAGCTGAAGGAGCTGATTCCCCGCCAGCTCTTCAAGATCCCCATCCAGGCCGCGATCGGCGGCCGCGTCATCGCGCGCGAGACGATCAGCGCGATGTCGAAGGACGTGACCGCCAAATGCTATGGCGGCGACATCAGCCGCAAGCGCAAGCTCCTCGACAAGCAGAAGGAGGGCAAGAAGCGCATGCGCCAGTTCGGCAAGGTGGAGATTCCGCAGAGCGCCTTCATCGCCGCGCTCAAGATGGACGCCTGAGAACGCGCCCAAGCAAAAAGGGGACGGCCGAAGCCGCCCCCCTTCCGCAATCCGCTGCTGGCCGCTGGGTCAGGAGACGGTGATGTTGGCCTCGCGCACCACGCGCTCCCACTGGGCGCGTTCGGCGCGGGCGAACTCGGCCAGTTCCTGCGGGGTGGAGGGCTCCGGCGCACCCGCCTGCTGGCGGAACACATCCAGCGTCTGCGCATGCCGCATGCCTTCGCGCACACCCTCATTCAGCCGGGCGATCGCGGCGGCCGGCGTGCGGGCCGGCGCGTAGAGCGCGAGCCAGAGGCCGGTGGTCAGCGGCACGCCAAGCTCCGTCAGCGTTGGCACATTGGGCGTCAGGTCGATGCGGCCCGGATGCGCCAGCGCGATGATGCGGGCGCGGTTGTCCACCGCCAGGCTGTTCGCGCCGCCGACCGGCAGCATCATCGAATCCACCTGGCCCGCGGCCACCGCCTGCATGCCCGGCGCCTGCGCGGCGAAGGGCACGTGCAGCTTCTCGAAGCGCTGATGACGCGCGACGAATTCGAAGGCGAGGTGAGAGGAAGAGCCGACGCCCCAGGATGCGTGGGAGAGTCGCCCTGCCTCACGCCGGGCCTCGCGCACGAAGGAGGCGAAGTCGGTGATATCGCGCCGATGGGCGCCGATCATCAGCGCGAAGGGCACGCGCGTGACCATCGAGATGGGGGCGAAGTCCCGCTCATCGTCATAGGGGAGCGAGGGGAAGGTGGAGCGGTTGATCGCGAAGGTGTCGGTGATGCCCATCGTGATCGTGGTGCCATCGGCCGGCGCGCGGGCGGCGGCCAGCGTGCCGACGGTGCCGTTCGCACCGGGGCGGTTCTCGACGATGACCGGCTGGCCGAGCGCGGCCTGTAGGCCCGCGGCCATGCCGCGGCTGATCACATCGGTGATCCCGCCCGCATTGTAGGGAACGATGATGCGGATCGGGCGGTCCGGCAGCGCAGCGAGGGTGGGGCGCGGCAGAGCGAAGGGGGCCAGGGCGGCGCCGGCCAGCAAGGCCCGGCGATGAAGGCGAGGCATCGGACATCTCCCAGATTGTGTGAAGTTTCAGTCATGTTTCGTCCATTAATCGTCAATCAAGGGGATCCGCGAAAAATACGCGCCGATCACAATGAAGGGTTGTTGATCGGGGGTCGCCCCTTGGGGTTACCCCGAAGTTACCCCGATGCAATTTGAACTGGCGCAGCCCGGGCGATTGACCTAGAGGGCCAGGATAAGCCTGCGGCCCCGAAGGTCGCGCAGGCTGACAATGTTACTGGGAGACACAGTCACATGCTTCGCTTCGGCAAGCGCGCCCTGCTCGGCATGGCAGCCGCCGCCCTCGCCACGCCCGCCCTGGCGCAGGCCCCCTTCCCCACCCGCCCGATCACCATGGTGATCCCCTTCGCCGCTGGCGGGCCGACCGACACGGTCGGGCGCCTCATCGCGCAGGTCATGAGCACCGATCTCGGCCAGCCGGTCGTGGTCGAGAATGTCGCCGGCGCCGGCGGCTCTCTCGGCGCGCAGCGCATCGCCCAGGCGCGGCCGGATGGCTACACGATCCTGCTGCACCACATCGGCATGTCCACCATCCCGACGCTGTATCGTCGCCTGTCCTACGACCCGATCAACGGCTTCGAGACAGTCGGGCTGGTGACCGAGGTGCCGATGACGCTCGTCGCGCGGCGCAACTTCCCGGCCAATAACCTGCAGGAATTCGTCCAGGTCGCGCGGCGCGAGCGTGAGCGGCTGAACTACGCCAATGCCGGCATCGGCGCCGCCAGCCACCTCTGCGGCCTGCTGCTGCAATCGGCGCTGAACACGCCCTTTACAACCGTGCCCTATCGCGGCACGGGCCCGGCGATGAACGACCTGGTCGCCGGCACGGTGGACATCATGTGCGACCAGACCACCAACACGACCGAGCAGATCCGCGCCGGGACCATCCGCGGCTTCGCGGTGACGACACGCGAGCGCGTCGGGGCGCTGCCCGACATGCCGACCGCCGCCGAGGCTGGGCTGCCGAACTTCGAAGTCAGCGTCTGGCACGGCCTCTATACGCCGCGGACCACACCGCGCCCGATCGTGGACCGGCTGAACCGCGCCCTGGTCACGGCGCTGCGCGACGAGAGCATCGCGCGCCGCTTCGCCGATCTCGGCACCGCGCCGGTGCCGGTGGCACGCGCGACGCCGGAGGCGCACCGGACCTTCTGGCAGGCGGATATCGCCAAGTGGCGCCCGCTGATCGAGGCGGCCGGCCAGTTCGCCGATTGATGCATGACGCCGCCGCCCTTCGGGGCGGCGGCCTTTCCCGACCGCGGCTCAGTCAGGTTGGATGTTGCCCTCCCGCACCACGCGGGCCCAGAGCGTGCGCTCCTCGTCGATCAGGCGGCGGAACGCGGCGGCGCCCGCGAAATGCGGCAGCGAGCCCTGGTCGAGATAGGCCCGGGGCAGGTCCGTCTCCCGCATCGCCCACTCGACCGCCTGTTCCAGCCGCGCGCGGATGGCGGCGGGGGTTGCCGCCGGCGCCACCAGTCCCTGCCAGCCGATCGCCACGAAATCAGGCAGCCCCTGCTCCGCCACCGTCGGCACATCGGGCAGCGCGGGCATGCGCTCGCGCCCGGTGGTCGCGATGACGCGCACGCGCCCGGCCTCCACCGCGCCGCGGGAAAGGTTGAAGGCATCGATCATGATCTGCACGCGCCCGCCAATCAGGTCCTGCAGCGCGGGCGCGCTGCCGCGATAGGGCACGTGGACGACGTCGATATTGGCCTGGCGGCGGAACAGCTCGAAGGCCAGATGCGGCAGCCCGCCAGTGCCGCCTGAGCCCATATTGAGCTGGCCGGGCCGGCTGCGGGCGAGCGCGATGAACTCCTGCACGGTGCGGACCGGCAAATCGGCCGGCACGGTAACGGCCAGCGGCACCTGGACCACCTGCGCGATGGGCGCGAAGTCGCGCAGCGTGTCGAAGGACAGATTGGCATAGAGGGCGTGGTTGATCGCCAGATTGCCGCCATTGCCGAAGAACAGCGTGTAGCCATCGGGTGCCGCGCGGGCCGTGGCCTCCATCGCGATGTTGCCATTCGCGCCGCCGCGGTTCTCGACGACGAACTGGCTGCCGAGCCGCTCCTGCAGCTTGGCCAGCAAGGGCCGTGCGGTGAGGTCCACGCCGCCGCCGGGCGGAAAGCCGACCAGCACGCGGACGGGGCGGGATGGATAATCCGTGCCCTGCGCCGCAGCGGTGCGGATAAGGGGCAAACCGGCCGCGAGGCCGAGCAATGAACGCCGGCGCATGGCCTGGCCCTCCCTGGTGTTGGGAGGATGCTCGCCTGTGCCGGCGCGGGCCGTCAACGCGGGGCTGCGGGGTTGTGCTGCGGGGTGGCCCTGGCTAGAACCCGGCGCTGCGCTGGATGGGTGGCCGAGCGGTCGAAGGCGCACGCCTGGAAAGTGTGTAGACGTGAAAGCGTCTCGTGGGTTCGAATCCCACCCCATCCGCCAGTTTCGCGTCGGTTCGCACCACCACGCTGCTTTTCGCTCTGGCACGCGCTTCCACTACCGAGGGCCCATGAGGTAGATGAGGTCTCTCAACTCCGCCTCCCGGCGGAGGCTGTGGGCAAGGCGGCAAAGCTGGATGTCTGCAGGTGTCTGGCTGCCGCTCGATCCGTCCCCCCGGTCGAACAGGCCGCAGTGAAGGTCTCGGTACCGCTGCCAATTCGTCTGAGATGCCGAGAGGTCGGCGCCGCGCAGCGCAAGGCCGGGCGATCTGGCTTCGTTGATCAGATTTGCGATGCGACGGTCAGCTTCCCTTGTTGCGTCGCCCGCACAGATGGCAGTGCCGGTCGGTGTTGAGCTCATGGGGCCATCGCGGCACACGACCAGCAGCTGCATGTTTGGTTCGAACCGTGACTGAGCATCTGCTGCGGAGCAGGCTGTCAGCAAAGCAACGGCGAGGACGGCTCGGCGAATCATGGAACCGCGCCCTCTGTGCCGACTGGAAACCCAAAAAGGCGCCGCTCGGCAGCGCGTCTTGCGATGAGGCCAGGCGAATCAGCGCCCCCTGACCTTACCCAGACCCCGAACTGCTCCGCCGCGCCTGTGAAATCCCCGGCGTTCAAGCGACGCAGCAGCGTGCTGCGTTGGAAGGCGCCCGTTCCGATGTTGTAGGCCAGCGAAGTGAGCGCGTCGTATTGGTTCTGGTTGAGCGGAACCGTCACGGCGTTCGCCACAGCACGTTGCGCGGGTGCGACCGCGACCGTCATCAACGCCTGCTGCTGGTCGTCGGTGAGCCTCACCGCATCGCGCTGCGTTGTGGCGAAGTTACCGGCGTCCTGGCCTCGAAGGCCGGCACCGGCGGCGAGCGCGGCGGCGGTGTCGGCCGGCAATCCTGCCGCGGTCAGGTCGCCCTGTACCTGCTCGCGGGTTCGACCGCCCATATCGTAGCCGGGCCCCAGCGTCACGCCGCTGTTGCCGCCGGGCCAGTGCGGCCGGTCGCTTACACCGACTTGCGCCTCCCACTGGTAGAGAAAAGCGGCGCCGTTCGTTGAGATCTCCGACGGTCGCGGCGGTGCGGTGCCGCTGGGCGTCGCATTCGGTGCCTCCGTGCCACCGCCAGTCTGCTGCGAGGCCGCTCCGTCGGCAGAGTTGTCGCCAGTCCGAGGTGGAGCCGACCTCTGGTGGGCCGACACCTGCTCGGTATGCCCATCGCGGACGCGCGTGTAGGCCTGAACGAAGACGACCGAGCTGCCTGAGGGGT
Source organism: Pseudomonadota bacterium (assembly GCA_046052145.1). Lineage (GTDB taxonomy): Bacteria > Pseudomonadota > Alphaproteobacteria > Acetobacterales > Acetobacteraceae > Falsiroseomonas. Next base: position 22,612 of record JBJOMW010000013.1, read on the forward strand.
CTCGGTATGGCGATCCCTCAAGCGCACGCCATCCGTGGCTGACCCAGCCCACATAGGCTTCGCGCTCAGGATGGCCGGACTGCCAGTAACGGCGATCACGCATGGCGCTGCGGAGGCCTGTCTCGGTGAGGGGCATAAGCGCCATAGCGTCCTCCTCGCGAACCAACGCGACGAATATGTTCCTATTTTGTTCATCCTGTCAAGGCAAGAATGGACGCCGATCGCCTCAGTGCCGGTTCCCGCACGATCCCACTCAGCCTAGCTCCAGCCTCCGTCCTATGGCGCGACCCACCACACAGCACGAGCGCCCGGCGCCCCAATGGGGCAGGCTGCCTCGCGCAGATCGCGATCCGGAGATGGTTTGAACCCAGCAGCGCTCGCCCCGCCAGTTCGCCCGCGCTCCAACCGCTTCACCCGGCACAGGCTCGCGCCGCGGCAACTGGTCCGCTGTCCGGCCACCGGCCCGTTCACCCGATCCCTTCCACGAACCCCTTCAACGCAGCGGCCCATTTCGCCGCCTCGGTGCCGCTGGCCAAATGGCCGTGCTCGCTGTCGATCTCCTCATAGGTCGCCAACACGCCCGCCGCGGCGAAGGCCGGCATCACCTCGGCCGCCAGTGACGGCGGGAACAGCCGGTCGGTGCGGGAGAGCACATACAGCACCCTGGCGCGGATGCGCCCGACCTCGCCCCGCAGGTCGTAATGGTCGAGCGCCCGGCCCAGCACCAGCAGCGAATGCGCATCAGCGACCTCGGCCCACTCCCGTGCCCGGCGCCTGATCTCCGCATCCCGCGCGGCCTTGTCCGGCAGATGCCGCGCGAGTTCCTCATCCAGGCCATAGCGGCGCAGCGTCTCCTCCCGCACGGCCGTCATCGTCGTCAGCACGCCGCCCGGCCGGTCGTAGTAGTGGCCGCCATTCCAGTTCGGATCCTCGGCCAGCCGGGCGGCGAGTGGCGCAGGGTCGAGTGACCGCGGCGCGGTCAACCCGCTGACCGCGGCCACCACGCCGCGCAGGAAATCAGGCTGCTCGACCCCCCAGGTGAAGGCCTGGAAGCCGCCATAGGAGGGTCCGACCACCGCATGCAGCCCGCGCACGCCGAGCGCATCGAGCAGCCTGCGCTGCGCCGCGACGATGTCGGTCAGCGTGATCGGCGGGAAGTCCGGGCCGTAGGGGCGACCCGTCGCGGGGTTGATGCTGCGCGGCGCGGTCGAGCCGAAGGAGGAGCCGAGCATGTTCGAACTGACGACGAACCAGCGGTCGGTATCGATCGCGAGCCCGGGCCCGACCAGCCCCGCCCAGCCGCCTTCCGACGCGCCCGATCCGCCCTCGATGAATGTGTGCGACGAGGTATAGCCATGCGTCAGCAGCACCGCGTTGCGCCCATCAGGCGCCAGCCGTCCGCGGGTGATGTAGGCCAACCTCGCGCCGCGCAGCACACCGCCCAGGCGAAGGGGCAGGTCGCCGATCTCCTGGAACGCTGTCATCCGCCGCCTCGCCTCTCCTCCAGCATGATCCGCGCTTCCGCCGTCAGCGCGGCGAGTGCCCGGCCGAGCGCCGCGTAGTCCTCCTCACCCAGGCAGGCGCGCAGCCGCCGCTCGCGCTCCAGCGATCCGCCGAGCCCGTCGCGCAGCACCGCCAGGCCCGCCGGCGTGACGGAGAGCACCTGGCGCCGACGGTCCGCCGCGTCGTCGCCCATCGCGACCAGCCCCTTCGCGGCGAGCTCGAAGGACGCCCGGCTGACCTGGCTGTGGTCGAGCGAGGCCATCCGCGCCACCGCGCCCGAGGTGGAGGGGCCGAGGCGGTTCAGCACCACCAGCACCCGCCACTGCCGGCTCGACAGGCCAAGATCCTGCCCGACGGAGGTGTCCACCAGCCGCGCCAGCAGCTGCGACAGCACGGAGACGCGAAAGGTGATCAGCGTCTCCGGCGCGTGGCGGCGGAGATCTTCGGTGGTGGCGCGCGGCCGGCTTTTGCGTGTCGCAGCAATATTTGACATGGCACGGGATACTCCTACACTCCGGCGCCGGAGGAAACCCAGCATGCCATTCGTCACGCGACGCCGCATGATTCTGGCCGGCAGCGCGCTTGCGCTGCCCTGGCCGGCCCTTGCGCAGTCCTTCCCGACACGGCCCGTCACGATCGTGGTGTCCCAGGGCCCGGGTTCCGGCAGCGACATCAGCTCGCGCATCCTGGCCACCCAGATGGCACCCATCCTGCGCCAGCCCGTGGTGGTAGAGAACCGCACCGCCGGCGGCGGCCTCGTGGCGCATCAGGCGATCGCGCGCGGGCCGGCGGATGGCTACAGCGTGATCTTCTCCTCGACCGCGGCGCTGCTGATCCAGCCCGTGATGAACCCCGCCGCGCAATATGGGCTCGATGATTTCGCGCCCGTCGCCTCGGTACTGCGCGCCGCCTTCGTGGTGCTGGTGGCGAACACGCCGGCGGCGCCGCGCAGCATCGGCGAACTCGTCGCGGCGCTGCGGCGGACGCCATCGGCCTATGCCTCCGCCGGCGTCGGCACGCTGACGCATCTGGGCAGCGAGGCGGTGCTGCGCCGCGCGGGCGTGCAGGCGAACCACATCCCCTATCGCGGCAGCGGCGCCGCGCTGACCGACCTGATGGGCGGCCAGGTGCTGTTCGCGACCGACAGCCTGACCGCCGCCGCGCCGCATATCGCGGGCGGCAGGCTGCGGGCACTGGCGGTGACCGGCGCCGAGCGCGAGGCCGCGCTGCCGGATGTGCCGACGCTGGCCGAAGCCGGGCTGCCCGGCCCATCCATCGCGGTGCTCGGCGGCCTGTTCGCCGCACGCGCCACGCCGCCGGAGGTGCTGGCCGTGCTCGGCGCGGCGGTGGACCAGGCGCTGGTCAATCCGGACCTCGTCGGGCGCTTCGCGGCGTCCCAGACCCAGATCCTGCGTGAGCCACGCGAGACCTTCGCGCAGCGCTTGCGCGACGAGGCGCCGTTCTGGCGACAACTCGTGCGGGACCTGGACCTCCGGGTCGAATGACGTCGCACCCGACCGGCGCGCTGCCGACCATCCGCCCCGATCCCGCGCGGCAGGGGCCGCTCGCCGGCATCCGGGTGGTGGATCTGTCGCGGCTGGTGGCGGGCAACATGCTGTCGCTCCAGCTCGCCGATTTCGGCGCCGACGTGATCAAGGTGGAGGCGGCCGGCACCGGCGACACGCTACGCGCCTGGCGAGAGACGCATCCCGAGCACCCGCAGGGTTTCGACGGCTGGTGGCGCGTTTATGGCCGCAACAAGCGCAGCCTCGCGCTCGATTTGCGCGACGCCGATGCGATGGGCTGGCTGCGTCGCCTGATCGGCACGGCCCAGGTGCTCGTCGAGAGCTTCCGGCCCGGCACGCTGGAGGCGATGGGGCTCGCGCCGGAGGCGCTGCACGCGGCGAACCCCGGTCTGGTCATCGTGCGACTGTCGGGCTGGGGCCAGACCGGGCCCTATCGCGACCTGCCGGGCTTCGGCAGCCTGATCGAGGGTTTTTGCGGCTTCGCCGACAAGCACCGCCAGCCCGATGGCACGCCGGGCCTGCCGAACATGGCGCTGGCCGATATGGTGACCGGCGTGACCGGCGCCTTCGCCGTGATGGCGGCGCTGCGCGAGGTCGAGGTGCGCGGCGGCAGCGGCCAGGTGATCGACCTCTCGCTGCTTGAGCCCATGCTGGCCATCATGGGCCCTGACGTCACCAACGCAGCCGCGACCGGCCGGCCGGCAGTAACGCTGAAGATCGCCTCGCCGCGCGGCGCCTATCGCTGCGCCGATGGCGGCTGGGTGTCGCTGTCGGGCTCCACCGACAGCATGGCGCGGCGCGTCTTTGAGGCGATCGGCCGGGCAGACCTGATCGAGGACCCACGCTTTTCCACCAATGCCGCGCGGCTGGCGCATGACGACGAGGTGGAGGCGATGCTGCGGGACTTCTTCGGGGCGATGGATCGCGAGGCGGCGCTGGCGCTGTTCCGCGCGCGCGGCGTGACCGTCGGGCCGATCCACGACGCAGCGTCGCTGCTCCGCGACCCGCACGTCGCCGCGCGCGGCGTCTATGTCGAGGAGGACAGTGCTGGGACGGTGATGCACGCCGTCACGCCGCGTCTTTCCGGCACGCCGGGGGGACTGCGCCGCGCCGCGCCGCGCTGCGGCGAGCATTCCGCGGAAATCCTGGGCGAACTCGGCGCCGAGGCCGCCGAGGTGGCGGCGCTGGCGGCGAAGCGGGCGATCCGATGCGGGTGAAGGCGGCGCCTGGCCGCGGCGGCCAAGGACGGCCGCAGCAGGGGTGAGGCCGCGGCGCCGCTCGGCGGCCGCGCTGAGTGAGAGGTTTCCTGGGGTTTTCGGCCCAACCCTCAACTGGAATTTTCGAGCTCAGCGCGGCCCAGAAAACAGGAGGCAGCTCACGCGCGGTCGCGGCCGTTACGCTGCGCGGACGCCCGCGAGAAAGGTCTCGACTTGGCCTCGCAGCCCCTCGGCCGACTGCGCCAACTCGCCCGAGGCTGCTCGCACCTGCGAGGCCGCTGCACCGGTCTGCTGCGCGCCCTCGGTCACCCCGCTGGCATACCGGTTCACCTCGGCCGTGCCGGCGGCCGCCTCGGCCACGGCTTGCCCGATCTCCCGCACGACGGCCGCCTGCTCCTCGGCTGCCGCCGCCACCTGAGAGGTAAGCCCGTCCAGCCCTTCGATGGTGCGGCCAATGCCGCGGATCGCCTCCATGGCCCGCTCGGTCTCCGCCTGCATAGCGGCGATCTGGGCGCCGATCTCCTCGGTGGCTTTACCCGTTTGCTGGGCCAGTTGCTTCACCTCCGACGCCACCACTGCGAAGCCCTTGCCGTGCTCGCCCGCCCGCGCCGCTTCGATGGTGGCGTTCAGCGCGAGCAGGTTGGTCTGCCCGGCGATGCCCGAGATGAGGCGCACCACCTCGCCGATGCGCTGTGCCCACTCGGCCAGGCCGCCCACCGTCGCGTCGGTCACGCGCGCGTCCTGGGCGGCCTGGCGCGCCACCCGGGCGCTTTCGGCCACCTGGCGCGCCAACTCGGCGACCGAGGCCGCCATCTCCTCGGCCGAGGCCGCGACGGTGGCCACATTGGCCGAGGCATGCTCCGAGGCCGTTGCCAGCGCGGCGGCACGCTCGCTGCTGTCCCGCGCCGTGCCCTGCATGTCCCCAGCGGTGGTATCGAGTTCGGTGGCCGCGGCGGCCACGACCTGCAGCGCCTTGGCGGCCTCGCCCTCGAAGCCGCGCAACAGCGCGTCCATCCGCTCGGCGCGGGCCTGCTTGGCAGCCTGCTCCGTCGCGCTCGCCGCCTCGAGCCGGGCACGCTCGATCAGCGCGTCGCGGAACACCGCGGTGGAGCGGGCCATGTCGCCAAGCTCGTCGCGACGCTCCGTGGCCGGAATGGGCGCCGCGGTGTCGCCATGGGCCAGCCGGTCCATGGCTGCCGTCAACTGCCGGACAGGATTGCCGATCGCGCGCGCCGTCAGCACCGCCGCCCCGCCCGCGAGGCCAAGGCCACCCAGCAGCATCAGCACCGACAGCAGTTGCACGTTGTCGAGCCTGTCGAGCATGGACTGCGTGTTCTCGGCCAACAGCGTCGCGCTGGTGCCAGCCAGCCCGCCCGAGCCCGTCCCGTCGCCCACCAGGGCACGCCGCAGCGCCTCTGTCCGCGGCATCACCTCGGTGCGCAGCAGCTTCTGGGCCGCGTTCCAATCCTCGGATTCGCGCAGGGCGAACAGGCGCTCGGGCAAGGGCAGGAAGCGTTGCCAGGCCTCGTCCACCCGCGCGAAGGCCTCCGCCTGGGACGGCGTCAGCAGACCGCGATGCTCGGTGAGATAGCGATGACCGGCGACCGAGCGCTCGAAGAAGGTGCGGAAGGCGGCCTTCATCGCGGGCTCACCGCTCAGCAGGTAGGCGCGCATGTTCGCGTTCGACAGGCCGAGCGGACCGCGGAACTCCGCCATCTGCCGCAGCAACTCCTTGCGCTCCGGCGTCGCGGGCAGGCGGGCCTCCTCGTCCATCATGGCGGTCAGGCCCGCCCCCATGATGTTGAACGGCGGTGTCACCTCGCGGCTCAGCATGGTCAGCGCCGGCTGCTCCTCCGGCGTGTGGGCGATCCGGGCCACCCGCTCCTGCGCCTCGCGCAGGCCTGGCAGGAGCTGGCGCACCTGCTGCCACTCCGCAGCGACGCGCGGCTCGGCGCCGCCCTCGGCCAGTCGCTGCAGCGTGGCACCCGCGGCCTCGATCCGCGTCCAGGCGGCCAGACGCTCGTTGTTCAAGGCCGTGTCCCCGACCAGCATCCAGCCGCGGAGCGAAGCGAGCGACGCGGATAGAGCACCGTCGAGCGCGGCCGCGGCCTGGCTGCGCGGCGCGTGGAGCTCCGCGACCTTCACGGCATCCTGCTGGACGCGCCACATCTCCCAGGACGTCAACGCGACACAGGCGGTGAACACCGCCCCGACCGTGGCGAAGCCGACGGCGAGACGCCCGGTGATCCTCATGCCAACAAACCCTCTGAGCTAACTCGGGCGGAGTGTGATCGACGGCAGGTAAAGATCCGGTGACCGCGAGAAACGGCGCGCGGTTGCGCACACTCAGGCGGTCCATCGCGCGATCCAGCATCGTCAAGAAAGCCTGCAGGAGTTGGCACGCCGCTTTGGCGTCAATCCTTAGACCATCGCCAAGGGGCGCAAGCGCTCCGCCGCGACCACGAACAAAGCCGGCGCAGGCAGGACTGAAAGCAGAGACGGCTCGAACCGGGGGGCATCCTCTCCGCCGAAATGTCCATATACATCAATATATTATAATCTGAGCGGCAGCCTGCCGCCGCCGGTGCCCCCCGAGAGCGGGCGGACGTTCGGGGCGGGGTTCGCCGGGCCGCAAACTTGGACTTGGGTCCAGGCTTTGTGTAAGCAACGAGGACATCGTACCGCACCGCAGCGCGCGGACGCATAAGCAGACTGCCGGTCGCTTTGCCACGGCTGGCGATCGGGCTCGACAGAATGGGAAGACCGAATGCCCACAGGCGAGCGCTTCCCCATCGTTGGACTTGGCGCCTCGGCCGGTGGCGTCGAGGCCCTGCAGGGCTTCTTCCGGGCGATGCCCGATCCCCCGCCCGCAATGGCCTTCGTCGTGGTCACCCATCTGGGTGCGCACCAGGACAGCGCGCTGCCCGCGATCCTGCAGAAATGCACGACCATGCCCGTGATCACCATGCGCGACGGCGATGAGCTGCAGCCAGGCCATGCCTATGCCGCACCGCACGACGCCATCATCACCGTCGCCGATGGGCGGCTCGTCCTGCGGTCGCAGGAGGAAAGCGAGACCCGGGAACGGCAGATCATCGACCTGCTCTTCGCCTCCCTCGCCGCAGAGTATGCGGACGATGCCATCGGCATCGTCCTGTCCGGCAATGGCAGCGATGGCAGCCTCGGCCTGAAGGCCATCAAGGAGGCGGGCGGGCTGACGCTGGCGCAAGGCTCGAACGGGTCGGCCCCCCGCTATCCCAGCATGCCCAGCAGCGCGGTCGCCGCTGGCGCCGTCGATATCGTCCTGCCGGTCGAGGAGATGCCGGGCCGGCTCGCGGCTCTGCTGGCACAGGGGGCCCAGATCGAGGCGGCCGCGGGCGGCCCGCCAGACGACCTCGGCAAGGTGCAAAAAGCGATCTCTGAGATCCTGCGGAACGTCACACGCCACGACTTCTCGGGCTACAAGGAAAAGACCTTCTTCCGCCGCGTGCAGCGCCGCATGCAGGCGACGCAGGCTCTGGACCTGCCCGCCTATGTCGCCATGCTCCAACACGACCCCGATGAGGCGACCCGCCTGCTGCATGACCTGCTGATCAGCGTGACCGGCTTCTTCCGCGATACGGAGTCCTTCGCCGCGCTCGAGACGACGGTGATGCCAGCGATTTTCGAGGGCAAGGGGCCGGACGATATCGTGCGCATCTGGGTTCCGGGCTGTGCGACCGGAGAGGAAGTCTATTCGCTCGCGATCCTCGCGCAGGAACAGATGGCGAAGCGTCCGGATCCGCCGCGCCTGCAGATCTTCGCAACCGACATTGACGATGCTGCGCTGTCCGTCGCGCGCCAGGGCCGCTACCCGAAAACCTTGATGGGCGGCGTGTCGCCGGAGCGCATGGCGCGGTTCTTCCTGTGCGACAACGCGCTCTGCACGATCCGGCCCGAGACGCGCGAGCTCTGCGTCTTCTCCAGCCACAACGTCATCCGGGACGCGCCCTTCTCCCGCATCGATCTGGTGTCGTGCCGCAATACGCTGATCTACATGGGCGGGCGGTTGCAGGAACAGGTGATCCCGCTGTTCCACTTCGCGCTGCGCCCATCGGGCTTCCTGTTCCTCGGTGCCGCGGAAACAGTGACGCGCCATTCCGAGCTGTTCATGCCCGTGGACAAGACACACCGGATCTTCCGGAAGCGGGACATCGCCGGCAATGGCATTATCCCGCGGCTGCCCGCCGCGCCGCTCACCCTGCGGCGGCACTGGCCGCCCCCCGCCCCAGCGCGGCCGCCCGGCATCGGCAGCGCGGCAGAGCTACAACAGGCGGCGTCGGCCTTCGCCGCCGAGCTCTTCGCGCCGCCGCATCTGCTGGTCAGTGCGGATGGCAATGTGGTGCATCAATCCGCCAACCTCTCCCGCTTCCTGGAATTGCCGGCCGGCCCGCCGAGCCGCCAGATCTTCGCCCTGGCGAAACGCGGCCTGCGGCCAGAGCTGCGCGCCGCATTGCGAGAGGCGGCGGAGACGCGACACATCGTCCTCCGTCCGCATATCGAGATCGAGCATGAGGGCGCGTCGCTGCTCGTGGACGTCACCGTGGCGCCCCTGCCCCAGCGCGACGCGCAGGAGGTGCTGTACCTCATCGCCTTCGCAGAGCACCGGACCGAGGCAGAGAGGAAGCCAGCGCAGGCGCCAAGCGGCGCCGCCAGCGCATCGCGCGAGCAGCTCGTCGAACAACTCGAACAAGAGCTGCGCGAGACGCGCGAACGGCTCCAATCCATGTCCGAGGAGTACGAGACCGCGGGCGAGGAGCTGAAATCCGCGAATGAGGAGATGGTCTCGGTCAACGAGGAACTGCAATCCATCAACGAGGAGCTGGAAACCTCGAAGGAGGAGCTGCAATCGGTCAACGAGGAATTGCGCGCGAGCAACCTCGAGCTTTCGGGCAAGATCGAGGAGCTGGACCGCGCCAATGCCGACCTCCGCAACCTCTTCGACAGCACGCAGGTGGCAACCGTCTTTCTTGACCGCCATCTGGTGATCCGCAGCTTCACCCCGGCCGTCACCGCACTGTTCGACCTGGTGCCCGCCGACCGCGGCCGGCCGCTCAGCAGCTTCGCGAGCCATCTGGATGCGGTGAGCATCGGGGGCGAGGCGCGGCGTGTGATGGATGAACGCACGCCACTGGAACGGCGCGTGACGGCGCAGGGCGGCCTTGCGCATTACCTCATGCGGCTGCTGCCCTACACGACCGCATCCGGGGCGGTGGATGGGGTGGTGGTGACCTTCTTCGACATCACGAAGGTGGTCGAGGGTGAGTTCCTCGGCAGCCTGGTGGATGAGCTGAACCACCGCGTCCGCAACATGCTGCAGGTGGTCTCTGCCGTCGCAACCCATACGCTGCGGCGCGCCGACAGCCTTGAGGATTTCGCCAGCGTCTTCTCGGGCCGCATCCGCGCTTTGGCACGGGCGCATGAGCTGGTGTCGGTCGGTGGCTGGGCCGAGGTTCCACTGATTGACCTCATCACCAAGGAACTCGAACCCTACGTCAGTGGCACGGATCGGCTGACGATGATCGGAACGCCCGTCCAGCTGAAGCCGAAGGCCGCGCTGGCGCTCGGCATGGTGTTGCATGAGCTGGCCACCAACGCGGCGAAGCATGGGGCCCTGTCCGCCAGTGCGGGGCGGGTCAGCATCGCCTGGTCGGAGGAGGACCGGGCCGGCATGCCGCGCTTCGTTCTGCGCTGGACCGAAAGCGGCGGCCCGAGGCCCGACCCTTCGCCGGCACGGCAGGGCTTCGGCTCCGAGCTGATCGAGCGCGAGGTCCAGCACGACCTTGGCGGCGCGATCGAGACGAGCTTCGGCGAGGCCGGGCTCGTCGCCACCCTGCTCCTGCCGCCAACGATCGTCGCGCCGCAGCCCGAGAAGACCTGAGCCCTGCCGCGGTGATCGCCAGCAGAAGCGAAGGAGAACGGCGCTGAAGGACACGCATGTCGTGCTGGTCGGCGCCGGGCATGCGCATGTGGAGGTGCTGCGCGCCTTCGGCCTGGCCCCGGTCCCGGGCCTGCGGCTGACGCTGATCACGCGCGAGGTGGCGACGCCCTATTCCGGCATGCTGCCCGCCCATATCGCCGGCCACTGCACGGCAGACGAGATGCGGATCGACACGCGCCCGCTGGCGCGCTTCGCCGGTGCGCGGCTGATCCAGGACGAGGCCATGGGGCTCGATCTTGCGGGGCGGCGCGTGCTCTGCCGCGGCGGGCCGCCGGTGGCCTACGACATCCTCTCGCTCAATATCGGCTCCCGCCCCAACACCGCGGCGGTGCCCGGCGCCGCGGAGCACGCCCTGCCCGTCAAACCGCTGGACGGCTTCCTGCCGCGCTTCGAGGCGCTGCGCGCGCGAATCCTGGCCGGGCGCTCCCGCCGCATCCTGCTGGTGGGCGCGGGTGCGGGCGGGGTGGAGCTGCTGCTGGCGGCCGAGCATCGGCTGCGGACCGAGCTGGCCGCCGCGGGCGGCGATCCGGCCAGCCTCGCCTTCACCCTCATCGGCGCCGGGCCTGAGATTCTGGCGGGCTTCCCCGCCGCCTTCCGCGCGCGCTTCCGCGCGATCCTGGCCGCGCGAGGCATCGCGGTGGAGACCGGGGCGCGCGTTATCGCGGTGGAGGCAGAGGGCGTGACGCTCGCCGGCACGCCGCCGCGCCGGCTGCCGGCGGATGAGGTGCTCTGGACCACCGAGGCCGCGCCCGCCGCCTGGCTCGCCGAGACCGGCCTTCGCCTCGACCCGCAGGGCTTCGTGCGGGTGGATGCGATGCTGCGCGCCACGGGGCAGGAGGACGTCTTCGCCGCGGGCGACACGATCGCCTTCGACCCCGGCCCGATCCCGCGCTCGGGCGTCTATGCGGTGCGGGCGGGGGCGGTGCTGGCCGACAATATCCGCGCACTGGCCACGGGCGGGGAGCTGCGCCCCTTCCAGCCGCAGCGGGACGCGCTCTACCTGGTCTCGACCGGCCCGCGGCAGGCTGTGGGCACGCGCAACGGGTGGGTGGCCAGCGGCGGCTGGGTCTGGTGGCTGAAGGACCGGATCGACCGCCGCTTCCTGCGCCGCTTCCGCGACCTTCCCGCGCCGCCGGGCGGACTCAGCGCCGGATGAGGACGTAGTTCACCGTCAATTCGATCGTCACGCCATTCGGATCGGCGGGCGGGGGAAAGGCGGGCAGCCGCGCGCCCTGGAAGGGCATCACCGTGCCCATGTTGAGCGAGGGCGAGGTCGAGGGTCCGACCAGCCGCACATCCCGCACCGTCCCATCCGGCCCGGCCGTCACCAGCACGCGCACATTGCCCGATTCCCCCAGCTCGATGGCGCGCCGGGGATAGCGAATGTTCTCGTCCAGCCACTGCCGGAAGGCCGCGCGCCAATCGGCGCCAACCTGCGCGCCGGTGACGCGGACTTGCGGGTCGGAGGTCGTGCGCCCTTCGATGATGCGCGGATCCACGGTGAGGTCGAGGCCCCGCGACTGCTGCCGCCCGGCGGGGGCGGCGGGGCGGTTCAGCGCGAAACCCTCCGGCATGAACACCGTCCCCGGCGGAAAGCGCGGCGCGGGCTGCTGCGGCGCCGGGGCGGCGGGCGGCGCGGCCGGGCGCGGCGGGGCTGGCGGCGCCGGGGCCGCGACGGGTGGCGGCGGGGGTGGCGGCGGCGGCGGGATGGGCACGGCCTGATCCGGCCGCGGCGGGGGCGGAACGGGCAAGGCTGGCTCTGGCGTGGGCGGCACCGGCCGGGCCTCGGCCAGTGGCGGCTGCGGCGGCGCCGGAGCGGGCGTGGGCGGCGGCGGCACCGCGGGGGCTGCGACGCTGGGCGGGGGCGGCGGCGGCGGGGTGGGGGGCGCGGCCGGCAGGGGCGGCGCCTCGAAACCGGGCGGCGGTTCCGCGATCGGCCGTTCGGGCTGGCCGCCCTCGAAGACGATGTCGAAGGCGGGGGCAGGCAGCTCCATCGACGGCCGCGGCACGCGATAGGCCAGGAACAGCGCCGCCAGCACCAGGGCGATATGCGCGGCCAGCGAGGCCAGCAGCCATGGCACCCGGCGCACGGGCGGGGAGGCGTCTCGCAGCCGGGGCAGATGGTCTGCGCCGCGGCGCGGCAGGGTGAAGCTGGGCTCCCGACGCGCGCTCACGCGGCGCCGCGCATCGCGGCGTCGTGGCGGAGCCTGCCGTCGTTCGGGACGCGGAATCTCGGACACCCCCCTGCCATAGAGCAGCCAGGCCCGGACGGCGAGCGTGGCGACAGGTCACCCCTGATGCAGGATGGCCAAGCGATGGGCGCGAACAGCGCGAGGGTGGTTCAGGATGGGAAGATGACTGGCAGCCCGCGAAGCGTTGGCTGCGAAAACCCTGGCGGACCCGAAGAGATTCGAACTCCTAACCCCCAGATCCGTAGTCTGGTGCTCTATCCAATTGAGCTACGGGTCCCGCCGGGAGCGCGCATGTAGCGGAGGCAGCGGGGGGGCGCAACCCCCCGCCCCGGCATTCATGCCGCCATCTTGTCCAGTTCGCGCAGCACCGCCTCACCCATCACGCTGGTGCCCACGCGGGCCATGCCGGGCGCCATGATGTCGGCCGTGCGCAGCCCGCCCGCCAGCACCTTCTCGACAGCCTTCTCGACCATCGTCGCCTCTTCCTCCATGCCGAAGGAGAGACGGAGCAGCATCGCGAAGGACAGGATCTGCGCCGAGGGATTCGCGATGCCCTTGCCCGCAATGTCGGGCGCCGAGCCGTGGATCGGCTCATAGAGGGCATGGCGCTTGCCGGAGGGCTGCATAGCGCCGAGCGTGGCCGAAGGCAGCATGCCGAGCGAGCCGGTCAGCGCCGCCGCCAGGTCGGACAGCACGTCGCCGAACAGATTGTCGCCGACGATCACGTCGAACTGCTTCGGGCGGGACGCCAGCTGCATCGCGCAATTGTCGGCGTACATGTGCTGCAGCTCGACATCGGCGAATTCGGCCTTGTGGACCTCGCTGACCACGGCGCGCCAGAGGCGGCCGGACTGCATGACATTCGCCTTCTCGACGCTGGTCAGTTTGTTGCTGCGCTTGCGCGCCAGCTCGAAGGCCACGCGCGCGACGCGGGCGATCTCGTCCTCATGGTAGATCTGGGTGTCGAGGCCGGTGCGCTTGCCGTCGGCGCCCTTGGTCACGCCGCGGGGCTCGCCGAAATAGACGCCGCCCGTCGTCTCGCGGACGATCATGATGTCGAGCCCGCGCACCAGATCGGGGCGGAGCGCGGAGGCATCCACCAGCGGGTCCAGCACCACCGCGGGCCGCAGGTTCGCGAACAGGCCGAGATCCTTGCGCAGGCGCAGGATGCCGAGCTCGGGGCGCTGCTCGAAGGGCAGGCTGTCCCACTTCGGCCCGCCGACGGAGCCGAACAGCACGGCATCCGCCTGGGCCGCGGCTTCCACCGTCGCGTCCGGGCAGGGGGAGCCGGTGGCGTCGATCGCAGCACCGCCGACGAGACCCTCAGTGATCTCGAAGCTGGCGATGCGGCGGCGTTCCATCCATTCGACGATGCGGCGCGTCTCGCGCACCACCTCGGGGCCGATGCCGTCGCCGGGCAGGACCAGGAGCTTCTTGTTGGCGGGCATGCGCGGGGTTTCCTCAGCGTCGTGTCGTCATGCGGGCCGCGCGCCGCACGGACCCGGAAAGGCGCGCGAGGGCCCTGCCCTCGCGCGTTACGCGTTTACGCGTAGAGCCAGGGCTGGGCGGCGCGTTGCTTTGCCTCGAAGCCGTCGATCGTGGGCGCGTGCTGCATGGTCTGGCCGATGTCATCCAGCCCGTTCAGCAGCAGATGCTTGCGGAAGGCGTCCACCTCGAAGGGGATTTCCTCCCCATTCGGGCGCACCACGACCTGGCGCGCGAGGTCCACGGTCAGGCGCGCATTCTGGCCGAGCTTCGCATCCTCCATCAGCTTGTCGCAGATCTCCCGCGGCAGGCGGATCGGCAGGATGCCGTTCTTGAAGCTGTTGTTGTGGAAGATGTCGCCGAAGCTCGGCGCGATCACGCAGCGGATGCCGAAATCGAGCAGCGCCCAGGGCGCGTGCTCGCGCGAGGAGCCGCAGCCGAAATTCTCATGCGCGACCAGCACCTCGGCCTTCCGCCAGGGCTCCTGGTTCAGCACGAAATCCGGGTTCTCGCTGCCGTCTTCCCTGTAGCGGATGTTGGCGAAGAGGCTCTTGCCGAGGCCGGTGCGCGCGATGGTCTTCAGGAAGCGCGCAGGGATGATCTTGTCGGTGTCCACATTGGCCTGCGGCAGCGGCGCCGCGATGCCGGTGAGCGTGGTGAAAGCCTTCATCGCTCAGGCTCCCTTCGGCTGGAAGTCGCGCACATCGGCGAGATGCCCCGCGACGGCGGCGGCGGCCGCCATGGCGGGCGAGAGCAGATGCGTCCGCCCGCCCGGGCCCTGGCGCCCTTCGAAGTTGCGGTTCGAGGTGCTGGCGCAGCGCTGGCCCGGCTTCAGCTTGTCCGGGTTCATGCCGAGGCACATGGAGCACCCCGCTTCGCGCCATTCGAAGCCGGCGTCCTTCAGGATGCGGTCGAGGCCTTCCTGCTCGGCCTGCTCCTTCACGAGGCCCGAGCCCGGCACGACCAGCGCGCGCACGCCGTCGGCGACCTTGCGGCCCTTGGCGATCGCGGCAGCCACGCGAATGTCCTCGATACGGGAATTCGTGCAGGAGCCGATGAAGACGACATCCACCTTCAGGTCCTGGATGCGCTGGCCGGGCGTGAGGCCCATGTAGTCCACCATGCGCTGCACCTGCGCGCGGCGCGCCTCGTCCGCGTAGTCCGCGGGGTTCGGGATCACGCCGGTGATCGGCAGCACGTCTTCGGGGCTGGTGCCCCAGGTCAGCTGCGGGATGATCTCAGCGGCATCGAGCCGCACTTCCTTGTCGAACACCGCATCGGCGTCGGAGGGCAGCGTCTTCCACCACGCCACGGCGCGGTCATAGGCCTCGCCCTTCGGCGCGAAGGGGCGGCCCTTCACATAGTCGAAGGTGGTCTGGTCGGGGGCGACCATGCCGGCGCGCGCACCGGCCTCGATCGACATGTTGCAGACCGTCATGCGGCCGGCCATGTCGAGCGCGCGGATCGCCTCACCGGCGAATTCGATCACATGGCCCGTGCCGCCGGCCGTGCCGATCTTGCCGATGATGGCCAGCACGATGTCCTTCGCCGTGCAGCCCACGGGCAGCACGCCGTCCACCACCACGCGCATGTTCTTCGCCGGCTTCTGCAGCAGCGTCTGGGTGGCCAGCACATGCTCGACTTCCGACGTGCCGATGCCGAAGGCCAGCGCGCCCATCGCGCCATGGGTCGAGGTGTGGCTGTCGCCGCAGACGATCGTCATACCGGGCAGCGAAAGGCCGAGCTCCGGCCCGATCACATGCACGATGCCCTGCCGCTTGTCGTCGAGCGGGATGTAGGGGACGCCGAATTCCTTGACGTTCCGCTCCAGCGTCTCGACCTGCTGGCGGCTTTCGGGATCCTCGATCGTGCCGTAGCGCGAGGCGTCGGTGGCGATGTTGTGGTCCACCACCGCGATGGTCGCATCCGGGCGGCGCACCTTCCGGCCGGCCATGCGCAGGCCTTCATAGGCCTGCGGGCTCGTCACCTCATGCGTGAGGTGCTTGTCGATGTAGAGGATGGCTGTCCCGTCCGGGAGCGTCTCGACGACATGGGCGTCCCAGATCTTGTCGAACAGCGTGCGCGGACGTGCGGTGGACATCGTTTCCCCAACCCTGGCTTTGCGCCTGCGACTGACGCCCACGGTCCCCGGGCCCTGCCGGCCCTGCGCCCCGCGGCGCCCCAGACGAAAACCGCGCGGCCCCTGCGGGCCGCGCGGCGTTTAATGTCAGCCCTCGGCCTGCACCGTCTCGCGGGCCTTTTCCTGGATGCGGGCGGACTTGCCGGTCCGGCCGCGCAGGTAATAGAGCTTCGCGCGGCGCACGCGGCCGCGGCGGACCACGTTGATCTCCGCCACGTTCGGCGAATAGAGCGGGAAGACGCGCTCCACGCCCTCGCCATAGGACAGCTTGCGGACGGTGAAGTTGCTGTTCAGGCCGCGGTTGGAGCGCGCGATCACCACGCCCTCATAGGCCTGGGTGCGGATGCGCTCGCCTTCGACGACCTTCACCATCACGCGGACGGTGTCGCCCGGGGCGAAGTCCGGCGTCGGCCGGGCGGCGGCGAGGCGGGCCTGCTGGGCGGCCTCGAACTGCTGAAGCAGGTTCATGGTGGTGGTTCCCTTCGTGAGTGCGTTTAGGCGGCAGCCGGGTGGCCGTCCAGCCGCCCCGCTCCGTCCTTGATCCGTTGCAGATGCTTGTCCCAGAGGTCGGGCCGGCGGGTCCGCGTGGCGTCCTCCGCCTGCGCGCGGCGCCAGCGCGCGACCTCCGCATGGTGGCCGGAGAGCAGCACATCCGGCACGTGGCGGCCCTGCCAGTCGGCGGGCCGGGTGTAGTGGGGGTACTCCAAGAGCCCTTCCGGCCCGTGGCTTTCCTCGGCAGCGCTATCGGCCCCGCCCATCACGCCCGGCAGCAGCCGGATGCAGGCGTCGAGCAGGAGCGTGGCCCCCACCTCCCCGCCCGAGAGCACGACATCGCCGACCGATATCTCGAGCATGGCCCGCTTCTCGATCACGCGCTGGTCCACGCCCTCATAGCGGCCGCAGAGCAGCACGAGGCCGGGCCCGGCGGCCAGCTCGCGCACCAGCGCCTGGTCGAGCAGCCGCCCGCGCGGCGTCAGGTAGATGACGGGCGCGCCGGGGTTCGCGGCGGTGGCCGCGCCGATCGCGGCATCCACCACATCCGGCCGCATCACCATCCCCGCCCCGCCGCCAAAGGGCGTGTCGTCCACGGTGCGGTGGCGATCGGTGGCGAAGCTGCGGATGTCCGTCGTCTCCAGCGCCCAGCGGCCATCGCGCAGCGCCTTGCCGGCGAGCGAGAGGCCGAGCGGCCCGGGGAACATCTCCGGGAAGAGCGTCAGGACCGAAGCACGCCAGCTCATGCCGCGTCCTCCTGCCCGTCATCCGGCCGCACCAGCACTTCGGCCGGCGGCACGATGGTGACGCGCCCTGCGGCGACATCCACCACCGGGACCACGGCCTTGGTGAAGGGCACCAGCTGCTCCCCGCTCGCCCCCTGGATCACCAGGAAGGGGCTGGCGCCGTAATCCTCGACGCTGCGCACCGTCCCGAGTTCGACGCCCGCCACATCGAAGGCCCGCAGGCCCTCGAGGTCGCAGAGAAGGAACTCGTCGTGGTCGGCGGGCGGCGGCAGGCGATCACGCTCGATATAGAGCTTGGTGCCCGTGAGCCGCGCCGCAGCGTCGCGATCCGCGACACCCTCGATCCGGCCGAGACCGCCGGGCAGCGCCGTCACGGCGAGGCGCTTCGCGCCCGTCGCATCCGTCAGCGGCCCATAGGCGCCGATCGCCGAGGGGTCTTCCGTGAAGGCGCGCAGGCGCACCAGGCCCCGCACGCCGTGCGGCCTCCCGATCTCACCCAGCAGAACGCGCTTCACCACGACCAGGCCTCAGGCGGCTTGGGTCAGCCCGCGGCCGCGGCGGCGGCGGCGGCGCGCTCCTGCGCCTTCTTCTTCGGCGCCGACTGCTTCGGCTGCTCCGGGAAGACCGGCATCGGCGCGAGGCCGGCATGGCCAAGGAACTTCGCGACGCGGTCGGTCGGCAGCGCGCCCTGGCTCTTCCAATGGTTGATGCGCTCGGCGAAGAGGCGCACGCGGTCCGGGTGGTCGGACGGCAGCATCGGGTTGTAGGAGCCGAGCTTCTCGATGAAGCGGCCGTCGCGCGGGCTGCGGCTGTCGGCCACCACGATGTGGTAGTAGGGACGCTTCTTGGCGCCGGCGCGCGCGAGGCGGATCTTGAGGCCCATGAGACTACGCTCTCCTGTCTAGAAAGGTCTGCGGTTACCAAGGCCGGGGATGAGGGAGGCGAGACCCCCACGCATCATCCCCTTCTGGCCGAGCTTGTTCATCCGCTTCATCATCGCGGACATGTCGTCGAAATTCTTGAGCAGCTTGTTCACCTCCTGAACGGAGGTGCCCGAGCCCGCGGCGATGCGCTTCTTGCGGCTCGCCTTGATCAAGTCCGGGAAGCGGCGCTCCTTCGGCGTCATCGAGCCGATGATCGCCGCCTGTCGCTTCAGCATGGTCTGGTCGAGGTTCGCATCCTCGATCTGCTTCTTCATCTTGCCGATGCCGGGCAGCATGCCGAGCATGCCCGACAGGCTGCCCATCTTGTTGATCTGGCGAAGCTGCTGCGCATAGTCCTCGAGGTCGAAGGACCCCTTCTGCATCTTCTTCGCGAGCTTCTCGGCTTCCGCCTGGTCGAGCTGCTCGGCCGCCTTCTCGACGAGCGAGACGATGTCGCCCATGCCGAGGATGCGGTTGGCGATGCGATCGGGGTGGAAGTCTTCCAGCGCATCGAGCTTTTCGCCCGCACCCAGCAGCTTGATCGGCGCGCCGGTCACCGCACGCATGGACAGCGCGGCGCCACCGCGGGCATCGCCATCGACGCGCGTCATCACCACGCCGGTAACGCCGACCTTCTCCTGGAAGGAACGCGCGGTGTTGACCGCGTCCTGGCCAGTCATGGCGTCCACGACCAGCAGCGTCTCATGCGGCTTGGCGAAGGCCTTCACCGCCGCGACTTCGGCCATCAGCGCCTCGTCGATCGCGAGGCGACCGGCGGTGTCGAGGATGACGACGTCGTAGAGCTCGCGCCTGGCCACATCCATCGCGCGTTCCGCGATCTGGATCGGCGTCTGCCCGGCGACGATGGGCAGCGAGGTCACCTCGGCCTGCTGCGCCAGCGTCTGCAGCTGCAGCTGTGCGGCCGGGCGGTGCACGTCGAGCGAGGCGAGAAGAACCTTCTTCCGCTCCTTCACCCGCAGGCGGAGCGCGATCTTGCCCGAGGTCGTCGTCTTGCCCGAGCCCTGCAGGCCGACCATCAGGATCGGCACCGGCGCGGGCGCGTTGAGATCGACACCGCGCTTGCCGTCATCGGCCGTGCCGCCACCGAGCGCCTCGACCAGCGCATCGTTGACGATCTTCACCACCTGCTGGGCGGGCGAGACGGAGCGGATGACCTCCGCCCCCACCGCGCGCTCACGCACCTTGGCGGTGATGTCCTTGACCACCGGCAGGGCGACATCGGCCTCCAGCAGCGCGACGCGGACTTCGCGCAGCGCTTCCTGGACATCGGCTTCCGACAGCGCGCCACGGCGGCGCAGCTTGTCGAAGACCCCTGTCAGCCTGTTGCCCAGCGCCTCGAACATGAGGAGCGGTGGTTCCTTTCGTTGCGGCCGCCCCAAACGCAAACGCGCCGCTGCGCGAGTCTTCGCGGAGCGACGGCGCCCGCCCCCCATCGGGGCCGGCGAAAGGTCCAGGGCGGACCAGAGAACCGGGTGTCTACGCCCGGTGGCCGGAAGGGGTCAAGCGGAGCGCAACAAGCGCAGGCGCTGGCGGCCGGCGGAGCCGGCCGAGGCCGCGAATGCGGCCCGCGCCCAAAACGCCCGCCCAGCCGGGAGCCACAGCGCGCGGCGCGAAAGCCAAGCCGCCGGAGGCGGCGCCGGCGCCTGAGGCAAACAAAAAACCCAAATAACCGGCCTTTGGCCGGTTATTTGGGCGCCAAGACCATGATCATCTGGCGGTTCTCAAGGCGGGGCATGGATTCCACCTTGGTGGTCTCCGCCAGCTCGGTCCGGATCCGGTCGAGCACCTTGAGGCCCAAATCCTGGTGCGCCATTTCGCGGCCACGGAAGCGAAGGGTGACCTTCACCTTGTCGCCTTCCCCGATGAATTCCTTCATCTGGCGCATCTTCACGTCGTAATCATGGTCGTCGATGTTCGGACGAACCTTGATTTCCTTGATCTCGACGACCTTCTGGCGCTTGCGCGCCTCGTTGGCCTTCTTCTGCTGCTCGTATTTGTACTTGCCGTAGTCGAGGATCTTCACGACCGGCGGCACGGCGTTGGGGCTGATCTCGAGCAGGTCGAGCCCCACATCATAGGCGCGAATCAGCGCCTCGCGGGCGGTCATCACGCCCTGCATCTCACCGTCCTGGTCGATCAGCCGCACCTGCGGCGCCCGGATCTCCTCATTGACCCGCGGGCCGTCGCGGGTCGGCAACTGGGCGGGCATCGGTCCTCGAGGTATGGCGCTCTCCTGTCTTTGTTGCGAGCAATCGGGCGAGACTTATGGCGATTGGGGGGGGCGGACGCAACCGCCCTGCCCCATCCCGGCGGCGTGTTTCTTGCCGTTCGCCTTCAGCCGCGCCGGTCAGGGGCGGCGGCTTCGGCCGCCAGGCGGGCGACGGCCTCGGCGAGCGGCACTGTCTCCTGCTCACGGCCAGGCAGGCGGCGGAGCACCAGCGTGCCCTCCTCCGCTTCCTTCCGGCCGACCACCGCCAGCACGGGAACGCGCTGGTCGATATGGTCCACGATCTTGCGGTTGATCTTCTCGTTCCTGAGGTCGAGCGAGACCGAAAGCCCCGCCTTCTGCAGCGCCGCGGCCGCTTCGCGGGCGAAGGGCGCCGCGTCGTCCACGATGGTCGCGACCACCACCTGCACCGGCGCGAGCCACAGCGGGAAGCGCCCGGCATGCTGCTCGATCAGGATGCCGAGGAAGCGCTCGAAGGAGCCCAGGATCGCCCGGTGCAGCATCACCGGCCGCTTCCGGGTCCCGTCTTCAGCGACGTATTCGGCGTCCAGCCGCTCGGGCAGGACGAAATCCACCTGCAGCGTGCCGCATTGCCAATCGCGGCCGATGGCGTCGCGCAGCACGAATTCCAGCTTCGGGCCGTAGAAGGCGCCCTCGCCCGGGTTCAGCACATAGTCGACGCCCGCCGTCTCGCAGGCCTGCTTCAGCGCGCCCTCGGCGCGGTCCCAGGTCGCGTCGTCGCCAGCGCGCTTGGCGGGCCGGTCGGAGAACTTCACCCGGAAGCTCTCGAAGCCGAGGTCGCGGTAGATGGAGGAGAGCAGCGCGACGAAGCGCACCGTCTCCTCCGCGATCTGGTGCTCCTCGCAGAAGATATGCGCGTCGTCCTGGGTGAAGGCGCGCACGCGCATGATGCCGTGCAGCGCGCCGGATGGCTCGTAGCGATGGCAGGCGCCGAATTCGGCCATGCGCAGCGGCAATTCGCGGTAGCTGCGGAGCCCCTGGTTGAAGATCTGCACATGGCAGGGGCAGTTCATCGGCTTCAGCGCCAGGATGCGGTCCTTCTCGGACTCATCCTCGACGGTGGCGATGAACATGCTTTCGCGGAACTTCTCCCAGTGGCCCGAGGCCTCCCACAGCTTGCGGTCCAGCAGCTGGGGGGTCTTCACCTCCTGGTACTCCGCCTCATCCAGGCGGCGGCGCATATAGGCCTCGACCGTGCGGTACAGCCTCCAGCCCTTCGGGTGCCAGAAGATGCTGCCGACCGCTTCCTCCTGCAGGTGGAAGAGGCCCATCTCCTTGCCGATCTTGCGATGGTCGCGCTTCTCCGCCTCCTCCAGCTGCAGGAAGTAGGCGTCGAGCTCCTTCCGGTCGCGCCAGGCGGTGCCGTAGATGCGGCTCAGCATCGCGTTG
Organism: Pseudomonadota bacterium; assembly: GCA_046052145.1. Classification (GTDB taxonomy): domain Bacteria; phylum Pseudomonadota; class Alphaproteobacteria; order Acetobacterales; family Acetobacteraceae; genus Falsiroseomonas. Next base: position 44,474 of record JBJOMW010000013.1, read on the forward strand.
CGGTGGTCGCCGCGCCAATAGGCGCCGGCCACCTTCATCAGCTTGAAGGCGTCGCCGATATCGCCCGTGCCGCGCATATGCGGCCCGCGGCAAAGGTCCACCCAGTCGCCCTGCTTGTAGAGGGTGATGGTCTCACCCTGCGGCAGGTCCTGGATCAGCTGGACCTTGTACTTCTCGCCCTTCGCCTCGAACAGCGCGATCGCCTCGTGGCGGGTGGTGACGATCCGCTCGAAGCCGGCATTGCGCGCGATGATCTCGCGCATCTTCGCCTCGATGGCCGGGAAATCCTCGGGCGTGAAGGGCTCGTTGCGGTGGAAGTCGTAATAGAAGCCGTTCTCGATCGAGGGGCCGATCGTCACCTGGGTGCCGGGGAACAGCTCCTGCACGGCTTCCGCCAGCACATGCGCGCTGTCATGGCGGATCAGCTCCAGCGCCTCATTGTCCTTGCGGGTGACGAAGCGCAGCCGCGCATCGGCCGCGATGACGCGCGAGAGGTCCTGCAGCTGGCCGTCCACCTCCATGGCGAGCGCGGCCTTGGCGAGGCCCGGCCCGATCGCGGCCGCCACCGTCGTGCCGGTCACGGGTCCGTCGAAGTGGCGGACGGAACCGTCGGGCAGGGTGATCGCGGGCATCGGGGGACCTAGGCTCCTGGTCTGGCTTGGGCGGCGCAGATGGCCCTCCGCGCCGCGCCCCGTCAAGCGCGGGGCGGAAGGGCGGCCAGCGCATCGGCCACCGCCGCCACGCCAAGCCCGGCCAGCGGCTGGTGGCGCAGCACGACCGCTGCCGGGCCGCGGGGGGCGCAGAGGGCGGGATCGCTATCCTCCCCGAACAGCGCGAGCGTCGGGCAGCCGGCGGCGGCCGCGAGATGCGTCGGGCCGGTGTCGTTGCCCACCGCCCAGGCTGCCTGCTGCGCCAGCGCCGCGACCTCGGCAAAGGAGGTCTGGCCCGTCAGGTCGAGCGTGCCGGGCGCGCCATCCAGGATGCGGGCTGCGATCTCGCGCTCCGCAGGGCCGCCGACGACGACGGCCGGCATCCCCGCCCCCGCCGCGAGCGCGGCGAAGCGCTCCGCCGGCCAGCGCTTGAGCGGGCGGCTCGGCGAGGCGCCGGGGATCAGCAGGCCGAAGCGCGCCGGCAGGTTGAAGCGCGACAGATCGGCCTGCAGCCAATCCAGCGGCGGCGGGGGGAAATGCGTGATCCCCGCCATCTCCAGCTGCTCCCGCTGGCGCTCGATCGTGTGCAGGGCGTCCCGGTCCGGGTTGGCATGCGGGTGGGAGGCGCCGCGGGCGATGCCCGACCACTCCGCCCCCAGCCCCACCAGCCAGCGGTAGCGGGACGAGCGAGAGGAGGTCTGCAGGTCATAGACGCGCGCGAAGCTCGCCCTCCGCAGCCGCCGCGCCAGGGCGAGCATCGCCCCCGGGGCCCGCCAGGACGGGCGGCCATCCTCCCAGACCTCATCGAACCAGGGACTGCGGCGGCCGAGCTCGGCGAAGGGGCGCGTGGTCAGCAACGTGATCCGCGCGCCGGAATGGTAGGCGCGGATCGCGGCGAAGGGCCCGAAGGACTGCACGAAGTCGCCGAGCGCCCCGAGCCGGATCACCAGGATCCGCGTGGGCGCCGGGGCAGCGTCAGTAGGCAGCGTAGGATTTCTCCTCGACCAGCGTGCTGCCGAGCTGCGCATTGATCTCGCGCTTCAGCTCCGCCCGGCGGTCGTTGGTGCGGTACACGGCGCGCGCCAGCCGGACGAACATCGCGCCGAAATCGGACTGGCGTTCCTGGTCGCGGATCTCGTCCTCGATGTCCCAGAGCGCCTCGTTCACCTGGCGCAGCTCGGCGATCAGCCCGGCAATCGGGGCTTCATCCGGCACGGCGTCGCGCCAGGCGGCCGAGAGCGCGGCATGCTCCCGCGCCACATTCTCGCGCTTCGCGGGATCCGCGATGCGGGCGAGTTTGATCTCAAGGATCGTCAGCTTGTCGATCACCTCGCCGGCGGAGGCTGGGATGGTCATGATCATGGCGGGGCATACCTACCAGAACAAACCGTTCGCCGGAACCGCGGAGCCGTTCGGGACCGCGCCGACGCGTTCAACCCAGCACTTCGCGGTAGACGGCCATGGTCGCACGCTGCATCGCCGCGGTGGTGTAGTCGGCTAGCACGGAAGCACGCGCCCGCGCGCCCACCGCCTCCCGCGCCGCATCCGGCATGGCCACCACGCGCTGGAGCGCCGCGGCCAGTGCGGCGGGGTCGCCGGGCGGGACGCGCCAGCCCGTGACCCCTTCCTCCACCGTCTCCCGCGGGCCGCCGAGATCGGCGGCGATGACGGGCCGCGCCATGGCCTGCGCCTCGATCACTGTCCGCCCGAAGGCCTCGGGCTCGATCGAGGCATGCAGGACGACATCGGCCGCCAGCAGCGCAACATCCAGCGTTGCAAGATGGCCGGCGAGCACCAGGCGGGACCCGAGGCCGAGCGCCGCGGCGCGGTCCTGCAGCTCCTGCGCGAAGCCTGCATTGCCGCCGCCGGCCAGCACGCCGATCGCGCCGGGCAGGCGGGCCAGCGCCTCCACCAGCACGGCCTGGCCCTTCCAGCGCGTCAGCCGCGCCGGCAGCAGCACCACTGGCTGGCCCTGGGCTGCGCCCCAGGCCTCGCGTTGGGCCAGCACGGCGGCAGGGGCGACGCGGGCGGGGTCGAAGCGGCGCGGGTCCACCCCGCGCGGGATCAGCCGGATGCGGTCGGGCGGCGTGCCGTGCCGGGCTGCGAGGTGCTCGGCGATGAAGCGGCTGATCGCGATCACGCGCTCCCCGCGCGCCATGACGGAATTGTATAGCCGCTTGCCCGGGAACCCCTCATTGTAGGTGCCGTGATAGGTGGTGACGAAGCGCGCGCCGCTCCGACGCGCCGCCATCAGCGCCGACCAGGCCGGCGCGCGCGAACGGGCGTGGATCAGCGCCACCCCCTCTGCCCGCGCGAGTGCCGCCAGCGCGGCGGCATTGCGCCAGATCCCGAAGGGCGACTTGGTGTCGAGCGGCAGCGTCACGTGCTGACCGCCCACACGCGCGACCTCGGCCGCGAGCGGGCCGCCGGCAGAGGCGACCAGGGGCCGGAAACCGGCCTCGGCAATGGCTTCGGCGATCTCGATCGTGCCGCGCTCCACCCCGCCCGAGACGAGCGCGGGCAGCACCTGTAGGATGGCGGGCGGGCGGGACATGTCTTCCGTTATCGCGCTGAGGCCGCCGCGCCTACCCCTGGATGGCGCCGGTGCCGGCCTTGCGCACCCGCCCGTGAGCCCCGGCCCCCCTTCCGCCCGGCCCGCGGCGCGCTAGGCTCAGTGCGCCAAGGGGGACAACGCATATGCCGGACACCACTCTGCCCGCCGATCTCGGCTCGGGGACCTTCGCGCTCAGGGTGATGACGCCGGAGGGGCCGTCCGTCTTCGCGCTTCTGCAGGGCGCGGCCTTCGACATGACCCCGGCCTTCGGCACCTGCAGCGCCTGGCTGAACGCCGAGGATCCGGTGGCCGCGATCCGCACCCTTGGCGTGCCCGCAGCCCTCGACCTGCTGGCGGCGCTGGCCAATGCCCATCACGCGGCGCGCGATGCGGCGAAGCCCTGGCTGCTCTCGCCGATCGACCTGCAAGCGGTGAAGGCCGCGGGCGTGACCTATGTGCGCAGCATGCTCGAGCGCGTGATCGAGGAACGCTGCCGGGGCGACGCCACCCAGGCCGAGGCGGTGCGCGCGGAGGTGCGCGCAATCATCGGCGACGACCTGTCGAATCTCGTCCCCGGCAGCCCCGAGGCCGCGCGCGTGAAGCAGGCGCTGGTCGCCAAGGGCTGGTGGAGCCAATACCTCGAAGTCGGCATCGGCCCGGATGCGGAGATCTTCACCAAGGCCCCGGTGCTGTCCTCGGTCGGGCCGGGCGCCAAGGTCGGCGTGCATCCGATGAGTTCCTGGTCGAACCCGGAGCCGGAGGCGGTGATGGTGGTGAATGCCCGCGGCCGGATCGTGGGCGCGACGCTCGGCAATGATGTGAATCTGCGCGACGTGGAAGGGCGCAGCGCGCTGCTGCTCGGGCGCGCGAAGGACAACAACGCCTCCGCCGCGCTTGGGCCGCTGATCCGGTTGTTCGATGCAGGCTTCACGCTGGAAGATGTGCGGCGGGCGGAGCTGCGCGTGACCATCACCGGCCGCGACGGCTTCGAGCTGGATGAGCGCGGGCCGGTCGGCGCCATCGCGCGCGATCCGGCCGATGTGGTCGGCCAGCTGATCGGCGCGCACCATCAATATCCGGATGGCGCGGTGCTGTTCCTCGGCACGCCCTTCTCGCCGGTCAAGGATCGCGGTGCGCCGGGGATGGGCTTCACGCACAAATCAGGCGATGTGGTGCGCATCTCCTCCCCGCGTCTCGGCGCGCTGGAGAATGAGGTGGACCGCACCGATGAATGCCCGCCATGGACCTTCGGCATCGGCGCGCTGATGGCGAATTTGGCGCGTCGCGGCTTGCCGCGCTGATGCAGGAGCAGACCGGCCGGCTCGATGGCCGCCTCTCCTATGCGAAGCTGGCGGGCATACAGCCCGGGGTGGTCTTCCTGCCCGGCTTCCGCTCCGACATGCAGGGCTCGAAGGCAATCGCGCTGCGCGAGCATTGCGCGGCGACCGGCCGCGCGCTGCTGCGCTTCGACTATTCGGGCCATGGCGCGAGCGAGGGCCGATTCGAGGACGGCACCATCGGGCAATGGGCGGCGGATGCGATCGCCGCCCTTGATGCGCTGACCGAAGGCCCGCAGCTGCTGGTCGGCTCCTCCATGGGTGGCTGGATCGCGCTGCTGATGGCGCGCGCACGGCCCGCGCGGGTCGCGGGGCTGATCGGCATCGCGCCGGCGCCCGACTTCACCGAGACGCTGATGTGGCCCGCCTTAACAGCCGCCCAGCGCGCCGAGATCATGGAACGCGGCGTGCTGCATCTCCCGTCGGAATATGGCGAGCCCACGCCGATCACCCGCGCACTGATCGAGGATGGGAAGCGCCAGAACGTGCTGGACGCGCCGATCCCGCTCACCTGCCCGGTGCGCATCCTGCAAGGCATGCGCGATCCGGACGTGCCCTGGCGGCACGCGCTGCGCGTGGTGGACGCCATCGCCGGCGACGATGTGCGCCTGCATCTGATCAAGGATGGCGACCACCGGCTGAGCCGGCCGGCGGATCTGCGTCTTCTGACGGAGACGCTGGATCAGCTGCTGGACGGGCGCTGAACCTCTTCGGCCAGAATACGCCGCAGCCCCTCGCGGTAGGTCGGGCAGCGCCAGGCGATGCCGAGCGCGCGCTTCGTGGCGTCATTGGCGACGCGGCGGTTCTCCGCCCAGAAGGACAGCGCCATCGGCGACATCCGGCCACGTGCCTCCTCGAAGGCAATCTCGGCTGGCGGCTCCACGCCAAGCAGTCGTGCCGCTTCCGCCACCACATCGGCGCTTGGCGCAGGCTCGTCATCCACCAGATGCAGCACGCGCTGCCCGTCCGGGCGTAGAGCACCCGCGACAACAGCCAGCGCGATATCGTCGCGATGGATGCGGCTGAAGGCGTGGCCGGGTTTCCGCACGCGCCGCGCAACACCCGCGCGCAGCTCGTCGAAGGCGCTGCGGCCGGGACCATAGATGCCGCCCACGCGGAACAGGTCGAGCGCCGCGCCGCGTCGCGCCGCAACGGCCCGCCAGGCGTCTTCCGCCGCCAGGCGCCGGACGGAGCGCGACTGGCTCGGTGCGGGCGGCGTCGCTTCATCCACCAGCGCACCGCCGCGGTCGCCATAGACGCCGGTGGTGGAGAGATAGCCGATCCAGCGCAGCGCGGGCGCCGCGGCGATGACCCCCGCATGCGCGGCCAACACCGGGTCGCCATCGTCCGGTGCCGCCGTCACGACCAGATGCGTCGCCGCGCGGATCGCGTCCCCGGCCTCCGCGAAGGCAGCGACCGCCACGCCGGCGGGCGGATGCGCGCGCGCGGGATCGCGTGCCGTTGCGGTGACGGCGAAGCCCGCCGCCACGGCCTCCGCCGCGATCGCCGCCCCGGCATAGCCGAGGCCCGCCACCACCATGCGCTGTTCCATGCCCCTTCCATGCCCGGCGCGCGCGGCGACGGAAAGGGGGATTGCGGCGCGGGCCGCGTCATCTTCAAATCCACGCCAAGAACGACCTGGGAGGACAAAGCATGCTCACCCGCCGCCGTGCCGCCACGCTGCTGGCTGCCCCCCTCGCCCTGCCCGCCCTTGCGCGGGCGCAAGGCGCCTTCCCCCAGGACCGGCCGATCCGCGCCGTCGTCAATTTCCCGCCCGGCGGGACGGTGGACACCGTCGCGCGGCTGATCGCGCCGGCGCTGTCGGAGCGGCTCGGCCGGCAGGTCGTGGTGGAAAATCGCGGCGGCGCCTCTGGTCTCGTTGGCGCCGAGGCGGTGGTGCGCAGCGCGCCGGATGGGCACACGCTGCTGTTCGCGCTCTCCACCCATGCGGTGAACCCGCACATGGTGCCGCGCATGCCCTTCGACACGCTGGCGGATTTCGCGCCCGTCGGCTTCATCGGCGGCGCGCCGGTGCTGATGGCCGCCCACCCCTCCTCCCCCTTCCGGACGCTCGCCGATGTGATCGCCGCCGGACGCGTCGGCGAGGGGCCGCATTACGGCACCATCGGCAATGGCTCGACCGGGCATCTGATGATCGCGCAGCTGCAGACACTGACCGGGGCGCGCTTCACCCATGTGCCCTTCCGCGGCGGCGGACCGGCCGTGCAGGCCGCACTCGGCGGGCAGGTGCCGCTGGTCATCACCTCGACCGTCGCGGTCGGGCCGCAGGTGCAGGCGGGCAATCTGCGCGGTGTCGCACTCTCGGGCGCCGAGCGTTCGCCGGTGCACCCCACGGTGCCGACCGTGGCCGAGCAAGGCTTCCCGGGCTTCGCGGCCGATAGCTGGGTTGGGGTGCTGGCCCCGGCCCGCACGCCCGAAGCGGCGGTGGCGCGCATCAATGCCGATCTGGCCAGCGTGCTGGCCGATTCGGGCATCCGCCAGCGGCTGGCCGATATCGGCATGACGCCCCGCGCCATGTCGCCGGCCGAGTTCGGCGCCTTCGTCGCCAGCGAGTATGAGCGCTGGGGCCGCGTGGTGCGGGAGCATCGGATCACATCCGAGTGATCCGGGCGCGCTGATCCGAGGGGGGGGCACCGGGCCGCCTCACGAAACTGGCGCGGGGCATGGGGGGCCGCTATGGTCGCGGCCGATGCGCCCCCCGGCCCGCACCTTCCTTTTCGGCGCCTTCGGCGCGGTGGCGCTTGCCGCGCTGACCGCCACCGCCTGGATCGGCTTCGCGCCGCGCCCGGCGCCGGTCGCCGGCGACACGCTGCCCTTGCCGCCGCAGCCGCCCCGCTTCGCCGAAGGGCCGGAGGCCGATCGCTGCTTCGCGCTGCTGCGCACCGATCCCGAAGCCGCGCTGACCGTCGCCGCCACTTGGGAACGGCAAGGCGGCGGCGAAGGCGCGCAGCATTGCGCGGCGCTGGCCGTGCTTGCCGGCGGCGATGTGGCGCGCGCGGCAGACCAGCTTCAGCAGCTTGCCGCGCGTTCGCGGGCCGCCCCATCGGCGCGCGCCGCCGTCTTTGCCCAAGCCGCGCAGGCCTGGCTCATGGCGGGCGAGACACAACGCGCCTTCGCGACCACCACGCTCGCGCTCGCGCTGACGCCCGATGATGTGGAGCTGCTGATCGACCGCGCCGTCGCGCTGGGCAGCATGGGCCGCCATGGAGAGGCGGTGGCCGATCTCGACCGCGCGCTGGCCTCCGATCCGCAGCGGCCGGATGTGCTGGTGTTCCGCGCCGCCGCCTGGCGGCAGCTCGACCGTGCGGAGCCGGCGCGGCGCGACATCGAACGCGCGCTCGAGCTCGACCCCGAGAATGCCGAGGCGCTGCTGGAACGCGGCATCCTGCGTCAGTTGGCCGGCGACACGGAAGGCGCGCGGATAGATTGGGAACGCGCGATCGAATTGGCGCCGCACTCCGCCATCGCGGACCTCGCCTTGCAGAACCTGGCGCTGAACGAGGCGGGACCGGCCGGGCGGTGATGGCGGCGACCGAAGGGCGGCGGGTGTGACGTCCGGCTGATTGTCAGAAGGGCGAAGGGAGCGGCGCGGAGGGCACGCGGCCGTACAGACCACGCCGTAGTTCGGCGCTGGCACGTTCAGACCAAACCTGTAGCCGCTGGACGACATCCTGCTGCGCGGCGGACCGCACGCCTTCCGCCCAGTTCACAGCGTTGGCCGTCGGCGGCGCGAAGACGCCGGGCGCGAAGCGGTAATTGACGCTCAGGAAATGCATTTGCTGGCTCTGGATGATCTGAACTGAAATCCAGCGGGGCGGAATCCAGCCGGGGCGCCGTTCGCCCTCATCGTAGAAGGGGTTCAAGGAGGCCGCCGTCCCCTGGACGCGACCGCTGCCGACCAGGACCAGCCCACGGCAATCCAGCGAACCTGCTATCGCGCTCTCGACATGCCGCTGGAGGACCCAGGTGGTCGTATTCGTGCAGATTCCATGCGGATTCCAGAGCGTGCCCATCTCCGTGGCCGCATGCGCCCAGACCAGAGCGGCGGCCTGCCCGGCTCTCTCCTGGACCAGCACGGCACTATGCATCTGGTAGGGCAGACTGCCGGTACTGGTGCGCCCCGCCTCCGTCCCTTGATGGAGCACCCGCCACGGACCGGGCGGCAGCGGAACAACCTTTCCGCCAAGGCTGAGGCTACCCTCGGCGACGGCCTGTGCAGACGCAGGCGCCGCGAGAGCCAACGTACAGAAGAGCATCAGCCCGAGACGTATCATCACTTCGCTGCCTCGCTCCCGCGGTGATCCCGCGGATGAGGCTAGCGATCATAAAACGATGTCGCAACGATGTTCGTCAAAAATCCAGATCGTCGTAATGCGCCGGCGGTGCGACGCCGCTGACGCGGTCGGCCAGCAGCGGGCGGAAGGCGGGGCGCGACTTGATGCGCGCGTACCAATCCTTCACCGCCCCACTCAGCGCCCAATCCACATCGCCGATGTAGTCGAGCGAGGAGAGATGCGCGGCCGCGGCCAGGTCGGCCAGCGTCAGGGAGGGCCCCGCCAGCCAGGTGCGGTTGTCCGCGAGCCAGCCGATATAATCCAGGTGCGGCTTGAGGTTCGCATAGCCCGCGCGGATCGCCGCGCCATCCGGGTTCCCCTGCCCCAGCAGGCGCTTCAGCTGCCGTTCATGCAGCAGGTTGCGCGTGACCTCGAACTGGAACTTCTGGTCGAACCAGGCGACCAGCCGCCGCACCTCCGCCCGCTCGCCCAGCGTGCGGCCCAGCAGCGGCATGTCCGGATAGGCCTCGTCCAGGTATTCGCAGATCGCCTGGCTGTCCGACAGCACCAGCCCGTTCACATCCTGCAACACGGGCACGGTACAGGCCGGGTTCATCGCCAGGAATTCCTCGCGCCGCTCCCACACCTTCTCCACCCGGAGGTCGAAGGGAATGCGCTTCTCGGCCAGGGCGAGCCGGACCTTGCGGGCGAAGGGCGAGAGCGGGAGGTGGTAAAGGATTCGCATGAAACCGGAGCGATACGGGACATATTCCCTATCGCATGCGCGCGCCGCGTGGCCAACCGGCGGGGCGCGTGAATCCGCCTCCGGTCCGGCCTGCGCGGCCTGCGCGCGCCCCGCCTGCCGGCGCGCAGGCGGCGCGCCGGCCGGACGGGCCAGGGGTCACTCGGCCGCGACGGCCGGGACGTCCTGCATCGGCTGCGGCAGGTACTTCGCGTAGTCCTTCGGCACGACGTGCCAGAAGCGGCTGCGCTCCGTCTCCCAGTTGTTGAGCAGGCGGGCGGCGAAGGGGCTGCCCGTCTCCTTCACATGGCGGGAGACATGCTCCTTCAGCACCTCCTCCCAATGGGCGGAGCCGCCGAGGCGCTGCCACTGCAGCGTCTCGGGGTTGATGCGCCGTTCGAAGGCGTCGTCGGCGTCGTAGACGAAGGCCATGCCGCCGGTGAAGCCGGCGCCGAAATTGTCGCCCACTGCCCCGAGGATAACGGCACAACCACCGGTCATGTATTCGAGGCCGTTGGCGCCGCAGCCTTCCACCACCGCCAGCGCGCCGGAATTGCGCACCGCGAAGCGCTCGCCCGCCTGGCCGGCGGCGAAGAGCGAGCCGCCCGTCGCGCCATACAGCACGGTGTTGCCGATGATGGTGTTCTCGTTCCAGACGAGCTTCGAGGAGGGCGCGGGCCGCACCACGATGGTGCCGCCCGACAGGCCCTTGCCGACATAGTCATTGGCGTCGCCGAAGACTTCGAGCTTCAGGCCGCGCACCGCGAAGGCGCCGAGCGACTGGCCGGCGGAACCGCGGAGCCGAACCGTGAGGTGCCCACGCTGCAGCCCGGTCATCCCGAACTTCCGCACGATCTTGGAGGAGATCTTCGTCCCGATCGCGCGGTGCGTGTTCCGGATGTTGTACTGCAGCTGCATCTTCTCGCCGCGCTGGAACAGCGCCGCCGCATCGCGGATCATGTCCGCGTCCAGCGTCTCCGGCACCTCGTTGCGGCCTTCCATGTCGCACCACGCCGGATGCGGGCCGGCATCGGCCTTCACCAGCAGCGGGTTGAGGTCGAGGTCGTCGAGGTCGTCGGAGCCGCGGCTGACCTGGCGCAGAAGGTCGGTGCGGCCGATCACATCCGTCAGCTTGCGGAAGCCGAGGGAGGCGAGGATCTCCCGCACCTCCTCTGCCACGAAGCTGAACAGGTTGATCACCTTCTCCGGGCTGCCGGCGAATTTGGCGCGCAGCGCCTCATCCTGCGTGCAGACGCCGACCGGGCAGGTGTTGGAGTGGCACTGGCGCACCATGATGCAGCCCATGGCGACGAGCGAGGCCGTGCCGATGCCGAATTCCTCGGCGCCGAGCATCGCCGCGACCACCACGTCGCGGCCGGTCTTGATGCCGCCATCGGTGCGCAGCTTCACCCGATGCCGCAGCCGGTTCAGCTGCAGCACCTGATGCGTCTCGCTCAGCCCCATCTCCCAGGGCAGGCCGGCATACTTGATGGACGACACAGGCGAGGCACCCGTGCCGCCCGAATGGCCGGAGACCAGGATGGCATCGGCCTTGGCCTTCGCGACGCCGGCCGCAATCGTGCCGATGCCGCTACGGGCCACCAGCTTCACGCAGACCGTCGCATCCGGGTTGATCTGCTTCAGGTCATAGATGAGCTGCGCCAGATCCTCGATCGAGTAGATGTCGTGATGCGGCGGCGGCGAGATCAGCATCACGCCGGGGGTGGAGTGGCGGAGCTTCGCGATCAGCTCCGTCACCTTGAAGCCCGGCAGCTGGCCGCCCTCGCCGGGCTTCGCACCCTGCGCGACCTTGATCTCGATCTCGCGGCAGTTGTTCAGATACTCCGCCGTCACGCCGAAGCGGCCGGAGGCGATCTGCTTGATCGCCGAATTGGCGTTGTCGCCATTCGGCCGCGGCCGCGCGCGCGCCGGATCCTCGCCACCCTCGCCCGAATCGCTGCGGGCGCCGATGCGGTTCATGGCGATGGAGAGCGTCTCATGCGCCTCCGGCGACAGCGCGCCGAGGGAGATGCCGGGCGCGACGAGGCGCTTGCGGATCTCCGTGATGCTCTCGACCTCCTCGAGCGCCACGGCCGTGCGGCCCTCGGTGCGGAAGTCGAGCAGGTCACGCAGCGCCACGGGCGGCAGCTTGCGCACGCCGTCCGTGTAGCGCTTGAAGGTCTGGTAGCTGTCGGTCTCGACCGCCTTCTGCAGCGTGTGGATCAAGCTGCCGTCGAAGGCGTGGTTCTCACCGCGCCGGCGCAGCTTGTAGAGGCCACCCACGGGGAGTGCGATCGCATCCGCATCCCAGGCCTTCGCATGCATCGCCAGCACGCGGCGCGCGATGCCCGAAAGCCCGATGCCGGAGATGCGGGACGGCACGCCGGGAAAGAACTCCGCCACCAGCGCGCGCGACAGGCCGATCGCCTCGAAGTTCATGCCGCCGCGATAGGAGGAGAGAACCCCGATCCCCATCTTGGACATGATCTTCAGAAGACCCTTGTCCACGGCCTTCTTGTAGCGGGCGACGCAGTCCTTCATGGACAGGTTGCCGAACAGGCCGCGGCGGTGGCGGTCGGCAATGCTCTCCTGCGCGAGATAGGCGTTCACCGTCGTCGCACCCGCGCCGATCAGCACGGCGATGTAGTGGACGTCGATCGCCTCCGCGCAGCGCACATTCAGACTGGTGAAGGTGCGCAGGCTGGACTTGACCAGATGCGTGTGCACGCCGCCGACGGCCAGGATCATCGGGATCGCGGCACGCTCCGGCCCCTGGTTCTCATCGGTCAGGATCAGATGCGTGCAGCCCGAGCGCACGCCATCCTCCGCCTCGCGGCGGATGCGCTCGATGTGGCGGCGGAGCCCCTGCTCGCCATCCGCGACCGGGAAGGTCGCATCCACGACGCAGACCGTGTCGCCCATATATTCGCGCATCGCCGCGAATTCGGCATTCGACAGCACCGGGCTGTCGAGCATGAGCATGTCGCACTGCGTCGGGTCCTCATCGAGGATGTTCCCGAGATTGCCGAGCCGCGTCTTCAGCGACATCACCCGCGTCTCGCGCAGGCTGTCGATCGGCGGGTTGGTCACCTGGCTGAAGGACTGGCGGAAATAATGGTGCAGGCCGCGATACTGGCCGGACAGCACGGCGATCGGCGTGTCGTCGCCCATGGAGCCCACGGCCTCGTTCGCATCCTCCACCATCGGGTGCAGGATCGTCTCCAGCTCCTCGAGCGTGTAGCCGACCGAGAGCTGGCGGCGGCGCAGCGCCTCCGCCCCGAAGGCCGCCTGCTGGTCGGCCGCGGCCTTGACGATGCCGTCGATCTTCGTGGTGCGGTTCACCCACTGCCCGAAGGGCTTGCGGGCGGCCAGCGTGTCCTTGAGCTCGGTGTCGCCATAGAAACGGCCGGTCGAGAGATCGACGCCGATGCACTGGCCCGGGCCGATGCGGCCCTTCGCGCGGATCGCGTCCTCCGCCAGCTTCACCATGCCGGTCTCAGAGCCGACGACGAGCATGCCGTCTTCGGTGATCGAATAGCGCACCGGGCGCAGCCCGTTGCGGTCGAGGCCGGCGACCACCCACTGGCCGTCGGTGGCGCAGATCGCGGCCGGCCCGTCCCAGGGCTCCATCACCGCGTTGCAGTACAGGAACAGGTCCCGATGCGCTTCGGGCATCGTGGCGTTGTTGCCGATGCTTTCGGGGATCAGCATCGCCTTGGCCATCGGCGCATCGCGCCCGCCGCGCACCAGCAGCTCGAAGACATTGTCGAGGGTGGCCGTGTCCGACCCACCCGCCTGCACGACCGGCTTGATGTCGTCGATATAGGCGTCGAGCAGCTTGTGGGAGAGCCGCGTCTCGTGGCTCTTCATCCAGTTGGCGTTGCCGTGCAGCGTGTTGATCTCGCCGTTATGGGCGAGCGTGCGGAACGGCTGCGCGAGGCGCCAGGTCGGGAAGGTGTTGGTCGAGTAGCGCTGGTGGTAGATGGCGAAGCGGCTGACGAAGCGCTCATCCAGCAGGTCGGGGTAGAATTCCGTCAGGCTCTCGGCCAGGAACATGCCCTTATAGATGATCGACCGGCAGGACAGCGAGCAAAGGTACAGCTCGGGGATCTGGGCAGCGATCGCCTGCTTCTCGATACGGCGGCGGATGACATAGAGGTCGCGCTCATAAGTCGCCTCATCGCGCTGCTCGGGGTCCCAGATCAGGATCTGCTCGATCTCAGGCCGCGTCGCATTGGCCTTCTCGCCGATGCAGGCCGTCTCGATCGGCACCTGGCGCCAGGAATAGATGGCGTAGCCGGCGGCCAGCACCTCGGTCTCGACGATCTGGCGGCAGCGTTCCTGCGCGCCGAGGTCGGATTTCGGCAGGAAGACCATGCCGACGGCGATGCGGCCGGGCCGCACCTTGTCGCCGCCGCGGGCCACGACTTCGGCGAAGAAATCCTGCGGGATCTCGATATGGATGCCCGCGCCATCGCCGGTCTTGCCATCGGCATCCACCGCGCCGCGGTGCCAGACCGCCTTCAGCGCGTCGATGCCGGCCTGCACGACCTTGCGGCTGGCCTTGCCGTCCAGCGCCGCAACCAGGCCGACGCCGCAGGCGTCGTGCTCGGTCACGTCGATGCCAGCGCCCTCAAGCAGCGCCTTGTTGGCGGCGTAGCGCGCGGCGAATTCCGCGCCGGTTTCGGAACCGGTCTCGATCTCGGCCATGTCAGTCACTCCGCGGCCACGGCGAGGGTGGTCGCCTTCTGCTGCATATAGGTGTGCATCGCTTCGGCGGCGTCGCGCCCGTCGCGGATTGCCCAGACCACGAGGCTGGCGCCACGCACGATGTCGCCGGCGGCGAAGACGCCGGGCAGCGAGGTCATCATCGTGCGGTGGTCCACCTTCAGCGTGCCCCAGCGGGTCACCGGCAGGGCCGGCTCCTCGAAGGCCTGGGGCAAATCCTCGGGGTCGAAGCCGAGCGCCATGATGACGAGGTCGGCCGGCAATTCGAAGCGGCTATCCGGCATCGGCGTGACCTGCTGCCGGCCCGTCGCGTCGGGCAGACCAAGATGCATGCGCTGCGCGATCACGCCCTTCACATGGCCTTCACCGCGGAAAGCTTCCGGCGCGCCGAGCCATTCGAAGTGCACGCCCTCTTCCTCGGCGTTGTACACCTCACGCATCGAGCCCGGCATATTCGCCTTGTCGCGGCGATAGAGGCAGGTGACGGAAGCCGCGTCCTGGCGGATGGCGGTGCGCACGCAATCCATGGCCGTGTCGCCACCGCCGATCACGACGACATGCTTGCCCTTGGCGTCGAGCGCGCCCTGGTCGAAGGCGGTCACCGCCTCGCCGAGGCCCTTGCGGTTCGACGCCGTCAGGTAGTCGAGCGCCGGCACGATGCCATCGAGCCCGATGCCGGGGGCGGACATGTCGCGCGCCTTGTAGACGCCGGTGCCGATCAGCACCGAATCATGCTTGGCGCGCAGCTCCGCCAGCGTGATGTCCTTGCCGATCTGGACATTGAGGTGGAAGTGGATGCCCCCTTCCTCGAACTGCTTCCAGCGGCGCAGCACGACATCCTTCTCCAGCTTGAAGTTGGGGATGCCGTAGATCATCAGCCCGCCGACGCGGTCGTAGCGGTCATAGACATGCACCTGGTAGCCGAGCACGCGGAGCCGCTCGGCCGCCGCAAGGCCCGCCGGGCCCGCGCCGATGATGCCGACGGATTGCGCGAGCTCCCGCGTCGGCTTCGGCGCCTTCACCCAGCCTTTTTCCCAGGCGGTGTCGGTGATGTACTTCTCGACCGAGCCGATGGTGACCGAGCCGAACCCCTTCTCGATGACGCAATTGCCCTCGCAGAGTCGGTCCTGGGGGCAGATGCGGCCGCAGATCTCGGGGAAGGTGTTGGTGGCGGCGGAGACCTCATAGGCCTCCTCCAGCCGGCCTTCGGCGGTCAGCTTCAGCCAGTCGGGGATGTTGTTGTTGAGCGGGCAATGCACCTGGCAGAAGGGCACGCCGCACTGGCTGCAGCGGCTGGCCTGGGTGGCGGCGGCCTCAGGCTCGAACTCGCGATAGATCTCGTCGAAATCCTCGCGCCGGGCAGAGGCTTCGCGCTTCTCGGGCGTGCGCTGATCGAGGCGCACGAATTGCAGCATCCGGTCGGCCATGGCGGCGGCACTCTCCCTGCAGGCGCGGCGAGGGCGGCGGAACAGTGCCGCCTCGCAATCGGGAGAGCGCCCTTACAGCAGGTCGCGGAGCGATGCGAGTCCGTTTCGCACCATAAGGACAGTTTTGCTGACCTTTTTGCGTCGGACCTCTGGCCGCCCCGTGAACGACCTGCAGTCGGCGGCGCGATGTTTGGTCCGATTCGGACCTTTCAGGTCGTCTCCCGCCGCCCGCCGCCTTGGCGGAACCGCTTGAGATAGCCCGGCACCACCGCCTCCACCGCCTTGGCCTGGATGCCGAGCGCAGCAAGGTCGGGCATGCCAGCCCCCACCACATTGTCCCGCTCCAGCAGCAGAAGCTGGTCCTGCGTCACGGGGGGCTTCGGCAGGCGCTGCAACAGCCCGGCCTGGAACCGCATCAGCCCCATCGGCATGTCCACCATCGGCCGCCGCCGGCGCGTGGTCTCCAGGATGAAGCGCAGCACATCGCGCATCGTCATCACGCGCGGGCCGCCGAGTTCGAAGGTCTTCCCCCGCGCCGCCGGATCGGCCAGCGCCGCGGACACGGCATCGGCGACATCGCCGACATAGACAGGCTGGAACCGCGTATCGCCGGCGACCACCGGCATGAAGGGCAGCATCGCCATGCCGGCGAAGCGGTTGAAGAATTCATCCTCCGGCCCGAACACCACGGAGGGCCGCAGAATCGTCGCCTCTGGGAAGGCAGCGCGCACGCCCGCCTCCCCCTGCGCCTTGGTTTGCGCATAGAGGCTCGGCGAGGCCGAATCCGCCCCGATCGCGGACAGGTGCACGAAGGATTGCGCACCGGCCGCCTTCGCCGCCGCCGCCACCGCCCCGGGCGCCTCGCCCTGGATGCGGGCGAAATCGCCGGCGCGGCGCTCATAGAGAATGCCGACCAGGTTCACCACCGCCTCGGCGCCCTCCACCGCACGCGCCACGGCAGCGGCGTCGGTGACGGGGGCGGCCAGCGGCACGATCTGCCCGACGCGGCCCTGGGTCTGCAGGAACCGCGCGCCGGCGGGATCGCGGACGGCCACCCGTACCACATAATCCTGCTGGGCCAGGCGCTGCACGACATAGCGCCCAATGAAGCCCGAGCCGCCGAACACCGTCGCGACCTTGCGACCCTGCAGACCTCGCATTGCCGGTTACCCTCCTCAACTTGCGGCGGACCATATGGGTCCGATCGCGCGGCGCCAAGGCGGCGGACAAGCCGCGCGATCGCCATATGTTGCAAAATCGCACTAAAAACGGATATCGACCACGCAGAACCTCGCGCCCGATATGAACGGAGTGACCGCACCTTGCGACTGCTCTCCAGCCTGCTCCGCCGTTTCGTTCGCCGCGGCAGCCTGACCGTCGTGGACCACGCCGGCACCGCGCACCGCTTCGGCGGCGCCGAGGACGGGCCCTCGGTCACCATCCGCCTGACCGACAAGGCCGTCGAGCGCGAGATCTTCCTCAACCCCGAACTCAAGACCGCGGAAGCCTATATGGACGGCCGGTTGGTCATGGAGGATGGGCAGCGCGTCTTCGACCTGCTCCACCTCTTCTCGGTCAACCGTTCGGGGCTTGCGGCGCATCCCGTGCAGCAGGCGCTCCGTCGCGGCTGGCGGGCGGTGCGGCGCTGGCAGCAGCGCAACCCGCTCGGTCTCGCGGCGAAGAACATCCGCCACCACTACGACATCCCGCCCGATTTCTACCGCCTGTGGCTGGATGAAACGATGACCTATTCCTGCGCCTATTACCCGACGCCAGACGTCTCGCTGCACGAAGCGCAACTGGCCAAGCTCCGCCACATCGCGGCGAAGCTGCGGCTGGAGCCCGGGATGACGGTGGCCGAGATCGGCTCGGGCTGGGGTGCCCTCGGCACCTTTCTTGCGCGCAACTACGGGGTGCGGGTGGTCTCGGTCACGCTCTCGCCCGAGCAATGCGCGGTGGCCCGGCAGCGCGCGCTGGATGAGGGCGTGGCCGACCTCGTCGAGTTCCGGGAGCTGGACTACCGCCTGCTGGAAGGCACCTATGACCGCGTCGTCTCCATCGCGATGATGGAGGCGATCGGGGTGGACGAATTCGACACCTATTTCCGCAAGATCAAGGCGCTGACGAAGCCCGGCGGATTCGCCCTGGTGCATTGCATCGGGCGGATGTCGCCACCCGGCACCACCGCCCCCTTCATCCGCAAGTACATCTTTCCTGGCGGCTATGTTCCGGCCCTGTCGGAGGTCTTCGCCTCCCTCGAGCGCACCGGCACCTGGTGCGACGATTGCGAGACGCTGCGCCTGCACTACTACTGGACCATCAAGCACTGGCGGGAGGCCTTCGACGCGAAGCGCGCGGAAGCCGCCGCGATGATGGGCGAGCGCTTCTGCCGGATGTGGGATTTCTACCTCGCCTCGGTCGAGCTCGGCTTCCGCGACGGATCCAACTTCGTCTTCCAGCTGCTGCTGTCGGAGAAGCGCGACGACGTGCCCGTGGTGCGCGACTGGATCGTCGATGAGGAACGGCGCCTGGCCACCATCGGGGCCCGCTGATGCGCGCGCATCTTCCGCGCACCCCCCGCTTGACGCCCCCGCCGCCCCCCCTTAGACACCGCCACCTCGTCGCACGACACCTGCCCAGGTGGCGGAATTGGTAGACGCGCAGGTTTCAGGTACCTGTGGCCGCGAGGCCGTGAAGGTTCGAGTCCTTTCCTGGGCACCACATTTTCCAAACTCTTCGGTGTGGTTTGAGTGGTAGCCGCCGCAAGGCGCGCTGCCCGCGACGATCCGCGGCCCCTGCCCTTCGCCTTGCCCGCCCGGCGGATTGCGGCCATACCGCGCGCCCAGCGGATTCCGAAGGTCGCATGAGATGGGCGAGACCCTGTTCACCAAGGACGCCGTGATCCGGCTGCACCGGCACGACCTGCCCGACGGGCTCGACCTCGGCCCCGTGGTGGCAGTGGACACCGAGACGATGGGCCTCGACCACCGGCGCGACCGGCTTTGCCTCGTTCAGCTTTCGGCCGGGGACGGCACGGCGCATTGCGTGCAGATCCTGCCCACCACCCTCGGCGGGCGGAACGACGCGTGCCCGAATCTGAAGCGCCTGCTGGAAGACCCCAACACCCTCAAGATCTTCCACTTCGCCCGCTTCGACGTCGCCGCGCTGTACAATGGCCTCGGCATCACCGTGGCGCCGCTGGCCTGCACGAAGATCGCCGCGAAGCTGGTCCGCACCTTCACTGATCGCCACGGCCTCAAGGACCTCTGCCGGGAACTGCTCGGGGTCGAGATCTCGAAGCAGCAGCAATCGAGCGATTGGGGCGCGCCGGAGCTCAGCCAGGAGCAGCTGGCCTATGCCGCCTCCGACGTGCTGCACCTGCATGCGCTCTGGGCCCGGCTGAAGGGCTTGCTGGAGCGGGAAGGACGGCTCGACCTCGCCGAGGCTTGCTTCCGCTTCCTGCCGACACGCGGCCGGCTGGACCTGCTCGGCTACGAAGATCCCGACATCTTCTCTCATTGATATTTGCACAGGCGCCGGGCAGCCAGCCGGCGCCGCCCTGCCCATTTGGCATGAATCTTGTCGGATCGCAGAGACGCGTTGACCCTCGCCTGCGGCAGGCCCATACAGTCCGCGTGAGACCCTCTCCCCCCGCATCCAGCCGCGGTGGCGCCCCCGCATCCGGCGTGGTGCGCGGCCATGCGAGCCGGCTGCCGCCACCCTCGCGCGAGCGCCGCCCGCCCAGCGCCGGCGCGCTCGCCCGGCGGCGCCTGACCGTGGCCCTGGCCAAGCGGGTGCTGCCGCTGGCTGCCATTGGCCTGCTGGCCACCATCGCCCTCTGGCCGGAATTCGAAAGCGCCGCCGAGCGGGGCCGCATCGCCTTCCGCCAGGCCGGGCAGGTCAGCCCGAGCGCGCTGCAACTGATCAACCCGCGCTATCAGGGCGTGGATGACCAGAATCGCCCCTTTACCGTCACCGCCGCCTCCGCCGTGCAGACGGCGAGCGAGGAGATTGTGGACCTCGACGTGCCGCGGGCGGATCTGCTGCTGACCGACGGCGGCTGGATCTACCTCGAAGCGCGCGAAGGCCGCTTCAACAAGCCGCGCAACCTTCTCGATCTGGCCGGCGACGTCACCGTGCACCACGCCGATGGCACGCAGCTGATAACGGCGCGGGCCGCGCTCGACCTGCAAGGCGGCGCTGCCGAGGGCGACGACCCTGTCGCCGCCCAAGGCCCCTTCGGCACGCTGAAGGCCGAGGGATTCCGACTGCGCGACCGCGGGCAGGTGGTGGTCTTCACCGGCCGCGCCCGTGTCGTGCTGGAAGGCACTCAATGATCCGTTTGCTGGAGGGCGCACAATGATCTGTCGTGCCCAACGGCGTGCCGTGACAGGGCGCGCCTTGCTGGCCCTGCTGCCGCTGCTGCTCTCCCTTCCATCCGCCGCGCAGAATCTGGACATGACCCAGGGCGGCCCCATCGAGATCACCTCGGAAGACGGTATCGAGTGGCGCCAGCAGGAGCAGGTGGTGATCGCCCGCGGCGCCGCCCGCGCGGTGCGCGAGGGTGTCGCGGTGGATGCCGACCGGCTGATCGCGCGCTACCGCCCCCGCGGTGGCGCAGCCGCGCCGGCGCCGCAACCCGGCAGCGCCACCAGCCCCGTCTCCGGCAGCGAGATCTGGCGGCTTGAGGCAGAGGGGCGCGTGCGCATCACCTCCCAGACGGAGCGCGCCTTCGGCGAACGCGCGGTCTATGACCTCGATCAGGCGGTGATGGTGCTCTCCGGCCAAGGCCTCGCGCTGGAGACGCCCGAACAGCGCATCACCGCGCGGGACAGCCTGGAATACTGGCCGCAGCGGCGCATGGCCGTGGCACGCGGGGGCGCGGTGGTCGTCACCTCCGACAATCGGCGCATCGCCGCCGACACCCTCGTCGCCCATTTCGCCGAGCCGCCACCCGCCGGCCAGGCGCCGGCGCGCGGCGCCTCCTCCCCACCGGCATCGCCGCAACGCACAGGCGGCCTGCCCGGTGCCTCCGAGAG
The DNA here is from genome assembly GCA_046052145.1 of Pseudomonadota bacterium. Classification (GTDB taxonomy): domain Bacteria; phylum Pseudomonadota; class Alphaproteobacteria; order Acetobacterales; family Acetobacteraceae; genus Falsiroseomonas. The sequence continues at coordinate 65,246 of JBJOMW010000013.1, forward strand.
CAGCCGGATCGAGCGCGTGGAAGCCTTCGGCACCGTCGAGATCCGCACCGAGGAGGAAGTCGTGCGCGGCGATCGCGGCGCCTATTCGCCCCAGACCGGCCTCGCCCGGCTGGCGGGCTCGGTGCGCATTACACGCGGCGAGAACCAGCTGAACGGCCAGGAAGCGATCGTGGATATGCGCAGCGGCGTCTCCCGCCTCGTCTCCGCACCCGGCCAGCGCGTGCAGGGGCTGATCGTGCCCGACCAGGCCGCCCCGCGCGAAGCGACCGTCCCGCCGGCCGGCCGTCCGCAACCCCAGCCGCGCCAGCCCCAAGCGCCCGCCCAGCCCGGAACGCCGCGATGACCCCCGCCGAGCCCACCCGCGAGCCGGGGCGAGACAAGGGACGAGAGGGGGCGCCGCCATTGCAGGTCGTCGACGGCGGCATGCTGGTCGCGACCGGCCTCGGCAAGCGCTACAAGAAGCGGCCCGTGGTGCGCGGCGTCTCGCTCAGCCTCCGCCGCGGCGAGGCGGTCGGGCTGCTCGGCCCGAACGGCGCCGGCAAGACCACGACCTTCTACATGATCACCGGCCTCGTGCAGCCCGATGAGGGCACTGTGACGATGGACGGCCACGACATCACCCAGCTGCCGATGTACCGCCGCGCCCGGCTCGGCCTTGGCTACCTGCCGCAGGAAGCCTCGATCTTCCGGGGTCTCAGCGTGGAGGACAACATCCGCGCCGCGCTGGAAGTCATCGAACCGCTGCGTGACCGGCGCGAACAGATGCTGGATGCGCTGCTGGCGGAATTCGGCATCGCCCATCTGCGCCGCGCACCCGCCCTCGCGCTCTCGGGCGGCGAGCGGCGGCGCTGCGAGATCGCGCGCGCACTGGCGACGCAGCCCTCCTACATCCTGCTCGACGAACCGCTGGCCGGCATCGACCCGATCGCGGTTGGCGAGATCCGCGACCTGGTGAAGCATCTGAAGGACCGCGGCATCGGCGTGCTGATCACCGACCACAATGTCCGCGAGACGCTCGAGATCATCGACCGCGCCTATATCCTTCACGATGGTCAGGTGCTGATGGAAGGCGGGCCGCGCGACATCGTCGAGCATGAGGGTGTGCGCCGCGTCTATCTCGGCGAGCGTTTTTCCCTGTAGCGCGGCGATGCGGCGCAGGCGGGCCAGCTTCGGGTTCTCGGTGGCGGCGCGATGAGCCTCGCCCAGCGCCTCGATATCCGCCAATCGCAGTCGCTGGTGATGACGCCGCAGCTGCGGCAGGCCATCAAGCTGTTGCAATCCTCGAACCTCGAAGTCACCGCCTTCGTCGAGGAGGAGCTGGAGCGCAACCCGCTGCTCGAGCGCGATGAGCGCCCCGAGCCGCGCACGGCGGCCGATGAACGCGCGCCAGACGCCGCCCCGCCCGAGCATGCCGATGCCCACGCCGCCGCCACCTCGGGAGAGATGCCGGCCGAGGGCGCGGCGCCGCTCGATGCCGACTGGGACAATGTCTATGACGCGGATGGCCCAGGGGTCACGCCTGGAGGCGGGCTCGGCAGCGGTGTCGGGCGCGGCGGGTCGGCCGGCTTCGACGACGACCTCTCCGGCATCGAGGAGATGGCCGATGCCCGCATCTCGCTCCGCGAGCATCTCGGCGAGCAGATCCGGCTGAGCTTCCACGACGCGAAGGAACGGCTGGTGGCCGCGCAGATGCTGGCCCTGGTCGATCCTGCCGGCCGGCTGACCGTGAGCGATGCCGCGATCGCCGGCGCGATGGGCTGCGCGGAGGCGATGGTCGCGGGCGTGCGGGTCCGGCTGCAGCGGCTCGATCCGGTCGGGATGTTCGCACGCGATCTGCGCGAATGCCTGGCCGTGCAGTTGGCGGAGCGCAACCGCTTCGATCCCTGCATGGCGGCGCTGCTCGCGAACCTCGAGATGCTGGCGCGGCGCGACATGCGCGGGCTGATGGCGGCCTGCGGCGTGGACGCCGAGGATCTCGCCGAGATGATCGCCGAGCTGAAGCGGCTCGACCCCAAGCCCGGCGCCAACTGGGATGCGCCGCCACCGGCCACCATCGTCCCCGACGTGCTGATGCGCCGCATCGAGAACGGCGAATGGGCGGTGGAGCTGAACCCGGAAACCCTGCCGCGCGTGCTGGTGAACCGCGGCTTCCATGCCCGCGCCGTGATCGGCACGCGATCCCGCGACGACCGCGCCTTCCTGGCGGAAAAACTGCAAAGCGCGACCTGGCTCGTGAAATCGCTGGAACAGCGCGCCACCACCATCCTCAAGGTGGCAGCCGAGATCGTGCGCCGCCAGGACGGCTTCTTCCGCCACGGCGTCGCGCATCTGCGCCCGCTGATCCTGCGCGACGTGGCCGATGAGGTCTCTCTGCATGAGAGCACGATCAGCCGCGTGACCGCGAACAAGCACATCGCAACCCCGCGCGGCATCTTCGAACTGAAGTACTTCTTCACCACCGCCATCGCCGGCACCGCGGGCGGGGAAGCGCATTCGGCCGAAGCGATCCGCTTCCGCATCCGGGAGATGATCGCCGCCGAGCGCGCGGACGACATCCTCTCCGACGATGCGATCGTGGAGCGGTTGCGCAAGGAAGGTGTGGACATCGCGCGCAGAACGGTGGCGAAATACCGGGAAGCGCTGCGCATCCCCTCATCCGTGCAGCGCAAGCGGGAGAAGGCCGTCCCGGCCTGATCCGCGGCCGCGCCGCGCAAGCGTCCCGCCGCGCTCCCCGGGCCGGCCTTCCCATCAAGGAAGGAGCGGCCACCGCATGCACATCACCGTCGCAGGCAAGCAGGTTGATACGGGCGAGGCGCTGCAGACCCGGGTCCGGGAAGGGCTCGGCACCATCGCGCGCAAGTATTTCGACCATGCGCTCGAGGCGAACGTCACCTTCCGCCGCGACGGCAAGGGGCACGCCTTCGTCTGCGACATCAACCTCAAGGCCGGGCGCGACCTGTTCATGCGCGGCGAGGGCGAGGGCCCGGACGCGCATCGCGCCTTCGAGGAAGCGGCCGAGCATGTCGCCAAGCGGCTGCGCCGCTACCGCCGACGCGTGAACGACCATGCCAGGAGCCTGGCCGCCGAGCGCGACCGCCCGCGCGGCGAGCCTGCGCGCCAGGTCGTGCTGGCCCGCCCCGAGGAGGAGGACGAGGCCGACGCCGCCGAGGCCGCGCTGGCGAATGGCCAGGACAACCCTGCGGTCGTCGCCGAAGCCCAGGCGCTGATCGAGACGCTCTCGGTCAGCGAGGCGGTGATGCGCCTCGACCTGATGCAGTTGCAGGTCCTGATGTTCCGCAACCGCGCGAGCGGGGAGCTGAACGTCGTGCATCGCCGTGCCGACGGCCATGTCGGCTGGATCGATCCGGGCAGCTGACAGGCCCCGGCCGAGCCTTGGCCGCTCGGCCGTCTGGCCCCCCGGGCCTCAATGCACCAGCGCGGGTTCCATCTCGTGCTGGCGGATCGCGGCGGCGGCGAGTTGCGCGCTCGGCGCCGCGCCGATCGGCGTGCCATCGGCGGCATGGATCGCAAAGGCCAGCGCGCCGTTCAGGATGACGGGGCGCAGATACGCCACCTCCTCCGCGCCAAGGCGTGCGAAATCCTGGACCGAGAGGCTGCGCAGCGTCGCCGCGCTGAGGAAAATCCGGCCCGTCTCGGCGCCGTCATGTTCGTTCATGATACTCTCCTTCCCGGCGCGTCCCGTCTGGGCCCGCGCCTGATCAAGGGGTACGGGATCGTCACCCCTCCTTGCGGCCGTCCATGATCGGCTCGGCCAAGCCGCCGACGACGGGACGCTGGGCGCCGTTGCCGCGGGCGGCGATCTTGATGGTCTTCACCCGCGCCTCCGGCAGCGGGCGGCGCAGATCCACATGCAGCAGCCCGTTATCGAGCCAGGCGCCCTCAACCTCGATGCCCTCGGCGAGGACGAAGGCGCGCTGGAACTGCCGCGCCGCGATGCCGCGATGGAGGAAGATCCGGCCCTCGCCGTCCTCCTTCTGGCGGCCGCGGATGACAAGCTGGTTGTCCTCCTGCGTGATCTGCAGATCGTCCATCGAGAAGCCCGCCACGGCCAGCGTGATCCGCAGCCGCGTGTCGCCGGTCTGCTCGATGTTGTAGGGGGGGTAGCCGTCGGTGTTCTTCTGCACCCTGTCGAGCATCTGCTCGAGGTGGTCGAAGCCGAGGAAGAGCGGCGAGCCGAACAGAGAGGGGCGCGACATCCTATGCTCCCTTGGCCTCCCCTGCCCCATCCCGGTCGCGCCGGTGACGAGGTTGGTGGGCGAGGCGTGGACTGCAGGGCCCGAGGCACCCCGCGAGCCAGGATTTTGGCCGGTCGGCTGCCGGTTGCAAGGGGGGTGGTGCGGGGCTAGGTGTCCGGCTCCCCGGACCTGCGCGCGATGACCGAAGCCGATCTCCTGCCGATCCTCTACGTCCCCGACACGCGGCTGCGCGCCAAGGCGAAGCCGGTGCAGCCGGCCGATCCGCGCATCCCGGCGCTGGCCGAGAAGATGCTGGCGACGATGTACAAGGCCCCCGGCATCGGCCTGGCCGCGCCGCAGGTGGGCGAGCTGCTGCGGCTTGTCGTCGTGGACATCCGCCCTGGCGACAAGCCCGAGCCGATTGTCATGGTGAACCCCGAGATCATCGGCGCCAGCAAGGAGCTGGCGACGCGCGAGGAAGGCTGCCTCTCGCTGCCCAACCAGTTCGCGGAGGTGACGCGGCCAGCGGTGGTCAAGGTCCGCTGGACCGACCTTGCAGGCGCGCGGCAGGAACGCGAGGCGGATGGCCTGCTGTCCGCCTGTTTCCAGCATGAGCTGGATCACCTGGATGGCGTGCTGTTCGTGGACCACCTCTCCGCGCTTAAGCGCAACATGATCCTGCGCAAGCTCGCCAAGGAGCTGAAGGCCCAGCAGAGGGAATAGGAGTCTTCCTGATGCCCTCAGACGCCGGGCGGCCGCATCCGCGGCCTTGGCTTCGCGGCACAGGCCGCGGGCCGCGTTCGCGGCCTCGGCCGCCTTCGGCGGCCGCCTGATGCGCCTCGCCTTCATGGGCAGCCCGGATTTCGCGGTGCCCGCGCTGCGCGCGCTGCATGCGGCGGGGCATGAGATCGCCTGCGTCTATGCGCAGCCGCCGCGCCCCGCCGGGCGCGGGCAGAAGGAAACCCCCTGCCCCGTGCATCGCGCCGCGCTTGAGCTCGGCCTGCCGGTGCGCACGCCCGCCCGCGTCAAGCGCGACGAAGCCGAGCACGCGGCCTTCGCGGCGCTCGACCTCGATGCGGCGGTGGTCGCGGCCTATGGGCTGATCCTGCCGAAGGCGATGCTGGATGCACCGCGGCGCGGCTGCCTCAACATCCACGCCTCGCTGCTGCCGCGCTGGCGCGGCGCGGGGCCGATCCAGGCGGCGATCCTGGCCGGCGACACCGAGACCGGCATCACCATCATGCGGATGGAAGAAGGGCTCGACACCGGCCCGATGCTGCTGCGTGAGGCGATCCCGATCGGCCCGCGCGCGACGACGCCCGAACTCCACGACGCGCTCGCCGCAATCGGCGGGCCGCTGATCCTGCGCGCACTCGCCGAAGACCCGCCCGCCATCCCGCAGCCCGAGGCCGGCGTCACCTATGCGCCGAAGATCGCGAAGGAAGATGGGCGGCTCGACTGGAACGCCGAGGCCGCCGCGCTTGACCGGCGGATCCGTGCGCTCACCCCCTGGCCCGGCTGCTTCTTCCAGCACGGCGCGGAGGTGATCAGGGTGCTGAGCGCCGAACCGGCCGAGGGTGCCGGCGCACCGGGGACGGTGCTGGATGGCGCGCCCACCATCGCCTGCGGCACTGGCGCGCTGCGCCTGACGCGGCTGCAGCGCGCCGGCCGCGCACCGCTGCCGGCAGCGGAGTTCCTGCGCGGCTATGCGCTGCCGCCAGGAAGCCGGCTCACCTGATGCCGCGCTACGCGCTGAAGCTCGAATATGACGGCACGCCCTTCGTCGGCTGGCAGCGCCAGCCAGAGGGGCTGCTCTCGATCCAGCAGGTGGTCGAGGAAGCGGCAGCCCCCCTCAATGGCGGCGAGGTCCCGCTGGTCACCGCCGCCGGGCGCACTGATGCGGGCGTGCATGCCGAAGGCCAGGTGGTGGACGTGATGCTGGCCGCCGACCTGCCCCCAGAACGCGTACGGGAGGCGATCAACGCCCGCACCGCGCCCCACCCCGTCGTCGCCGTGGCCTGCGCGCGCGTGGCGGAGGATTGGTCCGCGCGCTTCACCTGCATCGGGCGCGGCTATCTCTATCGCATCGCCAACCGCCCCGCCCGCCCGGCGATCGAGGCCGGGCGGCTCTGGCATGTGAAGCGCCGGCTGGATGCGGCGGCGATGCACGAAGCGGCGCAGATGCTGCTCGGCAAGCATGATTTCTCCGCCTTCCGGGCGGCGTCCTGCCAGGCAAAGTCGGCGCTGCGCACCCTGGATCGGCTGGATGTCGCGCGCTTTGGCCAGGAGGTGCTGATCACCGCGGAAGCCCGCAGCTTCCTGCATCACCAGGTCCGCAATTTGGTCGGCACGCTGGTCGAGGTCGGCTTCGGCCGCCGGCCGATCACCTGGCCGCGGCAGCTGCTGGATGGGCGGGACCGCAGCAAATCCGGCCAGACCGCCCCGCCCGAGGGCCTGGTCTTCCGCTTCGCCCGCTACGCGCCGGAGCCCGATTGGGTGTGAGCGCGCGGCGCGATGCCGGCTTCGGACAAATTGCCCGGGGTGGAGCGGCTTGGCGGCGGCGAACGTAGTGGGAACAAATCGTTAAGGGAAGAATGTTCTCGTTGTGCCCCCCCTCGCCCCCCTTGGGGCGAGAGGGAGAATGGGGGGGTCAGGGAGGGGTGAGGCCGTAGCGGGCAGCGAGCTTGGCCAGCGCAGGGGGGATCGCCGGGTGCAGCGCGACGCCCTCGGCCAGCGCCTTGGCCCGGCGCGCCATCGCGCCATCCCCGGGCAGGCGCGCGGCGTCGAAGCCAGGCCGCGGCGGGTTCTCCCGCACGGCCTTCGCCATCCAGCCGCTCTCGGCCAGGAAGCGCTCCGCGCCCCCGAATTTTTGTGGGTCCAGCACCAGCACGAAGACGCTGGCGCCCCAGCCCTTGGGCTCGGCGGCGCGGCCCACGCCAGACAAGCCGCTCGTCAAAGCCTCCACCAGCAGGCCCAGCGCGAAGCCCTTATGGCCGGCTTCCATGCCGCCCAGCGGCAGCAGCGTACCGGCGGGCTCGCCCCAGAAGGCGTTCGGGTCGTCGGTCGGGTTGCCCGCGCCATCCAGCAGCCATTGGCCCGGAAACCGCGTGCCCTCCGCCCGGCGGCGGCCGGTCATGCCATTCGTCGTGATGGACATGGACACGTCGAGGATCACCGGCCCGGCCGGCGTCGGCCAGGCGGCGGCCAGCGGGTTGGGCGTGATCACCCGCCGCGTCCCGCCCCAGGGCGCGACCGAGGCCGTGGCCGGGTCCGAGCAGGTCAGCACCAGCATCAGCCCCTTCGCCGCCACCGCCGGCCCATAGGCTGCCAATGCTGCGATATGGTGGCTCTGCGCTATGCTGACCGCGCCGAGCCCGAAGGCCTGCGCCGCCGTCTCGGCTTGCGCGATCGCGCGGCGCACCAGCCAGGGCCCGGGCAGCTTCCGCCCATCCCAGGCCTGCACGACCGGGGTCGAGGAGAGCACCTCCGGCTCCCCAGTGCCGCGCATGTCGCCGGAGGCCGCCGCATCCAGATAGGGCGTCAGCAGGCCGAGGCCATGCGTGTCGTGGCCCATCAAATCGCCCTCGACCAGCACCTCGGCGACGTCGCGCGCCTTCGCCTCCTCCAGCCCCGCGGCGCGGCCGCAGGCTTCGGCGAAGCGCATCAGCGCCCTGGCATCGTGGCGCTCGGCCATGTTCATCCCCCCGACAAATTGCGGATCAGCCCCGCCAGGAACAGGCCGAGTGCGAGATCCATCCCGACCAGCGCCGCCGCCCGGCCGCCATCCACCCCCAGCGCATGCCGCGCGACAAACCATTCGAGCCAAAGCGCATAGGCAATGCCGAGCAGCGTCAGCACCTGCACCACGGATGGGGGCAGGCCGAGCGCGGCGGGCACGGTCAGCGCCAGCATCAGCGCGTATTGGACAATGTTGGTCCAGTTCCAGGCGGCGATGAAGCGCGGCCAGGCCGCCGCCTGCCCCCAAGCCTGGGCCAATGGCAGGGAGAGCAGCGCGAAGCCGGCCCAGGCGATCGCATAGGCCGTTGTCTCCGCGATCAGGGCGCGTAGCACGCCGCCCTCCGGCGCGCCGAAGCTCGCCCAGGCCAGGAAGCGGATGGCGAGCAGCGCGGGCAGGCAGATCAGCGCCGCCGCGAAGGACCGCCAGGCGCCTTCGGGCGTCGTCTCGACCAGTGCCACGCCCTGCGGCTTGGCGCGGGCGAACAGCAGCGCACTGGCAATCCCCGCCACGATCACGTCGCGCATCGAAGGCGGGGCCATTCCACTCAGAGCAGGATCTCCTCAAGGATCGCGCGATAGGTGCCTGCTAGGCGATGAAGCTCCTCGACCGGCGCGTGCTCATTCACTTGGTGCAGCGCCGCGCCGACGGCGCCGAATTCCGCCACCGGGCAATAGCCCGCGATGAAGCGCGCATCGGATGTGCCGCCGCCGGTGTCGAGCGTCGGCGTCACGCCCGTGGCCCGCACAATGGCGCGCGAGAGCGCATCCACGAAGGGGCCGGGCGACGTTAGAAAACTCTCGCCCGAGCATTCGGCGTCGAGGCTGCAGCGCGCGCCGGCGGCACGGAAGGCGGCGTGCAGGCGCTCGGTCAGTTGTGCGCTGGTGTGGTGGTCGTTGAAGCGGATGTTGAGCATCGCCCGCGCCGCGCCTGGAATGACGTTGGACGCCGCATTGCCGACGTCGAAGCCCGTCACCTGCAGCGTCGAGGGCGGGAAATGCGCACTGCCATTGTCGAGCGGCGCGGCGAGCAGCGGGGCCAGCGCCGCGACCAGGCGGTGGATCGGGTTGTCGGCCTTGGCGGGATAGGCGCTGTGGCCCTGCACGCCCTCCACCGTGACGCGCGCCGTCAGGCTGCCGCGGCGGCCGATCTTGATGATGTCGCCGAGCTCGGCGCGCGAGGTCGGCTCCCCCACCAGCGCCATGTCGGGGATCTGGCCGTTCGCCGCCATCCACTCCAGCACTTTCGCGGTGCCGTCCACGCTACGCGCTTCCTCATCGCCGGTGATCAGCAAGGAGATGGAGCCAGGGTGGTCGGGATGGGCGGCGAGGAAATCCGTGAGGCCGGCGATGAAGGCGGCGACGCCGCCCTTCATGTCGCAGGCGCCGCGGCCATAGAGCACGCCATCGCGCACCACGCCCGCGAAGGGATCGTCGCGCCAGGCGGCAAGGTCGCCCGGCGGCACCACATCGGTGTGGCCGGCGTAGCAGAGATGCGGCGCGCCGGTGCCGCGCCGGGCGAAGAGGTTGTCCACCCGATAATCGTCCGGCCCGAAGACCAGCCGCGTGCAGGCGAAGCCGAGGGGTTCGAGCGCGCGCTGCACCACATCGAGCGCGCCATCATCGGTCGGCGTGACGGACCGGCAGCGGATCAGCGCCTGGGCGAGCGGGATGGGGTCGGTGGTCATGCGCCGCTATGCTGACAGGTCGAAGGCCCGTGCCCAACCCTCCCCCGCGAAAGCGGGGGAGGGAAAAGAGGATCAATCTCTCAGCAGCTCGTTGATCGCGGTCTTGGCGCGGGTCTGCGCGTCCACGCGCTTCACGATCACTGCGCAATAGAGGCTCGGCCCCGGCGAGCCATCAGGCAGCGGCTTGCCGGGCAGCGAGCCGGGCACCACCACCGAATAGGCCGGCACGCGGCCATAGAAGACCTCGCCCGTCGCGCGGTCGATGATCTTGGTGGAGGCGCCGATGAAGACGCCCATGGACAGCACCGCGCCGCGCTCCACGATCACGCCTTCGACCACCTCGGACCGGGCGCCGATGAAGCAGTCATCCTCGATCACGACGGGGTTGGCCTGCAGCGGCTCCAGCACGCCGCCGATGCCCACACCGCCCGACAGATGCACGTTCTTGCCGATCTGCGCGCAGGATCCGACGGTGGCCCAGGTGTCCACCATCGTGCCGGAATCCACATAGGCGCCAAGGTTCACGAAGCTCGGCATCAGGATCACGTTCGGCGCGATATAGGCGGTGCGCCGCACGACGGAGCCCGGCACGGCGCGGAAGCCCGCGGCCTTAAAGCGGTTCTCGCCCCAGCCCTCGAACTTCAGCGGCACCTTGTCATAGGCTCCGGCGGCCGTGTCCATGATCTTGCTGTCGGACAGGCGAAAACTCATCAGCACGGCCTGCTTCAGCCACTGGTTGACCTTCCAGCCGCCCTTGCCGTCGGGCTCGGCGACGCGGGCCTGGCCGGAATCCAGCATCTCCAGCGCTTCCTCGACCGCATCGCGGTCGGCGCCCTGGGTCTGGGCGTTGAGCGTATCGCGGCGGGCCCAGAGGGCCTCGATGCGGGCCTGCAGCGCGGTCCTATCCATGCTTTGGCGTGTCCTGGCGAGAAGAGGGAAAAAGGAAGCCGCGAGGGCCGGCGGGGGGTTTGGAACCACCCCAGGAAAGTGTCAACGCGAGCGGCGCCAAGGGGGTCAACGGGCGGCGTCAACGGGGCCTTTAACTTTCTCCTGGCATTCTGAGACGCATGACCCTCGCCGCGCCGCCCGAACCCTGCCTGCTGCCGGCCGCCAGCCCACCGGCCGCGGCGCGGGGCGCGACCTCGCCATTGGCGGCCGCCCTCCTCGACAGCCGGGCGCGCTGGCGCGACCTGGCGCTGCTGGCCGCCGACCTGCTGTTCGAGACGGATGCGGCCGGCTGCTTCGCCTTCCTCGCCCCCGACCGGCCTCTTGGCCATGCGGCGGAGAGGCTGCTGGGCACCAAGGCCGCCGCGCTGCTGGCCAATCCCGCCACCGACCCCTTCGATCCGGAATGGCCCCCGCGCGGCCTTCGCGCCTGGCTCCGCGCCGCCGATGGCACGCTGCGCTGCCTGGAATTCGCCGCCATGCCGGTCGAGGGCGGCGGGCTGCGCGGCATCGGGCGGGATGTGACGGCGGAGGAAGCACAGCTCGCCGCCACCGCGCGCTCGCTCCGCAGCGCCACGGCGCTGGTCCGCCTGCTCGGCACCGCCCAGCGCAGCCGCGCCGCGGGCGGGGAAGCCGCCTCCGCGCTCGATGCGCTGCTGAACGGGATCCTGCCCGCGCTGGGGTGCAGCGCCGCGGCGGTGCTGGAGGCGGCCGAGAATGGCTGGCACATCGCCGCCGCCGCCGGCACGCCAGGGCCGCTGCCGCCGCACGACCGGACCGGCCCGTGGGATTCGACACCCCGCTCCATGGGTCCGCTCGCCCTGGTCCCGGTCGCGCCGGGCCTGGCGCTGGCCGCCTGGCGCGACCCGTCGCCGGATGCCGAGGATCTGGGCGTGCTCGCCGCGCTGGTCCCCTCGGTGGCCGCCCTGCAGGCCGAGGCGGCGCGCCAGCGCGAGCTGGACCGCGCCGCGCGCACCGACCCGCTCACCGGGCTGTTGAACCGCCGCGGCTTCGCCGAGGCCCTGGCGGAAGGCCGACACCACAGGCCCGACGGGGTCCTCGCCTTCTTCGACATGGATGGGCTGAAGGCGCTGAACGACCTGCATGGCCATGCCACCGGCGACGACGCGATACGCGCGCTGGCGGCGCGCATGGCCGCCGTGCTGCGCCCGGGCGAACTGGCGGCGCGGCTCGGCGGGGATGAATTCGCCCTCTGGCTGCCGGGCGTGGATCTGGCGGAGGCCGGGGCGCGCTGCGCGCCGGTCGGGGCGCCCGGCCCGCTGCCCGGCCAGCCCGAACTCGGCCCGCTAGTCCGCGCCAGCATGGGCCTCGCGCCAGCCTCGGCCAGGGACGAGATGCCGAGCCTGATGGAGCAGGCGGATGCCGACATGTATAGGCGCAAGCGCGGCCTGAGGCTGCGATGAGCCTGCGCGCGCTGCGCGAGCGCCTTGGGCCGCCCGCCGCGCGGGTGGCGATTGGCCGGGATACGGCCACCTCCCAAGAGCTACTGACCGTCATGACCGGCGATGCAGCGGCCCCGGTCCTGGTGGCGGTGGGCGCGAACCGCGCCGCCCAGCCGCGCCTTGGGGAAGCGGTCGCCGATGCGATCGCGGCCTCGGCCGACCGGCCGGCGATCCGGGCGCTGCTCCGCAACCCCTCCACCGCGATCCGGGAAGCGACGCTCGACGCGCTGATCGCGACGGCGGCGGAGCGAGGCGGGCGCATCACCGCGCGGCTGGAAGCCGCGGCCCCGGCCGAGGCCTCCGCGCTGGAGGCGGCGCGGAGCGGCAACCGGGCCGCGCTGGCCGGCGTGCTGGCCGCCGCGACCGGCATCGTCCCGCAGCGCATCGAGGCCGCCATCGCCCTGCGCAGCCCGCGCGTGATCGCGGCGCTTTGCTGGCGCGCGGGGTGGCGCGCGGCCGTGGCGGAAGCCGTGCAGGTCGCCTTCGGCGTCGAACAGGCCAGGATCGTGCGCGGCAACGCTGAGGGGGGCTGGACGCTCTCCCCAGCGGAGATGCAATGGCAGCTCCAGATGCTGGACGACCTGCCGGGCTAGCCCCCCCGGCTTCCGCCCCCCTGCCCGGCTTGGGTAGGGTGGGGCCAAGACGCGGAGCGCCAATGGCCGAGGATAGCTGGAGCATCCCCGAGGAGTTGCGGCCCGATCCGGCCGACTACGCCTTCGACCTGCGCGCGGCGCTCGGCGCCGTGGTGGGCTTGCGCTCGCACGTGCCCGCGGATGCCTTCTCCGCCCGCACCCTCGGCACGGAGCGCGAGGGCAGCGGCGTAGTGATCCGGCCCGACGGGCTGATCCTGACCATCGGCTACCTGGTGGGGGAGTCGGAGACGATCTGGATCACCACCGCCACCGGCCGCGTCGTGCCGGGCCATGCGCTGGCGGTGGATTTCGAAACCGGCTTCGGTCTGGTGCAGGCGCTCGGCCGGCTGGAGGCGCCGGCGATCGCGATGGGCCACGCGACGCCTGAGACCGGCGTGCAGACCGTCATGGCTGCGGCCGGCGGCGGCGACGAGGGCGGGGCCGTGGCGTGTTCCCTCGTCGCGAAGGAGCCCTTCGCGGGCTACTGGGAATATGTGCTGGACGAGGCGCTGTTCGTAGCACCCGCGCATCCCTCCTGGGGTGGGGCAGCGCTGATCGGGCCGGATGGGACATTGGCTGGTATCGGCTCGCTCGTGCTGCAGCACCGGGACAAGCGCGGGCGGCGGCTTGATCTGAACATGTGCGTGCCGGTCGGGCTGCTGCGTCCGATCCTGGACGATCTGCTGGCCTATGGGAGGGTGAACAAGCCGGCGCGGCCCTGGCTTGGCCTCTACGCCGCCGACCAGGAGGAGGGGATCATCGTCGCCTCCGTCGCACCGCGCGGGCCGGCGGAACGCGCGGGGCTCCGCGCGGGCGATCGCATCCTCGGCCTCGATGGGGCGGAGGCGACGGACCTCGCCGCGCTCTGGCGCAGCCTGTGGTCGCGCGGCAGCGCGGGGGTGAAGGTGAGCGTAGAGGCCGAGCGCGACGGGCGGCGCTTCAGCGTGCCGGTGGCCAGCGCAGACCGCGCCAGCTTCCTCAAGGCGCCGCGTCTGCACTGAACCGCGCGGGCGAGAAGACCGCGGGCGGTCCCTCGCCGCCGCGCATCGCCTCGGCCAGCACAGCACCAATCACCGGGGCCAGCGTCCAGCCGTTGAAGGTCACGGCGTGGAACAGGCCCGGCACGCGCGGATCCTCGCCGAGGATCGGGCCCGGGATCTGCACGTTGATCCCGGTCCAGGCGCGGATGACGTGCAGGGATTCGATCGCGGGCAGCACGCTGCGCGCGACCCACAGATTGCCCTCGATGCTGGCGCGCAGGTTGCGCGGGCGGCCCTGTTCGTCCAATTCGCCCGGCCAGGCGCCACCAAGAATCAGATGGCCGCCATCGCCCTGCTTCAGCGACAAGTGCCGCCCTGCATGCAGCACCAGCGGGCGCAGCAATCCGCGCCCCGCCGCCTCGGTCGCGATCACCTGCTGCACGGTGGCGCGCACGGGGATCGGCGCGCCCAGCATCTTCGCGAGTTCACCCGCCCAGGGGCCGGCGGCATTGACGACGCGGCCGGCGCGGATGCGCGCACCATCGGCCGTGGTCGCGACAAAGCCGCTGCCCTCGCGCGCGAGGGAGACGATGCGCAGGCCGCTGCGGATCTCCGCCCCCGCGGCGCGCACGAGGCCGAGCAGCGCGGAGAAGCCGCGCAGTGGATCCATCTGCCCTTCCTCGGCGCAGAAGGCCGCGCCTGCGAAGCCGGGCGCGAGCCAGGGCGCCTGCGCATAGAGCTCGTTCGCGCCGAGCAGATGGCTGTCCACGCCGAAGCCGCGCTCCATCGCCACCTTGTCGGCGAGTGCGGCGAATTGCGCCGGCGTCTCGGCCAGCATCAGCCCGCCTTCGGTGCGGATCGCCAGCGCCTCGCCAGATTCGCGCGCGATGTCGCGCCACAGCGCGACGGAGCGCGGGCCGAGGGCGAGGATCTGCGCCGCGGCACTGTCCGGCCCCTCGGCGGCGCCGGCGCTGTCATAGGCGTGCAGCTGGATGTGCAGGCTGCCGGCATTGGCGGTCGACGCGCCCTGTCCGGGTTCGCCGCGCTCGGCGAGCAGCGTTGCGAACCCCGCGCGTGCGGCTTCGCGCGCGATGGCGAGCCCGATCACGCCGCCACCGACCACCAGCACGTCGCAGTCCGTCGCAGCGCCGGAGGAGGCGGCGACCATGGGCGGCACGGCGGGCGCATCGAAGGCCGGCGCCTCGGTCCATTCGGGCTTCTCCATCGCCAGCGCCATCGCCGGCACCGGCTTCACCGGCGCGCGTGGCGCGGCCCAGTCACCCTCGTCGCGCGCCGTCGCCAAACGCGCCACCGTCGCGCCGCACATCCGCCCCTGGCAGCGCCCCATCCCGGCGCGCGTCGCCTTCTTCAGCGCGGCGAGCGAAGCAGCGCCATCGTCGCGCGCGGCCCGCAACGCGCCCGCCGTCACCTCCTCGCAGCGGCAGATGATGGTCGCGTCGGCGAGCTGCGTCGCATCGAATTCCGGTACCGCGAAGATGCGCCACAGCGCATCCTGGAAGGCCATCGCACGCGCCAGTGCGCGACGCGTCGCCGTATCCTCGGGCACGGCGCGGCCAAGGTCGCGCGCGGCGGCGACCCCCGCCAACCGCCCGCGCGCCAGCGCGATGCGGGCACCGCCGATACGCGCGCCATCGCCCACGGCGAAGACACCCGCGACGCTGCTGCGTCCGTCCCCATCCGTCACTGTCTCCAGCCGGCCGAGGCCGCTATCCTCGAAGCGATGCGCGCAGCCGAGCGCGCGGGCGAGGCCCGTCTCCGGCTGGAAGCCGAGGTTCAGCGCGAGCGCACCGGCGGTGATGCGGAGCTCGCCATCGGGCGTCATGACGCGCAGTGCTTCGAAGCGGTCGGTGCCCTCCGCTGCCAGCGGCGTCGTGCCCCAGATTACGGGCACGCCCGCGCGCCGCAAAACGGCCAGGTAGCGCACGCCATCCCAGGCGAGATCGGGCGCGCGCGCGGCCAGCCCCACCGACTGGCGCCACGCCCGAAAACCCGGCTTCGGCGCGGCTTCGAGCACCGCCGCGACCTCGACGCCGCCCTCCACCAATTCGCAGGCGAGTTGCAGGTTGAGCGGCCCATTGCCCGCGACGATCACGCGCGGCGCGGGGGAAACGCGGTTCGCGCGCGCCAAGGTCTGCAGCGCGCCGGTGGTCATCACGCCGGGCAGCGTCCAGCCAGGGATCGGCACCGGGCGTTCATGCGCGCCGGGTGCCAGGATCAGCCGCTGCGGGCGGATCACCAGGTTGCGGCCGCCGATCAGCGCGGCGATCTCATCCGGCCCGAAGGCGCCCCAGACCGTCGCGCCATGGCGGAAGGCGACGCCCGCCGCCAGAGCGCGGTCGCGCAGCGCGGCGGAGTGGCGGAACTGCCGGTCGGGTGCGGCATGCGCATGGCTGGCGGCGAGTGGCTTGAGATACTGCCCGCCCGACGCATCGCGCTCATCCAGCACCAGCACGTCGCAGCCCGCCTCGGCCGCCGCGATGGCAGCCGACAACCCTGCGGGGCCAGCGCCGACCACCATCACCTCCGGCGCGAGTTCCTCCGGCGTGGCCTGCGGCTCGGGCGCGAGCGACGCGGCACCGGGTGCAGACTCCACAACCATGCCGGGCACGACCTTCGCGAGGCAGGCGCGCTGGTTTGGACGCCCGTCGATCGTCACCAGGCAATCGAAGCAGGCGCCCATGCCGCACCAGAGCCCGCGCGGCGCGCACGACGCCGTGCGCCGATAGGCCAGCACACCGGCGGCCGAGAGCGCGGCGGCCAGCGTCTCACCGGGCAGGGCGGAAATCGGGCATCCGTCGAAGCTGATGCTCACCGCTTCGGCAGAAGGCGTGATCCGCGGATGGGTCAGGCGCATCGTGGGGGGCTTGCCCGCGTGTCCAAATGGTTCTCCGATGCTGCCACGAGACGCGATCCGGCGACAGGGAGTCCCCAACCATGTCCGGCGAAGCTTTCCGCGGCTGCTATACCGTGCTGATCACGCCCTTCACCGAAGACGGTGAGGCGGTGGACCTGAAGGCGCTGGAGCGCCTGGTGGAGTTCCAGATCGCGGAGGGAATCCGCGGCCTGATTCCGCTGGGCTCGACCGGCGAGTTCCTCTCCGTCTCGCCGGAGGAACGCACGGCGATCGTCGAGACGGTGGTGAAGACCGCGCGCGGGCGCGTGCCCGTCATCATCGGCACTGGCGCCGAGGACACGCGCGAGGTGGTGCGGACCTCGAAGGAAGCGGAAGCGCTCGGCGCCGATGGCGTGATGATCATCCCGCCCTTCTATTCCGTGCCGACGCTGGCCGAGCTGATGCACCACTACGACACGGTGGCGAAAGCGATCGGCCTGCCGATCATGGTCTACAACAACCCGGCAACGGCGAATGTAGATATGACGGCGGAGATGCTGGCGGAGATCAGCCGCATCCCGAACTGCCTCTACGTCAAGGAAAGCACGCTGGAGGTGACGCGCGTGCGCGACATCGTCGCACTCTGCGGCGACCGGATGGAGGTCTTCGCCGGCGTGCTCGGCTACGAGAGCGCGTGGCTGGGTGCGATCGGCTGGGTCGCGGTGTGTTCGAACCTGGCCCCCCGTCTCTCGACCGAGATGTTCCACGCCGCGGCCTTCGAGAAGGATAGGGACAAGGCGCTGGCGCTCTATCGGCGGCTGGCGCCGCTGCTGCCCTGGGTGGGCGGGCCGCGGTACGTCGCGGGGACCAAGGCGGGCTTCCGGCTGATGGGGATGGGCATGGGCGATCCGCGCCCGCCACGCCTGCCGCTGCCGGGTGCGGACGTGCCGAAGCTTGCAGCCGTGCTGCAGGAGATGGGGCTGCTGTCGCAAGGCGCGAAGCTGGCCGCCGAGTAGTCCAGGAAGGAAGAGGAAGAGAAATGCGTCGTCTTCTGCTGGCCGCTGTTGCGGCCGTCTTCGCCTCGCCAGCCATGGCGCAGCAGCCGGCCTGCCAGCCGCGCGTCGCGGATAGCGAGTTGGTCAAGCCGCGCACGCTGGTGATGTCCACCAACCCCACCCTGCCGCCGCTGCAATTCGTGAACGCGCAAGGGCAGCTGCAGGGCATGCGGATCGAGCTCGGCACCGAGATCGCGCGGCGTCTGTGCCTGACGCCCGAATATGTCCGCATCGAGTTCAGTGCGATGATCCCGGGCCTCGCGGCGCGCCGGTGGGACATGATCAACACCGGCATCTTCTTCACCGAGGAACGCGCCCGGATGATGCAGATGGTCCGCTACGAGAATAACGCGGTGGCCATCAGCGCTGCGCGCGGCAACCCGCTCAACATCCGCGCCGAGCGCGACCTGGCAGGCCGCACCGTCGGCGTCGAGCTCGGCGGCTTCGAGGAACGGCGGCTCCGCGAGATCAGCCAGACCCTGCAGAGTGCCGGGCAACGGCCGATCAATGTGCGGACCTTCGACAATTTCGCGGTCGCCTTCCAGGCGCTGCGCGCGGGCCAGGTGGAGGCGGTGACCTCGATCGACGCGGTGGCAGCCGAATACGACCAGCGCGGCGAATTCCCGCGCGTGCTGCACGGCCTGTTCCCGACGCCGGCGGCCTTCGCCTTCCGGTCGCGCACGCTGGCGATGGCGGTCTCGGGCGTGCTGCTGGAGATGCAGGCGGATGGCAGCCTGGGCGCGCTGTTCCAGCGCTATGGCGTGACCATCGCGGACCCGACCTTCTCGGTCGTCGGGCCGTAATAGGCTACCCTTCTCTCCCTCCCCCGCCTGCGGGGGAGGGTTCATGTGCGGAGTAGGCAGCCATCCATATCTGGTCCTGGGACGGGTTCTTCGACTACCTGTTCAACCCCTTCCTGCTGGAAGGGGCGCTGACGACGCTGTGGCTGACGATCGCCTCGCTGGCCGGCGGGCTCGCGCTCGGCATCGTGCTGGCCTTGATGCGGCTGTCGCCGAACCGCACGCTGGGTTGGATCGCGGCGACCTATTGCTGGCTGTTCCGCGGCACGCCGCTGCTGGTGCAGCTGCTGATCATCTACACAGGCCTGCCGCTGTTCGGGCTGCGCTTCAGCGTAACCCAGGCCGCGCTGCTGGGCCTTGCGCTGAACGAGGCAGCCTATCTCAGCGAGATCGTGCGGTCGGGCATCATGGCGGTCGGGCGGGGGCAGAAGGAAGCGGGGCTCGCGCTTGGCCTGTCGCCCGTGCAGGTCTTCCGCACCGTCACCTGGCCGCAGGCGATGCGCATCATCATCCCGCCGCTCGGCAATTCGGTGAACGGGCTTCTGAAGACCACCTCGGTGGCGTCCGTCATCAGCATGGAGGAGCTGCTGCGCCGGACGCAGATCCTGATCCAGGAACGCTTCATGGTGCTGGAGCTCTTCATCGCCGCAGCCATCTGGTACCTGGTGATGACCACCGCCTGGGACTTCGTGCAGCGCCGGCTGGAAGCGCGCTATGGTCGCGCCTATGCCGCCGACCACAGACGATAGGAGACGGATGATGGCCGAATACGACCTTGCTATCCGCGGCGGGCTGGTGGCGACCGGCTTCGGGGTGGCGCGCTGCGATATCGGCGTGAAGGATGGCCGCATCGCCGCCATCGCGGAGCGGATCACCGACGCCGCCCAGGTGATCGAGGCTGACGGCCTTTATGTGCTGCCCGGCGGCGTGGACAGCCATTGCCACATCGAGGAGACCTCGCGCGGCGGCTACACCATGGCCGATGGCGAGCCGCCCGTGACGGTAATGGAGGAAAGCTTCGTCAGCGCCTCCACCTCCGCCTTCGCCGGCGGCACCACCAGCGTCGTCTGCTTCATCCCGCAATGGAAGGGCTTCGGCATCTGGGAGCGCTACCAGGATGCGCGCCGCCGCGGCGAGGGCGGCATGCTGGACTTCGCCTTCCACCAGATCATCAGCGACCCGACCGATGTCGTGATCAACGAGGAAGTGCCGAAGGTGGTGGCCGAGGGCGTGCGCAGCCTGAAGGTCTTCCTGACCTATGAGCCGCTGCATCTTTCAGACGCAAATTACCTCAAGGTGCTGCTGGCCGCGCGGAAGCATGGCTGCCTTGTGACGGTGCATTGCGAGAATTACGCCGCCATCGGCTGGCGCACGCAGGCGCTGCTGGACGCCGGGATGACCGCGCCCACCTACCACGCCTGGTCGCGCCCGCGCGTGGTGGAGCGGGAGGCGACGCATCGTGCGATCGCGCTGGCGGAGCTGGTGGATCAGCCGATCCAGGTCTTCCACGTCTCCTGCGAGGAAGCGGCGGAGGAGATCGCCCGCGCCCAGGCGCGCGGCGTGAAGGTGTGGGGCGAGACCTGCCCGCAATACGTCACGCTGACGGCGGCCGACATGGCGCGCACCAATCCCCGCGACGGTGGCTTCGAGGGGGCCAAGTTCATGTGCAGCCCCGCGCCGCGCGATGCGGCCGAGCATGCGCGCATCTGGGAGATGGTCCGGCGCGGCACGCTCGATGTCATCTCGTCGGACCATTGCGGCTTCAGCTTCGAAGGCACGCGCGGCAAGGCTTCGGCCGGCCGCGATGCGAGCTTCGAGAAAATCCCGAACGGCATCCCGGGCTTGGCGGCGCGGCTGCCGATCGTCTTCAGCGAAGGTGTCTCGAAGGGGCGCATCGGGCTTGAGGAATTCGTGAAGCTCACCAGCACGAACCCCGCGAAGATCATGGGGCTCTACCCGAAAAAGGGCGCGATCCAGCCGGGCAGCGACGCCGATATCGTGCTGTGGGATCCGGCGAAGAAGGTGACGATCACCAACGCGCTGATGCAGCACGCCATCGACTACACGCCCTATGAGGGGCTGGAGGTCACCGGCTGGCCGGTGGCGACGATCCGCCGCGGCCAGGTG
The DNA here is from genome assembly GCA_046052145.1 of Pseudomonadota bacterium. Lineage (GTDB taxonomy): Bacteria > Pseudomonadota > Alphaproteobacteria > Acetobacterales > Acetobacteraceae > Falsiroseomonas. The sequence goes on from JBJOMW010000013.1 coordinate 85,721, forward strand.
GTGATGCGCGATGGCACGGTGCAGGCCGAGCCCGGCACCGGCCGCTTCCTGCCGCGCGGCCCCTATGACCTGGTGAAGCCGCGCGGCGTCATGCCGGACGGCTTTGCCGTGGGCTGAGCGAGCGCAGCAGCGCCGCAAGGCCCGGTTCGGCGACGAGCGCAGCGGCGGCGGCGGGGGTGAATAGCCGCCGCTCCCGCTCCAGCCGCTCCGGCCAGTCGTGCAGCTGGCGGGTGACGCGGAAGCGGAAGACCAGCACCTCGGTTGTCACCGTGCTGCCATCGGACCGCCGCTTCGGATAGGCGTAGCTGCCGAGCGGCTCGGTTTCCGCTTCGCCGAGCAGACCGGCTTCCTCGAAGGCCTCGCGCGCGGCGGAGCGGTGCGCAGCCTCCTCTGGCTCGATCCAGCCTTTCGGAATCACCCAGCGCTTCGTCTCCCGGCTGGTGACCAGCACGACGCGCAGCGCCATGCCCTGGCCAACCAGCGGCAAGGCCGCGCTTTGACGCCTGAGCTCGGCGCTGCCGCGCCGGCCGGCGAATTGCCCATCGGGCATTGACCGTTTCTTCCCCAACCGCCCACGCCAGAGGCCCCAACAGGCTGGAGATGTCCGACGCGTCATCGCTACGATAAGGAGATGAGACGTGGTCGGGTAAAGACCCTGGGGCAGGGTTCGGCGAATTTACGTCCGACAAATTCGTGATTTGTCGAAACCTTAAGCAACGGCCGCGCCGGCATGACGCGCCCGGCGTGCTGCCTCAATCCGGCAGCCCACCCGCGGCGACGACACGGCGCAGATGGTGGTCCACATCGCCGAGCAGCACGCCGAGGATCGCCAGCCGCTTGAAGTAGTGGCCGGCCTTGTACTCCTCGGTCATGGCGATACCGCCATGCAGCTGGATCGCCTCCTTGCCCAGCTGGTCGGCGAGCCGCCCCACCAGCGCCTTGGCGGCCGAAAGCGCGGTGCCGCGCGCGGCCGCATCGGGCTGCTGCACCATCATGGCGGCGTACATGGTGATGCTGCGCGCCTGTTCGGTCGCGACCAGCATGTCGGCCGCGCGGTGCTGCAGGGCCTGAAAATTGCCGATGGGCTGGCCGAATTGCTGGCGCGTCTTCAGGTAGTCCACCGTCAGATCGCGCAGCGTCTCCATCGCGCCCACGGCTTCCGCGCAGAGTGCGGCGATCGCCTCATCCGCGACCAGCTCGATCAGCGGCAGCGCGTCTTCCGACAGCAGCGAGGCGCGGGCGCCTTCCAGCACGATCTCGGCCGCGCGCAACCCGTCCTGCGTGGCATAGCCGCGGCGCGTGACGCCGGGCGTGGCGGGATCGAGCAGGAACAGGCCGATCCCCGCACGGTCGCGCCGCGCGCCGGCGATGCGCGCCGAAACCAGCAGGCGGTCGGCCCTGTCGCCCTGCAGCACGACGCCCTTCGCGCCATCCAGCACCCAGGCGTCGCCATCCCGCCGCGCGCTGGTGGCGATGTCGTGCAGGTCGTGGCGCGCCTGGCGTTCCTGATGCGCGAAGGCGAGCGTCGCCGCGCCCGCCGCGACCTGCTCGACCAACGCCGCATCGCCGCCTGCGCGCCGCAGCAGGCCAAGGCCGAGCACGATGCTGGCCAGATAGGGCTCGACCACGAGCCCCCGCCCGAAGGCCTCCATCACCAGCATCGTCTCGACGGGGCCGCCGCCGAAGCCGCCCTGCTCCTCGGGCAAGGGCAGGCCGAGCAAGCCCATTTCCGCCATCGCGGACCAGTTGGCACCGGCATAGCCGCGCGGCTCGGCACGATAGGCCTGGCGCTTCTCGAAATCGCCGTAGCGGTCGGCGACGAAGCGGTTGACGCTGTCGGCCAGAAGCCGCTGCTCGTCGGTGAGGTCGAAGTCCATGTGCCCTCAGAGACCCAAGAACGCCTTGGCGATGATGTTCCGCTGGATCTCGTTGCTGCCGCCGTAGATCGAGACCTTGCGGAAATTGAAGAATAGCGGTGCCGCGGCATCCGCCCATTCGGGGCCGACGCTTGGCAGGTTCAGCCCATCCTCGTCGCGGTCGGGGCGCGGCAGGGCATAGGGGCCGGCGATCTCCATCAGCAGCTGCGTCGCCTGCTGCTGGATCTCGCTGCCCTTGATCTTGAGGATGGAGCTCGACGGGTCGGGCTTGTCGGCGGCCTTGCTGCGCTGGGCGGCGACAACGCGCATCTGCGTGATCTCGAGCGCCTTCAGCTCGATCTCGCTCCAGGCCAGGCGGCGGCGGAAATCGGGGTCGTCCCAGACCATCCCCTCGCCCGCCGGCGTCTCCTGCGCCAAGCGTTTCACGCGGGCCAGGCGTTCCTTCGTCATGCCGATGCGCGCGATGCCGATGCGCTCATTCGAGAGCAGGAACTTCGCGTAGTCCCAGCCCTTGTTGAGCTCACCGACCAAATTCTCGGCCGGGACCTTCACCTCGTCGAAGAAGACCTCGTTCACCTCATGCCCGCCATCGATCGTGATGATGGGGCGGAGCGTGATGCCCGGCGTTTTCATGTCCACCAGGATGAAGGAGATACCTTCCTGCTTCTTGCGCGCGGCCGGGTCGGTGCGGGCCAGGACGAAGATCCAGTCGGCATATTGGCCGAGCGTCGTCCAGGTCTTCTGGCCGTTGAGGACGAAGTGCTCGCCCTCCCGCCGCGCCGTGGTCTTGAGGCTGGCGAGGTCCGATCCCGCGCCGGGTTCGGAGAAGCCCTGCGCCCACCAGATGTCGAGGCTCGCGGTCGCGGGGAGGAAGCGCTGCTTCTGCGCCTCGCTGCCGAAGGTGGCGATGACGGGGCCGACCATGTTGACGTTGAAGCCGAGCGGCTGCGGCACGGCGGCGGCCTGCAATTCCTCGACGAAGATGTAGCGCTGCACGGGCGACCAATCCTTGCCGCCAAAGGCCACCGGCCAATTCGGGGTGGCCAGGCCTGCCGCGTGCAGGATCTTCTGGCTGGTCACGTAATCCTCGCGCGCCAGCTTCCGGCCCTCACTGACCTTGCGGCGGATCTCGGCCGGGATCTCGCGGCGGAAGAAGGCACGGAGGTCGTCGCGGAAGGCGATCTCCTCGGCGGTGTAGCGAAGGTCCATCAGGCCGTTCCTTCCATCTCGGCACGCAGCGCGGAGGCTAGCAACTTCCCCGCGGCACTTCGCGGCAGGCTGTCCCGTATCTCGAGCGCGGCGGGCAATTCATGCTTGCCAAGGCGCTCTGCCAGGAAGGCGCGCAGCTCGTCCAGTGTGAAGCCCCGTGCGCCGGGCTTCAGCGCGACAAAAGCCTTCGCCGCCTGGCCGCGATAGGCGTCCGGGATGCCGATGACGATGCATTCGGCGACATCCGGGTGTTCATAGATCGCCTGCTCGATCTGCGCGGGATAGACGTTGAACCCACCCGAGATGATCATGTTCTTGCGGCGGTCCACCAAGGTGAAAAAGCCACCCGCATCCATCCAGCCCATATCGCCGGTCAGGAACCAGCCATCGGCAAAGGCCACCGCGTTCTCCGCCTCGCGGTTCCAGTAGCCGGAGAAGACGTTCGGGCCGCGGATCGCGATCTCGCCCACCTCACGGATCGGGCGTTCGCGCGTCGGCACATCGGGGTCCACGATCCGCATTTCGATCCGTGGCAGCGGCAGGCCGATCAGCCCGGCGCGGCGTGGCGCATCGGGGGGGATGCCGGTGCCGGCGGGGCAGGTTTCGGTCATGCCCCAGCCGCCGCCGATGCGCCGGCCGATCAGCGCTTCCAACTGGCGCAGCGTCTCGAAGGGCATGGGCGCGCCGCCCGATCGCACGACGCGCAGGCTGGCGAAGCGCTCCGGCCGCGCTTCCGGGCTGTTCAGCATGCCGATCCACATGGTCGGCACGCCGGAGAAGGTGTTGATGCGCAGCGTCTCGATATCGGCGATGGCCTGGGCGGCATCGAAGCGCGGGCGCAGATGCAGCAGTGCGCCTTCCGCCATCTGGCGCAGCAGCACAGCGGTGAGTGCGAAGATGTGGAACAAGGGCAGCAGCACCAGCACCCGCCCCTCGCCCTCCGGCAGGGAGGTGGAATCCCGAAACGCCTTGTAGATCGCCACCGCTGCGGTGAGGTTGCCATGCGTCAGCATCGCGCCCTTCGGCGTGCCGGTGGTACCGCCAGTGTATTGCAGCAGCGCGAGATCGGCCGGCGTCAGGCTCGGCCAGGCAACAGGCGGATCGGCTTCAGCTAGGTGCGGGATCGTGCTGGGCGCATCCTCCCCGCCCCAGCGCGCCTCCGGCGCGAGCAACGCGCGCGGCACGGCGCCTTCGGCCAGCATCCCTTCGGCCTGCGCCACCAGCGATGCAAAGCCCGTCGTGATCAGCAGCGTCGCGCCCGCATCGCGCGCCTTCTGCGCCAGCTCGCGCTTCGCATCCAGCGCCGAGAGATGCACCACCCGCGCCCCGGTGCGCAGCGCGGCGAAGAAGCAGATGGGATGCCAGGGCGTGTTCGGCAGCAGCAGTGCGATGCAATCGCCGCGCCCGACCCCGCCCGCCATCAGCCCCGCCGCGATGCGGTCCGCCAGCGCCTGGAACTGGCGATAGGACAGAACATGGCCGCGATATTCCAGCGCCGGCGCATCGCCGAAGCGCACGGCGCAGTCATCCAGGAAGCCCGGCAGCGTGCCTTCCGCGATGGGCACGTCCCAGCGCGATTGCGGCGGGTAGCTGGCTTCCCAAGGGTAGGGCATCAGCCAGGCTTCACGCTGGCGAAGCCCTTGCCTTCTGCCGCCAGGCGCACCAGCAGCGGCGCGGGTTGCAGGCTCTCATCGCCGCTCGCCTGCGCGAAGCCGGCAAGACGCGCTGCAATTTCCGCGAGGCCGCGCGCATCGGCCCAATGCATCGGGCCGCCCGTCCAGGCCGGCCAATTGTAGCCATGCAGCCAGACGACATCGATGTCGCCCGGTCGCGCGGCGATACCTTCCGCCAGGATGCGTGCGCCTTCGTTCACCATGGGCAGGAGCAGGCGGTCGAGGATCTCATCCTGTGCGATCGCACGCCGCGTCACGCCTTCGCGGGCTGCGACCTGCTCGATAAGGGACGTCACCTCGGGGTCGTTCAGACCGGTTCTTGAACCTTCGGGGTAACGGAAGAAACCTTTGGCGGTCTTCTGGCCGAGGCGCCCGGCCTCCACCAACGCATCCGCGACAGGCGCCTTCTTCCCGGTCGCCTGGCGGATGCGCCATCCGATGTCGAGGCCGGCGAGGTCGCTCATCGCACACGGCCCCATGCGGAAGCCGAAATCGGTCAGCGCCTTGTCCACCTGCTCGGGCAGCGCGCCTTCCAGCAGCAGGCGTTCCACCTGCGCGGTACGCCGCGCCAGCATGCGGTTGCCGACGAAGCCGAAGCAGACGCCGACCACGACCGGCACCTTGCCCAGACGACGCCCCAGCTCGGCCGCGGTCGCCAGCGCATCCGGCGCGGTGTGCCGCGCGCGCACCACCTCCAGGAGCTTCATCACATTGGCAGGCGAGAAGAAATGCATCCCCAGCACATCGCCCGGGCGCGTCGTCGCCGCCGCCATCTCGTCAATGTCGAGATAGGAGGTGTTGGAGGCGATCACGGCGCCCGGTTTCGCCACGCGATCAAGCGTGGCGAAGACCTGCTTCTTCAGCCCCATCTCCTCGAACACTGCCTCGACGATCACATCGGCCTCGCCGGCGGCTTCGAGGCCGACCGCACCCTCTACCAGCGCCATGCGGCGGGCGAGCGCCTCTGCGCTCAGGCTGCCGCGCTTCACGCTGGCCTCATAGGTGCCGCGGATGCGCGCGAGGCCCCGCTGCAGCGCTGCCTCATCCGTCTCGATCACGCGGACGGGGATGCCGGCATTGGCGAAGCACATGGCGATGCCCGCCCCCATCGTGCCGGCGCCAAGCACCGCCGCGCGTTCCACGGTGCGCGGCGTCGTGCCTGCCGGGATGCCCGCGATCTTCGCCGCCTCGCGTTCGGCAAAGAAAGCATGGCGCAACGCCTTGCTGCGCGGATCGGCGACGAGGTCGCGGAAGGCCTGGCGTTCCAGCGCCAGAGCCTCGGCGACCGGCATCTCATAGCAGGCGCGGACGCAGGCGATCATCGCGGCGATTTGCGGCTCCGTCGCGGCGCGCTTCGCCAGCGCCGTGGCCTCCGCCTCGAAGCCAGCACGATCGCCAAGCCCGGCATCGCGCGCCGAGACGGCCAGCGGCAGCGGGCTGGCGGCCAGCCGCGCGGCCAGCACCTTGGCCGCGGCGAGCAGGTCGCCCTCAGCCAGTTCATCCGCGAGCCCTGCGACCAGCGCCGCCTTCGCATCCAGCGGATCGCCCGCGGCCATCAGGCGCAGCGCGGCGGCCGCCCCCATCAGGCGCGGCGCGCGCTGCGTGCCACCCGCCCCGGGCAGCAGGCCGAGCTTCACCTCCGGCAGGCCGAGCTTCGCCGCGCCGCCAAGCACCCGCGCGGTGCAGGCCATGGCGAGCTCAAGCCCGCCGCCGAGCGCCGTGGCATGGATCGCCGCCACCACGGGCTTCGGGCAGGCATCGAACGCGGCGATGACCTCGGGCAGCGTGGGCGAGACGGGCGGCTTGCCGAATTCAGAAATGTCGGCGCCGGCGACCCAGGCGCGCCCCTCGGCGGCCAGCACCAGGGCGCGGATGGCCGGGTCCTCCGCCACACGTTGGAGCGCGGCGGACAGCTCGGCGCGGAGCGCGGCTGAAAGCGCATTCACGGGGGGCGCGGCGATGGTCGCGACCGCGACACCCTCCGCCGCAACTTCGAACCGCACAGGTCCGTTCATGGCGCCCCTCCCCGTCTTGCCCAAGGTGAATCGCGCGCCGGGGGGCGGTGGTCAAGGCGGAACGCATGGACGCCGGGCGGGCGGGGCGGCATCCTGCGGCCATGTCCCTGCCCCCCCTTCTCCAGCGCCTTGCGCTGCCGGTGATCGGCGCCCCGCTCTTCATCATCTCCAACCCCGATCTCGTGATCGCCCAATGCCGGGCGGGGATCGTCGGTGCCTTCCCCGCGCTGAATGCGCGCCCGAAGGAGGAGCTGGATGCCTGGCTCACGCGCATCCGCGCCGCGCTCGGGCCGGATGACGCGCCCTTTGCCGTGAACCAGATCGTGCACGCCAGCAATGACCGGCTGGAGCACGACATCGAGGTCTGCGCGAAGCATCGCGTGCCGATGATCATCACCTCGCTGCGCGCGCCGGGCGATGTGGTGAAGCGGGTGCATGATTGGGGCGGCATCGTCTTCCACGACATCACCAGCCTGCGGCACGCGGAAAAGGCGCTGGAAGCGGGCGTGGATGGGTTGGTGCTGGTCGCAGCCGGCGCAGGCGGGCATGCCGGCACGCTCAGCCCCTTCGCGCTGGTGGCCGAGATACGGCGCATCTGGAACGGGCCGATCGCGCTGTCGGGCGCGATCACCGAAGGGCGCCAAGTACTGGCAGCGCAGGCGATGGGTGCCGACCTTGCCTATATGGGCACGCGCTTCATCGCGACCGCCGAGGCCAGTGCCGCCGAGCGCTACAAGGCGATGATCGTCGAAAGCGCTGCCGCGGACATCGTCTACACGCCCTTCTTCACCGGCGTGCCGGGCAACTACCTCAAGCCCTCCATCGCAGCCCAAGGGCTCGACCCGGATGCGCTGCCGGCCGCGGATAAGAGCCGGATGAAGTATGGCTCGGAGCACGTGCGGCCCTGGAAGGACATCTGGGGCGCGGGCCAGGGGGTGGGGTCCATCGCCGATGCGCCGCCGGCCGCCGAAGTGATCGCGCGCCTCAAGGCCGAATACGCCGCCGCCCGGGCCCGGCTCTGCGCGGGCCAGGAACAGCGTTGACCGCCGCCGCGGCGCACGCCTAGCCTTCCCCGCCGGGACGCAAGATCCCTACGAGGAAGCGCTATGCATCGCCGTACATTGTTCGCCGGGGCCGCGGGTCTCGCCGCCGGTTCCGTCCTGCCCGCTCCGCTGCTGGCCCAAGGGACGCGCGCCACCACGCTGCGCTTCGTGCCGCAGGCCAACCTGACAGCGCTGGATCCGATCTGGACCAGCGCCATCGTGACGCAGATGCACGGCTACCATGTCTTCGACACGCTCTACGGCATGGACGGGCAGCTGCGTCCGCGGCCGCAGATGGCCGAAGGGCATGAGGTCTCGGCCGATGGCCGCGTCTGGCGGATCAGGCTGCGCGAGGGGCTGCGCTTCCATGACGGAGAGCCGGTGCGCGCAGCGGATTGCGCGGCCTCCCTCGCGCGTTGGGCGCGGCGCGATCCCTTCGGCCAGATCCTGGCCGAGCGCGTGGATGAATGGCGCGCGGTGGATGACCGGACGCTGGAGATCCGCCTCAAGCGGCCCTTCCCGCTGCTGCTGGATGCGCTGGCCAAGCCCGATGCCAACGTCCCCTTCATCATGCCCGAACGCCTGGCGCGGACGGATGCCAATGCGCAGATCAGCGAGATGGTGGGCAGCGGCCCCTATCGCTTCAACCGCGGCGAATTCGTCTCCGGCTCGCGCGTCGTGTACGAGAAGTTCGACGGCTACCGCCCGCGCAACGAGCCCACGGATGGCGCGGCGGGCGGCAAGGTGGCGCATTACCCGCGCATCGAGTGGCACATCCTGCCCGACCCCGCGACGGCCGCGGCCGCGCTGCAGGCGGGCGAGGTGGATTGGCTCGACCAGCCGCTGCCCGACCTCATCCCGACTCTCCAGCGCAACCGCAATATCCAGGTGGATGTGCTGAACCCCTGGGGCATCATGTCGGTGATGCGGCTCAATCACCTGCAGGCGCCCTTCAACGACCGCGCGGTGCGCCAGGCTGTGGCGCTGTCGGTGGACCAGGCGGACTACATGCGCTCCACGCTCGGCAACGACCAGAGCGTCTGGCGCGAATGCCGCAGCCTCTTTCCCTGCGGCACGCCGCTCGGCACCGAGGATCTCTCCCCGCTCAATGCGGCGCCGCGCAATCTGGACCGCGCGCGCGCCGCGCTGCAGGCCAGCGGCTATCGCGGCGAGAAGGTGGTGATCATCAACCCGACCGACTTCCCGCTGATCGGCCCGCATGGGCAGCTGACGGCGGACCGCCTGCGGCGCATCGGCTTCAACGTCGAGCTCGCCGACACCGATTGGGGCACGGTGGTGCAGCGCCGCGCGCGGACACAGCCGGTGGATCAGGGCGGGTGGAGCATCTTCCACACCTATGGCTCCTCGCTGGCCTATCTGAACCCGGCCGTGTCCTCCCTCGTGAAGGGGCCGGGGGCGAGTGGGTGGTTCGGCTGGTACGACAGCCCGCGCGCGCAGGAGCTGGTGAATGCCTGGCTCGACGCGCCGGATGCCGAACGGCAGCTGTCGCTGGCGAATGAGCTGAACCGGCTGGCACAGGACGATGTGGCGACGGTGCCGCTCGGCCAGTTCACGATGCGCACGGCCTGGCGCCGCAACATCACGGGGCACCAGAAGGGCAGCATGCCGTATCCGTGGGGCGTGCGGCCGGCGTAAGGCGCGGCTTCCCGGGAGGGGCGTTGCCCCTCCCGGACCCACCCCACCAAGGGGGAGCGGCACCTTGGAACCCATGGGTTTTCAACGCCGAAGGCGGAGGGGGCACTTCGGCCCCCTCCGCCTTCGGCGTTTAACTGACGGGGGTCCAGGGGCATCATGCCCCTGGCGGGTGGGGTCCGGGGAGGGCAGCGCCCTCCCCGGGGCGCGCCCTCACCCCCGCCGCGCGATCACCGCCACCGGCCCGCCGCCATCCGGGCCCTGGTGTTCGGCGCCGCCGCTCACGAACAGGTCGGTGCGTCCCGTCGCCGCGGCGATCACGCCGCCGACCAGCGCGCGCGCATGGCGCGTGGCGTTGATGTCGCTGTCGTCCCACATGATGTGCCGCCGGCCGCGGATCGTGCCAGTGGAGCTCGGCTCGGCCTTCGCCAGCAGGGCGACGAGCCGCGTCGCCTCCGCCATGGCCAGCTGACCGCCGCCAGTGTCGAGCCCCGCGGCGCGGAGCGCGGCATGGACCGCGGGCAGAGCGATCGCATCGGCCATCACGTCATGCGAGATGATGAGATCGCCCGCCCAGGCCGCGCTATTGCCCATCACCACCACCTCGTTCCGCAGCAGCTCGACGCCGGCCGAGCAGCTGGCGCGGCCCGAGAACAGCGACCAGTCGGCGCCGATCGCTGCATCCGATACCGCGCCCGCGTCCACTTCGCCGAGCGCGAGCGCAACGCCGAGCGCAGAGGCCCCGCGTGAGAGGCCCATCGAATGATAGGTGTCCTCGGTCGCCACCGTGGCACCGCGCGCCTTTGCGGCGGCGATGCGGTCGCTGGTCAGAAGCGGGCACTTCACCTGGACGTAGTGCACATCCTCGATGCGCGTGATGCCAGCCTGGTCCATAGCCTGGCGAACGGCCGCCGCTGTCGCCTGTAGCTGCGGCACGCGCCCCAATTCCTCGGGCGCGAAGTCCCGGGTGAAGGCTGTGCCGAGCGCGAGCGCGGGCGGGCCCGCGGGCGCCACCTCCTCGCGCACGGCGAAGACCAGGAAATGCGGCGACAGCCCGCCTTCCGTGCCGCCCGACATCACCATCGCGACACGCTCCGCCACCTGCGCTGCCGTGCTGCCGAGCCGCGCGGCCAGCATGTGGCAGAGCGCCTCCACGGCATAGGCGCGCGTGAAGTCGTTGACGCAGCCATTGCCCTCGGTCTTGCCGAGGATCGCGACGACCTCCTCCGGTCGCAGCGCGCCCGTGTCGAACAGCGCGGCGACGGCCGCCGCATCGCCCGGATGGCGCGCGGCGACGCGATGGACCAGGGCGCGGCGGGGCATAGTGTTCTCCTCGGCTGTGGTCGTCGGCAGTGCGCCTTGGCGCGCGGCTCAGCCGAGCAGCTTCTTCACCACCTCATTCACCAGGGCCGGGTTCCCCTTGCCCTGCATCGCCTTCATCGTCTGTCCGACGAAGAAGCCGAACAGCTTGTCCTTGCCGGAGCGGTATTCGGCGACCTTGTCGGCGTTGTTCGCCAGCACATCGGCCACCGCGGCCTCGATCGCGCCGGTGTCGGTCACCTGCTTCAGGCCGCGCTCCTCGACGATCACGCCCGGCGCCTTGCCAGTTTCGATCATCGCCTCGAAGACCTGCTTGGCGAGGCTGCCGGAGACCGTCTTGTCCGCGATCAGGTCGAGCAGCGCGCCGAGATTCTCGGCCGTCACCGGCGGGTCGGTGATGTCGCGCTTCAGGCGGTTGAGCGCGGCGAAGAAATCGCCGGTCACCCAATTGGCGGCGAACTTCGCGTCACGGCCCTTGGCGACGATCTCGAAGAAGGCGGCGGTCTCCTTCTCGAGCGTCAGGACGTGGGCATCATAGGGCGTCAGGCCCATCGCGACATAGCGCGCGCGCCGCACATCGGGCAGTTCGGGGAGCGACGCCTTCAGCGCATCCACCCAAGCCTGCTCCAGCACCAGCGGCGGCAAATCGGGCTCGGGGAAGTAGCGGTAGTCATGCGCGTCTTCCTTGCTGCGCATGGAACGCGTGACGCCGCGAGCCGTGTCGAACAGGCGGGTTTCCTGGTCCACCGTGCCGCCCGACTCCCAGACCTCGATCTGGCGCCGCGCCTCGGCCTCGACCGCCTGCATGACGAACTTCACGGAGTTGACGTTCTTCACTTCGCAGCGCGTGCGATAGCCCTCGCCCGCCTTGCGGACGGAGACGTTGACGTCGGCGCGCATGGAGCCTTCGTCCATGTTGCCGTCGCAGGTGCCGAGGTAGCGCAGGATCTGGCGCAGCTTCGTCAGATACGCGCCGGCATCCTCGGGCGAGCGCATGTCGGGTTCCGACACGATCTCCATCAGCGCGACGCCGGAGCGATTGAGGTCAATGAAGCTCTTCGTCGCGTGCTGGTCGTGCAGCGACTTGCCGGCATCCTGCTCGAGGTGCAGGCGGGTGATGCCGATGGTCTTGGTGGTGCCGTCCGCGAGCGTGATCTCGACCGCGCCCTCACCGACGATCGGGTCGGCGAACTGGCTGATCTGATAGCCCTGCGGCAGATCGGCATAGAAGTAGTTCTTCCGGTCGAAGCGCGACCAGAGGTTGATCTTGGCGTTGAGGCCAAGCCCGGTGCGGACCGCCTGCGCCACGCATTCGCGGTTGATCACCGGCAGCATGCCGGGGAAGCCGGCATCGATGAACGACACCTGGCTGTTCGGCTCCGCGCCGAAAGCGGTGGCGGCGCCGCTGAACAGCTTTGAATGCGACGTGACCTGGGCGTGGACTTCGAGCCCGATCACCAGCTCCCAGGGGCCGGTGGTGCCTTCGATGGTGTAGCTCATGCGCGGATCCCCGGAACCGCCGTGAATTTGGCGGCGCGCTCGATGGCAGCGCCGACCGCGAAGCAGGCTTCCTCGTCGAAAGGTTTTCCCACGATCTGCAAGCCGAGCGGCAGGCCCTGCGCATCCAGCCCCGCCGGCACCGCGAGGCCCGGCAGGCCTGCGAGGTTCGCGGTCACGGTGAAGACGTCGTTGAGGTACATCGTCACCGGGTCGTCCTGCTTCTCGTCCATGCCGAAGGCAGCCGTCGGCGTCGCCGGCGTGACGATGGCGTCGCACCGGGCCCAGGCCTGCTCGAAGTCGCGGCGGATCAGCGCGCGCACCTTCTGCGCCTTCAGGTAATAGGCGTCGTAGTAGCCTGCGCTCAGCACATAGGTGCCGATCATGATGCGCCGGCGCACCTCCTGCCCGAAGCCCTTCGCACGCGTGCGTTCGTAGAGGTCACGCAGGTCGGAGTTCTGCGCCGTCTCGCGCAGGCCGAAGCGCACGCCGTCATAGCGCGCGAGGTTGGACGATGCCTCGGCGGGTGCGACCACATAATAGGTCGGCAGCGCGTATTTCGTGTGCGGCAGGCTGATCTCGACCGTCTCCGCACCCTGGTCGCGGAGCCATTGCAGCCCCTGCTCCCACAGCGCCGCGATCTCCGGCGCCATGCCGTCGAGCCGGTATTCGCGCGGCACACCGATGCGCATGCCCTTCACCGACCGCCCGCAGGCGGCGGCGAAGTCGGGCACCGGCAGGTTGGCGCTGGTCGCGTCCTTCGGATCGAAGCCGGACATGGAGCGCAGCAGGATCGCGCAATCCTCGACGGTGCGCGCCACAGGCCCCGCCTGATCGAGCGAGGAGGCGAAGGCAACAATGCCGAAGCGCGAGCAGCGCCCATAGGTCGGCTTGATACCCGCAATGCCGCAGAAGGCCGCGGGCTGGCGGATGGAGCCGCCCGTGTCGGTCGCCGTCGCACCCAGCGCGAGCCGCGCCGCCACCGCCGCCGCCGACCCGCCAGAGGAGCCGCCCGGCACCAGCCGCGTCGCGGGGTCGTTCGCGCGGGACCAGGGGTTCTCGACGCCGCCATAGGCGCTGGTCTTGTTCGACGAGCCCATGGCGAATTCGTCGAGGTTCACCTTGCCGAGGAACACCGCGCCATCGCGCAGCAAATTCGCCGTGACCGTGCTCTCATAGGGCGGCACGAAGCCGCCGAGGATGCGGCTGCCGGCGGTCGTCTGCGTGCCCGCGGTGCAGAACAGATCCTTGATGGCGATCGGCGCGCCTTCGAGCGGCCCCGCCTTGCCGGCGGCCCGCCGCGCGTCGCTCGCCTTGGCAGCGTCCAGCGCCTGGTCGGCGGTCACCGTGATGAAGGCGTTCAGCCGCGGATTGAGCTTGGCGATGCCGTCCAGAAACGCCTCGGTCAGCTTGACCGAGGTCGTCTCGCCGGCGGCGAGCGCGGCGAGCGCGCCCTTCAGGGTGTAATCCGTCGCGCGCATCACTCGACCACCTTCGGCACGCCGAAATACTCGCCCATGCGGTCGGGCGCGTTGCGCAGCACCGCATCCGCCTGGCCGCCATCGGTCACCGCATCCTCGCGCATGCGCATCGCAGGCTGACCTTCGGGGGCGCCGCCGGCCATGGGCTCGACGCCGTCGGTGTTCACCCCCTGGAGTTGCTCGATCCAACCCAGGATGCCGTTGAGCTCGGCCTGCATCCGGCCGACTTCATCGTCTTCCAGCCGGATGCGGGCCAGCGAGGCGATGCGCCTCACCGTGGCGGTGTCGAGCGACATGGACTTCACGATATCCTTGAAATTCCAGGGATTTGCCCCGGCGTGCGGGCGGGACCATAACGGCGGACATGGCAGTCTTCAACCTGACAGAGCTTCGCGCCGCCCTGCCCCGCGGGGGGCGGCTGATTGGCGTCGATCCCGGCGCCCGCCAGGTGGGGCTGGCGCTGTCGGATGTCACGCTGACCTTGGCCTCGCCCTATGGGTCGCTGCAGCGGGGCAAGCTCGCGGCCAATGCGGCGGAGGTCGCGGCGATCGCGCGGAAGGAAGGCGCGGGCGGGCTGGTGGTCGGGCTGCCGCTCGGGATGGATGGCAGCTTCGGCCCCGCAGCCCAGGCGGCGAAGGATTGGGGCCGGGCGCTCGCGGATGCGGCGGGGCTGCCCGTGGCCTTCTGGGACGAGCGCCTGTCCTCGGCTGCCGTCAACCGCGCCATGATCGAGGCCGATCTGACGCGCGCCAAACGCGCCAAGGCGGTGGATGCGGCCGCTGCCGCCTACATGCTGCAGGGGGCGCTCGATGCCTCGGCGCCGGACGCGGGGGCAGGCTGGTCGACTCCCGGGTAGCGGGCCTAAACTCTGCCCGTGCCCTATCCCTTCCGACATCTCCTGGCCGTCGAAGGCCTGGAGCCGCCCTATATCGCGGAGCTGCTCGACCTCGCGGAGAGCTACGCGCTTCTCAATCGCCAGGGGAAGACCCAGCGCGACCTGCTGAAGGGCCGCACGCTGATCAACCTCTTCTTCGAGGACAGCACCCGCACCCGCACTAGTTTCGAGCTGGCCGGCAAGCGGCTGGGTGCCGACATCGTCAACATGTCGGTCTCGACCAGTTCGGTGAACAAGGGCGAGACGCTGCTGGACACGGCGGCGACGCTGAACGCGATGCAGACCGATTTGCTGGTGGTGCGCCACGGCCAGTCCGGCGCACCGGCGCTGCTGGCGCAGAAGGTGGATGCAGCGGTGATCAATGCCGGCGACGGCACGCATGAACACCCGACCCAGGCACTGCTGGATGCGCTGACCATCCGCCGCCGCAAGGGTCGGCTGGAGGGGCTGACGGTCGCGATCTGCGGCGACGTGCTGCATTCGCGCGTGGCCCGTTCCAACATCCACCTGCTGCTGACCATGAATGCCCGCGTGCGCATCGTCGGCCCGCCGACGCTGATCCCGGCGGAAGCCGCGCGCCTTGGCGTCGAGGTGCATCATTCGATGAAGACAGGCCTCGCGGACGCCGATGTCGTGATGATGCTGCGGCTGCAGAAGGAACGCATGACGGGCGGCCTGGTGCCGAGCGCGCGCGAGTTCTTCCGCTTCTACGGCCTCGATGCGGAGAAGTTGGCCGTGGCGAAGCCCGATGCGATCGTCATGCATCCCGGCCCGATGAACCGCGGCGTCGAGATTGACAGCGCGGTCGCCGACGACCCGGTCCGCAGCGTGATCGGGGAACAGGTGGAGATGGGGGTCGCGGTGCGCATGGCCGTGCTCGACCTGCTCTCGCGCAACCTGCGGCGGAACGCATGAGCCTCGTTCATATCGTCAACGCCCGACTGCTGGACCCGGCCAGCGGCCTCGACGCGCCGGGCGCGCTGCTGGTGCGGGACGGCATCATCGCGGATCACGGCGCCAACCTCGGTACCCCCGAAGGCGCCACGGTGGTGGATGCCGGTGGCGCCTGCCTCGCGCCGGGCCTAGTGGATATGCGCGCCGCCATCGGCGAGCCGGGGATGGAGCATCGCGAGACCATCGCCTCCGCCGCGCTTGCGGCCGTGGCGGGCGGGATCACCACGCTCTGCACCCTGCCCGACACCGACCCGGCGCTGGATGATCCGGCCCTTATCTCCTTCGTGATCCGCAAGGGTGAGGCGACAGGCTGCGTCACCATCCTGCCCTATGGCGCCGCGACCGCCGGCTGCGCGGGCAAGGAGATGAGCGAGTTCGGCCTGCTGAAGGAAGCCGGCGCCGTCGCCTTCACCGACGGCCGGCACGCCATCGGCAATGCGCGCACCATGCGTCTTGCGCTGTCCTATGCGCGGGCCTTCGGCAGCTTCGTCGTGCAGCACCCGGAGGAACCGGCGCTGGCCAATGGCGGCGCGGCCACGGAAGGCGAGCGCGCCACCCGCATGGGCCTGCCTGGCATCCCGCCCGCAGCGGAGGCGATGCTGGTGGCCCGCGACATCGCACTCGCCCGCATCACCAAGGGGCATGTGCATTTCGCCCATGTCAGCACCGGCGCCGCGCTCGACCTGATCCGCACCGCGAAGGCGGAAGGCCTCGCCGTTACCTGCGACACTGCGCCGCCCTATTTCGACCTTAACGAGACGGCGATCGGCGAATATCGCACCTATGCGAAGCTCTCGCCCCCGCTGCGCGACGAGGCCGACCGGCTGGCGGTGATCGCGGCGCTCAAGGACGGCACGATCGATGCCATCGCCTCCGATCACCAGCCGCGCGATGCCGATGACAAGCGCCTGCCCTTTGCCCAGGCCGAGGCGGGCGGCGCCGGGCTCGCGACGCTGCTGGCCGTGACGCTGGCCCGCGTCCATGGCGGTGACCTCACGCTGCTGCAGGCGCTCGATTTGCTGACCGCGCGGCCCGCGAAGCTGCTCGGGATCGAGGCCGGCACGCTCCGAAAAGGCGCGCCCGCCGACCTCGTGCTGTTCCACCCCGAGCGCGGCTGGCGCGTGGAAGCCGGGAAGCTGCCGGGCAAGGCGCAGAACACCCCCTTCGACGGCCGTGCTCTGGAGGGCAAGGTGCTGGGCACCTGGAAGAACGGCAGGCGGGTTTTCGGGTGATGTCCCTGATCCTGGCCGCGCTGCTCGGCTACCTGCTCGGCTCTGTCCCCTACGGCCTGATCCTGACCAAGGCAGCGGGGCTTGGCGACATCCGCGCCATCGGCTCGGGCAATATCGGCGCGACGAATGTGCTGCGGACGGGCAACAAGCCGCTCGCCGCCGCGACGCTCGCGCTGGATGTGCTGAAGGGCGCGGCCGCGCTGCTGATCGCGCGCTGGGCCTGGGGCGAGGAGGCCGCGCTGGTCGCCGGCGTCGCCGCCATGGCCGGCCACATCTTCCCCGTCTGGCTCGGTTTTCGGGGCGGCAAGGGGGTGGCGACCGCGGCGGGCGTGATGCTTGCGGCGCAATGGTGGCTCGGGCTGGCGACGCTGTTGGTCTGGGCCGCGGTCTTCGCGGCCACCCGCATCTCCTCGGCTGGCGCGCTTGCGGCCTGCGCAGCGGCTCCGATCATCGCGCTGGTCGCGGGGGAATGGCCGCTCGCGGCCTTCGCTGCCGGCCTCGCGGCGCTGATCGCCTGGCGCCACAAGGCGAATATCGAGCGCCTGCTGGCCGGCACCGAGCCGCGCGTGGGCGCGAAGAAGGGCTGAGGCGCGGGCGCTCTCGCTCTCCCTCTCCCCCACTTATGGGGGAGAGGGTCGGGGTGAGGGGGACGGGCAAGACGGTCAGGGGGTTTGCGACATTGCGGCGCCCCCCTCACCCAACCCTCTCCCCCCGTCGGGGGGAGAGGGCTAGCAGGCGCCACGCGCTCGGGTGTGGCGAAATAGAATTCGCAACTTTAGGTTGCGCGCCGCCCTCGGACCGTGATGCGCTCGCCGGGATGGACCATCGGGATGCGACACCGGATCTGCTGGGGCTGGTCGAGGCGGCGCCGCGCGACCTGACGCCAGCCGAATCCCTAGCCCGGCTGCGCCTCGCGCGCAGCGAGGGCGTCGGTCCCACCACCTTCCGGCGCCTGATCGAGCGCCATGGCAGCGCCACCGCGGCGCTCGCCGCCCTGCCGCGCCTCGCGGCCGCGACCGGTCGCACCCTCACCCCCTGCCCGCCCGAGGCCGCCGCGCGGGAGATGGAGGCGCTAGCGCGCCTCGGCGGCAGCTGGCTGCATCTAGGCGCGCCGGGCTACCCGCCGCTGCTGGCGCTGACCGAGGACGCACCCTCGGTGCTGGCGCTGCTCGGCGATGCCAGCGTGCTGGGGCGCCGGCAGGTCGGCGTGGTCGGCGCGCGCGCCGCCTCCGCTGCTGGGCGCCGCATGGCGGAGGAGCTGGCGGCGGGGCTCACCACGGGCGGCATCGTCGTCACCTCCGGCCTCGCGCGTGGGGTGGATGCGGCGGCGCATGCGGGTGCACTCAACGCGCAGGGGCGGACCATCGCCGTGGTCGCGGGTGGCCTGGATGTGCCCTACCCGGCTGAGAACGCGCCGCTGCAGGCGCGCATCGCAGCGGAAGGCGGCGCGGTGGTGGCAGAGGCGCCGCTCGGCACCGCGCCGCTCGCCCGCCACTTCCCGCGCCGGAACCGGATCGTGGCGGGGATGGTACTCGGCGTCGTCGTGGTGGAGGCGGCGCAGCGCTCCGGCAGCCTCATCACCGCGCGTCTCGCGCTGGAAGCCGGGCGGGAGGTCTTCGCCGTCCCCGGCAGCCCGCTCGATCCCCGCGCCCGCGGCGGCAACGACCTGATCCGCCAGGGCGCGCATCTGGTGGAGAGCGCCGAGGATGTGCTCGCCCACCTCCCCCACAGCCCGCGGGCCACCCCCCTGTTCCAGAGTCGGTCCGATCCGCCCGAGGCCCCTGCGGCGGAGGAGGCGCCGGAGCCGCCCCCGGGCAGCACCGGCCAAGTCCTTGAGATGATTGGCTCCACACCAGTAGGCGTTGACGATCTCGCCCGGCGCTGCCACCTCTCGACGCCTGTCGTGCGGGCGATGCTGCTGGATCTCGAGCTTTCGGGGCTGGTGGAGTCGCTGCCCGGCGACCGTGTCGTGCGGGCTTTGCGCTGAGGCGCAAGGCGGCCGCCGCGGCCAGAAACAGGGCGAACCAGCAGCACATGACCGACGTCGTCGTGGTCGAAAGCCCCGCCAAGGCCAAGACCATCAACAAGTATCTGGGCGGCGGCTTCCGCGTCCTCGCCTCCTTCGGCCATGTCCGCGACCTGCCGGCCAAGGACGGCTCCGTCCGGCCGGACGAGGATTTCGCCATGGACTGGGAAGCGGATGACCGCGGCGAGCGCCAGGTACGCGAGATCGCCTCCGCGCTGCGCGGGGCGAAGCGCCTGTTCCTGGCCACCGACCCCGACCGCGAAGGCGAGGCGATCTCCTGGCATGTGAAGGACATGCTGGCCCGGCGCGGTGCCCTGAAGGGCGTCGAGGTCAACCGCATCACCTTCAACGAGATCACCAAGCGCGCCATCCAGACCGCGATCGCCGCCCCGCGCGACCTCGATACCCCGCTGATCGAGGCCTATCTGGCGCGCCGCGCGCTCGATTACCTGGTGGGCTTCAACCTCTCGCCGGTGCTCTGGCGCAAGCTGCCGGGCAGCAAGTCGGCCGGCCGCGTGCAATCCGTCGCACTCCGCCTGATCTGCGAGCGCGAGGCCGAGATCGAGGCGTTCCGGGCGCGCGAATACTGGACGGTGGAAGCCCGCTTCGCGACGCCGATGGGCGCCGCCTTCACCGCGCGGCTGACACATCACGAAGGCCGCAAGCTCGAGCAGTTCGACCTGCCGGACGAAGCGCGCGCGATGCGTGCCAAGGCTGCCGTCGAAGCCGGGCGCTTTTCCGTCGTCAGCGTCGAGAAGAAGCGATCTCGGAGAAATCCGCCGCCGCCCTTCACCACCTCCACCCTGCAGATGGAAGCGTCCCGAAAACTCGGCATGGGCGCGCAGGCGGCGATGCGCACGGCGCAGCAGCTCTATGAGGGCGTGGATATCGGCGGCGAGACCGTCGGCCTCATCACCTATATGCGCACCGACGGCGTGCAGATGGCGCGCGAGGCGATCTTCGCCATCCGCGACCATGTGAAGGACGCCTTCGGCCCCGACTACGTCCCCGGCGCACCGCGCGAATACTCGTCCAAGGCGAAGAACGCCCAGGAAGCGCATGAAGCGATCCGCCCGACCGATGTGAGCCGCACGCCCGAGCAGGTCGCGCGCTTCCTCGATGAGCGCCAGCGGCGGCTTTACGAACTGGTCTGGAAGCGCGCCGTCGCCTCCCAGATGCAGTCGGCGGAGCTCGACCAGACCAGCGTCGAGATCGCCGACGAGACCGGTCGCACGCGGCTGCGCGCCACCGGCTCCGTCATCGCCTTCGACGGGTTCCTCCGCCTGTACCGAGAGGATGAGGATGACCGCGCGGCCGATGCCCGCGCCGGCATCGCGACCGCCGGCGCCGAGCCGGACGAGGATGAGCGCACCCTGCCGCCCATGCGGGAGAAGGATGCGCTGAAGACCGGCGGCGTGCAGGCGCTGCAGCACTTCACCCAGCCCCCGCCCCGCTATTCCGAGGCGACGCTGGTCAAGAAGCTGGAAGAACTCGGCATTGGCCGGCCTTCCACCTATGCCTCGATCCTGCAGGTGCTGCAGGACCGGGAATATGTCCGCCTCGACAAGCGGCGCTTCGTGCCGGAGGACCGCGGGCGGCTCGTCACCGCCTTCCTCGTCTCCTTCTTCGAGAAATATGTGGATACCGGCTTCACCGCCGGGCTCGAGGGGAAGCTCGACGACATCTCTGGCGGGCGGGCCGATTGGCGCGAGGTGATGCGCGCCTTCTGGGAGGATTTCTCGAAGGCGCTCGGCGCGACGACCGACCTCAAGATCAGCGATGTGATCGACACGCTGGATGCCGAGCTCGGGCCGCATTTCTTCCCCGCCCGCGAAGGCGCGGGCGACCCGCGTGCCTGCCCCTCCTGCTCCGGCGGGCGGCTCGGGCTCCGGCTCGGGCGGACCGGCGCCTTCGTCGGCTGCTCCAACTACCCCGAATGCCGCTACACCCGGCCGCTCACCGCACCTGGCGCGGATGGGGAGAGGGCCTCGGGCAGCTTCGAAGGCCAGCGCGAGCTCGGCGCCGATCCGGCAAGCGGGGAGAAGGTCACGCTGCGCCGCGGCCCCTATGGGCTCTATGTCCAACTCGGCGAGGGCGGGACGGATGCAAAGGGCAAGCCGACCAAGCCGCGCCGCGCCAGCCTGACGCGCGACATGAACCCGGAGACGCTCGACCTCGACGCCGCGCTCGGCCTGTTGTCGCTGCCACGCGCCATCGGGCGCGACCCGGAGACGGGCGAGGAGATCAGCGCGGGCATCGGCCGCTTCGGGCCCTATGTGCGGCTGGGCACTGTCTACCAGTCGCTGGAGCCGGGGGATGATGTGCTCGCGCTCGGGATGAACCGGGCGATGGAGCTGCTGGCGAAAGCCCGGGCAAAGGTGCGGCTGCTCGGCCCGCATCCGAAGGACGGTGTCGCGGTCGAGATCCGCAAGGGGCGCTTCGGGCCCTATGCGATGCACGGCAAGACCATCGCCAACCTGCCGCGCGGGATGGAGATGGAGGCGGCAACGCTCAATGAGGCGGTCGCGCTGCTGGCCGAGAAGGGCAAGGAATTGCCGCCGCGCAACGCCAAGGGTGCGAAGGGCGCAAAGGGGGCAAAGGCCAAGGCCGCGCCGCGCAAGGCCGTCGCGCCGAATGGCGAGGCTGCGGTGAAGAAGGTGGCCGTGAAGAAGGCTGCGCCCGCGAAGCCCGCGGCCAGGAAGGCAGCGCCGGCCAAGGCAGCCGCGAAGAAGCCGGCTGCGACGAAGACCGCGGCGACGAAGACGGCCGCCAAGGCGCCGTCGAAGAAGCCCGCCGCGCGCAAGGCAGCCACCCCGGCGAAGGCACGCTGAGATGGTGCGGCGCGGCCCGCCGCCGAAGGGTCACGCGGCCCGCAAGCGCGTGCGGAAGGCCGGGCCCGACCGCACCCGCACCCCCACCCCGACCCTCTCCCGCAAGGCGGGAGAGGGAGGTGGACAAGCAAGGCCGGACGCCCCGCTCCCCAGCCGCGAACAGCTCCGCGCCTTCCTGCGGGACTCGCCCGGCCGCGTGTCCAAATCCGACATCGCCCGGCATTTCGGCCTGTCATCCGACCAGCGGCCCGCGCTGCGCGACTTGCTGCGCGGCCTGAAGGATAGCGGCCAGGCGGCACCCGTCGGGCGCCGCGGCCTCGCCGCGCCGGACCGCCTGCCGGAGATGACCGTGGTCGAGGTGGTCGGCACGGATGCCGATGGCGACGCCATCGCGCGCCCGGTCACCTGGGACAAGGCGAACGGCCCGCCGCCCGCAATCTTCATGGCGCCCGAGCGCCGCGGCCTGCCGGCCCTCGCGCCCGGGGAGCGCGTGCTGGCTCGCCTGCGCCATCTGGGCGGCACCAAGTACGAAGGCCGCACCTTCAAGCGCCTGGCGAACGAAGCCCGCCCCGCGCGCCTCCTCGGCGTCTTCGAGGAAGGCCGGATCATCCCGACCGACAAGCGCTCCCGCGCCGAGTGGATGGTGCCACCCGGCGAGGCCGGCGGCGCGCGGCCGGGTGACATCGTGCTGGCCGAACCACTCCCCCAGCATCGCCCGATGGGCCCCCGCCCCGCCCGCATCGTCGAAGTGCTCGGCCGCATGGGAGAGCCGCGCAGCGTCAGCCTGGTCTGCATCCACGCCCATGGCATCCCCGACGTCTTCCCCGCCGAGGCGGTGACCGAGGCCGAGCGGGCCAAGGGCGTGACAAAGCGCGGCCGCGAGGATTTGCGCGACGTCCCGCTGGTGACCATCGATGGTGAGGATGCGCGCGACTTCGACGACGCCGTCTGGGCGGAACCGACGCCGGAGGGCTGGCGGCTCGTCGTCGCGATCGCCGATGTCGCGCATTACGTGAAGCCGGGCAGCGCGCTGGATCGCGAGGCCTGGGCGCGGGGCAATTCGGTCTATTTCCCCGATCGCGTCGTGCCGATGCTGCCCGAGGCGCTGTCCAATGGCTGGTGCAGCCTGCGCCCGAACGAGGAGCGCGGCTGCCTCTTCGTCGAGATGCGCTTCGACAAGTCCGGCACCAAGACCACGCATCGCTTCGGCCGCGGCATCATGCGCAGCTTCGCGCGCCTGACCTACGAGCAGGTCCAGGCCGCGCATGACGAATCCACCGACCCCGAGGGCGTGCCGCAGGGCCAGGTCGGGCACCTCTACGGCGCCTTCCGGGCGCTGCTGGCAGCGCGCGAGCGGCGCGGGACGCTCGACCTCGACGTGGCGGAACGCCGCGTGCTGCTGGACGAGAAGGGCAAGGTGCAGGCGGTGGTGCCGCGCACGCGCCTCGACAGCCACAAGCTGATCGAGGAGTTCATGGTCGCTGCCAATGTCGCCGCGGCGGAGGAGCTCGAGAAGCTCAGCGCGCCCTGCATGTACCGCGTGCATGACCGCCCCTCGGACGAAAAGCTGGAAGGGCTCCGCCAATTCCTGGCCGGGCTCGGCATCAAGCTGGCGGCGCGGGACCGCATCCATCCCCGCGACTTCTCCCATGTGCTGGAGATGGTGAAGGAGCGGCCCGAGTCGCGGCTGGTGAACGAGGCGGTGCTGCGCGGCCAGTCGCAGGCGGCCTATGGCCCGGAGAATATCGGCCATTTCGGCCTGGCGCTCACGCGCTACGCGCATTTCACCAGCCCGATCCGCCGCTATGCCGATTTGCTGGTGCATCGCGCGCTGGTCGCCGGGCTGAACCTCGGCCGCGACGGCCTGGCGGAGGAGGAAGCCGCGCGCTTCCCCGACACCGCCGAGCACATCACCCAGACCGAGCGCCGCGCCGCGGCGGCGGAACGCGATGCGGTAGACCGGTATCTCGCCGCCTGGATGGCGGATCGCGTCGGCGACATGTTCGATGTGCGAATCAGTGGGGTGACACGCTTCGGACTCTTCGTGACAGTAGAGTCGAACGGCGCGAGCGGAATCGTACCGCTGGCGTCCTTGCCGGACGACCGATGGCAGTTGGACGAGGCTGGCCACAGCATGGCCGGCCGGAGCACGGGCCTGATCTTCAGCCTTGGCCAACCGGTCGAGGCGCAACTGGTTTCCGCGACCCCGCGGACCGGGGGCATGGTGTTCCGCCTGATGCAGGGCGACCCGCGCGCGGGCGCGCGGAAGGGCCGCGCCCATCCGCCGCGCGGTGGTCGGTCCGGACCGCCCTCGCGGGCCTCCTCGCGGCCAGCCGCCGGGCCGCGCAAGCGGCGCTGATCCTCTGCGGGCTGGCGGCCCTGCCCGCCGCCGCGCAGGCGCCCGACCCACCCCCCTTCCCCCGCCGCGACGTCGAGCGCGTGCTGGCCGACAGCCTCCGCCAGGTGCTGGAGCGTCACCTGGAGCGCCCCGCACCGGGGGACCTCGCGCTGTGGTCGCTGCGGGGCCTCTCCGTCCTCGATCCGCGGATCGAGGCGACGCGGCGCGGGACGGAGATCGCGCTCCGCGTCGAGGATCGCGTGCTGGCCACGGCCCCGCTCGCGCCGCTGGCCGGGCGGGATCCGCCAGCGACCGCCGGCGCGCTCGCGAATTTGCTCGGGGGCTTCTACGAGGCCAGTTGGCGCTCCTCGCCTGCGCTGCGGCGGGCGGGGGCGGAGCGGCTGATCGCCTCGGGCTTCGAGGAGGTGTTCAACCATCTCGACCCCTACAGCCGCTACCTGACGCCGGCCGAGGTCCGCGCCGTGCGGGAACGGCGCGTCGGGCAATCCGCGCTCGGCCTGCGCATTGCCGTGCAGGGCAATGCGCTGGCGGTGGCGGCGGTCACGCCGGGCGGGCCGGCGGCGCTGGCGGGCATCCGCGCCGGCGACCAGTTGCTGGCCGTGGATGGCCGAAGGCTGGGCGCGCGGGAGCCCGGCCTCGCGGCCGCGCTGCTGGAAGGGCCGGAGGGCTCGACGGTGCGCCTCTCCCTCTCGCGCGCCGGCCGAGTGCGGGAGGTGGCCCTGCTGCGTGAGCCGGCGGTGGGAGGGACGGTCACGGCGGAGCGGCGCGAGGAGATCCTTTGGATTAGAATCGCCACTTTCTCCCCGCTCACGGAGCGGCAATTGACCGCGGCGCTGGTGGATGGCTTCGCCGAGCGGGCACCGCGCGGGGTGGTGCTCGACCTGCGGGCGAACCGGGGCGGGCTGTTGAGCCAGGCGGTGGCGGCGGCCGACGCCTTCCTGTCCGATGGGCTGGTGGCGCGCACCGAGGGCCGCCACCCGGATGCGACGCGCCGCTACGAGGCCGGCGGGCAGGACCTGGCGCGCGGGCGGCCGGTGGTGGTGCTGGTGGATGGTCGCACCGCCTCGGCGGCCGAGATCGTGGCGCTGGCGCTGGCGGATCGGCGGCGCGCCGCCGTGGTGGGCAGCGCGACCATGGGCAAGGGGTTGATCCAGCTGATCGCGCCGCTGCCGAACGAAGGCGAGCTCATGGTCACCTGGTCGCGGGTGCTGGCGCCGTCGGGCTGGCCGCTGCACGGGATCGGGGTCTTGCCGGTGCTCTGCACCAGCCTCGGGCCGCAGGCGCTGGCCACGGGTCTGGCGGGGCTGCAGGCGGGCCAGGCGCCCATGGCGGCCACCCTCGCGCGCCAGCGTGCGGCCCGTGCGCCGGTGCCGGCCTCCGAACAGCTGGCGCTGCGCGGCGCCTGCCCGGCGGCCGAGGGCCGGCAGGCGGATCTGATGGCCGCCCGGGCGCTGATCGAGAGCCCCGCCGCCTACGCCACGGCGCTGGCCGCCGCGGGGCCCTGAGGAGTATTGAAGGCCGCGGCCGCCCCCGTGGCGGTTCTGCCTTGACCCAGCGGCGCGTCCGACTATGGTGCGCCACCCTGCCGGGCCGCCCTTGGGCGTGCGCGGCGTTCGAATTCGACCGCCCTAGACCGCTGGAACCGCCCCCATGGCCAAGGCCAATACCGTCCTGATCAAGCTCGTGAGCACCGCGGAGACGGGCTATTTCTACGTGACGAAGAAGAACACGCGGAATGCCACCGGCAAGCTCGAACTGAAGAAGTACGACCCGGTGGCGCGCAAGCACGTCGCCTTCCGCGAAGCGAAGATCAAGTGATCCCGGCGGCCTTCGGGCCGCCACGAGGTCACCTGATGCTGATCGCCTGACGCTGAGCCCGGCCCCACGGCCGGGCTTTCGTTTTGGGCGCTGCGGCGAGTCCCGAGTCAGCGGTCGGCCATCGGAAGGTCGTGCGCGGAGGCCGTCTCCACGCGGTTCCGGCCATTCTCCTTGGCGCGGTAGAGCGCCGCATCGGCCGCGCTGACCAGATCATCGCCCGCACTGCCCGCCGCGCCCGCGGCGACCCCGACGCTGACCGTCACCGGCAACGACACGCCCTCCACCATCACCGGCCGGCTGCCCACCGCCTGACGCAGACGTTCGGCCACCAGGCGGCCATCCTCCGCTGCCGCGCCGGACATCACGACCAAGAACTCTTCCCCGCCATAGCGCGCCACGACATCGGCCGATCGCAGATGTGCACGCACGCGCTCTGCCACCTCGCGCAGCGCGCAGTCGCCAATGGCGTGGCCATGGGTGTCGTTCACGGCCTTGAAGTGATCCACATCCAGCAGCAGCACCGCTGCGCCGGCGTTGCGCAGCACGGCGTCCAGATGCCGGCGCACATAGCGGCGGTTGCGCAGCCCCGTCAGCGGGTCGGTCACCGCCATCTCGAGCGAACGGTCGAGATCCGCGCGCAGCAGGTCCTGGTAGCGCTTGCGGCGAATCTGGTTGCGCACCCGCGCCCGCAGCTCATTCGGGTCCACCGGGCGCAGCACATGGTCGTTGGCGCCGATCTCGAAGCCGCGGCGCACGAGGTCCTTCTGCACCTGCTCGCCGATCAGGATCACCGGCAGCTCGCGCGTCACCGTCTCCGCCCGCAGGCGGGAGGCGAAGCGCAGCGCATCCACGGTATCGAGCGACAGGCTGAGCAGCACCACATCATGGCCGCCTTCCATCAGCGTGTCCCAGGCCGAGGCGGCGTCCAGGCAGCAAGTGACGTCGAGCCCTTCCGTGCGGAGCACGCCGGCGAGATGCTCGGTCTCCGCGGGCTCGGCGTTCACGATCAAAGCGCGCGCGCCCGCGACACCGACCGGTGGCCCCGCCTTCGGCTCGAAGCCAAGGTCGCGCGCCGTCTCGGAGCGCAGGCGCCAGGCATCCGTCACCTGCTTCACGCGCAGCAGCGCGCGGAGCCGCGCGAACAGCATGGCGTCATCAACCGGCTTGGACAGGAAGTCGTCGGCCCCGGCATCGAGCGCCCGCACGCGCTCGGCCTGCTCGGTCAGCGCGGTGACCATCACGACCGGCACATGCGCCGTCAGGGGCTGCGCTTTCAGCCGACGGCAGACCTCGTAGCCGTCCATGCCGGGCATCATGACGTCGAGCAGCACGACATCGGGCAGCCAGCGCGCGGCGACCGAGAGGGCCTCGGGCCCCGAAGCGGCCACCGCGACCTGATAGTATTCGTTGAGAAGCTTGACCTCCAGCAGCCGGAGGTTGGCGGCGATGTCATCCACCACCAGGACGCGGGCGGTCATGCTAGGCCTCGCGCGGGCCTGTGCCGGGGATGGTGAACGCGCCGGCGCGTCGCTGACTTGTCACGGTGCTGTCGCGGAACTGTGCGGGCACCGTCGCAGCGACCCGGATAGGCGTGCGGCCATCCTGTCACGAAGCTGCCAAGGAGATGAGGATGTCCGACAGCATCGCCCCGGACGCCGGTGCCCGTTCGCATGGGGAGGTGAAGAACACCACCTTGTTCCTCAAGCGCTGGCTGGCCAACCCGCTGCAGATGGGCTCGGTGATCCCCTCCTCGCCGGCGCTGTGCCGGCGCATCGCCGCGCTGGTCCAGTGCGGGCCGGACGAGGTGGTGGTGGAACTCGGCGCCGGGACGGGGGTGATCAGCCGCGCCCTGCTGGCGGCCGGCGTGCCGCCGGAGCGTCTGGTGGTGGTCGAGATCGTGCGCGACATGGCCGATCACCTGCGCAGCGTGCTGCCCGGCGTGACCGTGATCCAGGGCGACGCCTTCGAGCTGGCGCGCGCCCTGCCCGAGCGGATGCATGGCAAGGTCGGCACGGCGATCTGCGGCATCCCGCTGGTCATGCTGCCGCTGGAGCAGCAGAAGCGCTTCGTGGATGCGGTGGAGAGCGTCGCCCCCGGCAAGGGCTTCCTGCTCTACACCTACTGCATCACCTCGCCGCTGCCCTATCGGAAGCTCGCGCTGACCGCGAAGCGGGAGGCCTGGACGCCACTCAACCTGCCGCCGGCCAGCGTGTGGCACTACCAGCCCGTGCGTTGAAGCGGCCAACCGCAACACTGCCCTCACCCCGCCCCTCCTCGCACCGCGGCGCGCCTTGGCCGCATCGGTGCAGACTAGGCGTCATTACGTGAACGCAAAGTACCACCCTGCGTAGAAAAGAGCCACGGGCGAAGGGGGCCGGCGGTCGTGATGTGAACAGACGCCTGGGACAGCATGGCCGAAAGAAAGGGGCCCTCAGCCGCTGGCGAGGACCGCCTCCGTCCCGTCCACCCGCTTGAGGCGTGCAACCAGCCGCGGATGCGGGCTGCGACGCAACCGCAAAGCGTCCTCAAGCCCTCTTCCAGCAAGAGCGTTACGCACCGCCTCCACCTCCGGGTGTTCGGCTTCGAGCGCCAGCAGGCGGATGCCCGAATCCGGCAGGCGCGGCGCCGCCCCCTGGCCGTCATCCCACTGGATCAGGGAGGGGATCAGGTTGCGCATGTCCTGGTTCTGCGGCGGCATGGCCATCCGCCAGGACAGGCTGCCCCGCGACCAGGGGCGGATCGTACCCGCCTGATGCGCGCCGAGCCGGGTCACCACCGCCTCCAGCGCCGGGGTGCGGGCGACCCAGCCGATCAGGCGCGGCTCCGCCTCCAGCATCAGCTTCACGCCGGGGTCATCCAGGTCGAAGGGGCGCGGATGCGCGGGCATGGGCTGGCCGGGGTCGGGCGCGATCACTTCCAGATAGACCTGCGGCCCGAGGCCGAGCAGCAGGTTGTGCGTGCCGATGCCCGCATGCTGGCCGCCGGGGCCCGGACGGGCGCCGAGATGCGCCGCGACATAGGCCGCTCCCTCCTCGAGGGTGCGGGCGCCGATCACGATGTGGTCGATCTCTGCCATGGTCTGCCTTCGCCTGCTTTCGCCGCCTGCTTCAGCCGCCCGCCTGCAGCCTCGCCCATCACGGCAGAGCTGGAACGGGGTGGAACCGGGCCGGTTCGCCCGCCCCGGGCGGTCCAACGCGGCGCGGCGCATCATGCCAGGGCGCGCGCGGCGCGAAGCTGCGCCAGATCAAGCGCCTTCACCTGCGCGCCTGGGAGGCCAAGCATGGGCCCGGCTTGGCCGCCGCGTCCAGCAATCTGGCCCCTGGACGGCGGAGGGGCGCGCGGGCGAGGCTCGGCGCCGCCAACGGCATGGAGGGGGCAATGAGCGGCACGCAAGGGCGCAATGTGGGTGCGCTGGACCAAACGATCCGCCTTTTCCTCGGGACAGCACTGGTGATGATGTGGATCTTCGGCCCGCTCGGCTGGTGGGGGATCCTGGGTTTCCTGCCGTTGGTCACGGGGCTGACGCGGGTCTGCCCGATCTATCCGCTGTTCGGCCTCTCCACCTGCCCCGCACCGCCGGCGGAGGAGAAGCCGGGCGAGGCCGCCTGAGGTGCCTCGCATCCTGCAGATCTCGGACCCGCATCTTTCGCCGCGGAGCCCGCTGTTCCGGGAGAATGTCGCGATCATCCGCCGCATGGCGGAAGCCGAACCGCCCGACCTCGTCATCGCCAGCGGCGATCTCTCCCTCGACGGCGCCGACCGAGAGGAGGACCTGGCCTTCGCGGCGGAGATGATCGCTGGCTTCCCCGCGCCGGTCCTCGCCCTGCCCGGCAATCACGACACCGGCACCGACCACCGCCTGTCGCGGCGCCAGCCGGTGGACGACACCCGGCTCGATCGCTGGCGGCGGCATTGCGGCCCGGGCTTCGGCGTGGTGGACCTGCCCGGCTGGCGGGTTGTCGGGCTGAACTCCGAGGTGATGGGCACAGGCCATGCGGCGGAAGCCGCGCAGGCCGCCTTCATCGCCGAGGCCGCCGCCGGCGCTGGCGCGCGGCGGATCGCGCTGTTCCTGCATCGCCCGCCCTTCCTGGCCGATCCCGCCGAGGACGGCTTCGACCCCTGGTGCATCGCCCCCGAGGGCCGCGCGGCCCTTACCCCGCTGCTGGGGCATCCGGGGCTGCGGCTTGTTGCCTCCGGCCATATCCACCTGCACCACCGCTTCCAGCGCGGCCAGGTGCGGCATGTCTGGGCCCCGGCGCTGTCCTTCTCCGTCGCGCCGTCGCAACAGCCCGGGCTGCCGGGCGAGCGGCGCTGCGGCGCGCTGCTGCATCGCCTCGGCGCGGATAATGTCGAGACCGAATTCCTCACACATGACGAAATCGTAACGCTGCCGCTCGACGAGATCCGCGAACATACCTATCCGGGCTGACCGCGCCCGCTCCTTTCGCGGGCGCGGAGCTGCGCCCGCATGGCCATGGCGCATCGAGGAGAGCCGCATGCTCGCCATCCGCACCCTGCCCGCACTGCTCGAACTCGGCGAAGCCGCACGCCCAGCGCTGCGCGCAACGGAAGGGCGCGCGGCGCTCAGCTATGCGGCGCTACGCGCACTGGCGGCGGACACCGTCACGGCGCTCAACGCCAAGGGCATCGGACGCGGCGACCGGGTCGCGATCGTCGTGCCGAACGGGCCGGAGATGGCGGCCGCCTTCATCGCCATCGGCTGCGGCGCCACCACCGCGCCGCTCAACCCCGCTTATCGCGAGGATGAGTTTTCCTTCTACATCGACGATCTAAAGGCCAAGGCGCTGGTGGTGATGCGCGGCGTCGAGACACCGGCGCGCGTCGCGGCCCAAAAACTTGGCGTGCCGATCCTGGAGCTCGTCCCCGGCGAGGCTGCCGGCGCCTTCACGCTGGACGGCGGCGCGCCGGGCGCGGCGGCGCAGCCAGGCATGGCGCAGGCAGACGACGTCGCGCTGGTGCTGCACACATCGGGCACCACGGCGCGGCCGAAGATCGTGCCGCTGACGCAGGCCAATGTGACGGCGTCTGCCGCGCATATCGGCGCGGCGCTGTCGCTCGCGCCCGCCGATGTCTGCCTCAACGTCATGCCGCTGTTCCATATCCACGGGCTGATCGCGGCCGTGCTCGCTTCGCTGCGGGCGGGCGGCACGGTGGTCTGCACGCCGGGCTTCGACGCGCTGCGCTTCTTCCGCTGGATGGAGGAGGAACGGCCGAGCTGGTTCACCGCCGTGCCCACCATGCACCAGGCGATCCTCTCGCGCGCCGAGCGCAATGCGGAGATCATCAAGCGCGTGCCGCTCCGCTTCATCCGGTCGTCCTCGGCGTCCCTGCCCGGCCCGGTGATGGAGCAACTGGAGAAAACCTTCGGCTGCCCGCTGGTCGAGAGCTACGGCATGACCGAGGCCGCGCACCAGATGTGCTCGAACCCGCTGGAAGGCCCGCGCAAGCCAGGCAAGGTGGGCCGCGCGGCAGGGCCGGAAGTTGCGATCATGGCCGATGACGGCACGATCCTGCCGCAGGGCGAGATCGGCGAGGTGGTGATCCGCGGCCCCAACGTCACGCAGGGCTATGAGGCGAACCCGGACGCGAATGCGAAGGCCTTCACCCAGGGCTGGTTCCGCACCGGCGACCAGGGGATGTTCGACGCCGATGGCTTTCTGTTGCTCACCGGCCGGCTGAAGGAGTTGATCAACCGTGGGGGCGAGAAGGTCTCGCCGCTGGAGGTGGATGGCGTGCTGTCCGCGCATCCGGCCGTCGCTCAGGCGCTGACCTTCGCCATCCCGCACGCCAAGCTCGGCGAGGAAGTCGGCGCCGCGGTGGTGCTGCGCGAAGGCGCCGCGCTGACGGAACGCGAGCTGCGCGACTTCGCAGCGAAGCAGCTCGCGGACTTCAAGGTCCCGCGAAAGGTCGTGTTCTTGCCGGAGATTCCGAAGGGCGCGACGGGCAAGCTGATGCGCATCGGGCTCGCCGAGAAGCTGGGGATTTCGCTGTGAAGCTGTGCGTTTTCGGAGCGGGCGCCATCGGCGGCCTGATGGCCGCGAAGCTGGCCGCAAAGGGCGACGTCGAGGTCACCGTCATCGCGCGCGGACCGCATCTGGCCGCGATGCAGGCCAAGGGGCTGACGCTGCGAAGCGACGGCGCCGAGACGGTGATCCCCGTCCGTGCGGTGGCCAGCGCTGCCGAGGCCGGGCCGCAGGATTATGTGCTGGTGACGCTGAAGGCCCATTCCCTGCCTAGCGCTGCCGAGCAGATGCAGCCGCTGCTCGGGCCGGAGACGGCGATCGTCTCGGCGGTCAACGGCATCCCCTGGTGGTATTTTCATCAGTTACCCGGCCCCTGGCAGGGCCGCGTGGTCGAGAGCGTGGACCCGGGCGGCGTCGTCTCCCGCCTGTTGCCGCCGGAACGTGCGATCGGCTGCATCGTCTATCCGGCGGCCGAGGTGCCCGAGCCCGGCGTGATCGAGCACACCTATGGCGACCGCTTCACGCTGGGCGAGCCCGATGGCAGCCGCACGCCGCGCATCGCGGCGCTGTCGGAGGCGCTGATCGCCGCCGGCTTCAAGGCGCCGGTGCGCCCGAAAATCCGCGATGAGATGTGGGTGAAGCTGTGGGGCAACATGGCGTTCAACCCGATCTCGGCGCTCACCACCGCAACGCTCGATGTGCTGATCGCGGATGACGGGCAGCGCGGCGTGGCGCGCGCCATGATGCTGGAAGGCCAGGCGGTGGCGGAGGCGCTCGGCGTGCGCTTCGCCATCGACGTGGACAAGCGCATCGCCGGCGGCGCCGAGGTCGGCGCGC
>JBJOMW010000014.1:0-108061 GCA_046052145.1 Pseudomonadota bacterium
CCTCGGAGTAGAGCAGGCCGGAATGCGAGCCCTCGGGCAGGATCGCATCGGCCTGGATGATGTCGTAGCGCTCCTCGCCCTTCGACAGCGCCCGGCGGCCATCGCCGTATTCCAGGCGCCAGCGCGGATTGCGGAACATCTCCGCGATCGGGCCGTTCGGATGGCGCTGGCCGAGTTCCTCGAGCGCGGTGATGACCGGACCCACCAGCTCGATCGCGCGCACTTCGCGAGTCGCGGGCGAAACACCGGCCGCCCAGGGCGTGCCGCCAGAGCCGATACCGATGGCCAGGACGTTCTGCGGATCGGGGTGGATCAGCGGGCCGACCGCGCCCAGGAACTGGTGGATCGGCAGGAAGGGGATGCGGCCCTGGGAGAAGCCCTGGATGAAGAAGGGACCATAGGGCTCGCCGGGCGTGGCCGCCGCGGGGCGCGGTGTGGCGGAGCCGTCGTCGCGGAAGAAGGCGACGCCGGAGCGATCCTCGGCCCAGGCGGTGCGCTGGCCGGGCTTTTCGTGATGGAGCCGGGCCCAGAGCGCGGCATTGCCGGGCAGCACCACCAGCGCCAGGGCACAGGCACCGGCGAGGGCCAGTTCGGGCTTGCGGCCCCAGCCGCCCTTCCAAAGCCAGAACAGCGTCAGCAGCACCGAAAGGCCCGCCAGGAGCTGCAGCGTGCCCGCGGTGCCGAGCAGGTGGAAGGTGACGATGCCCGTCCCGATCGAGCCCGCCGCATTGCCGAGGATGTTTGCCAGCTGCACCCAGCCGACCCGCGCGCCGACCGAGGCCAAATCCTGCTGCACAGCACGCTGCACGAAGGGGAAGGTCATGCCGATCAGGAAGGAAGGCGGGCCGACCACCAGCACGATCAGGATGACCGTCGTCGCGAGCCCCCCATCCCGGAGACGCTGGATGTCGGTCGAGACGTAATTGCTGATCGGCCAATGCGGCAGCGCCCAGTAGAGCGCCATGATCAGCGCAGCCCCGAGCGCGAAGCCGGCGGCCTGGGTGATGAAGAAGGCCGGGCGCGGGTCCTTCATCTTGCGCACCATGCGCGCGGCCAGCGCCATGCCGAGCCCGTCGGCCAGCAGGAAGACGCCGAGGACGGTGGGGAAAAGGTAGGCATGATACTGCCCGACCTGGCCCATCAGCCGCACCCAGACGATCTCGAGCGCGACGATCACATAGCCCGAGAGGAAGACCAGCACGCACCAAAGCTTGAGCGAGCCGAAGGGCTCCGTCTGTCCGGCGGCGCCCGCCTGCTTCGGCGCGGGCTGCGGCACGGCTGCGCCCTTCAGCGCGGGCAGCAGCGTCAGCGCCAGCAGGGCGGCGAGGATGTCGAGGCCGGCGGCCAGCATCAGCGCGCCGACAAAGCCGAGATTGCCGACCAGCAGCCAGCCGCCCAGCAGCGCGCCAAGGCCCGCGCCGAGCGTGTTGAGGCCATAGAGCGTGCCGATACGCTCGGCCACCGTCTCGAGGTTGGTGGCGATGGCGCGCGCCAGCAGCGGCAGCGAGGCGCCCATCAGCGTCGTCGGCAGCACGAGGCCGGCGAAGCAGAGCGCGAAGATGGCAACGGGGTTGTCCACAACGCCGGCGAGGTCGGTGGCCAGGAAGTCATAAAGGAAGAATTTGGACACCAGGGCGAAGACCGCGACGCCGCCCTCGGCCAGCGCGAAGCCGATCATCGCGCGATAGGGGGAGAGCCGGTCGGCGACCTTGGCGCCGATGATCGAGCCGAGCCCGAGGCCGGCCAGGAAGGCGCCCACCACCAGCGCGGCGGAAATCGTGTCGGAGCCGGCGAAGATGCCGAGCATGCGCTGCCAGACGATCTGGCAGAGCAGGGCCGCGAAGCCCGAGCAGAAGAACGCAACTGCAAGGCGCGGCATCACCCTGTCCCCCCAAGGGCGGGTCACGCAGGACCATCGGTCCTTCGCGCCATTGCACCGCCCGGCAAAGCTCTCTCCGGGCCTCGATCCCGGGCCGGGAGGTTTCTTGTTTTCCCCCTGGCCGGGGCAGGATTACGGCAGGATCGGGCGCGGTAAAAGGGCAGAGGCCTGTTTCCGCCGGCGAATTGGTCCGCAAGGGGGGCCTTGCGGCGCCCGCCCGCCCCGCGCAGCCTTCGCCCCCTCATGCTGGCAGGGAGTCGGGGCGTGAACGGCGCGGAAACACTGGTGCACACGCTGCTGGGGTCGGGGGTTGATGTCTGCTTCGCCAATCCCGGCACCAGCGAGATGCATTTCGTCGCGGCGCTCGACCGCATTCCCGGCATGCGATGCGTGCTCGGGCTGCAGGAGAATGTCGTCACCGGCATGGCGGACGGCTATTTCCGCATGACCCGCAAGCCCGCGGCGACGCTGCTGCATTGCGGGCCGGGCCTGGCGAACGGGCTGGCCAATCTGCACAATGCGCGTCGCGCGCGGTCCGGTATCGTGAACTGCGTCGGCGACCAGGCGACCTATCACCGTCCCTTCGATGCGCAGCTGACCGCGGACACGGAAGGCTGGGCCCGCGGCGTCTCGGCCTGGACCCGCACCGTCACGCGCGCGGAGGATGTCGCGCGCGATGCGGCGGTGGCCGTGCAGGCGGCGCGCACCTCGCCCGGGCAGATCGCGACCCTGATCCTGCCGTCGGACACCTGCTGGGATGAAGCGCCGGCCGGCCCGGCGGCGGCGCTGCCCATCCCCGCCGCGCCGCAGGCCGACCCGCTGGCCATCCGCAACGCTGCCCGTGCCCTCCGTGAACGGAAGGACGTGCTGATCCTCCTCGGCGGCCTGGCGCTGACCGGGCCGGCGCAGGCGCTGGCCTGGCGGATCGCGCAGGCGACGGGTGCGAAGGTACTGGCGGAGATGTCGAATGGCCGCGTCGAGCGCGGCCGCGGGCGGCTCGCGCTGGAGCGCGTGCCCTATCCCGTGGACCTCGCCATCGAGGCGCTGAAGCCCTACGGCACGATCATCCTGGTCAATGCCAAGGCACCGGTCGGCTTCTTCGCCTATCCCGGCAAGCCGTCCCGCCATCATCGCGAGGACGCCGACATCCTGCCGCTGACGCGCTACGAGGCCGACCCGATCCAGGCGCTGACCGCGCTGGCCGACGAACTCGGCGCACCGCAGGCCGCGCTGCCCGATCCCGGCCCACGGCCCGAGCCCGCGAAGGGCGCACCGACGCCCGAAGGCCTCGCGCGCACGCTGGCGGCGCTGATGCCTGAGGACACGGTTGTGGCGGATGAAAGCGTCTCCTTCGGGCGCGGCTTCTTCGCGGCAACGCATGCCGCGCCGCCGCATGACTGGTTGCAGATCACCGGTGGTGCGATCGGCTGCGGCATCCCATTGGCGACCGGTGCTGCGATCGGGGCCGGCGGGCGGCGGGTGGTGAACCTGCAAGCCGATGGTTCGGCCATGTACACGCTGCAGGGGCTTTGGACCCAGGCGCGCGAGAAGCTGCCGGTGACGACCATCGTGCTGAGCAACCGCAAATACGCGATCCTGCTGGGCGAATATCGCGGCGTCGGCGCGAACCCGGGGCGCACGGCGATGGACATGATGGACCTTGGCAACCCGGACCTCGACTGGGTGAAGCTGGCGGAAGGGCAGGGGGTGGCGGCGGCGAAGACCGCGACGCTTGAAGGCTGCGCCGACCTGATGAAGCAGTCCTTCGCCAAGGACGGCCCCTTCCTGATCGAGTTGGAGATCTGAGGGGACATCTCCCTCCCCCGCATTGCGGGGGAGGGTCGGGGTGGGGGTGCGGAGGCGACGTGCAGATGTTGCGTTCGCACGCCACAACCCCACAAACCTAGATCCTCGCGGCCTCGCTCATCCTCGCACCCCCACTGATCCTCGCACCCCCACCCTGACCCTCCCCCGCAGGCGGGGGAGGGAACTCACCGGAGACCCCAATGGACCTCGGCATTTCGGGCAAGCGCGTCCTCATCACCGGTGGCTCGAAGGGCATCGGCCTGGCCTGCGCGGAGAGCTTCGCGGAGGCGGGCTGCGACATCGTCCTCGTCAGCCGCAGCGCGGAGAAGCTGGCGGCGGCGGCCGATACGCTGCGCGGGACGCGGCAGGTGAATGTCACGACCTTTGCCGCCGACCTTTCGAAGCCCGAGGAGCGGGAGCGGCTGCACGCGGCGCATCCCGACCCCGATATTCTGGTGAACAATGCCGGCGCCATTCCCGCCGGCCGCCTGCAGGACATCGGCTTCGCGCGCTGGCAGGAAGCCTGGAGCCTGAAGGTGCTGGGCTACATCCATATGTGCCAGCTCTACATGCCGGGGATGGAGGCGAAGCGCGCGGGCGTGATCTGCAACATCATCGGCATGGCCGGGCGCGCGCCGCGCGCGGGCTATATCTGCGGCGGCACGGGCAATGCGGCGCTGATCGCCTTCACCTCCGCGCTCGGCGGCGCGGCGCAGGAGGCGGGCGTGCGCGTCTTCGGCATCAACCCGGCGGCGACTGCGACCGACCGGATGCTCACCCAGGCCCGCGTCAATGCGAAGCTGAAGTTCGGCGACGAGGAACGCTGGGCGGAGACGCTGACCGGCCTGCCCTATGGTCGCCCGATCGAGGCGAAGGAGATCGCCGACCTCGCGGCCTTCCTGGCCTCCCCACGCGGGGCCTATGTGAACGGCACCGTCGTCGATGTGGATGGCGGGGGCATGTTCCGCTGATGCGCGCGGCGCTGGCACTCTCGGTGCTGGCGCTTGGGGTCTGCGCGGCCAGCGCGCAGGCCGTCTCCCCGCTGGCGGGCACGAGCTGGGAATTGGTGGAGCTGCGCTCGCCAGAAGACAGCATCGGCATCGTGCGGGTGGAGGATCCGTCCCGCTACACGCTGGAGTTCGGCGCCGATGGCGCGGCGGTGCTGCGCCTTGACTGCAACCGCGGGCGCGGCAGCTGGCGCAGCGCGGAACCGCACCGGCTGGAATTCGGCCCCATCGCCCTGACGCGCGCCATGTGCCCGGCGGGCTCGCTGGATATGCGGGTGGGGCGGGAACTGCCCTGGGTGCGCGTCTTTGCGGTCCAGGGCGACACGCTCAGGCTCGAACTCTTCGCCGATGGCGGGCAGCAGATCTGGCGACGCAGCGCCCGCCCATAGCCTTACGCCGCGTCCAGCGTGAAGAGCTTGCCGACCGCGGCCGGCACGACGCGCTCCCCGAAGGCACGCTCCAGCGCATTCACCGCGCGCCAGCCCGTGCAATGCGCGGGGATCAGCAGTGGCAGGTCGAAGCTGGCGAGATCCGCGACGGTCTCTGGGATGATCGCCTCATTGTCGCCGGACAGGTGGAAGCCGCCCATCACGGCAAAGAGCGGCACGCCGGGAAAGGCCTCCCGCGCCGCATGCAGCACATTGACGATGCCGGCATGCGAACAGGCGCTGAAGACGACAAGGCCGCGCCCGCGCAGATGCACGGCGCAGAAGCGCTCATCCATCAGCAACTCGTCGCTCTCCCACGGATCGGCGTCCGTAGCGCGGGCGACCTGGCCCGGCAGGCCGCGCTCATAGGCGGTGCGCCGGGGAATCTCGCCGCTGATCCAGAGCGTGTCGTCGAACAGGGCCTGCGGCGCTGCCGTCACGACCGGTGCGGCCCCCATTGCGGCCCACTCAGCCGGCTGCGGCACACGCTCCATCGGGAAGACGCCGCCATCGGGCTGGCGGCTGCCGCGTTCGCGGAACATGCCGGGATGAAGATGCAGCGGCACTGCTCGGCCACCATTGGCCGCAGTGATGAACTCGAGCGCTTTCGGAATGCCACCGGCATGGTCCCAATGGCCATGGCTCAGCATCGCCGCCTCGATCGCGCCGAACGCCACGCCAAGCTTCGGCCCGTTGCGCTCGATCGCATAGGAATCGGGGCCGCCATCGAACAGGAAGGCATGGCGCGTGCCGCCGCGATGCAGTGTCAGCACCAGGGCCAGCCCGTGATTGGCACAGCAGAGCGCCGGGCCAGAGCTGCGCTTGAGCCCGTTCCGGCGCAGCATGTTCCATTCGCGCGTGACGAAGGACGGCGCGCGCGATAGGCTGTCGGTGACGTTGTCCACCAGCACCTGGATCTCCAGGCGGTCGACCGGCTGCAGTGTCATGATGCGCTCCTCCCGCCGCCAGCATGGCAGCGGAAGATGCCGGGCGGCTAGATCCGCTCGATATCCGCACCAACCGCTGCGAGCTTCCGCTCCACCGCCTCATAGCCGCGATCCAGGTGATAGACGCGGTTGACGATGGTCTCGCCCTGCGCGGCGAGCCCGGCCAGCACCAGGGAGACGGAGGCGCGCAGATCGGTCGCCATCACCGGCGCACCCGAGAGCTTCGGCACGCCGCGCACGATCGCGCTCTGGCCGTGATACTTGATGCGCGCGCCCATGCGCATGAGTTCGGGCACATGCATGAAGCGGTTCTCGAAGATCGTCTCGGTGATCATCGAAGCGCCGTCGGCCACGCACATCAGCGCCATGAACTGCGCCTGCATGTCGGTGGCGAAGCCGGGGAAGGGCTCGGTCATCACGTCGGTGCCGTGCAGCCCGTTCAGGCGGCTGACCTGCAGCCCGTCATGGCGTTCCGCGACATCCACGCCGGCATCGCGCAGCACGCGCGCGACCGCGCCGAAATCGGCCATGCGCGCGCCCTGCAGCAGCACTGTCCCGCCGGTGATGGCGGCGGCGCAGGCGAAGGTGCCGGCCTCGATGCGGTCGGGGATGATCGGATGCGTCGCGGCACCAAGGCTGCGGCCGCCCTCGATGACCAGCTTCGCTGTGCCAATACCCTCGATCCGCGCACCCATGCGCATCAGGCACATCGCAAGATCGCCGATCTCGGGCTCCTGCGCGGCGTTGACCAGTTCCGTCACGCCATCCGCGAGGCAGGCCGCCATCAGCAGGTTCTCGGTCGCGCCAACGCTGACCTGGGGGAAGATGATCTTCGCACCCTTGAGGCCGCCGGGCGGCGCCTTCGCCTCGATATAGCCGCTGTCGAGCGTGATGGTGGCGCCCATCTGCTCGAGGCCCTTGAGGTGCAGATCCACCGGCCGCGTACCGATGGCGCAGCCGCCGGGCAGCGAGACCTTGGCCTGGCCAAAGCGCGCGACAAGCGGCCCGAGCACCAGCACGCTCGCCCGCATCTTGCGCACGATGTCATAGGGCGCTTCGAGGTTCGTCGCCGCGCCCGACAGCGTGATGGTCCGCGCCGCCTTGTCGTGTTCGACGCGAAGCCCGTGCTGCGCGAGCAGCGCGCGCATGGTCGCGATGTCGGCGAGGTCCGGCGCGTTCTCCAGCACCAGCGGGCCGTCCGACAGCAGCGCTGCGGTCATCAGCGGCAGCGTCGCGTTCTTCGCGCCGCTGATCGGGATGGTGCCGTTGAGCGGCTTGCCGCCGCGGATACGTATGCGGTCCATGGATTACAGCTTGGGCAGCGAGACGCCGCGCTGCCTCATATATTTGCCCTTGCGGTCGGCATAGCTGACCTCGGGCGCGCCTTCGCCCTTCAGGAACAGGAACTGGCAGATGCCCTCATTCGCATAGATGCGCGCGGGCAGCGGCGTGGTGTTGGAGATCTCGATCGTCACCTGGCCCTCCCATTCGGGCTCGAGCGGGGTGACGTTCACGATCAGGCCGCAGCGCGCATAGGTGGATTTGCCGAGGCAGATCACCAGCACGTCGCGCGGGATGCGGAAATACTCGACCGTGTGGCAGAGCAGGAAGGAATTGGGCGGGATGATGCAGGTCTCGCCCTTGCGCGTGACGAAGCCCTTCTCGTTGAAGACCTTCGGGTCCACCAGCGCATTGTCGACGTTGGTGAAGATCTTGAACTCATCGGCCAGGCGCGCGTCGTAGCCATAGCTCGACAGGCCGTAGGAGATCACGCCTTCCCGGCGCTGCGATTCGACGAAGGGCTCGATCATGCCGTGATCGGTCGCCATGCGGCGGATCCAGCTGTCGGGCATGATGGGCATGGGGCGGAAACCTCGCGCGGCGCGGCCGGTCGGTGGCGTATACGCAAGCCGGGTTAGCCCAAGCCCGGCAGGGCGTCCATCACTCCCCGGACGGCGTCCCGTCCGGCTTGGCGGGGGGCTCCGCCGCCTGCTCCCGCGCCCGGGCCTGGGCCTTGCGTTTCCTCAGGTTCTCGCGGAGCGCCGCGGCCAGGCGGGCTTCGCGCTCGGCCGCCGCGGGCGGTTTCGGCGGTGGGGTGGGGGGCTTCGCCATGGCCCTACTCGGCGCGGATTCCGGCGGCCTGGACCACGGCGGCCCAGCGGCGGACCTCGGCGGCGACGAAGGCCTGGTATTCCGCGGCGCTCATCCGGCGTGGGGTGGCGCCGGCCTCGACCAGGCGGGGGGCGACATCCGGATGGGCCAGCGCCGCCAGCACCTCGGCATTCAGGCGCGCCGTGATCGGCGCCGGCAGCCCGGCCGGGCCCGAGAGGCCGAACCAGGTGGAGGCGACGAGGTCCGGGTAGCCGAGCTCGGGGAAGGTCGGCACATCCGGCCAGCCTTCCACCCGCTGCGCGGCGGTGACGGCCAACAGACGAAAGCGCTCGTTCCGCCCGGCCTCGACCAGCGTGGTGATGATGGCGTCCACATTGCCGGCGGCGAGGTCGTTCATCATCGGCCCCGAGCCGCGATAGGGTACATGCGTCGTCTCGATCCCCGCCGCGCGCTTCAGAATTTCCTGCTTGGCGTGGGAGGAGGTGCCGTTCCCCGGGCTGCCGATGCTCATTCCCGGCCGGGCGCGTGCGGCGGCGATGAAATCCGCCAGGCTCCGGATCGGGCTCGACGCGCTCACCACCAGCACGGAGGGGACTTCGGCCATCAGCGCCACATGGGTGAAGTCCCGCACCGAATCATAGGGCATGGCGCGATAGACGCTCGGCCCCACCCCATGGCTCGCGATGTTGGAGACGACGAAGGCGAGCCCATCCGGCGGGCTTTTCGCCACGAGGTCGGAGCCGAGCGTGCCGCCCGCGCCGGCGCGGTTCTCGATCACGAAGGACTGGCCGAGCGTGACCGACAGCCGCTGCGCGACAAGGCGCGCCACCACATCGGTGGTGCCGCCCGGCGGGAAGGGCACGATCATCCGCACCGGGCGTGAGGGCCAGGCCTGCGCATGCGCGACGCTCGGCAACGCCAGGGCGGC
Source organism: Pseudomonadota bacterium (assembly GCA_046052145.1). Lineage (GTDB taxonomy): Bacteria > Pseudomonadota > Alphaproteobacteria > Acetobacterales > Acetobacteraceae > Falsiroseomonas. Next base: position 9,108 of record JBJOMW010000014.1, read on the forward strand.
AGGCAGGGCAAGAAGGTGGCGGCGGCGCATCGGCGGTCTCCGGTCGAGTGCTGGTCTATACGGCGCGCGCGAGCAGGCGCGAAAGGGCAGCGTTGAAGGCCTCAGGCGCCTCGTACATCACCCAATGGCCGGCGCCGGGGATCAGCTCGATCGCGGCATCCGGGCGCACGCTGCGCAGCGCCTCCAGCCGCTCGGCCATGTGTGGCACGGCGACCTGGTCGGCCTCGCCCCAGATGGCGCCGAGCGGGGCGGGGCTGCGGGCCAGCGCATCGCGCAGCATGCCGGTGGTGGCGAAGCCGCGGCTGCGGGTGCGCGCATGCACCGTGTTCCATTCCTGGATCTCGAGGGCGAGCGCGTCGATCCGCGCGGGGTCCTTGATCATCAGCGACGCCAGGTTGTGCCGATGCGCCGCGACCCGCGCCTCGCCTTCCTTGTCGCGGATTTTCATCAGCGGCGTCTCGCCGCGCGCCACGCCGAGCGCGCCGGCGCCGACGATGGTCAGGCTGCGCAGCGCCGCACCCAGCTCGGCCGCGACATGGCCGGCGATGTTGGAGCCGAAGGAGAAGCCGACGAGGTCCATGCGCGAGGTATCGCGCAGGATGGCGCGCAGCCCGGCGGTAACGACGGTCGCGATGGTGGGCGGATCGCCCGGCTCGGGCGCGGCGTCGCTCTCGCCGAGGCCGGGCAGGTCGGCGGCGATGACGCAGCGCGTCGCCGCGAAAGGCTGGATCTGCCGTACCCAATGCCGCCAGGACCCGTTGCCGCCATGCAGCAGCACGAGCGGCGCGCCCGCGCCTTCGTTCCAGGCGTGCCAGACCATGTGGCCCGCTTCGCAGGGCGTCTCGATCCGCCGTGCGGCGGCGGTGAGCGACGTCAGGATGTCCATCAATAACTCTTCGGCAGGCCGAGCACGCGCTCGGCGATGTGGCAAAGGATCAGCTGCGGGCTGACCGGCGCGATGCGGGGGATGAAGCTCTCGCGCAAAAGGCGCTCCAGGTGGAACTCCTCAGCATAGCCATAGCCGCCGAGCGTCATCACGGCGGTCTCGGCGGCTTCGAAGCCGGCTTCGCCCGCCAGCCATTTCGCGGCATTCGCCTCTGGCCCGCAGGGCAGGCCCTGGTCGTAGCGCCAGGCGGCCTGCATGGTCATCAGCCGCGCGGCTTCGAGCTTCATCCAGCAGGCGGCGAGTGGATGCTGCACGCCCTGGTTCCGGCCGATCTCGCGCCCGAACACCACGCGTTCCTTGGCATAGGACGCGGCGCGCGCGATGGCGGCATGGCCGATGCCGACCGCCTCCGCCGCGACCAGGATTCGTTCGGGGTTCAGCCCATGCAGGATGTAGTCGAAGCCCTTGCCTTCCTCGCCGATGCGGTCCTCGACCGGCACTTCGAGGCCGTCGATGAAGAGCTGGTTCGAATCGACCGCATGGCGGCCCATCTTCGGGATCTCCCGCACCTCGACCCGGCCGCGGTCGAGCGCGGTGTAGAACAGCGAGAGGCCTTCCGAGCGCTTCTTTGCCTGTTCGATCGGCGTGGTGCGGGCCAGCAGCAGCACGCGGTCGGCGACCTGGGCGGTGCTGATCCAGACCTTCTGGCCATGCACGACATAACGGTCCCCGCGCCGCTCAGCGAAGGTCTTGAGCTGCGTGGTGTCGAGCCCGGTGTTGGGTTCCGTCACCGCGAAGCAGGCCTTCTCCTGCCCCGCAATCAGGGGGGGGAGCATGCGGGCCTTCTGCGCCTCGGTGCCGAAGACCACGACGGGCATGGGGCCGAAGATGTTCATGTGCACGGCCGACGCGCCGGTCATGCCCGCGCCCGATTGGGCGATGGCCTGCATCATCACCGTCGCCTCGGAGACGCCGAGTCCCGCCCCGCCGACCGCCTCCGGCATGCAGATGCCAAGCCAGCCTTCATCGGCCATCGCGCGGTGGAAGTCGTGCGGGAAGCGCGCGCTGCGGTCGGCTTCCAGCCAATAGGCATCGCCGAAGCGGGCGCAGAGCTTCTCCATCGCCTCGCGGATGGAACGCTGGGTGTCGGTCTCTCGAAAATCCATGCCGGGCTGTTTCCTCCCGCGCCAGCGTGCCAGTCTCGCGCGCGAACGCAACTGCCCGGACCGCTGCCAGATGCTGCAAATGCCGCCCGCCGAACCCGGCATGCGCGAGGAGGATGTGGACACCCCCGCGCTGATCCTCGACCTCGACGCCTTCGAGCACAACCTCGACACCATGGCCGCACTACTGGCGCCGACCGGCACGAAGCTCCGCGCGCATGCCAAGACGCATAAATCGCCGATCGTCGCGCTGGCCCAGATGCGCCGCGGCGCCGTCGGCCAATGCGTCCAGAAGGTCGCGGAAGCCGAGGCGCTGGCCTGGGGCGGCGTGCCGGATATCCTGGTCAGCAATGAGGTGATCGCGCCGCGGAAACTCGCGCGCCTTGCCGCGCTGTCGCGCATCGCCAAGGTCGCGGTCTGCGCCGACGATGCGCGCGGCATCGCCGCGATCGAGCAGGCCGCCGAGGCCGCGGGCCTCCGGATGACAGTGCTGGTCGAGATCGATGTCGGCTCTGGCCGCTGCGGTGTCGAGCCAGGGCCCCAGGCGGTGGCGCTGGCCGAGCGCATCGCCGCCAGCCCGCACCTGATCTTCGGCGGCCTCCAGGCCTATCACGGCAGCGCGCAGCACCGCCGCACGCCGGAGGAACGCCAGGCCGCCATCGCCCATGCCGCGGAGGGTACGCGCCGCACCGTCGAGCAATGCCGCCAGCGCGGGCTCGATTGCGCGATCGTCGGCGGCGCCGGCAGCGGCACCTTCGCGCTGGAGGCCGGGAGCGGCGTCTGGACCGAGATCCAGGCCGGTTCCTATGCCTTCATGGATGCGGATTACGCCCGCAACCAGGACCCGCCGCCCTTCCGCCATGCGCTGTTCGTGCTGGCGCAGGTGATGAGCGCGCCGCGCGACGGCGTCGCGGTGCTCGATGCCGGCCACAAGGCGGTGCCGACCGATTCCGGCTTCCCGCTGGTGCATGGTTTTCCCGGCGCGACCTACACCGGTGCGTCGGACGAGCACGGCACGCTGAAGGGGGAGGAACTGCCGGAACTTGGGCAGAAGGTGCGGCTCGTGCCCGGCCATTGCGACCCGACGGTGGACCGCTACGACTGGTATGTCGGCGTGCGGAAGGGCCGGGTGGAATGCCTCTGGCCGGTCGCCGCGCGGGGCGGGATGGCCTGAGGCTTAGCCCCGCATCGCGTCAGGACGCGATGCGGATCAGCGCAGCTCGGCGGTCCGGATCGTGCCCAGGTTGCGGGGCGCCGAGGCCGGCACGGGTTGTGTCTGCGTCTGGGTCTGCGGCGCAGGCCGCGCGGCCGGCTGCGTCCGCGTGGTCGTCTGCTGCGGGCGGGTCGTCGTGGTGCTGCGGGCCTGCTGGGTCGTGGGCCGCGCCCGCGGCGCCGTTTGCGCTGCGTTGGTGCGCGGCGCTGCGGCCGCAGCAGGGCGGGTGTTGGTGGCCGGGGCACTGGCGGCTTGCGTCGTGCTGACCGGCCGCGCGGCAGGGGCGCCGGCCCGCGGCAGCGGCGCGGATTGGGCGGTGCGGAGCATCGCGGGCGACGCCGCGGTCGCGCGGCCCGCGACGCCAAGCTGGTCGAAGCCGCGGTCGAGCAAGCTGGCCATGTGCTGGTCGCGCTCAACCCAGGAATTGCCGCCGAAGACGGCGCCGACCACGCGCTGGCCACCGCGGCTCGCGCTGGTCACGATGTTGAAGCCCGACGCGTTGATAAAGCCGGTCTTGATCCCGTCCACACCCTCATAGCTTTCCAGCATCCGGTTGTGGTTGCGGATGCGGATGCCGCCGAACTGGGCGTGGGAGACGCCGAAATAATGGTAGTGCTGCGGGAAGTCGGCGAGCAGCCGCCGGCCCAGCAGGGCCATGTCCCGCGCCGTGGTCACCTGTTCGGTGTTCGGCAGGCCGGAGGCGTTGCGGAAGGTGGTGCGGCTCATCCCCAGGGCGCGGGCGCGCATCGTCATCGCCTGGGCGAAGCCCGTCTCGGTCCCGCCCAGGCGCTCCCCGACCGCCGCGGCGACGTCGTTGGCCGAACGCGTGACCAGCGCCAGGATCGCCTGTTCCACGGTGATGGAGTTCCCGGCCGGGATGCCGAGCTTGGAGGGCGGGCGAGAGGCCGCCTCCTCGGAGAAGGTGATGCGGCTGTCGAGGTTGAGCCGGCCATCGCGCAGCGCCTCGAACACCATGTAGAGGGTCATCATCTTGGTGAGCGAGGCGGGGTGGCGCGTCTCATCGGCATTGGCGGCGACAAGGACGTTGCCGGTGCGGCTTTCCACCACGATGGCGGCGTAGCGATGGCCGCCGATCTGGGCGCTCGCAGGCGTTGCGGTGGCGGTAAGGACACAGGCCAGAAGGCCCGCGCACAGGGCATGCCCAAGACGCATCCGCAATCATCCCCCTGGCCCGGCACCCCCGTGCCGCGCGAATGAGCCCAATCTATTGAATACCGACTCCAGCTGTCCAGTGAACGTATAACGAACATATAGTTAGCGCAGCCACTTGCGCAGCGGCCTTGCGTCCGGCTGCGAAGCCATGGCCGCGTCTGGCGCTGCGCCCGGCAGCAGGGCCCGCGACCCGGCCATGGCTCGGTCACAAAAGCGCGAATGCTGCACTGCAAAAAAATGCTTGCATGGATGTTGGCTGGCCCACTAGAACGGCGGCGTGCTGCGCTGCAGCAAAATCCCAGGGGCCGGATGGTCGGCTCCCGGCGGGCCTTGAGGCCCAGCCGCTACCGATCGCGAGGAGCACGAGGATGGCTACGGCGCCGAAGGACAGCAAGCGCTCGATCGCCCTGGTGGCGGATGTGCAGGGCGCGCAGGCGAAGAAGTTGATCGAGAACGGCGCCGCCGAGGCGCGTGTGGCAATGGAGAAGAACATGGAACAGGTGACGAAGCAGGCTGAGACGTTCTTCAAGGCTGCCGAGGAGGCCGCTGAGTTCGGCCGTGGCAACCTCGAGGCGGTGACCAAGTCCGCGCAGCTGATGGCGGTTGGCTTCCAGGACCTCGGCAAGCAGGTCTTCGCGGTGACGCAGGCCCTGACCGACCACGCGATGGAGAGCGCCAAGGCGCTGGCCGCCGTGAAGAGCCTGAAGGAAGCCGCCGACATCCAGGCCGCCTTCGCCAAGGCCTCCATGGAGCGCTCCATGAGCGAGGCGACGAAGCTGCAGGAAGCGACCCTCCGCATGGCCGAGCAGGCCTATGCGCCGCTCACCGCGCGGATGACGCTCGCGGCCGAGAAGTTCGGCAAGCCGCTCGCGGCCTGATCCGGCTTGCCGGGGCGGTCCGCCGCCCCGGCCAAAGCAAAGGGCCTGGCGGCCTGTCCTTCGGGACGGGCCGTTCCAGGCCCTTTTTTGTTGCGCCCCGCCCGACGGGCATGCCGGCCCGGCGCATCATCCTTGGCCCAAGATCGCCGCAGGCCCTTCACTCGCGGCCCGGCACTCCGATATCCTGTCCGGGTGTCCGCTGCTGGGGGCGCCCGGCCCGGGCGCCGGGCGGGCAGGTGCCACTCAGGCGCCGCCCTGGCGGCCTCGCTTGGGCGGTCTGGCCAGCAAGGATTTTCAGGGACCTCGGTCCTGGCTTTCGACACACAAGGCGCGCACCAAGGCAGGCATGAGCGATACGGACAAGCGGAACGGTGCAGGTGGGGGCAACGGCGCGGGCGGCGACACGCCGGGCACGGGCGTCGTCGTCAAGGCGCGGCCGCGCACGCGCAAGCCCGCCATGTACAAGGTCCTGATGCTCAATGACGACTACACGCCGATGGAGTTCGTCGTGCATGTCCTCGAACGCTTCTTCCAGAAGAACCGGGAGGAGGCGACGCGCATCATGCTGCATGTGCACCGCCGCGGCGTCGGCGTCTGCGGGGTCTTCACTTACGAGGTTGCGGAGCACAAGGTGACGCAGGTGATGGATCTGGCCCGCCAGAACCAGCACCCGCTTCAGTGCACCATCGAGAAGGAATGAGGTGTCCTGCCCGGCAGGTTCGGGCACCTTGTTCAGACTGAAGTGGGTTACCCGCCGCAATGACGAAGCGGGACCCTGTCGCAAGGGGGAGGCAGTGACCACATTGAGGGCAACCCGGCTCGAGGCGCTCTGTTGAGCGCTTCGGTCACCCGATAGGGAGCGTCATCAGCATGCTGTCCCGCAACCTCGAGCAGACGCTCCACCGCGCCCTTGGCCTGGCCAATGACCGCCGGCACGAATACGCCACCCTGGAGCACCTCCTCCTCGCCCTCGCCGACGACACCGACGCCGCGACCGTGCTCCGCGCCTGCGGCGTGGACGCCGAGAAGCTGAAGCGCGACCTCTCCGAATTCCTGGACAAGGACCTCGCGGGCCTCGTCTCGGATCGCGCGGGGGATGCCAAGCCGACCGCCGGCTTCCAGCGCGTCGTGCAGCGCGCGGCGATCCATGTGCAGTCTTCGGGCCGCGACGAGGTGACGGGCGCCAATGTCCTCGTCGCGCTGTTCAGCGAACGCGAGTCGCATGCCGTGTACTTCCTGCAACTGCAGGACATGACGCGGCTCGATGCGGTGAACTTCATCAGCCATGGCATCGCCAAGGCGCCCGGCCGCTCCGCCGCCCGCCCCGTCCAGGGCACGCCCGCGCCGCAGGAGGAGCAGCCGGAGAAGGAGGAGAAGCCGAGCCGCGGCGGCCGCAGCCAGGACGCGCTGTCCAACTACTGCGTCAACCTCAACAAGAAGGCGCAAGCCGGCAAGATCGACCCGCTGATCGGCCGCGACAGCGAGATCGAGCGGACCATCCAGATCCTCTGCCGCCGCACCAAGAACAACCCGCTTTATGTGGGTGATCCGGGCGTCGGCAAGACCGCGATCGCGGAGGGCCTGGCCAAGCGCATCATCGAGGGCGACGTGCCCGAGGTGCTGCTGAAGTCCACCATCTTCGCCCTCGACATGGGCAGCCTGCTGGCCGGCACGCGCTACCGCGGCGATTTCGAGGAGCGGCTGAAGGCGGTGGTGAACGAGCTGGAGAACCAGCCCGGCTCCATCCTGTTCATCGATGAGATCCACACGGTGATCGGCGCGGGGGCGACCAGCGGCGGGGCGATGGATGCGTCGAACCTGCTGAAGCCGGCGCTGGCCCAGGGCACGCTGCGCTGCATCGGGAGCACGACCTACAAGGAATATCGGAACTACTTCGAGAAGGACCGCGCGCTGGTCCGCCGCTTCCAGAAGATCGACGTGAACGAGCCCTCGGTCGAGGATGCGGTGAAGATCCTGCAGGGCCTGAAGACCAACTACGAGAAGCACCACAAGGTCCGCTACACGCCAGAGGCGATCCGCGCCGCGGTCGAGCTCAGCGCGAAGTACATCCACGACCGCAAGCTGCCCGACAAGGCGATCGACGTCATCGACGAGGTCGGTGCCTCGCGCATGCTGCTGCCGGAGAATAAGCGCCGGAAGACCGTGACGCTGAAGGATGTCGAGGAGATCGTCGCGAAGATCGCGCGCATCCCACCGAAATCCGTCAGCGCAGACGACAAGGAAGTGCTCCGCACGCTGGAGCGCGACCTGAAGGGCATGGTCTTCGGCCAGGACAAGGCGATCGAGGCGCTTTCGGCCGCGATCAAGCTGTCCCGTGCAGGGCTGCGCGATCCGGAGAAGCCGATCGGCAACTACCTGTTCGCGGGCCCGACCGGCGTCGGCAAGACCGAAGTGGCGAAGCAGCTGTCGAAGACGCTTGGCATCGAGCTCGTACGCTTCGACATGTCCGAATACATGGAGCGCCACAGCGTCTCCCGCCTGATTGGCGCGCCGCCCGGCTATGTCGGCTTCGACCAGGGCGGCTTGCTGACGGACAGCATCGACCAGCACCCGCATTGCGTGCTGCTGCTCGATGAGATCGAGAAGGCGCACCAGGATCTCTACAACATCCTGCTGCAGGTGATGGACCACGGGAAGCTCACGGACCACAACGGCAAGACCGTGGATTTCCGCAACGTCATCCTGATCATGACGACGAATGCGGGCGCGGCCGACCTTGCCAAGCCGGTGATCGGCTTCGGGCGGGAGACGCGCGTCGGCGAGGATCAGGAAGCGATCCAGCGCCTGTTCACGCCGGAATTCCGCAACCGCCTCGATGCCATCATCTCCTTTGCCGGGCTTTCGGCGGAGATCGTGGCGCGCGTGGTGGACAAGTTCGTCATGCAGCTGGAAGCGCAGCTTGCCGACCGCAACGTGACGATCGAACTGTCGAGTGCCGCGCGCGAATGGCTGGCGGAGAAGGGCTACGACCCGCTCTATGGCGCGCGGCCGCTGGCGCGCGTGATCCAGGAATACATCAAGAAGCAGCTCGCCGAGGAGCTGCTCTTCGGCAAGCTCGCCAAGGGCGGTGCGGTGAAGGTCGGGCTGAAGGACGGGGCGCTCGCCTTCGACTACACCGAGGCCGCGGCGCTCGCGCTGCCCAAGCCCGAGGAAGGCGAGGGCGACGCGCCGGAGCGCGAGCCGGAGACGGCGGAGTAACGCCAGGCACCAGGCTGGCGAAGATCTGGAAGGCGTGGTCCGTTGGGCCACGCCTTTCGTTTGGCAGGGGAACGCCGATGACCACCGACACCCGCATCGCCGATTGGGACAGCTACAGCGCCGGGCTGCGCGCGCGCGGCAAGGAGCTGACGGAGCTCCACCCGGAGCTGATGAAGGGCTTTGGCGCGCTGAACCGCGGCGCCTCCGCCACGCAGCATCTGGATGCGAAAACCCGCGAGTTCATCGCGCTGGCCGTCGCGGTGACCACGCGCTGCCAGGGCTGCATCGATGCGCATGCCCGCAAGGCCAAGGCGGCCGGCGCGACGAAGGCGGAGATCGCGGAGGCGCTCGGCGTTGCGGTCGCGCTGAATGCCGGCGCGGCGCTGACCTATTCCATGCACGCGCTGGACGCGATGGACGGCACGGGGCAGGGCTGAGCCCAGCGGCGGGACGCTTGCGCGCCCGCCGGCAGCTTCACCCCTGCAGCGCCTCCCGCGATTGTAGTAGCGCCTGGCGCTGTGCGGGCGTCACCATAGGGTAGTGCAGGCCGAGCCCTTCCAGTGCGCGCGCGATGGCGGCGACGACGACGAGGCGCGTGAACCACTTCCGGTCGGCCGGCACCACATACCAGGGTGCATGCGGCGCGGCGGTGGCGCGGATCGCATCCTGATAGGCCTTCATATAGGCGTCCCAATGTTCGCGCTCGGCGACGTCGCTGGCGCTGAACTTCCAGTTCTTCTCCGGCTCGTCGATGCGCTTCAGGAAGCGCCGACGCTGCTCCTCGGCCGAGACATGCAGGAAGAACTTCAGCACCACCACGCCCTGGCGCGAGAGATAGCGCTCATAGGCCGCGATATCCTCAAGCCGTTCATCCCAGACGCGCTTGGTCACCAGCTTCGGCGGCAGCTTCTGGCGTTCGAGGATGGTGGGATGCACGCGCGCCACCAGCACTTCCTCGTACCAGGATCGATTGTGGATGCCGATCTGCCCGCGGCTGGGCAAGGCGCGCGCATGGCGCCAGAGGAAATCATGGTCGAGCTCCTGCGCGCTCGGCGCCTTGAAGCTCGCGACATGGCAGCCCTGCGGGTTGACGCCGGTGAAGACATGCTTGATCGCGCTGTCCTTCCCCGCCGCGTCCATCGCCTGGAAGATGCAGAGCACGGACCAGCGATCCTGCGCGTAGAGCATGTCCTGCTGCTGGGCGAGGTATTGCACGCCCTTCTGCAGCAGCTCTGGCGCGCCGTCCTTGTCGAGGCCGAGGCCGGCATCGTCATCCGGCTTGTGGTCGCGCAGCCGAAATCCCTTGCCGGCCTCGATGCGGTAGCGTGCCAGCAGCTTCTCGATGATCCGTTCCATCACGCCCTCCGTACGGAAGCGGAACGTATCATCCAGACGACGGCGGCGGCTTGCAAGAAGAGCGTGAGGCCGAAGGCCCAGCCATAGCCCGCCGGGTTCCAGCCCCCCGCCGCGGTGCGCGGCCATAGATCGAGGATCCAGCCGATCGCGTTCTGTAGCACGAAGACCAAGACCAGCATCGCCAGGTTGATGGCGGTGGCGACGCGCGCGGCCAGCTCGGGCGCGAAGCCCTGGCCGATCGCCGCATAGCCCGCCGGCCCCGCCGCGCCGCAGAGCGCGAAGACGAACCACAACAGGCCCAGCACGGCCACATGATGCGAGGGGTCGAGGATCAGCACGACCTGCACCGCCGCCATTCCCGCAAAGGCCAGGTACGGCATCGCCATCGGGTGCCAGCCGCGCGCTTGCAGCACGCTCGCCGCCTGGCCGAAGCCCGCGCTGCCCACCATCAGCCCGAGCGCATAGACCAGCAGCAGCGCCGCGCGCCCCGCTTCGTCGAGGCCCGCCACGTCGCGCAGCCACGGCCCCGCCCAGAGACCCTGATAGGTGAAGTTCATCGCCGAGAGCAGCGCGATGGCTGGTGCAAGGCGCCGGAAGGCGGGGGCGGCGAAGATGCGGCCGAATTCGCGTGTCTCCGCCGCCAGGCTGCGGCGCACCGGCGCTGGTCCGGGGCCGCGATCCGGCACCGCGGCCCAGATCCAGCCCGCCACAGCCAGCGCCATCGCGCCCAGCAGCAGGAAGACGCCGCGCCAGCCGAGCGCCGGGATCAGCATCGCCGCGGGCACCGTCGCCGCCAGGCTGCCCAGCGCGCCGACGAAAACGCCCCAGCCCGTGTACTGCGCGACCAGCGCCTTCGGGTACCACTGGCTGTTCACCTTCAGCATGGCGATCAGCCCGGCCGAGATGCCGATGCCCGTCACCACGCGCCCGATCGCCAGCGTCACCGGCCCCGTCGCCAGCGCGCACAGCCCGAAGCCGAGCGCGGCGACCAGCGCCAACACGGTCTGCACGCGCCGCGCGCCCCAGACATCGATCGCAAGCCCGACCGGCAGCTGTGCCGCGGCATAGGCGGCGAAGAACATCGCCGCGAGCAGGCCGAGCTCAGAGGCCGAGAGCGCGAATTCCACCGCCAGCAGCGGGCCGATGGTCGCGATCAGCGTGCGGCTGGCCTGGTTGGTGAAGTTCAGTGCCGCCAGCGGAAGCGTCAGGCGCGCGAAGCTCGGCGGCGTCATGGCAGGCGCAGCCGCACGCTGACCGGGCAATGGTCCGACAGGCGTTCACGGAAGCTGCGGTCGCGCTCGGCATAGACCAGCACATTCATCGAATTCGGCACGATCCAGTCCCGCGCTGGCCCGCCGGCCAGGATATGGCTGATGAAGGCGCGCCCGCCGCGGCCATCAGCCCAACAGGGGGAGGCGAAGCCGGCAGTCGGCCGCGCGAGCGGCGTGCCGGCTTCGACGATGCGGAGGAAATCGTCGCGCTCCCCGATGCGGCGGTTGAAGTCGCCGAGCACGGCGAAGGCGACACCCTCGCGCCGACGAGCCTCCACCCAGCGCGCGATGATCTGCGCCTGGCGGGAGAGGCCTTCGCATTCGGGCGGGCTGTTGCGCTCCAGCGGGTCCTCGCGGCAGCCGGCGTTGAGATGCACCGATAGCAGCCGGAGGCGCGCCCCGTTCGGCGCTTCCACCGTTATGTCGGCGCCGCGCCGGAGGCTGCGCCGCGCGCCGGCGCGGATGTCGAGCTCCGCGAGGTCGGGGTTGCGGGTGATCCGCAGCGTGCGGCGCACGGCGAAGCCAGGGCGCTGGATGTCGTCCTCATCCGTCAGGTGGATCACGTACTGGGCGGGATCGAAAACGCGTGCGGCGGCCTCTGCTCCATCGATCTCCTGCAGCGCGACGATGTCGGCGTTGAGCCGTTCGGCGTAGCCGCGCAGCAGGCGAAAATCCTCAGGCACGCGCGCGCGCAATTCGCGCGGGAGGTCGGGATGCCCGGCGGGCTTCAGCGTCAGCCAGGCGATGTTCCAGGTGGCCAGCCGGATCTCCTGCTGCCCCTGGGCGGGCAGGGGCAGGGCCAGTCCGAGGAGGAGAAGAAGGGGTAGGAGACGCCGCATGCGGCGAGTGTAGCAGCCATGGTGCGGCCCGTCGCGCCGCCTCCTGAGCGGGGTCAGAGCAGGGCAGGGATGGGGGGCGGCGGTGCCGGCTGGGGAGTATCCGCCAGCAGGCGAGCGCCGCATGCCAGCAGCAGGTCGGCGATGGCATCGAGCTCGGCAGCGTCACGCGTGGCATCGTGGAAGGGATCGGCGCGGTCGCTGCCGCGCGGCACCCAGATCACCGTCTCATAGCGCGCGCGGGTCAGCAGCACGCGATAGGTGTTGAGGATGTGGCGCCGCTCCTCGGCGTTGCGCACCATCTGCCAGCCGCGGCCGGCGAAGCGGCGCGGTGTCCAAGCCTCCCCCTGCCAGAGCAGATCGCCGCCCCAGGCGAGGCCCACCATGTCGAGTTCGAGCCCCTGGCAATCATACTCGGTCGCGAAGGTCTCAAGCGCGTCCGAGGCGCGGACGTCCGGCCAGCGCTTCAGGAACCAGTCGGCAACGTCCTCGGCCTGTACGCCGAGCCCCTCTGCGCGCAGCCGTTTGGCGCCCGCGGCGGCCACGATCCCGGCGCGGCGCTTGCCGCGGGCGAGCGTGCGCAGCGAAGCCCGCAGCGCATCGAGGTCGCGGGTGACCAGGAAGGGCAGGTCTGGCGCGCGCTCAGCGATGGCGCGCGCTTCCGCCACCGCGCCGCGCAGCACCGCCTCCACCCAGGCCGCACCCGCCGTGTCGCGCACGCTGCGGACCGGGACGCTGAGGTCAAGCGCGTCGTCGCGGTCGAGCCAGGCTGCCCAGCCTCCCGCGATGCACTGCACCGGATCGGCGCCGATAGCGCGCGGCGCGGCGATGGCGCGCCAGGCTCCGCCGGAGGCGGCGACGCAATCGCCCCATTCGCGCAAGCCGGCCTCACCCGTGTTGATCTCCTGGCCGTTGCCGATCAGCGCGACGATGACGGCCCAGCCGGCATGGCGGCCCATGATCTCCAGCGTATGGGCGGGCTCGCTCATCGCCAGCTTCGAGGGCTTGTTGCGGGTGCCGAGCCGCGCCTTCTGCTCGTTCCAGGCGCGCTGCGCCTCGTCGAAGACGATCAGCCGATCGGGTGGCGCCGGGCGAAGCGGGTCGGTCGCGTTGTCTTCCAGGAAGCGATGGACGTTCTGCAGGCGCTGCTTCGCACGGCGCGCTGCTTCCTCTCGCCCACATTCGCCGCGGCGGATCGCGTCCTGCACCAGTGCGGCGCGCAGCACCTCCACCAGCGGGACGTTGCCAGTGAGGAAGGCGGCGTGCGGCCCGGCTTCGGGTGCGAAGACGGCGTTGAGGCCGCAGAGCGTCTTGCCCGCGCCGGGGATGCCGGTGACGACGACGAGGCGCTTGTCGCCGGCTGTCTGCGCCGCGCGCACCGCGCCGCGGATCGCCTCGGTGGTGCGGGTGAGGTTGGCGAGGTCGGCGCGCGCGGCTGCGATCTCGGCGACGCCATTGCGGGCGTAGAGCATCGTCGCGGCTTCGATGATGGTCGGCACTGGACGGTAGGGCGCGCGGAGCCAGCTGCTACCATCCAGTTCGCGGTGCGGTTCCGGTGTAGCCGACTGCACCCAGCGCAGCGCATCGCCAAGGCTGGCATGGCCGGCCAGAAGCGGCGCTGTCACGCCATGCCAGATCAGCGGCGGCTGGGCTGGCGGGGTGAAGCGGGTATCGGCCGCGACCAGCAGCGGCACGATCGGATGGTCGCGGCTACCGGCATGGAAGTCCCGCAGGTCGAGCGCGTAATCCTCTGCCTCCGCCAGCATCGCGCGGCTGGCCGTGCCGGTCTTGAATTCCAGGACCAGGATGGCGCGGTCGGTCAGCACCACCGCATCCGCGCGCTTCTCCAGCCGCAGCAGGTCGTATTCGAGGGCGATGGTCCAGCCCGCGCCACCCGCCGCCGCGACAGCCTCGCGCAGCGCGGCGATCTGGGCGAGCCACGCGCCGCCCTGGTCATCGCTGCCCGGCAAGCCCTTGGCCTGCTGGGCCAGGGCGAGCCGCCCGGCCGTGTCCTCAACGCTGCGCGCCAGCAGCTCCGCGCCCGAGCAATGAAACCAGGCGCGCAAGCGCGCTCCTATCCGTTCCGCCTCCGATCCGGCCAGGTTGCCAGAACCAGGCTGGCCATCAACAGGAAAAAGCCCGCCGCATGCACGGCGGTGAAGGGCTCGCCGAGCAGGCCGACGGCCACCGCCGCCGCGCTGGCCGGCAGGAAGGCGGTGAAAACGCCGGCAATCCCGGCCGGCGCGCGCTTCATCCCCGCATACCACAGCAGCAGGCACAGCACGCTCGCGGTCAGGCTGTGAAAGACCAGCAGCGATGCGACCTGCGGGTCGGCCAGCGCCGCGGCGGCGCCCAGCACCGGCAGGCAGAGCGGCAGCAGCATCAGGAGGGAAAAGACCTGCATCCAGAAGCTGGCGGTGACCACCGGCACGCGGCCCGCGATGCGCCGCGCCAGCAGCACATACATCGCCTCCCCGCAGACGCCGGCGAAGACCAGCAGATTGCCGAGCGCACTGCCCGTGCCCTCCGCCGCGACGCGCGCGACCACCAGCGCGCCCATGCCGAAGGCAGCGAGCGCCACCGCCGCCCATTGCCGGGGGGGAAGCTTCTCTCGCAGCCAGAGCGCACCGCCGACAGCGACAACGGCCGGCAGCGTCGCGAGGATCAGCCCGGCTTCCAGCGCCGTCGTCAGCCGCAGCCCGGCCAGCAGCGCCACATTGTAGAGCACCGTCCCGAAGGCCGCCTGCAGCGCGAGGTTCCAGGCCGCGCCGCGATCCAACCCGATGCGCCCTTCCATCGCGCGCGCCAGCGGCCACAGCACGGCGATCGCCAGCGCGCAGCGAAGACCGAGGATCATGGCCACTGGCAAATCCTCGGCCAGCAGCTTGGCGACGCCAACATTGGCGCCGACCAGCGCCATCGAGAGCGCGAGCTGGGCATAAGCGAGGATCACGCCGCGCAGACTACGCCGGAAGCGGCGCCGCGATGAAGACGCTCAGTCTTCGCCCCCACCCTGGCGGAAGGGCGAGAGGGTGGCCAGCGTCTCCATCTCCCGCAGCATGGCCGGGCGTTCGCGGTCGAGGAAATCGGCGATTGCCGCGCGCAGCCCGCCATGCGCGATCCAATGCGCGGAATAGGTTGGCACGGGCAGGTAGCCGCGCTGGATCTTATGCTCGCCCTGCGCGCCAGCCTCGACGCGGGCCAGCTTGTGCTCGATCGCGAAGTCGATGGCGCGGTAGTAGCAAAGCTCGAAATGCAGGAAGGGCGCATCCACCACCGCGCCCCAGTTCCGGCCATAGAGCGCATCCCGGCCCAGCAGGTTCAGCGCGCCCGCCACCGGCTCCCCATCCTGTTCGGCGACCATCAGCACGACCTTGTCGCCCAGCGCCTCGCCCAGGAGCGGCCAGAAGCGCGCGTTGAGATAGGCGCTGCGGCCCCATTTCTTGTCCGTGGTCGCCAGGTAGAAGCGATGGAAGGCGGCCCAGTGCTTGGCCGTGATCTCATGCCCGCGCAGCGTCTTCAGCACGAAGCCGGAGGCCTCCGCGTCGCGCCGCTCGCGCTTGATCTGCTTGCGCTTCCGGCTGGCGAGTGCGCCGAGGAAGTCGTCGAAGCTGCCATAGCCCGTATTGGTCCAATGGAATTGCGTGCCGATGCGCTGCAGCCAGCCCGCCTCGCCTAGCACAGTCCACTCCTCGGCCGTGCAGAAGGTGACATGCACGGAGGAGAGATCGAGCTGCCCGCAGGCCTGCACCAGACCCTGCGCCAGTGCTTCGACACCGATCCCCGCACCCGGCCGCACCAGCAGCCGCGGACCGGGCACGGGGCTGAAGGGGGACGCGACCTGCAGCTTCGGATAGTAGCGCCCGCCGGCGCGCTCGAAGGCATCGGCCCAGCCATGGTCGAAGACGTATTCGCCGTAGCTATGCGCCTTCGCATACATCGGCGCGCAGCCCAGCAGCCGCCCGGCGGGATCGCGCAGCGCGGCATGCTGCGCCAGCCAGCCGCTGCGCCCGCCAATGCTGCCGCTCTCCTCCAGCGCCGCAAGGAAGGCATGGCTGACGAAGGGGTTGTCGTCGCCCGCGCAGGCATTCCATTCGGCGGCCTGGATCTCGGCGACCGATCGGTGCAGCGTCAGCGACAATTCGGGCGTGCCGTCGGGCATGGGACCTAGGTTGGGGGCCGGGCGCCCCTTCCAAGCCTCACGCCAGCTCGAACATGCCCTCGACCTCGACCGCCGCATCGCCCGGCAGGGCGGGGACGCCGATGGTGGTGCGCGCATGCCGGCCTTTCTCGCCGAACACCGCAACGGCCATGTCGGAGGCGCCGTTCATCACCAGCGCATGCTGGGTGAAGTCGGGGCCGGCAGCGATGAAGCCGCCAAGCCGCACCACGCGCTTCACCTGGTCGAGGTCGCCGCCCGTCGCGGCCTTCAGCTGCGCCAGCAGGTTGACGAAGCAGATGCGCGCGGCGTGCTGGCCCTGCTCGATGCTCACGCCTGCGCCGACCTTCCCGGTCACCGCGATCTTGCCATCCACCAGCGGGATCTGGCCGGAGACGACCACGAGCTTTCCGACAATGTTGTAGCCGATGTAGTTCGCCAGCGGCGCCGCCACCTGCGGCACCGTGATGCCGAGTTCGGCAAGCTTCGCCTCGATCACGCCGGCCATATCGTGGTCTCCACCCTGGGATTGCAGGGCGGAGAGTGCGGCAGCGCGGCGCGGATGGCTACCCGACCAGGCGCAGCTGGCGCCGCCGCGCGCGAGGCGAGGGGGCTTCCGGCAGGTCGAGCGGCAGCAGCGGCGCTTGCTCATGTACCGCGCCCACCGTGTCGGGGGCGCATTCGGCCTCGGACGGATCGGCGAGGTCGGTGCGGCCCAGATACTCCCGCGCCAGCTTGCGGAAGGTCCAGTCGAGCACGCTGGTGGCGCGGCGGATCGCCGGGTCGCCCTCCACCGCGCCGGCCGGGCCAAAGCGCGTATAGGCATAGGCGTCCACATAGCTCGCGAGCGGCACGCCCTGCGCGAGGCCGATGGAGACGGCCTGCGTCATCGCCTCCATCAGGCTGCGATAGGCGGCGCCTTCCTTGGTCAGCGCGATCGCGATCTCGACCGGTTGGCCGGCCGCATCTTCGGTGGTGCGCAGCACGACCTTGTGGCCGCCGACGGTCGCGCGCCAGACGGCGCCGGTCGGGCGCGCGGGCAGGGGCAGGCCGCGCGCCGGGGCGGGCTCGGCGGGCCGGGCCGGGGCGGCCTCGGCCAGCGGGAGCGGCGGGGCCGCGTGCAGATAGGGGGCGACGGCCTGCGCCATGGCGAGCCATGCGGCGTGCGGCACCGGGGCCAGCAGTGCCTCGGCCCGCGGGCCGGCCCGCAGCGCGGCGCGGGTCGGCACCTCGTTCACCCAGCCATCGGCGTCATAGAGCAGGCGGGACGCGCCTTGGGAGGGCGCAAGGCCGCCGCTTTCGGCGCCGAGCAGCCGCTCCGCAGCGTCAGGTGCCGCCAGCGCCACGAGGCCCTGGTGGCGCAGGCCCGGCGATGCCGCGGCGGCATCGAGCGCGGCGCGCGCGGCGGCCGCGAGCCCCGGCACCGGCGTTTCCACGGGTGGCGTGGGGGCGAGCAGGGCGACGGGTTCCCGCGCGCCAAGCCGTTCGGCGATGCGGCCGCTTTCGGCCTCGGCGGCGCCGCGGGTGAGTGCGGCAATCGCCGCCCCGACCTGGCGCCCGCCTTGGCTGTCATAGGAAAGGCCAAGCCCGGCCAGCAGGCCGGCGAGATCGGCAAAGCCAAGCGCGAGCCGCGGTGCCTTCGCCTCGGTCCAGATATCGAGCGCGCGCACGCCGACCGCCACGGCCTCGGCATAGGCGGCGGCATCGAAGCCGCCCTCGGGGTCAAGGAAGGCCGGCAGGTTCAGCACGAAGCGCGGCGTCTTGGCGTCCCCGCGCCAGACGGGCGCGCCGGGCGCGCCGCGGCGGGCCAGCAGCAGGCCGCGCAGCGCCTCGGCGAAGGCCATTGCCTCGGCTGCATCGACCAGGATCCCAAGCCGCTGCCCGCGGGTGGCCAGCGGGGCGATCCAGGCCTCGGCGAGGCGCGGCAGCAGGATGGGGCGGGAGCCAGGGGCAAGGGCGGCGAGGGCCGCGGCCTCCTCCGCCTCCCAGGAGACGGGCAGGGCGACGGCGCGGGGGCGGCTGTCGGGGTCGGGCGCGGCACGCACCCGCCACAACTGCACACCGTCCCACAGCGTTCCCGGAAGGCTCGTCATGACCTTATCCTGCGGGCGGGGCGCGGGGCGCGCAAGCCGTATCTTGGGGCTTTCGGGGCAGGGACCCCCAACATCCTGTGGAGAACCTTCGGAACGCGTCGTGCCGCGGAACGGGTTCCACCCGCACGGGGGATTGTGCGAGACTGCGCTCTCCTGCATCTGCGCATCGCGCCCGCCCTTGGCGGGTGATTGGGGATCGCTGCATGTTCGAGCGCCTGCTCGCCCGCCTGACCGGCCACCAGGTCGGCACCGACCGCTTCGGCAACCAGTACTGGGAATCCCGCAAGGATTTCCGCGCTTATGGGCGCAAGCGGCGCTGGGTTCTGTATGCCGGGGCCGCCGAGGCCTCCAAGGTGCCGCCCGAATGGCATGCCTGGCTGCACCACACGACGCATGCGCCGCTGCCTGAGCAGAAGCGCCATGCCTGGCAGGTGGAGCATCGGCCGAACCCGACCGGCACGCCGGCGGCCTATCGCCCGGACGGGCATGACTACCAGGGCGGACGTCGTCGCCAGACGGCGGGCGACTATGAGGCCTGGACGCCGGGCTCGTGATGCGGGCCGGGGGCCGGGGCACGCCATGAAGGGACGTTCGATCGCGGAAGTTGCGGCCGGCGCTGTGGTGCTGCTGGTTGCTGTTGTCTTCGTCGTCTTCGCCGTGACCAATTCCGGGCGCAGCGGCATGGCCGGGCCGGCGGTGACGCTGACCGCCAAGTTTGACCGCATCGACGGGCTCGCGCCCGGCGCAGATGTGCGCATCGCTGGCGTTAAGGTGGGTTCGGTGGTGGATCAGCGGATCGATCCGCAGACCTTCCTCGCCGTGCTGACCTTCCGCATCGACGGCAGCCTCCGCATCCCGGCTGACAGCTCGGCTGAGATCGCGAGCGAAGGCCTGCTCGGCGGGCGCTTCGTCTCCATCGTGCCGGGCGGGGCGGATCGCATTCTCGCCAATGGTGGGCAGATCACCATCACGCAATCGGCCGTCAGCCTGGAAAGCCTGCTCGGGCGCTTCATCTTCTCCATGACGGAAGGCCAGGGGACACCCCGCGGCCAGCAGGAGGGCGGCGGCACCCCGCCGCGATGAGCATCTCGACGCGCGGCGCCCTCGACCCGCCCGAGACCTGGCCTGGCGCGGATGGCGCGCCGCTATCCTGCCGGGAAAAGCTGAAGGTGCTGGCCGAGAACCACCGCGAGGCGGCGCAGGTGCTGCGCGACGCCTTCGAGGATGCAGTGCTGATGGGCGTGGAGGAGACGGCGATGCGCCGCATCCTGTCCGAGATGGTCGCGGCCCTCCCCAGCCCGAAGCGGGGCGCATGAGGCGCGTTTCCCTCATCGCCCTGGCCGCGGCGATGCTTGCCGGCCCTGCCGCCGCCGAGCGCTGGGAGCCGCAGCGCGTGGCGGAGCTGCAGGCGCTCGACAAGGTCAATGCGCGCGTCAGCACGCTGCGCGTGCCCGTCGGCCAGCCCGCGACCTTCGGCACGCTGACGCTGACGGTGCGCGCCTGCCATGCCCGCCCGGCGGATGAGGTGCCGGATGCGGCGGCCTGGCTCGAAATCGCCGATAGCCGCCCGCCGGCGAATGGCGCGTCGGTGTTTCGCGGCTGGATGTTCGCCAATGCGCCCGGCGTGAACATGCTGCAGCACCCGGTTTATGACATCCGCGTGCTGGAGTGCCGCGCCTCGTGATGGGATGGCTGCGTCGATGACCTTCCCCGATGCGATCCGCCGCTGCCTGACCCTCTACGCGACCTTCGGCGGTCGCGCGCGGCGGTCGGAATTCTGGTTCTTCTGGCTGTTCAACCTGCTGGCGCATGGCGTGGCGGGGATCCTGGATGCTGCGTTCTTCGGCATCGCCTCGCCGTTGAATGCCATCGTCTCGCTGCTGCTGCTGGTGCCGAACCTGGCGGTCGGGGTGCGGCGGCTGCACGATGTGGGGCGCAGCGGCTGGTGGCTGCTGATCGCGCTGGTGCCGCTGCTCGGCATCCTGGTGCTGCTGTTCTGGTCCGTGAGCCGCGGCGAGGACGGGCCGAACCGCTTCGGCGCCGACCCGCGCGCCGTCCCGCTGGCTGGCCCCGCGCGGCCCTGGCCGGTCGGGCGATAGACGTCTGCCTCAGGCCCCGCCCGCTAGACCATGATCGGCGCCGATAGAAGCGCCGATCATGGTCTAGCCTATTGTTTGGTCGCGTGATTCACGCCTCCGACCGTTCCAGTCTTCGGCGATCACGCTCTAGGCGCAGCGCCCGGATCTCGGCCTCGATCCGCGCGGGATCGGGGGCATCATGCCAGGCGCAGTTGCGCTCCAGCGCCGCGGCAAGCTGGCGCTTATAGGCTTGGCGCGGCACTTCGTGGCAGCCGAATTGCGCGAGATGCGCGGTCTGGAACTGCGCGTCGAGCAGCGTGAAGCCGAACATCCGCAGCCGCGCGACGAGATGCACCAGCGCCACCTTCGACGTATCGGTGGCGCGGCTGAACATGCTCTCGCCGAAGAAGGCGCCGCCGATCGCGACGCCGTAGAGGCCGCCCACCAGCTGCCCCGCTTCCGGCGCGCCGTCCCAGACTTCGACCGAATGCGCGTGCCCCATGCGATGCAGGGCGCTGAACAGGCCTTCGATGTCGTCGTTGATCCAGGTTTCCTCGCGGCCCTCTGCGGGTTCGGCGCAGGCCGCGATCACGGCGCCGAAGGCACGGTTCGCGGTGACCTGGAAACTGCCCGAGAGGGTGGTGCGCAGCAGCCGCCGCGGCAGGTGGAAGCCCTGCAGCGGGATGACGCCGCGCTGTTCGGGATCGAGCCAATAGAGACGTTCACCGCGCCGGCTCTCGGCCATGGGGAACAGCCCCGCGCGATAGGCGCGGAGCAGCAGGTCGGGCGTGATCTCGAACTGGCGGCGGCTCACGGGCGGACTATGCGCGCGGGCGGGGCAGGTTGCGAGGGCGGAGGTGTTCAGCGTGACGCGAGGGGAGGGGTGGAGCGTTGACGGCGCTGCCCCCCTCACCCCGACCCTGTCCCCCCTTTGGGGGGAAAGGGAGAAGGGGGCGCCTTACTCCGCGCGCTCCCGCGCGACGAAGCGCTCCAGCCAGTGGATGGTGTAGTCGCCGGCCTGGAATTCGGGGTCCTCGACGATGCGCTGGTGCAGCGGCAGCGTGGTGCGGATGCCGCTCACCAC
Source organism: Pseudomonadota bacterium (assembly GCA_046052145.1). Classification (GTDB taxonomy): domain Bacteria; phylum Pseudomonadota; class Alphaproteobacteria; order Acetobacterales; family Acetobacteraceae; genus Falsiroseomonas. The sequence goes on from JBJOMW010000014.1 coordinate 30,517, forward strand.
CATCTCGTCCAGCGCCCGGCGCAGCCGCGCGATCGCCTCGGCGCGCGTCGTGCCGTGCACGACGAGCTTAGCCACCAGGCTGTCATAGTGCGGCGGCACGACGTAGCCGCTGTAGAGCGCGCTATCCACGCGCACGCCAAGCCCGCCGGGGGCGTGGTACATCTCCACCTTGCCCGGGCTCGGCGCGAAGCTCTCCGGGTCCTCGGCGGTGATGCGGCACTCGATGGCGTGGCCGGAGAAGCGGATCTCCTCCTGCCCATAGCCGAGCGCTTCGCCCGCCGCGATGCGGACCTGTTCCTTCACCAGATCCACGCCGCAGACCATCTCCGTCACCGGATGCTCGACCTGCAGGCGGGTGTTCATCTCGATGAAGGCGAACTGCCCGTCCTGCCAGAGGAACTCCAGCGTGCCGGCGTTGCGATAGCCGAGCTCCTTCAGCGCGCGGGTGACATTGGCGCCGAGCGCATCGCGGGCCGCGGCGTCCAGCACGGGGCTGCCGGCTTCCTCGACCAGCTTCTGGTGGCGGCGCTGTAGCGAGCAGTCGCGCTCGCCGAAATGCACCACATTGCCATGCGTGTCGGCCAACACCTGCAGCTCGATATGCCGCGGGCGGTCGAGATACTTCTCCATGTAGACGCTGTCGTCGCCGAAGGCTGCCTTGGATTCCGTGCGCGCGACGCGCCACGCTTCCTCGAGCTCGTCGGCGCTGCGCGCCACCTTCATGCCGCGTCCGCCGCCGCCGGCGGCCGCCTTGATCAGTACCGGGTACATGATCTCATCCGCGACCGCGCGCGCCTCGTCGAGGCTGTTCAGCGCGCCGAGCGAGCCGGGCACGAGCGGCACGCCCAGCCGGCGCATCGCATCCTTGGCGGCGATCTTGTCGCCCATCATGCGGATATGCTCGGGCGAGGGGCCGATGAAGGCCAGCCCATGCGCTTCCACCATCTCGGCGAAGGAGGCGTTCTCGGACAGGAAGCCATAGCCCGGATGGATCGCATCCGCCCCGGTGATGGCCGCGGCCGAGAGGATCGCCGCCATGTTGAGGTAGCTTTCCCGCGCCGAAGGCGGGCCGATGCAGACGCTTTCATCCGCCAGCCGCACATGCATCGCCGTGCTGTCGGCGGTGGAATGCACCGCGACGGTCTGGATGCCCATCTCCTGGCAGGCGCGGTGGACGCGGAGCGCGATCTCGCCCCGGTTCGCGATGAGAACCTTCTTGAAAGGCACGGGCGGCCTACTCGATCACCAGCAGCGGCTCGCCGTATTCGACGGGCGATCCGCTCTCGACCAGGATGCGCGTCACGGTACCGGCCTTGGGCGCGCGGATCTGGTTGAAGGTCTTCATCGCTTCGATCAGCAGCACCGTCTGGCCCTGCGTGACGCGCGCGCCGACGGTGATGAAGGGGGTCGCGCCCGGCTCCGGCGCCAGATAGGCAACGCCCACCATTGGCGAGGTGACGGTGCCCGGATGCGGACCCTCGGCCTCGGGCGCCGTCGCGGCGGGAAGGGGCGCGGCGGCCACGGCCGCGGGGGCAACCGGCGCAGCGGCAACCTGGGCGACGGCCTGGACGGTGATCTGGCGCGCCACGCGGATGCGCGAATCGGATTCCACCAGCTCGATTTCGGTCAGGTCCGTCTCGCGCAGGATCTTCGCCAGTTCGCGGATCGCCGCGGGATCGAACGTCACGCCGCCCATCAGGGCTCTCCTTCCTCGGCCAGAAGCTCCGCCATGGCGCGCAGCGCCAGCGCATAGCCCTGGATGCCTAAGCCCGCGATCACGCCGGTCGCGGCCTTGGACACATAGCTCAGATGCCGGAATTCCTCCCGGCGGTGAATATTCGAGATGTGCACCTCGACCACCGGCAGGTCCACTGCCTTCAACGAATCCATCAGCGCGATCGAGGTATGCGAATAGCCGGCCGGGTTGATGATGATGCCAGCCGCGGTTCGGCGGCACTCCTGGACCCAGGTGATCAGCTCGCCTTCAAGGTTGGTCTGGCGGAAGTCGATGGCAAGGCCGAGCGACTCGGCAGTCTCCGCGCAGAGCGCCTCGACATCATCGAGCGTGGCGCGGCCATAAACCTCCGGCTGGCGAGTGCCGAGCAGGTTGAGGTTGGGGCCGTTCAGGACAACGATCAGGGGCGGGGTCAAGGAGGCGAAACCCTCTCCGGGCAGGGCGGCGGGCCTACCACGAGCCCGCGACGCCGGGCAAGCGCGCCTCCCCCGGGCGGCTTGCCCAGGGCGCCCTGCCTCGCCATCTTCCGCGCATGACGACGACCACCGCCAGCATGCTCCGCATCGAGGTGAACGGCGAGCCGCGCGAGGTGCCGGATGGCGCCTCGGTGGCGGAACTCCTCACGCTGCTCGGCCTCTCCGCGCCGAAGGTCGCGGTGGAGCGCAACCTTGAGATCGTGCCGCGCTCCGCCTGGAGCGCGACGCGGCTTGCGGCTGGGGACCGGCTTGAGGTCGTCCACTTCATCGGAGGGGGCTGAGCCCATGACCGACGGCCTGCCACTGCCCGACGATTCCTGGACCGTCGCCGGACGGCGCTTCCACTCCCGCCTGATCGTCGGCACCGGTCGCTACAAGGACCTGGAGGAGACCGCCCGCGCCATCGAGGCGTCGGGGGCGGAGATCGTCACCGTCGCGGTGCGGCGCGTGAACCTCTCGGATACCTCGGCGCCGATGCTGCAGGATTACGTCCCCCCCAGCCGCTACACCTACCTGCCGAACACCGCCGGCTGCCACACCGCGCAGGACGCGGTCCGCACGCTGCGTCTGGCGCGCGAGGCAGGGGGGTGGAACCTAGTGAAGCTCGAAGTGCTGGGCCCGCCGCCCTTTCTCTACCCGGACATGAAGGCGACGCTCGAAGCCGCCGAGGCGCTGGTGAAGGACGGGTTCGAGGTGATGGTCTATTGCGCCGACGACCCGGTGGCGGCGAAGCGGCTGGAGGAGATGGGCTGCGTCGCCATCATGCCGCTCGGTGCGCCGATCGGCTCCGGCATGGGGGTGGTGAACCCCTATATGATCCGCGCCATCAAGAGCCAGGCGAAGGTGCCGGTGCTGGTGGATGCGGGGATCGGCACAGCGTCGGACGCGGCGCTGGCGATGGAACTCGGCTGCGATGCGGTGCTGCTGAACTCCGCCATCGCCCATGCCGGGGACCCTGTCCGGATGGCGGTCGCCATGAAGCATGCGGTGGTCGCAGGCCGAGCCGCCTTCCTCGCGGGGCGGATGGCGCGGGATTACCGGGCGGACCCGTCGAGCCCGGTCGCCGGCGTAATCGCGCGGGGCTGAACCCGGCCCAAGGCCGGTTTCGGCCAGGGGTGGGCTGGCCTGGACCGGACGATTCGCCTGGACCTGGGCGGATTTCCAGGAGCCATCCCGGAGCTTCATGAAGGGCTCGGGGCCGTTTCCGGCCAATTCCGCTGCCCCAAAGAAAAAAAACGGCCCGGGCGAAATTTTCGCTTGCCCCCCCTGAAAGCTGGGTCTAATGGGCCGCGCAGACGCAGTACGCACGTGCCTCTGGCCCCAGGCCCACGGAACCCTCGGCCGCTCCCCTGATAAGGAGCCCAGCCCCCGGTCACCGCGGCGCAAGGTTTACGCAACGACGTCAAGCGTTCCGGCACCCGCCGAAGCCCCATTGGGGTCAGGTGGGCGACTCACCGCTGGTTCGTTGGACCGTTTCGTTAACACTGGGGCCGCCGCCTGACCGGCGGTCTCCGCCTATCGAGGGGAGTGGGGGGCGATGAACCCGAAAATCGCTGCCTTTCTGCGCACGCAGATGCCGGCCACGCCGTGCCTGGTGCTCGATGTGGACGCCGTTGAGGCGAATTACCGCAAGCTGCTCGGCGCCATGCCGCTCGCGCGCGTCTATTACGCCGTGAAGGCCAACCCGGCCGCGCCGATCCTGAGCCGCCTGACGGGCCTCGGCTCCTCCTTCGACGCTGCGTCCTTCGAAGAGATCGAGGCGTGCCTGGCCGCGGGCGCAGCACCTGACCGCATCTCCTATGGCAACACCGTCAAGAAGGAGAGCGCGATCAAGGCCGCCTTCGAGAAGGGCGTGACCATGTTCGCCTTCGACAGCGAGGCCGAGCTGAAGAAGCTTGCCCGCTCGGCCCCGGGCGCGCGCGTGTACTGCCGGATCCTCGTGGAGAACAAAGGGGCCGAATGGCCGCTTTCGAGAAAATTCGGCTGCGAGGCGAAGATGGCGGTCGAGCTGATGCGGAAGGCCGGCGAGTGGGGGCTCGATCCCTACGGCATCTCCTTCCATGTCGGCTCGCAGCAGACCCGCACGGATGCCTATGAGGCGGCGATCGGCCAGGTGGCGATGATCTTCTCGGATCTTCGCGACGCCGGCGTGACGCTGCGCATGGTCAATCTCGGCGGCGGCTATCCGGTGCGCTACCGCGCCGAGGTGCCGGGCATCGACGATTTCGGCGCGGCGATCATGGGCGCGATGGCCGAGCATTTCGGCAACGCCCTGCCGGAGATCGTGGTCGAGCCGGGCCGCTTCCTCGTCGGCGAGGCCGGCGTGGTGGAGGCCGAGGTCGTGCTCGTCTCCCGTAAGGCCGAGGATGATCCGGTGCGCTGGGTCTATCTCGACATCGGCCGCTTCGGCGGCCTGGCCGAGACCGAGGGCGAGGCGATCCGCTATGCCTTCCGTACGCCGCATGACGGCGGCGCCGAGGGGCCGGTGACCATCGCGGGGCCGACCTGCGACAGCACGGACACGCTCTATGAGAAGTCCAATTACCGCCTGCCGCTGGCGCTGGAGTCCGGCGACCGCGTGCAGCTGCTGGCGACAGGGGCCTATGTGACCACCTACGCCTCCCAGGCCTTCAACGGCTTCCGGCCCCTGGCCGAACACTACATCTGAGGCTGCGCTCCCCCTGTCCCGCCATGCGGGGCAGGGGGCGTTCGCGCCGGGGCGGCCAGGCGCCTGCCATCTCCATCGCCACATTTTCCTGCGAAGAACCGTTGGCGCCGATGGTTTTCCGGCGCTAGTATCGCTGCGTCATGGATGAAGTCGATCGCAATCTGATCCTGGCCCTGCAGCAGGACAGCGCCGCGGGCCTCGCGGAACTGTCGAAGGCTGCGGGCCTCTCGGTCTCCGCCACCGCCGAGCGCGTCAAGCGGCTGGAGGAGCGGGGTGTCATCCGCGGCTGGCGGATCGAGCTCGACCCCGTCGCCGCGGGCTGCCCGCTGCTGGCCTTCGTCTTCGTCGCCATGCGCCCGGGGCGCGACGATGCGGCGTTCCTGAAGGCGGTGAAGCGTCAAGAGGCGGTGCTGGAATGCCACACCGTCACCGGCCCCTGGTGCTACCTGCTCAAGCTGCGCCTGCCCGACGTCGCCGCGCTGGAGTCCTTCGTCTCCGAGGAGGTGCGCGCCCTGCCGGGCGTCGAGCGCACCGAGACGATCCTGGCGTTGGCCAGCCCGAAGGAAACGCCCATCCTGCCGGTCGCGCCCGCACAGGACGAATAGGACCCGGCGCGGGCGCTCTGTAGCGCCGCCTGGCACCCGCTGCTACAGAAGTGCTTCGGGGAGTTTCCAAGACCGAGGGGAAAGACGATGCGTCAGGGCATCCGGGCATCCAAGGCTTCGTTGCTTGGGGCAGCCGTTGCGGCGCTCCTGGTGGGCGCCACGGGCGCACAGGCGCAGCCAGCGCCGACCACGCTGACGATGGGCGTCGGCTCCCCGGTCACCTCGCTCGATCCGCATTTCCATCAGCTGTCGCCGAACAACGCGGTGTCGGACATGATCTTCGACAAGCTGATCGAGGTTGACGCCCAGTCGCGCATGCAGCCGGGGCTGGCGACCTCCTGGCGCGCGGTCGGTCCGACGACTTGGGAATTCCGCCTGCGAGAGGGCGTGCGCTTCCACAACGGCAATCCCTTCACCGCCGAGGATGTGGCGTTCACGCTGCAGCGCCTGCCGAACGTGCCGAATGCGCCGTCCTCCTTCGCGATCTATTCGCGCCCGATCACGCGGATCGAGGTGGTGGACCCGCTGACCATCCGCTTCCACACCGCGACACCCTATCCGCTGCTGCCGCTCGACATGACCAATGTGCGGATCGTGGATGCGGAGACGCATGCCAATGCGACGACGGAGGGCTTCAACTCCGGCCAGTTCGCGATCGGCACCGGGCCCTTCCGCGTCGTCAGCCATCGCAGCGGCGACCGCATCGAGTTCGAGCGCAATGCGGAGTGGTTCGGCGGCGCCTCGCCCTTCCAGCGCGTCATCTACCGCATGATCACCAATGACGCGGCGCGCACGGCGGGGCTGCTCGCGGGCGATCTCGACTTCATCGACCAGGTGCCGACGACGGACATGGCGCGGCTTCGGAACGACCAGCGCCTGACGCTGTCGGAGACGGTTGGGCTGCGGCTGGTCTTCCTCGGTCTCGATCATCTCCGCGCCGAGAATGAGAACAGCCCCTTCATCACGGACAATGACGGCCGGCCGCTCGGCAAGAACCCGCTGCGCGACGTGCGGGTGCGGCGCGCACTGAACATGGCGATCGACCGCGAGGCGATCACGACCCGCATCATGGATGGCGCGGCGACGCCGGCGAACCAGTTCCTGCCCTCTGGCACCTTCAGCCATGTCGCGGACCTGCCGCCGATCCGCTTCGACCCCGAGGGCGCGCGCCGCCTGCTGGCCGAGGCCGGCTATCCCAACGGCTTCCGCATCCAGCTGAACACGCCGAATGACCGCTACATCAACGATGCGCGCATCGCCCAGGCGGTCGGCGCGATGTGGACGCGCATCGGCGTGCGCACCTCGGTCGAGGCGCAGACCTGGTCCATCTTCGTCAACCGCGCGGGCCGGGCGGAATACTCTGCCCATCTGATCGGCTGGGGCTCCAACCCGGATGCCAGCCACCCGATGCGCAACATCATCGCCAGCGTCAGCCGCGAGCGCGGCTGGGGTGCTTCGAACCGCGGGCGCTATTCGAACGCCGAGCTCGACCGCCTGCTCGAGGAATCGCTGGTCGAACTGGATGACGCGCGGCGCGAGCAGATGCTGATCCGCATCCAGCGCATGGCGGCCGAGGATGTGGCCGTGATCCCGCTGCACATCCAGACCAATGTCTGGGCCATGCGCCGCACGCTGCAGCACTCGGCCCGGGTGGACGAGCTGACCCGGGCGCAGGACGTGCGCCCGGCAGCGGCACGCTGACCGGCCCGGCCGGGCGGCGGGGCCAATGAGCGTCTATCTCCTCCGCCGCCTGATCCAGGCGGTCGGCGTCGTCCTCGTGATGTCGCTGATCGTCTTCATCGGCGTCTTCGCGATCGGCGATCCGGTGGAGATCTTGATCAGTCCCGACGCCGACCAGATGGAGCGCGAGCGTGCCATCCGCGCGCTCGGCCTCGACCTGCCGCTGTGGCAGCAATACCTGATCTTCCTCGGCAAGGCGGTGCAGGGCGATCTGGGGCGGAGCTTCGTCTTCAACGAACCGGCGCTCACGCTGATCTTGCAGAAGATGCCGGCGACGCTCGAACTCGCGCTTGTCGCCACGATTGGCGCCATCATCATCGGCCTGCCGCTCGGTCTCTATGCCGGGCTGCGCCCCGACAGTGCCGGGTCGAAGGTGATCATGGCGGGGTCGATCCTCGGCTTCTCGCTGCCGACCTTCTGGGTCGGGCTGATGCTGATCATGGTCTTCGCCGTGCAACTGGGCTGGCTGCCCTCCACCGGGCGTGGCGACACGGTCGCGGTGCTCGGCACGCACTGGTCCTTCCTGACCTGGGATGGCCTCGCGCATCTGCTGATGCCGGCGCTGAACCTCGCGCTGTTCAAGATCAGCCTGGTGATCCGCCTGACGCGCGCCGGCGTGCGTGAGACGATGCTGATGGACTATGTGAAGTTCGCGCGCGCCAAGGGGCTCAGCCCCTTCCGCGTCACCTTCGTCCACGTCTTCAAGAACATCCTGATCCCGGTGGTGACGGTCACGGGCCTCGAATTCGGCTCGACCATCGCCTTCTCGGTCGTAACGGAAAGCATCTTCGCCTGGCCGGGCATGGGCAAGCTGATCATCGACAGCATCAACGTGCTCGATCGGCCGGTGATCGTCGCCTACCTCATGATCATCGTGCTGATGTTCATCACCATCAACCTGATCGTGGACCTGACCTACTCCTTGCTCGATCCGCGTGTCCGGCTGGAGGGCAAGTAGGATGTCGCTGGCCGTCGGCGGCGCCGCCAAGCCTGCGCAGGACCGCGTCGAGACGCCGTTCCGGCGCTTCGTCTCGGAGTTCTGCGAGAGCAAGCTCGCTCTCCTTGGCCTGGCCGTCTTCGCGGTGATCGCGCTGGTTGCGATCCTCGCGCCCTGGATCGCGCCGCAGAACCCCTATGACCTCGCCGTGCTCGACATCATGGATGGGCGGCTGGAGCCCGGGTCGAAGTCGGGCGACGGGACGATCACCTACTGGCTCGGCACCGACGACCAGGGCCGGGACATGCTGTCCGGCATCATGTACGGGCTGCGCATCTCGCTCTCCGTCGGGGCGGGTTCGGCGCTGCTGGCCTGCATCCTCGGCGCTTCGCTCGGCTTGCTCGCGGCCTATGTCGGCGGGCGGACGGACAGCGCGATCATGCGCGTGGTGGATCTGCAGCTCTCCTTCCCCGCCATCCTCGTCGCGCTGATGATTCTCGCCTTCCTCGGCAAGTCGGTGATGAATGTCGTCATCGCGATCGTCGTGGTGGAATGGGCCTATTACGCGCGCACCGTGCGCGGCACGGCGCTGGTGGAACGGCGGCGCGAATACATCGAGGCAGCGCAATGCCTGGCCCTGCCGACGCGGCGCATCCTGTTCCGCCACCTGCTGCCGAATTGCCTTCCCCCCCTGATCGTCATCGGCACGATGCAGGTCGCGCGCGCCATCGCGCTGGAGGCGACGCTGTCCTTCCTTGGCCTCGGCGTGCCGATCACCGAGCCTTCGCTCGGCCTGCTGATCGCCAATGGCTATGAGTACATGCTGTCGGGCAAGTACTGGATCAGCTTCTATCCGGGCATCGCGCTGCTGGTGACGATCGTCGCGATCAACCTGGTGGGTGATCACCTGCGCGACGTGCTGAACCCAAGGCTCAAGAAGTAGCGCGCGTGGCCGACATCCCCACCCTCGAGGTCCGGAACCTCAAGACGCACTTCTTCACCCGGGCCGGCGTGGTGAAGGCGGTAGACGACGTCTCCTTCACCGTGCCACGCGGCAAGGTGCTCGGCCTTGTCGGTGAATCAGGTTCGGGCAAGTCGGTCACCGGCTTTTCGGTCATGGGCCTCGTGGACCCGCCCGGCCGCATCGTCTCGGGCCAGATCCTGTTCAAGGGCCAGGACCTCGCGAAGCTCTCTGACGAGGAGATGCGGCGGCTGCGCGGCAACCGCATCGCGATGATCTTCCAGGACCCGATGATGACGCTCAATCCGGTCCTGCGCGTCGACACCCAGATGATCGAGACGGTGCTCGCGCATGAGAAGGTGCCCGAGGCCGAGGCGCGCCAGCGTGCGCGCGACGCGCTCGGCATGGTCGGCATTCCCTCGCCGGACGAGCGTCTGAAATCCTATCCGCACCAATTCTCGGGCGGCATGCGCCAGCGGGTCGCGATCGCCATCGCGCTCCTGCACCGGCCCGACCTGATCGTGGCGGATGAGCCCACCACCGCGCTCGATGTCACGATCCAGGGCCAGATCCTGGCCGAGGTGCAGAAGCTGGCCGAGACGACAGGCACTTCGCTGATCTGGATCACGCACGACCTCTCCGTCGTCGCCGGCCTCGCGGACGACATCGCGGTGATGTATGCCGGCCGCATCGTCGAACATGGCGATGTGGGCGAGGTGCTGGATGCGCCGCTGCATCCCTACACCCATGGCCTGATCGGCTCCGTCCCCAGCCGCAACCGGCGCGGCGAGCCGCTGCGCCAGATCCCGGGCATGACGCCGTCGCTGCTCTCACTTCAGCCGGGCTGCGCCTTCCGCGCCCGCTGCCCCCGCGCGCAGCAGGATTGCGCCGAGATGCCGGAGCTGCGGGATTGGCGCCCGGCGCGCCTGGCGCGTTGCCATCATCCGCACCTCGACGGCCAGGAGCAGGCGGCATGAGCGCCGCGGTGGAGAGCGCTGCCGCCGCCACCGCGGATGATGCGCCGATGATGGTCGAACTCCGCGGCGTCTCCCGCCGCTTCGCCAAGACGCTCGACATCGCGGCGAAGCTCGCCCGGCGCCTCGGCGCCGATGTGAAGGAGGAGGTCGTGCACGCCGTGGACGGCGTGGACCTTCGCATCCGCAAGGGTGAGGTGGTCGGGCTCGTCGGCGAAAGCGGCTGCGGCAAGTCGACGCTCGGGCGCATCGTCGCGGGCATCCTGCCGCAATCCGAAGGCCAGGTGTTCTGGAACGGGCAGGATGTCGCCTCGCTCTCCGGCGCGGCCGCGCGCGAGGCGAAGCTGAAGCGCCAGATGATCTTCCAGGACCCGTACGCCTCGCTGAACCCGCGCATGCGGGTCGCCGACATTGTGGGCGAGGCGCCGCAGGTGCATGGCCTGATCCGCCGCGGCGGCTTCGACGAGTATGTGGATGAGCAGATGCGCCGCGCGGGGCTCGATCCCGCCTTCAAGCGCCGCTATCCGCACCAGTTCTCTGGCGGCCAGCGCCAGCGCATCGGCATCGCCCGCGCGCTGGCCGTGCAGCCGGAATTCATCGTCTGTGACGAGGCGGTGGCCGCGCTCGACGTCTCGATCCAGGCGCAGATCCTGAACCTGTTCATGCGGCTCCGGCGCGAGCTGGACCTGACCTACCTGTTCATCAGCCACGACCTTGGCGTGGTGGAGCACCTCTCCGACCGCGTGGTCATCATGTATCTCGGCCGCGTGGTGGAGGAGGCGCCGACCGAGCGCGTCTTCCGCGCGCCGAACCATCCCTACACACGCTCCCTGCTCGACAGCGTGCCGCGGATCGAGAACCGCAAGCGCGCCTTTGCGGTGGTGAAGGGTGAGATTCCCTCGCCGCTCAATCCGCCGAGCGGGTGCCATTTCCATCCGCGCTGCCCGCTGGCCTTCGACCGCTGCAAGGTCGAGGTGCCGAAGCTGCGCGAGGTCGCGCCGGGTCAGCGCAGCGCGTGCCATCTGAACGACGCGAGCTGAGCCCCGCGCGGCACGCCGCCGTGGCGCCGATACCGCCCTTCCGGGCGCAGTGGGAATCCGCGGACCTCGTCGCGGAGTTCCTCGCCGGCCGTGAGGCCGTGACCGACCCGCTGTGGCCCAATTCTGGTGCCGAGGACGTCGCGGAGTATGCGCTCTGGTGCGAGCATCTCTGCGGCTCGGCCTGCCTGCAGATGGCGCTCGGTGCGCTCGGGCACGACATCCCGCCGATCCATGGCATCCGCCGCGGTGTCGAAGCCGAGGGCGGCTATGTGGTGCAGCCCGATGGCGGGATCCGCGGCTTGATCTATGCCGGCGCTGTCGCATGGCTGGCGGGGCAGGGGATCGCGGCGCAGATCGTGCTGGACCTGCCGGCGGAGGGCATCGCGCCGCTCCTGGAAGGCGGCCGGCTCTTCATTGCCTCAGTGCACCCCTGGCTGCGCTGGCCGGAGCGCGAGCCCCCCGCGCGCGGGGGGCATCTGGTGCTGGTCTTCGGCGCTGCGCCGGATGGCGCGCTGCGCTTCCACAATCCTTCGGGCGACACGCCGGCGACGCGGGCCGATGCCCGCTTGCCGCGGGAAGCTTTCGGTCGCTTCTTCGCCGGCCGCGGCATCCTGATCGGCTGAAGCAAAGCAGTTCGCTCGGCCGCCAATGGCCGAGCGAGACCTCTTCCAGACAATCGAGAGGGTCGAGCAGCGCCTCTAGGGGCGCTGCTGTTCGCGTCAGGTGGACTTCAGGTCGCCGCTGCGCCCACGTCCGCGGCCGGGCGCGTCGGAGGGATCGGTGTCGGTCGGGCCCGCCGGCTGCTGCGGGCGGTTGCCGCCGCGGCCCTGGCCTGGCGGGTCCGACGGGTCGGTGTCGGTCGGGCCGGCAGGGCGCTGCTGCGGCGCGCGATTCCCACCACGGCCCTGGCCGGGGGGATCGGACGGGTCGGAATCGCTGACGCCGCCCTGCTGCGGACGATTGCCGCCACGGCCCTGGCCGGGCGGGTCGGAGGGATCAGCATCGCTGACGCCGCCCTGCTGCGAGCGATTGCGGCCGCGGCCCTGGCCCGGCGGGTCGCTCGGATCGGCGTCGTTCAGGCCGCTCTGCGGTCCGCGATTGCCGCCACGACCCTGACCCGGCGGGTCGGAGGGATCGCTGTCGGACACACCGCCCTGCGCGCGGTTGCCAGTGCGCCCATTGCCGGGCTCGTCCGAAGGGTCGCTGTCGGTCAGTCCGCTGCGCTGCGGCGGCGGGCTCGCCGGTCCGCCGGACTTCGCCCCCTGCGCCAGCGCTGCCCCGGGCACGGCGGAGGCCCCGCCAAGGGCAGCGAGGCGCAGCACCAGAAGGCGGCGCTGCAGCGGCGAGCGTGTCGGATCCTCGGCCATAAGACTCTCCTGAATAGCGCGTGATTTTCTTTCGCTTGCGCTGCGACGTCCAGCGCTAAGCCGGGCGAAAGCCGTGCGTTTCGCGCATGGAGGAGGCCCGCCAGGCAGGTGCCGCGTGCCGGCGAAAATCGGGGCTTGCATCAATGTTCTTGTTATGTTCCTATCCTGCCCATGAGCCACGCCCTGACCATCTGCCTCCCCCGCGTACCGCGCGCCGAGGCCCGCGCCGCCACCCGCCGGATGGATGCCGGCTGGCAGGCTGCTCCCTCTCCGTTCCGGGTGCGCGTGCTGAACCCCCGCCGGGAGGCGTCCTGGCGGGAGGCGATGCGCTGGGCGCTGATCGGCCTGACGACGAGCCTCGCCGCTGGCGAGGTGACGCTGCTGCTGTTGGGGCTGTGAGCCGGGCCGGGCTTGTTGCCTGGCCCGGGCAGCTGGTTGGCTACAGGTTGCGGTTCGCGCGGCCGACGATGGCCTCGAACAGCACCTGGCAGCCGGCCTCGGCTTCCTCCGGCAGGATGCTCTCCGCCTCGTTGTGGCTAAGTCCGTCCTTGCAGGGGGTGAAGATCATCGCGGTCGGCACGCTGCGGGCCACATAGACCGCGTCATGCCCCGCGCCGGAGACGATGCGGCGTGAGGCGAAGCCCAGCCGGTCGGCCGCCTGCTGCACCAGGGCGACACAGTCGGTGTCGAAGGGCTGGGCAGCGAAGCGGAACAGCTCCGTCAGCTCCAGCCGGCAGCCGGTCTCGGCCACCAGGGCCGCGGCCTCGGCCGGGAAGCTCTCGGCCAGATGCTGGACCTGGGCGGTGTCCGGGTGGCGGAACTCCACGCTGAACTGGACCTCGCCGGGGATGACGTTGCGGCTGTTCGGCAGGACCTTGAGAAAGCCCACCGTGCCGCGCCCGTCATCGCCGCGTTCGCGCATGCGCCGGTCCACCAGCTCGATCACCCGCGCCGCGGCGACCAGCGCATCCTTGCGGGCATAGGGCGGCGTCGTGCCGGCATGGCTGTCCTGGCCGGTGATGCGCGCATCCCACCAGACCTGCGCCTGCGCGCCGGTCACCACGCCGATCGTCTTGCCTTCCTTCTCGAGGATCGGGCCCTGCTCGATGTGCAGCTCGAAATAGGCGTCCGCAGGGAAGGGCTCGGCCTTGTGCTCGCCCTTGTAGCCGATGCCGGTCAGCGCCTGTTCCACCGTCACGCCATCCACATCTGCCAGGCCATAGACCTTGGCCAGTGGATAGACCCCGGCCCAGGCGCCGCTGCCCATCAGCGAATGGCCGAAGCGGCTGCCTTCCTCATCGGTCCAGTTCACAAGCTCCAGCGGCGCCTCGGTGGTGATGTTGAGGTCGTTCAGCGTGCGCATCACCTCAAGCCCGGCGATGACGCCGAGCGCGCCGTCGAATTTTCCGCCCGAGGGCTGGCTGTCGAGGTGGGAGCCGAACAGGACGGGCTTGCGCGACGGGTCACGTCCCTCGCGGCGGGCGAACATGTTGCCGATCGCGTCCACCCGCACCGTCAGCCCGAGCGCCTGGCACCATTCCGTGAAGCGTTCGCGGCCGGCCTTGTCCACCTCGGTCAGCGTCAGCCGCTTCACGCCGCCCTTCGGCGTCGCGCCGATCTCGGCCATCGCCATCAGGCTGTCCCATAGCCGCTTTCCGTCGATGCGCTGATTGGTGCCGGCCATGTCCGTCACGCCCTTCCGATTCCCTGGAAGTCGAGGTTGGGCTGCAGATCCATCGCATTGGCAAGCCGGTTCGACATGGAGAAGAAGGCCGCGATCGCGCCGACATCCCACAACTCGTCCTGGCTCAGCCCGGCATCGAGCACCGCCTGCCTGTCCTCCGCCGTCACCAGGTGCGAGGCGGTGGCGACCTTGGTCGCATAAGTCAGGATCGCCTTCTGCCGCGCCGGCAGGCGGGCCTTGCGCCAATTCGCCGCGACCAGCTCGCTGATCGCCGGGTTCTTGGCCCGCACGCGCAGGATCGCGCCATGCGCGACGACGCAATACTGGCACTGGTTGCCGATGGAGACAGCGACGACGATCATCTCCCGCTCCGCCGCCGTCAGCCCCTCACGCTTGTTCATCAGCGCGTCGTGATAGGCCATGAAGGCGCGGAACTCGTCGGGCCGCCAGGCCAGCGCCAGGAAGATGTTGGGCACGAAGCCCGACTTCTCCTGCACGGTGGCGATGCGCGCGCGGATATCCTCGGGCAGGGTGACGAGGTCGGGCACGGGGAAGGCGCTGACCGGGTCGGGCGGGGCGTCTGTCATCTGGCTCGTCTCCTGCCGGCCGCGCCTTGCGGGATGCGCGCCGGCCTGCTGATGATGCGGGCTCACAACCCGGGAGGACGACATGGCCCATTCCCTCGGCGAGCCCGCGGCTCCCGCCATCCTGCGCAATTCCGGCCTCGACGGGGAAGCCGTCCGGCAGGCCCGGATCGATCTTGCTGCCTGCTTCCGCATGGCAGCCCGGCTCGGCATGCATGAGGGCATCTGCAACCACTTCTCGCTGGTGGTGCCCGGGCATGACGATCTGTTCCTGGTGAACCCCTATGGCTGGGCCTTCAGCGAGGTCACGGCGTCTCGCCTGCTGATCTGCGACTTCGAGGGCAATGTGGTCGCCGGCCATGGCGTGCCGGAGGCCACCGCCTTCTTCATCCATGCGCGCGTGCACAAGAATGTCCCCCGCGCGCGGGCCTGTTTCCACACCCACATGCCGAACGCGACGAGCCTCGCGATGCTCGAAGGCCCGCCGCTGCTCTGGGCAGGGCAGAGCGCGCTGAAATTCTACGGCCGCACCGTGGTGGACGAGGACTATAACGGCCTCGCGCTGGATACCGCCGAGGGCGACCGGATCGCGGCTTCCATCGGCAATGCCGATATCGTCTTCATGAAGAACCACGGCGTCATGGTCTGCGGCCGCAACGCCGCCGAGGCCTGGGACGATTTGTACTATCTGGAGCGCGCGGCAGAGGCGCAGCGCCTGGCACTGTCCACCGGCCGCACGCTGAAGCCCGTGGCCCCTGACATCGCCGCCAAGACCTACGCTCAGATGCAGGAAGGCGACCGCGAAAGCGCGCGGCTGTTCCTCGACAGCGCGAAGCGCATCCTCGCCAAGGAAGAACCCGACTTTGCCGATTGAGGCGCGCACCGCCCGGCCGGAGACGGCCGGGCTGGTGTTGCTGCTCGCCACCGTCATCGGCTGGGGCCTGAACTGGCCGGCGATGAAGCTGCTGCTGGAGGAGGTGCCGCCCTTCTCCATCCGCGCCGCCAGCGCCGCCGTTGGCGTCGCGCTGCTGGCCGCGATCGCCGCGCGCCGCGGCGAATCGCTCGCCGTGCCGCCCAACCTCTTCCCGCGCCTGACCCTCGCCGCGCTCCTCAACGTCACCGCCTGGATGGGGCTCGCCAGCTTCTCCCTGCTCTGGCTCGCGGCCGGGGAGGCGACGATCGTCTGCTACACCATGCCGGTCTGGGCCTCGATCTTCGCCTGGATCGTGCTGGGCGAACGCATCACCGCGCGGCGCCTGCTGGCGCTGGCCGTGGGCTTCACCGGGCTTTTGGTGCTGGTGCTGGGGGACGGCCTCGATGTCGGGATCGCGAAGCTGCCGGGGGTGGGCTTCGCGCTGGCCGCGGCGCTGCTCTTCTCGCTTGGTACGGTGGTGACAAAGCGCTGGCCGGTGGCGATGCCCCCGGCTTCGCTCGTGGCCTGGCAGACCGGGCTCGGCTGCCTGCCGCTGCTCATCGGCGCGCTGATCTTCGACAGCGTGGATGTCGCCGCGATCTCCACGCAATCCTGGCTGCTGCTGCTCTATGGCGGCATCGCGCCGCTCGGCCTGTGTTACCTGGCCTGGTTCGCCGCACTGAAGCGCCTGCCGGCCTCGGCCGCGGCGGCGGGGACGCTGCTGACGCCGGTGGTCGGCGTGATCACCGCTGCCTTGTTCCTGGGCGAGCCGCTCGGCCTGCGCGAGGTGCTGGCGCTGTCCTTGACCATCGGCGGCGTGGTGCTGGCCATCAGGGGCTGAGCGCCCTATTCCCGCCGGCATGACCGAGCGCCCCCTGATCCGCCTGGCCCCCGGTGCCGACCGCCGCGTGAAGGCGGGGCACCCTTGGGCCTTCTCCAACGAGATCGCCATGACCGCCGCCGCGCGCGCCATCCCGCCGGGCAGCGTCGTGCAGCTCGAGGGCGATGACGGCGTGAAGCACGGCGCCTGGCACTTCAACCCGCACAGCCTGATCGCCGGGCGCTTCCTCGACCCCGATCCCAACGCGGCCTGCGATGCGGGCTGGTACCGCTGGAAGATCGGCGCCTGCCTGGCCCTGCGGGAACGCCTGTTCGACGCACCCTTCTACCGCCTGGTGCATGCCGAGGCCGATGGGCTGCCGGGCCTTGTGGTGGATCGC
This sequence comes from Pseudomonadota bacterium, assembly GCA_046052145.1. Classification (GTDB taxonomy): domain Bacteria; phylum Pseudomonadota; class Alphaproteobacteria; order Acetobacterales; family Acetobacteraceae; genus Falsiroseomonas. The sequence goes on from JBJOMW010000014.1 coordinate 47,421, forward strand.
TACGGCGATGCGCTGGCGGTGCAGGCGAACACCGCGGGCATGGACCGCGCGCTGCCCGACATCCTGGCCGCGCTGCAGGAGCTGATCGGCCCGCGCATCGTCGTCGCGCGCAACGATGCCGCGGTGCGCAAGCTCGAAGGCCTGGAGGAAGGCGTCGCCCTGCTGCACGGCGCCGATGGCATGGCGACGGTGGAGGAAGGCGGGCTTGCCTTCCCCGTGGATTTGCTTGGCGGCCAGAAGACCGGCTGGTTCTTCGACCAGCGCCCGAACCGCGCTTTGGTCGCGCGGCTGGCAAAGGGGCGCACGGTGCTGGATGCCTTCTGCCATCTCGGCGGCTTCGGGCTGGCGGCGGCGCAGGCGGGCGCGGCGGAGGTCACGCTGCTGGATCGCAGCGAGCACGCGCTCGACCTCGCCATGCAGGCCGCACGCCGCGCGGGCTTTGCGGAGCGCGTCACGGCCCTGAAGGCGGAGGCGCTCGAACATCTCGAACGCATGGTCGCCTCCGGCCGCCGCTTCGAGGTCGTGATCACCGACCCGCCCGCCTTCGCGAAGACCCGCAAGGACATCCCCGCCGCGCTGAAGGGCTATGCCAAGCTGGCACGGCTTGCAGCGCAGGTGACGGCGCCGGGCGGCATCCTCTTCATCGCCTCCTGCAGCCACCACGTCGGGCCCACCGACTTCGCCGAGGCGGTCGCCTGGGGCGTGCACCGCGCGCGTCGCCGCGCCCGCATCCTGGCGAGTGTCGGCGCAGGCCCCGACCATCCCGTGCACCCGGCCCTGCCCGAGAGCGCCTATCTCAAGGGCCAGTTGCTGGCCCTCGACTGATGCGGGCGGGGCTCCGCGCCGCCTTCCTGCGCACGACCTATGATACGGGCGGCATTGCCTGCCACATCGGGGCTCGCAACGCCGCGATGGACGCGTTTTTGCACGCGCAGGGTCGGTCTTCGGCCGGCTTCGTCACCGCTTGGAACCCGTTCAGCCGGCCGATGCCGCCGGGCTGGAATGCGCGGATGCAGTCGCGGCTGCGCGAGGCCGCGCGCGGTCGCGTCCTCGCGGAGGGCTGGGGCAGGGGGCGGCGCTGGGCGGAGCACCACCTGCTGATCGCCGGCGATCCGCGCCGTCTCGCGAGCCTCGCGCGGCGATTCCGCCAGCACGCCATCGTCCTGCTGGCACCCGGCCGGCCCGCCCGGTTGTTGCGGACAAGCGATTGATCCGCTTGCCGAAACCCTGCTCTGGCGCCGGCACCCCCCGCCCTTGCGGCCGCCCGCCGCGCCGGGCCAAGCTGCGCCCATGATCCCCGCCCGGCCCTATCGCCTGCTGCTCAACCGCCGCCACGGCACGCCCGGCGTCGTGGTCCTCCCCGACGGCCATTTCCGCCGCGCCCGCGCCGAGATCGAATCCTGGCCGGGCTACGCGGTGACCCCGCTGGTCGCGCTGGAGGACGTGGCGAAGGCCGCGCGCGTCGCCGCCGTGTACTACAAGGACGAGGGCGGGCGCTTTGGCCTCGGCTCCTTCAAGGCGCTTGGCGGTGCCTATGCGGTGCAGAAGCTGCTGGTGACGGAACTCGCGCGCCGCGGCGCAGCACCCAACGCCTCCGCCACCGAACTCGAAGCCGGAGCGCATGAGGCGGCGACGCGCGCCATCACCGTCACCTGCGCGACCGATGGCAATCATGGCCGCTCCGTCGCCTGGGGCGCGCAGCGCTTTCGGTGCCGCTGCGTGATCTATGTCCATGAAGGCGTCAGCCAGGGCCGCCGCGACGCGATTGCGAAATACGGCGCCGAGATCCGCGTCGTACCCGGCACTTATGACGATGCGGTGCGCGCCTGCGCCCGCGACGCGGAGCGCGAAGCTTGGTTCGTCGTCTCCGACACCTCCTGGGAGGGTTACACGGAGGTCCCGCGCGACGTAATGCAGGGCTACCGCCTGATGGCGGAGGAAGCCGCGAACCAGCTGGAGGCGCCGCCAACCCACGCCTTCGTCCCGGGCGGCGTCGGGGGTGTGGCGGCCGCCGTCTCCGTGCAGCGGCGCGCGCGCTACGGCAATGCCGTGAAGCTTATCGTCGCGGAGCCTGAGAAGGCCGCCTGCCTGCTCGCCTCGGCCGAGGCTGGCCAGCCCGTGGCGGTGGAGGGCGATCTCGACACGCTGATGGCGGGGCTCGCTTGCGGCGAGCCCAGCCTGCTGGCTTGGCAGGAGCTGGAACGCGCCGCTTTCGCCTTCATGGCGGTCCCCGACAACAGCGCGGTGGATGCGATGCGCCTGCTGGCGCGCCGCCAGCCCCCTGTGGTGGCCGGCGAGAGCGCGGTGGCGGGCCTCGCCGCGCTGCTGCTCGCCGCGCGCGACCCCTTCTCGCGCGGGATGCTCGGCCTTGATGCGGACAGCCGCGTGCTGCTCTTCGGCACCGAGGGCGCGACCGATCCCGAGACCTATGACCGCCTGGTGGCGGGCGGCTGAGCGCCACGCCAAGATTGACACAGGCCGCGCCTCTCCCCATTCCGGAGGCGCGACGCAACGCGGAAGGGCCCCTCAGCGGCCCGGGGAGACAAGGTCCATGAGCATCACGACGCTTCGCCGCCGTCATCTTCTGGCGCTTGGCGCCGGCGGTCTTGCCGCGCCCGCGCTTGGCCTGTCCTCGGCCGCGGCGCAGGGCGCCTGGCCGAACCAGCCCGTCCGCATGATCGTCCCCTTCGCCGCCGGCGGCCCGACCGACATCCCCGCGCGCCTGCTGGCCGAGGAAATGTCGAAGACCCTGCCGCACCGCGTGGTGGTGGAGAACCGCACCGGATCGGGCGTCGTCATCGGCACGGACCTGGTGGCCAAGGGGCCGCAGGATGGGTCCGTGATCCTCTACACCACGGTTGCCCATGCGGTGCTGCGGCCGATGTTCCCGCGCCTGCCCTTCGACCCGATCGCCGATTTCACGCCGGTCGCGCTGGTCGGGCAGGTGCCGGTGATCCTGCTGGTCAACAACAACTTCCCCGCGCGCAACATCCAGGAGTTCATCGCCCTGCTGCGCGCCAATCCGGGCCGCTTCGACTACGCCTCCTCGGGCAATGGCGGCGCGGTGCATCTGGCGACCGAGCTGTTCATGCACCAGGCCGGGGGCCTGCGGGTGAACCACATCCCCTTCCGCGGTTCCTCCGCCGCCATGCCGGAAGTGCTGTCGGGCCGCATCCCGATGATCTTCGACATCGCCGCCTCCGCGCTGCCCTATGCGCGTTCGGGTGAGCTGCGCGCGCTCGGCATCTCCACGAAGGAGCGTTCGCCGCTCGCGCCCAACATCCCGACCATCGCGGAACAGGGCGTGCCGACTTACGAGGCCTATACCTGGCACATGGTGATGGTGCGCTCCGGCACGCCGCAGCCGGTGGTGGACGCCATCAGCCGCGCCGTGACGGCCGCAACCGCGGTGCCGGCGGTGCAGGAGCGGCTGACGGGGCTGGCGATGCAGGTGGTGCGCGGCAGCACGCCGGCCTCTGCCGCGGCCTATCTCCGCAGCGAGACCGACACCTGGGATCCGGTGGTCCGCGCCGCGGGCATCCGCGCCGACTGATGAAACTGAGCCTCTCCCCCGATGGGGGAGGGGCTCAGCCGCCCAGTCGCGGCTGCAACTCGGCCACGGACGCGGCCTGAGGATGCACCGCGACCTGCCGCAGCCCCTGCGGCCCCTTCTGCCACTGGCACAACACCGGCTGCGCGCGCGTGTTCTGACCGCGCTCGTCGAAGCGCGCGCCCCAGCCCGTCGCCGTCGTTCCCGCTGCGATGTCGAGTGCGAGCACGGCCGCGCGCACGCGTTCCTTCTCCGGCCCGCCCGCGCGGTGCAGCGCGTCCAGGAATAGCTGCGCGCCGACATAGCAGCCAAGCCCGTGGCCCGAGCGTGGCTCCGCCCCATAGCGGCGCAGATAGGCGTCCGCGAAGGCGCGCGCCCCCGGCGCATGGCGCTCATTCACGGCAAAGGGCGTGAGGTCCGCGCTCATCGCCCCCGTCAGCGCATCGCCGAGGCCCCGCGCCGTCTCCGCCAGGCCGTAGCCGCCGGCGGTGCCGATCACCATGCGCGGCCGCCAGCGGGCGTCGCGGAAGGCGCGGAACAGCAGCAACTCATCGCCGGGTGCGCCGGTGTGCAGCACCACCTCCGCCTCCAGCCCGCGCAGGCGCTGCACCAATGCATTCAGGTCGGCTGCGCGCGAGGCATAGGCAGCGCGTTCCACCAGGTTCAGCCCGCGCGCACGCGCCAGCTGTTCCTGCACGGCGCCAACCGAATTGCCGCCCGGCGCTTCCTCATGCGCGATGGCCAGCCGGAGCCGCTCCGCGGCGGTGCCGAGCGCGGGAGCCAGAACCTCCGCCACGCCTTCGATCGAGCAGGCCGCGAAATCCGCCGCGCGCGGCGACGCCCGGAAGATCCAGCGGAAGCCGCGTTCCATCAGCGCATCGCAGATCGCGCCAAGCTCGAACCAGGGCACGCCCGCGCCTTCCGCCACCTGGCTGCCCGGCAGCGCGACGGAGGAGGCGAAGCTACCGAAGATCGCCGCGACCCGTTCATTGCCGGCCACCAGCCGCCGCGTCTCGGTCGCCGCCGCCGCCTCGTCCGGCGCATCGGCGCGGATCAGGCGCAAGGGCCGGCCCAGCGCACCGCCCGCGGCATTGCGCTCCTCGACGGCAAGCTCCAGGCCGCGGAAACTCTCGTCGCCGAGCAGGGCATGCGGACCGGACAGGGGAAAGACAGCGCCAAGGCGCAGCTCTGCCGGCGCCTGCGCGCGCGCCGGCCGGGCCAGCACGCCCGCCAGCGCAACCGCGCCGAGCTGCCGTCGGCGGATCCGCCATGTCTCGCGGCGGATGATATCCATCCCGCCCGCCTCCCGCTGCGGTACTCCGTTTCCTCTCATGGCCCCCACGCATCGTGCAACCCCGCCCGGCGCGTGGCGCCGCAGCGGCGGCATGGCTTGACGCCGGCGCCGGGGCCATGGTCCCTCGGCAGCGAACAGAGGATCCACGCACATCATGGCGCTTCCGCAGGAGATGACCTTCATCGCCCATGGCGCGGGCGGCGGCCCGGAGGTTCTGGTGCCGGCCCGCAGCTCCTTGCCGGCGCCGCGCGCGGACGAGGTGCTGATCCGCTGCCAGGCGATCGGCGTGAACCGTCCCGATGTCGCGCAGCGCAGCGGCAAGTACCCGCCCCCGCCCGGCGCCTCCCCGGTGATCGGCCTGGAATGCGCCGGAGAGGTCGTGGCCGTCGGCGCCGAGGTGCGGCGCTTCCGCCCTGGCGACCGCGTGACCGCGCTGGCCAATGGCGGCGCCTATGCCGAGTACTGCACGGCGCCTGAGGCGCAGACGCTGCCCTGGCCCCAGGGCTTCGACGCGCTCCGCGCCGCTGCGCTGCCGGAGACCTATTTCACGGTATGGGCGAATCTGTTTGGCCATGGCCGGCTGCAGCCGGGTGAGACGGTGCTGATCCATGGTGGCACGAGCGGCATCGGCGTCACCGCGATCCAACTGGCAAAGGCCTTCGGCGCGACGGTCTTCGCCACCGCCGGTAGCGCGGAGAAGGTCGCGGCCTGCCGCGCGCTCGGTGCGGATGCTGCGATTGACTACCGCGCGCAGGATTTCGCCGAGGAGGTGAAGGCGCTCACCACCGGCAAGGGCGTGGACGTCGTGCTCGACATGGTCGGCGCGCCCTATTTCGCGAAGAACATCCGCTGCCTGAAGCTGGATGGGCGGCTGGTGATGATCGCCTTCCTGAATGGCCATGTGGCCGAAAGCGTTGATCTGCGCCCCATCATGGTGAAGCGCCTGACGGTGACCGGCAGCACCATGCGTCCGCGCACCACGGCCGAGAAGGGCGCGATCGCCGCCGAGCTGGAAGCCAAGGTCTGGCCGCTGCTCGCCAAGGGGCAATGCGCGCCGCGCATCTTCAAGGTGTTCCCGCTGGCTGAGGCGGCCGAGGCGCACCGGCTGATGGAATCCAGCACGCATATCGGCAAGATCATGCTCACGGTCGGCGATTGATGCTGGGCTGGGCGCTGCTGGCCGGCGGCCTGGCCGTCTTCGTCGCCGCGGTGCGCATCGCCCATGGGCGCCGGCGCGGGCTGACGCAGGGGCTTGGCGTGCTGGTGGCGGCGATCGGCGGGCTGCTGTTACTGCGCCGGCCGGGATCGAGCCTGCATTTGCCTGGCTATGGCCCGCGCCAATGGCGCCAACCCTAGGACACGCACCGTGAACCTGCACCGCATGCTGCTCCAGCGCGCATCAGAGGGGCGGCCGGTGCGCGTCGCCGTGATCGGCGCGGGCAAGTTCGGCTCGATGTTCCTGCATCAGGCGCCGCGGACGCCCGGGATCGTGATCCACGGCATCGCCGATCTCTCGGTGCCGCGCGCGCGCGCGGCGCTCGCGCGCATCGGCTGGGATGCGGCGCTGATCGCGGCGACGCCGATCACCGAGGACGCCGCGGCCCTCATCGCCGATCCGCAGGTCGAGGTGGTGGTGGAAGCCACCGGCGATCCCGCCGCCGGTCTGCGCCATGCGCGGCTTGCCATCGCGCATGGCAAGCATGTGGTGATGGTGAATGTCGAGGCGGACGTGCTCGCCGGCCCGGTGCTGGCCGCCGAAGCCGCTGCGGCGGGCGTGGTCTATTCCATGGCCTATGGCGACCAGCCGGCGCTGGTCGCGGAGATGGTGGACACTATTCGCGCGGCCGGCTTCAGCGTCGTCGCCGCCGGCAAGGGCACGAAGTACCTGCCGCACTACCATGCGAGCACGCCGGAGACGGTCTGGGACTTCTACGGACTGACGCGCGAGCAGGCCGAGGCGGGCGGCATGAACCCGCGCATGTTCAACTCCTTCCTCGACGGCACGAAGTCCGGCATCGAGATGGCCGCGATCGCCAATGCCTGTGGCCTCGCCCCGCCGGAGGATGGGCTCGCCTTCCCGCCCTGCGGTACGGCGCAACTGCCCAATCTGCTGCGGCCGCACAATGAGGGTGGCGTGCTACCGCGCAAGGGCATGGTGGAGGTCGTCTCCTCGCTGGCGCGCGACGGCACGCCCATCGCCGATGACCTGCGCTGGGGCGTCTATGTCGTCTTCGAGGGCGAGACCGATTACGCGCGCCGCTGCTTCGCTGAATATGGCGTCGTGACCGATGATAGCGGCCGCTACGCCGCGCTGTGGCGGCCCTATCATTTCATCGGGCTCGAGCTCGGCGTCTCCGTCGCCTCGGCCGCGCTGCGGCGGGAGCCGACGGGCTCTGCCACCGAATGGGCCGGCGATTGCGTCGCGGTCGCCAAGCGCGACCTGCGCGCGGGCGAGGCGCTGGATGGCGAAGGCGGCGCGACGGTCTGGGGCAAGTGCATCCCCGCCATCCGCTCCCGCGCGCTCGGCGCGGTGCCGATCGGGCTGGCGCATGGTGTGCGGCTGGCGCGCGACGTCGCCGTGGGTGCGGTGGTGACCGAGGCCGACCTCGCCCCCCGCCCGCCGGGCGCTGAGGAGGCGCTGGCGCTGCGCGCGCGGCTTGCTGCGCTTGCCGTCGCGCGCTGACCGCGGATGAAGGACGCCGCCGCGCTCAGGCTGCTGCTCGTCGCGGTGGTGCTGTTCGGCGGCGCCTGGCCGATCACCAAGGATGCGCTGGCGGATGCGACGCCGCTCTGGTTCGGCACGAGCCGCGCGGCGCTGGCCGCACTCGTCGCTGCGGCGGTGCTTGCGGCGCTCGGGCGGCTGCGCGTGCCGCAGCCGGCGGACCGCAAGGCGGTGCTGTTCCTCGGGCTGTTCCAGCTGGGCGGCTTCTTCGCGCTGACGCATCTGGCCGTCGCGCTGGTGCCGGCGGGGCGCACGGCGGTGCTCTCCAACGTCGTCATGTACTGGCTGATCCCGCTCTCGGTGTTCCTGCTGGGCGAGCGTGTCTCGCGCGCGCGCTGGGTCGCGGCGGGGCTTGGGCTCGCGGGGGCGGCGGTGCTGGTCGGGCCCTGGTCGCTCGACTGGTCCGACCGCGGCGTGCTGGTCGGCCACCTCATGCTGGTGATCGCCGCGCTGCTCTGGAGCATCGCGATTATCGCCACGCGCGTCTGGCCGCCGCGCGCGCCGATGCTGGAATTGCTGCCCTGGTGCTTCGGCCTCGGCGCGCTGGTGCTGGCGCCGCTGGCGCTGCTGGTGGAGCCCGATGGCGGCATCGGCGCGGCGTCCTGGCCGCATATGCTCTTCATCGGTCTGATCGCCGCGCCGCTCGGCACATGGAGCGTCGTCGAGGCCGGGCGGCGCCTGCCGGGCGCGGTCGCCTCGGTCGGCTTCCTGCTGGTGCCGGCCTTCGGCGTGACGCTCGGCGCGCTCTGGCTGGGTGAGCCGGTCGGCTGGGATGTGATCCTGGCCGGCGTGCTGATCGTGGCCTCGGTGGTGGTGGCGGTGAGGGGATAGAGGGGAGGGCCGGATGCGTCTGGCGGTGACCGAAGCGGGTGAGGGCAGGCCGGTGGCACTGCTGCATGGGCTGCTCGGTGCGGGGCAGAATTTCGGCGCGGTGCAGAAGGCGCTCGCTGCGCGCGGGCATCGCGTGCTGGCGCTCGACCTGCGCAACCATGGCAGCAGCCCGCACGCGCCCAGCATGTCCTATCCCGAGATGGCGGCCGATGTGGCGGAAACGCTGCGCGCGCATGGCGCCTGGCCCGCATCCGTCATCGGCCATTCCATGGGCGGCAAGGCCGCGATGGCGCTGGCGCTGACCGAGCCTGAAGCCGTCACGCGGCTGCTCGTCGCCGATATCGCGCCCGTGACCTACGCGACGCCGGTTTTCATCCGTTACATCGCCGCGATGCGCGCCATCGCGCTGCGCCCCGGCCTCGCGCGGCGCGAGGCCGATGCAGCGCTGGCCGACGCCGTGCCGAGCCCGGCGCTGCGCGGCTTCCTGCTGCAGAACCTGCTGTTCACCGCCGATCCGCCGCGCTGGCGCGTGGCGCTCGATGTCATCGCCGCCGAGATGGGGCAGATCGGCGGCTGGCCGGACCTGCCCGGGCGCTATGATGGCCAGGTGCTGGTGCTGGCCGGCGATGCCTCCGACTATATCCGCGCCGAGCATCACGTGCTGTTCACGCGCCTCTTCCCCGCCGCGCGTTTCGCGACGATCCCGGCTGGCCATTGGCTGCATGCCGAGAACCCCGCGGCCTTCCTGGAGCAGGTCATCGGCTTCCTGGAGGGGTAATCCGCGACCTCCTCGCTCCCCTTACGATGCGATTTTGCGCAGCCGTCACAGTTGCGGGATCGCGCCGCGCCCCGATCTCGGCGGCGATGACGATCGAAACCTTCCCCGCCAGCCGCGCTGCGTCGCTCGCACGCCTCGCTGCCTTCGCGCCCCGCATGGGGCCCGCCTATGCCGCCGGCCGCAACAGCGACCCCGGGCCAGGGCGCCGCGAAGATGTCTCCCTGCTCTCGCCAGCCGTCCGGCATCGGCTGGTGACGGAGGCCGAACTGGTCGGCGCGGCACTCGCGCATCACGGCGCGGCGCGGGCGGAGAAATTCATCCAGGAGGTGTTCTGGCGCAGCTACTGGAAGGGTTTCCTCGAGCTCCGCCCCGGCATCTGGGATGATTATCGCGCGCAGCTCGCGCAGGATCGCGCGGCGCTCACCACCAATGGCGGCCTGCGCAAGGCCTATGAGACCGCGGTGGCGGGCGCCACAGGCATCGCATGCTTCGATGCCTGGATGGCGGAACTGCGCGAGAGCGGCTGGCTGCACAACCATGTCCGCATGTGGATGGCCAGCATCTGGATCTTCACGCTGCGCCTGCCCTGGACGCTGGGTGCTGACCTTTTTCTGCATCATCTGCTAGATGGCGATGCGGCCTCCAACACGCTGTCCTGGCGCTGGGTCGCGGGCATCCAGACAGCGGGCAAGCACTATGTCGCGCGCGCCGAGAACATCCGCCGCCACACGCTCGGCCGCTTCGACCCGACGGGCGAGTTGGATGAGGCACCTTCGCCGCTCTCCGCCCCGCCACTGCCCGCGCCGCGCCCGCTGCCGCGCGCCGATGCGCTGCCCACGGGCCCCTTTCTTCTGTTGCTGCATGAGGATGATCTGCACGCCGAAAGCCTGCTGCCGCCTGGCGCTTCCGTTGCGGCGATCGGTGCCATCGCGGTGCCCGAGCGCCGCGGCCCGACGGGCTGCGCGCCACGGGTCACGACATATGTGCGCGGTGCGGTGGAGGACGGGCTCGCGCGCGCCGCGCAGCATTTCGGCGCGCCTGCCGAGATGCTCGCGCCCGAGGATGTCGCGCGCTGGGCCGCGGCGCGTCCGGTCGTGACGCCATGGGCGCCGGTCGGCTGGACGGCAGAGGCGCTGGCCGGCGCCGGCGTGCCACTGGTCCGCATCCGCCGCGAGTGGGACGAGGCCTGTTGGCCGCTGGCGACGAAGGGCTTCTTCCCCTTCCGCGAAAGCATTCCGAAGCTGCTGGACCGGCTGCGCCCGGCGCCGCCTATGGGCTGAGCGGTCCGCCGAACGCAGCCTCGATCTCCGCCATCCATTGCGCCTCCGCGCCCAGATGGCGCGGCGACAGGTGGAAGGGCATCACGCGGCGCGCGCCCGCCGCGCGTGCGATCTCGCCGGCTGCCGTCGTCGTCAGGTGCATGCGGTCCGCGGCATGCGCGGCGTCCGCGGCAAGGAAGGGGGCCTCGATCAGCAGCGTGTCGGCGTGCTCGGCCAGCGCCACGGCGGCGGCGCGGTTGGCGCGCGCGTCGGCGAAATCGGTGAGGTAGGCGATGCGCTGACCCGGCGTCTCGCTCACCAGGTCCCGCAGCGCGCCGAGCGGGTGCGTGGGGGCGCCCGCTGCCTCCGCCGCGCGGGCGAAGATAGGGATGGGATGCGCATCTGGCCGCCCCTCTGCCACCGCCTGCTTCAGCGCCGTCAGCCAGGGCCCCGTCGGCAGGCCGCGTTCGGCGAGGCGGCTGCCGAGGATGTTGATGTGCCGCGCTTCCTCCAGCGCGAAGCCGAGTGAGGGCGTGCCGTGATCCAGCAGCGCCGCGCGCAGCGCGAGCGACCCAAGCCGCAGCACCACGCCATCCTCGGGCATGGCATCCGCCAGCGCCTCCGGCGCGAAACCCATGTGCAACCGAAACCGCGTGCGCGCGAGGCGACCGGGATGCACCTCCATCGCATCGAAGACGAGATCGGCCGGGATGCGGTCCACCAGGTTCCAGATGTAGCTGGCCAGCCGGTGATGCAGGCGCTGCGCGAAGCCGGGCGGGCCGACAACGGTGAGCGTCTTTTCCCGCCCGATCAGCGGGCGCAGCAGCCGGTCGAAATCCGCCCAATGGTCCATATGCGCATGGCTGACGCAGAGCAGCTCCACGCGCAGCAGGTGGCGCGTGGACAGCGCGGAGAGATCGCCGCAATCGAACAGGATCGCGCCGGGGCTGTGCATCGCCTCCACGAACACCGCCGGGTCGCCGGCGATGCCGTTCAGCAGGCGGGGATGCAGCGTCGGCGTCATGCCGCGCGCACGCTATTGCGGCTTGAACTTGCTGGCCTTGGCGGCATCCGCCGCGCGCCAGAGATACCAGGCGGCGATGGAGCGCCAGGGGGCCCAGGCTTCGCCGATCTCGGCCAGGGCCTTCGGCTTCAGCTGGGCCTCGGCGCCAGTGGCGACGCGATAGCCTTCGCGCACGCCGAAATCATCCACCGGCAGGACATCGTCGCGGCCAAGGGTGAAGATCAGCAGCATCTCGACCGTCCAGCGGCCGACGCCGCGGATGGCGGTCAGTCGCTCGATCAGCGCCTCATCCGAAAGCCGTGCGGCGGCCTTGCGCGTGGGCACGAGCCCACCGACCGACTTCTCTGCGATGTCGCGGATCGCGGCGACCTTGGACCCGGACAGGCCGCAGGCCCGCATCGCCTCCACCGGCGTCTCCAGCACCTGCGCGGCGGGCGGGAAGTCATGGCCGGGATAGAGCGCGATGAAGCGGCCGAGGATCGCCTCCGCCGCGCGGCCATGCACCTGCTGATGCGCGATGGCGCGGACCAGCGCTTCATAGGGTTCGCGCTTCACGGGGCTGAGCGTGCAGGGACCGACCTGGCGGATGACGGCCTTCAGCACGGGATCGCGGCGCAGGTGCCGCAGCGCCTCCGGCCCGCCCATCGTGGGGGCGGGCCGGGGCAGCTTCGGCGCAAGCGCCGTGACGGTCATCGGAACACGAGCGTCGGCAGCGCCAGCGTGATCCAGGGCACGTAGGACAGCACCATCAGGCAGGCGAAGATGACGCCGATGAAGACGGGCAGGTAGCGCATCATCTTGTCGATGCTGGTGTTCGCCACCTGCGCTGCCGCGAACAGGTTCACGCCGAAGGGCGGCGTGATCATGCCCATCGCCAGGTTCACCACCATGATCGTGCCGAAATGCACGCCGTCGATGCCAAGGCGCTGCGCGGCTTCTGCCAGGATCGGCGCCAGCACGATGATGGAGGCCGAGGTCTCCACGAACATGCCGACGACGAACAGGAAGAGGTTCACGCCCAGCAGGTACCAGGTCGCCTCGTCGAAGGTCTGCACCAGCCACTCGGCCGCCATATCGGGCACGCCCTGGCGATTCAGCAGCCAGGAGAACAGCGTCGCGGCAGCGATGATGAACATGATCACCGCGGAGCTGATCACCGACTTCTTGAAGATCGGATACAGGTCGCGCGGCCGGATCTCACGGTGGATGAAGACGCCGACGATGATCGCATAGACCACCGCGACCACCGAGGCCTCGGTCGGCGTGGTGACGCCGCCATAGATGCCGCCCAGCACGACGACCGGCATCAGCAACGCCCAGCCGGCCTGCTTTGTCGCCACCAGGAAGGGCAGGCGCCCATCCCCGTCATTCTTCCCCCAGCCCTTGATGCGGCACCAGACCAGCACCGTCGCGACGAGCGAGGCGGAGATGAGGATGCCGGGGCCGAAGCCCGCGATGAACAGCTCCGGGATGCTCGTCTGCGTGCTGACGCCGTAGAGGATCATCGGGATGGAGGGCGGGATGATCACGCCGAGCTCGGCCGCGGTCGCCTGCAGCGCTGCCGCGAAGGCCACCGGATAACCCGCGCGCACCAGCGCCGGGATCATGATCGCGCCGATCGCGAAGGTGGTCGCGACGGAGGAGCCGGAGATGGCGGCGAAGATCATGCAGGTCAGCACGCAGGTCGCGGGCAGGCCGCCCTGGATGCCACCCACGATGGACTTCGCGAATTCCACGAGCCGGCGGGAGATGCCGCCGACATCCATCAGATTGCCGGCCAGGATGAAGAAGGGGATCGCCGCGAGCGGGAAGCGATCGAGGCCGATGAAGAGCTGCTGCGCTGCCACGATCAGCGGGAAATTCGTGAAGCCGGTGATACCGACCACCGCGGCCAGGCCGATCGCCACAGCAACCGGGATGCTGGCCGCGAACAGCACCAGCATCACCGTGAGCATCATGCCGCTCATTGTTCGATGCCCTCAGACGGCGGGCGCGCGCATCCGCGCGCTTGGCGTCGTGCGAGCAGCACGCCTTCGGCGTGACGCGCCACGCGCTGCTGCGCCCGGCTGTTGTGATGGTCTGGGCGCGGGCCGCGTTCGCGGCCTCGGATCGCGGAAGGCGCGATCCGCCCGCTCTTGAGCTTGCGGGGGCTGGTCATACCGCGTTCTCCAGTTCTTCGGCGCGGCGGTCGAGGAAATGCGCCATCGCCCCCACCATGGCCAGCACCGCGCCCAGCGGGATCGCCGCATAAGCATAGGCCATCGAGAATTCGAGGCCGGCGATGGTCTGGAACTGCACGCGGTCGGTCATCGCCCAGCCGAACCAGAACATCACGCCCATGAAGGACAACACGCAGGCCAGCGTCATCGCCTCGATCGTGCGCCGCACGGCGCCGCGCGTGTAGCGATGCGCCATGTCGATCGAAACCAGCGCGCCCACGCGTAGCGCCACCGCCATGCCCAGATAGGCCATCCAGATCAGCGCGACCCGCACCAATGCCTCGGACCAGGAGGCGGGCGTCTCGGTGGCGAAGCGGGAGATGACCTGCCAGGCGCCAGCCGCCACCGCGAGCGTCAGCGCGAGGCAGGCGATGATCGACGCGATCTCGGTCGTGTAGCGGTCGAGGGCCAGGATGGCGCGGCGCGCCATTGCGCGCGCGCCATTCGGCTGGCCGTCATCATGGCCCGCCCATAATGCGAAGCCCACGGCGGCGACCGTCGCGACGGCGGTCACCTGCAGGGGCATGATGTTGATCGCGTTCATCGTCTCTCCCGCGCGGCAAGGAAAGGGGGCGCAAGGCCAGGCCCTGCGCCCCCCAGGTCAGGCCAGTACCGCCAGGCTCACGAGCCCGGGCGCCACTCGCGGATGCGGCGGAGCAGGGCGCTGTCGAGGCCCTGCTCGATCTGCGCGGAGCCGGAAGCGAGCGCGGCCTGGAAGGCGGCGCTGTCCACCTGCGTCACCACGGTCATGCCGCGGCGGCGCAGTTCGTCGACGCCGGTCTGCTCGTCAGAGGTCACGCGCGCGCGGTTCGCCGCCGCCGCGTCGCGGCCAGCCTGCACCAGCGCCGCGCGATCGGCCGCGTTCAGCCGGTTCACGAAGGCCGGGTTGCACAGCAGCAGCGCCGGCGAATAGACGTGGCCGGTCAGCGTCAGGAAGCGCTGCACCTGGTTCAGGTTGTTGTTCAGGATGACCGGGATCGGGTTTTCCTGCCCGTCCACCGTGCCCTGCTGCAGCGCCGGCACCAGTTCGCTGAACGCCATCGGCGTCGGCATGGCGCCGAGCGTCTGGAAGGCGCGCATGTGCACCGGGTTTTCCATGGTGCGCACCTTCAGGCCGCGCACATCGGCCGGCGTGTTCACCTCGCGCCGGCTGTTCGTCATGTGGCGGAAGCCGTTCTCGAGCCAGGCCACCGCGAAGATGCCGCGCGCGGGGAAGCGGCCCAGCATCTCCTGGCCGATCTGGCTGTCCAGCACGCCGCGGGCATGGGCGGTGTCGCGGAACAGGAAGGGCACGTCGAGATTGCGGGTCTCGGCCACGAAATTGCCGACCGGGCCGGTGGAGGTGATGGTGCACTCGATGGTGCCGATCTGCACCGCCTCGATCGTCTCGCGCTCATTGTCGTTGCGCTGATAGACGACGCGGAAGCGGTTGTTGGTCATGCGCTCAAAGGTTTCCTTGAACGCAGTCGTGCCGGCGCCGTAGTGGCTGTTGATGCCGATCGGATGCTGGAAGGTCACCTGGGTCTGCGCCAGCGCCGGGGCGGCGCCGAGCGTGAGCGCGGCGCCAAGCGCCAAGGTCTGGAGGCCCGTGCGGCGGGTCATCTTCATGGATCGCGTCTCCCTGGTCCGGCCTGCCTTTCCCGGCAGCCGGCCTGGGTAGACCTATAGAAGATGTAACGCTTCCCCTTCAATCCCGCCCGGGCCGGGGCGGGGGGTCAGTGAGCCCCGTGGGCTGGCAGCGGCAGGCCGAGCTGCAGCGCCTGGTTTGCCGCCGCGGCCCCTTCCCACAGCAGCTCCAGCCCGATCCAGGCGATCAGCGCCAGGCCGATGTAGGCGATGAACTTGTAGCGGTCGAGCAGCCGCGCCAACGCCCCGCCCAGCACGCCCATCAGCACGATGGAAATCAACAAGCCGATCACCAGCATCGGCACGTTGTTGCGCGCCACCGCCGCCACGGCGAGAACGTTGTCGAGGCTCATGGAGACGTCGGCCACGACGATCTGCCACAGCGCGGCGATCAGTGACTTCTGCTCCGCCTCGCGCCCCTGGCCAGCGTCGTCCTCGGCCTTGTGGCGCAGCTCCTTCCAGAAGCCCCAGGCGATGTAGAGCAGCGCCAGGCCACCGACGATGTCCACCCACCAGAGGCTCAGCAGATAGGTCGCGAAGATCGAGAAGATGATGCGCAGCACCGCGGCGGCGACGATGCCGAACAGCACCGCCCGTGCCCGCAGATGAGGCGGCAGCCCCGCTGCGGCCAATCCGATCACCACGGCATTGTCACCCGACAGGATGATGTTCAGCCACAGGATTTCCGCGAATTGCGGCGCCTGGGAGAGCAGCGACTCCATGCCGTATCCTCCTGGGGCGGCCGCGGTCACGGCTGCGCTCCCCTGGACGCAGGCTAGGCATGGTTGGTGCGTCGCGGAACTTTCGGCGGCATATCAATCATGCAATGCAAGCGGCGCGTTACCGCCAGAGCAGCACCGTCGCCCAGCCCACCAGCACGACCGCGAGGATCGAAGGCAGCAACAGGCGCCAGAGCTGCACCGGCCGCGTGCCATCGGCCAGCAGCCCGCAGATCATCGCCGTGACCGCGAAGGACATGCCCGCCCCGGCGGAGCCGGCGAAATTGTGCAGCCCGGGCGCGAGCAGCGCCGGCAACCCCGCCGCGGCGCCGAGCGCCGATTGCACCGGCATCAAGGCGGCGTTCGACCCGACATTGCTGCCCGTCACCATCCCCGCCGCGAGACCGAGCACCGGCACGGCAAAGGGCGCCATCGGCCCAAGCGCGCCCGCCGCGGCCTCGGCCAGCGCCCCCGCCATGCCCGACCCCACCATCCAGCGCGCCAGCACGACATAAAGGAGCATGACCAACGCCGGCCGCCGCGCGCGGGCCAGTGCCGCCCGCGCTCGCGCCGCCCCATCGCCCCGCGCCAGCAACAGCCCGCCTGCGACCACCCAGAGCACCACCGCGACATGGGACAGCGGAAAGCCCGGCAGGTCGGCATAGGGCGCGAAGGCGGGCGCGCCACTCCAGCTGCGGGCCAGCAGCAACGCCGCCGTCAGACCCGCATAGGGGGCGAGCGTGACGCCCGCGCGCCGCCAGCCCACCGCGCCGCGCGGCGGATCCAGCCGCCAGAGCAGCGCCAGCAGCGGCAGGCCGGTGACGACGATGCCGACCGCCTCGAAGGGGATAACCGCATGGGCGGCGACCAGCAGCACCGCCATGCCGCACAGGACAAGGCCCTGCACGACCTTCTCGGCCGTCGGCACGACGACCCCCGCCGCCGCGCAGAGCCGCCACAGGACGGGGCCGAGCAGCACCAGCCAGGCGGCGTTCGGCCAAGCGGTCGTTGCCGCGAGTTGCTGCACCGGCAGGCCCGTCAGCGCCGCGCCCAGCGCCGTGCCGGGCCCGAGCCCGCCCCAGGGCACCAGCGACAGCGCGAGCAACGCCATCGCGCCCGCCGGCGCACCGGCGATGCCCATCGCGCGCAGCGTGGACAGGGCGAAGACCGCGCCGACCGCGAAGCCCGTCACGCTCTCGAGGAAGGCCCCGCCGAGCAGCGTCGCCACGAAGATCCGCCGCGCCGAGGGCGCGACCGCCGCGCGCGCCGGCCCATCCTTGGTCACCGCGGCGTGGAACAGCAGCCCGCCCGCCACCACCAGGATCGGCTTGAGCGCGAGGAAGGCGCCGCGCGCCGTCTCCTCCGCCAGGAAGGCCGCCGCCGTGGCGCCGGCCGGCAGCGACAGGATCGCGCCGGGCAGCGCAGCGGCGAGAGCCGCCAGCACCGCCGGCACCGGGCCCGCCCGGCCCGAAACCAGCAGCCCGACCAGCAGCAGGAACGGCGCGGCCTGGAGCAACAGCATCATTGCGCCATCCTTGCGCAACCTTCACGCCAGCGCGAGGCTGCTCTATGGCCGATCCGCCGCTCTATGCCGCCTATGGCTCGAACCTCGATCACGCGCGGCTGCTGGCGCGTTGCCCCGGCGCCACGCCGGCGGGCACGGCGCTGCTCGCGGGATGGCGGCTGGTTGTGAACCGCTACGCCTCCATCATCCCCGATCCTGCCGCGGCCGTGCCGCTCGGGCTGTGGCGCATCCTGCCCGGCCATCTCGACGCGCTCGACCGGGCGGAGGGTGTCGCTGTTGGCGCCTATGCGCGCCTCCGCATCGGCCTGCCCGCACCGATCGCGGGGCATGACGCGGCCTGGACCTATGTGGAGCAGGCCCACCGGCCAGGTCCGCCGGAGCCCTGGTATGTCGCGCATCTCCGGCAAGGCTATCGCGATTTCGGGCTGGCACCATCGGCGCTGGAGGCCGCGCTCGCCTCCGCCTGAGCCGCGGCCGCCGCGCGGTCCCGCGCGAGCCGCGCCTCACGCCGCGTGATGTAGAGCGTGGAGCCGACGATCAGCGCCGCGCCGAGCCCGAGCCAGAGATCGGGCAGCTCGTTGAACAGCACCAGGCCGAAGGCGGTGGCGAAGATCAGCCGCACATAGGAGATCGGTGCGATGAGTGAGGCATCCACGCGCCGGATCGCGTTGATCCAAAGCACCATCGCCATCGGCCCGCAGGTCGCCGTGCCGAGCAGCAGCAGCATGTTCCACCAGCCCGGCCAGGCGAGGCCTGGCAGCGCAATGGGCAGCGCGATGACGGTGGTGACGACGCCGATATAGAACATGATCGTCTGCGTGCCCTCGCTGCGGGAGAGCACCTTCGTGGTCAGCATGATAGCCCCGCTGATGAAGGCGGAGACGATGGCCGCGATGATCGGCCAGCTGATCTCGACCGCGCCGGGGCGGACGATGGCGACCACGCCCATGAAGCCGACCAGCGTCGCGCTCCAGCGCCGCCAGCCGACCTTCTCGCCGAGCACCGGCCCGGCGAGTGCGGTGACGAACAGCACAGCGGAGAAGGACAGCACCGTCGCGGTGGCCAGCGGCAGGCCCTGGAAGGACGTGAAATAGGTGAACCAGGACATGCCAGAGAGCAGCCCGCGGAACAGGTTGAGGCGCAGATGCTTCGTCTGCACCACACTGCCTGGATGGCGCAGCAGGGCAGGGACCGTCCAGGCGAGTTGCCCGAGCGCGCGCGCCAGCACGATGGTCGCGATCGGCACACCCTCGATCGCCTTGGCCACCACGCTTTCCAGGTTGAACATGAAGGAGGCGGCAAGCGCGAGCAGCACAGCCTGCGTCACCTGGCTCATCGCCGCCGCGCCTCCGCGACGGTGACGACAACCGCTCCGCCCAGGATGATCGCAGCACCCAGCCAGCCCCAGGCATCCGGCGCCTCGCCCCACACCAGCCAGGCGACGGCAGCGACGAAGATCAGGCGCAGATACTGGAAGGGCGCGACGGCAGACGCCTCGCCCGCGCGGAGCGCCTCCGTTACCAGCCAGATGATGCCGGGCGCGATCAGCGCGACGCCGAGCAGGATCAGCCAATCCATCAGCCCGAGCCATTCCCAGGCCAGCAGCGCGAAGGGCAGCGAGCCCGCGAAGGTGACGAGGCCGACCCAGGCGAGGATCGTCGGCGTGCTTTCCGTCCGCGTCAGGCTGCGGGAGGTCAGCGTGATGCCGCACCAGGCGACCGCGGCCGCGATGGCCGCTGTGGCCCCCCACGCATCCACCCCGCTGCCCGGCCGCAGCATCACGGCGATGCCGAGCAGCCCGACCAGGGCCCCGCCCCAGCGCCAGGCATCCACCCGCTCGCCGAGCAGCGGTCCGGCCAGCAGCGTGGTGAAGATCACATTGGTGAAGGACAGCACCGTCGCCGTCGCCGGATCGAGCAGCGCGAAGGAGAGGTAGTAGAGCCCCCAGGTGATGAGCGATGACAGCCCGCGCAGCAGATGCATCGGCGCGCGCGCGGTGCGGAACACCGCAGGGCCGGAGGCTAGGATCAGCGGCAACACCCACAGAACCTGCCCAGCCGCCCGCGCGCAGACCTGCATCTCGAGCGGGATGCCGCGCTCCGTCATCCAGCGTATGGCCAGCGCCTCGGCGGCGAAGATGACGGCCGCAGCCGACATCAGCGCCGCGCCGCGCAAATTGTCGGCCGGCTGGTTCATCGAGCAGGTTTCATTGGGTCCGCTGCATTCACGTCCGATCGCTCCCGGGTAGAGCACGTTCCGTTCGGCTGTGAACAGCCACACGGAAGGACGTTCTCTGGACCGCATGGCTGCTTGAGCGTGGGGCGTAGGGTGAACGGCACCCGGCCACGCGCGCAAGCGCCAAGGGCGCATGAGGGAGTTGCGCGGCGCGGCGAAGGACACCGAGCACCGCCATAGGCGGGAGGCCGTGGATCATCGCCCGATCCTGATGTGAGCCTTTTGGGGCTAGCGCAAGCTACCTGTGCTGGCTGACCAGCTTCAGGCCGCCAGCTTCCCTGCTGCCTCCTGCAGCACGGCCTCAAGCCGCGCCTGGACGGGCGTATCCAGTGCGGCGAAGCGAAGGCGCAGCGGCGCATCGCCTGCCCCCGGCGTCACAACCTCTGCCGGCAGGCAGAGCCCCTCCAGGACCCCGCCAAAGGAGATCTGCAACTGCGTGCCGTCTGGCGGCGCCGCATCGCAGGCGGTGACCGCGCAGCCCAAGGCCGAGATGTCCAGCGTGCGGCCCGTTGCCGTGGATCCGTCTGGCAGAGCGATGCGGACGGGCACGTCGAGCGTCACGCGTGCCTGCCCACGGCGATCCACCTCGGGCGTGGATTGACGCACCACGCGCACAACGGTCTCGCGCAGCGACGCAACAGAGTCCGCGGCCTGCTGCGCCCGCCCCACCAGCTGCCCGGCCCGCTCGCCGGCGTCCGCGGTCCGGCGCGCCACCGCGCCGATGCTGCCAGTGACCCCCTCCGTCGCGCCAGCGGCCGCCGCCACGGCACGCGCGATCTCCTGCGTGGCCGCCGTTTGCTCCTCCATCGCGGCCGCGATCGCGACGGCCGCACCGCTGACTTCGGTGACCGCGTCGGCGACCTCGGTCACGATCGCAACGGCGCCATGCGTGGCTGCTTGCACCTGCTTCACCTGCGCAGCGATCTCCTCCGTGGCGCGCGAGGTCTGGGCAGCGAGGCTCTTCACCTCCCCGGCCACCACCGCGAAGCCCTTACCGGCATCGCCCGCGCGCGCAGCCTCGATCGTGGCGTTCAGCGCCAGAAGGTTGGTCTGCGCCGCAATATCGGCGATCAGCCGCGCGACGCCGCCGATCTGGCCGACCTCCCGCGCCAGTTCCGTGATGCGTCGGCGGCCTTCCGCGCCGCGTTCGGAAGCCTGCCCGCTGGCCGCAGTGACACCGTTCACCTGCCCGGTGATTTCCCGGATCGAGGCCACCAGCTCCTCCGTCGCGGCGGCGACCGCGCCGACATTGCGTTGCGCCTCGCCTGCGGAACTGTCCACAGCGCCGCACTCGGCCGCGACGGATGCGGCGGAATCGGCCATGGTCACCGCGTCATCGCGCATCACCGTCATCTGCGTTGCCACCCGGGCGACCGCGGCGTTGCTCTCGGCTTCGATCCTGTCGGCCATGGCGGTCAGCGCGACGCGGCGCTCGGCGTCCGCGGCTTCGCGCGCCGCAGCGCGCTCGGTCCGCGCGCGCGCAGCCTCTCGCAGGCCCTCGGCGAAGATAGCGACCGCGCCGGCCATGGTGCCGATCTCGTCGCGCCGCCCCGCGCCGGGCACCGACGCATCAAGCTCGCCACCGGCGATCCGCCGCATCGCGGCCGTTATGCCCGTGACCGGCCGCGCGATCCGCCGCGCCACGGCCATCCCCGCCAGCAGCGCCACCAGCAGCACGATCAGCCCTGCGCCGGCGATGGTCACCACCGCGTCTCTCTTCGCAGCCTGCCAGGTGGCCATCGGCAGGGCGATCACCAGCAGCCCCGGTGTTCGACCGACGACGTCGGCGATTGGCATCTGCATGGCCAGAAAATCGCCCTGGCCAGGGATCGTCAGCGGCACGGGCCCCTCCGCCTCGCCGAGCGCTTGCCGAAGCGCCGGCCCGTCCAACCCCGGCAGCGTGGAGGCCACGACGCGCTCTCCGCCGAGCAGGATGGCCTCGCCGCCCACGAGGCTGCCGATCAGCATCGCTGTCCGCTCTTCCAGCCGGGTCGCAGCGCGGATCGTGCCCACGATCCGCCCATCGAGCTCGAGCGGCAGCACGGCCGAGACCGCCATCTGCCCCGAGGTGGGTGAGGAGACCACGCCGAGGCCGGGACTGCCGCCCAGCGCCATCCGCACCTCCGTCTCCTGCGATTTGTCGTCACCCGCGGCCGAGGGGTTGTGGCCGCGAGCGAGGACGCGCCCCGCGGCGTCGGTTGCCTCCAGCACGCCGAGCCGCCCGTCGATCGCGCGCATCTCATCGAAGGCGGGCTGCAATATCGCGATGAGGTCGTCACGCCGGCCGGCGGCGACCGCGGCCAGCAGGTCGGGCCGCGTGGCAAAGCCGGCTGCCGTCGCATGCATGCGCGTCTCCGCGTCCCGCAGCGTCCAGCTGGCACGCACCACCGCGCCGGTCAGCGCCTCGGAGAGGGTGGTATCGCGCAGCTTGCTGCTCGACCACACGCCCGCCGCCGCCGCCAGCAGCGTCGCGAGCAGCGCGGGCGCGATCGCGACCACCGCTATCCGGCCCTGCAAGCCCGTCAACGCACTCCGCAGCATCCTCCGACCGCCTCCGTTGTCATGGATGGACCGGCCGGAAGGATCGTGCGGATCGGCTAGGAAAAGGTGAAGGATGACGCCGATGTCACCAGGCCAGCCCGCGACGGTATCAGGCGAGCGTCGCGAAGAGCCCCGCCAGCAGCTTCGCCCGCGGCACCAGGCTCGCGGTCGCGATGTGTTCCTGCAGCGTGTGCGCGCCCGCGCCGGCCACGCCGAGCCCGTCCAGCGTCGGGATGCCCATCGCGCCGGTGAAGTTGCCGTCCGAGCCGCCGCCGCTGCTCTGATGCGCGATGTCGAAGCCGATCGCGCGCGCGAGCCCGCGCGCATGCTGATAGAGCGCCATCACCCCGCCATCCGGCTCCCACACCGGCCGCGTCACGCCGCGGCGGACTTCAAGCGTCACATCTGGCGTCGAAGAGGTCAGCGCCAGCATGCGCTCCACCCCCGCATTCAGATCCTGCTGGCGCTTGGCCATGGAGAGCACTTCCAGGTCGCAATGCGTCGCCACGCAATTCACCCATTGCCCGCCATGGATCACGCCCGCGGAGAAGGTGCAGTCCTCGGTCGTCATCGCCTCGATCGCCAGCACCTGGCGGCACATCTCGCGGATCGCGCTGCGGCCCTCGCCGAGGGTGGCGCCGGCATGGCTCGGCCGGCCGGTGGTGCGCAGGTTGAAGCGCGCGATGGCATAGCGCCCGGTCACGACGCCGCCATCGGGGCGCGCGGGCTCCGGCACCAGCACGAATTTCGCGCGCGCGGCTTCCGCCTCGATCAGGTCGCGCGTGGAGGGGCTGCCGACCTCCTCATCTGAGGTCAGCAGGAAGGTGACGGGCAGGGGCGTCGCGATCCCGGCCATGCCTAGCCGGCGCATGGCTTCCACGGCCAGGTAAGTGCCGCCCTTCATGTCGAAGACGCCGGGGCCGAAGACATGCTCGCCCTCGCGCCGCCAGGGCAGGCGGGCGAGCGTGCCGACCGGATGGACGGTGTCGAGATGCGCCAGCACCAGAATGCCCGGCGTGGTGTCGGAGGCGGTGTGCGGGAAGCGGGCGCGCACGCAATCGCCGAAGCCCATCCTTCCCGCGATCCGCTCCACCCGCGCGCCGAGCAGCGCGAGCTCGCGCCCGGCCACATCCATCATCCGGTTCACCGCCGCCGCGTCGAAGGTGGGGGATTCGCATTCCACCCATGGCTTCAGCCCGGCCAGGATCGTCTCCGTGTCGAAGGCGAGGTCGAGGGCGGGGTGGCGCGCGGTCGCGGCATCCATGGGCAGGGCTCCGGTTGGTCGTGGCGGAGCCTGCGGGCGCAAGCCCGATGCCGCAAGAGTGGGGTCGGACATGGGACGCCATGGATGCCCCGCTTTGCCCAGCCTGCTGGGCTGCGGCCCATGAGCGCTGTCCCGCCGATGCCGCCCGCCCGCCGGTTGCGCGCGCGCTCTGGCGGCGCGAAGCTCGGGCCATGCGCATCCTTGTGGCCAACGCCAACACCACCGAAGCCATCACCGAGGCCTGCGTCGCCGCCGCGCGCCGCGCCGCATCGCCGGGGACAGAGATCATCGGCGCGACGCCGGCCTTCGGCCCGCGCGTGATCTCGACCAGGGCCGAGAACGCCATCGCCAGCCATGCGCTGCTGGAGACGCTGGCGGCCCATGCCGGACAGGTGGAGGCGGCGATCCTGGCCGTCAGCCACGACACGGCGCTGGAAGCCGCGCGGCAGCTGATGCCCTGCCCGGTGATCGGCATGACGGAGGCCGCCTGCCTCACGGCCTGCATGCTCGGCGGGCGCTTCGGCGTGCTGACGCTCGGCCAAGCCGGCCCTTATGAGGAGCTGGTGGCGCGCCATGGCCTGACGGCCCGCTGCGCCGAGGTGCGCGGCATCCCCGCCACCCCGCAGGACACGCTGCGCGACCCGGCGCGCGTGCAGGCCATGCTGGTGGAGGCCATCGGCCAGATGGCGGAGCGTGCGGATGCCATCGTGCTGGCCGGCGCCGTGCTGGCCGGGATGGACCGCGTTCTGCAGCCCCGCGCCACGGTGCCGCTGCTGGATGGCATGGTCTGCGCCGTGCGGCTGGCGGAGATGCTGGTCGCGCTGCAACTGCCGAAGCCATCGGCCGGGAGCTATGCCGCGCCCGTGGGCCGTGAGGCGATCGGGCTTGCGGCGCCGCTCGCCGCGCTGCTGCGCGGGGCCTGACGCGCCCGCATGCCGCGCATAGCCGTCGCGCGCCTCTGGTTCGAGGGCAATTCCTTCACCCCGGTCCCGACCGGCCTTGACGCGTTCCGTTCGCGCGAATGGCTGGCCGGCGCCGATGATCTTGCGCGCGCGGCCGGCACGGCGACCGAGCTTGGCGGGCTCGCCGCCTTCCTGGCTGCGCGGCCTGGCTGGGACGCGACGCTGATCCGCGCCACCTCCGCCCAGCCCGGCGGGCCGATGACGCGCGCGGCCTTCGAGGCCTGGATGGCGGAGGTCGAGCAGGGGCTTGCCGGGGGCGCGCCTTGGGATGGTGTCTATCTTTCGCTGCACGGCGCCTGCGTGACGGATGACGAGCCGGCGGCCGATCTCGCCATCATCCGGCGTGTCCGGGCGACGATCGGCGCGACGCCGCTCACCGCCAGCTTCGATTTCCACGCCAACATGGCCGAGGAGATCGCCGCGCTGCTGGATGGCGCGAGCGTCTATCGCAGCTATCCGCATGTGGACATGGCCGAGACGGCGGGCCGCGCGCTGGCGCTGCTGGGACACCGCATGGCGGGGCAGCGTCTGCATGGCGCGATCGTCAAGCTGCCGACCGTGCTGCACAGTTTTCACATGCGGAGCGCCGAGGGCCCCATGGCCGAGGTCTGGGCCGAGGCGGCGGCGCTCGAGAACGACACCGTCCTCGACGCCGCGCCCTTTGGCGGCTTCGCTTGGGGCGATAGCCCGCATGCCGGGCCCTGCGGCATGGCCTGGGCGACCGATGCCGCCGCGGCGCGGGAGGCAGCGGCGCGCATTGCGGCGGCCATCGCCGCGCGCCAGCCCCGTTTCGCCGTGACGCTGCCGGCGCCGGACGCCGCGCTGGCCACGGCCCTCGCCGCGCCGCCCGGCCTCGTCGCGCTCCTCGACCCGGCCGACAACCCGCTCTCGGGTGGCGTCGCCGACACGCCCGGGCTGTTGCGCGCGCTGGTCGCGGCGGGGCCGCCAGTGCCGACCGTCTTCGCCTTCCTGCACGACCCGGCCGCCGTGGCCCTGGCGCGCGAGGCCGGGGTGGGGGCCCTGCGTCGCTTCAGCCTATGCGCCCGCACCGGCGAGGCTTTCGGCCCGCCCGTCATGCTGGAGGCGGTGGTCGAACGGCTGACCGAGGGCCGCTTCGTCAACACCGGCCCGATGGAGCGCGGCATGCCGGTGGATCTCGGGCCGAGCTGCGTGCTGCGGGCGGGACATCTCCGCATCATCGTCACGACGCGCAAGGAAGCCGCGGTGGATCCAGGCTTCTTCGCGCTGCATGGCGTGGATCTCGACGCCACCCGCTTGCTGGCCAACAAGGCCAAGAACCATTTCCGCGCGGCCTTTGCCGGGCGGTGTGCCGCGATTGTGGAATGCGACTGCCCGGGGCCGGCCGCGCTCGAC
Organism: Pseudomonadota bacterium; assembly: GCA_046052145.1. Lineage (GTDB taxonomy): Bacteria > Pseudomonadota > Alphaproteobacteria > Acetobacterales > Acetobacteraceae > Falsiroseomonas. Next base: position 73,344 of record JBJOMW010000014.1, read on the forward strand.
CTCGGGGCGCTGCCCTTCCGGCATGTGCCGGCGGGCTGGCGGGGCGCCACATCCCCGTTGCGGTGATCGGGCCGCGGCATCTTCTCGCGATGGGTGACCGTTTCGCTTTGAGATGGTTCGTGACTGGCTTTCGACCGGCCCGGCGGGCTTCAACCTCGGCACAGCGCCAGAGGAGCCCCCATGCGCCCGAGCCTTCGTCTTCCGACCCGCCGCTTCATCGTCCTGGCCGCGCCCGCGCTGCTGACGCTGCCGGCCCAGGCCCAGCTGCCCCGCACGCCCGCGCAGATGGAGGGGCCATACTACCCCAACGCCATCCCCGCCGATGCCGATGCCGACCTGATCAACGTCGCCGGCCAGCCCAGGCCGGCGCGCGGCATGCCCCTGCTGCTGGAGGGCGTGGTCCGCGGGCCTGACGGCTCGGCTGTGGCCGGGGCGAGGGTCGAGATCTGGCAGGCCGATCACGACGGCATCTATCTCCACCCGGGGGATTCCCGCCTCGCGCAGCGTGACCAGGCCTTCCAAGGCTTCGGCCGGACTGTGACCGACGGGGCGGGGCGCTACGCGTTCCGCACCATCCGGCCCGGCCTCTACACGGGCCGCACGCGGCATATCCATCTGCGCGCAGCCGCGGCGGATGGGCGGCGCAACCTGACGACCCAGCTCTATTTCCCGAACGAGCCGCAGAACGAGACCGACCCCCTCTATCGTCGCATGTCGGCCGAGGCCCGGGCGCTGCTCACCGCGCGGATCTCCGCCTGGGATGGCGGTCAGCGGGCGGAGTTCGACATCTTCCTCGGCTGAGGCTTCCCGCGGGAAGCAGGGCGGGGCTCGGCGGGTCTTCGGTCATCGCGGGGGCAACGCTTGCCAGGGGCCCCTTGCGCCTTACCGCGCTCGGCGGTCGAGGCGGGCGATCTCCCGGTTTGCGGCGCCGGCAGCCTCGCTCACGCGCGGCAGGAAGGGCAGGCGCGCGAGCCGGCTGAGCGTCTCCGCGCCGCCGGCCGGGAAATGGGGGGCGCTCAGCTCGGCCTCGGCGCGCACACGGCTGCCGGCCTCGAGGGCGGCCGCTGCGGCGCGGAGCTGCGCGATCACCGCCTCGGCCGGCGCATCGGGCGCGATGCCGATAGTGCGGCGCATCTCTGCCAGGCCGGCATCCACCTGGCTGCGCACGGTGCCGGAGACGTCGTGCCGGTAGCGCGGATCGTTGTGGAAGGCATCCGCCAGCACTTCGAGCTGCACCGCGGCCAGCGCGGCTTCCGTCGGGCGACCGGCCAGGCGGGAGGTGTCGCCGAGCAGCCGCGGCGCGTTCAGCGCGGCCCCCCGCACCGGGTCGCCGAAGCCGCCCAGATGCTCAGCAGCGGGGTCCGCGCAGGCCGCGAGGAGCAGGAGGAGGGGAAAGAGCCGACGTCGCATGCGTAACGTTTAGCCCGGCCGCGCGCCCCTGTCGCCCCCGATGCAACCCGGCCTCGACGCCTGCGCGGGTTGCCCCGCGGCCCGGCCCCTGGCAAGCGTTGCCCCCGCGATGACCGAAGACCCGCCGAGCCCCGCCCTGCTGCCCGCAGGCCTCGCCGACCTGCTCCCGCCCGAGGCGGAGCGGGAGGCGGCGCTTGTCGAGCGTATGGCCGAGGTCTTCGCCCGCCACGGCTATGAGCGGGTGAAGCCGCCGCTGCTGGAATTCGAGGACAGCCTGTTTGCCGGCTCTGGCGCCGCGCTGGCCGAGCAGACCTTCCGGCTGATGGACCCCGTGAGCCAGCGCATGATGGGGCTGCGCGCGGATACCACGCCGCAGGTCGCCCGCATCGCCGCGACGCGGATGGGCCGGACCCCGCGGCCGCTCCGCCTGTCCTATGCCGGCCAGGTGCTGCGCGTGCGCGGCACGCAGCTCGCCCCGGCGCGGCAGCTGCCCCAGACCGGGATCGAGCTGATCGGCCCCGACCTCCCGGCCGCCGATGCCGAGGTTGCGGCGGTGGCCGCGGAAGCATTGGCCGCCATCGGCATCGCCGCGCCGACGCTGGATATCACCCTGCCGCGCTTGGCGCCCGCGCTGCTCGAGGCTGCGGGCGTCGAGGGCGAGGCGCGCCGGCGGCTGGCGCGGGCGCTCGATCGCAAGGATGCCGCCGCGGTCGCCGAGCTGGCCAAGGACGCCGGGGGGGCTGCCCTGCTGCTGCCCGCGCTGTTGGCCGCAGCGGGGCCGGCCGAGGGCGCGCTCGCGGCGCTCGAAGCCGCGGCGCTGCCGCAAGCGGCGCGTGCCATCGCGGACAACGCCGCGGCGGTGATCGCCGCCTTGCGCGCCCGCGCGCCGGGGCTCCGGGTCACGCTCGACCCCGTCGAATTCCGAGGCTTCCGCTATCACACCGGCGTCGCCTTCACGATCTTCGGCGAGGGCATGACCGGCGAGATCGCGCGCGGCGGCCGCTACCTGTCCGGCGAAGAGCCGGCGACGGGAATGTCGCTCTACCCGGATGCGCTGCTGCGCGCCGTGGCCCCCGCCGCGCCGCGCGCGCGCGTCTTCGTGCCCATGGGCGCCGATCCCGAGGCCGCGCGCGCGCTCCGCGCGCAGGGCCTCGCTACCATCGCGCAGCTGGCGCCGAGCGATACGCCGGATAGCCTGCGCTGCACGCATAGTCTCGACCTCGCGGGCGCGCTGCGCCCGGTCACGGAGTAACCTGCAATGGCCAATGTCGCCGTGATCGGCGCCCAGTGGGGCGATGAGGGCAAGGGCAAGGTGGTGGACTGGCTCGCCAGCCGCGCCGATGTCGTGGTGCGTTTCCAGGGCGGGCACAATGCCGGCCACACGCTGGTGGTGGGCGATCAGACCTATAAGCTGTCGCTGCTGCCGTCGGGCGTGGTGCGCGGCAAGCTCGGCGTGATCGGCAATGGCGTCGTGCTCGACCCCGAGCATCTGCTGAGCGAGATCGCCAAGGTCACGGCGCAAGGGCTGAAGGTCGGCCCCGAGAATCTCCGCATCGCGGAGAATGTGCCGCTCATCCTTCCGCTGCACCCCGCACTCGACAAGGCGCGGGAGGCGGTGCGGGGCGATGCCAAGATCGGCACGACCGGGCGCGGCATCGGCCCGGCCTATGAGGATAAGGTGGCGCGTCGCGCGATCCGCCTCTGCGACCTGGCGGAGCCCGCGGTGCTGTCGGCCAAGCTCGATGAGCTGCTGCGGCATCACAACACGCTGCTGAAGGGCCTCGGCGCCGAGACCTTCGAGAAGCAGGCGCTGCTGGATCGGCTGCTGGAGCTCGCCCCCCAGCTTCTGCCCTTCTCCGAAGCGGTGTGGGAGCGGCTGGATGACGCGCATGCGCAGGGCAAGCGCGTGCTGTTCGAAGGCGCGCAGGCCGTGATGCTCGACGTGGACCACGGCACCTATCCCTATGTCACCAGCTCCAACACCGTGGCCGGCAATGCGGCGGCGGGATCGGGCGTCGGGCCCGCGCGGATCGGCTATGTGCTCGGCATCGCCAAGGCCTACACGACGCGCGTGGGCTCGGGGCCCTTCCCGACCGAGCTGCAGGACGCGACGGGCAAGCTGCTGGGTGAGCGCGGGCATGAATTCGGCACGGTGACGGGGCGTCCCCGGCGCTGCGGCTGGTTCGACGCCGCGATGGTGCGCCAGGCGGTGAAGGTGGGTGGCGTGGACGGGCTCGTCCTGACCAAGCTCGACGTGCTGGATGGGCTGCCGACGCTGAAGATCTGCACCGGCTACCGCATCGGCGGTGAGGTGGTGCGGCGCCTGCCGGCCTCCATCGCCGCGCAGGAAGCGGCCGAGCCGGTCTATGAGCAGATGCCCGGCTGGTCGGGCTCGACCCGCGGCGCGCGGAGCTATGCGGAGCTGCCGGCCGAGGCGGTGAAGTATGTCCGCCGCATCGAGGAGCTGGTGGAGGCACCGGTGGTGCTGCTGTCCACAAGCCCCGAGCGCGACGACACCATCGTGCTGCGCGATCCCTTCGCGGGGTGAATAGCCCTGCTCGATCCTGGAGAGACGGCGATGAGCCAGAAAGACGAATTCCACAACCTGTCCGACGAGAGCCAGGGCCTGTTCCGTGAACTCGCGGCCGGTGTGACGACGCGCATCTTCCCCGGCGAGCATGCGATGCTCTCGGTCGTCACCATCGCGCCGGGCGCGATCGGCACCATGCACGACCACCCCGAGGAACAATGGGGCGTGCTGCTCGAAGGCTCCGCCATTCGCTTCCAGGGCGGGGAGGAGATCGAGGTGAAGAAGGGCGATTTCTGGCGCACGCCGGGCGGCGTGCCGCACACGATGCGGGCCGGGCCGGAGGGCTGCAAGGTGCTCGACATCTTCGCGCCCCCGCGCGAGGCTTATCGCAAGGCGGGCAAGGGCTTCGGCGGCTGACGCCATGAGCTTCACGCTGCGCGACTGTGCCGAGACTGACATCCCGGCCATCGCTGCGATCTATGGCCATTGGGTGACGCATGGCGTCGCCAGCTTCGAGCTGGAGCCGCCGGATGTGGAGGAGATGCAGCGCCGCCGCGCGGCGGTGCTGGCCGGCGGATACCCTTATCTGGTGGCGGAAGGCGAGGGCGGTCGGATCCTCGGCTATGCCTATGCCAGCGCCTGGCGGACGCGTCCGGCCTATCGCTTCGGCTGTGAGAATTCGGTCTATGTCGCGCCCGATGGCGGCCGCGGCGGCATCGGGCGGGCGCTGCTGCAGGCGCTGATCGCGCGCTGCGAGGCGCGGGGCCTTCGGCTGATGGTCGCGGTGATCGGGGATTCGGGGAACGCGCCCTCGATCGGGCTGCACCAGGCGGTGGGGTTCCAGCCTGCCGGGCTTCTGCCAGCGACGGGGTGGAAGCATGGGCGCTGGGTGGACACGGTGCTGATGACGCGTCCCCTTGGCCCGGGGTCGAGCACGCCGCCGGAGGTGTAGGCGGGCGTTTCCGGAGATTCCGGGCAGCGCACAAACCTCTCGGTTCTGTCCGGAACGCGGCGGGAGCTTTCGCCAGAATTCAATAGTAGTCCTGACCGTCGGCCAGCCGCCCCGCCCCGACCACACCGCTGGGCGAGGCGGTGGTTGATGGCTTGGGACATCATCACCGCCCTGGCGCCGGATATCGGCAGCCCTGCACTCTTCTTCCGGATCATCACCGCGCTCAGACCACCCGCGATGGAGATGCACGACAGCGCAGTCACTTGCGAAGCCGCACGCGGCTTTATTACGATAAAAAATCGAAATGGAGGAAGCGCATGCTCGCGTTCAAGCGGTTCTTGCTGCTGCTTGGTGTCGCGCTCGGTGGCTGCGCGACACCGCCAGTTGAGTTCGTGCCGGTTGCGCGTGAGACGGCATATTTCCCCCTCGCTGACCGCCTGCCCCAACAGCAGTTCATCGAACTGCGCCGGTTATCGAGGCCGGATGTCCGAGGTTATGCCGAGCAGGCCCGCTTCAGGACCGGGTTTGTCCAAGCCGAACATGCCTTCGCGGGATCCAAATTCACCGACCGGACGCTGCGAGAATTCAGCGACCGCTCAGCCATCGAGAGCTGGGCCAGATCGTTGCAATCCAACCTCCAGCTGATCGAGGTGATCGCGGCTGAGCGTGTGACGCATGAACGTTTTCGCGGCGATGGCTGGTTGCTGACCTTCGCCACCTCCAATGCAAGGGTTCACTGCATGGCAGGACGCGCATTCTTCGCGGTGCTGGCCATCGGCGACGATGCCGGATTCACCTATGATACGACGCTCGCCGCTTTCTTTTGCCATCCCGCGGGGCAAAGCCCGAATGATCTCATCGAGCTGTTCCGCCGGCTCCCGGCGCCGCGCGCGGCCTGATACGAGAATTCTTGTTGTCGTCGTGGCCTACAGGAAGCGTGTCCTGAGATCGACACTGCTCTCCTTGCCAAGCTTGTCAAAATGCTCGGCCAGCCAGCGGTCCGCGGCCTCCCGTCCGTATTGGCGGAGCGTGGAGAGGAACTGCCAGTCGCCATTCAGCTTGGTCGAGAGCTTGAACTGGCGCATCCGCTCCTCGTCCTCGATCACATGCAGGAAGAGCCGCCGATAGCGCGGCTGCTCCAGCCGGCCGGCATCGAGCAGGCGCTGGACGAAATCGATCGCGCGCATCTCCGCCATCAGGGAAGCGTTGAAGCTGATCTCGTTCAGCCGGTTCATGATCTCGGTCGGGTGGGTGGGCAGCTCCTCCCGCACCGTCGGGTTCAGCTGCACCAGCACGAGGTCCGGCGCGCCGCCCTGCTCATAGAGCGGCCAGAGCGCGGGGTTGCCGAGATAGCCGCCATCCCAATACGGCTCGCCGTCGATCTCCACCGCCTTGAAGAATTGCGGCAGGCAGGCGGAAGCGAGGATGACATCCACCGTCACCTCGTCCCGCGTGAAGACGCGCGGCTTGCCGGTGCGGACAGACGTGGCGGAGATGAACAGCTTCGGCCCCTTGCCCTCACGCAGGATGGCGGGGTCGAGCGCCTCCTCCAGCACCGGGCGCAGCGGGTTCCAGTCATAGGGCGTGGGATTGATCTGGTAGGGCGAGAGCACGCGGGTCAGCGTCTCGAAGGTCTGGTAGGCGAGGGACCAGGTGAGATCGTAACCCCAGAGAGCCTTCTCCAAAGGCGTATTCTGCAAGGGCGAGACCGAGAGCCGCGCGCCCGTGTCGCGCCAGAGCCGATCGAGCGCCGCGCGCGCGCCATCCCGTCCGCCTTCGCAGAGGCCCTGGACGAAGACGGCCGCGTTCACGGCACCGGCCGAGGTGCCGGAGACGGCTTCGAATTCCAGGCGGTCGTCTTCCAGCAGGCGCTCCAGCACGCCCCAGGTGAAGGCGCCATGCGTGCCGCCGCCCTGCAGCGCGAGGTTCAGGCGCCGTGCGGCCTGGGGCTTGGCGACGGCGGGGCGGGGCAGGGGGGCGGTGCTATTGCCCGTCGCCAGCGTCTCCGCGGCTTCCTTGAGGAACTCGTCTTCGATCATGGGGCGGGGCTAGAACCCTCCCCCGCCTTGCGGGGGAGGGCAGGGTGGGGGTGCGGAGGCAAGCGCGGCTCAGACAACATTCGCACTCCGACGCCTGCCAGCCTGCCTCGGCCCAGGAAGAAGGGGGAGTGGGCTTGCGGCAAGCGTGGCTCTGACATTCGCACCCCCACCCCGACCCTCCCCCGCGCAGCGGGGGAGGGAGAAGCGGCGCTCACTGCGCAACCCAGCCGCCATCGATCGAGAGGCTCGCGCCGTTGATGGAGCCGCTGTTGGGGCCGACGAGGAACATCGCGGCTTCCGCGATCTCCTCCACCTCCACCCATTTCTTGGTGGGCTGGCGGTCGAGCAGGAAGTCGGTCAGCGCCTTCTCCTCGGGGACGCCGTGCTTCGCCGCCAGCGGGGCGACCTGCGCCTCGGCCAGCGGGGTGCGGACGAAGCCGGGGCAGATCGCGTTGCAGGTGACGCCCGTGCGCGCGACCTCGAGCGCCACCGACTTGGTCAGCCCGACCACGCCGTGCTTCGCCGCGACATAGGCGGTCTTGAAGGGGCTCGCGACCAGGCCGTGGGCGGAAGCGACGTTGATGATCCGGCCCCAACCCTTGGCCTTCATCCCCGGCAGCGCCGCCTTGATGGCGTGGAAGTTGGAGACGAGGTTGATCGCGATGATCCGGTCGAACTGCTCCTCCGGGAAATCCTCGACCGGGGAGACGAACTGCACGCCGGCATTGTCCACCAGGATATCGCAGCCGCCGATTTCGGCCTGGGCGGCCGCGACCATGGCGCGGATCTCGGCGGGCTTCGACATGTCGGCCGGCGAATAGGGCGCCTCGGCGACGCCCATCGCCGCACCCACGGCGCGGCGGGCGGCGGCGATGTCCTCGGGCTTGCCGAAACCGTTCAGCATCACCTTCGCGCCGTCCTCAGCGAAGCGCAGCGCGATGGCGAGCCCGATGCCGGAGGTGGAGCCGGTCACGAGGGCGCTGCGGCCCTCCAGCAGCTTGGGCATGTCGTCATGTCCTTGATCGGTGCAGGCAGCGGCCCGCAAGGTTGCTCAGGGCAGGCGCCAGAGCAAGCCGACAAGGCGTTTTGAAACGGTTGAGAGCAACTTCGGCGCGTAGAAATCCCCGGCCGCGCGCTTTGCTGCCTCGGCTAGCGTCGGATAGGGCAGGGTGAGGCCGGCGAGTGCCGAAAGCGGCAGCTTCCGGCCGATCATCACCCCGAACATCCCCGCCATCTCCCCGGCATGGGGGGCGAGCACGCCGGCGCCGAGCAGCCTTCCCTTCGGGTCCACGACCAGCTTCACCAGCCCATCCTCGATCCCTTCCGCGATGGCGCGGTCGGTCTCGGGCAGCGGGAAGCGGAAGGGGCGGGGGTCGAGGCCGCGCTCCAGCGCCTCGGCCTCCGTCATGCCCACCTGGGCGAGCTCGGGGCCGGTGTAGGTCACGCGCGGCAGCGCCGCGTAGTCCACGCGGGCGGGCAGGCGGAACAGCATCCGCCGCGCCAGCACGCTGGCGTGGAGCGAGGCGACATGAGTGAAGGCGCGCGGGCCGATCCCCTCCGGGTCGGCGATGTCGCCGGCGGCCCAGACGCGGCGGTTGGAGACGGAACGCAGCCCGGCATCGGTCGCGATCCCCTGCGCGGTGGCCGCTATGTTGCCGGCGAGCAGGTCGAGCCCCGCGAGGCGCGGCGCCCGGCCGAGGGCGAGCAGCAGGTGGCTCGCCGGGATGCGCGTGCCGTCGGCCAGCACCGCGAGCAGCCCGGCCGGGTCGGGCTGCACGCGGTCGAGGGTTGCGCCCTCATGCAGGGTCACGCCGTCCCGCAGCAGGACGCGACGTAGCCCTTCGGCAAGCTCGGGGTCCTCGCGCCCGGCGATGCGGCCGGCCTCGACGAGGGTGACCTGGCAGCCGAGGCGCGCATGGGCCTGCGCCATCTCAAGCCCGATCGGGCCGCCGCCCAGGATCAGCAGGTGGCGTGGCTTTTCCTCCAGCTCGAAGATCGTGTCGCTGGTCAGCCAGGGGACGGGGCCGAGCCCCTGGATGTCGGGGACCACGGGGGCGGAGCCGGCGGCGATGACGCAGCGGCGGAAGCTCAGGCGCCGGTCTCCGGCGGCGATCTCGTCGGGGGCGGTGAAATGGGCGGAGGCCCGGATGACCTCCACCCCCATGCCGCGGAATCGGGCCTCGGAATCGGTCGGCGCGATGCGGGTGATGGCGGCGCGGATATGGGCGCGGATGGCGGGCCAATCCACCTCGGGCTCGCTCAGCCTTATGCCGAGGCGCCCGGCCCCCCGCGCGGCGGCGGCGGCATGGGCGGCGGCCAGCAGCGCCTTGGAGGGGACGCAGCCGCGATTGAGGCAATCGCCGCCCATCTCCGCGCGCTCCACCAGCGCGACCTTGAGGCCGAGCGCGGCCGAGAGGGCGGCGGTGGACAAGCCGGCGGCGCCGGCGCCGATCACCACCAGGTCGAAATCGGGGGGGGTGAACAGGGGCATGGTCCCTCCGCTGCCCCGCCTGGGTAGCGCGTGGCGGGGGAAAGATCGACTATCCGCGGGCGTCCGGATGAGGCCGAAGGGGACAAGGTCGGTTGACGTGGGGGGCGCACGCTCCCTATACGGACGCCACATCGCCGGGGACGCCCGGGCGTGGCCCTGTGGCCATGCCGCTGGTCTGCCCCGGCGGCTTCGTTTGCAGATGGGCCGGATCGCTGTCTGGCCGCGGGAGTGTGTCGTGAAGCGTACCTACCAGCCTTCCAAGCTTGTCCGTAAGCGCCGCCATGGCTTCCGCAGCCGCACCGCCACGGTCGGCGGCCGCAAGGTGCTGGCGAACCGCCGGTCCAAGGGCCGGGCGCGCCTGTCCGCCTGAACCGCGAACGGGCGAGGCGCGTGCCATGCCGGCGCGGCCGCCGCGCCTGAAACAGCGCCGCGACTTCCAGCGCGTGGCCGGCAAGGGCGCGCGCGCGGCGCGGCCGGGGCTTGTGCTCCAGGCGCTGCCAGCGCCGGGGCGGGGGCTTCGTGTCGGCTTCACCGCGACGAAGAAGCTCGGCAATGCGGTGGTTCGCAACCGCGCCAAGCGTCGCCTGCGCGAAGCGGCCCGGCTGATGCTGGGCCAGGGCCAGGCGGAAGGCTTCGACCTGGTGCTGATCTGCCGCGAGGCAACCGGGGCGCGCGATTGGACCACCTTGCTGGGCGATCTGCGCGGTGCGCTGAAGCAGGCGGGCGTGGTCCGGCCGGAGCCCGCGCCGTGAACCCGCAGCAGACGATCCTGCGCGGGGTGTTCCGCACCTACCAGCTAACCCTGCGGCCGATCATCGGCTGCAATTGCCGCTTCTATCCGCATTGCAGCGACTACGGGATGGAAGCGGTCGCGACCCATGGCGCCCTGAAGGGCGCCTGGCTGACCGGCCGGCGCATCCTGCGCTGCAACCCCTGGCACCCGGGCGGATACGACCCGGTGCCGCTCCCATCCGCTGCACCGGGTTCGGTCGCGCCGGGGGGTGAATTCGGGACGAAAGGCTAGCCCTCCCCGTGATGGACCAGAAGCGTCTCTTCGCCGCCATCGCCCTCTCGATCGGCATTCTGCTGCTGTTCGACCTGTGGAACCGCCCGACGCGCGAGGCGGAACAGCGCGCGCAGCAGCAGCGGACCGCCCAGCAGGCCGCGGCGCCCGCGGCCGAAGTGCCGCTGCCCGCTTCCGCCGCCGGCACCGCGGCACCCGCCGCGCCCACGGGCGTGCCCGGCACGGTCACCGCCCAGGCCGCGACGCCGCTCCGCGCCGCAGAGCAGCGCATCGCGGTCGAGAATGCGAACCGCGTGCAGGGCTCGATCAGCCTCCGCGGTGCGCGCTTCGACGACCTGGTGCTGAAGGGCTACCACGAGACGGTGGACCGCAACTCGCCGCTGGTGCGCCTGCTGGCGCAGCGCGGCAGCGAGCATCCGTATTTCGCGCAATGGGGCTGGAGTGCGGCCGATGGCCGCACGCGCGTGCCCGATGCGGACACCGACTGGACCGCGGATGGCGCGCGGCTCGCGCCCGGGCAGCCCGTCACGCTCACCTGGGACAATGGCCAGGGGCAGGAGTTCCGGATCCGGCTGGAACTCGACGAGGACTACATGATCGTCGCGCGCCAGTCGGTGGTGAACCGCGGCGCGGAGGCGGTGCAGGTGCTGCCCTGGGCGCGCATCCGGCGCGAGCGCACGCCGCAGACCGCGGGCTTCTTCATCCTGCATGAGGGCTTCGTCGGCGTGCTGGATGGCCGCCTGCACGAATGGACCTACTCGGACGCGAAGGAAGAGGCGCAGAAGCGCCGCGGCCCCGCCTTCGAGCAGGAGGCGACGGGCGGCTGGGTCGGCATCACCGACAAATACTGGCTGACCGCGCTGACGCCGGCGGACCAGTCCACGCGCATCCGCGCTGCCTATCGCCATGTGGCGGATGGCGGGCAGGATCGCTGGCAGGTGGATGTGGCCACGCCTTCCGCCCAGACGGTGGCGCCGGGCGGCCAGGCGGAGTTGGCGACGCGGCTGTTCGCGGGCGCCAAGGAAGTGGCGATGCTCGACGCCTATATGGAGCGCCACAGCATCGCCGATTTCGACAAGGCGATCGATTTCGGCTGGTTCTACTTCATGACCAAGCCGTTCTTCCACGTGCTGCACTTCTTCGGCGTGCTGTTCGGGAATTTCGGCGTGGCCATCCTGGTCTTCACACTGATCCTGAAGATCATCTTCTTCCCGCTGGCCAACAAGGCCTACAAATCCATGGCGCGGATGAAGATCCTGGGTCCCAAAATGCAGGAGATCCGGGAGCGCCATAAGGACGATCCGACCAAGGCGCAGGCCGAGATGATGGCGCTGTATCGGAGCGAGAAGGTCAACCCGGCTTCGGGCTGCCTGCCGATCCTGATCCAGATCCCGGTCTTCTTCGCGCTCTATAAGGTGCTGTTCGTCACCATCGAGCTGCGGCACGCGCCGTTCTTTGGCTGGATCCAGGATTTGTCGGCGATGGATCCGACGAACCTGTTCAACCTGTTCGGCCTGCTGCCCTTCGACCCGATGCAATGGTCGGCGCTGCTGCACATGCCTGTCTGGGCCATCCTGATGGGCATCACGATGTTCCTGCAGTACAAGCTGAACCCGACGCCGCCCGATCCGATCCAGCAAAAGATCTTCGCCTGGATGCCGCTGATCTTCACCTTCATGCTGGCCTCCTTCCCGGCGGGCCTGGTGATTTACTGGACCTGGAACAACCTGCTCTCGATCTGCCAGCAGTGGTACATCCTCAGGCTTGACCAGCAGAGCCAGAAGAAGGCCGGCACCTGGGTTGCACCGGCCAAGCCCGAGAAGGCGGCAAAGAAGGGGTGAGCGCGGGCGGGCTTCTCGAAGCGAAGGACGAGGTCGAGCGCGCCGCGCTGGTGGAAGCCGGCCGGCTTCTCTTCGCGCGGCCCTGCCGCTTCTTCTACGCATCCCAGCGCATCGACCAGTTGCCGCCCGCGACCGACGTGCCGGAGGTCGCGCTCTGCGGCCGGTCGAATGTCGGCAAGTCGTCGCTGATGAATGCGCTGACCGGGCAGAAGGCGCTGGCGCGCGTCAGCCACACGCCGGGGCGCACGCGGCAGCTGAACTTCTTCGACCTGTCCGAAGGGCGCCTGACCCTGGTGGACATGCCGGGCTATGGCTACGCCGAGGCATCCAAGCTGGTGAAGGCGGATTGGCAGGGGCTGATGTTCGACTTCCTGCGCGGCCGCCCCACGCTGCGCCGCGTGCTGCTGCTGATGGATGCCCGGGTCGAGACCAAGCCCGCCGACCGTGCCGCAATGGATCTGCTGGGCGAGGCCGCGGTGGCCTTCCAGCTGGTGCTGACCAAAGCCGATGCCGTGAAGCCCGCGCAGCTCGAGAAGCGGCTGGCGGAGGTGCAGGCGATTGCGAAGAAGCGCACCGCCGCCCATCCGCTGGTGCTCGTCACCAGCAGCGAGACCGGGCAGGGCATGCCCGAACTGCGGGCTGAGATCGCGGCCCTCGCGGCCCCTTGACCGAAGGGCGCGCCGGCCGCAAAGCGCGGAAGCCTAGTCCCGGGAACGCCCGACCATGACCGACGACGCGCTCGACCAGATGGCGACCCTTGCCGGCGCGCTGCCTTTCCTGAAGCGCTACGACGACCAGACCGTCGTCGTGAAATATGGCGGCCACGCCATGGGCGAGGAGGAGACGGCGCTCCGCTTCGGCCGCGACATCGCGCTGCTGGAACAGGTGGGCGTGAACCCCGTGGTCGTGCACGGCGGCGGGCCGCAGATCAACGCGATGCTCAAGCGGCTCGACGTGAAGTCCACCTTCGTCCAGGGCCTGCGCGTGACCGATGAGCAGATGCTCGACGTGGTCGAGATGGTCCTCGCCGGTCCGGTGAACAAGCAGGTCGCCGAGGCGATCACCCGCGCCGGCGCGATGGCGGTTGGCATCTCGGGCAAGGATGGTGGCCTCGTCCGCGCCAGGAAGGTCACGCGCCGCGTCAAGGACGAGGCGACGGGCGAGATGAAGGAGATCGACCTCGGCTTCGTCGGTGAGCCGGAGACGATCAACCCGAAGATCCTGAAGCTGCTGATCGGCGCCGATATCGTCCCCGTTGTCGCCCCCGTCGGCGCGAGCCCCGACGGGCAGACCTACAACATCAACGCCGACACGGTGGCCGGCGCGATCGCCGGTTCGCTTGAAGCCGAGCGGCTGCTGATGCTGACCGATGTGCGCGGCGTGCTCGGCCCCGACGGCAAGCTGATCCCGGAGATGACGGTCGCTGAGGTGCGCAAGGGCATCGCGGATGGCTGGATCTCGGGCGGGATGATCCCGAAGGTCGAGACCTGCATCTACGCCGTCGAACGCGGCGTGAAGGGCGCGGTGATCCTGGACGGGCGCGTGCCGCATGCGGTGCTGCTGGAACTGTTCACCGACGGCGGCGCGGGGACGCTGATCAGGCCGTGAGGTGCAGCGGGGGCTCTGCCCCCGCACCCCCGCCGGGGACGATGATCGTCCCCGGACCCCACCATCTGTTTTCAACGCCGAAGGGGGAGGGGGCCGAAGTGCCCCCTCCCCCTTCGGCGTTAAACAAACGTGGGTCCAGGGGCATCATGCCCCTGGTGGGGGGTGCAGGGGGGCAAAGCCCCCCTGCGTCTCACACGGCCCGCTTCGCCTCGCGCCGGCGGCGGTGCAGCACGAATTCGGTGTAGCCGTTCGGCTGCGTCGTGCCTTCGAACACCAGGTCGCAGGCCGCCTTGAAGGCCACGCCGTCGAACTTCGGCGCCATCGGCGTATAGGCCGCATCGCCGGCATTCTGGCGATCCACCACCGCGGCCATGCGCTGCATCGTCTCCATCACCTGCTCCTTCGAGCAGATGCCGTGGCGCAGCCAGTTGGCGATGTGCTGGGCGGAGATGCGCAGCGTCGCGCGGTCTTCCATCAGCCCGACATTGTTGATGTCCGGCACCTTGGAGCAGCCGACGCCCTGGTCCACCCAGCGCACGACATAGCCCAGGATGCCCTGCGCGTTGTTGTCGAGCTCCGCCTGCACATCGGCCGGGGCCCAGTTGGTGTTCTCGGCCAGCGGCACGGTCAGAATGTCGTCGAGCGACGCGCGGCGGCCGCCCGCGGCGAGCTCCGCCTGGCGGGCCGCGACATCCACCTCGTGATAGTGCAGCGCATGCAGGGTCGCGGCCGTTGGTGAGGGCACCCAGGCGGTGTTCGCGCCGGCCTTCGGATGCACGATCTTCTGCTGGATCATCGCGGCCATCATGTCGGGCATCGCCCACATGCCCTTGCCGATCTGCGCGCGGCCGCGGAGGCCGCAGGACAGGCCGACATCCACGTTCCAATCCTCATAGGCCTTGATCCAAGCGAGGCCCTTCATGTCGTTCTTGCGAACGACGGCGCCGGCTTCCATCGAGGTGTGGATCTCATCGCCGGTGCGGTCGAGGAAGCCGGTGTTGATGAACACCACGCGGTCCTTCGCGGCCTTGATGCAGGCCTTGAGGTTCACCGTGGTGCGCCGCTCCTCATCCATGATGCCCATCTTGAGCGTCGCGCGCTTGAGGCCGAGCGCGTCCTCGACGCGGGCAAACAGCGCGTCCGCCGCGGCGACTTCCTCCGGGCCGTGCATCTTCGGCTTCACGATATAGACGCTGCCCGCGCGGGAGTTCAGGCGCTTGCCGCGGATGTCGTGGAGCGCGATCGCGACCGTGCACATCGCGTCCAGCACGGTTTCGGGAATCTCCGCACCGTCGAGCGTCACGGCATCCGTCATCATGTGGTGCCCGACATTGCGCACCAGCATCACGGAGCGCCCGGGCAGCGTAACGGCGCCGCCGGCCGGCGTCTTGTAGCTGCGGTCGGCATTGAGGCGGCGGGTGACAACCTTGCCGCCCTTCTCAAGGTCGGCGGTCAGGTCGCCCTTCATCAGGCCGAGCCAGTTGCGATAGACCGCGACCTTGTCTTCGGCATCCACCGCGGCGACGGAATCCTCGCAGTCCTGGATCGTCGTCAGCGCCGATTCCAGCACCAGGTCGGCGATGCCGGCCGGGTCGTCCTTGCCGATCGCGCTGGTGCGGTCGATGCGGATTTCGAGATGCAGGCCGTGATTGACCAGCAGCACGGCCTCCGGCGCCCAGGGCTCGCCCTGGAAGCCGACGCACTGGCCCGGCCGCGCCAGGCCGACCTTGCGGCCATCCTTCAGCGTGACGGAAAGCGCGCCGGTCTCGATCGCATAGCCCGTGGCCTCGGTGTGGGAGACGCCGCCGGCCAGCGGCGCGGCCTTGTCGAGCATGGCGCGCGCGAAGGCGATGACCTTGGCGCCGCGGGCGGGGTTGTAGCCGCGGCCCTTGGTGGCGCCGTCAGTCTCGGGGATCGCGTCGGTGCCGTAGAGCGCGTCATACAGGCTGCCCCAGCGCGCATTCGCCGCGTTCAGCGCGTAGCGGGCGTTGGAGACGGGTACGACCAGCTGCGCGCCGGCGAGCTGTGCGATCTCGGGGTCCACATCGGTGGTGCCGACCTGAACATCTGCGGGCTCCGGCAGGAGGTAGCCGATTTCGGTGAGGTAGGCCTTGTAGGCGGGCAGGTTGACGGGGCGGGCCGGGTTGGCGCGATGCCAAGCATCGAGCTTGGCCTGCAGCGCGTCGCGCTTCGCCAGCAATCCGGCATTACGCGGCGCCCAGTCGCGCAGGATCGCCTCGAAGGAGGACCAGAAGCGCGCAGGCTCGACACCCGTGCCGGGCAGTGCCTCGTTATCGATAAAATCGCGCAGGGCGCCGGCCACACCAAGGCCGCCGATCTGGACCGTTCCTGCCACCTGTCGTCTCCAACTCTTGGGGGGGCCGCCCGGCGGGGCCATGCCGTCTTGCGGCGGGCGGCGAAGCGGGCGGGGTTTGCGGGCAATCGCGGCCGGAGGCAAGGGGGCGGGGCGAATTGCCGCGGGCGCTGGGGCCGGGAGGCTGGCGGCTTCCCGTTGCGGCACCGCACCACCGTGGCGTTCCGGTTACACTGTGCCCTTCGCTGTTGTCGCGAGGCCGCACCGGCCTTCATCAACCTCGGGTTTGCAATTAAGATCTGTTGACTCCAGGGATCGATTCCCCCGTGACCCCCATTGCGCTGACCTCTGCACCCGCTGCGATGCCCCAGGCGCAGCGCACCGAGACCGCCCCAGCCCGGCGGATGGCCCCCGTCCAGCCCCGCACCATGGTCGAGCAGGCGGCCGAAGCCGTTGTTGCCGCCGCCGCGCGCGGCGCCTTCCTGCCGGGTGACCGGCTGGTGGAGGCCGAGATCGCCCGCGACCTCGGCATCAGCCGCGTCCCGGTGCGGGAGGCGCTGCGGCTTCTGGAAAGCCAGGGCATCGTCGTCAGCACGCCCTACAAGGGCATGCGGCTGATGCAGGTGACGAATGCCGGTGTCGCCGAGATGATGCGCGTGCGGCTCGCGCTGGAATCGCTGGCGGTGAAGGAAATTCTGGCGGCCGGTGGGGGAGAGGCGCGCATCGCCGCCGCCCGCAGTGCCGCCGCCGTTTATGAAGCGCAGCTGGCCGGCGGCGACCTCGCCGCCATCGCCCATGCGGACATGGTGGTGCATGCCGAGATCTGCCGGGCCTCGGGGAATGCCGTGCTGCACGGGCTGTGGCTTGGCCTGGCGCGGCAGCTGACTGTCATCTGGGGGCTGGGTCAGGGTGGCCGCCCGGGGTCGGCCGTCGCGGCCGAGCATGCCGGGCTGCTGGATGCGCTGGCGCGCGGCGATGCGAAGGGCGCGCAGGCCGCGCTGGTCGCGCATCTCGCCTGGCATGAGCGCTTCGACTTCGAAGGCGTGATCGAGACCCGCCGCACGGCGCGCGGCTGAGCTGATCCCGGCTGGCGGATCAAACCCGCCCCCCTTCTTGCCGCCCGTCGCGCCGGGGCCGATCCTCCTGCCCAGGAGGAATGCCCACATGCCGCTCAGCTACACCCCGCCCGCCCACACCACCCAGCATTGGCAGGTGACGAAGCCTGCCGCGCGCGGCCGGCGCGGCATGGTCGCGAGCCAATCCCGCGCAGCGGCCGAGGCCGGCATCGCCATCCTGGAAGCTGGCGGCAACGCGGCCGATGCTGCGGCCGGCATGGCCTTCGCGCTGGCCGCGATGGAGCCCTGGAATTCGGGCCTCGGTGGCATCGGCTTCGCGCTGGTCGCGGGGCCGGGGATGGCGGCGCAGACGCTGGATTTCGGCCCGGTCTCGCCCGGGAAACTCGACGCCGCCGCCTTCCCGATGACGGGGCGGATGAAGCAGGACCTGTTTTCCTGGCCGGAGGTGGAGGGCGACCGGAACATCCACGGGCCGCTCAGCTTCGTCATCCCGTCCGCGGTTGCGGGCTACACCGCGCTGCATGAGGCGCATGGCCGCCTGCCGGCCGCCGATATCCTGGCGCCGGCGATTGCGCTGGCGAAGCGCGGCCTGGCGCAGGATTGGTACACGACGCTGAAGGTCGCCAATGCGGCGGCGACACTGCGCCTCTATCCGGAATCGGCGCGCATCTACCTCCCCGGCGGGCTGCCCCCCGTGGCCCCCTATCAAGGCAGCCCCGGCTTCTTCCCCCTCGGCGCCCTGCCGGAGACGCTGGAGCGGCTGGCGCGCCATGGGCTCCGCGACTTCTACGAAGGCGGGATTGCGGCCGACATCGCGGCGGATGTCGCGGCGATGGGGGGCGTGCTGTCGGCCGCCGACCTCGCCGCCTGCCGTGCGCGATTCCTGCCAGCGGTCTCGGTCCCCTGGCGGGGACGGACGCTGCATCTCTCGAACGGGCTGACGGCGACGCCCACCTTCCGCGCCGTCATGGAGCGGATGGAGGCGGCGGATTGGTCGGGCGCCGAGCCCTCCACCGCCTGGCACCTGGCCTTCGCCAAGGCGATGCAGCAGGCCTATGCGGAGCGGCTGGCCGGGCTTGGCGATGCGGAGCCGAAGGGTGCGGATAGCTGCACCACGCATCTGACCGTCTGCGACGCGGATGGGATGATGGTGGCGATGACCACCACGCTGCTGTCCTCGATGGGCAGCCGCGTCGTGCTGCCGCGCACGGGCGTGCTGATGAACAACGGGGTCATGTGGTTCGACCCGCGCCCGGGCACGCCGAATGCGATCGGGCCGAATAAGCGGCCGCTGACCAATATGTCGCCGGTGATTGCCACCGATGCGGCGGGCGTGCCGGCCATCGCGCTCGGCGCCTCCGGCGGGCGGCGGATCCTGGCCTCGGTCTTCCAGATGCTCTCGCTGGTGGCGGGCTTCGGGATGGACCCGGAGGCGGCGGCGCATGCCCCGAGGCTCGATGTCTCGGGGCCGGAGGGGGCGACGGCGGATCGGCGCCTGCCGGCGGCGACGCTGGACGGGCTTGCGGCGATGGGCCCGCTCGAGGTGGTGGAGCATGCGGTGCTGCCGGTGAACTTCGCCTGCCCGAACCTGATCGCCATTGGGCCCGATGGGGTGCGGAGCGGGATCAGCGACGCGATGTCGCCCTGGTCGGCGGCGCTGGCGCAGGGCTGAAGGGGAAGGCGGCGGGCGACGGGGGGGCGCGGCACGGGGCTTGCTCTGTCTGTATGCAGGGGGCGTCTGGTTGCCTGTGAAGCGGACAGATAGTCCAATTCGAAGGCAGTTATCGCCTCTCCTGCCCACCAGGAGTGCATCCATGCTCAACCGTCGCCACCTTCTCGGGCTCGCCGCCGCCGGCGTGCTGGCCAAGCCGTCCCTCTCCCTCGCCCAGGGCGCCTGGCCGAACCGCTCGATCCGCCTCGTCGCCCAGTTCCCGCCGGGCGGGCTGGTGGACACCGTCTCCCGCCTGCTGGCGCCGCAGCTCGCCGCGGCCCTTGGCCAGTCTGTGGTGGTCGAGAACCGCCCCGGCGCGGGCGGGCTGATCGGCACCGATATGGTCGCGAAGGCGCCGGCCGATGGCTACACGCTGCTGGTCAGCCATGCCTCGGTGCATGTCTATGCGACGGCCACGCGCCAGACGATGCCCTTCGACCCGATCGCCGACTTCACCCACATGACCATGCTGGTGGAAGCGCCGAACATCATCCTGGTGCGCGCCGACAGCCCGTTCCAGACGCTGGACCAGTATGTGACGGCCGCCCGCACCCGCGCGGTGCGCTTCGGCTCCTCCGGCATCGGCTCGGCGCCGCATCTGCTGGGCGCGATGCTCTCGGCCGAGGCACGCGCGCCGCAGCTCGATCACATCCCCTATGCGGGCTCGGCGCCGGCGATGCAGGACGTGCTGGCGCGCAACATCGAGAGCTTGATCGACCCGATCACCACCAATGTGCAGCAGCTGCGCGACGGGTCCTTGCGGGCGCTCGCGGTCTCCTCGCCGCAGCGCCTGCCGGCCTTCCCGAACATCCCGACCTTCGCCGAGCTCGGCTATCCGAAGCTGACCTCGGCGCAGTGGCTCGGCCTGTCGGCGCCGAAGGGCCTGCCCGCACCGATCGTCGAGCGGCTCGGCGCGATCGTGCCGCCGATCATGCAGCGGCCGGAGCTGATGCAGCGCTTCAGCGACATCCAGACGCTGCCGCGCAACCCGAACCCCACGGGCGAGGCCTTCGTCGCCACGATGCGCGAGGAGATCGCCGCCTGGACCGCCGTGGCGCGCCAGTTCAACATCGTCGTGACCTGATCCGGGCTTTCCACGCCGGATGACGGGGCCGGGGAGCGCTGCTCCCCGGCCTTTTTCGTGCGCGGCGGCGGGGTTTTCCCGGCGCGTCTGTGGCGCCATTCTGCGCCGCTCCAACCGCCGGATGTCCCGCATGACGCAGCAGACCGACCCAGCGCTGATGACGGCCGAGGAGCTGCTCGCCCTCTATGGCCGCCGCGCCCTTTCGCCGGTCGAGGCGCTGAAGGCCGTGCTGGAGCGGGTCGCGCGCTACAACCCCTGGGTCAACGCCTTCGCCACCATGAACCCCCAAGCGCTGCGGAGCGCCGGGGAGAGCGAGGCGCGCTGGCTGGCCGGCCGCCCGATCGGGCCGCTCGATGGCGTGCCGGCGACCGTGAAGGATCTGCTGAACCTCGCGGGCTTCCCGACCCGCCGCGGCAGCCGCAGCACCGATACGACGCCCGCGACCGAGGACGCGCCCGCGGTGCTCGGGCTGAAGGCGGCGGGTGCCGTCATCATCGGCAAGACGACGACGACGGAATTCGGCTGGAAGTCCCCCGGCGACTGCCCGCTGCACGGCATCACGCGCAACCCGTGGAATCCGCAGCGCACACCGGGCGGCAGCTCCTCCGGCGCGGGCGCGGCAGGGGCGGCCTGCTTCGGGCCGCTGCATATCGGCACCGATGCGGGCGGCTCCATCCGCATCCCGGCGGCCTATTGCGGCCTGGTCGGCGTGAAGCCGAGTTATGGGCGCATCCCGCAATGGCCGCATGGCGCCTTTTCCGCGGTGGCGGTCGCCGGGCCGATGACGCGGAGCGTGCGCGATGCGGCGCTGATGTTCGGCGCCATGGCCCGCCACGATCTGCGCGATCCCGTCAGCCTGCCCGACGATGCGCGCGACTGGCGCGACGGCATCGAGGATGGGGTGAAGGGGCTGCGTGTGGCCATCGTGCGCAGCTTCGGCTTCGCGCCGCCGCTCGACCAGGAAGGGGAGGCGGCGCTGCGGGTGGCGGCGACCTTGCTGATGGAAGCGGGCGCGAAGGTCGAGGAAGCCGACCCCGAGATGCCCGATGCGCGGGCCATCTTTTCCCGCGTCTGGGGCGTGGCGATGGCCCGGCTGTGGGAGGCGACGCCGGAGGAAAAGCGCCCGCTGCTCGATGCCGGCATCGGCGATGTGGCGCGCCAGATGGGTGGCATGACGGCGGCCGAGTTCCTGGGCGCGGACATGCTGCGCGTCGAATGCGCGCATGCCATGGCGCGCTTCCACCAGCGCTACGACCTGATCCTGACCGCCTGCACGCCGACGGCCGCCTTCGATGCGGACCAGCCAACCATCCGCCCGGTCGAATCGCTCTGGCGCGACTGGGCGCCCTGGACCTTCGCCTTCAACCTGACCCGCCAGCCCGCGATCAGCGTGCCCATCGGCCTTGATGAGGCGGGGATGCCGCGGGCGGTGCAGGTGGCAGCACCGCTTTACCGCGACGATGTGGCCTTCCGCGCCGCGCGGGCGCTGGAACGGGCGGCGAGCCTCCCCCTGGCGGATCCGGCGCAAACCGGGCAAATGCGCGGCCCGAAGGGACCGACGATCAACTAGGGGATTCCAGCCATGCGGCTTGTGACGTTCACGCGCGAAGGGCAGGGGCAGCGCGAAGTGGGTGCGATGGCGCCCGATGGCGCGGTGCTCGACCTCGGCGCGGTGGATGCGGCGCTGAAGGGCGTGACGATGCTCGATGTCGCCGGCGGCGGCGCGGCGATGCTCGATCGTCTGCGCGCCGCGGCGGCGAAGTCGCCAAAGGTCGCGGCGGCGAAGCTCTGCGCGCCGATCCCGCGCCCGCCGAAGAACGTCTTCTGCGTCGGCAAGAACTACCATGAGCATGCGAAGGAATTTGCGGGCTCGGGCTTCGATGGCGGGGCGAAGGATGTGGTGCCGCCCTTCCCGGTGGTGTTCTCGAAGCCGCACACGGCGATCATCGCGCAGGGCGAGCCGATCCTGGGCGACCTCGATCCCACCGGCGGGCTCGACTACGAGGGCGAATTGGCCGTTGTCATCGGCCAGGGTGGGCGCGGCATTGCGAAGGCGAACGCGCTCAAGCACGTCTTCGGCTACACCATCGTCAATGACGTGACGGCCCGGCACCTGCAGAAGCGCCACAGCCAGTGGATCCTGGGCAAGGGGCTCGACACCTTCTGCCCGATGGGCCCGGCCATCCTGACGGCGGATGAGGTGCCGGACCCGACGAAGCTGATGCTCTCCACCTTCGTGAATGGCGAGCGTCGCCAGCACGCCACCGTCGCCGATCTGATCTTCGACATTCCGACGCTGATCGAGGCGATCAGCGCCGCGATCACGCTGGAGCCCGGCGATGTGATTGCCACCGGCACGCCGGTCGGGGTCGGCATCGGCTTCAGCCCGCCGAAATTCCTGCAGAAGGGCGATGTGATCCGCATCGAGGTGCCGGGCATCGGCACGCTCGAGAACGCGGTCGCGTAAAGCGCTTCTCCCTCTCCCGCTTGCGGGAGAGGGTCGGGGTGAGGGTGCTTCGTCCGAACGCGCCCTTGCCTCCGCACCCCCACCCCATCCCTCCCCCGCCAGCGGGGGAGGGAGCAGCCGAGCGGGGCAGGGGATCGCGCATCGGTACAGGCCAACCCATTGGGAGATAACGCCATGCTCGACCGCCGCACGCTGCTGGCCACCGCCGCCCTCGCGCCGCTCGGCGCCACGGCGGCCCGCGCGCAGACGACCGACTTCCCCTCGCGCGCCATCACCATGGTCGTGCCCTTCCCGCCGGGCGGGCAGGCGGACCTCGCCGCGCGCCCGACGGCTGGCGCGATGGAGCGCATCCTGCGCCAGCCCGTGGTGGTGCAAAACCGCGGTGGCGCGGCAGGGGCGATCGGCAACGGCTTCGTCGCCCGCAGCGCGGCGGATGGCTACACGCTGCTGATGGCGCTGTCCTCGCTGGCGGTGATCCCGGAAGCGGAGCGGCTGTTCAACCGCACGCCGCCCTACACGGCCGACCAGTTTGCGCCGATCGCGCTGGTGAATTCCGACCCGACCATGCTGGCCGTGCCGGCCTCCGCGCCGTGGCGCACGATGGAGGAGTTCATCGCCGCGGCACGCGCCAATCCGGGCAGCATTCCCTATGGCTCGTCGGGCACCTACGGCACGCTGCATGTGGCGATGGAGATGCTGGCGGCGACCGCGGGCATCCGCCTGCTGCATGTGCCCTTCACCGGCGCGGGGCCGGCGATCACGGCGCTGCTCGGCGGGCAGATCCAGGCGCTGGCCTCTGCCCCCGGCACGCTGACGCAGCATGCCCGCGACGGGCGCGTGCGGGTGCTGGGCTGCTGGGGACGCGAACGCGTGCCGGCCTTCCCGGATGTGCCGACCTTCATGGAGCGTGGCTTCGCCGATGTGGAATTCTACATCTGGGCGGGACTTTTTGCCCCCGCAGCCACACCTGCGCCGGTGATGGCGCGCCTGCGCGATGCGGTGCGGCAATCGGTGCAGGATCCGGAGCTGGTGCGCGCCTTCACGGCCGCCGGCGCGCCGGTGGCCTATCTGGACGCGCCGGAGTTCGCGCGCTTCTTCGCCGAGGATAGCGCGCGCCTGGTGCGCGCCGTGCAGCGCATCGGCCGCGTCGAGTAGCGCGCAAGGCGGGCGCGCGACGCCCGCCCTTTCGCGCTCCCCGCGGGGATGGCAGCCTTCGGCGATCAGCCTGAGGACGCCTCCATGCCGACCCAAGAGACCGAGATCACCGCCTGGCTCGCCGCCCAGAAGGAGGCGATGATCGCCGAGCTGCGCCAGATGGTGGACACCGATGGCGGCAGCTATGACAAGGCGGGGGTGGACGCCGTGGGTGCGCAGATCGCGCGCTTCTGCGCGGCGCATGACATCCCCACCCAGAGCGTGCCGCAGTCCCGCTACGGCGATTGCCTGCGCGCCTTTGTCGGCGGCGATGGCGGCAATTCAGGCAATGACCGTCGCAACATCGTGCTGATGGGCCATCGCGACACCGTCTTCCCGAAGGGCGAGCCGGAGCGCCGGCCCTTCACCATCGAAGGCAACCGCGCCTTCGGCCCCGGCGTCGCCGACATGAAGGCGGGGCTGGTGATGAACATGTTCGTCCTCGCCGCCTTCCGGAAATTCGGCGGCGCGCCGGGGCCGCTCGTTGGCCTCTTCACGGGTGACGAGGAGATCGGCTCCCCCGAAGGCCGCCCGGTGATCGAGGCGGAGGCGCGCGGCGCGCGCGTGGTCTTCAACAGCGAGCCCGGCCGGCCCGACCAGGGTGTCGTCACGGGCCGCAAGGGCGGCGTCTTCTCGGTGATGGAGATCGAGGGGAAGGCCGCGCATTCGGGCGGCAATTTCGAGCAGGGCATCTCCGCAATCGGGGAACTTGCGGCGAAGATCACCGCGATCCATGCGCTGACCGATCTCGACCGCGGCATCACGCTGAATGTCGGCCTCGTTTCGGGCGGGCAGAGCGTGAACACGGTCGCCCCCTATGCGCGCGGCGAGATCGATCTGCGCTATGTCGAGCCGGCGGATCGCGACGAGATCATGGGCAAGATCGAGGCGATCGTGGCGCGGAGCTTCGTCCCCGGCACGCGCGCGAAGCTGACGATCAAGGGCGAGTTCCTGCCGCTGACGCAATCCGCTGACTCCCGCCGCGTCTTCACGCTGTACCAGCAATCCGCGCGGGATAGCGGCATCCCGGCCGAGCCGCGCTTCTCTGGTGGTTGCGCGGATTCCGGCTTCACCGCGGCGATGGGCGCGCCGACGCTCTGCGCCGTTGGGCCGGTGGGCGGCAAGGCGCATAGCCCGGAGGAGTATCTGGAACTCGACAGCTTCGTGCCGCGCGCGCAGGCGTTGGCGCGTGCGATCCTCCGCCTGGAGACGAGCGGGGTGTGACGCGCGCGGCGGCATGCTTGTTTGCCTCAGTCGCCGGCGCGGCCTCCAGCCGCTTGGCTTCGCGGCATTGGCCGCGGCGGCCATTCGGCCGCTCGCCCGCCTGCGGCGGGCGCCATCGAAGGAGGGCAGGGACGCATGACTGAACAGCCTTGGGCGATCCTGCGGCCGCATCGCATCCGCTGGGCGGAATGCGACCTCTACGGCCATGTGAACCACGCGGCGTATCTGACGATGTTCGAGGATTTGCGCGTGGATCACTGGCAGTCGCTGACCGGCGCGCCGATTGCGCCTGACCGTCCAGGGCCTGTCGTGGCGGAGATTCAGGCGCGGTATCTCCGCGCCGTCGGCTTTGGCGACGAAGTGACGCTGGGCTGCCGCGTGGTGTCCTTCCGCCGGACCTCCTTCGTGCATGAATATGCGCTGCTGAAGGATGGCGAGCCGTGTTGCACCGGACGCGCCGTCTGCGTCGTCACGCGGCAGGACACGGGCGAGAAGATCCCGCTTTCGCCCGAGCTGCGCGCGGTGTTTCTCGCGGGCGGCGCGACGGAAGGGTAGGGGTCAGCCTGCCTCTTCCAGCAGCGCGCGCAGGTCGAGGCGCTGCGTGACCATCGCGAGCTTGCCGTTGGCGTCGCGTGGCCATTCCGCGGGTTCGCGGTCGCGGTAGAGCTCGACGCCATTGCCGTCCGGGTCGCGGAGATAGAGCGCTTCCGACACGCCATGATCGGAGGCGCCGTCGAGCGGATAGCGCGCCTCCACCAGCCGTTTCAGGATGCGCGCGAGCGCCAGCCTGTCGGGATAGAGCAGCGCGACGTGATAGAGCCCGGTGGTGCCGCGTGGTGGCTGCGGGCCGCCCGCGCTCTCCCACGTGTTGAGCCCGATGTGGTGGTGATAGCCATCGGCCGAGAGGAAGACGGCCTCGGCGCCGATGCGCTGCTGTTCCTCAAGTTCGAGCAGGTCGCGCCAGAAGCTGAGTGCGCGGTCGAGATCCGCGACCTTCAGATGCACATGGCCGATGCGGACGCCGGAGGTGAGGGCGCGGGCAGGGGGGGCGAGGTCGTCGGGCATGGCGGCAGCTCCGGGTGGGTGCCGCGGAAAATGAGGCCGCGCGACGGCGACGGCCAATGGATGGGGATGTGGGGGGTTATTCGGTGGGTGAATGAGGGGGGCGCTGAACGTCGCACCCCCACCCCGACCCTCCCCCGCGCAGCGGGGGAGGGAGAACAGGCGGGGGCGGAGCGGGCGGTATCAGGCGACCGCGAGCCGACGCTCGACGATCTGCGTCTTCATGCTCTTCTGCAGCTTCTCGAAGGCGCGCACCTCGATCTGGCGCACGCGTTCGCGGCTGATGTTGTACTGCTGGCTGAGCTCCTCGAGCGTCGTCGGCTCATCCTTCAGGCGGCGCTCGATCAGGATGTGGCGCTCGCGGTCGTTCAGCGTCTTCAACGCCTCGCCCAGCAGCTCGCGGCGGTTGGACATGTCCTGCCGCTCGGCGAACTCGGTCTCCTGCGTCTCGGACTCATCAACCAGCCAGTCCTGCCACTCGCCGTCGGAATCCGCGCGGACGGGGGCGTTCAAGCTGTTGTCGGGCGAGGCGAGGCGGCGGTTCATGGAGATGACGTCAGCCTCAGGCACTTGCAGCGCCTTGGCGATCTTCGCCACCTGTTCCGGCTTCAGGTCGCCTTCTTCCAGCGCGGACATCTGGCCCTTCAGCCGGCGCAGATTGAAGAACAGCTTCTTCTGCGCGGCGGTCGTGCCCATCTTCACCAGCGACCAGCTGTGCAGGATGTATTCCTGGATGGCGGCGCGGATCCACCACATGGCGTAGGTGGCCAGGCGGAAGCCGCGGTCCGGATCGAACCGCTTCACCGCCTGCATCATGCCGACATTGCCTTCGGAGATCAGCTCACCCACCGGCAGGCCGTAGCCGCGGTAGCCCATGGCGATCTTGGCAACGAGGCGCAGATGCGACGTGACGAGCTTATGCGCGGCCTGCTCGTCGCCGGCGTCCTTCCACCGCTTGGAGAGGGAGTATTCCTCCTCCGCGGTGAGCATCGGGAACTTACGGATCTCCTGGAGGTACCGGGAGAGGTTGCCCTCCGGGGCGATCGGGATGGACATCGAAGCCATCGAGAATCTGCCTCCTGCGCCGCCCTGCACCCCCCGTGACGGCGGGGTATGGTGCGGCCATATGGACCGCCAACGCCTTCCGGGCCCTCCCCGACTTCGCAGCACCCGGTCACGACGGGGCGAGCGGGCCGGGGGCCACCTTGTGCGCGGGACCGTTCCGGCCCCGATCGCGACAGGCGCAGCGGCACCCATCTAGCGTTGACAGGGGCTCGTGTAGCGGATTCGACGGGGGCGGTCCAGGAAAACCCGACCTGAGAGGTAGGTTTACATCCTGTAACCTTACGATACGGAGCCCGCCAACATCTCCAGCAGCGCCGCCATGTCGGGCGGCGGCGCTGCGCGGAAGGACAGCGCCTGGCCGGTGACCGGATGGCGGAAGCCCAGCGTCTCGGCATGCAGGGCCTGGCGGGGGAAGGCCAGCGCCGCCTCCCGCGCTGTCTCCGGCAGCAGGCGGGCGGTGGCGGGGGTGCGGCGCAGATAGACTGGGTCGCCCATGATCGGATGCCCAATATGGGACAGATGGACGCGGATCTGGTGGGTGCGCCCCGTCGCCAGTTTGCAGCGCAGCAGCGCGGCCGCCGTGCCGAAGGCGCGTTCCAGCCGCCAACGGGTCAGCGCTGGCTTCCCGCCGCGTGTGACCACTGCCATGCGCTTGCGGTCGGTCGGGTGGCGGCCGATCGGCGCCTCCACCTCGCCGGTCTGGGCGGTCGGTAGGCCCCAGACGAGCGCCAGATACTCCCGGTCGAGGTCGCGGCTGGCGAAGGCGGCCGACAGCGCGGTGTGGGCACGCTCGCTTTTCGCCACCACCATCACCCCCGACGTGTCCTTGTCGAGCCGATGCACGATGCCCGGCCGAGCCTCGCCGCCGATGCCCGACAACTCCTCCCCGGCATGGGCCAGCACGGCATTGACCAGCGTGCCATCCTGATTGCCCGGCGCGGGGTGCACGACCAGGCCCGCCGGCTTGTCGAGCACGATCAGGTCGCGGTCCTCGAACAGGATCGTCAGCGGGATGGCCTGGGGCGCGGGGGCGGCCGGGGTGGCGGCGGGGATGCTGATCGCGTAGCGCGCGCCCACGCGCACCGCCTCGGACGGGTCTGTCAGCGTCTGGCCGTCGCGCGTGACGAGGCCGGCCTCGATCAGCGCCTTGACACGGGAGCGCGAAAGGCCCTCCACCGCGCCGGCGAGGAAGCGGTCGGCGCGTGTGCCGGCGGCCTCGGGCGGTGCGGTGGCCTCCTGCGGGGCGGCGGCGCGCGGCGTGTCGGGTGCGGGATCGGCGGGGGTTGGTATGGCGGCGCTCAAATGGCTTGTCGGCATCATGGGGGCTCTGATTGTCGCCGGCACCGTGGCCCTCGTGGTGCTGATCGTCCAGCGTGCTGGTGGCGGCGCGGCGGATGAACGCCTTGGGGCGCAGCATCTGGGCCAGCCGGCGGGGACGCGGATCGTCTCGGTCGCGGCGCTGGAGGGGCGGCTTGCCGTGCATGTCGCGCGGCCGGATGGGGAGCGGGTTCTGCTGGTGGAGCCGCGGCGCGGTCGCGTGGTGGGCGAGCTGCGCGCGGCCGAGTGAGGCGCCGGGCATGAGCCGGGGTCAGGGCGTGGTGCGCCGCGGCGGGCATGGCAAATCCGCGCTGCCGGAGAAGATTTGCGCGGCCTGCGCGCGGCCGTTTGCCTGGCGGCGCAAATGGGCGCGGGACTGGGAGAATGTGCGCTTCTGTTCGGATGCGTGCCGCGAGGGCCGGCATCCGCTTGCGGGCAGGGCAGGGCGTGGCCGCCCGGGCGAGGCTTGATCCCGTCGCCCCCTGGGTCTAATAGGCCCGCCACGCTGCCGGTCCGCCGGCGCGCGAGGCCATGGGTCCCATTCGTCTAGAGGCCTAGGACACCGCCCTCTCACGGCGGCAACAGGGGTTCGAATCCCCTATGGGACGCCATTCGGCGCGCGTAAGATACTGATTTTGCGACGCTTCTCCTCCGGGCTTGGCTCACAATCCCCATGCGTACCCCCATCCACTTCGTGGATTGGCATGGACATGGGTGGACGTCTTTCAGTGGCAGCACGGCATCGGATGGCAGTAGCGGCCGCCTGAACGAAGGCTGCCATACCGCCTGCGTTGTGCTCGTCGCGGCTCGGCCGTGTGCATGTTTGCCAGCCGAGCCAGTGACAGGCTGGGCCGACGCACCAGCAAGAAAGCAGTCCAGGCCAGCCGATCTTGTGGCCCCCCACCCGGCTGCGATTTTCGGCCCTTCCGCACCCCACCCTGGGGGCAGGCCCCCTTTCTCGTTTGGGTCCCCCCAGCCGCCCTTACATCGTAATCAACGCGAACAATGACCGAGCCGTGTGGTATTCTGCCCCATGGCCAAAACGGTCCCGACACAGCGCGACAGGGGGCTGGAATCGTATTTCCCCGGGGACGGGGACGCCTCTTGTCGCAGGGCATCAAACGACCGCCGTAAGCCCGGCGGTCAGCCTGGAAACAAGAACGCCGTGAAGCATGGTCGGCGAACGGCTGAGGCACAGCGGAAGCGTAAGCTGGCGCATTCCCGTTTGAAGGTGCTTCAGCATCTGCTGAACAGCCAGGGCATGGTTCCTCGTTCGGAGGGCAGAATACGCCCCCGGCCTATCCGAGCGGATCAGATGAACCTTCTGCTGGAGGCTGAGCCGCAGTTGGCGGCGCTGGTTCGGGCGGCTGGGTTGTATCTGCCTGACGTGATCCGATGGCGCGATTAGGCACGGCAGCGGCCTGCGAAGACATCTGTGACGTTAAGGATTGCGCATCCGCTCGCCTTGTAGGCTAGTTTCACATTACCGCGACTTAGGGTCGCAGACGTTACGCCGTTCCTGCCGTCTGGGACCTATAAATGCCGAGCCCTGTTGTGCCTGGAAGTGCTCGTTCTCGCGGGCGAGTTCGTGCCCTCCCGAAGCGTCACGAGAGCATCTTCAGTGAGCGCTTGGGCGTGGATGAGCAGGTGTCCAGGCCACAACTGTTGTGGCCCGGCCTCTTCCTCTTCCTCTTGCTCGCTCCGGCGGCCCTCGTCGGCGGCCTGAGCACGTCTGCAGTTGCGCAGCCGTTGTGCAGCATTTCCACGCCAGGAAGTGGCAACATCATCAACTCCGGCAGCATCACGACGAGCGTTAACTCCGATTGCGGAATCTATTCCATCGATCCCAATGCCGCCATCACCAACACCAACTCCGGCACCATCACGATGAGTGGGCTCGCGGCAAGGGCCATCGTGTCCACTGGTGCCAATGCAGTCATCATCAACTCCGGTACCATCAGGACGGCAAGCTTCGGTGCATACGGGATCGCGTCCACTGGTGCCAATGCAGTCATCATCAACTCCGGTACCATCAGGACGGAAGACTTCGTTGCATACGGGATCGCGTCCTCTGGTCACTATGCAGTGATCACCAACACCGGCGTCATCACGACGGACGGCGACATGGCATTCGTGATCTACTCCCTGGGTGCCAATGCAGTGGTAACAAACTCCGGCACCATCACTACGAGCGGCGACATCGCACGCGGAATCTTTTCCACTGGTGCCAATGCCACCATCACCAACTCCGGCACCATCACGACGAGCGGCAACGACGCACACGGAATCTATTTCGTCGGTGACAATGCCACCATCATCAACTCCGGCACCATCACGACGAGCGGCAACGACGCACACGGAATCTATTTCGTCGGTGACAATGCCACCATCATCAACTCCGGCACCATCACAGCGGGCGCTGGCTACTTCGGCATCCGCGTGGACGGCGGTAGCGTCGTCACGCTCACTAACGCGCAGGGCGGCAACACGCCGCTGACCTATTCCGGCGCTTTGCCGACCAACTACAACGTTGTCGTGCGTTCGGCGTCCGAGTTCGGTCGGCTCGCCGTCATCAGCCCGTCGGGCACGATGACCTTCGGCGTGGACAACTCCTCCACGCTGCCGGACAGGTTGCGCACGACGGTCCGCTACACGAATGTGCTGGCTGGCCTTGCTGCGAGCCACATCACCAACTCCGGCACCATCGAGACGCTCGGCCGCTACCACTGGATGCTTACGGCCGGTACGGGCGCGAACAACTGGGACCTGCTGGCCTGGATGTTCTCCCCCGATCCCGTGAACACGCGGCTGGCGCTGCAATCCAACGCCAATGCGGCGCAGAACGTGCTGGCGCAGCGTGCGGCGACGACGACCTTCGCGCTGGATTACGACTGCTCGGTTTTCGACCAGTATGGCCTCTGCGTCTCGGTCGGCTTCCGCAACACGCAGATGGGCAGCAACTACGCCGACAGCGGCGAGACCGCTGGTTTGCTCACCGCCGCCTATCGCGTCACCCCCGAATTCCGCATCGGTGGCTTCATCGACCAGAACCTCGTCTCTCAAAGCCCGGTCGGCGTCGATCCCAAGAACACCCAGCCCATGCTCGGTGCCTTCGCGGTCTATCAAGAGAACCCCAGCTTCGTTGGTCTCACCCTCCGTGCTGCGCTCGCCTACCAGGAAGGCGACCTGCGCATCACCCGTCCAGAGAGCGCCGACACCGAAGCCGGCACGGGCAGGACGCGCACCACCGCCTTGGCCTTCGGCGGTGAAGTGGCTTACGGCTTCCCGCTCGACGGCACCTGGGTGGCGCAGCCCTATGCTGGCATGCGGCGCAGCGACAGCCAGCGTCGGGGCTACACCGAAACCACCTCCGACAGCGTCGAGTACCCCATCACCTACAACCGTTTTGGCCAGCAGGTGAACAGCGCGACGGCTGGCTTGCGCCTGCGGGGCAGCATCACGCCGGAATTCAGCCTGACCTTCGGCGCCGGCGTGGAGCACGACCTGAACAGCAAGGTGGACCGCTATTCGGGCCGCAGCACCATTCCCGATCTGGAGACCTTCTCGATCAACGCCAGCCAGCAGCAGAACGAGACCCGGGCGGTGGGTTCGGCTGGCATGCGCTACATGATCGCGTCGAACCAAGCCCTGGCCTTCGATGCCTCCGTGCGCCAGATGCCCTACGGCAACGACCCCTCCGTCACGACCATGCTCCGCTACAGCATCGGCTTCTGAGCGACGCGAAGGCCGGGGCGGGATGACCGCCCTGGCCGGAGGGCAGAATACGGCCCCGGCCTACGACGATATCTATGGCGTCAAGGATTGTGCATCCGTTCGCTCGGTACCTTAATATCACATTAACTTGTTTTGTCAGCGCACAAGTTGCGCGATCCCTGCCGGACGAGACCCATCGATGCTGACCCTGCCCCCTGGAAGCGCCCGTTCTCACGGGCGAGTTCGTGCTGTCCCGAAGCGCCGCGACAGCATCGCCCGAGAGCGGCTTGGCATGGTTGAGCAGGCGTCGAGGCCACAACGGTTATGGCCCGGCCTTGTCCTGCTGCTCTCGCCTGCGGCCCTCATCGGCGGCCTCAGCACGCCTGCAGAGGCTCAGTGCGTCCCCGGCAATCCGATCAGTTCCCCGACGTCAGGCGCCACTCTCACCAACACCGGATGCATCACGACGAGCGGCTACTTGGACCACGGAATCTATTCCAGCGGTGACGATGCCACCATCACCAACACCAACTCCGGCACCATCACGACGAGCAACGACGACACATTCGGAATCCGTACCCTCGGTCTCAACGCCATCATCATCAACTCCGGCACCATCACGACGACCGGCATGCAAGCGCACGGAATCCGATCCAATGGTGATAATGCCACCATCACCAACTCCGGCACCATCACGACGACCAACTTCCTGTCAGACGGAATCGTTTCCCGCAGTGCCAATGCCACCATCACCAACTCCGGCACCATCACGACGAACGGCCTCTACGCAGACGGTATCTTTGCCAACGCTGCCAATGCCACCATCACCAACTCCGGCACCATCACGACGAGCGGCAACGACGCATACGGAATCCGCGCCGACGGTGCCAATGCCACCATCACCAACACCGGCACCATCACGACGAGCGGCAACAGCGCACACGGGATTGTGGTCATCGCCGTCGGCACTACGATCTCAAACTTGGGCACCATCACAGCGGGCGCTGGCGCCTTCGGCATCTTTGCGGGCGGCAACGTCGGTAGCGTCGTCACGCTCACCAATGCACAGGGCGGCAACACGCCGCTGACCTACTCGGGCGCCTTGCCTGCCGCATACGCTGTCCTTGTCCAATCGCCCTCGAGCTTCGGGCGGCTGGCGGTGACCAACCCCACGGGAAGCATGACCTTCGGCGTTGATGTCGGGTCAACCCTGGCGGTCAATCGCTACACGAATGTCCTGACCGGCGTGTCGGCATCTGCCATCACCAACGAGGAGACGCGGTTCACGTTCGGCCGCTTTGCGTGGACGCTGACCGCCGGTTCGGCAGCAGATAGCTGGGATCTGTTGGCAAGCCTGGCTGGCCCTGACGCGGCCGCCACGCAGCTTGGCCTGCAGTCCAACGCCTACGCCGTCCGCAGCGTGCTGGCCCAGCGCGCCGCCGCGACGACCTTTGCGCTGGACTACGACTGCTCCGTCTTCGACCAGCACGGGTTCTGCGTCTCGGTCGGCGTCCGCAATACGCAGATGGGCAGCAACTATGCCGACAGCGGCGAGACGGCAGGGCTGCTCACCGCAGCGTATCGCGTGACGCCCGAATTCCGCATCGGCGGCTTCATCGACCAGAACCTGGTCACCCAAAGCCCGGTTGGCGTCGATCCGAAGAACACCCAGCCGATGCTCGGTGCCTTTGCCGTTTACCAGGAAAATCCCAGCTTCTCCGGCCTGACGATCCGGGCGGCGCTCGCCTATCAGGAAGGCGACCTCCGTATCACTCGCCCGGAACTGACCGACACAGAGGCAGGCACCGGTCGTGCTCGGACGACCGCCTTGGCGTTCGGCGGCGAGATTGCTTATGGCTTTCCGCTCGACAACACCTGGGTGGCCCAGCCCTATGCTGGCATGCGCCGCAGCGACAGCCAGCGTCGTGGCTACACCGAGACCACCTCCGACAGCGTCGAGTTCCCGATCACCTACAATCGCTTCGGGCAGCAGGTGAACAGCGCCACGGCTGGCTTGCGGTTGAGGGGCAGCATCACGCCGGAGTTCAGCCTGACCTTCGGCGCTGGGATGGAATACGACCTGAATAGCAAGGTGGACCGCTATTCGGGCACCAGCACTATCCCAGGTCTGGAGACCTTCTCGATCAACGCCAGCCAGCAGCAGAACGAGGTACGGGCGGTGGGTTCGGCTGGCATGCGCTACATGATCGCGTCGAACCAAGCCCTGGCCTTCGATGCGTCGGTCCGGCAGATGCCCTACGGCAACGATCCCTCCATCACCACCATGCTGCGTTACAGCATCGGCTTCTAAGCGACGTGACGGCCGGGCGGTATGACCGTCCCGGCTGTAACGGCTGGACCCTACTGCCCAGCCGATGCGCGCCAAGGCAGCGGTCGCATCGCGGCCGCAATCCCACACAGATCGATCTCAACGGTGGCAGGTCTGTGCACCTTCCGGTGCGTCTATCGCCGCTGTCTTTGACGTGCTCCCCTGAAATGGCGCCATTTATCGGTAGAGTCTGCTCCAACGAGGGACGGACGAATGAAGCGCAGCAGGTTCAGCGATGAGCAGATCATCGGGATATTGAAGGAGCA